>NZ_CP199812.1:4800000-6399255 GCF_052695805.1 Achromobacter sp. NCFB-sbj8-Ac1-l | reverse complement strand
GTCGCTCTTATTCAAACCTCGATTCTACCTTGCCTGGGCATGGGTTATCCACAGGGTAGGGCATAAGCCTGCACATGCCGCCCCCTTAACTGTTTGACAAGACAGGGAAAACTTGCTGAAATGGTGGGCTTTTCCGAATTCTGTCTGTCAGAAGGTTTCGCAGAAGGCCCGGTATCACCGCGAGCGCTACACTGGCGTTCGCCTGGAATCCTGGCCTTGCTGAATAGGTCGCCCGGGGAATCCCCGGCCCCAAGCCCCGTCTACAAGTCTGTTTTTGCTGGCGTTTTTGCACTTCACGTGCCATGACGCGGCAGAATCGCTTACTAGATACCCGCTTTGGATCTGCGACCAGGAACCCTCCGGGCAGGTCCCTTCTGACTTTTGTTCTTTTTGTGGATCGTCCATGAAACGTACCTACCAACCTTCCGTTACCCGCCGCAAGCGCACCCATGGCTTTCGCGTGCGCATGAAAACCCGCGCTGGCCGCGCCATCCTGAGCGCCCGCCGCGCCAAGGGCCGCAAGCGTCTGGCCGTCTAAGTCCCGCGTTTCCGGTCTTTTGCCGGAAGCCTGACTTTTTTTGCACGGACCGGCCATATTGCAAGACCTCTCGCAATCCCGTCCCGGTTCCGCGCAAACGCCTGACCCGCAGTCCATGCCGCGCTCCACGCTTCCCCCGGAGGCGCGGCTGCATCGCCCCTCCGAGTTCGCCGCCGCCCTCAAAGGCCGGCGTCTTGCCCGAGGGGCGTTTTTCGTTGTGAGCGCCGCTCCCAACGATCTGCCTCCCGGCCAGGACGCCTGTGCCCGCCTGGGCCTGGTGATCGCCAAGCGGTTCGCCGCCCACGCCACCACGCGCAATGCCTTGAAGCGGGTCATCCGCGAGGCGTTCCGTCACCGGCGCCTGGCGCTTCCGGCAAAAGACTACGTCGTGCGGCTGCACTGCAAGGTGGCGCCCGCCACGCTCACCGCGCTCAAACGCGCGGCCAGGGCCGAAGCGGACGCTCACTTCGAGCGGATCGCGCGATGAACGGCCCATCCCCCCGGCAGGCAAGCCGTCCGCGACGCGGGCGATCCGTGGGGGCCGCAATACTCATTGCCCCGATCCGGTTCTACAGGTTCTTCCTGAGCCCCTGGATCGGCCGGCAGTGCCGCTTTACCCCGACCTGCTCGGCGTACGCGATCGAGGCGATCGAACGCCACGGTCCCTGGCGCGGCTTCTGGCTGATGGTCCGGCGCATCGGCCGGTGCCATCCCTGGACGCCCGGCGGCTGGGACCCGGTTCCGCCGGCCAAGGGAACCAACGGCGGCGCTTGCTGCTCCCATGGCCACCGCACCGAGCACGATTGACGCTAAACTGGCGGGCTTTGCTGGCCCGTATTCACTTCAGTAGGCACCATGGATATCCGACGAACCGTCCTCTGGATGATTTTTTCCTTCTCGCTGTTGCTCCTTTGGAACAACTGGCAGATCCATAACGGCAAGCCGTCGTTGTTCGGGGGCCCCACGCCCGCGGCCAGCACGAGCGCCAACGGCACGCCGGCCGCCGCGAACAACGCGACGCCTTCGGTGCCCAATGCGCCCACCGCCGCCAGCGCTCCCGCGCCTTCGGCCGTGCCGGGCGCCGCCACGCCGGCCCCGACGCGCTCGGAAGAAGTCGTCATCACCACCGACGTGCTGCGCCTGACATTCGACACGCTGGGCGCCCAACTGGTGCGCGCCGAGCTGCTGAAGTACCCGGCCACCGGCCAACCCGACAAGCCCACCGTGCTGCTGGATCGCGCCGCAGGCCTGAACTACGTCGCGCAGACCGGCGTGGTCGGCGCAGGCAACGGCCAGAGCTTCCCGACGCACCAGACGCCTTTCCGCGTCGTCTCCACCGATCGCCAGCTCACCGGCGACAACCTGGACGTGACGTTCGAAGCCGAATCCGGCGGCGTCAAGGTCACCAAGACCTTCACCCTGCATCGCGGCCGCTACGACATCGACGTGCGCCACGACCTGGCCAACGTCGGCGCCGCCCCCGTGACGCCCGCGCTGTACCTGCAGCTCGAGCGCGACGGCAACGACCCGGCCGACACCTCCAGCTTCTATCACACGTTCACCGGCATCGCCGTCTACTCGGAACAGGACAAGTTCCAGAAGATGACCTTCGCCGACATCGAAAAGAAGAAGGCCAACTACATCAAGCAGACGGACAACGGCTGGATCGCCGTGGTCCAGCACTACTTCGCCACCGCCTGGGTGCCGCCGCAAGGCAAGCCGCGCAGCAACGAAGTGCTGGAAGTGCAGAAGAACCTGTACGCCGCCCGCACCATCGAAGCCGTTGGCGAAATCGCCCCGGGCGCCGCTGCCCGCGTCGATTCGCACCTGTGGGTCGGCCCGCAAGACCAGAAGGCCATGGCGGCACTCGCCCCCGGCCTGGAACTCGTGGTCGACTACGGCTGGCTGACCATCATCGCCAAGCCGCTGTTCACGCTGATGACCTGGCTGCACTCCATCCTGGGCAACTGGGGCTGGACCATCGTCGCCCTGACCGTGCTGATCAAGGCCCTGTTCTACCCCCTGGCCGCCGCCAGCTATCGCTCGATGGCCCGCATGAAGCAGGTCGCCCCGCGCCTGCAGGCCCTGAAGGAAAAGTACGGCGACGACAAGCAGAAGCTCAATGCGGCCATGATGGAGATGTACCGCACCGAAAAGATCAACCCGCTGGGCGGCTGCTTGCCGATGGTGGTGCAGATCCCGGTGTTCATCTCGCTGTACTGGGTGCTGCTGGCCAGCGTGGAAATGCGCGGCGCGCCCTGGATCCTGTGGGTTCATGACCTGTCGATCCGCGACCCGTTCTTCATTCTGCCCGCCATCATGATGGCCACCATGTTCCTGCAGATCAAGCTGAACCCGACGCCCCCGGACCCCGTCCAGGCCAAGGTCATGATGATCATGCCGCTGGTGTTCGGCGGGATGATGTTCTTCTTCCCGGCCGGCCTGGTGCTCTACTGGTGCGTCAACAACACCCTGTCTATCGCCCAGCAGTGGTCCATTACCCGCGCCATGCAGCGCAAGGCAGAAGCCGCGGCCAGCCGCTGATCGCTTCGCGCCACGAAAAACCGGCCTCCTGAGGCCGGTTTTTTTTCGCCTGCGTTCAGGCGACGACGGGGTGCATGCCGCACCAACGATAGTTATTTTCAATCAAATTTACTAGTTCAATCAACTTCACAGTGGAAACATAGACCCCTATGATGTGTCGGAGATATTCCCCGGCCGGCTATGTCCGGGGCGGTATCCATCACGTTGCGCGCGCCGGCCCAGTCGCCGCGCATTCCAGGAATTACGTAGGGAGTTGCCATGACCGACAAGAAGCCTCTGACCACCGCCTCTGGCGCCCCGGTGGCCGACAACAACAACACGCTGACCGCGGGCCCACGGGGCCCCGCGCTGCTGCAAGACTTCTGGCTGATCGAAAAGCTCGCCCATTTCGACCGGGAACGCATCCCGGAACGCGTCGTGCACGCCAAGGGTTCGGGCGCCTACGGTACCTTTACCGTCACCCACGACATCTCGCGCTACACCCGCGCCAGCATCTTCTCGAAGGTGGGCAAGCAAACCCCGCTGTTCCTGCGCTTTTCGACCGTGGCCGGTGAACGCGGCGCGGCCGACGCCGAACGCGACGTGCGCGGCTTCGCCATCAAGTTCTATACCGACGAGGGCAACTGGGACCTGGTGGGCAACAACACGCCGGTATTCTTCATCCGCGACCCGCTCAAGTTCCCCGATTTCATCCACACCCAGAAACGCGACCCCAAGACCAATCTGCGCAGCGCCACCGCCGCCTGGGACTTCTGGTCGCTCAGCCCCGAATCGCTGCACCAGGTCACCATCCTGATGAGCGACCGCGGCATTCCCGCCAACCTGCGCCAGCAGCATGGCTTCGGCTCGCACACCTTCAGCTTCGTCAACGCCAACGGCGAACGCTTCTACGTGAAGTTCCACTTCAAGTCGCAGCAAGGCATTGCCTGTCTGAGCGACGAGCAAGCCGCGCAAGTGGTGGCCCACGACCGCGAAAGCTCGCAGCGCGACCTGTTCAACAACATCGAACAGGGCAATTTCCCGAAGTGGACGCTGAAGGTGCAGATCATGCCCGAGGCCGAAGCCGAGACCTACCACATCAACCCGTTCGATCTCACCAAGGTGTGGCCGCATGGCGACTACCCGCTGATCGACGTGGGCGTGCTGGAACTGAACAAGAACCCCGAAAACTACTTCGCCGAAGTCGAGCAGGCCGCCTTCACGCCGGCCAACGTGGTGCCGGGCATCGACTTCTCGCCGGACAAGATGCTGCAGGGCCGCCTGTTCTCGTATGGCGACACGCATCGCTATCGCCTGGGGATCAACCACCACCAGATTCCGGTGAACGCGCCGCGCTGCCCGTTCCACAGCTACCACCGCGATGGCGCATCGCGCGTGGACGGCAATGCCGGCGGCACGCTGAACTACGAGCCCAACAGCGCCGGTGAATGGAAGGAAACCCCGTCGGCCGGCGAACCGCCGCTGGCGCTGGACGGCCAGGCCGCGGCCCGTTGGAACCACCGCGTGGACGACGACTACTACTCGCAGCCGGGCGCCTTGTTCCGCCTGATGACGCCGGCGCAACAGGAACTGCTGTTCGGCAACATCGGCCGCCACATGGCGGACGTGCCCGAGGAAATCCAGCGCCGTCAGCTGGAGCACTTCCGCAAGGCCGATCCGGCCTATGCCGCGGGCGTGGCCAAGGCGCTGGGCTTGAAGCTGTAACGCACCAGCACGGATGCCGCGCGGTGTTGACTGCGTGGCCCTGGCGGGCGGCCTTCGGGCCGCCCGTTTTCATTGCTGCCTTGCCGTTTGGCGCCGAAAGACTCCGAAAATCCCTGCCAGCGACTTATCCCCAGAGGGTGGGGTGGAAAGTTATTCTTTTTTATCCACAAGCCTTTCACAGGCAATCCACAGGACTTTCACAGGGATATCCACAGCTTCGGCCGACATTGACCCGATATTGCGTTGAATCGGGTATCCCAGGCCTAATACTTCAAGCCGGTGTCGCACAACACGGTAGCCACCGTCGCGTCCGGCCGCAGCCGTCCGGACTGCAACAGCTTCACCGCCGCGCACACGTTGGCCGCGGCCGAAAACCCCACGTACAGCCCCTCGCGCACGGCCAGCAGGCGGCGCCAGTCCTCGGCCTCGTCATCGGTTACTGCCAGGCTCAGGTCCATCAGCGTGGCATCCCAGTGGGGCGGCACGGCGCCGTAGCTGGTGCCCTGGATCACGTGGCGAGCCTTCATGACGGGCGCGCCGGCCAGCACTTCGCTGCCCTGCGGCTCGACCGCCGCGCACACGGTCGCCGGATTGGCCGCCTTCAATGCGCGCGCCACGCCCATGAACGTGCAACCCGTGCCTACGGCTGCGACCCAGCCATCCGGCGCACTACCCAATTGATCCAGGATTTCCCGGCCCGTGCCCGCTTCGTGCGCCGCAATGCATTCGACGGCGTTGAACTGGTCCACATAGAAGCCGCCGCGTTCGGCCGCGATGCGAGCCGCGACATCAGCGGCGGCCTGCACGTCGGCACCGGTGACCTGCCCGGGGGCGCCATCCACTTGCGCCACCAGCACCACCTCGGCGCCCAGGCCTTCCAGCATGCGGGCGCGGGCAGGGCTGTTGCCGGCAGACATCGTCACCACCAGCGGGTGCCCCAGCGCGGCGCAGGCCACGGCCAGACCCGCCCCCATGTTGCCACTGGTCATTTCCACCACCGGCATCCCCGGCTGAAGCCGGCCATCCGCCCGCGCGGCCAGCAGAATGGCGCGGGCAGCACGGTCTTTGACGCTGCCGCCGGGCTGCAGGAATTCCGCCTTGGCGACGATGCGCCCAGGGCCGTCGTGAATGCGGCCCAGGGTTACCAGCGGGGTATTGCCGATCAGGTCGATCGAGGAAGTGGCAAGCAGCATATCGGTCCCGGAAAGCTCGCGCGGCTGGCTCCGCGGTGGCACGGGCCAGGATCACGAGCGACGAGACCTATTGTAGAGAGGCGGACACCGCGGGCAGATTGGCCTGACCCGCTTGGGCGGCGCTTGCCGGCGTAGGTGAGGCGAGGGCGACAAGGGCGAGCGCCAACGCCAGGCCGGCGCCGGTCGCGGTGCGGACGAGCCGTTCACGTAGATCAGGAGAGAGACGCATGGCGGTCCTTGTGGATAAGCAGGGTGGCGAAAAACGGTCCGATGTCAGACCGGCACATCGCCTTCGATGGTGGTGCGGTACAGCTTGCGGCGCAGATGGTCGGGCGTGCCGCCGGCCAGGTGGATCAGCGAACGGTTGTCCCAGAACACCAGGTCATGCGGCTGCCAGCGGTGGCGGTACAGATGATCCGGCCGGATGCTGTGCGCAAACAGTTCGTCCAGCAGTTGCCGGCTTTCGTCTTCCGGCAGGCCTTCGATGCGGGTCGTGAAGCCTTCGCTGACGAACAGCGCACGGCGTCCGTTCTCCGGGTGCGTGCGCACGACCGGATGCACCACTTCCTGCACCTGCGCCACCTGCTGCGCGCTCAGGTTGGGGCGCCAGTTGCCTTCCTTTTGCAGCTGGCCGTACTTGGCCAGGTAGGAATGCACCGCACGCTTGCCCTCAATGGCGCTGCGCAGCGCCGCGGGCAGCGTGTCGTAGGCCAGGTGCATGTTGGCGAACAGCGTATCGCCGCCTTCAGCCGGCAGCTCCTGCGCATGCAGCAGCGAACCCAGGCTAGGCAGTGCCTTGTACGAGATGTCCGAATGCCAGTACTTGCCGGCATCGCCCAGACCGACAGGCCTGCCGTCTTCGACGATGTTGGACACGATCAGGATTTCAGGGTGTCCGGCCAGATGGAACTGGTGCAGCACGTGAATCATCAGGCGGCCAAAGCGGCGGCTGAAATCGATGTGCTGCTGCGGCGTGATGCGCTGGTCGCGAAACACCAGCAGATGATGGTCCAGATGCGCCTGGTGCACCCGCGAAAAATCGGCCGATGTCAGCTCGCGCGACAGGTCCAGGCCGATGATCTCCGCGCCAACCGGGCCCGGCAGGGGCCGCAGCTCGAACGTCTGCGATTGGGCGGCGGCGGGGCTGGCCTCCACACGCCGCAGGGCATTGCTCTGGGACATCGATCGCTCCGGTTCGCAAGGCGGCAATACCGCCCGCGCTGGCTCTGCGATCCGCTCACGGGCGGATCAGGAATGATCGATTATGGAAAGCGCGCCTTGTATCTCAAACGAAGATATCGGCGTTTGAACAAAGCTTCCCGTCATATAGAAAAGCCGCCCGGGGGAAGGTGGGCGGCTTCATGTGCTGCACGCATAAGCTAATAGCGCTTATGGCTGAACGGCAGAGCGAATCCGCCGCCAGGATGCGAGGAAAATCACTTCTGCGCGGGCAGGAAGGCCTCGACCAGCTTGACCCAGTACGTCGCGCCCACCGGCAGCAAGGCATCGTTGAAGTCGTAGTTGGGGTTGTGCAGCTGGCACGGCCCCATGCCGTGATAGCTTTCCATGCGGTGATCGCCGTCGCCGTTGCCCAGGAACAGGTACGTGCCAGGCAGCGCTTCCAGGAAGAAGGAAAAGTCTTCCGCCCCCATGAACGGCGGCATTTCGCGCACCACGTTCTCGGCGCCGAAGGCGTCTTCGGCCACCTGCGCGGCAAACGCGGTTTCATTTTCCCAGTTCACCAGCGGCGGATAGGCGCGCACGAAATCCAGCGTGCCGGTGCCGCCGTACACCTGCGGCAGCGTCGTGGCAATGCGGCGCATGTCGGCCTCGATCTTGTCCAGCACCGCCACCGAATAGGTGCGCACGGTGCCGCGCAGCACGGCTTCGCCGGGAATGACGTTGTAGGCGTCGCCCGCGTGGATCTGCGTGATCGACAGCACGGCCTGCTCCAGCGGATCCTTGCTGCGCGAGATGACGGTCTGCAGCGCATGCACCATGTCGGCGGCCACGATGATCGGGTCGACCGACGCGTGCGGCTGCGCGGCATGGCCGCCCACGCCCTTGATGACGATGTCCCAGCGGTTGCTGGACGCCATGGTGGGGCCGGAGCGGAAACCGAACTGGTTCACCGGCATGCCCGGCATGTTGTGGATGCCGAACACGGCATCGCACGGAAATCGATCGAACAGCCCGTCCTGCATCATGGCGCGCGCGCCGGCATTGCCGCCTTCTTCGGCGGGCTGGAAGATGAACACCACCGTGCCATCGAAATTGCGATGCTTGGACAAGTACTGGGCCGCACCCAGCAGCATCGTCGTGTGGCCATCGTGGCCACAGCCATGCATGCGGCCGCTGATGGTCGACTTGTGCGCGAAGCGGTTGTGTTCGGGCATGGGCAGCGCATCCATGTCGGCGCGCAGGCCTACCGTCTTGCCGCCGTTGCCGCCACGCAAAACCCCCACCACGCCGGTTTTCCCCAGCCCGGTGTGCACCTCCAGCCCCCACTCGCGCAGGCGCTCGGCCACCAGGTTCGACGTGCGCGTTTCCTGGAAGGCCAGTTCGGGATGGGCGTGGATATCACGGCGCAGGGCGGTCAAATCGCCGTGGACGCGTTCGATTTCGGCTAGGGTTTTCATGGCTGTGGATAAGCTGGAGGTGGAATGTCGGTTCGAAAAATGCAACGTCTGTGCAGACACACTATCGCAGAAATTCTCGCGCTGGCCACCCGCCGCGTCCAGCCCTGTTACGGATGAGGGTCAGCTCGCGTCGTTCAGATGGCAGGCGCTGAACTGCCCCGGCGCGATCTCGCGCAGCAGCGGCCGCTCGGCCTTGCAGCGCGCCATCGCCTGTGGACAACGTGGGTGGAACGCACAGCCGCTGGGCGGATCCAGCGGCGACGGGAGTTCGCCCTTGATAGGCTGGTAACTGCGGCGCCCGGGCGTCAAGGTGGGCAGTTCCTTCAGCAGCGCCTGCGTGTACGGATGGTTGGCGCGCTGGAACACCATGTCGGTCGGCGCCAGTTCGACCACGCGGCCCAGGTACATGATGGCGACGCGATCCGAAATATGGCTGACCACGCTCAGGTTGTGGCTGATGAACAGGTACGTCAGGTCCAGGTCGTCGCGCAGTTGTTCGAACAGGTTCAGCACCTGCGCCTGGATGGACACGTCCAGCGCCGCTACCGCCTCGTCGCAGACGATCACCGATGGCTTGAGCGCCAATGCCCGCGCGATGCCGATGCGCTGGCGCTGGCCACCCGAGAATTGATGCGGATAGCGCTGCGCAAAGCTTGGGTCCAGCCCGACCTGGCGCATCAGGCCTGCCACGTACTCGGCCTTGTCGCGGGCCCGTATCAAGCCATGTGCCACCGGCGCCTCGCCGATGATCTCGCGCACCCGCATGCGCGGGTTGAGCGAGGCGTACGGGTCCTGGAAGATCATCTGCACGCCCAGCTCGTAGGCGCGCCGCTGCTGTCCTGTCATGGCCTTCACGGCCTGGCCCTGGTAGTGCACCTCGCCGGAAGAGGGCGGCAAGATGCCGGACACGATGCGGCCCAGCGTCGACTTGCCGCAGCCCGATTCGCCGACGATGCCGATCACCTCGCCCGGCTGCACGTCCAGGTCGACCCCGGCCACGGCGTGCACGACTTGCGTCTTCAGGCCAGCCCCCAACAGGTTGGCGATGCGTCCGGCCAGGTCCACCGGTTGCGTGAATCGCAACTCCACACCGCGCAGGGACAGGATGGGGGCGGCGGCGCCGCGTTCTGCTGCGCTCATTTGATGTCAGGGTCTCCGGCATGCCAGCAGCGCACCCATTGCGCCGGGTGGACTTCAACAGGCTGCGGCTCGACCAGACAGGCGTCGCTCGCACGCGGGCAACGCCCCCGGAACGCACAGCCTTGCGGCAGGTTGAGCAAAGATGGCGTCATGCCGGGAATCGGCACCAGCGGACGGCCACGCGATTCGGGCGTGGGAATCGACGCGATCAGGCCATGTGTGTACGGGTGCATCGGGTGACTGATCACGTCCTGCGTGCTGCCGGTTTCCACCACGCGGCCGGCATACATGACCGACACGCGATCGGCCAGGCCCGCCACCACCGCCAGGTCATGCGTGATCCAGATCAGGCCCGTGCCGGTCTCGCGGCACAGCTTCTGCACTTCGAACAGAATCTGCCCTTGTATGGTCACATCCAGCGCCGTGGTGGGCTCATCCGCGATGATCAGGCGCGGTGAATTCAGCAGCGCAATCGCGATCGCCACGCGCTGGCGCATGCCACCGGACAACTGATGTGGATAAGCGCGCAAACGTTCCTGCGGCGACGGAATGCCGACCATCGTCAAGGTCTGCAACGCCCGGTCGCGGGCCTGGTCGCGCGACACCTTGTGATGCGCCTGCACCGCCTCGATCATCTGCGTATCGACGCGCAGCACCGGGTTCAGCGTCATCATCGGATCCTGGAAGATCATGGCGATCTCCTGGCCGCGCAGCTGCCGCCAGCGCGCCGGCGATGCGCCGCGCAGGTCTTCGCCATTCAAGCGCAATTCACCGTCGACGATGCGGCCCGGCTCGTCCAGCAGGCCCATCAACGAAAAGCCCGTGATGCTCTTGCCCGATCCCGACTCGCCCACCAGCCCCAGGATCTCGCCCTCGGCCAAGGTCAGGTCGACGCCATCCACCGCCTTCACCACGCCGTTACGCGTGAAGAAATGCGTCTTCAGTCCGTGCACCTGCAGCACGGGGCCTGGCGTGGCCAGCGGCTTTTCCACAGCTTGGGTCTGCATCGCGTCCGCCCTCAATTCGCGTGGCGCGGGTTGAGCACATCGCGCAGGTGGTCGCCCACCAGGTTGATGGCGATGATGGCCAGCGCCAGCGCGATGCCGGGAAAGAACGAAATCCAGTATTGACCCGACAGCAGGTATTCGAAGCCGTTGTAGATCAGCATGCCCAACGACGGCTCGGTCACCGGCACCCCCACGCCCAGGAACGACAGCGTGGCTTCCAGCGCGATGGCGTGCGCCAGGTCGATCGTGGCGATCACGATGAGCGGCGGCATACAGTTGGGCAACACATGGCGAAACAGCACCCGGCCCCACGACAGCGACATGCAGCGCGCCGCCTCGACATATTCCTTGCCGCGCTCGACCAGCGCCGCGCCGCGGGCCGCGCGGGCAAAGTAGGCCCACTGCACCACGATCAGCGCGATGATCACCTTATCCACACCTTTGCCCAGGATCGCCAGCAGCATCAACGCCACCAGGATCGCGGGAAACGACAGCTGGATATCCACAATCCGCATCAGCAGCGCGTCGATGCGGCCGCCAAAGTATGCGGCGATCAAGCCCACCGTGGCACCAATGCCGAAGGCCGCCAGCACCGACACCGTTGCCACCATCAGGCTGGTGCGCATGCCGTACAGAATGGCCGACAACAGATCGCGCGCCTGGCCATCGGTGCCCAGCCAATAGCGCATGGCGCCATCGCCGCTTTCGCTGCCGGGCTTGAGCTTGGAATCCATGATGTCCAGCGACGCCAGGTCGTACGGATTCTGCGGTGCGATCCACGGGGCCAGCAGCGCCGCGCCGACGATCACCACCAGCATCACCAGGCCCAGCGTGGCCAGCTTGCTGGCAAAGAAGTCCGCCACGAAGCGGCGCCAGGGCGTCTGCTCCTTGGCCGCGGCGGGCGGCGCGCTTGCGGTCGCGGGCGTATTCATCGGCGGCTATCCAGGCGTACGCGGGGGTCCAGCACCGTATAGATGATGTCCACCACGAGGTTCAGCATGACAAGGAAAAACACGATCAGAAGCAGATATGCCACCACCACCGGGCGGTCCAGGTTGATGATGGAATCGATCAGCAGCTTGCCCATGCCCGGCCACGAAAAGACGGTCTCGGTCACCACGGCAAACGCCATCACCTGCCCGAATTCCAGACCCGCCACCGTGACCACGGGAATCAGGATGTTCTTGAGCAGGTGCACGCCCAGCACGCGCTTTTCCGACAAGCCTTTGGCGCGCGCGAACTTGATGTAGTCCATCGGCAGCGCCTCGCGGGTGGCCGCCCGCGTCACGCGGATGATCATGGCGCACTTGGCGAATGCGATGGTGGCCGCCGGCAAGGCCAGGCTGAGCCAGCCATTGAGCGTCAACACGCTCAACTGCAGCGACCCGATGCTGACCGTCTGGCCGCGACCGCCCGCCGGCACCCAGCCCAGCATCACCGCGAACACCATGATCAGCATCAAGCCGACCCAGAAGTTGGGCAACGAGAAGCCCAGCACCGAACCCGTCATGATGGCGCGCGAACCCGGCGCCTTGGGCTTGAGCCCGGCCAGGATGCCCAGCGGCACGCCGATCAGCACCGACAGCAGCATGGCCACACAGGCCAGCTCGACGGTGGCCGGCATGCGCTCGAGAATCAAGTGCATGGCCGGCTCGCCGGTCAGGAAGCTGTTGCCGAAATCGCCGCGCACCGCCTGGCCCATGAAGATCAGGTACTGCCGCCAGAGCGGCAGATCCAGGCCCAGTGACGCGCGAATGGCGGCGCGTTGCGCTTCGGTAGCCTCCGGGCTGGCCAGCATCGATACCGGGTCGCCCACCATATAGATGCCGGCGAACACCAACGCCGACATCACCAGCATGACGACGATGGTTTGCAGCAGCCTTCGTACGATTGTCGCTAACACGGGAACCTGCCCAACGACTGCATTACTTCTTCAGCGTCGCGAACTGCGCCAGCGTCACCTGGTCAGGGCGGCCCTGGTAGCGGATGTCGTTCTTCATCGCCCAGACCGACAGTTCGAAGTGCACCGGCAGCATCGCGTAGTCGTCCATCGCGATATTGCTGGCCTGCGACAACAGTTCCGCACGCTTGGCGTCATCCATCGTGGACGAAGCTTCCTTCACCAGCTCGTCCATCTTCGGATTCGAATAGCGGCTGCGGTTGGTGGTGCCCAGGCCCGCTTCGGGATTGCGCGTCACCAGCAACGACGTCAACGCATTGGACATCTCGCCGCTGGTCACCGACCAGCCCGCCAGATAGGCCGAGAACGCATAGCTGTCGCGGTTCTTGAAGAACACCGGCGGCGCCATCGCATCCACGCTGGTCTTCACGCCGATGCGCGTCCACATCGACGCAATGGCCTGCGCCACCTTCGAATCGTTGACGTAGCGGCCCGACGGCGAGCCCAGCGTGATCGAGAAGCCGTTGGGATAACCCGCTTCTTTCAGCAGCGCTTTCGCCTTTTCGACGTCAGCCTTGGGCGCCTTGGAATGTTCCTTGCTCGATCCGAACATGGGGTAGGGCAGCAGGTTGCCGGCCGGCAATGCCACGCCGCCCATCACGCGTTCCACCAGCGCTTCACGGTTGATCGCCAGGGACAGCGCTTCACGCACGCGCTTGTCCTTCATCGGATTCTTGTCGGTGCCCTGGATGCCAGGCGAGGGCTCGGCATACTGATCCAGCGCGACGTACACCACACGTACCGACGGCGTCTCTTCGACGTACAGCTTCTTGTCGCCCTTCAGCTTGGGCAGGTCATCGGTTGGGGGATCCTCGATCATGTCGACGTCGCCGGCCAACAGCGCCGCCACGCGCGCCGCGGCATTGCTGATCGGGCGGTAGATCACCTTGTCCCAGGTCGGCTTCTTGCCCCAGTAGTTCTCATTGCGCGCCAGCACGAATTCCGCGCCGCGTTTCCACGACACGAACTTGTACGGGCCGGTGCCCACCAGGCCATCGCCGCTGTTGAGTTCCGTCGTCGTCTTGCCTTCGGCTGCCGGCCCCGATGCGGCCTTCTTGGACATGATCGGCAATTGCGCCAGGTTCACGAGCAGGTTAGGCGCGACTTCCTTGGTGGTCACGCGCAGCGTCATCGGATCCACGGCTTCCGTCTTGGCGACAGACCCCAGATACAGCGTGAACGGCGACGGGCTGTTCGGCACCTTGGGTACGCGGTCATACGTGAACACCACGTCTTCGGCGGTGAACGGCGTGCCATCCGAGAATTTCACCCCGGGGCGCAGCTTGAACGTCCACACCTTGCCGTCCACGGTCCAGGACTCGGCCAGCGCCGGCACGGGCTTGAGCTGGGCGTCGGTCGCGACCAACGTATCGAAGATGGTCTGGGAGATCTGCGTATTCGGCGTCAGCGCGTGGTACTGCGGATCCATCGACGACGGCTCGGTTTTCAGGGCAATCACCAGATCGCGCGCCAGCGCCGAACTGAAGGTGCCGAAAGCCAGCAACACCGCGGCCGAACCGCAGGCCAACGCACGCGAAAACCGATATGCCATCGTGATCTCCCTGAGCTGTTTTGGGTTTTAAACCTCGGGGCCACCTTAACCAGCAAACAAGCCGCCGCGCAACAGTTATATTCCCCTATTGTTCTCGCTTAGCCTTGTCCCTGATATGTCTGTCCACGCCCCCATCGCCGCCATTGCAACCGCCCCCGGAAGAGGCGGCATCG
Organism: Achromobacter sp. NCFB-sbj8-Ac1-l; assembly: GCF_052695805.1. Lineage (NCBI taxonomy): Bacteria > Pseudomonadati > Pseudomonadota > Betaproteobacteria > Burkholderiales > Alcaligenaceae > Achromobacter > Achromobacter sp. NCFB-sbj8-Ac1-l. The sequence continues at coordinate 6,384,805 of NZ_CP199812.1, read as the reverse complement.
GCGTCGTGCGCGTTTCTGGTGCGGACCTGTCCGAATTGGTGCGCCGCCTGTTCCAACGCGATCTCACGCCGCGTCATGCCCATTACCTGCCATTCAAATCGCAGGACGGCGAACTGCTCGACGAAGGCATTGCGCTGTACTTCCGCGCGCCGCACTCCTATACCGGCGAAGACGTGCTGGAACTGCAGGGCCACGGCGGCCCCGCCGTGCTGCGCCGCGTGCTGGAAAGCTGCCTGGCCGCGGGCCGCGACCTGGGCGCTCGCCTGGCCGAACCCGGTGAATTCACGCGCCGCGCATTCCTCAACGACCGCATGGACCTGGCCCAGGCCGAAGCCGTCGCCGATCTGATCGAGGCCTCGTCGGTGGCGGCTGCCCGCGGCGCCATGGCCTCGCTGTCCGGCGAATTCTCGGCCCACGTCAACGATCTGTCCGAGCGCATCATTCACCTGCGCATGCTGGTCGAGGCCACGCTGGATTTTCCCGAAGAAGAAATCGACTTCCTCGAGAAATACCAGGCCCGTCCCACGCTGGAAAAACTGGCCGACGACCTGAACCGCCTGATCGCCCAAGCCCGCCAGGGCGTCATCCTGCGCGAAGGCCTGCACGTCGTGTTGGCCGGCCAGCCCAACGTCGGCAAGTCCAGCCTGCTCAACGCCCTGGCCGGCGACGACATCGCCATCGTCACGCCCATTGCCGGCACCACGCGCGACAAAGTGGTGCAGCAGATCCATATCGACGGCGTGCCGCTGCACATCGTCGACACCGCCGGCCTGCGCGAAACCGACGACACCGTCGAAAGCATCGGCATCGCCCGCACCTGGCAGGAAATCGAACGCGCCGACGTCATCCTGCACCTGCAGGACGCCACCGCCCCCGGCGACGAACTCGACGCCCAGATCACTGCACGCCTGCCGCCGCGCACGCCTGTGCTGAAGGTGTTCAACAAGGTCGACCTGTTATCCACAGCCTTCACGCCCGGCCCCGGCGAACTTGGCATCTCCGCCAAGCGCGGCGCCGGCCTGGACGCGCTGCGCGCCGAACTGCTGCAGATCGCCGGCTGGAACCCCGGCGCCGAATCCCCCTGGCTGGCCCGCGAACGCCACCTGCACGCCCTGCAGGACGCCGCCGAACACCTGGCCCTGGCCGCGGAACACGCGGAACAGGACGACCGAGTGCTGGACCTGTTCGCGGAAGAACTGCGGCTGGCGCATGACAGCCTGTCGAGCATCACGGGGAAATTCACCAGCGACGATCTGCTGGGGGAGATCTTTTCCAGCTTCTGCATCGGGAAATAGCCTATTCATGATTTCGGCCACGCCCCACCGCATCCGCCACGCCACCGCCGACGACCTGGCCGTCATCGAACGCATCGTCCACGACGCGTATCGCCCGTACATCGGCCGCATCGGCGCGACGCCGGGCCCGATGCGTGACGACTACCGCCAACGCATCTCGCAAGGCCAGACGCAAGTGCTGGAAGACGACACCGGCGTGCAGGCCGTGCTGGTGTTGGTGCGCGAGCCGGACTGCTTTCTGCTCGACAACGTGGCCGTGTCTCCGGCCGCGCAAGGCAAGGGGTATGGACGCGAACTGATGCAGTGGGCCGAAATTCAAGCGCGCCAGGCGGGCTATCGGCAGATACGGCTTTACACGCAGGAATCGATGACCGAGAACATCGGTATGTATCAACGCTATGGCTACGTTGAAACGCATCGCGCCGAAGAGATAGGCTTGAAGCGCGTGTTCATGAGCAAGTCGTTGCGATGAGACCCCTCTCAATAAATGAGTAATTACTCATTTACTTGAAGATCATAAACGCGCATGAATCATGCGCGTTTATGATCTTCAACTCTTAAAGCCAAGAAAAATAGCGATGGATTCGACGATATCGCTTTCATCATTTCTCGGGCCATCATAACAATATGAGCTTTTACTCATAAAAAACAAAAGGGGATTCCTTATGAAAAACCCCTTTATTCAAGTACTTTTATCAAGATTCCCCAAGCTTGTCGGCACGCAGTGACGGCGCTGCATGGATCTGTTCCCGAGCGATCCGATTGCTGGCCAACGACTTGGCATACACCGAATCCGGCCGAATTTTCTGCGCAATGACAAAGCCCGTAATGCAGGCGAGCATCAACGGCAGCATGACCTCGTAGCTCAACGTCATCTCGAAGATCATCAGTATCGACATCAGCGGCGCATACGTCGTGGCTGCGAGCAGCGCCCCCATGCCCACCACGGCATAACTCGACACGGCAGACAGGTCACCCGCGGGAAACAGCGCATGCAACCCGCTGCCATAGAGGGCGCCGACCGCCGCCCCCACGAACAGCGTCGGCGTGAACACGCCACCGATTGCCCCCGAGCCCACGCTGGCGCCGGTGGCCACGATCTTGAACAGCAGCACCGCCGCCACCGCCTGCCAGGCCCACTCGCTGTGCAGCATGCTGTTCACCACGCTGTAACCGTTGCCCCAGACTTCGGGCTTGAACACCGACAACGCCCCCACCACCAGGCCGCCGGCCGCCATGCGGGTCCACAGCGGCAATGGCATACGCCTAAACAGTGCCTTCGACGCATCCAGAAAACGCAGGAATTGCGGCGCCACCAGGCCGGCGATCAGGCCCAGCCCCAGGTAGTTGATGACTTCCCAGCCCGATACGAAGTCGAACGGCGGCATATGGAAAACCGCGTCGTAGTGCAGGATCTGGCGGGTCACGATGTTGGCGACCACCGACGACACCACCAGCGGAACCAGGGTGGCCGACGAAATCGCGCCGTAGACGATTTCGGAAATGAACAAGGCGCCGGCAATCGGCGCGTTGTACGCCGCGGTGATCCCGGCCGTGGCGCCGCAGGCCACCAGCAGGCGCAGATGACGCGGCGGCAGCACCAGGTAGCGGCCGGACAATGAAGAGAACATCGCAGCCAGCTGCACCATGGGGCCTTCACGGCCGATCGATGCCCCGGAACCGATTGAAAACAAAGAAGAAATGCTGCGCGCCACGGTCTGCCGAAAACCGATGACACCGCGGCCGATGGAGATCGCTTCCATATAGTCAGCGGCGCCGCGCCTGGGCAGCCGGCTGGCCGCCCATTGCAGGATCAGCCCGGCAATCGCCCCGCCCACCGCCGGCAGCAGGAATCGTTGCCAGGTGGACAAGCCTCGGGCCAGCGAGACCATGCCGTGCGGTTCGTCCACGCCGCCCAGCAGCATCTGGATGCCGCCCAGCAATTCTCGAAATATCACGGTGGCCAGTGCGCCCGCCAGTCCCATCAATGCCGCCGCGCACAGTGTGGCGGGCAAGTTGTCGGCCAGCAAACGGCCTCTCAGCCAGGTCGCCCAGGCCGGTTTCTTGATTCGAATTTGTCGTGGCATGGCCGGATTCTACGGCGGAAAGCTGCTCACTTTTTGTTCAGGCAACCGTCAACCACTGAAGGGACTCCTCCCCTGGCGAGGCCGATTTCCCAAGCGCTTCCAGGGCCCTTTCCGAGGCTGGAAAGGGGCGAAAACCAGGGTAGGCAATGGGCTGTTTTTCGGGGTAAAAGTGCCGCTTCCGGCCCGGGCTTTCAGAAAAGGGCCTGTGGATAACTCCTAAGGCGGCAGGTTGTGCACATTGTGTGGAGGCAAGTTGAACAAGCGGGGGTTTTGGGCCGGGTCCGAAATCTTGTCCAACTTCAACTTTTTTCCCACACAGAGTTCTTGCACAGCCAAAAACGCTCGCAAGCTCATGAAAAAGAAAGGGTTTCCAAGGTTAAGGTAGTTATCCACAGGCCTTATTAATCATTAGTCTTTATATAAAGAGAAATACAGGGAAAAGACAAACATGCTTTCTCCTAGCTCCCAGCCACGCCCCCCCGGACTCCGTCCATGCGCATCCTCCTGATAGAAGACGAAGCTGAACTTGCTCGCTGGTTGGCCAGAAGCCTGGCCCGACATGCGGGTTTCGTGGTCGAGTGGGCAGATGACGGCCTGGTTGCCGAAAGAAGGTTGGCCGTCGAAGAATTCGATGCGGTCGTGCTGGACTTGGGATTGCCAGGCATGGATGGCCACACTTTGCTGGCGAAGATTCGCGCGCGGGACGACCGTACGCCGGTGCTGGTCCTGACCGCGCGCGATTCATTGGCCGAAAAAATCGGGACGCTTCACCAGGGCGCAGACGATTTCCTGCCGAAACCGTTTGTTGTGGAAGAGTTGGAAGCGCGTTTGATCGCGTTGGTACGACGTAGCCGAGGTCGCGAACATCCGCGACTTGCCCTGGGAAACCTGGTTTTCGAGACTTCCGCGCAAAAATTTTCGGTCTCGGGACAGACTTTGCAGTTATCCCCACGTGAACATGCGGTCCTTCGGGTCCTGATCCAGAAAAGCGGCGAACCCATCAACAAGCAACAGATCCTGGATCGGATCGTGACCGACGATGCCGACATCAACCTCGAGGCCATCGAAGTACTTGTGCACAGGTTGCGCAAAAAATTGGCGGAAACAGGCGTGCAGATCACGACCATGCGCGGCATGGGCTATTGCCTGGAGAACGCTGTTGACAACTAGTTTTCCGGAAAAAACCCGGTTTTCCAGGAAAAAAAGCCGTACCCGGACCCTGAAGACCCAGCTTCTCTGGTGGCTGATTCCCACACTGGTTTTCGTAATGATGGGTGCCTTGTGGCTGTCGAACCACCAGCTGCGCAACCAGGTCGACATTGCCTACGATCGCTCGCTGGCTGGCGCGCTGCGCGCGATCGACCACAACATATCCACAGCCAGCGGTGGATTAGCCATGGAGCAGCCATACCTGATGCTGGAATTTTTCGAGCTGACGGCCAATGGCAGCGTGTTCTACCGGGTGGCGACCGAAGACGGGCTGGCCGAAATCGGCCATCCCGGGCTGCCCATGCCCATGCAGCCGCTGATTTCCGGGGAACCGCAGTTTTTCTATGCGTCGTATCTGGGCACCCCGGTCCGGGTCGCCGCGCTGGCGCGGGCGATGGATCCGCCGCTCTACGCGAACAAAGGGGGACGGGTTATTGTCCAGGTCGCCGAAGGCCTGGAAAGCCGCCAGGCGTTCCTGCACCAGGTGCTGGTGCGGTCGGTAGAGCGTGACCTGGCGGTGATCCTGATCAGCGTCCTGGTGATCGTCCTGGGCGTTTTCATGGCGTTGCGCCCCCTGGCACGGCTGAGGCAAGAACTGGAAAGGCGTCCTGCAGACGATTTAAGCCCCGTCAGCGCGTCCGACCTGCCAGGTGAGGTCCTGCCCCTGGTGGGCGCCGTAAACCTCCACATGGCCCGCTACGCGGCCCAGGCGAGGGTCCAGAGTCAGTTCCTGGACGACGCCTCGCACCAATTGCGCACGCCGCTGTCGGTTTTGCGTACCCAGACCGCCTATGCCTTGCGGGAAACATGCCCTCAGGAGGTCCGTACAGCCCTTCTGGCGATGCAGGAGGGGTTGGACAGGGCAGTACGCACCACCAACCAGATGCTGGCGCTGGCGCGCGCTAAAGACGCTTCCCTGGCCGAAGGGGGCTTTTCGCTGGAACTGGTCGACCTGGCCGAGCTGGCGGATGGGGTGATCCGCACCTTGCTGCCGACCGCCCGGGCGCGGCAGTTGGACATCGGCCTGGAGGCCGAACCAGGCCCTGTGGTGGTCAGCGGCGCCGACTGGCTGCTGCGCGAAGCGGTCAGCAACCTGGTTGACAACGCCATCCGCTACACCGCGCCCGGCGGAATGGTCACCGTTTTGGTTCGCAGGCAGGCCAACCAGGCCCACTTGGCGGTGGAAGACAGCGGCCCGGGCATGTCGGCCGAAGATATCGCCCGAGCCGGCGTCCGCTTTCGCCGCGGCGTGGCGGGCAAGAACAAGCCCGGCGCGGGATTGGGGTTGGCCATTGTCGTCACCATCGCCCAGGTTCTGGGAGCCCGCCTGGTGCTGGAGAACCGTGCCCCCTTGCCGGGACTGCGCGCGTCCCTGGTGTTTTCCCTGGAATCCGACGCCGATGTTGCGTCGCATCAGGAAAATGGCGGTTTTTGAAAGGTGTTAGAAAGCTTCGGTTTTGTACGGTTGCATCCGCTGGACCCGCCTTGCCGCACGTCGCCGGGGTAGCCAGCCATACCTAGACCTATAAATCACGGAGACGCAAGAATGCAGACCAGCCTGAAGCTGCGCCTGGCCGCCGTTGCGGCGCTTGGCGCGATTACCCTGTCCCTGGGAGCCGCCCATGCGGCCGACGAGCCCCGCCGCCCGGAATGCATCGCACCGGCCCAGCCCGGCGGTGGTTTCGACCTGACCTGCCGCCTGGCCACCGAAGGCTTGAAGCAAAGCGGCGCGCTCAAGAGCGCCATGCGCATCGTCTACATGCCCGGCGGCATTGGCGCGGTGGCCTACAACAACATCGTGGCGCAGCACCCCAACGAGCCCGGCACCATCGTGGCCTTCTCGGGCGGCTCGTTGCTGAACCTGGCGCAGGGCAAGTTCGGCAAGTACAACGTCAACGACGTGCGCTGGCTCGCGGCCATCGGCACCGACTACGGAGTGGCCGTGGTGCGCAACGATTCGCCCTATACCGACCTGAAGGGCCTGATGGACGCGTTCAAGCAGGACCCGACCAAGATCGTGCTGGGCGCCGGCGGTACGGTGGGCAGCCAGGACTGGATGAAGGCGGCATTGACCGCCAAGGCGGCCGGCGTCGATTTCAAGAAGATGCGCTTCGTGGCCTTTGAAGGCGGCGGCGAGGCCGTCACGGCCTTGCGGGGCGGCCACATCCAGGCCTACATGGGCGATGCGGCCGAAGCCTTCACCATGCTCGAGGGTGGCGCGCCCATTCGCGTGCTGGCCGTGTTCAACGACCAGCGCCTGCCGGGTAAGCTGGGCACCGTGCCCACCGCCAAGGAACAGGGCTACGACATCGTCTGGCCGATCATCCGCGGCTTCTATGTGGGGCCCAAGGTGTCGGATGCCGACTACCAGTTCTGGGTGACCGCGTTCAATCGTGTCACCAGCGCCCCCGAGTTCTCCAAGCTGCGCGAACAGCAGGGCCTGTTCCCCTTCAACAAGACGGGCGCCGACCTGGATGCCTACGTGAAGCAGCAGGTCAAGCAGTACGCCGAACTGGCCGACTCCTTCGGCCTGGTCAAGAAATAAGCCGCAAGGCATTCCTTACGACCGCGCCTGCAGGCGCACCCCGCTGCCGCCGGCCCTGCCAGCGGCCGGGGCGGGCTTGCGCCGCGCGGTCCTGCTACCAACGGAAAACTGATCATGAACGATCGCATCCTGGGCATCGCCGCGCTTGCGCTGGCGGCCTTCATGACGTGGGCGGGGTGGGGCATTGAAGCGCCGTTCGCCTACGAACCGGTGGGGCCGCGCGCGTTCCCGCTGCTCTTGGCATTGATCATCGGCCTGTGTGGCCTGCGACTGGCCTACAAGGGCGGCAACCCCGTCGAGGCCAACCCGGCCGGCGCCAATGTGCGCATCGTGATGATGGTGCTGTTCGCCACGGCGTACGCGTTTCTCTTCCAGTGGCTCGGCTTCATCATCGCCACGGCGTTGATGACCGTGTTTGTCGGCCGCCTGTTCGGCGGCGGCTGGGTCAAGTGCGCCATCGGCGGCATCGTCATGAGCGCTTTCTTTTTCGTGCTGTTCGACAAGGTGCTGGACGTGGTCCTGCCCGGCGGGCTGCTGGAGAACCTGATATGAGCGGAATTCTTGATCACCTGTCGATGGGCTTTGGTGTTGCGTTCTCTTGGACCAACATCCTGGTGGCGGCCATTGGCTCGTTCTTCGGCACCATGGTGGGCGTGTTGCCCGGCCTGGGGCCGATCAACGGCGTGGCGATGCTGATCCCCATCGCGTTTGCGATGAACCTGCCACCCGAGACCGCGCTGATCCTGCTGGCGGCGGTGTATGTCGGCGCGGAATATGGCGGCCGCATCACCTCGATCCTGATCAACGTGCCGGGCGAGGCCAGCGCCATCATGACGACGCTGGACGGTTATCCGCTGGCACGCCAGGGCCTGGCCAACGTGGCCTTGTCGCTGTCGGCATGGTCGGCGTTCTTTGGGGCGTTGGTGTCGGTGGTGGGCGTGGTCCTGCTGGCGCCGACCTTGGCCAAATGGGCGTTGGCATTCGGCCCTGCCGAATACTTCGTGCTGATGATCTTCGCGTTCTGCTGCCTGACCAGCCTGCTCGGCAAGCAGCCCGTGAAGGGCGTGCTGGCCGCGATGATCGGGCTGTCGATATCGGTGATCGGCGTGGACGCGAACTCGGGGGTATACCGCTATACCTTCGAATCCGTGCACCTGGCCGACGGCATCGATTTCGTGGTGGTGGTGATTGCCTTGTTCGCGGTCAGCGAAATGCTGGAGATGCTGGAAAAGGTAATGGCCGGGCATAGCGTCGAAGTCAAGTCCAGCGGCCGCAAGATCTTCAATCTGAAAGAGATGGCTTTCACCTGGTGGAGCGTCGTGCGCAGCGCCTTTGTGGGCTTCGGCGTGGGCGTGCTGCCCGGCGCTGGCGCCAGCGTGGCGGCCGCCGTGGCGTACTCGCAAGAGAAGCGCATCATCGAGGCCAAGGACCCGGACGCCAAGTTTGGGCGCGGCGACATGCGCGGCCTGGTGGCGCCGGAAGCGGCCGCCACCGCATCGGCCATCGGTTCGTTCGTACCGATGCTGACGTTGGGCGTGCCGGGATCCGGCACCACCGCGGTGATGATGGGCGCGCTGACGCTCTACAACATCACGCCGGGTCCGGTGTTGTTCGAATCCAAGCCCGAACTGGTGTGGGGGCTGATTGCTTCGCTGTTCGTGGCCAACGTGCTGCTGTTCATCATGAACGTGCCGCTGGTGCGTGTGTTCTCGAAGGTGCTGTCGGTGCCGGGCTGGCTGATGGTGCCGGGCATCCTGTGCATCAGCTACATCGGGGTGTATGCCATCAATGCCGGGACGTTCGACCTGGTGCTGGTCGCGGCCATCGGCACGCTGGGCTACCTGTTGCGAAAATTCGGTGTGCCGATGGCGCCGTTGGTGCTGGGCGTGGTGCTGGGCAACATGATGGAACAAAACCTGCGCCGCGCCTTGTCGATGACCGACGGCAACGTGTCGGTGCTGTTCTCCAGCCCCGTCGCGATTGCGTTGTGGGTGGCTGCCGGTGCTGTGGTGGTGGTGCCGCAAGTCATGCGCCGCGTGCGACGGGCCAGGAAGAATGCTGCCGAGCCGGTGTGAGGTGTGCGGCGAGAAGTGCTGCGCGAATGAAAAAGCCCCTTGCGGGGCTTTTTCTGCATGACATCGAGCGTGATCAGACTTGCGCCAGGCGGTCCAGCGCCGCATCCAGTGTGGCGTCCTTCTTGGCGAAGCAGAAGCGCACGATGCGGTGGTTGGATTCGGGCGCATCGGGCTTTTGGTAGAAAGCCGAAACCGGAATCACCGTTACGCCATGACGCACCGTCAGGTCGCGCGCGAAATCGGCTTCGCTTTGCTTGGAGATGTCGCTGTAATCGGCCAGCATAAAGAACGTGCCGGGGCTGGGCAGCGGCTTGAAGCGCGTCTTGGCCAGGCCTTGCGCCAGGCGGTCGCGCTTGGCTTGATAGAAGGCGGGCAGGTCGAGGTAAGGCTTGGGATCGCGCATGAATTCGGCCAGGGCGAATTGCATCGGCGAGGGTACGGTGAACACCATGAACTGGTGCACCTTGCGCAGTTCGGCGCTCAACTGGCGCGGCGCGCAGCAATAGCCGATCTTCCAGCCGGTGGTGTGGTACGTCTTGCCGAATGAGGAAATGACGAAGGCATGTTCGGCCAGCAGCGGACGACGCGCCACGCTGGCGTGCGGTTTGCCGTCGAACACGATGTGTTCGTAGACCTCGTCGGACACCAGCAGCACGCCGGTGTCGCGAACGATGGCTTCCAGCGCGTCCAGGTCGCTTTCGTCCAGCACTGCACCGGTGGGGTTGTGCGGGAAGTTCAGCATCAACAGGCGCGTCCTGGACGTGATGGCGTCGCGCACACGCTGCCAGTCTATGCGGTAGTAGGGGTCGTCGGTGGTGGGGGCGCGTAGCGGCACCGGCACGGCCGTGCCGCCGGCCAGGCGAATGGCGGGCAGGTACGAGTCGTAGCAGGGTTCGATGACCACGACTTCGTCGCCACTGTTCACGGCGGCCAGCACCGTGGCCATGAGCGCCTCGGTGGCGCCGCTGGTCACGGTGATCTCGGTTTCGGGATCGTAGGCGCGGCCATACAAGGCCTGTGTCTTCGCGGCAATGGCTTCGCGCAGCGGTGCCACACCGGGCATGTAGGGATATTGGTTATGGCCGTCGGCCATGGCCTTGCTGACCAACGCACACAGTGCCGGGTCGGGATCGAAGTCGGGAAAGCCCTGGCCCAGGTTGATGGCCTTGTGCTCGATGGCCAGGCGGCTCATGACGGTGAAAATGGTGGTGCCGACGTCGGGAAGTTTGGATCGGATCATGGTGGACGCGAAGGTGAACGCTAGGTATGCACGGGAGTTTTCGTAAGTATCCCACTAACTCATAATTCCGGTTTCTCATGAGCTTATGGCGTGGACGGTGTCGTGGTGCAGAACATGTTGTTGAGGGTCTTCGGCGGATTGGCGATCGCGTTGACTGGGGCCTTGCTGGCGGTGTGGGCGCACATCCCGCTGCCCTGGATGCTGGGGGCGCTGCTGTTGACGGCGGCGGTGCGGATCGGGGGTGTTCGCACGGTGTGTCCACGGCCGGCGCGCAATGCAGGGCAATGGGTCATCGGCACGTCGCTGGGCCTGTATTTCACGCCGCAGGTGATCGGGCACATCGGCACCAATGCCGGGCCGATCATCGTCGGCATGTTGTTTGCATTGGCGCTGGCATTCATCGGTACCGCGATCCTGCGGCGCTACACCGATGTCGATTTCAAGACGGCGTGGTTTGCCTGCGCCATGGGCGGTGCCAGCGAGATGGCCAGCTTGGCAGAGCGCCACGGCGCGCGTATTGATCGCGTCGCGACGGCGCACAGCGTTCGCGTGCTGATGGTGGTGTTGACGGTGCCCTTCATTTTCCAGTGGTGGGGCGTGGCGGGCCTGGATCCGACGGTGCCAGGACCTCGTACCGTGCATGGCGCCGGTCTGGCCGCGTTGGTGGCCCTGACCTGCATCGGAGGCCTCGTCTTCATGAAGCTGAAGTTGCCCAATCCTTGGGTGCTGGGGCCCATGCTGGTCGCGATGCTGCTCACCAGCAATGGCATCGAATTTTCAGCCTTGCCGGACGTCGTGCCCAAGATCGGCCAGCTCTTTATCGGGTGGTCGCTGGGTGATCGATACCGGCCCGATTTCTTTCGTGCGGCACCGCGTTTCATCGCTGCGGTAGCGGTGTTCACGGTCATTGCGTTGGCGTTGGCATTTGGCCTGGGCGCGTTATTGTCGTTGTGGTCCGCGGCACCTATTCCCACGTTGATCCTGGGCACTACACCGGGTGGCATTGCAGAGATGGCCATCACCGCGAAAGTGCTGCAGCTAGGGGTTCCCGTGGTCACTGCGTTCCACGTTACGCGCATGGTGTTCGTGGTAATCGTGACAGGTCCGATGTACGCGTTGCTGGCTCGTCGGCAGGCTAATTCCGCGTGACGGTATTGCGCTTCCAGTCAGAAAAATACGACATTGGGGTAAACAACTATATGAGTCTGTAATGTCGGATGAGTATGCTGATTCCGCAGTTGATTCAAGCAGCGCGCGGACTCGTTCTGCTGCTTTTGCGGCATGCGAGAACGCAGCAGCAACGCAGGTATCCCTACCGGTCGTTCAGTTCTCACGGCGTCCTTGATTCATTGCATTTCGAGTTAATTACAGGACGCTAGGAAAATGGCTCAGAAGGGCAAAGTTAAGTGGTTCAACGCTGACAAGGGTTACGGTTTCATCACGCCGGACGCCGGCGGTACCGATGTTTTCGCACACTTTTCCGCCATCCAGGGCCGCGGCTATCGCAGCCTGAACGAAGGCCAGGAAGTCGAATTCGAAGTCAAGGATGGTCCGAAAGGACCTCAAGCGGCCGAAATTCGCCCGCTCTAAATCGGGAAATCCCAATTTCCCGTCTGCCAGGCCAAGCCTGGCTACGACGCCCCAGAACCTCACGGTCTGGGGCGTTGTTTCATTCCGGTCGGAGATTCTGCGGCGTCGTTTTCGGCGTAATGTTAGTGTTCACTAACATATCCTCCAACCTTGGATAAGTTTGTGGATAATTATTTTCGGGCATGTGTATCCGGGTGCTCAGTAATGAAGCAACTCGGGTTTCGAATCCACGGTTTTGCACATTTTTCGACGCTTCCAGAAGCGCATCCAGCGCCGGTATTTTGCGGCGGTCGGCGCCAGGTCAGCGGCTGGCCGTTCCCTGGGAAACCGCGCTTTTCCCTAGGGAAACCATGTGGTTACGCCGATTTTACGGATTATTGTTCGTCCCAGGGTGGGCTGTTTTGGTCCAGTCTTGCGGTGCAAAGAGGAGCATTTTTTCTCTGCAGAGAGACGGTTGTTCACAAAGATATCCCCATCCCGGTTATGCACAGAATTAGGCCTTGAGTACCCAAAAGGCGGGTGCTCAACCTGTGGATAGAAATGGGGAAAGCGGTCGTCAGCGATCCCCGCTCCGCCCGAATCCGTCGTCTCGGGGGTGCGGCCGGCGGTACGACGGTCGCCTTGCTGTGGATTTCACGTGGAAGCGGAATTCACGCCGAATTGTGTTCCAGCGACTTTTCCACAGCTTGGCGGCATGCCGGCTCAGCCAAATGGATGATGGCGTTGCGCGCAAGGGGCGGGCAAGATATTTGCTGAACGACGGGTGCCCAATAACTTGTACACAGAGAGGCGCGTGATGCGAGTTCTGGATTTGGGTGGGGATAAGTACAGCGTCCGTTGCGGACCGTTCCAGACAGGGCGGCGGTTTGACTTCTTGATGGATACGAAGTTCCCGTCGAACTCGGCATCCATCGCATGGCGGGGCGTCACATGGGTACGGCTTGTGGACGCATGAAAAATAAATAAAAAGCTTATTGGCGCGATAGAGCCGACTTATCCACAATTTTTTCCACTGATTTTGGTGGCGGTGTTGGTGGGTCGCCCAGCTGTCCAGAGATCGAGGCCAAGCGGGGCAAAAGTAGCGCTACGTGTTGGCTGCAGAGACAGTTTTCCTGGGAAGGGATTGCCGTTTTGTGCGTTTTGCCAAATCTGGGTAATTGAATTGCCGGCGGTCGTTCGTGGCCGATTACCGGGCAATCTCTCCTACCTGATCGTGGACTCGCTGCGAGTTATCCCCAAAGTTGTTCCACGTGAAACGGGAGCCCTGGAACGGGTGCGGGCTGTGGATTTCCATGTTGATAAACCGATGACGCTTGGCGCACTGAGCGCGGCGAAGCTGTCGGGAGCGGCTCGACATGCTGTTTGTCGGGAGCATCTTTGATCGGCTAGCGGCGCCCGGTTCGTTGCGGTTCGGAGTGGCGATCAATTGCGGGGACGCATAAGGAAAGTGTCGAGCCGGTCCTTGCTTAGGCCCCGTAGTGGGCTGAAATCCTGCAGCACAACCCGAGATTTTTGCCTTGCTATGTTTCATTCGGATGACGGGAGATGGTCAACCGAATACGGGTCGGACGTAATCTTCCGTGAGGATCGTGAAATTTTCGGTTGGCGGCGTGGTTCCTCCGACGGCTACGCCGCACGAGGTTTCACGTGAAACTCGAAAATTCGCCATGTTTTTGGGTAAGGGGTAAGGTAGGGTGCTGAAAGGCACTTATTTTTTAGGCTGCCGATCGGTCGATCCGAGCTGGTGACGTCGGGTCGGGCACCTGTTGTTTTGTTGACCAGGTACCCGATACGGTGGCTTTATTTGCCTTTGTGGCTGCTTGGGATGTGGTCGTTGGCCCGTCGACCTGCTTGATCCGATATGTTCCACGTGAAACACCGCAGCGCGGATTGTCTTAAGGCGCCAGGCGATGGATGGCTTGTGGCACATGGCACATGTTTCACGTGGAACAGTGCCCATAGGGAGTGCGGTGTTCTGGATCATTAGGGCCTTCAAGGAATAGTGACCTGCACGGGCAAGGTAGGTCTGCGCACGATCGATTGCTACGAATTAATGTTTCACGTGGAACATCTGCTGGCCTCCTACGGTGCCGTTGCCCACCGCTGCATGCCCGTGTAAAGCGCTATGCAGAGTTGGGCTTATGTCAGATAGGAGGGGGGGCTGTTTCACGTGAAACACATGTCCTGGTTGCTCCACGATCCTATGTCGGGATGCATTTGACGTGATGTAGCAACCGTCCAGGCAGAGGCGAGAGGCCTCTAGGTCGCGAGCCGCGGTGGATGTTTCACGTGAAACATACATCCAGAAGGCAAATTGGAAGTCGATTTCCGCTGCGGGGCTTCAATCGATTAGGGGCTGGTGATGCCGGCTACCATGTGACCAGTCATGGACGGTATCTGACAATCTAGCCAGTTATCGATGTTTCACGTGAAACGTTCTTCGCGATCCATCCTGACAGAACCTATGTTTCACGTGGAACATACCTTGGCCAGGGCAGGGCGCGCAGATGTTCCTCGTGGAACACTCCCATCAACAGAGGCAAATGCCGACATATTTGGTCGGACGGACAGCTCGCCCGTTGCCTTTTGTACACGAACATTGAAAGACCGCGCGACCCATTGCTGCACCGAACCATGTTTCACGTGAAACATGCCCCCCCTGCCTCTATAATGAGCACCGAACGCTCTCTTACCTCCCCATCATGGATTATCCCCGCGAATTCGATGTCATCGTCGTTGGTGGCGGCCACGCCGGCACCGAGGCGGCGCTGGCTGCAGCACGCGCTGGCGCCCAGACGCTGCTGCTCACCCACAACATCGAAACCCTAGGTCAGATGTCTTGCAATCCCTCCATTGGCGGGATCGGCAAAGGTCATCTCGTCAAAGAAGTTGACGCCCTTGGCGGTGCCATGGCTTTGGCGACGGACGAGGCGGGGATTCAGTTCCGCATTCTTAATGGCTCGAAAGGGCCGGCCGTGCGCGCGACCCGCGCCCAGGCAGACCGGGTGCTGTACCGCCAAGCCATTCGTGGCCGCCTGGAGAATCAGCCCAATTTGTGGCTATTCCAGCAAGCGGTGGAAGACTTGATGGTAGAAGGCGACCGTGTGGTCGGCGCCGTGACCCAAGTCGGACTCAAGTTCCGGGCCAAGACCGTGGTCCTGACCGCCGGTACATTCCTCAACGGCCTGATTCACGTGGGTCTGCAGAATTACTCCGGTGGCCGCGCAGGTGATCCCCCGGCTATTTCCCTGGGGCAGCGCCTGAAGGAACTGCAGCTGCCGCAAGGCCGCTTGAAGACCGGCACGCCGCCGCGCATCGACGGTCGCAGCATCAACTACAGCATTCTGGAAGAGCAACCAGGTGACCTGGATCCGATTCCGGTGTTCTCGTACATGGGCAATGTGGCCATGCATCCTCGGCAGTTGCCCTGCTGGATCACCCACACCAACGCGCGTACCCACGACATCATCCGCGGCGGGCTGGATCGTTCGCCGATGTATAGCGGGGTGATCGAAGGGGTGGGGCCGCGTTACTGTCCGTCCATCGAAGACAAGATCCACCGTTTCGCCGACAAGGAATCGCATCAGGTCTTTCTCGAACCCGAGGGGTTGGACACGCACGAGGTCTATCCCAACGGCGTATCGACCAGCTTGCCGTTCGACGTGCAGCTGGACCTGATCCATTCTTTGCCCGGCCTGGAACACGCGCACATCCTGCGCCCCGGGTACGCGATCGAATACGACTACTTCGATCCACGTGGATTGAAGAGCACGCTCGAAACCAAGGCGATCTCCGGCCTGTTCTTCGCGGGTCAGATCAACGGCACCACCGGCTACGAAGAAGCCGCAGCCCAAGGACTCCTGGCTGGCGTGAACGCAGCGCTGCAGTCGTTGGGGCGCGATCCGTGGACGCCGCGCCGCGACGAAGCCTACCTGGGCGTATTGGTCGACGATCTGGTGACGCGCGGCGTCACCGAGCCGTACCGCATGTTCACCTCGCGCGCCGAATACCGCTTGAGCCTGCGTGAAGACAATGCGGACCTGCGCCTGACCGAAATCGGCCGGCAGCTCGGCATCGTCGACGACGCCCGCTGGGAAGCCTTCAATCGCAAGCGCGATGCGGTGGCCGCCGAGGTCGAACGTTTGAAGTCGTCCTGGGTCAATCCGCGCTTGTTGCCGCTGGAAGTGGCAGAGCCCTTGCTGGGCAAGGCGATTGAACGTGAGTACTCACTAGCAGATCTGCTGAAACGCCCGAATGTTTCCTATGAAGCCCTGATGGCCGCCCGCAATATCGACGGCACGCTGCTGGCTGGTCCCGGCGTGGTGGCCGACGAGGTGCTGGCCGAGCAGGTCGAGATCCAGGTGAAGTACGCCGGCTACATTGCGCGCCAGCAAGATGAAGTGCAAAAGCAGATTGCCCACGAACAACAGCCCATTCCGGCGGACGTCGATTACGACGCCGTGACCAGCCTGTCGTTCGAAGTGCGCCAGAAGCTCAAGACTCACCGGCCCGAGACCATCGGCCAGGCCGCCCGGATTTCGGGCGTGACACCGGCGGCGATCTCGCTGCTGCTCATTCACCTCAAGCGCCTGCATTACGGCTCGCGCAAGCAAGCCGCATGAGCGCCCATCCCGATCCGGCCGGCGCAGACATGGCCGGCCGTCTCTCCCGTGCATTCGAGCAACTGGGGCTGCAGGCCGATGCCGACGCGGCCGCCAAGCTGCTCGACTACCTGGCGCAGATGCAGCGCTGGAACCGAACCTATAACCTGACCGCCATTCGCGATCCGCAGCAGATGCTGGTGCAGCACCTGTTCGACAGTCTGGCCGCGGTGGGCCCGTTCAGCGACGCGCTGGGCCAGCCTGGCACGCCGGCCAGGATCTACGACGTGGGATCGGGGGGGGGCCTGCCCGGGGTCGTCCTGGCCGTCATGCGGCCCGCATGGTCCGTGACCTGCATCGATGCTGTAGAAAAGAAAACCGCATTCGTCCGGCAGATGAGCGGCGCCCTGGCCTTGCCCAACCTGCAGGCCCGCCATGCACGTATCGAAACGCTGGACCCTGCCGACTGCAACATTGTGACGTCGCGCGCCTTCGCTTCTTTGGATGATTTTGCAATGCTCGCGGGCAGGCACGTGGGCAACGATGGTACCCTCGTCGCCATGAAGGGCAAGGTCCCCGATGATGAGATCGCAGCGCTGCACGCGCGCGGGGAATGGCAAGTCGACCATATTCAGCAACTCCGGGTGCCGGAGCTGCAAGCAGAACGCTGCCTGATCTGGATGCGCCGCAGTCAAGGAACCCTATGAAGAACTTACCCCCCAGCTCGTCCGCCCGTGTTTTCTGCATCGCCAATCAAAAGGGTGGTGTGGGCAAGACGACGACCGCCATCAATCTGGCGGCGGGCCTGGCGACGCACAAGCAACGCGTGCTGCTGGTGGACCTGGACCCGCAAGGCAACGCCACAATGGGCAGCGGCATCGACAAGAATTCGCTCGAGTCGAACCTGTACCAGGTGCTGATCGGTGAATCCACGATCGAGCAGGCGCGCGTGCGCTCGGAATCGGGCGGCTATGACGTGTTGCCCGCCAACCGTGAATTGTCCGGCGCCGAGATCGACCTGGTGCAGATGGACGAACGCGAGCGTCAGCTCAAGGCCGCCATCGATACCGTGGCCACCCAATACGATTTCGTCCTGATCGACTGCCCGCCCACCTTGTCGCTGCTGACGTTGAACGGCCTGGCCGCGGCGCACGGCGTCATCATCCCGATGCAGTGCGAATATTTCGCGCTCGAAGGCTTGTCCGACCTGGTCAACACGATCAAGCGCGTACACCGCAACATCAACGACGACCTGCGCGTCATCGGTTTGTTGCGTGTCATGTTCGACCCGCGCATGACGCTGCAACAGCAGGTGTCTGCGCAGCTCGAAGCGCACTTCGGCGACAAGGTCTTCAAGACCGTCGTGCCGCGCAACGTGCGCCTGGCCGAGGCGCCCAGCTATGGCATGCCCGGCGTGGTCTACGATCGCGCCTCGCGGGGGGCGCAGGCCTACATCGCCTTCGGCGCCGAAATGATCGAACGCGTTCGCGATCTCAATAAATAAGCCGTAAGCATGTCCGTCGCACCGCGCCATTCGCCCTCCGACGCTTTGCCCCGCACGCCGCCCGCCGACGTGCGCGATGCGCTGCGCGTGCGGCTCGAAGAGGCCGCGCTCAATGCTACGGCGGTGCGCGCCCAGGTGCTCTACGACGGCTGGCTGGTGCGGTTGTCGCCATCGTCCGCCAAACGGGTACGCAGCATCAATGTGCTGGGGTTATCCACACGTCCGCTGGACGAGCGGCTGGCGTATTGTTCATCGTTGTATGCGCGCCATGGCTTGCCCATGGTGCTGCGCATCACCTCCATCGGTCCCGATTTCGCCCTGGACGCCGAGCTGGAGTCCCGTGGTTACATCCTCACTGGCGAGACCCGAGTCATGAGCATGCCGCTCGCCCCCAGGCCTGGCGCCCGGGGCGATCTGCTTTTCAAGACAGTGGACGCTGCCCGATTCGCGGCGGCGGTCGGACGCATGCGTGATTCCCGGGCGGAGCACATCGCCGAGCACCAGGCGCGCCTCGAAGGCTTGGCTGTGGATATCTTGCCGGTGCTGGCCACGGACAGCGCCGGACACTGTGTGGCCGCTGGCATGGCCGTGCGCGACGGCGATGTCGTGGGGCTGTTCGATGTGGTGACGGATCCTGCGCAAAGGCGCAGGGGCCATGCCGCCATGCTGGTCGAACATCTGTTGGCAAGCGCCGCCACGGGCGGGGCCACCACGGCATATTTGCAGGTAGAGCCGGAAAACACCGCGGCGCGCGCCTTGTACGGCCGCTACGGTTTCAAAGACTGTTACGCGTATTGGTACCGCCTGCCCGCCGAGCAGGCGGACGCCTGAGCCTGGCTCGGGATACAAAAACAGAAGGAAAGAGGATTTAACTATGGCCACCAAGAAACCCAAGGGTTTGGGTCGCGGACTTGACGCCTTGCTGGGCGCCGACGCGCCCGCCATTGACAATATCGGCAAGGCTGCGGCCAAGCCCGAGGGTCTGCCGTCCACCTTGCCTGTTTCGAAGATGCGGGCCGGCAAGTATCAGCCGCGCACTCGCATGGACGAGGGCGCGCTGGGCGAGCTGGCCGAATCGATACGCACACAAGGAATCATGCAACCCATTCTTGTGCGCGCGCTGGGCGAGGCGCCCGGCCACTACGAGATCATCGCGGGCGAGCGCCGTTTCCGTGCGGCGCAGCTCGCCGGGCTGAAAGAAGTGCCGGTGCTGGTGCGCGAAGTCGCCGATGAAAATGCGGCCGTCATGGCGCTCATCGAAAACATCCAGCGTGAAGACCTGAACCCGCTCGAAGAAGCGCATGGCGTGCGCCGCCTGCTCGACGAATTCGGCCTGACCCACGAGCAGGCCGCCCAGGCCATCGGCCGCTCGCGTTCGGCCACCAGCAACCTGCTGCGCCTGTTGAACCTGGCAGCCGCGGTGCAGACCATGCTGCTGGCGGGTGACGTCGACATGGGTCATGCGCGCGCGCTGCTGGCCGTGGATGCCGCCACGCAGATCCAGCTGGCCAACCAGATCATCGCGCGTCGCCTGTCGGTGCGCGAAGCCGAAAAGCTGGTCGCCAAGACCGCCAAAGAAGCCGAGACAGCCGCCTCGCCCAAGAAAAAGACGAACGGCGCGTCGCGCGACCTGACGCGCCTCGAAGAGGCCCTGTCCGACCACCTGGGCACCCGTGTGGCGCTGAAGGTGGGTGCCAAGGAAAAGGGCCAGATCGTCATCGACTTCCACGGCTGGGAACACCTGAATTCGCTGCTCGAGCGTCAAGGCCTGTCCGGAGTGGTCGATGCCTGATATGGCTTTGCCGGTCATTGCGGTATTGGCTACGGGTGGCACCATTGCCGGCGCCCAGGCCGATGCGACCGCCGCGGGCTACAAGGCAGGCTCATTCTCGGTAGGTGATCTGCTGGCTGCCGTGCCGCAGTTGGCGGGCCTGGCGGACATCCGCGCCGAACAGGTGGCCAACGTAGGTAGCCAGAATATGACGCACGACGTCTGGCGCACGTTGGCGCAACGCGTGGATGCGCTATGCGCCGACGCATCGGTGGCCGGCATCGTCATCACGCACGGCACGGATACGCTTGAAGAAACCGCGTACTTTCTCAGCCTGGTGATCCAGCACGACAAACCGGTGGTGCTGGTGGGGGCGATGCGTCCCGCTACCGCGCTGGGCGCCGAAGGCCCCGCGAACCTGTACAACGCTGTCGCGCTGGCTCGGCATCCCGACGCGCGCGGTCGGGGTCCGCTGGTCGTCATGAACGAAGACGTGCACTACGCGCGCGAGATCCAGAAGGTCGCCAGCGCCGGCATCAGCGCCTTCGCGTCGCCCAACCGCGGTCGCGCAGGCGTCATGCATGGCGGTGTGCCGTGCTTCTATTCGCGCAACACCACCACGCATACGGCACAAAGCGAGTTTTCACTCGCATTGTTGGAAAAGGCTGGGTGGCCACGCGTGGACATCGTCTATGCGCACGCCAATCTGCAAGCCGATGTCATTGCATTCGTCGCCGGCAAGGCGGACGGCATCGTGCTGGCCGGCGTAGGCGATGGCAATGCCACCGACCTGGCTGTGGACGCCCTGACCCGCGCGGCTGCCGATGGCGTGGCAGTGGTGCGGTCCAGCCGCACCGGCAGCGGCCTGGTGGCGCGTGACGTCGAACTGGACGACGCGGCGCGGGGCTTTGCCGCCGCCCGCGACCTGAACCCGCAGAAGGCCCGCATCCTGCTGATGCTGGCCCTGTGCGTCAGCCGCGACCCTGCGGTCGTGCAGGGTTACTTCGACCGCTATTGAAGGCTTGCGGGGTTGGCGGTGGCGTCTGCGTGCCGCGCCAGTCCCAGGCTGGCCTTGAGCATGTCATAGACCTGCCGCGTCAGCGGATTGATCAGATCGCGCCTTATCCACAGGAAGTACGTCACGTCCGGCAAGGGCGGCAGGCCTTCCTTTTCTCCCAGCACCCGCATTTCCGGCCCCAGCAGTTCCACGCTGCGTGCCGTCACGCCCAGGCCTGCCCGCAGCGCGGCCTTGATGCCCACCAGGTTCGGCGCCACGTAGTTGGTGTGCCAGCGTACCTGCGCCTGTTCCAGCGCGGTGAGCGCCAGGCGGCGAAAGATACTGGGCTCGTCGGCGAGCACCAGCGGCACGGGCGCGCTCACATCGTGCACATAGTCGGCCGACGCCAGCCAGACGGTGGGCGAGGTGCGCAGCGCCACGCCCTCGAAATCCTGGTCAAAGCGGGTTGAAATCGTCAGGTCGAGTTCGCCTGCCCGCAGTGCGTCCATCAGGAACGGACTGCGGTCGGCGCGGATTTCGAGTTTCACGCGGGGCGCCGAACGCGCGATGTGCGTCAGCAACGTGGGCAGGATGGTGTCGGCGACGTCCAGCGGCGCGCCCAATCGCAAATCGCCTTCCAGGGGCCCGTCCTGCAGCGCGCGCAGCGCCTCGTCGTTGATGGCCAGCATGTGGCGTGCATATTCGACCAATCGCCGGCCATGGGTGGACAAGACCTTGTTGCGCCCCTGCTTTTCGAACAGCGGCAGGCCGATAGCGGCTTCCAGGCGTTGCATTTGCTGCGTGACGGCCGATTGTGTCTTGTGCAGCCGGTTGGCCGCTTCGGAGAACGTGTCGTAGCGCGCGATCGCCGTCAGCGTGCGCAGCAGGTCCAGATCCAGATTGCGCATATCCCTTGAGATCGAAAAGTATTAGCAATGCTTATGGAATCTTAAGGCAATTTAAATTGTTCCGCCCCGCGCAGGGCGATACAGTGATCGAAATAACTCATGAAACAAGAGGGAAAGTCACTGTGGGTAATGCGCATCCTCACCAGCAGGGCATCGACAGCACCGTTGGAAATATTAAAAATACTTTAGGAAATAAGGGCCTGAACCGTGACAGCTTGAAGGTCGTGCTGGACCAGCTGATCCAACTGGCCGGCCACGCCGACTGGTGGGCCCAGGATCGCTACCCGGCGCCGGAAGAAGGCGAGCGCCAGGCGCGCTACCTGATCAGCGAAGACGCCGACAAGCAGTACGCGCTGTACCTGAACGTGATGCGGCCGGGCAAGCAGATCGTGCCGCACAACCACACCACCTGGGCCTGTATCGCGGCCGTGGAAGGGGTGGAATACAACTACGTCTACGACCGCACCGACGACGGCTCGGTGCCGGGCGTGGGGCATCTTGAAAAGACCGGCACCGTGGTGGTCGGCCCGGGTAGCGGCATTGCGCTGATGCCCGACGACATCCACGCGGTCGAGATCCAGGGCGACAGCGTCATCCGCCATCTGCACATGTACGGCCGCGCGCTGGAAACGCTGACCGAGCGGTTGGCCTTCGACCTGGCCGCCGGCACCTGCAAAGTCATGCCGATCGGCGTGCAGACGCGTCGCTGACCATGGACAAGCCCTATCGGCCCGCGACGCGGCTGCTGCGCGCCGGGCGCCCTCATGGCGGCTGGGTCAATACGCCGGTCACGCGGGCCAGTACTTATGTGTTCGACAGCGTGGCGGCCTGGCGCGACACGCGGGCGCGTCGCGAGCAGGAACGCCTGCCGTCCTACGGCGCACGCGGCACCGACAGCACCCATGCGCTGGAAGACGCGCTGGTGGAACTGGAACAGGGCTTTCGCGCCAAGTTGTTCCCCACCGGGCAGGCGGCCATTGCGACGGTGTTGCTGGCCTATCTGCGCGCCGGCGATCACGTGCTGGTGACCGATGCAGTCTATGAACCCGTGCGTCGTTTCTGCGCCGAACATCTGTCGCGCCTGGGGATCGAGTTCTCGTATTACCCGCCGGATGGCAACGGCCTGGCCCAGTTGGTGCGTCCGAACACCCGCATGATCTACGCCGAATCGCCGGGTTCGCTCACCTATGAAATGCCGGACCTGCGCCGCCTGGCCGAGCTGGCGCGGCAACACGATTGCTGGCTGGCTGTGGATAACACCTGGGCTTCCGGATTGCTGTGCCAGCCGCTGTCGCTGGGCGCCGATATCTCGATTCTTGCCGCCACCAAATATCTGGGCGGCCATGCCGACGTGATGATGGGCGCAGTCGTGACCAACCCGCGCGCCTGGCGGCCGTTGGATCGCGCCGGCATCGACTTCGGCCAGACTGTCGGCGCCGATGACGCCTTCCTGGTGCTGCGCGGCATGCGTTCACTGCCGCTGCGCCTGGCCCAGCATGCCCGCAGTGCGATGCGCGTGGCCGAGTGGCTGCAGGGCAGGGCGGAGGTCGCGCGCGTGTTGTGCCCGGCGCTGCCTGACGACCCTTCCCACGCCGTCTGGCGGCGTGAATGCTCGGGCACCAACGGCTTGCTGACCGTGGAGTTCGCCGCGCCCATTACCGATGCCGACATGGAGCGCGCCATCGATGCGCTGCGCCTGTTTGGCATCGGCGCGTCCTGGGGCGGCTTTGAAAGCCTGGTGATTCCGATGCAGTTGCGCAATGCGCGTTCGCTGCCGGCTGCGCAGGCGCATGGCCCGATGTTGCGGCTGCATATCGGGTTGGAAGACCCGCAAGACCTGATCGCCGACCTCGACCACGCCTTCACCCAGCTTCGACCCGAGCGCTGATATCCGCCATTTCCCCTTTTCCGATTCCCGAGAATTCACTGATGCATCTCCATTCCGACCTGAACACGGCCGACGTCGATTCCCACACGCTCAAGGGCTGGCTGCATGACGGCAACGAGATCGCGCTGTTGGACGTGCGCGAGCATGGCCAATACGGCGAGTCTCACTTGTTCTATGCCGCGCCGGTTCCGTACAGCCGACTGGAAGCCGACATCGTGCGGTTGGCGCCGCGTCGCGGCGTGCGGGTGGTGGTCTATGACGAAGGTGGCGTGGACGAGACGGCGGCGCGCGCCGCACGCGCATTGCGTGCGCTGGGCTACACGCAGGTGCACCGGCTGGCGGGCGGCATCGAACAATGGCGACGCGACGGCTATGCCGCATTTGCCGGCGTCAATGTGCCCAGCAAGACCTTCGGTGAACTCGCCGAAGAAGTGTTCCACACCCCCCGTATCGGTGCACGCGAACTGGCCGAGCGCCAGCGCCGCGGCGACGACCTGATCGTGCTGGATGGCAGGCCCTACGCCGAATACCAGAAGATGAGCATTCCGGGCGGCATCTGCTGCCCCAATGGCGAGCTGGCGTTGCGTGCACATACCCTGGCCAGGAACCCGACCACCACCATCGTGGTCAATTGCGCAGGACGCACGCGCAGCATCATCGGCGCGCAGACGCTGATCAACCTGGGCGTGCCCAACCCGGTGTTTGCGCTGGAAAACGGCACCCAAGGCTGGTATCTGGAAGACTTCAAGCTCGACCATGGCGCGCAGCGTCGCTACGACGATAGCGTGGTGCCTGAGGACTTGCCGGCGCTGGTGCAGCGCTCGGCCAATCTGGCCGAGCGCCACAACGTGCCGCGCGTCGACGCAAGCCAGGTACAGGCCTGGCTGGATGAGGCGGGTCGCAGCACCTTCCTGTGCGATGTGCGCAGCGCCGAAGAGTTTGCGCAAGGGTCCTTGCCCGGTGCCCAGCACACGCCGGGCGGCCAGCTGATCCAGGCCACCGACCAATACCTGGCCGTGCGTGGCGCACGCATCGTGGTGTTCGACGCCGAAGGTGTGCGCGCGCCGGTCGTGGCCAGTTGGCTGCGCCAGATGGGCTGGGATGCGAGCGTGCTGCAAGAGGGCGTGGCCGCAGCGCTGAAAGCCAACGTGGTGCCGGCCGATGCTCCGTCCGTGGCCGTGTTGGACGACACGGCGCTGGTCGCAGCATCCGCGCAGGGCGCGCAGCTGGTCGACATCCGCGCCAGCATGCGCTATCGCACCCAACATATCGCGGGGGCGCAATGGTCGATTCGCCCACGCTTTGCCGATCTGGCGTTGGACCCCGCGCAACCAGTGGTGTTGCTGGCCGACGAACTGGCCGTGGCCGCCTGGGCGGCGGCTGATCTGCGGGCGCTGGGCGCAAGCGACGTCAAGGTGAACCTCGGCTCGCCGGCCGGCTGGTCGGCAGCGGGCCTGACCCTGCAAGCCACGCCGGACGAGCCCGCCGACCGCGATTGCATCGACTACCTGTTTTTCGTGCACGACCGCCACGACGGCAACAAGGCCGCGGCGCGTCAGTACCTCGCCTGGGAAACCAACCTGGTCAAGCAGATCGACGAGCGCGAACGCGCCGCGTATCGCTTTCCGGCTTAGTCGCCCATGGGCCGCATGAGCGGCCGCACGACCTGCTTTATCCGATCAGCACGCCCCGGTGCCCAGCCGCCGGGGCGCGGACGGTTCATGGCGAACCGGAATGCAACGGACGGCCGAGTATCCGGCCGCCGACTACAAGGGGAAGTACCGATGACAAAGCAACACGTGCTGCAAGCCTGCACCACCGCGGCCGCCTTGGCTTGCCTGGCCTGGGGCGTCAACGCCCACGCTCAGGCATTGGCGCAGCTGGCCGACTATCCCAAGCAAGCCATCACGGTGGTGTCGCCGTTTCCGCCCGGCGGCGGCAATGACGGCGTGGCGCGCCTGATCGCGCAGGAGTTGGGCGCGATCACGGGTCAGAGCGTGGTCGTGGAGAACCGTTCCGGCGCCGGTGGCAATGTGGGTACCTCGCAGGTCTCGCGCGCCAAGCCGGATGGCTATACGCTGGTGATGTCGCAGACCAGCGTCATGGCGGTCAATCCGCGCCTGTACAAGAACGTGGGCTTTGATCCGGTCAAGGACTTCGTGCCCATCTCGCAGATCACCTCCGCGCCGCTGGTGCTCGTGTCGCGCAGCGAAAGCGCCTACAAATCGCTGGGCGACTATCTCGACGCCGCGCGCAAGCAGCCCGGCGTCATCACCTATGCCACCCCGGGCAACGGCACCATGAGCCACCTGATGGGCGCGCTGCTGTCGCAAAAGGCCGGTGTGAAACTCGTGCACGTGCCGTATCGCGGCGCCGCGCCTGCGATCACCGACCTGATGGGCGGCACGGTGGACATGCTGATTACCTCGCCCGCATCGGCCGAACCGATGGTGGCCGCGGGCAAGCTGCGCATCCTGGCGCTCAGCCACGACAACGGCATCGGTATCTTCAAGACCGCGCCCACGCTCAAGCAATCGGGCATGGACGGCATCACCGCCGACGATTGGTACGGCCTGTTCGCGCCGGCCGGCACGCCGCCGGACCGCATCGCCTATCTGGCCAAGGCCGTTGCCCAGGCCATGAAATCGCCCAACGTGATCGCCAAGATCCAGGCCGGCGGCAGCCAGCCGGTCGGCAGTGCGCCCGATGCCTTCCAGAAGCGGCTGCAGCAGGACACCCTCTATTGGGCAGACATGGTGAAGGTGGCGGGCGTGTCGGTGGACTGACGCGCGGCTACACCGTCAACGTCTTGCCCACGGCGGCCTTCAGTGGCGCGAAGGCCGGCATCTTTTCCGCGTTGACGTTGGTGACCAGGTAATCAATGCGGCCCACCTCGCAATACGACACGCGGCTGCACAGGCCGATCTTGCTGAAGTCGGCCAGCAGCACCCGTTGCTTGGCGTTGGCGGCCATCGCTCGGGCCACCTCGGCTTCGCGCAGGTCGTAGCTGGTGGCGCCGCATTCGGCGTCCACGCCCACCGGAGACAGCAGCGCCAGGTCGGCGCGGTAGCGGTGGATCTCGGCAATGGTGATGTCGCCGGCGGTGGCGCATACCGGGCCGCCCACCGATCCACCCAGCATGATCAATTCGTTGGCGCCGTTACCGGCCGCGCCGACCTTCAGGGCCACGTCGAACGAATTGGTGATGATGGTCAGCCCGGTCAGCTTGGCCAGTTCGTCGGCCAGCACGCTGGTGGTGCTGCCGGCATCCAGAAACAGTGTCTGTCCGCTGCTGACCAGGCCGGCAGCGGCGCGTGCGATGGCGCGTTTGTATTTGACGCGCGTGTGCACCCGTTCGGTGATAGGGGGTTCGCTATGCACCGGCACGGCGCCGCCGTGCACGCGGCGCAGCTCGCCCATCGCTTCCAGCTCCAGCAGGTCGCGCCTGACCGTCTCCCGTGATACCCCCAGTTCGCCGACGATACGGTCGGTCGATACCTGCTGCAGGGAAGACAGCAGGGCGCGGATTCTTTGATACCGCTCTTCTTGCCACATATCGGATGCTTCCTAATCTATTTGCGGCGCCGCGCCGCCAGCGCGATCAACGCGCGCATCGCCAGCAGGGAACCGCCCACGACCAGCATGATAAGCGTCGAATAGGCCGCCGCCTGCGAGACGAACCCCGCTTCGTCCAGCCGCAAGACGGAAACCGGCGCCACGCTGACCGAGGGCGTCACCAGGAATATCACCGCGGACAGCGTGACCATGGACCGCATGAACAGGAAGAAGAACACGCCCAATACGGTGGGGGCGATCTGCGGCAGCACGGCATCGCGCAGCACCTGCCAGGTGCCCCCGCCCAGGCAGCTGACCGCTTCCTCCAGCGCTTGCGGCACTGCGCGCATCCCCGTCATCATCGTCAGAAAGCCCTGCGTGTGATAGTGGTAGAAATTGCACAGGGCGATCAACGCGGCGCTGCCGTACAGCGCATACAGCGGCGTGGCGGGCGAATTGAAGGCGAAGATGTACGACAGGCCCAGCACCAGCCCAGGCACGCCCACCGGCAGCACCGACACCAGGTACACCAGCTTGGCCCAGGCCCGCGGGATGCGACACACGCCAAAGGTCAGGAAGAACAGCAGCAGCACGCCGCCGGATGCGGCCGCCAGTGACAGGTACAGCGATGTCCACAGCGGCGCGTAGCCGCCGCTGACGGTGATGTCGTAGTGCTTCAGCGTCCATTCCATGCGATACGGCCACAGGCGCATGAAGCTGGCGAACACGACGGTGGCCACCGTGGCCACGATCGCGCTGGTACACAGCAGCACGCCGGCCGTGAAGGCACGGTCGCGGCCGTGAGCGGGCTGCGGCATCACCCGCAATCCGCTGGGCGACGCCGAGCCGAACTGGCGTTGCGAGGCCACCCGTTCGATCTGCACCGAGATCAACGACGGCAGCAGCAACAGGATGCCCACCACCGATCCCATGCCGAAGTTCATCTGGCCCGAGACCTGGCTGTAGATCTCGGTCGCCAGCACCTTGTAGTTGCCGCCGATGACCGCGGCGTTGCCGAAGTCGGTGATGGTAATGACGAACACCACGAAGGCGGCGCTCAGCAGCCCGAACTTGCAGTTGGGTAACGTGATGTCGAAGAACTGCCGTGTGCTGGATGCGCCCATCACTTCGGCCGCGTCGTAGTAGCGCGCGTCGGTGTTGCGCAACGCGGCCTGCAGGATCAGCACTGCCTGGGGCAAGGCGTAGAACACGTTGGAAATCAACAGGCCCCAGAAGCCATAGATATCGAATTCCCAACCGGTCCAGCGGTGCACCAGGCCGTTGCGGCCCAGGATGAAGATCAAGCCCAGGCCTTGCACCAGCGAGGGCGCGAGCAGCGGCAGCACCAGCGCCAACTTGACGTAGGCCTTGCCGCGCATGCGGCTGCGGTCCAGCCCGTAGGCGATGGCAAAGCCCAGCAGCAGGCTGACGGCCGTGGTGGCCGCGCTCATGGTCAGGCTGTTGGCGGTGGCGGTCAGGATGCCGCGGGTCGCAAACACCTCGGCGTAGTTGCCCAGGCCGATCCCGCCATCCTTTTGGACCAGGCTGCGCCACGCCACGGTGGCCAGCGGAAACAGGAAAAACAACGCCAGGCCCGCCATCGGAATGCCGACGCAGGTCCACAGTAACACGCGGTCCAGCGACCAGGGCGTGCGGGCGGCGGGGGCGGATGCGGTGGCGCTCATGTGGGCCGTGCTCACTCGGCGGCTCCCGACCGCCTGGCCACGGCTGCCGGCGTCATACGCGGACCCAGGCGCATTGTCCCGGCTCCATGTCCAGGCGTACGGGGGCGCCCTGCGACAGGCCGGCCGCACCCTGTTGTTCCACCAGCAGTTCGCGGCCTTGCCAGTCCACCCGCAAGCGGGTGAGGTTGCCCATGAAGGTCATCTCGCGCACGCGCCCGGGGCCCTGGTCGTCGGGGGCGATGCGCAGGCTCTCGGGCCGCAGGCAGGCTTCGTAGCGGTCGCTGGCGCCGTCGGGCCGCGTCGCCAACAGCGCCGGCATGGCTTGCCGTACCCAGTCGGTGGGCAGCAGATTGCTCAGCCCCACGAAATTGGCGACGAACCGCGTCTGGGGCCGCAGGTACAGGTCGGACGGCGACCCCACCTGTTCCACGCGCCCGTCATTCATGCACACGATCTTGTCGGCCAGCGTCAACGCCTCTTCCTGGTCGTGGGTCACCATGATGGTGGGAATCCGCAGTCGGCGCTGCACGTCATGGATTTCTGCGCGCATGTCGGTACGCACTCGCGCATCCAGGGCCGACAGCGGCTCGTCAAGCAGGATCAGGGCGGGGTCTACCGCCAGTGCGCGGGCCAGCGCCACGCGTTGCTGCTGGCCGCCGGAAAGCTGGTGTGGATAGCGCTGCGCGTAGTCGGGCAGCTTGATCAACGCCAGCAGCTCCGTCACGCGTGACGCTATGCGCTCGCGGCTTTCACCGCGTATGCGCAGGCCGTAGCCGACGTTCTCTGCCACGGTCATGTTGGGAAAAAGCGAATACGACTGGAACACGATGCCGAAGCCGCGCTTGCGCGCCGGCAGGGCCGACAGATCGCGTCCGCCCAACCGGATGCTGCCGGCATCGAACGGCAGCAGTCCCGCCACGATGCGCAGCAGGGTGGTCTTGCCGCAGCCGCTGGGGCCCAACAAGCAGACGAACTCATGCTCGCCGACAGACAGGTCGATGCCTTCGAGGGCGACCGCGCCCTCGAAGGTCTTGCGTATCCCGCGCAGTTCCAGGTACATGGCTGCTCCAGCTGGGGACGGCGGCCGGCGGGCGCCGGCCGCGAGCCGTCAGCGTTTGATGGTGTCTTGCCAGGTCTTGATGGTGGCGTCGCGTTCGGCGGCGGATTTCTGGAAGTCCACGGGATACAGCACCGCGGTCAGGTCCTTGGGCAGGCCCGCGGCTTCGGCGGCCTTGTTCGGCGCCGCGCCGGGAATCGTCACCAGCTCCTTGTACTTGCTGTACAGCCCGCCCGCCTGGGCCGACAGCGTCCAGTCCAGGAAGCGCTTGGCATCCGTCGGGTTCTTGGCGGTCTTCATCAGGCCGGATGCCTCGAGCTCGTAGCCCACCCATTTCGACGGAATCACCATCTTGACGGGAAAGCCCTCTTCGATGGATTGCATGGCGGGGAACGCGAACGACACGCCGATCGCATACTCGCCGGCGCGGGCCATCTTGCAAGGGCGTGAGCCGGATGGGGTGTACTGCGCCACGTTCTTGTCCAGGTCCTTCAGGTACGCCCAGCCCTTCTCGGCGCCCATTCCCTGCAGCAGCGCCACGATCTGCAGGTAGCCCGTGCCGGACGCAGCGGGGCTGGGGATAACGATTTCACCCTTGTAGACCGGCTTGGCCAGGTCTTCCCACGACGTCGGCATGGGCAGGTTCCTGGACTTGAGCCTATCGGTGTTCACACAGAAGGCCGCGACGTAGCCGGTGGCGGCGAACCACTTGTTGTCGGCAGCCTTGTACTGGGCGGGCAGGGCGTCGATGCCTTTCGCGGCATACGGTTCCAGCAGTTGCTGCAGCCGCGGGTCCAGCATGTTGCTGACGGCAAAGCCCCAGATCACGTCCTGCTGCGGGTTGCCGGCTTCGGCGATCAGGCGCGCACCGAGATCGCCGGTGGACAGGCGCAGCACGTTCACCTTCACGTCCGGCATGGCGGCGTTGGCAGCCTTCAGATAGGCGGCGATTTCGTCCTCTTCCAGGGCGGAATAGACGGTAATGGCGCCGGCGTGGGCGGCCTGTGCACAACCTAGGGAAATTACTGCAACCACAAGGCTAAGCTTCTTCTTACATTGCATGATGGAACTCCGGAAAGGAATACACGGCAACGGCGGTGAGCTACGGTTTGCGGACAGCGGCCTGCTGTAAGACGGTTGGGTTGCTTTTTTAGGTATATTTGCAAATTTGTGGCAACGTGTCTAGACTGGAAAAACCTTAATCGCAAGGGTTTTTTTGGCGCTGCACCACGCCTGGGAGCTCGTCAATGCAAACTTCGCCGCCGCTTACCGCGCAGCAACTGGCCGCCTTTTCCTCGTTCGCCCAAACGCTGGCGGACCAGGTCCGGCCGTTGTCGCGCCAGTGGTTCCGCCACCCGCTGTCGGTGGACACCAAAGCGGACGAAAGTCCCGTCACCCAGGCAGACCGCGAGGTCGAAGCCGCATTGCGTGCGGCCATCGCCAGTCAGTACCCCGATCACGGCATCTTCGGCGAGGAATTCGGCGCCAGCCATGCCGAGGCTGACTGGGTCTGGTCCCTGGACCCCATCGACGGTACGCGTGCCTTCATCTCCGGCAACCCGTTGTGGGGCACCCTGTTGGCGTTGCTGCACCGTGGCCGCCCCGTGCTGGGCCTGATCGACATCCCGATGCTGGGCGAGCGCTGGCTCGGCGCCACCGATTCGCCCGCGCGATTGAACGGCGAAATCTGCCGCGCCAGCGGCTGCACCGAATTGGGGCAGGCGATTCTCTACGCCACTTCACCCGACATCTTCGAAGGCGCCGACCTGGCCGCGTTTGATACGCTGACCCAATCGGTGCGCATGCGCCGCTATGGGGGCGATTGCTACAGCTACGGCCTGCTGGCCAGCGGTCATGTCGACCTGGTGGTCGAGGCCGGCCTGCAGCCGTATGACTATCTGGCGCTGATGCCCGTCATCGAAGGGGCAGGAGGCGTCATTACCGATTGGTCGGGGCAGCCGTTAGGCCTCGCGTCGCAGGGCCGCGTGATCGCGGCCGCCACGCCGCAACTGCATCGCGAGGCGATGCGGGTGCTGGGGGCGGCCACAACCTGAAACGCCACGCCCCGCGACCCCGCAAGTCAACGCAACGCTTCAGCCATGGACAAGGTGAACGAGCATGCATGCACTAGGGGTAGCAACGGTGGAAGATGCAGAGCGGCTGGTGCAAGCCAGCACGCTCTCGCATATCAAGGTCGGCCTGTCTGACGTCGATGGCGTCATGCTGGGCAAGTACATCCGGCGCGACAAGTTCCTGGCCGCGCTGCGCGGCGGACTGGCGTTCTGCGATGTCGTGTTCGGCTGGGACCTGGACGACCAGCTCTACGACAACACCAAATACACGGGTTGGCACACGGCGTATCCGGATGCCAAGCTGCGCATCGTGCCGTCCACAGGTCGCCGGCTGCCGCTGGAACAAGGGCCCGGCGGCGAAGACATGCTGCTGTTCCTGGCCGAATTCGAAGGCCCCGCGGCCGAGATCTGCCCGCGTCGCTTGCTTCATCGCACGCTCGATCGCGCGGCCGACATGGGCTTCGAGGTCTACGCCGCGCTGGAATACGAGTTCTTCATGTTCCGCGAGACGCCGCATTCGGTGCGCGCCAAGCATTATCGCGACATGGAAAACTGGACGCCCGGCAACTTCGGTTATTCCATGCTGCGCAGCACGGTGCAGGGTGATTTCTATCGCAAGCTGCTCGACATGTGCGAACGCATGGACATGCCCATCGAGGGTCTGCATACCGAGACCGGTCCGGGCGTGCTCGAAGCCGCGATCGCGGTGGACCAGGCCGCAGCAGCGGGCGACAAGGCGTTTCTCTTCAAGACCTTCACCAAGGCGCTGGCGCAGCAGAACGGCCTGATGGCCACCTTCATGGCCAAGTGGTCGCATGATCACCCCGGTCAAAGCGGCCACATCCACCTGTCGCTGCGCGAGCGCAAGAGCGGGCGTTCGGCTTTCTACGACGAATCGCAGCCGCACGGCATGAGCCCGACGCAGGCCGCATTCATGGCCGGCGTGCAGCGCTATCTGCCTGAATTCATGGCGCTGTATGCGCAGACCATCAACAGCTATTCGCGGCTGGTGCCGGGCTACTGGGCGCCGCTGGATGCCACCTGGGGCATGGAAAACCGCACCACCGCGTTGCGCCTCATCCCGGGCAGCGACAAATCGCAGCGCGTCGAAGTGCGCATCGGCTCGGCCGACGCCAATCCCTACCTGGCCCTGTCCGCTGCGTTGGCATCGGGCCTGTACGGTATCGAGCAAGGCCTGAAGCCCGAGCCCATGGTGCAGGGTAACGCCTATACCCAGCAGTTTCCGGCGCACCTGCGTTTGCCGACCACCTTGTGGGAAGCGGCCCAGCGATTGCGTGAATCGGAAGCGGCGCGGCATCTGTTCGGCGATGCCTTCGTCGAGCATTACGCTGCCACGCGCGAATGGGAAGAACGCCAGTTCAGGCGCCACGTCACCGATTGGGAATTGGCGCGCTACTTCGAAATCATCTGACTGCTACGACACACCAAGTACTTATCCACAGCATGCATGCATAGGGCCGCCATGACGCAGGAACTCATCACCATCAGTCCCATCGACGGGCGCGAAGTCGTGCGGCGCCCCTACGCCAGCGAAGCGCAGATCGCGCAGGCGCTGGCTGACGCGCAGGCCGCGCAAGCGCCTTGGCATGCGTTGGGCATCGAACAACGCGGACGCATCCTGTCTGAGGCCGTCACGCGCTTTGTTGCGGCCAAAGCCGAAGCGGCGCGTGCGATCACGATCCAGATGGGACGGCCATTGCGCTACACACCCGGCGAAGTCGACGGCTTCGAGGCGCGCGCACGCCACATGATCGGCATCGCCGAGGCCGCTTTGGCGCCGATACGCGTGCCCGAGCTGACTGGCTTCACTCGCTTCATCAGTCGCGAACCCATCGGCGTGGCCTTGACGATCGCGCCCTGGAACTACCCGCTGCTCACCGCCGTCAACAGCATCGTGCCGGCCTTGATGGCGGGCAACACGGTCATTCTCAAGCACTCCGATCAGACGCCGCTGTGCGCTGAATTGATCGCCCGCGCATTCAGCGAAGCCGGCGTACCGCAGGGCGTGTTCCAGTACCTGCATGCCAACCACGACATCGCGCAGCGGCTGATCCGCGCGGCTGAAATCGGCTACGTGTCGTTCACCGGTTCTGTGCGCGGGGGGCGCAGCGTGGAACAGGCAGCCGCCGGCCGCTTCATCGGCGTGGGCCTGGAACTGGGCGGCAACGACCCGGCCTATGTGCGTGAGGATGCCAAGCTCGATCACGCCGTCGAAACCCTGGTGGATGGCGCGTTCTTCAATTCGGGCCAGTCCTGCTGCGGCATCCAGCGCATTTACGTGGCGCGGTCCCGCTACCAGGAATTCATCGACCGCGCGGCGAGCCTGACCAACGACTACGTCCTTGGCGATCCGCTGCGCGCCGAAACGACCTTGGGTCCGGTGGTGCGCACCCGCGCGGCCGACGAGGTGCGAGAAGTGATCGACGAGGCCCTCTCACGCGGCGCCCGCAACCTGGCCGACGCCAGCCGCTTCGAGGCCGCCCGCGCCGGCACGCCATACGTCGCGCCCGCGTTGCTCACGCAAGTCGACCATCGCATGCGCATCATGAACGACGAGTGCTTCGGACCCGTGGTCGGCGTGATGCCGGTGGACAGCGACGAAGAGGCCGTCGCGCTGATGAACGACAGCCCCTATGGTCTGACCGCCGCCGTGTTCACGCAGGACGAGGGCGCCGCCTTGCATCTGGGCCGCCAGGTGCGCACCGGCACGTTCTTCATGAATCGTTGCGACTACCTGGACCCTGCGCTGGCATGGACCGGCGTCAAGCACACCGGCCGCGGCGTGTCGTTGTCGCAAGTCGGCTACGAACAACTGACCCAAGCCAAATCCTTTCATCTGCGCAGCGTGGCCTGAGGCCGCGCGACCAGGAGCCGACATGACTGTCCCCAGCGTCAACTGGAACTATCCCACCGCCATCAAGGCGGGCCCCGGCCGCATTAAGGAACTGCCGCACTGGTGCCGCGAGCTCGGCATGGCAAGACCCTTGCTGGTCACCGACCCCGGCCTGGCGGCATTGCCGATGATCGGCGAGGCCGTGCGCGCGTGTCGGCAGGCGGGTTTGGAATGCGGCCTGTTCCACGAAGTGAAGGGCAACCCGACCGGGCGCAATGTGGACGACGGCGTCGCGCGCTATCGCGAAGGCCGCCACGACGGGGTGATCGCGTTCGGCGGCGGCTCGGCGCTGGACGCCGCCAAGGCCATAGCGCTGATGGCCGGGCAGAGCCGTCCGCTCTGGGATTTCGAGGACGTGGGCGACAACTATTTGCGCGTCAACGTTGCCGGCATGGCGCCGGTCGTGGCGGTACCGACGACGGCGGGGACGGGCTCGGAAGTGGGGCGCGCCTCCGTCATCACTGACGAGGCCGCCCACGTCAAACGCATCATCTTTCACGCGCGCATGCTGCCCGCCATCGTCATCCTGGACCCGGAACTCACCACCGGCCTGCCGCCCAGGATAACGGCGGCCACCGGCATGGACGCGCTGTCGCACAACCTCGAAGCCTACTGTTCGCCGTTCTTCCATCCCATGGCCGCCGGCATTGCGCTCGAAGGCATGCGCATCATCAAGGAATACCTGCCGCAGGCCGTCGCCGACGGCACCGATCTGCAAGCGCGCCAGCAGATGCTGGTCGCCTCCAGCATGGGCGCCACCGCGTTCCAGCGCGGCCTGGGCGCGATGCATGCGCTGGCGCATCCGTTGGGGGCGCTGTACGACGCACACCATGGCATGCTCAACGCCATCCTCATGCCTTATGTGCTCAAGGCCAACCAGCATGCCGTGGCCCCGCGGCTGCAGGCGCTGGCCCGTTACCTGGCGCTGCCGGACGACGGCCCGGGCGCCGTGCTCGACTGGGTGCTGGCCTTGCGCGAAACCGTGGGCATCCCCCACACCCTGGCCGACATCGGCATCAACGACTCGGAAGCCGAGCGGGTAGGGCGTATGGCCAGCGAGGATCCATCGGGGGGAACAAACCCCGTTACCTACACGCCTGACCAGTACGCCGAACTTTTCCGTGCAGCCGTTCGCGGAATCTTGTAAGCTTCGCCCCCTCTGCGCGGAAACGCGGCGGAGGTAGAACAAAAGATTTGAATATTTTTCGTCCCAGGCGTTTGACAGCGGATTTGAAAGTGTTCATAATCTCAAGTTCTCCGCTGGAGGGGTGCCCGAGTGGTTAAAGGGGGCAGACTGTAAATCTGTTGGCCTTGCGCCTACGTTGGTTCGAATCCAACCTCCTCCACCAGAGACCCATACCTGAATCCAGGCGATGTTTGCCTGGATTTTAAAATGTAGGCCTAGGGAACTGGGCGGCCTTCGCAACGAAGGTTGGAAAGTTCCCCAGGCCTTGATTTTGAAAGTCTGGGATAGAGATGGTGAAAGGGTAGCCCGCGGGTGTAGCTCAATGGTAGAGCAGAAGCCTTCCAAGCTTACGACGAGGGTTCGATTCCCTTCACCCGCTCCAAGATTTACATGCCCATGTGGCTCAGTGGTAGAGCACTCCCTTGGTAAGGGAGAGGTCGCGCGTTCGATCCGCGCCATGGGCACCACTA
The DNA here is from genome assembly GCF_052695805.1 of Achromobacter sp. NCFB-sbj8-Ac1-l. Taxonomy (NCBI): domain Bacteria; kingdom Pseudomonadati; phylum Pseudomonadota; class Betaproteobacteria; order Burkholderiales; family Alcaligenaceae; genus Achromobacter; species Achromobacter sp. NCFB-sbj8-Ac1-l. The sequence continues at coordinate 6,348,156 of NZ_CP199812.1, read as the reverse complement.
ATTTCCAAAGTTCTTTTCTTCAGTCAGAAGCGCAATCCAGGTCAGGAGTCAGCCATGGCAAAAGGCAAGTTTGAACGTACCAAGCCGCACGTGAACGTGGGTACGATTGGTCACGTTGACCACGGCAAAACGACGTTGACGGCGGCGATCACGACCGTTCTGTCGAGCAAGTTTGGCGGCGAAGCCAAGGGCTACGACCAGATCGATGCGGCTCCTGAAGAAAAGGCACGCGGTATCACGATCAACACGGCACACGTCGAGTACGAAACGGAAGCGCGTCACTACGCGCACGTTGACTGCCCGGGCCACGCCGACTACGTCAAGAACATGATCACGGGCGCGGCCCAGATGGACGGCGCGATCCTGGTCGTGTCGGCCGCTGACGGTCCGATGCCGCAAACGCGTGAGCACATTCTGCTGAGCCGCCAGGTTGGCGTGCCGTACATCATCGTCTTCCTGAACAAGGCTGACATGGTTGACGACGCCGAGCTGCTCGAGCTGGTGGAAATGGAAGTTCGCGAACTGCTGTCCAAGTACGACTTCCCGGGTGATGACACCCCGATCGTCAAGGGTTCGGCCAAGCTGGCGCTGGAAGGCGACAAGGGCGAACTGGGCGAGCAAGCGATTCTGTCGCTGGCGCAAGCGCTGGACACGTACATCCCGACGCCTGAGCGTGCCGTTGACGGCGCGTTCCTGATGCCGGTTGAAGACGTGTTCTCGATCTCGGGTCGCGGCACGGTGGTGACCGGCCGTATCGAACGCGGCATCATCAAGGTTGGTGAAGAAATCGAAATCGTCGGTATCGTTCCGACGGTCAAGACGACCTGCACCGGCGTGGAAATGTTCCGCAAGCTGCTGGACCAAGGTCAAGCCGGCGACAACGTGGGCATCCTGCTGCGCGGCACCAAGCGTGAAGACGTCCAGCGTGGCCAAGTTCTGGCCAAGCCGGGCTCGATCACCCCGCACACGGACTTCACGTCCGAGGTGTACATCCTGTCCAAGGAAGAAGGCGGCCGCCACACCCCGTTCTTCAACGGCTATCGTCCCCAGTTCTACTTCCGCACGACGGACGTGACGGGCACGATCGACCTGCCGGCCGACAAGGAAATGGTTCTGCCGGGCGACAACGTGACGATGACCGTCAAGCTGCTGGCCCCGATCGCCATGGAAGAAGGTCTGCGTTTCGCCATCCGTGAAGGCGGTCGTACCGTCGGCGCCGGCGTCGTCGCCAAGATCCTGAAGTAAGCAATACCCGGATGGGTAGAGTGGGCTCTCAAGCCCCTCTATCCATCTTTGCTGTAAAAGTAGTATTATGTTCGGTTCCGCAAGCCGTCACGCAGATGGCCCTGGCGGAAAGTGGTTGAAATGTAGTGCACGTGTAGTGTTTTAGGGGCATAGCTCAATTGGCAGAGCGTCGGTCTCCAAAACCGAAGGTTGTAGGTTCGATTCCTACTGCCCCTGCCACCGCCAGGATAAACCCGCGGGAGATCATCGCGAGTTACGCATTCACGGCGGCTCGCGTCGCAATATGTCTAATACCAGCGTAGAAACTGTAACCAGTACCGCCGACCGGGTGAAGCTCGGGCTGGCGGTTCTTGTCGTTATTGCTGGCATCGTCGGGTTTTCCGTGCTTAGCGCGCAACCGATGCCTGCACGTGTCGGCGTGTTCGTCGGCGGCCTCGTGATCGCAGCTGTGATCGCCTGGTTCAGCGAACCCGGCCGCCGCACCCTGAGCTTCGCCAGCGAGTCCTACAACGAAGTCAAGCGTGTCTCGTGGCCCACCCGCAAGGAAACGACCCAGATGACGGGCATCGTTTTTGCATTCGTGGCGATCATGGGCATTTTCATGTGGGTGCTCGACAAGGGCATCGAATGGATTCTCTACGGCCTGCTGTTGGGCTGGAAATAAGGACGGCGAATGAGTAAGCGTTGGTATGTCGTCCATGTGTACTCCGGCATGGAAAAAAGCGTACACAAGGCCCTGAACGAGCGCATCGAGCGCGCGGGCCTGCAAACGTCTTTTGGCCGCATTCTTGTGCCCTCCGAGGAAGTCGTCGAGGTCAAGGGTGGCCAGAAGTCGATCACCGAGCGCCGTATTTTCCCCGGTTACGTCCTGGTTGAAATGGACCTGACCGACGAAACGTGGCACTTGGTCAAGAACACCAACCGAGTCACCGGCTTTTTGGGTGGCTCGGGCAATCGTCCGACCCCGATTTCCGAAAAGGAAGTCGAAAAGATCCTCTCCCAGATGGAAGAGGGTGTCGAGAAACCCCGCCCCAAGATCCTGTTCGAAGTGGGCGAGATGGTTCGGGTCAAGGAAGGTCCGTTTGCGGACTTCAACGGCAACGTCGAAGAAGTCAACTACGAAAAGAGCAAGGTTCGCGTGTCGGTCACGATTTTCGGTCGTGCCACGCCCGTCGAACTCGATTTCAGCCAGGTCGAAAAGACCTGATTTCAAACCCCGGGGAGCCCTGGCCTTTGCGCTAGGGCGATATAACCCGCAAGGAGCAAAGCATGGCGAAAAAGATCGTCGGCTTTATCAAGCTGCAAGTACCGGCTGGTAAGGCTAACCCCTCCCCCCCGATTGGCCCGGCCCTGGGTCAGCGTGGCCTGAACATCATGGAATTCTGCAAGGCGTTCAACGCCAAGACCCAAGGCATGGAGCCTGGTCTGCCGATTCCGGTGGTGATCACCGCTTTCGCCGACAAGAGCTTCACCTTCATCATGAAGACCCCGCCCGCGACGGTCCTCATCAAGAAGGCCGCCGGTGTGCAAAAGGGTTCGTCCAAGCCGCATACCGACAAGGTCGGCACGCTGACCCGCGCCCAGGCTGAAGAAATCGCCAAGGCCAAGGGCCCCGATCTGACCGCCGCTGATCTGGACGCCGCCGTCCGCACGATCGCTGGCAGCGCCCGCAGCATGGGCATCACGGTTGAGGGGATCTAATCATGGCAAAACTGTCCAAGCGCGCCGCCGCCATTGCACAAAAGATCGACCGCACCAAGCTGTACCCGGTCGCTGAAGCCCTGACCCTGGTCAAGGAAACCGCTGTCGCCAAGTTCAATGAATCCATTGACGTGGCCGTGCAGCTCGGCATCGACCCGAAGAAGTCGGACCAACTGGTCCGCGGCTCGGTCGTGCTGCCCGCCGGTACCGGCAAGTCGGTCCGCGTGGCCGTGTTCGCCCAAGGCGACAAGGCTGAAGCCGCCAAGGCCGCCGGCGCCGACATCGTCGGTCTGGATGACCTGGCAGACGCGATCAAGGCCGGTCAGATGGACTTCGACGTCGTCATCGCCTCGCCCGACACGATGCGTGTCGTGGGTGCCCTGGGCCAGATCCTGGGTCCCCGTGGCCTGATGCCGAACCCGAAGGTCGGCACCGTGACGCCCGATGTCGCCACCGCTGTCAAGAACGCCAAGGCCGGTCAGGTTCAGTACCGTACCGACAAGGCCGGCATCATCCACGCAACGATCGGCCGTGCGTCGTTCGGCGTGGAACAGCTGCAAACCAACCTGGCCGCTCTGGTCGACGCCCTGCAAAAGGCTCGTCCCGCCGCGTCCAAGGGCATTTACCTGCGCAAGCTGGCCGTTTCGTCCACGATGGGCGGCGGTGCACGCGTGGAAATTGCCTCGCTGTCGGCTTCCAACTAAGCCAACAGCAGTAAACGTACTTTGGGCTGCATCCGGATTCCTCCGGATGTTGCTGTCAAAGACCGCTGGAGCAGGGCGGTGCGAAGGTTCTCCTTCCACTGGAAGCAGTTCCCCCGCTGCCCCGCTTAATCCCGAAGCTCGCAAAGTTCGGATCCAGCGTAGACGGCGTCCCCAGGAAGATTTCTTTACCCGAAGAACTCGACCAGGCGCCGCATTCGGTTGACGCGCAAGGCTCAGGCCCCAAGCGTCTTTTGATGGAGTGTTCAAACCGTGAGTCTCAATCGTCAAGAGAAAGCGGTGGTAATCGAGGAAGTCTCGGCCGAAGTGGCCAAGGCACAATCGATTGTTATCGCCGAGTACCGTGGTCTGGACGTCGCCTCTGTCACCGTACTGCGCAAAACTGCGCGTGAATCGGGCGTGTATCTGCGTGTTCTGAAGAACTCGCTGGCCCGTCGTGCTGTTGCCGGCACGGCTTTCGAGCCGTTGGCTGAGCAACTGACCGGTCCGCTGATCTATGGCATCAGCGCTGATCCGGTTACGGCGGCCAAGGTCCTCGCAGGTTTCGCGAAAAGCAACGACAAGCTGGTCATCAAGGCGGGCGCTCTGCCCAACAGCCTGCTGAACCAAGAAGGTGTGAAGGCCCTGGCCACCATGCCCTCGCGCGAAGAGTTGCTGTCGAAACTGCTGGGCACCATGCAAGCCCCCATCGCGCAATTCGTGCGTACGCTCAACGAAGTTCCGACCAAGTTCGCCCGTGGCCTCGCCGCCGTGCGCGACCAGAAGGCAGCGGCTTAATCGCCCACCTTCACGGAATTCGCTGAACGACCGAGCGACACCCAAACCCTGGCATTACCAAAATTTTTGGAGTTCTGAAAAATGGCACTTAACAAAGCTGAAATCCTTGACGCCATCGCTGGCATGACCGTGCTCGAGCTGTCCGAGCTGATCAAGGAAATGGAAGAGAAGTTCGGCGTGTCGGCTGCTGCCGCCGCTGTCGCTGTCGCTGCTCCCGCTGCTGGTGGCGCTGCCGCCGCTGCTGAAGAGCAAACCGAGTTCACCGTCGTTCTGACCGAAGCTGGCGCCAACAAGGTTAGCGTCATCAAGGCCGTGCGCGAGCTGACCGGTCTGGGTCTGAAGGAAGCCAAGGACCTGGTCGACGGCGCTCCGAAGCCCGTCAAGGAAGCTGTGGCCAAGGCTGACGCCGAAGCCGCCAAGAAGAAGCTGGAAGAAGCTGGCGCCAAGGTCGAAGTCAAGTAAGACCTGCGTCAATTTGCCCGGGGACAGCGCAGTTTGCAGTCCCCGGGCTTTTGCGTTTCCAGGAAACCCCTGCTGGGGTCATGCCCTTTCAGAGGGGTTTCCTGGAGTCGTATCACCTGGGGCCGTGGTTGACGGCCCATGCAACCTCGAGTCGGAGTGCTCATGCCTTACTCGTACACCGAAAAAAAGCGCATCCGCAAAAGCTTCGCCAAGCGTGAAGACGTTCAAAACGTTCCCTTCCTGTTGGCGACACAGCTTCAATCCTACCTAACTTTCCTGCAGGCGGATACCGCCCCGTCCGATCGCGTAGCCGACGGTTTGCAGGCGGCGTTTTCGTCGATTTTCCCGATCGTTAGTCACAACGGTATGGCGCGCTTGGAGTTCGTGAGCTATGTGCTCGGCGAACCGGTGTTCGATGTCAAGGAATGTCAGCAACGTGGTTTGACCTATGCCTCGCCCCTGCGAGCCAAGGTCCGCCTGGTGCTGCTTGACCGCGAAGTCAGCAAGCCCACCGTCAAGGAAGTGAAGGAACAGGAAGTCTACATGGGCGAAATTCCGCTCATGACCGGCACCGGTTCGTTCGTCATCAATGGCACCGAGCGTGTCATCGTGTCCCAGCTGCACCGCTCGCCGGGCGTGTTCTTCGAACACGACCGCGGCAAGACGCACAGCTCGGGCAAGCTCCTGTTCTCGGCCCGCGTGATTCCTTACCGCGGCTCGTGGCTGGACTTCGAATTCGACCCCAAGGACGTCCTGTTCTTCCGTGTCGACCGTCGTCGCAAGATGCCTGTCACGATCCTGTGCAAGGCCATCGGCATGACGCCGGAATCCATCCTGGCCAACTTCTTCGATTTCGACAACTTCGAATTGAAGAGCGAAGGCGCCATGATGGAATTCGTGGCTGAGCGCTGGAAGGGCGAAATGGCCCGTTTCGACATCGCTGACCGCTCGGGCAAGGTGATTGTCGAAAAAGACAAGCGCATCAACGCCAAGCATCTGCGCGACCTGGCTGCCGGTGGCATCCAGCGCATCTCCGTGCCGGAAGACTTCCTGTACGGCCGCGTGCTGGCCAAGAACATCGTTGATGCGGACACCGGCGAAGTCATCGCCAACGCCAACGACGAGATCACGGAAAGCGTGCTGGGCGCCCTGCGCGCCGCCAACGTGCACGACATCCAGACGCTCTACACGAACGATCTGGACCGCGGCCCGTACATCTCGCAAACGCTGCGCACCGATGAAACCGCCGACCAGATGGCCGCGCGCGTTGCCATCTACCGCATGATGCGTCCTGGCGAACCGCCCACCGAAGAAGCCGTGGAAGCGCTGTTCCAGCGTCTGTTCTACAGCGAAGAAACGTACGATCTGTCGCGCGTCGGCCGCATGAAGGTCAACAGCCGTCTGGGCCGTGGTGAAGACATCACCGGCCCGATGACGCTGACCAACGAAGACATCCTTGAAACCATCAAGGTGCTGGTCGAGCTGCGTAACGGTCGTGGCCAGATCGATGACATCGATCACTTGGGCAACCGTCGCGTGCGTTGCGTGGGCGAACTGGCCGAAAACCAGTTCCGCGCCGGCCTCGTGCGTGTCGAACGCGCCGTCAAGGAACGTCTGGGCCAGGCCGAGACCGAAAACCTGATGCCGCACGACCTGATCAACTCCAAGCCGATCTCGGCTGCCATCAAGGAGTTCTTCGGTTCGAGCCAGCTGTCGCAGTTCATGGACCAGACCAACCCGCTGTCGGAAATCACGCACAAGCGTCGTGTTTCCGCACTGGGCCCGGGCGGCCTGACCCGCGAGCGCGCCGGCTTCGAAGTCCGCGACGTGCACCCGACCCACTACGGCCGCGTGTGCCCGATCGAAACGCCGGAAGGCCCGAACATCGGCCTGATCAACTCCATGGCGCTGTACGCTCGCTTGAACGAGTACGGCTTCCTGGAAACGCCTTATCGCAAGATCATCGACGGTCGCGTCAGCGAACAGATCGATTACCTGTCGGCCATCGAAGAAAGCCACTATGTCATTGCGCAGGCTAACGCCGCGCTCGACGAAGAAGGCAAGTTCGTGGACGACCTGGTCGCTTGCCGTGAGGCTGGCGAAACCATGCTGACCGCCCCGGCCAACGTGCACTACATGGACGTTGCCCCGTCGCAGATCGTGTCGGTTGCTGCCTCGCTGATTCCGTTCCTGGAGCACGACGACGCGAACCGCGCACTGATGGGCGCCAACATGCAACGTCAGGCCGTGCCTTGCCTGCGCCCGGAAAAGCCGGTCGTGGGTACGGGTATCGAGCGCACCGTGGCCGTTGACTCGGGCACCACCGTGCAGGCGCTGCGTGGCGGCCTGGTCGATCACGTCGACGCCGAACGCGTGGTTATCCGCGTGAACGACGAAGAAAACGTCGCCGGCGAAGTCGGTGTCGATATCTACAACCTGATCAAGTACACGCGTTCCAACCAGAACACGAACATCAACCAGCGTCCTATCGTCAAGCGTGGCGACAAGGTCGCCAAGGGTGACGTGCTGGCCGACGGCGCATCGACCGACCTGGGCGAACTCGCCCTGGGTCAGAACATGCTGATCGCGTTCATGCCCTGGAACGGCTACAACTTCGAAGACTCGATCCTGATCTCCGAAAAGGTTGTTGCCGACGATCGCTACACCTCGGTGCACATCGAGGAACTGACGGTCGTGGCTCGCGACACGAAGCTCGGTCCTGAGGAAATCACGCGCGACATCAGCAACCTGGCTGAGACGCAACTGAACCGCCTGGACGATTCGGGCATCACGTACATCGGCGCCGAAGTCAGCGCCGACGACGTGCTGGTCGGCAAGGTCACGCCCAAGGGCGAAACCCAGCTGACGCCGGAAGAAAAGCTGCTGCGCGCCATTTTCGGTGAAAAGGCGTCCGACGTTAAGGACACCTCGCTGCGCGTGCCTTCGGGCATGACCGGCACCGTGATCGACGTGCAAGTGTTCACGCGCGAAGGCATCGTGCGCGACAAGCGCGCCCAGTCCATCATCGACGATGAACTGCGCCGCTATCGCCAGGACCTGAACGACCAGCTGCGCATCGTTGAAAACGACCAGTTCGACCGTATCGAAAAGATGCTGGTCAACAAGACCGTCAACGGCGGCCCGCGCAAGCTGGCCAAGGGCGCCACGATCACCAAGGCTTACCTGGCTGATCTGGACCGCTGGCAGTGGTTCGACATCCGCCTGGCCGACGAGCCGCATGCCGTGGTGCTGGAACAGGCCAAGGAATCGCTCGAGCAGAAGCGTCACCAGTTCGATCTGGCCTTCGAAGAGAAGCGCAAGAAGCTGACGCAAGGCGACGAGCTGCCCCCGGGCGTGCTGAAGATGATCAAGGTCTACCTGGCCGTGAAGCGTCGTCTGCAGCCTGGTGACAAGATGGCAGGCCGTCACGGTAACAAGGGTGTGGTCTCGCGCATCACCCCGGTGGAAGACATGCCGCACATGGCTGACGGCACGCCGGCCGACATCGTTCTGAACCCGCTGGGCGTGCCCTCGCGGATGAACGTCGGCCAGGTGCTGGAAGTGCACTTGGGCTGGGCTGCCAAGGGCGTGGGCCACCGCATTGCCGATCTGCTGCGCGACGAGCGCACTGCGCAGGTCAAGAACGTTCGCGCCTACCTGGACAAGGTCTACAACACGACCGGTACGGGTGCACGCATCGACGAGCTGACCGACGAAGAAGTCATGGAAATGGCCCAGAACCTCAAGAACGGCGTGCCGTTCGCGACGCCCGTCTTCGACGGCGCGACCGAAGAGGAAATCACCACGATGCTGGAACTGGCCTATCCGGACGACGTCGCCAAGCGCATGGCACTGACGCCTTCGCGTACGCAAGCGTGGCTGTACGACGGCCGCACCGGCGAGAAGTTCGAGCGTCCCGTCACCGTCGGCTACATGCACTACCTGAAGCTGCACCACTTGGTCGACGACAAGATGCACGCGCGTTCGACCGGTCCGTACTCGCTCGTTACCCAGCAGCCGCTGGGCGGCAAGGCGCAGTTCGGCGGCCAGCGTTTCGGGGAAATGGAAGTGTGGGCGCTGGAAGCTTACGGCGCCGCCTACACCCTGCAGGAAATGCTGACGGTGAAGTCCGACGACATCACCGGCCGTACCAAGGTATACGAAAACATCGTCAAGGGCGACCACGTCATCGACGCCGGCATGCCGGAATCGTTCAACGTGCTGGTCAAGGAAATCCGCTCGTTGGCCCTGGACATGGATTTGGAGCGTAACTAATGAAAGCGCTACTCGACCTCTTTAAGCAAGTCTCGCAAGACGAGCAATTCGATGCCATCAAGATCGGCATCGCCTCGCCCGAGAAGATCCGTTCGTGGTCCTACGGCGAAGTTCGCAAGCCCGAGACCATCAACTACCGCACGTTCAAGCCCGAGCGCGACGGCCTGTTCTGCTCCAAGATCTTTGGCCCGATCAAAGACTACGAGTGCCTGTGCGGCAAGTACAAGCGCCTGAAGCATCGTGGCGTGATCTGCGAAAAGTGCGGCGTTGAAGTTACCGTTGCCAAGGTTCGCCGTGAACGCATGGGCCACATCGAGCTGGCCAGCCCCGTCGCGCACATCTGGTTCCTGAAGAGCCTGCCGTCGCGTCTGGGCATGGTGCTCGACATGACCCTGCGCGACATCGAACGCGTGCTGTACTTCGAAGCCTGGTGCGTGATCGAACCTGGCATGACGCCGCTCAAGCGCGGCCAGATCATGTCGGATGACGATTTCCTCGCCAAGACCGAAGAATACGGCGACGACTTCCGTGCCCTGATGGGCGCCGAAGCCGTGCGTGAACTGCTGCGCACCATCGACATCGACCGCGAAGTGGAAACGCTGCGCGGCGAACTGAAGGCCACCAGCTCGGAAGCCAAGATCAAGAAGATCTCCAAGCGCCTGAAGGTGCTGGAAGGCTTCCAGAAGTCGGGCATCAAGGCCGAGTGGATGGTCATGGAAGTGCTGCCCGTGCTGCCGCCGGACCTGCGTCCGCTGGTGCCGCTGGACGGCGGCCGCTTCGCGACCTCCGACCTGAACGACCTGTACCGCCGCGTCATCAACCGCAACAACCGCTTGAAGCGCCTGCTGGAGCTCAAGGCGCCGGAAATCATCCTGCGCAACGAAAAGCGGATGCTGCAGGAAGCCGTTGACTCGCTGCTGGACAACGGTCGCCGCGGCAAGGCCATGACCGGCGCCAACAAGCGCCAGCTCAAGTCCCTGGCCGACATGATCAAGGGCAAGAGCGGTCGTTTCCGTCAGAACCTGCTGGGCAAGCGCGTCGACTACTCGGGCCGTTCGGTCATCGTGGTGGGCCCGCAGCTCAAGCTGCATCAGTGCGGCCTGCCCAAGCTGATGGCCCTGGAACTGTTCAAGCCGTTCATCTTCAATCGACTGGAGATGATGGGCCTGGCCACGACCATCAAGGCTGCCAAGAAGCTGGTGGAAAGCCAGGAACCGGTGGTCTGGGACATCCTGGAAGAAGTCATCCGCGAACACCCGGTCATGCTGAACCGTGCGCCCACGCTGCACCGTTTGGGCATCCAGGCGTTCGAACCGGTCCTGATCGAAGGCAAGGCCATCCAGCTGCACCCGCTGGTTTGCGCGGCGTTCAACGCCGACTTCGACGGTGACCAGATGGCCGTTCACGTGCCGCTGTCGCTGGAAGCCCAGCTCGAAGCGCGCACGCTGATGCTGGCGTCGAACAACGTGCTGTTCCCGGCTAACGGCGAACCGTCGATCGTGCCGTCCCAGGATATCGTGCTGGGTCTGTACTACACGACGCGCGAGCGCATCAACGGCAAGGGCGAAGGCATTTTCTTCACCGACGTCGCTGAAGTGCAGCGTGCCTACGACAACGGCGAAGTCGAACTGCAAACCCGCATCACCGTGCGTCTGAAAGAGCACGAGCGCGACGAAGCAGGCGAATGGCAACCGGTCATCCGCCGTCACGAAACGACGGTCGGCCGCGCGCTGCTGTCCGAGATCCTGCCCAAGGGCCTGCCCTTCACCGTCCTGAACAAGGCGCTGAAGAAGAAGGAAATCTCGCGCCTGATCAACCAGTCGTTCCGCCGTTGCGGCCTGCGCGACACGGTGATCTTCGCTGACAAGCTGATGCAGTCCGGCTTCAAGCTGGCCACGCGCGGCGGTATCTCCATCGCCATGGGCGACATGCTGATCCCGACGGCCAAGGAAGGCATCCTGGCCGAAGCCAGCCGTGAAGTGAAGGAAATCGACAAGCAGTACTCGTCGGGTCTGGTCACGTCCCAGGAACGCTACAACAACGTGGTGGACATCTGGGGCAAGGCTGGCGACAAGGTCGGCAAGGCGATGATGGAACAACTGGCCACCGAGCCCGTGATCAACCGTCACGGCGAAGAAGTGCGCCAGGAATCGTTCAACTCCATCTACATGATGGCTGACTCGGGCGCCCGCGGTTCGGCCGCCCAGATCCGCCAGCTGGCCGGTATGCGCGGCCTGATGGCCAAGCCGGACGGTTCCATTATCGAAACGCCCATTACCGCAAACTTCCGTGAAGGCCTGAACGTACTCCAGTACTTCATCTCCACTCACGGTGCGCGTAAGGGTCTGGCCGATACGGCACTGAAGACCGCAAACTCGGGCTACCTGACCCGTCGTCTGGTCGACGTGACGCAAGACTTGGTGATCACCGAGGACGATTGCGGTACGTCGCAGGGCTACAACATGAAGGCCCTGGTGGAAGGCGGCGAAGTCATCGAGCCGTTGCGCGACCGTATCCTGGGCCGCGTGGCTGCCGTGGACATCGTCAACCCGGACACGCAGGAAACGGCCATCACCGCCGGCACCCTGCTGGACGAAGACATGGTCGACATGATCGACCGCATCGGCGTGGACGAAGTCAAGGTCCGCACTCCGCTGACGTGCGAAACGCGTCACGGTCTGTGCGCACACTGCTACGGCCGCGACCTCGGCCGCGGCTCGCCGGTCAACCAGGGCGAAGCGGTGGGCGTCATCGCCGCCCAGTCCATCGGTGAACCGGGCACGCAGCTCACGATGCGTACGTTCCACATCGGTGGCGCGGCATCGCGTTCGGCCCTGGCCAGCGCGGTGGAAACCAAGTCCAGCGGCGTGGTCGGCTTTGCCAGCACGATGCGCTACGTCACCAACGCCAAGGGCGAACGCGTTGCGATTTCGCGCTCGGGCGAACTGGCGATCTTCGACGACAACGGCCGCGAACGCGAACGCCACAAGATCCCGTACGGCGCGACCGTGCTGGTGGGCGATGGCGAGGCCGTGAAGGCCGGCGCTCGCCTGGCTACGTGGGACCCGCTGACCCGTCCGATCGTGTCGGAATACGGTGGCGCCGTGCGCTTCGAGAACATCGAAGAAGGCGTGACCGTTGCCAAGCAGGTGGACGAGGTCACCGGCCTGTCGACGCTCGTCGTCATCACGCCCAAGACCCGTGGCGGCAAGATCGTCATGCGTCCGCAGATCAAGCTGGCCAACGAGAACGGCGAAGACGTCAAGATCGCCGGCACCGATCACTCGGTGAACATCTCGTTCCCGGTGGGTGCGCTGATTACCGTGCGTGACGGCCAGCAGGTTGCCGTGGGTGAAGTTCTGGCGCGTATTCCGCAAGAATCGCAAAAGACCCGCGACATTACCGGCGGTCTGCCGCGTGTGGCCGAACTGTTCGAAGCCCGTTCGCCGAAGGATGCCGGCATGCTCGCCGACGTCACCGGTACGGTTTCGTTCGGCAAGGACACCAAGGGCAAGCAGCGTCTGGTCATCACCGACCTGGAAGGCGTGAGCCACGAGTTCCTGATTCCGAAGGAAAAGCAGGTTCTGGTGCACGACGGCCAGGTGGTGAACAAGGGCGAAATGATCGTGGACGGCCCGGCCGATCCCCACGACATCCTGCGCCTGCAAGGCATCGAGAAGCTGGCGACGTACATCGTCGACGAAGTGCAGGACGTTTACCGTCTGCAGGGCGTGAAGATCAACGACAAGCACATCGAAGTGATTGTTCGTCAGATGCTGCGCCGTGTGAACATCGTCGATGCGGGCGACACCGAGTTCATCCCGGGCGAGCAAGTCGAGCGCTCCGAGCTGCTGAACGAGAACGACCGCGTCAACGCTGAAGACAAGCGTCCGGCGACGTACGACAACGTGCTGCTGGGTATCACGAAGGCCTCGCTGTCGACCGACTCGTTCATCTCGGCCGCTTCGTTCCAGGAAACCACGCGTGTCCTGACCGAAGCCGCCATCATGGGCAAGCGCGACGACCTGCGTGGCCTGAAGGAAAACGTCATCGTCGGCCGCCTGATCCCGGCGGGTACCGGCCTGGCGTACCACCACGCCCGTCGCGACAAGGAAGCGCTGGAGGCGGCGGAACGCGAAGCCGCTCGCCAACTGGCCAACCCGTTCGAAGACTCGCCGGTCACGGTGGGCTCGGACGCCGATGTCCCGTCGCTCGACGTGGGCAGCGACGACGCCGCCGAGTAATCGGCCCGTCCGGAAAATCCCCCGCGCCGTCCTGGCGGGGGAGGCCAGAAGCAAAAAGGCCGCTGATGCGAATCAGCGGCCTTTTTTTTGGCTGGAGACGGGCGTTGCACCTTACTTGGCTGATTGGCTCTTGGCGCGCTGGAACGCCGGACCCCAGGCGGGGTGACCGGCCTCGTTGGGGGCCAGTTCGAAAGCCGGGTCCAATTGCAGGATGCGGGCGAAGCTGTCTTCGCAAAGCTGGGAATAACGGCTGACGCAGTAGCTGAACGCCTGCAGCTTGTAGGCTTCAATGCGCACGGCCCTGCTGGATGCCGCCAGCTCGTCGGACTTGGCCACCCGCCGGATGACTTCGCCGTAGTGGCCGGCGCTGTACTGGTCACGGACGTCCTGCAACTGTTGCAGCGCTTCGGGGGTGGGCGGCTTTTCAGGGGCGGCGGAAGGCAGGCCAGCGCAGCCCGCCAGGACTGCAGATAAGCCAATCATGGTGCCGAAGAGGCGAATTTTCATAGGCGTTCAACGAATCAAGGGAATTTGGCGATACGCTATCGTGCCACAGCCTGATGCGCTCGGACATTTTCGGCAATGTCCTTGCGTAACGGATTGGATAATATCCGGTTATCAGCCCAGAACCCCTCTTGCGACCGTCTTCGCAGTATTTTGAATATGTCTTCATCCGTCGGCCTGCACACGCCGCGTAGCCCGTTTTCCGGGGCTGCGCCGCTAGCCTTGCGCCCTTTGAGCGCCATCGCCGCCAGCGCGGCGGGCGGCGTGCCGGAGGCGCGCATCAAGCGATTGCTGTCGGATTTACTGCCGTCGCTGATGGGCCTGCACGCGCAAGGTGAAATATGCGGCGACATTTCGGTGGACACGGTTGGCATGGACGAAGGCGCCCGTGCGCATTTGCTGCCCGAACTGGCCGTGCCGCGATCCCGCCGCGCGGGCGTCACGCCGGCACCGGGATTCGCCCCCTTCGAGCTTTACACCGATTCGGCCGAGTGGCCGCGTGGCCCCTGGACTGACGTTTACGCGCTGTGCGCCGTCATGCACGCCCTGGTCCTCGGCCAGCGGCCGCCGCCGGCGCCCGAGCGCCGGGCCACCGACAACTACGAACCACTGGCATCGCTGGGCCTGGCCAAGTACACCCCGGCCTTTTTGGGTGTGATCGACCAGGGGTTGTCGATGTTGCCCGCCGACCGGCCGCAAACCCTGGCTGAATTGGCCCCCATGCTGGACATCTCGGCCTATGCCGAAACCTCGCCGGCCGCCAACGAGGCCTCGGTGGCCGAAGTGGCCGCGGCGCCAGCTGCACCCGTCGTGGCGGCGGCCACCCGGCCGCGCGGCGCGGGACGTCCGCTGTTGGCGTTGCTTTTGGTGGTTGCATTGCTGGGCGGGGGGATCTACGCCTGGGTGCATACCGGCATGGGTTCGACCAACGCCCTGATCACCCGTTCCGAGGTGGTGCCGCCCAATCCCCCCGCCGTGCAGCCCGCGCCGGCAGCAGGCGGGTCGACGCTATCGCCGGATCTGCCGGTGGCCGCCTATCGCGGAGCCGCGTCGGGCACAGTCAATCCGGGCACGCCGGGTCCCGATCCCTTCGCTTCTGCGCCGACCGTTCCTGGTGCGGCCGCGCCAGGAACGGTTACCCCGGGCCCTGCTGTATCCGGCCCTTCGCCGTCAGGGCCCGCTGGCTCGACGCCCGGGGCCCCCAGCCCTGCGGGTGCGATGCCCGAGAGCACGCCGCCCGCGCAGGGCCCCGCCGATCCGGGACCGGGCGGTGGCGCGCCCACGCACGAGTTGGCGCCGCCGGCTGCAGCGGCCCAGGATGACGCGCCCAAGCCGAAGCCCGTGCCGGTTCAGGTGCGCCTGGATATCCGCCCCTGGGGCGAGGTCTGGATCAACGGCATCGCGCGTGGCATCAGCCCGCCGGTGAAGGAAGTACGGCTGATCCCCGGCAAGTACCAGGTCGTGCTGCGCAATGCTGATCTGCCGCCGTATCGGGCAACCCTTGAGGTCAAGGCGGGCAAGCCTGCCGTCATCTCGCACGTTTTCCAATAGCACGGCAGTCGGTCCTGGACGCTACCGGGTTCGCCGCTAGCTCGTACGGCCTTCTTCGGGCGCCATCGGTAACCGCAGCGTAAATATCGAGCCTGCGCCCAGTTCGCTGGTGACCTCGACCTCGCCGCCGTGGCGTTGCGCCACGGTGCGTACAAATGCCAGGCCCAGGCCTGCGCCACCCACATCCGTCTTGGTATCGACGCCGACCCGGGAGAACGGTTCGAATAACCGAGCCAGGTCCTGTGGGGCAATGCCTTGGCCGTGGTCGCGTACCGATGCCCGCCAATAGCCCGGCGCGGCGTCGATGCCGCATTCGATGCGGGTGCCGGCTGGGCTGTACTTGATGGCATTGTCGATCAGGTTGCACAACGCCCGCATCAGCAGCGTCTGGTCGCCGCGCACATACGCCGCCGGCAGCGGTGTGCGCACGACCAGTTCAATGCCGCGCTTTTTCGCCGATGCCCAGAACTCATCCACGCCATCCTGCAGCAGACCGCCCAGGTCCAGTTCGACGGCGTTGATGGCCATCGACTCCGCCCGCGTGAGGTGGACGAAGTCGTCGACCAGATGCAGCGTGCGGTTTGCCAGCGCTGCGATGCGCGCCATGGTTTCGTCTTCATCGGAGGCCGAGTCGTCGTCCTGCTTCATCTCGACCAGCGCCAGGATCGAGCTTTGCGGTGCACGCATGTCGTGCGAAATGAAGCGCAGGGTTTCCTCACGCTGGCGTTCGGCGTGGCGAATGCCGGATATGTCGGTCAGCGTGGCCACCGTGCCTGCGAAATTGCCCTCGGCGGTATGGATCGGCGCGCATTTCAGGATCAGGTCGCGGCCGGCGCGATCGCGCACTTCCAGGTCGGCGCTCCAGGGGGACTGGTCTGATGCCGGCCCCTGGCCGCTCAGCACCTGCGCGACGCGCTGGCGTGTCGAGTCGTCGCTGATGGCCTTCTCGAGCAGGTGCGTGGCGGGATGGCCGACGCGTGGCGGACGCATGCCCAGGCGCTGGAAGTACATGACCGCAGCCTGATTGCGAAATTGCATGCGGCCTTCCTGATCGAACACCAGCGTTGCATCCGGCATGCCGTCCAGGCCGTCGGCCAGGAAGCGCCGCAGGTTGCGTACGCGCGCCAGGGCTCGGCGCAGTTCTCCGACGCGGCTTTCCAGCGATGCGGAGGGGCTGTTGAACTGCGCTCGGGCTTCATTCAGCACCGGCGGGTATTCGCGCTGCAGCCGGCGCAGCTCGTTGTCCATATAGCGCAGGGCGGCCTCCTGGCTGCGCCAGCTCCACAGGGGGTAGCACAGCGCCACGCCCACCAACGCCGCAGTCGGTGCAAACCACAGGTAGCTATGGCCCAGCAGCAGCAGGCTGGATATCAGCACCACGGCCAGCAGGGCGATGTTGACCAGCAGCGCCTGGTTCGGCGACAGCCGCCACAGCGCCAGGCAGGCCAGCAGCACGGGCAGGGCGGAAAACAGGGCGTTGAGCCAGGGGGCGGGTGGTTGAAAGGCGATGTCGTCGTTGGCCGCTTGCAAGAGGTTGGCGATGATTTCCACGCCGGGCATGCCGCTGACCTCGTGCGAAACCGGCGTGGTGTAGGCATCGCCCAGGCCGGTCGCCCATGCGCCCACCAATACGTATTTGCCACGCAACTGCTCGGGCGGCACGTCCCCGCGCAACACGGAAAGATAGGACACCGCCTGCGTGTGGGCGGCGGGGCCCGCGTAAGGGATCAGGATGCTGCCGTCCGGCCGGGCGCGTCGCAGCAGGTTCTCGCCCAAGGCCGCCTGTCCGCCAACGTCGAGCATGCTCAGTGCAAAGTGGCGCCAGTGTTCGCCGGCAAACCCGACGGTCAGCACCGCCGATCGCAATACGCCGTCGGCATCCATGCTGGCGTTGATGAAGCCGCTTCCGGCCGCGGCCTGGGCCAGGATGGGAATGGGGGTGCTGATGGAAGATGGGTAGACCAGCCGGTCCAGCACCACAGGCAGCACCGTGTGGCCGTTGCGCCGGATGCTGTCGGCCAGGATGGCGTCGTCGCCAGGGTGGACGGTATCCGGCTCGGCGAAGATCAGGTCCAGCCCGACCGCGCGGGCACCTTGCAGGCGATCCAGCAACGCCGCGTGTACGGCACGGCGCCAGGGCCAGCGGCCAAGCGCCTCGATGCTGGTGTCGTCGATCGCTACGATCACGATATCGGGCGACATGTCGCGGCCGGTCAGCGCGACGGCGCGATCATAGAGAATCTGGTCAACCCGGCCAAGGCCGTTGAACGAACCCAGTAACGCAGCCAACAGCGCCAGCACCACCGTCAACCACAGCCCTGATCGCGAGGTCCGGTCGATGGGGTCGGTGGCGTCCGCCATGGGCCTAGTACTCGGTCAACGTCACGACTCCGCCGCTACCGGTGGCGACGCCCAGGCCGCTGCTGGTCATCAGCAGGTTCACGCCCGTGAAGGTGGCCGTGGCATCTGCGCCGCCCAGGCCCAGCTCGTCGATGGCGCGCACCGACACGTAGAACGTGCCGGGGCCCGGCGCGCTGAAGCGGATATCGGGATTGGCGAACTGCCTGGACGAGACCGGTTGCGTGCCATCGGCATCGCGTGACACGCGCACCAGATAGCCCTGGGCGCCCGGCACGGGGGCAAAGGCGCTCGTCCAGGCGCCGCCTCCAGCTCGAACAGGCGCACCGAGCTGCGGCGCGGCCAGGAGCGGCCGCACGCCGGACACCTGGCCGTTCGCGCCGATGGCCGCGCCAAAGCCCTTTGCCACCGCGACGGGCCGTGCCGGCGCCTCGCCAGGCGCATGCGGTTGCAGCCGCACGCTGCCCTCCAGCACTTCGCTGTGCACGCCCTGGCTGCTGCTTTGCACGCGGAATCGCGTGCCGCGCACGCCGGTGACGGCAACGGGCGTGCGGATTTCGAAACGGCCCACGCCCTGTCCGGACGGCGCGACCGTGGATTCGACACTGCCGCGTTCGACATGGATGACGGAATCCGTCAGGTCGGTGCCTTCGAATTGGCGCAGGCGCGTGAGCTCCACGGCGCCATCCGCCGGCAGCGTCAATTTGGAACCGTCGGCCAGTTCCAACGTCACGAAGCCATTGGGTGCAGTGACCACCTTGCTGCCTTCAGCCACGTTGGTGCCAGGCTTGAGCGCCTGCCCGTTCAGGTTGGCCTGGCCACTGACGTGCACGACTCGCGCATCGGCAGCCCGCTCCGGAATCATCGACAACGGAATGCGCAGCTCCAGACCGATGGGCAGGCGTTCCGGTGTGGTGACGCTGTTGAGCGTCTGCAACGGACTCCAGTTGGCCTGGTTGCGTGTGTAGGTCGATGCGATGTTGATCAGCGTGTCGCCTTGGCGCACTCGGTAGATGAAGTTCTCGCCCAACGCGCCGGCAGGTTGGCTATGCGAGGAAGTGGCGAGCAGCAGGCCGGAAAGCAGGGCAAGCAAAGAAAGCGCGCGGCAGCGGCTCATGACTTTCAAATCTCCAGGTAATACCCGCCAGGCGCTACGGCGCGGGGGGCGGACTGTCTTCGGACGGGCCGATCAATTCCAGCCGGTAGCCCAGCGCATACGACGAGCTCAGTCGCACACCATGTTCCGGACGTAGCTGCAGCTTTTGCCGGATATTGGACAGGTGCGTGTCCAGCGTGCGCGAGGTCGCGGGGATTTCGCGGTTCCAGACGCACTCTGCCAACACGTCGCGCGACATGAGGCGGCCAAGGTTGCGGAAGAACAGCAGCGCAAGTTCGAATTCCTTGGGCGCCAGCGCGACCGACGAGCCATTGAGCGAAATCGTGCGAGCGGCGGGCTCGATGCGATAGTTGGCGACGTCGAACGCCTCGTTGGCGGGTTCGGCAATCTGGCTGCGACGCAGCAGGGCGGCGACCCGCGCCAGCAGTTCGAGCGGTCGCAGCGGCTTGACGATGTAGTCGTCGGCACCCGCCCGCAAGCCCTCGACCAGATCGTCTTCGCTGGACCGGTTGGTCAGGAAGATGACCGGCACGCGCGGGCCGATGTTGGCACGCAGCCAGCGCACCACATCATCGCCGTCGATATCAGGCAGGTGCCAGTCCAGCAGCACCAGATCGAACGTCTCGTTGCGCAACGCGGCAAGCAGGTCGCGGCTTTGTTGATAGCTGGAGCAGGTGTATCCGGCGGCAGTCAGGACTTGCTGGATGCGTCTTGCCTGGTCCAGGTCGTCTTCCAGCGACGCGATTTTCATCAGACGTGGTCTCGCGAAGGTTGGCTGCGCAAGCGCGCCCTGTGGCGCCCTACTGCAAGAGGGGAAAGGATTTGTGTAATGGAATGATAACTCGCGCGGCGTCACTCTTGGCTACGTTGTGCCAAGAACTGTCAAACATTGCAAAGTTAACGAATCTTGACTGGAGTTGTTGCACAACAACGGGCCAAACTGTCCTGACCGTCCAGTCACCCGGCGCGGTCGGCCGGGAACTGGGGGACGAAGGGATGGAAAGAACATATGAATCAATTGCGCGTACTGATGATGTCGCCGGACGAGGCTGCACGTAACACCGCTGTGTCCGCACTGCTTCAAGCCGGGATTTCGGCCCGTGGCTGCTCGACGTCCCTGGAACTGTTTGGCCTGCTCAGCAATGGCGCCTATGACGCCGTCGTCCTGAACGTGGGAACGCTGGGCGAGGTGGGTTACGCCTTGGTTGCCCGCCTGCACGGGTCTTCCTCGCTGGGAATCGTGGTGATGGGCAGCAATCTGTCCCTGGATACCCGCCTGCGCTGCCTGCAGAGCGGCGCCGATGCCTGCCTGCCGCCGCCGCAGGACCCTCGCGAGCTGGCCTGCATCCTGCTGGCCCTGGCGCGTCGCCTGCCGGCCGGCAAGGACAACTCCGCCGTCGAAGAGCCCGTAGCGGGGCAATGGGAGCTGCGCGACCAGGGCTGGACGCTGGCTGCGCCTTCGGGCGCCACCATTTCGTTGTCGGCCAATGAACGCCTGATCGTGCGGTCGCTGCTGGAAGTGGCGGGCAGGGCGGTCGGACGCAACGAACTCGGCGATGAACTGCGGGTGGAGGGCGGGGGCGCACGCGCCAGCGGATCGCGCAGCATCGACGTGATCGTCAGCCGTCTGCGCCGCAAAGCGGAGCTGGCAGGCGTAATGTTGCCGATCCGCACGGTCTACGGCAGCGGCTACCTGTTCGCCGACCAATAACCGCCCGCGCTGCCTGGCGCGGGGGTACACTGCCCACCGGACTACCGGCTCCCCGCGATCCGGCCCAACATTCGCGTCCGCCGCGGCCATTGCGGCCTGCCGGCAACCTGGGGCGGCATCATGGCCCAGGGGCATCGCCTTCTGCCGCGATAATTTGGCCCCATTTTTGTCGACCTGGGTCCGACCTGCGCCTAACACGTCGTCTTTTGCCGGCAACGCGCTTGCGCACGGTGCTTACAAAAGATTTTGACAGTGCGCCCAGTTCTAAGCTATGCTAAAGGGCTTACTGCTTTATTCGCGCGCAAAGTTTGATACCACCGACTGGCGTATCAAGGCGCCAGGAAGACAGGTCCGGCCAATTCCAAGCAATGCCTGCCATGCACCCCGTGCATGGCGCCGCTGAGCTTGACGGCCCAAGGCCAAAGGGGTGCGTCACGAGCCCCCGTCAACCCACGCTGCCATTTGACGGTATCAAGTTTGTGCGTTTGTCATGGTTTGTTGGCAAGCCCGCTCTTTTACGTATACGAACGTTTGAGGCGGTTTTGCGCGAACTGCCTTCTCCGAAAGTGCTTTGCTTGAGGAGACGAGTACGTAAGTACTTACCAGTGGTACGTAAAAGGGATTTCAAAGGTCATGCCTACCATTAGCCAACTCGTGCGCAAGCCGCGCGAAGTCAGCATCATCAAAAGCAAGAGCCCCGCGCTCGAAAACTGCCCGCAACGCCGCGGCGTGTGCACTCGCGTGTACACCACCACCCCCAAGAAGCCGAACTCCGCTCTGCGTAAGGTTGCCAAAGTGCGTCTGACCAACGGTTACGAAGTCATTTCGTACATCGGCGGTGAAGGCCACAACCTGCAAGAGCACTCGGTGGTTCTGGTGCGTGGCGGTCGTGTGAAGGACTTGCCCGGTGTGCGTTATCACATCGTGCGCGGTTCCCTCGACCTGCAAGGCGTCAAGGATCGTAAGCAAGCCCGCTCGAAGTACGGCGCCAAGCGCCCGAAGAAGGCTTAATAACGAGTCAGCAGTACCCCCGTGTGGCGGCTGTCCGCCATCAGGGAAGTGCAACCGCGCCGTCCGGAGTATGGGAAGGTGCGCGGCACGTAAGGGGTCGTCCTATTGGGCGGCCATGGCCGTGTAATGAAACACGGTTCAACTGAACAGACACAAGGAAGCAACAATGCCCCGTCGTCGCGAAGTACCCAAGCGCGAGATCCTGCCCGATCCCAAGTTCGGCAGCGTCGAGCTCGCCAAGTTCATGAACGTCGTCATGCTGGACGGCAAGAAGGCCGTCGCCGAGCGCATCGTCTACGGTGCCCTCGAGCAAGTGCAAACCAAGACCGGCAAAGAGCCGATCGAAGTTTTCAGCCTGGCGATCAACAACATCAAGCCGATCGTCGAAGTGAAGAGCCGCCGCGTTGGCGGTGCCAACTACCAAGTGCCGGTTGAAGTGCGCCCCGTGCGCCGCCTGGCCCTGGCTATGCGTTGGCTCCGTGAAGCCGCCAAGAAGCGTGGCGAGAAGTCGATGGATCTGCGTCTTGCTGGCGAACTGATCGACGCCTCCGAAGGTCGTGGCGCCGCGATGAAGAAGCGCGAAGACACGCACAAGATGGCAGAGGCCAACAAGGCCTTCAGCCATTTCCGCTGGTAATTTAAGGACTAATCCACCATGGCCCGCAAAACCCCGATCGAGCGCTATCGCAACATTGGTATCTCTGCGCACATCGATGCAGGGAAAACCACCACGACCGAACGTATCCTGTTCTACACCGGCGTCAATCACAAGATTGGCGAAGTGCATGATGGCGCAGCCACCATGGACTGGATGGAGCAAGAGCAAGAGCGTGGCATCACCATTACGTCGGCAGCTACGACGGCGTTTTGGCGTGGCATGGCCGGCAACTACCCCGAGCACCGCATCAACATCATCGACACCCCGGGCCACGTGGACTTCACCATCGAGGTGGAGCGTTCCATGCGCGTCCTGGACGGTGCCTGCATGGTCTACTGCGCGGTGGGCGGTGTTCAGCCCCAGTCCGAAACCGTGTGGCGTCAAGCCAACAAGTACGGCGTGCCGCGTCTGGCGTTCGTCAACAAGATGGACCGCACCGGCGCGAACTTCTTCAAGGTCTATGACCAGCTGAAGACGCGTCTGCGCGCGAACCCCGTGCCCATCGTGATCCCCATCGGCGCCGAAGACACGTTCCAAGGCGTGGTCGATCTGGTCAAGATGAAGGCCATCATCTGGGACGAAGCCAGCCAAGGCACCAAGTTCGACTACAAGGACATTCCGGCCGAGCTGGAAGGCGCCGCGAACGAATGGCGTGAAAAGCTGGTTGAAGCCGCCGCCGAGTCGTCGGAAGAGCTGATGAACAAGTACCTGGAAACGGGTTCCTTGGACGAAGCCGAAATCAACCTGGCCATCCGTCAACGCACCATCGCTGGCGAAATCCAGCCGATGCTGTGCGGCACCGCCTTCAAGAACAAGGGCGTGCAGCGCATGCTGGACGCGGTCATCGACTACCTGCCTTCGCCCGTGGACATTCCCCCGGTCGACGGCATGGACGACGACGGCAATCCCGTGCAGCGTAACGCTGACGACGGCGAGAAGTTCTCGGCCCTGGCATTCAAGCTGATGAGCGATCCGTTCGTGGGTCAGCTGACCTTCGTGCGCGTTTACTCGGGCGTCCTGAAGTCGGGCGATACGGTCTACAACCCCATCAAGGGCAAGAAGGAACGTATCGGTCGCATTCTGCAGATGCACGCGAACAACCGCGAAGAAATCAAGGAAGTGTTGGCAGGCGACATCGCCGCCGTGGTGGGTCTGAAAGACGTGACCACCGGCGAAACGCTGTGCGACATCGACTCCCACATCCTGCTCGAACGCATGGTGTTCCCGGAGCCCGTGATTTCGCAGGCTGTCGAACCCAAGTCGAAGGCTGACCAGGAAAAGATGGGCCTGGCGCTGTCGCGTCTGGCTCAGGAAGATCCGTCGTTCCGCGTGCGCAGCGACGAAGAATCCGGCCAAACCATCATTTCCGGCATGGGCGAGCTGCACCTGGAAATTCTGGTCGACCGCATGAAGCGCGAATTCGGCGTGGAAGCGAACGTCGGCAAGCCCCAGGTGGCTTACCGTGAAACCATCCGCAAGACCTGCGACGAAGTTGAAGGCAAGTTCGTCAAGCAGTCGGGCGGTCGTGGTCAGTACGGTCACGTGGTTCTGAAGGTCGAGCCGTTGGCTCCTGGCGGTGGCTACGAATTCGTGGACGCCATCAAGGGCGGTGTGGTTCCTCGCGAATACATCCCCGCGGTGGACAAGGGCATCCAGGAAACGCTGCCTTCGGGCGTGCTGGCTGGCTACCCGATCGTCGACGTCAAGGTCACGCTGTTCTTCGGTTCGTACCACGATGTGGACTCGAACGAAAACGCGTTCAAGATGGCCGGCTCCATGGCATTCAAGGAAGGTCTGCGCAAGGCCAGCCCCGTGCTGCTGGAACCGATGATGGCCGTTGAAGTCGAAACGCCTGAAGACTACGCTGGTACCGTGATGGGCGATCTGTCCTCGCGTCGCGGCATGGTCCAGGGCATGGACGACATGGTTGGCGGCGGCAAGACCATCAAGGCTGAAGTTCCCCTGGCCGAGATGTTCGGTTACGCCACGAACCTGCGTTCGCTGACGCAAGGTCGTGCCACGTACACGATGGAATTCAAGCATTACTCCGAGGCCCCCAAGAACGTCGCTGACGAAGTCATCGCCGCTCGGGCCAAGTAAATAACCCTTGTCGGGGCTGTCCATCCGGGCAGTCCCGGCAGAAATCCAAGTTTCCTTGAAAGTTAAAGGATAGAGATCATGGCAAAAGGCAAGTTTGAACGTACCAAGCCGCACGTGAACGTGGGTACGATTGGTCACGTTGACCACGGCAAAACGACGTTGACGGCGGCGATCACGACCGTTCTGTCGAGCAAGTTTGGCGGCGAAGCCAAGGGCTACGACCAGATCGATGCAGCTCCTGAAGAAAAGGCTCGCGGTATCACGATCAACACGGCACACGTCGAGTACGAAACGGAAGCGCGTCACTATGCGCACGTTGACTGCCCGGGCCACGCCGACTACGTCAAGAACATGATCACGGGCGCCGCCCAGATGGACGGCGCGATCCTGGTCGTGTCGGCCGCTGACGGTCCGATGCCGCAAACGCGTGAACACATCCTGCTGAGCCGCCAGGTTGGCGTGCCGTACATCATCGTCTTCCTGAACAAGGCTGACATGGTTGACGACGCCGAGCTGCTCGAGCTGGTGGAAATGGAAGTTCGCGAACTGCTGTCCAAGTACGACTTCCCGGGTGATGACACCCCGATCGTCAAGGGTTCGGCCAAGCTGGCGCTGGAAGGCGACAAGGGCGAACTGGGCGAGCAAGCGATCCTGTCGCTGGCCCAAGCCCTGGACACGTACATCCCGACGCCTGAGCGTGCCGTTGACGGCGCGTTCCTGATGCCGGTTGAAGACGTGTTCTCGATCTCGGGTCGCGGCACGGTGGTGACCGGCCGTATCGAACGCGGCATCATCAAGGTTGGTGAAGAAATCGAAATCGTCGGTATCGTTCCGACGGTCAAGACGACCTGCACCGGCGTGGAAATGTTCCGCAAGCTGCTGGACCAAGGTCAAGCCGGCGACAACGTGGGCATCCTGCTGCGCGGCACCAAGCGTGAAGACGTCCAGCGTGGCCAAGTTCTGGCCAAGCCGGGCTCGATCACCCCGCACACGGACTTCACGTCCGAGGTGTACATCCTGTCCAAGGAAGAAGGCGGCCGCCACACCCCGTTCTTCAACGGCTATCGTCCCCAGTTCTACTTCCGCACGACGGACGTGACGGGCACGATCGACCTGCCGGCCGACAAGGAAATGGTTCTGCCGGGCGACAACGTGACGATGACCGTCAAGCTGCTGGCCCCGATCGCCATGGAAGAAGGTCTGCGTTTCGCCATCCGTGAAGGCGGTCGTACCGTCGGCGCCGGCGTCGTCGCCAAGATCCTGAAGTAATTCGGATCTCTTAAGCAGCACACAACCAGCGAGAGCGCTCGCCGCTCTCGCGTCTCGTTCTTTAGGAAACGCCATGAAAAACCAAAAGATCCGTATCCGCTTGAAAGCCTTCGATTACAAGCTGATCGATCAATCGGCCGCTGAAATCGTCGACACCGCCAAGCGCACGGGCGCCGTTGTCCGCGGCCCGGTGCCGCTGCCCACGCGTATCCGCCGTTACGACGTGCTGCGTTCGCCGCACGTCAACAAGACGTCGCGTGACCAGTTCGAAATCCGTACCCATCAGCGCCTGATGGACATCGTTGATCCCACCGACAAGACCGTTGACGCCCTGATGCGTCTGGACCTGCCGGCCGGCGTCGACGTCGAAATCGCGCTGCAGTAAGGCGTATCGGGTCCGCTACCTTCGCCAGTGGACTCGCAAGAATGGCCGCACTCCTTCGGGATTGCGGCCATTTGTTTTTCTGCGACAGCCTGGTGCCCAGGCGGCAGGACTGGGTGCATTTCACGCTAAGTGCTTGTGCTGCCTGAAAAAAACATGCTAATATGCGAAGCTTGCCATTTTGTGGCGAGTCTAACTATGGCGAAAGCCTGAGTTACCCCAGTGTTTTCAAGGTGCCCTAGGGCGCTTTTGAAAAGACCCGGGGTGCAAAGGTTCAGCCAGGTTGAACATAAGTCGTAGGGCAAAGGCCGTTACCTTTTGCCTGATTAGCCCCGACCAATCGCAGTCGGGAATGGAGAATACGATGTCGAATTCGACACCCACGCCCGCCGCTCACCGGCTGGGGCTGGTGGGTCGCAAGGTCGGCATGACCCGCATTTTTACCGAGGAAGGTGAATCCATCCCGGTGACCGTGCTGGACGTGTCGAACAACCGCGTGACCCAAGTTAAGTCGCTGGAAACCGACGGCTACGCCGCGATCCAAGTGGCTTATGGCACTCGTCGTGCCTCGCGTGTGGCTCAGCCGCAAACGGGCCACTACGCCAAAGCCGGCACTGAAGCCGGCAGCATCCTGAAAGAATTCCGCCTTGATCCCGCTCGCGCCGCTGAATTTGCGGCCGGTGCCGTGATCGCCGTGGAATCGGTGTTCGAAGCCGGCCAACAGGTCGACGTCACGGGCACCACCATTGGTAAAGGCTTCGCCGGTACCATCAAGCGTCACAACTTCGGTTCGCAGCGCGCGTCGCACGGTAACTCCCGTTCGCACCGCGTTCCGGGCTCGATCGGCCAAGCTCAAGATCCGGGCCGCATTTTCCCCGGTAAGCGCATGGCAGGTCACCTGGGTGACGTCACCCGCACCGTTCAAAACCTCGACGTCGTTCGCGTTGACGTGGAGCGCGGCCTGCTGCTGGTCAAGGGCGCTGTCCCCGGCCACGCTGGCGCCGACATCGTCGTGCGTCCGGCCATCAAGGCCCCGGCCAAGAAGGGAGCGTAAGTAAATGGATCTCAAGCTCCTGAACGACCAAGGTCAGGCCGCGACTTTCAGCGCGCCCGACACGATCTTCGGCCGTGACTTCAACGAAGCGCTGATTCATCAGATCGTGGTGGCTTTCCAAGCCAATGCCCGTGCCGGCAACCGCGCTCAGAAGGATCGCTCGGAAGTCAAGCACTCGACCAAGAAGCCCTGGCGCCAGAAGGGTACCGGCCGCGCTCGCGCCGGTATGACTTCGTCGCCGCTGTGGCGTGGCGGTGGTCGGATTTTCCCGAACTCGCCGGAAGAGAACTTCAGCCAGAAGGTCAACAAGAAGATGTACCGTGCCGGGATCCGTTCGATCCTGTCGCAACTGGCTCGCGAAGACCGCATCGCCGTCGTCGAATCGTTCGATCTGGAATCGCCCAAGACCAAGGCTGCCGCTGCAAAGCTGAAGAGCCTGGGCCTGGACTCGGTCCTGATCATCACCGACAGCGTTGATGAGAATGTTTACCTCGCCACCCGCAACCTGCCGCACGTTGCTGTTGTCGAGCCCCGTTATGCCGATCCGTTGTCGCTGGTCCACTACAAGAAAGTGCTGATCACCAAGCCGGCCATCGCTCAACTCGAGGAGATGCTGGGATGAACGCTGAACGCTTGATGCAAGTCATTCTGGCTCCGATCGTGACCGAAAAGGCCACGTTCGTCGCTGAGAAGAATCAGCAAGTCGCTTTCCGTGTCGTGGCTGACGCTACCAAGCCGGAAATCAAGGCTGCCGTCGAACTGCTCTTCAAGGTGCAGGTCGAGTCCGTGCAGGTCCTCAACCGTAAGGGCAAAGTCAAGCGCTTTGGCCGATTCGTTGGCCGCCGCCGCAATGAGCGCAAGGCTTACGTGTCGCTCAAGGACGGCCAGGAAATCGACTTTGCGGAGGTGAAGTAAATGGCCCTCGTAAAAGTTAAGCCGACTTCGGCCGGCCGCCGTGGCATGGTGAAGGTTGTCAGTCCCAACCTGCACAAGGGTGAGCCCTACGCGCCGCTGCTGGAAAAGAAGACCCGTGGTTCTGGCCGTAACAACAACGGTCACATCACGATCCGCCACCGTGGCGGCGGTCACAAGCAACACTACCGTGTCGTCGACTTCCGTCGCGACAAGGACGGCATCCCGGCGAAGGTCGAGCGTCTGGAATATGACCCCAACCGTACGGCGCACATCGCTCTGCTGTGCTACGCCGACGGCGAGCGTCGTTACATCATCGCTCCGCGTGGTCTGGAAGTGGGCGCTACGCTGCTGTCGGGCGTCGAAGCCCCGATCCGCGCTGGCAACACGCTGCCGATCCGCAACATCCCGGTGGGTACGACGATTCACTGCGTCGAAATGCTGCCCGGCAAGGGTGCCCAGATGGTCCGTTCGGCCGGCGCTTCCGCCGTCCTGCTGGCTCGCGAAGGCATCTACGCTCAGGTGCGTCTGCGCTCGGGTGAAGTCCGCCGTGTGCACATCGAATGCCGCGCCACCATCGGTGAAGTCGGTAACGAAGAACACAGCCTGCGCCAAATCGGCAAGGCCGGTGCAATGCGTTGGCGCGGTGTCCGCCCGACGGTTCGTGGCGTGGCCATGAACCCGGTCGATCACCCGCACGGTGGCGGCGAAGGCCGTACCGGTGAAGCACGCGAACCGGTCAGCCCGTGGGGCACTCCGGCGAAGGGTTTCAAGACCCGTCGCAACAAGCGGACGAACAATATGATCGTCCAACGGCGCAAGCGCAAGTAAGAGGCGAACACTATGTCACGTTCGATCAAGAAAGGCCCGTTTGTCGATGCTCACCTGATCAAAAAGGTGGACACGGCCGTCGCGGGCAAAGACAAGAAGCCGATCAAGACCTGGTCGCGTCGCTCGACGATCCTGCCCGAGTTCATCGGTCTGACGATCGCTGTGCACAACGGCAAGCAGCATGTTCCCGTTTACATCAACGAGAACATGGTCGGTCACAAGCTGGGCGAGTTCGCGCTGACCCGTACGTTCAAGGGTCACGCCGCGGACAAGAAGGCGAAGAGGTAAGCGATGGAAACTACTGCCATTATCCGTGGGGTTCACATCTCCGCTCAAAAGACGCGTCTGGTTGCGGATCTGATCCGCGGCCAGAAGGTCGGCCGTGCGCTCGAGATCCTCACCTTCTCGCCGAAGAAGGCTGCCGTCATCCTGAAGAAGGCTGTCGAGTCCGCCATCGCCAACGCCGAGCACAACGACGGCGCCGATATCGACGAACTGAAAGTCACCACGATCTTCGTGGACAAGGCTCAGTCGATGAAGCGCTTCTCCGCTCGCGCCAAGGGCCGCGGCAACCGTATCGAGAAGCAGACCTGCCACATCACGGTCAAGGTCGGAGCTTAAGGAGTCACGATGGGTCAGAAAATTCACCCCACTGGGTTCCGTCTCGCGGTCACCCGTAATTGGTCCTCGCGTTGGTTCGCCGACGACAAGGCCTTCGGCGCCATGCTGGCCGAAGACATTCGCGTTCGCGAGTACCTGAAGAAGAAGCTCAAGAGCGCCTCCGTCGGTCGCGTGATCATCGAGCGTCCCGCCAAGAATGCCCGCATCACCGTCTACTCGGCTCGTCCGGGCGTGGTGATCGGCAAGCGCGGCGAAGACATCGAAAGCCTGAAGGCTGATCTGCAGCGTCTGATGGGCGTGCCCGTGCACGTCAACATCGAAGAAATCCGCAAGCCGGAAACCGATGCTCAACTGATCGCCGACTCGATCTCGCAACAGCTCGAGAAGCGCATCATGTTCCGCCGCGCCATGAAGCGCGCCATGCAGAACGCGATGCGTCTGGGTGCCCAAGGCATCAAGATCATGAGCTCGGGCCGTCTGAACGGTATCGAAATCGCCCGCACCGAGTGGTATCGCGAAGGCCGTGTGCCGCTGCACACCCTCAAGGCCAACATCGACTACGGCACCTCCGAAGCCCACACCACGTATGGCGTGATCGGCATCAAGGTCTGGGTCTACAAGGGCGACATGCTGGCCAACGGCGAATTGCCGCCGGAAACCGCTGCCCCGCGTGAAGAAGAACGTCGTCCGCGCCGCGCTCCGCGTGGTGATCGTCCGGACGGTGCTCGCACCGGTCGTCCGGGTGGTCGTGGCCGTGGTCCCCGCAAGGCGGACGCTGCTCCGGCGCCTGAAGGAGAATAACCATGCTGCAACCCTCTCGCAGAAAGTATCGCAAAGAGCAGAAGGGCCGCAACACCGGTCTGGCGACCCGTGGTACCCACGTGTCGTTCGGCGAATTCGGTCTGAAGGCCACCGGCCGTGGCCGTCTGACCGCCCGTCAGATCGAAGCTGCTCGTCGTGCCATCAATCGTCACATCAAGCGTGGCGGCCGTATCTGGATTCGCATTTTCCCGGACAAGCCGATCTCGCAAAAGCCTGCCGAAGTCCGTATGGGTAACGGTAAGGGCAACCCGGAGTACTGGGTTGCTGAAATTCAGCCCGGCAAGGTGCTCTACGAAATGGAAGGGGTTAGCGAAGAGCTCGCGCGTGAAGCTTTCCGCCTGGCCGCTGCCAAGTTGCCGATTTCGACCACGTTCGTCGCGCGTCATATCGGTGCTTAAGGAGTACTAAGACATGAAAGCCAGCGAACTCCGTTCGAAAGACGCCGCCGAGCTCGGCAAAGAGCTCGAAAGCCTGCTGAAGGCGCAATTCGGTCTGCGTATGCAGAAGGCCACGCAGCAGCTTGCCAACACCAGCCAGCTGCGTAACGTGCGCCGCGACATCGCGCGCGTGCGTACCTTGCTGACCGAGAAGGCAGGGAAATAAAGATGAGCGAAACTCAAAACACCCAAGTGGCCAAGCGCCAGCGTACGCTGGTCGGCAAGGTCGTCAGCAACAAGATGGACAAGACTGTCGTCGTTCTGGTTGAGCGCCGCGTCAAGCACCCCATCTTTGGCAAGATCATCATGCGCTCCGCGAAGTACAAGGCGCACGACGAATCGAACCAGTACAACGAAGGCGATACGGTTGAAATCGCTGAAGGCCGTCCCATCTCGCGCTCGAAGTCGTGGCGTGTGGTGCGTCTGGTTGAAGCCGCACGTATCATCTAAGTAAAAGCAGGTCATCGGAACGGTTCGCCGTTCTGATATAAAACGGCAAGGGCTTATCCCCTTGCCGTTTTTTTTCGTTTACGGATATCCAAGGGCATCATGCGCGGTTTGATGAAGAGGGCTGGGCGGGTGCTGTTGATCGTGGGCGGATTGGCGTTGGCGCCGATCGCGGGCGCCGCGGATCCGGCTACCGTCGGCAGGAACGTGCTGAACGCGGGCCCCGATCCTCGCGTCCAGCTCGATGGCCTGTCGCGCGATCACGCCGCCATCTTCGGCACCCAGGACGAAGACGAGCAGGCCGTGCTGAATCAGGAGCGCGCGGTGCAGACGCAGCAGGATCAATTGCGGATGCTGGAGCGGCTGTTGACCCAGAAGCCGGCCGCAGCGAATCCATCGGCTGCGGCCACCATCCCGTTGAGCAAGCCGACGGATGCACCCATGAATATGGCGCCTTTGGCGCCGACCCCGTCCGGCTCGAAACTGGGCGGCGAGGCGCAGCGCAGCATCGACCAGATGCAAAAGCGTGTCAATGATCTGCGGCGTGGCGTGGATACCTCGGCGCAAGGCGCACGCTGAAGCCGTCGAGTCGATCCCCGTGCTGCCTGGGTCATCGGGATTCGTATCGCGGAACCGATTGAAACCGAACGATGCCTGGACGGGGTCCAGACTCGCCCGACAGGCATGCTGTCCCTGATATAAATGCCGGGCAGGCAGGGTAGTTCACCCTCTAGCAGGCAATCCCTCAGGAGATGGGCATATGCGTATCGCAGCAGGCACACGTGGTTGGATGCAGGCGGCTGTATTGGCGGGTGCGAGCATGGCGGCGTTTGCCGCTTCCGCCCAGGTCGTGTTGAAGGACCAATCGTTTCCCAGGCCCTACGATGACAGCCTGATGGTCGTGGGCAGCGATAGCCGGGTACGGGCAGGCATCGAGGTGCGGGCCCTGGAGAAATTGATGCAGCAGGTGGCCGACCAGGGCAAGGCCTTGGACGAACTGCGTGGCAAGAACGACGCCTTGAACCGCAAGGTGGACGAGCAGGCCCAGAAAATCGCGAACCTGGAACGCAAGCAAGGCGACGGCGGGCGCAGCAGTGACAATCAGAAAGGCGATATCGACAAACTGTCCCGTGCTGTGGATAACCAGAAGAGCGAGCTCGACAAGTTGTCGCGCAGTGTGTCGCAGTTGAGCAGCGCGGGTAACTCCGGCGATCGCAAGGTCGATGACATGCAGCGACGTATCGACGATCTCAAGCGCAGCGTGGATGATCTGCGCAGCCGCGTGAAGTAGTCACGGGTAGAGGGTGCCTGAACGCGCCTTGCGCATGTTCAGGCCGCCTTCGCCGTGTAGCCAGGCAGGCCTGTGTGTTCGCTACGTACGCCGGGCCAGTTCCCGTAACCGCCCTGCAACGCCCGTGGGAAAGTAATACACCGACAGCACGAACAGGATGCCCAGCCACAGCAGCCAGCGGTCTGGTTCGAACAGCAGCGCCAGCGGCGCGACGCCCGCGACGGCGTCGTGGATCACGTGCAGTCCATCCTGCAGGTAGCTTTGGGCGAACACGAACAGGCTGGCGCCGATGATCGCGCCGTACATCGTGCCCATGCCGCCGATCACTACCATCAGCAGAATGTTCAACATGATCTCGAACGAGAGCGATGTGTCCGGACCGTTGTAGCGCAGCCAAAGTGCATAGAGGGCGCCCGCCAGGGTCGCGAAGGCCGCAGCCAGCAGGTTGGACAGGCTGCGATAAAGCACGGTGCGGTATCCGATCGCTTCGGCGCGGAAGGGATTCTCGCGGATCGCCTGCAGCACGCGGCCGAACGGGGAGTTGACGATGCGCAGCAGCATCAGGAACAGCACCACGCACACGGCGGCGATCAGGTAGTAGGTGATGATGCGGCCGTCGATCGTGACACCGAACAGCGGCTCCGACAGGGGACGGTAGGCCGGACGCAGCATCTGCGGCACTTTGAAGTTCAGGCCGTCTTCGCCGCCGGTCAGGTCTGACAGCTGCGACACCAAGGTCTGGAACGCAGCGGCGACGGCCAGCGTGATCATGGCGTAGAAGATGGCCCGCACCCGCAGGCTGGCCAGGCCGATGATCAGCGCAAACACCAGCGATACCGCGAGCCCCGCACCCACGCCGGCCAGGACGGACAGCCAGCTGGCGTCCAGCCGCACGCTGGCAATGGCCACGCCATAGGCGCCGATGCCGAAGAACATGGTGTGGGCGAAGCTGACGATGCCTGTGTAGCCCAGCAGCAGGTCATAGCTGGCGACCAGAACGATGAACACCAGGATCTTGGCCGCCACGGCCAGCGCCTTGGGGCCCGGAAACAGGAAAGGTGCCGCGGCCAGGACCACGACGATGGCGACCAGCATGACCGCGAGCAAGGTGCTGCGCGGCGGATCGCCGGAGAGCAGTCGGAAGGACATGGCGGCGGCTCCTAGCGGTTCGTGACCGGATACACGCCTTGCGGGCGCCACAGCAATATGGCGACCATCAGGGCGATATTCGAAAACAGCGCGGCCTTGGGCATCAGGAAGCCGGTGTAGTTGGCCATCAGGCCCACCAGCAAAGCGCCGATCAGGCAGCCGACGGTGGATCCCAGCCCGCCGATCATGATGACGATGAAGATCAGTACATTCACCTGGGCACCCAGCTGCGGCACGATGGATTGCTGGTAAAGGCCCCACAGCACGCCGCCCAGGCCGGCCAGCATGGAACCGGCCACGAAGACGCCGACGAACAAGTGGCGGATGCGGTAACCCAGGCTCTCGACCATTTCGCGGTCTTCGACGCCCGCACGGATCAAGAGGCCCAGCTTGGTGCGGTTGAGCAGCCAGAGCATGCCGCCCAGCACGCCCAGGCCGACCACCAGCGCGACGATGCGGAATTTCTCGATGGCGGCATCGCCGACCAGCACCGCGCCTCGCAGCGCGTCAGGCAATGGCAGCGACAGCGTCTGCGGGCCCCACAGCATCTTGATGATCTCTTCGCCGATGATCATGCCGCCCATGGTGATGAGGATCTGCTTCAGATGCTGGCCATAGACGGGGCGCACAATCACACGTTCGAACGCGATGCCTACGGCACCAGCCACCAGCATGCCCACGATCAAGGCGGGCAGTACGGCGGCAAGGTTCAGCCACAGGCTGCCGGACTGGGTCCAGTCGGCCATCGAACCCAGCACCGTGGCGGCCATGTAGGCGCCGATCGCGATGAACAGGCCATGGCCGAAGTTCAGTACGTCCATCAGGCCGAACACTAGCGTCATGCCCGAGGCCACGATGAAGATGATCATGCCCATCGCCAGGCCGGCGAAGGTCAGTGTGATCCAGGTCGAGAACGAGCCGATGAGGGGCAGGGCGATGGCGGCCAGTGCCAGGACCAGCAGCACGGGGCGCAGGTCGGCACGCGTGCGCGGCAGCGGGGCGTCGATATCGGCAGCGGTCATTGGTGGGCTCCCAGGGACAGGCCCAGCAGGCGGGTCTGCAGCGCCTCGTCTTGCGCCAGCTGCGTCATGCTGCCAGCGTGCACGACGCGACCGTTGTCCATGACCGCGACGTGATCGCCCACTTGGCGGGCGAAATTGAAATTCTGCTCCACCAGCAAGATGGTGGTGCAGGCCTGCTTGAGTTCGATGAAGGCGTCGATCATGTTCTGGATGATGGCGGGCGCCAGGCCCTTGCTGGGTTCGTCCACCAGCAGCAGGCGACGTGGCTCGATGATGGCGCGAGCCACGGCCAGCATCTGCTTCTGGCCGCCCGACAGCTTGCCGGCGGGGTGCAGCCAGAATTTCCTGAGCGCCGGAAAGAAGCCGAAGATCCATTCCAGTCGGGCGGTGTCGAGTTGAGTGGCGTTAGGCGCCTGGCGGGCCGCCAGCAGGATGTTCTCCTTGACCGACAGGTCGGCAAAGATGCCCATGTTCTCGGGCACATAGGCGATGCCCAGGCGCGCCATGTCGGGGGGCGAGGTGCGTACGCCCGGGCCGCCAGCCGGCGTGCCGTCGAAGGCGATGCGGCCCTGCGTGGCCTTCCACAGGCCCATGATGGTGCGCAGCGTGGTGGTCTTGCCGGCGCCGTTGCGGCCCAGCAGCATGGTGACCGCCGCGGGTGGCACGGCCAGGTCCACGCCGTGCAGGATGTGGTACGCGCCGATATGCGTGTGCACGTCGTTCAGTTCCAGCAGCGGGGCCTGGGTCACTGGGGCGTCCTTACGGAAGGGGCTGTCGAAGGGCTGACGCCCAGGTAGGCCTGTTGCACGATGGGCGAAGCGATCACCTCGGCGGGTTCGCCGTCGGCCATCAACTGGCCGTTGTGCAGCACCACGATGCGATCGGCCAGTTCGCGCACGACGTCCATCTTGTGCTCTACCAGCAGGATCGTCTTGGTCGGGTCCTGCTTGATCTCGCGGATCAGGTGCAGCACGACGGGTACGTCGTCCACGCTCATGCCGGCGGTGGGTTCGTCGAACATGAATACTTGGGGTTCAAGCGCGATCAGCATGGCGATCTCGAGCTTGCGTTGATCGCCATGCGGCAAGTCGGCGGCCAGCTGGTCGCGGCGTGCGGTGAGCCGCGTGCGCTCCAGCAAGGCGTCGGCGCGTGTCAGCAGATTGCGGTCGTCGTCCCAGGTGCGCCAGAGTCGGATCTGGCGCCAGCCCAGGCCTTGCTGGCGCGATTGCAGCGCCAGCCGCACGTTCTCGTGCACGGACAGGCGCGGAAACAATTGCGTGAGTTGAAACGCGCGACCCAGGCCGGCGTGCATGCGGGCCGGCGCCGACAGGCCGGTCAGGTCGCGGCCGTTCAGATGTACGGAACCCGCGCTGGCACGCAGTTGCCCGGAGATCAGGTTGAAGTAGGTGGTCTTGCCCGCGCCGTTGGGGCCGACGATGGCCGTCAGGCTGCCGGGCGTGAAGCGGCAGCTCACGGCGTTGACGGCCACGTGACCGCCAAAGCGGATCGTGAGCGATTGGGTTTCCAGCATGGAAGACAGGGCTCAGCGTTTGTTCTGGATCGGCACGGCCATCTGGTCGGGCGTGATTTCCTTGACCAGGTCCTGCACGGCCCACGGCACCGAGGGGTCGTTCTTGATGCGGAAGTGGTACATCGACTGCATGGCCTGGTGGTCTTCGGGACGGAAGATCATCTTGCCCTTGGGCGTGTCGAAGCTCATGCCCTCCATGGCTTTGATCAGCGTGTCCGTGTCGGAATTGCCGGCGGTCTTGTTCAGCGCGGCCACCAACGCGATACCGGCCGACATGCCGCCGGCAGTGAAGAAGTCCGGGGGCTGGCCATAGCGCTTCTGATGTTCGGCCACCAGCCAGTCGTTGATCGGGTTCTTCGGAATGCCGTAGTAGTAATAGGTGGCGCCTTCCATGCCGGCCAGCGGCTTGAGCGGCGTCATGGCGGC
Organism: Achromobacter sp. NCFB-sbj8-Ac1-l; assembly: GCF_052695805.1. NCBI lineage: Bacteria > Pseudomonadati > Pseudomonadota > Betaproteobacteria > Burkholderiales > Alcaligenaceae > Achromobacter > Achromobacter sp. NCFB-sbj8-Ac1-l. The sequence continues at coordinate 6,311,526 of NZ_CP199812.1, read as the reverse complement.
GAGCGTGTTGCCGCCTGTGGCGATTTCAATGCCGAAGCGCTTGGGGTCCAGGTCGGCGATCTTGAACGGATTGCCGGCGCCTGCCCACAGGATGAAGATGATCTTGCGGCCGGGCTTGTCCTTGAGCGCGTCGAACAGGCGCTGGGCACCCGCCGTGAAGTCGGTGGCATTGGCCGGCAGGTATTCCTCGTGCACGATCTTGGCCTGCTTGAGCGCGCCCTTGAAGGCCTTGACGCCGTCGCGGCCGAACGCGTAGTCCTGTGCCAGCATCGCGATGGACGTGCCAGCCTGGTCGAAGGCGACGGCGTTGGCGATGGCGTCCTGCGAGGAATTGCGGCCCGTGCGGAAGATGTACTTGTTCCACTTGTCGCCCGTGATCGAATCGGCAACGGCGGGCTCCACCAGCAGGATCTTCTCGTATTCCTCGGCGATGGGCAGCATCGCCAGTGCAACGCCGGACGATGTGGGGCCCACGGCGATGTCGGCGTTGTCGTCGGCATAGGCGGACGCGAGCTGGGCGCGTGCGACGTCCGGCTTGCCTTGGTTGTCTTTTTCGATGACGCGAATCTTGCGGCCGGCCACCGTCATGCTGCCCTGGGTGGCATATTCCAGGCCCAGCATCAGGCCGTTGTGGGTCTGCTTGGCATAGGCCTCCAGCGGGCCGGTCTTGTCGTAGACATGCGCCACGACGAAATCCTTGGCCGCGGCGGCGGAACTCATGCACAGGCCAACCAGCGTGGCAAGCAATAAGCGTTTCATGGAAGTCTCCTTGTTCTACGGATTGCCGGCGGCGGCAACGGCGCCTGAGGTGGCAAGAAAGCGGCGGACGGCGTCGATCTGCGGCGCGACGTTCAGCGCAGGGGCATGGCCGCAGTCGGGGAAGTCGATGCGTTGGGCGCGTGGACCGCGTTCGGTCATGGCATGCGCGACCTCGGGCAGCAGCAGGTCGGAATCGGCGCCGCGCAGCAGCAGCAGTGGTATGTCCAGGCTGTCGTATTCGGTCCAGCGCTCGTAGTCGGTGGGGTGATGGCTGAACTGGCCGACGATGGCCGGATCGTAGTGGGCGGTGACGCGGCCGTCGGACAAGCGGCGCACCGACGTTTCTGCCATGCGGCGCCATTGTTCGTCGCTTTGCCAGCCGTAGGGCTTGTAGGCGGCGCGCAGCCAGGTCTCGAGTTCCGTTACCGTGTCGAAGGCAGGCGGATTGCCGGCATACGCCAGGATGCGTGCGATGGCCGGTTGCGGCAGCGTGGGGCCGATATCGTTGACCACCAGGTGCGAGACGCGACCTTTGAGCGTGGTGGCGGCGGCGAGCATGCCGGTGGCGCCACCCATCGACGTGCCGACCCAGCGCACCCGTGTCAGCGCCAGCCCGTCGAGCAGGGCCCGGGCCAATCTGGCGTAGAACCCGAGCTGGTACTCCGCGACCGGATCCGGACTCCATTGAGACAGGCCGCGACCGATCGTGTCGGGGCAGATGATGCGATAGTCATCGGCCAGCGCCTGCGCCAGTTCGTCGAAATCGCGACCGGTCCTGGCCAGGCCATGCCACATGATGAGCGCGGGGGCGCCGGGGTCACCCCACTCGGTGTAGTGCAGCTCGCGGCCCTCGCAGCGCAGATAGCGTGAAGCCGGTGCGTGGCGGACGGCCTGGATGGACGCGTTGGCCATGAGTCTCCTCCCGGGTTGTCCAGGTTGTATGCTTATCGGGCTGAATATAGACTTGCGCCGAGCGCGGCCACAATGCGCCAGACCACCTGTGGCAGGGTGAGTCAAGAATATGTAGACGCAGGATCACGAGCGACCAGCCCGACCCCGCGAACCAGGAGACAGCGCCATGCCCGATACGGAATTTGCCATTTCGGCCATTGCCGGCGCCGAGCGCCGCGACCAATGGCGCGCGGCCTTGTCCGATGCCTTCGGGCCGTTCGAGGTGCATCATGGCCAGGGCGGCCGTTTCGCCGGTCATGTGCGCTACGTGCGGCGGGCCAGCCTGCAGTTCAACGACCTGCACTATCAGGGACAGAAGATCGAGCGCACTGCCGGCAACGTGTCCCGGCTGGACCAGGAGTTCTACACGTTCGGCCTGCCGTTGGCAGGCCCGCTGGCGGTTCAGCAGCAGGGCCGCGAATTCCAGGTCGAGCCGGGTTGCGTCTACCTGATGAACCAGAGTCTGCCCTACCAGGCCACTGCCTTGGGCGTCGACGGCTACCGCAGCCTGAGCGTGTCGTTTCCGCGCAGCGCACTGTCGCAACGCGATTCCCGCATCGGTCCGTTCTACAAGCTGCGCGTCGATGACGGATCGCCACGGGGGGCGATGCTGGCCAGCTACATGGACCACCTGTTCAAGGGCCTGGACGGTTGGACGGCGGCCGAAGCGGCGGAACTGGGCGAACGGCTGATCGACCTGATCGTGCTGTTCGTCGTGCAGCCAGGACAGGGCCATGCGTCGGCTTCAGACAGCAGCGTCACCATGGCGCACCGGCAACGGGCCATGGCCTATATCCGCCAGCATCTCGCCGATCCGGCGCTGACGCCTCTGCAGGTCGCGCAGGGCTGTGGCTTGTCGGTGGCCTATCTGCACCGCGTCTTCCAGGCCGGTGACCTGTCCGTGGAAAGCTTCGTGTTCGACCAACGCCTGGAGCGCTGCCGGGAATTGCTGCTGAATCCCGCACAACGTCACCGCGGTATCGCCGAATTGGCCTACCAGGCCGGCTTCGCGCATCCCTCGCACTTCAGCCGCCTGTTCAAGCAGCGATTCGGCATGTCGCCGCGCGAGTGGCGCTCGCGCGGCTAGATCGCAGTGGTACGACAGCGAAAAAAGGCCCGCTTGCGCGGGCCTTGTCGTATCCGGCGTCGGGTCGGACACCGCGTCAGAAGGGCGAGGGCTGGGTCGAGAGGTTGACGACGGTATTGCTCTTCAGATCAACGAGGATGTGCTCGGACGGCAGGCCGTCGGCCAGCTTCAACATGATCGCCATCAGCGGCTTGAAGCGGGCCTTGAACATGTCCGCCAGGGTGTTCGCATCACTGACGCGGTCTCCGTTGAGCTGCAGGCCGGCGTTGGTCTGGCTCAGCGCCTGCGCCAGCAGCTTGTACTGGCTGGCGCGTTGGGCCGGAATGTCGGCATAGGCCAGGTCGCCGGCGTTGGCCAGGCGCACGAAATCGCCCGCCAGGTCCAGCGCCTGCCACTTCGCGAAGTCCGTCAACTGCATGCCATGCGCTAGGGCCAGCGCCTGTGCGCGGTTCTGGGCGTCGGCAAGGTCTGCGGCATACGCAGGGTTGCTGGCATTGGGGCCGCCGGCGGTGTACAGGCAGTTGAAGAACTCGGGCGTCAGCTTGTTCTGGTCACCGGTGTTCTTCAGTTCCGCCAGCGTCACCGTGGTACGCAGCTGCGACAGCACCAGCATGTCGGCGCCTGTCAGGGGGCTCTTGACCAGCTCGCGCATTTCGCAGCGCCAGTCGTCGTTGAGCAGGCGCAGGCGCACCAGTTCGCTCATGTAGCGATAGTTGAAGTCGCCATAGTCCTTGGCGTCCAGGATGGACACGTTCCAGCGCGGCGGTACGTCATACGCGTTCTCGGCGCGGTACAGGTCGAACAGCTCGTCGAAGCGCGGTACCTTGTCCAGGCGGATCGTCTTGACCTCGACCTCGGTGGCGCTTTGCAGCGTCATGATCTTGTAGGCCGGCACGTAGGCGGCCATGGACGGAGCCTGGATGTTGAACAGCGCCGTGTCGCCGCCATACGTGCGCACCGCCATGTCATTGAAATGCATGTGGCCGCCCACGTGGAGCTTCAGGCCGGTCTCGGCCAGCGCGCGGGTGGTGTTTTCCGCCGGGCGGCGCACCATCTGCATCTTGTTGGCGCCCAGCAGCGCTTCGATGTCGTCCGAGGCGCCGTTGAAGAATTCCGTCATCGGGAAATGGCTGAACGCGATCACCTGCTTGCCCTGCGCCTTGCCGCGGGCCACCACATCGGCCAGCCACTTGATCACGTGGGACTTGTGCGTGAGCATCTTGTTGTAGCCCTGGTCGCCCGAACCGGTGAAGTCATTCGGGCCGGTACCCGTCGGCACGTAGACGTTGGCGTCCAGGCCCACCAGCCACACGCCCTTGACGGGTTCGACCACGTAGGACGTGTCCGGCACCATCTTGCACAGGGTATAGTTCGACGGCTTGTTGGGGCCGCCCGTGCCCTGGGCGCAGATTTCGTACTGGCGATTGATCCAGCCGGCTTGCGACAGCGCGGTGTTGTAGTTGTAGTCCTCGTACTTGTAGGTGCTGTACGGGGTTTCGTAATACACATACTGCGGCTTGGGCATGAAGCCGTGCTGGGCCAGGGCGTCGGTAATGCCCGCATACCCCATGTGCAGCACTTCTTCGGTGCAGTAGGTGTTGCCCACGCGAGCCCAGTCGCCGGCATAGGGTGTGCTGCAGGCGGCGTTGCCGCCGCGGCTATAGATGGGCTGCGAGAAGCCGATGGCGCCGGTGGCCGGGTCCAGGCCCAGGTAGTCGCTCTTGCCGTTGGCCTGGTTGAAGGGCCGTACCGGATCGTGGTTGCCGGGGGCGGCGAAGAACTGGATGCCGTACTTGCCTGCGTACTCGTCCATTATCTTGACCAGGCCGCGCATGTGCACCGGCTGGCCGTCGTCCGAGAAGTCGCCGGGCAGGGCGATGTACTTCACGCCGCGCCTGGCCGCGTCATCCAGTGCCGCCAGGAACGCAAAGTAGTTTTCGTTGAACAGCCGCGTCGACGTCAGCTGCGCATACATCGTGCGGATGGTGGCGTTGTCGCCGCGCTTCGGGTTGGGGATGCCGGGGAATGACCCGTCCTTGAAATCCGCATAGATGTCATGGAAGTGGATGTCCGGCATGAAGGCCACCTGCACAGGGGCGGGTGGCGGCGTTGCTGGCGTTTCGGCTACCGGAGGCGCGTTGCCGTTGTCGTCGTCCTTGTCGCCACCGCAGGCGGCAAGCAAGGCCGTCAGCGCCACCGCGCCCGCGCAGCGGGCGAAACGTTGATATCGGTTCATGGTGCTTCTTTCTCTTTTCGGAACAAGTTCTTCTTCAGGCGACTATTTCCCCGTTCCTGGGAAGTCGCGCCCGCGAGCGAGGCGCAATCCTGGGGGTTCAGGATGACAGCGTGATGAAAGAATGGCGCCAAAGCTGTCCACGAACGTCTGCACCGGCAGGCGAAAAAAAAGCCCCTTGCGGGGCTTTTTGCGAGAGGGCGCTTGGGTCAGATGTGCGTGATGAACTTCGTGACCAGGTAGCCATCGAACGTTTCGAGGCCGCCTTCGCTGCCGATGCCGCTGTCCTTGATGCCGCCGAACGGCGTCTCGGCCAGGGCGCTGCCGAAATGGTTGATGTTGACCATGCCGGCTTCCAGGCCGTTGGAGACCTTGGTGGCGGTCTGCAGCGAGTTGGTGAACACATAGGAAGACAGCCCGAACGGCAGGCTGTTGGCGCGCGCCAGCACTTCATCGGTGTCGGTGAAGCGAACCACCGGCGCGACCGGACCGAAAGGTTCTTCGGTCATCAGCATGGAGTTGTCGGGCAGGTCGGTCACGACCGTGGGGGCGAAGAAGAAGCCCTTGCGGTCCAGGGGGCCACCGCCCACCACCACCTTGCCGCCGTGTTTCTTGGCGTCGTCGATGAAGGCGCTCATGGCGGGGACGCGGCGCTCGTGGGCCAGCGGACCCATGTCGGTGCCGGCTTCCAGGCCGTCGCCGACCTTGATGTTCTTGAGCACGTCGGTAAAGCGCGCCAGGAACTGTTCGTAGGCGCCGTTCTGTACGTAGAAGCGGGTGGGCGACACGCAGACCTGGCCAGCGTTGCGGACCTTGAACTTGGCCAGCATGGTGGCGGCGCGGTCGATGTCGGCGTCATCGAACACCAGCACGGGCGAATGGCCGCCCAGCTCCATGGTGACTCGCTTCATGTGTGCGCCGGCCAACGCGGCCAGCTGCTTGCCCACCGGCACGGAACCGGTGAACGAGACCTTGCGCACGATGGGCGAACGGATCAGGTAGTCGGAAATCTTGGCGGGTTCGCCCCAGACGATGTTCAGGCAGCCCTTGGGCAGGCCGGCATCGTGGAACATGCGGGCGATGGCCATGACGGCGCTGGGCGAGTCTTCAGGACCCTTCAGCACCACCGTGCAACCGGCGCCGAGTGCGGCGGCGATCTTGCGGATGGCCTGGTTGTACGGGAAGTTCCAGGGCGTGAACGCGGCGCAGACGCCAATGGGTTCGCGCACGACGATCTGGCGCACATCGGGGTTGCGCGGCTGAATCACGCGGCCGTAGATGCGGCGACATTCCTCGGCGTGCCAGTCGGCGTGCTCGGCGCAGGAAGTGACTTCGCCGACCGCTTCGGCCAGGGGCTTGCCCTGGTCCAGCGTCATGTTGCGGCCGATTTCCTTGGCGCGTTCGCGCGACAGCGTGGCGACCTTGCGCAGGATGGCGGAACGGTCCATGGGAGAAGATTTCTTCCAGGATTCGAACGCGCGCTGGGCGGCGGCTAGCGCGCGATCCAGATCCGCTTCGGTGGCGTGGGGCAGCTGGCCGAGCACTTCCAGCGTGGCCGGGTTGATGACGTCCTGGGTGCGCCTGCCCTCGCCGGCAACGAATTCGCCGTCGATATACAGCGCCAACTGTTCATACATGCCTGTCTTTCCTTGCGAAATAGGAGTGGGTAGCGATCGCGGTCGCCCATGCCAGTCTAAACCAGCTTGCCGGCCGCGGGGAGGTCCAATTCCGGCGGCCGCCTAGGAGCCAATGGACGGCGCTTGCATGCGACGGGCGCGGTCGACAAAATGGTGCATCTTTGGCTGTCTATATAAATCCATTGTGCAACCCGTCGATACGCGTCCGCCCGGCCAGCCCAGTGTCTATTCCCGCGTTTTCTTCCGTTTCATCGATTGGCTGCGCCATCGGATCGCGCTGGCGTCCCTGGTGGGTGACCATCCCATCTTCAAGAACAGCCAGTTCCCGTGGGTGGCCGCGCTCGAGGCCCAGGCACCCGCCATCCGTGCCGAACTGGTGGCCCTGTTGGCCGAGCGCCAGCAACTGCCGTCCTTTCATGAACTGTCCCCTGATGTGGGCATGATCACGTCCGACGACCAGTGGAAGACCTTCGTTTTCATGGGCTACGGACTGCGCTCCGAGCGCAACCTGGCGCGGTGCCCGGCCACCGCCCGGGCGCTGCAGGGCATCCCGGGCCTGCGCACCGCGTTCTATTCCATTCTGGAACCCGGCAAGCGCATCCCCTTGCATACCGGCCCCTATAACGGCGTGCTGCGCCTGCACCTGGGGCTGGTGGTGCCCGAGCCGGCCGAGCGTTGCTGGATCGAGGTGGGAGGCGAGCGCTATTGCTGGCGGGAAGGCGAGGCCGTGGTGTTCGACGATCTGTACCCCCACCAGGTGCACAACGACACGGCCGGCACTCGGGCCGTGCTGTTCGTCGACTTCGAGCGCCCCTGCCGGGCGCCCATCAGGTGGCTCAACCGGCTGGTGCTGATGGCCGCGCCGTTCACCGACGAAATCCGTCGCGGCAAGGCCAACCACGATGCCTGGGAGCGGAATTACTATCGCGACAAAACGGGGGCAGATTGATCGCCCCGTGTCACTGGCCTGGCAAATGTCCCGGGACCGCCGCTCGTGTCGAGTTTTCCACAGGCGCTGTCGCGTATTTGCTCACTATCTCAACAAAGGGCTTGCGCTCAAAATCTAACCAGGCTAGAATGGTCAGCTTTCCCAGATTGTCGATTGGCCAGGACTAGCCCGGGCCAACGTGTTGGGGGAATACCCGCAGGATTTCAACCCAGGGTCGTTGCGTTGCCACCAGTTGATGGTCTTTGAAGCGAAAGCTTGAAGCACCAGCCAACAATAAAGCAGGGCGGCTGACCTGACGGGACCAAAACTGGCAGGAATTGCAGTGTTCCCTTTTTTGGGGAAAACCGTATTTCCAGTTAAGTTGGAACAGGAAAAATCATGATCCAAATGCAGACCACGCTGGACGTGGCCGATAACACTGGTGCGCGTCATGTCATGTGCATTAAGGTGCTCGGTGGCTCCAAGCGCCGTTATGCCGGTATCGGCGACATCATCAAGGTGAGCGTCAAAGATGCGGCTCCGCGCGGACGCGTCAAGAAAGGCGAAATTTACAATGCCGTGGTGGTTCGTACCGCCAAGGGCGTGCGCCGTAAAGACGGTTCGCTGATTCGTTTCGGTGGCAATGCCGCCGTGTTGCTCAACGCCAAGCTGGAGCCCATCGGCACCCGCATCTTCGGACCCGTTACGCGTGAACTGCGTACCGAGAAGTTCATGAAGATCGTGTCGCTGGCCCCGGAAGTGCTGTAAGGAGCCCTACGATGAACAACATTCGTAAAGGCGACGAAGTCATCGTCCTGACCGGCCGCGACAAGAAGCGTCGCGGTACCGTGCTGGCCCGCGTTGATGCCGACCACGTCCTGGTCGAAGGCGTCAACGTCGTCAAGAAGCACGTGAAAGCCAACCCGATGGCCAACAACCCGGGTGGCATCGTCGAAAAGACCATGCCGATCCACATCTCGAATGTGGCGCTCTTCAACCCCGCCACCGGTCGTGGCGACCGCGTCGGCGTGCAAGAAGTCGAAGGCCGCAAGGTTCGCGTGTTCCGTTCCAATGGTGCCGTTGTCGGCGCCAAGGCGTAAGGGGCGAAAGACATGTCTCGTTTGCAAGATTTCTACAAGAGCAAGGTCGCTGGCGACCTGCAGGCCAAGTTCGGCTACAAGAGCGTCATGGAAGTGCCGCGCATCACCAAGATCACCCTGAACATGGGTGTCTCGGAAGCCGTCGCCGACAAGAAGGTCATCGAACACGCTGTGGGTGACCTGACCAAGATCGCTGGCCAAAAGCCGGTCATCACCAAGACCAAGAAGGCTATCGCCGGTTTCAAGATCCGCGAAAACTACCCGATTGGTTGCATGGTCACGCTGCGTGGTCAACGCATGTACGAATTCCTGGATCGCCTGGTGGCGGTTGCGCTGCCTCGCGTGCGCGACTTCCGCGGTATCTCGGGTCGTGCGTTCGACGGCCGTGGCAACTACAACATCGGGGTGAAAGAGCAGATCATTTTCCCCGAAATCGAGTACGACAAGATCGACGCGCTGCGTGGGCTGAACATCAGCATCACCACCACCGCGAAGACCGACGAAGAAGCCAAGGCGCTGTTGACGGCCTTCAGCTTCCCGTTCCGTAACTAAGGGGCTGATGACGTGGCTAAACTTTCCCTCATCAATCGCGACATCAAGCGCGCCAAGCTGGCTGACAAGTTCGCTGCCAAGCGCGCTGAGTTGAAGTCGATCATCGACGACCAGTCGAAGACCGACGAAGAACGTTACCAAGCTCGGCTCAAGCTGCAACAGCTGCCGCGCAATGCCAACCCGACGCGTCAACGTAACCGTTGCGTGGTCACCGGTCGTCCGCGCGGTGTGTTCCGCAAGTTCGGCCTGACGCGCCACAAACTGCGTGAAATGGCGATGAAGGGCGAAATCCCCGGCATCACCAAGGCCAGCTGGTAGGAGAAACAATATGAGCATGAGCGATCCCATCGCCGATATGCTGACCCGCATTCGCAATGCGCAGCAAGTGGACAAAGTTACGGTGAGCATGCCCTCCTCGAAGCTGAAGGCGGCTATTGCCGCTGTGCTGAAAGACGAAGGCTACATCGACAGCTTTGAAATCAAGGGCACCCAGGCCAAGCCTGAGCTCGAGATCACCCTGAAGTACTACGCTGGCCGTCCGGTTATCGAGCGCATCGAACGCGTCTCGCGCCCTGGTCTGCGTATCTACAAGGGCCGTACCAGCATTCCTCAGGTCATGAACGGCCTGGGCGTGGCTATCGTTTCGACCTCGCGCGGCGTCATGACCGACCGTAAGGCTCGCGCCAACGGCGTCGGCGGCGAAGTGCTGTGCTACGTGGCCTAAGGAGAAATTCGAATGTCACGTATCGCTAAGTATCCGGTCGAACTGCCCAAGGGTGTCGAAGCTGACATCAAGCAGGATCAGATCACTGTCAAGGGCCCGCTGGGTTCCTTGACCCAAGCCCTGACTGGCGACGTCACGGTTGCGTTGGACAACGGCAAACTCACGTTTGTCGCCGCCAACGAAACCCGTCACGCCAACGCCATGTCGGGTACCGTGCGCGCGCTCGTGGCCAACATGGTCAACGGCGTGAGCAAGGGATTCGAGCGCAAGCTGAATCTGGTTGGCGTGGGTTACCGCGCCTCGATTCAAGGCGACGCCGTTAAGCTGCAGCTCGGTTTCTCGCACGACGTTTTGCACCAGTTGCCGGCCGGTATCAAGGCCGAATGCCCCACCCAGACGGAAATCGTCATCAAGGGCTCCAACAAGCAAGTCGTCGGTCAGGTGGCCGCTGAAATCCGCGCGTACCGCGAACCCGAACCCTACAAGGGCAAGGGTGTGCGTTACTCGGACGAACGCGTCGTCATCAAAGAAACCAAGAAGAAATAACGGCGCACGCAAGGACGAATCATGGACAAAAAAGTTTCCCGTTTGCGTCGTGCGGTTCCGACCCGCCGGAAGATCAACGAGCTGCGCGTTCACCGCCTCTCGATCTTCCGCTCGAACCAGCACATCTACGCCAATATCATTTCGCCGGAAGGCGATCGCGTTCTGGTCAGCGCCTCGACGGTGGAAGCCGAAGTGCGTGCGCAACTGGCCGGCCAAACCGGTCAGGGCGGCAACAAGGCCGCTGCTTCGCTGGTTGGCAAGCGCGTGGCCGAAAAGGCCAAGGCTGCCGGTATCGAACTGGTCGCTTTCGATCGCTCGGGCTTTCGTTACCATGGCCGCGTGAAAGCGCTGGCCGATGCCGCGCGTGAAGCCGGCCTGAAGTTCTAAGCGAGGATCTGTCAAATGGCTAAAGTACAAGGCAAGAACGCCGCGGAAAAAGAGAACGATGACGGCCTCCGCGAAAAGATGATCGCGGTCAACCGCGTGAGCAAAGTGGTCAAGGGTGGTCGCACCATGAGCTTTGCCGCGCTGACCGTGGTTGGCGATGGCGATGGCCGCGTCGGCATGGGCAAGGGCAAGGCGCGTGAAGTGCCGGTGTCCGTTCAGAAAGCTATGGAACAGGCCCGTCGCGGCATGTTCAAGGTGGCCCTGAAGAACGGCACGCTGCACCACACCGTGGTCGGCAAGCATGGCGCCGCTACCGTGCTGATTTCGCCCGCTGCTGAAGGTACCGGCGTTATCGCCGGCGGCCCGATGCGCGCTATTTTCGAAGTGATGGGTGTGCGTAACGTGGTTGCCAAGAGCCTGGGCTCGAGCAACCCCTACAACATGGTTCGCGCCACGTTGAATGGCCTGCGCGCCTCCCTGACCCCGGCGGATGTTGCTGCCAAGCGCGGCAAGACCGTCGAAGAAATCCTGGGGTAAATCATGGCTCAGAAGCAGATCAAAGTGACCCTCGTGCGCTCCGTGATCGGTACCAAGCAATCGCACCGTGACACGGTTCGCGGTTTGGGCTTGGGCCGCATCAACAGCAGCCGCGTGCTGGTCGATACGCCCGAGGTGCGTGGGATGATCCGTAAGGTGGATTATCTCGTTTCCGTCTCGGAAGCCTAAGGAATCACCATGTCGGATATGCAACTTAATTCGCTGAAGCCCGCTGAGGGCAGCAAGCACGCCAAGCGCCGCGTCGGCCGTGGTATCGGTTCGGGTCTGGGTAAAACCGCCGGCCGTGGCCACAAGGGTCAGAAGTCGCGCTCGGGCGGTTTCCATAAGGTTGGCTTCGAAGGCGGTCAAATGCCGCTGCAGCGTCGCCTGCCCAAGCGTGGTTTCACCCCGCTCGGTCAGCACCTGTACGCCGAAGTCCGTCTGTCGGACCTGCAAGCCCTGCCCATCGACGAAGTCGACGTGCAAGTGCTGAAGGCGGCTGGCGTGATTGGCCAGGCGGTTCGTTACGCCAAGGTCATCAAGTCGGGTGAACTCTCGCGCAAGGTCGTGCTCAAGGGCATTACCGCGACGGCTGGCGCTCGCGCCGCCATCGAAGCCGCGGGCGGCTCGCTTGCTTGATCACGAGGTGACGAGTGGCTAACGCGCAGGCATTGGGCAAAACCGGAGCACGGTACGGCGACCTTAAACGCCGCCTCGTGTTCCTGGTGCTCGCCCTGGTGGTTTACCGTTTGGGTACACACATCCCCGTACCGGGTATCAACCCGGATGCGCTGGCGGACTTGTTCCGTCAGAACCAGGGCGGGATCCTGGGCCTGTTCAACATGTTCTCGGGCGGGGCGCTCTCGCGCTTCTCGATTTTTGCCCTGGGGATCATGCCGTACATTTCGGCATCCATCATCATGCAGTTGATGTCGGTGGTGGTGCCGTCGCTGGAAGCGCTCAAGAAAGAGGGCGAAGCCGGTCGTCGGAAGATTACCCAATACACCCGCTACGGCACGGTCGTGCTGGCGCTGGTGCAGGCTGTGGGCATTTCGGTAGCGTTGGAGTCCCAGCAGGGACTGGTGATCGATCCGGGCATGCTGTTCCGCTTTACGACCGTCGTGACCCTGGTCACTGGCACCATGTTCGTCATGTGGCTGGGTGAACAGATCACGGAACGTGGTCTTGGCAACGGGATTTCCATCCTGATCTTCGCAGGTATCGTTGCGGGTCTGCCCGCGGCGCTGGCTGCACTGTTGGACCTGGTCCGCACCAACGCGATGTCTGTGCTTTCCGCACTGTTCATCGTGGCTCTGGTGGTGCTGGTTACCGCTTTTGTGGTGTTCGTGGAACGCGGACAGCGCAAGATCACGGTGAACTACGCCAAGCGTCAGGTCGGCAACAAGGTCTACGGTGGTCAAAGCTCGCACTTGCCGCTGAAGCTGAACATGGCCGGGGTGATTCCGCCGATCTTCGCGTCGTCGATCATCCTGTTCCCGGCAACGATCACGAGCTGGTTCTCCAGCAGTGAGAACATGCGCTGGCTTAGCGACCTGGCTGCGGCCCTGTCGCCTCGTCAACCGCTCTACATCACGCTGTACTCGGTCGCGATTATTTTCTTCTGCTTTTTCTACACGGCTCTGGTGTTCAACAGCCGCGAAACGGCGGACAACCTGAAGAAGAGTGGTGCGTTTGTTCCGGGCATTCGTCCGGGTGAACAAACAGCGCGCTACATCGACAAGATCCTGATGCGTCTGACGCTCGCAGGTGCCATCTACATCACGTTGGTGTGCCTGTTGCCGGAATTCTTGGTGATGCGCTGGAACGTTCCCTTCTATTTCGGTGGTACGTCTCTGTTGATTATTGTGGTGGTGACGATGGATTTCATGGCACAGGTTCAGGCCTACATGATGTCTCACCAGTACGACTCGTTGCTCAAGAAGGCTAACTTCAAGGGCGCGGGTTTGCCGATGCGGTAAGCAAAAGAATGTCCAAGGACGACGTCATTCAGATGCAAGGCGAGGTTCTTGAGAACCTCCCGAACGCGACATTTCGCGTCAAGCTCGAAAACGGCCACGTGGTGTTGGGCCATATTTCCGGCAAGATGCGTATGCATTACATCCGGATCCTGCCGGGTGACAAGGTCACAGTGGAGCTCACGCCCTATGATCTGACGCGAGCCAGGATAGTTTTCCGCTCCAAATGAGCGGAACCGGATTACGGAAAATTAGGAGTCAACCATGAAAGTAATGGCATCGGTTAAGCGGATCTGCCGCAACTGCAAAGTTATCAAACGTCACGGCGTGGTGCGTGTTATCTGCACCGACCCGCGTCACAAGCAGCGTCAAGGCTAACTCGGGTTAGCGACTACGCAACAGATTTATTCAAGGAATAGTCATGGCCCGTATTGCTGGCATTAACATCCCGCCGCAACAGCACGCCGAGATCGGCCTGACCGCCATTTTTGGCATCGGTCGTACGCGCGCTCGCAAGATTTGCGAAGCGGCAAACGTACCCTTTGACAAAAAGGTCAAGGATCTGAACGACGCTGAATTGGAACGCGTCCGCGAACATGTTGGTTTGTTCACGGTTGAAGGCGACCTGCGTCGTGAAGTACAGCTCTCGATCAAGCGTTTGATCGACCTGGGAACCTACCGCGGTATGCGTCACAAGCGCGGTTTGCCCGTGCGCGGCCAGCGCACTCGCACCAACGCCCGGACCCGCAAGGGCCCGCGTCGTGCTGCTGCGTCCCTGAAGAAATAATCGAGGAACTGGATTATGGCGAAAGCTTCCACCAGCGGCGCTTCGCGCGTGCGCAAAAAGGTCAAGAAGAACGTCTCGGACGGCATCGCGCACGTTCACGCTTCGTTCAACAACACCATCATCACCATCACCGACCGTCAGGGCAACGCTTTGTCGTGGGCCACTTCGGGCGGTGCTGGCTTCAAGGGTTCGCGTAAGTCGACCCCGTTCGCCGCGCAGGTTGCTGCTGAAACGGCTGGCCGCGTTGCGCTGGAATACGGCATCAAGACGCTGGAAGTTCGCATCAAGGGCCCCGGTCCTGGCCGCGAATCCTCCGTTCGCGCTCTGAACGCGCTGGGCATCAAGATTTCGAGCATTGCCGACATCACGCCCGTTCCGCACAACGGCTGCCGTCCGCCGAAGCGTCGTCGTATCTAAAGGGAATCCACATGGCACGTTATATTGGACCCAAATGCAAGCTCTCGCGCCGCGAGGGTACTGACCTGTTCCTGAAGAGCGCCCGTCGCTCGCTGGATTCCAAGTGCAAGCTGGATTCCAAGCCTGGCCAACACGGCCGCACTTCGGGTGCCCGCACTTCCGACTACGGCCTGCAGCTGCGCGAAAAGCAAAAGCTCAAGCGCATGTACGGCGTGCTGGAAAAGCAATTCCGCAAGTACTTCGCTGAAGCCGAGCGTCGCCGTGGCAACACCGGCGAAACGCTGATCCAGCTGCTGGAATCGCGCCTGGACAACGTCGTCTACCGCATGGGCTTCGGCTCGACCCGCGCTGAAGCTCGCCAGCTGGTGAGCCACCGCGCCATCGAACTGAACGGCCATACCGCCGACATCGCTTCGATGCTGGTCAAGGCTGGCGACGTGGTCTCGATCCGTGAAAAGGCCAAGAAACAAGGCCGTATCAAGGAATCGCTCGACCTGGCCACCAGCATCGGCATCCCCCAGTGGGTGGAAGTCGACACGACCAAGCTGACCGGTACGTTCAAGTCGGTCCCCGATCGCGCTGACGTCGCTCGCGACATCAACGAATCGATGGTCGTCGAACTGTACTCGCGTTAATCACGCCTGCCGGCGCCTCCTTCGCAAGGCGCTGGCGAGCTGGTCTCGCGACCCGTTTGCATGTCCCGCAGCAGCCCGCTTTCCGCCTTTTGGCGGCGGCGGGCTTTGCGGTAAGTATCGGCCGGTGTTTTTTGCACCGACCGAGTTTCATGTTTCACCCTGTCCATCAGCCTTATCGGTGTAACGAGCCGAGGGTATTGAAAAGGAACACAGTACATGTCCACTCAAGGTTTCCTGAAGCCGCGCTCCATTGAAGTCGAACCGGTCGGCACCCACCATGCCAAGATCGTGATGGAGCCGTTCGAGCGTGGCTACGGTCATACGCTGGGCAACGCCCTGCGCCGCATCCTGCTGTCTTCGATGACCGGCTACGCGCCGACCGAAGTCCAGATGACGGGCGTGGTGCACGAATACTCGACCATCCCGGGCGTTCGCGAAGATGTCGTCGACATCCTGCTGAACCTGAAGGGCGTGGTCTTCAAGCTGCACAATCGTGACGAAGTCACCCTGGTCCTGCGCAAGACCGGCGCCGGCACCGTGCTGGCCAGCGACATCGAGCTGCCGCACGACGTCGAGATCATCAACCCCGGCCATGCCATCTGCAACCTGACGGACGCAGGCAAGCTGGAAATGCAGATCAAGGTCGAAAAGGGCCGCGGCTACGTGCCGGGCAACGTGCGCGCGCTGTCGGAAGACCGTACCCACACCATCGGCCGCATCGTGCTGGACGCGTCGTTCAGCCCGGTTCGCCGCGTGAGCTACGCGGTTGAAAGCGCCCGTGTGGAACAGCGCACCGACCTGGACAAGCTGGTCCTGGACATCGAAACCAACGGCGTGATCTCGCCCGAGGAAGCGGTGCGCCAGTCGGCCCGCATCCTGATGGACCAGATCTCGGTTTTCGCTGCCCTGGAAGGCGCTGGCGATTCGTACGAAGCTCCGGTTCGCGGCACGCCGCAGATCGACCCGGTCCTGCTGCGTCCGGTCGACGACCTGGAACTGACCGTGCGTTCGGCCAACTGCCTGAAGGCCGAAAACATCTACTACATCGGCGACCTGATCCAGCGTACCGAAAACGAGCTGCTCAAGACCCCGAACCTGGGTCGCAAGTCGCTCAACGAGATCAAGGAAGTCCTGGCTGCACGTGGCTTGACCCTCGGCATGAAGCTCGAGAACTGGCCGCCCCTGGGCCTGGAGCGTCCCTAAGTCTTGAAGGGTGGCGCCTCTGGAAAGGGGCGTCTCCCGCAGCGCCCGGCCTCACCGCCGGGCGGTTTGCGAAACCGTCGTAAAATGCACCGTTTTCTACCGGACCGCGGCCTGATTGCAGGTTGATAGAAGAGCCGGACAACCCGATGGCGGAAACGCCTTCAATAGATTCAAAGGATACTTATCATGCGTCACGGTAATGGCTTGCGTAAGCTCAACCGCACCAGCAGTCACCGTCTTGCCATGTTCCGCAACATGGCCGTTTCGTTGATCACCCACGAAGCCATCAAGACCACGCTGCCGAAGGCGAAAGAATTGCGCCGCGTCATCGAACCCCTGATCACGCTGGGTAAAGAACCCACCCTCGCGAACAAGCGTCTGGCTTTTGCCCGTCTGCGCGATCGCGACGCCGTGGTGAAGCTGTTCGCCGAAATCGGCCCGCGCTACGCGGCCCGTAACGGCGGCTACACCCGCGTGCTGAAGATGGGTTTCCGTCAAGGCGACAACGCTCCCATGGCTTTCATGGAGCTGGTCGACCGTCCGGAAGTCGATGAAGCCGCTGAGGACAGCGCCGCCGAATAAGCTTCGGTTGCGCGATGAGTAGCAAGGGCGGGTCTTCGGACCCGCCCTTGTTTTTTGTGGCGTCCGGATAAGCGCCGTCCGAGCGAGGGGCAACGGGTACAAGATCCGGTCACGGGCTCAAGTGAAGCGGCGCAGGGCCCGGGATCAGATCAGCGCGTTGGCTGAGGGCGCCAGAACGGTCTCCGGGAGCGTCCGCTACGACGCGTGCAGTTCGCCCCGCAATTGTGCTGCGGCGGCCTCCAGCGCCTCTTTAGACGCCTGTGGCGGCATCCGGAAGGTCAGGTCCTGCTGCGCGATGTACTGGGTCGAGGTGACGTCCTGCGGATGGTGCATGGGAATCACGTGCGCATGGGTGTGAGCCACGTGTATGCCCGTGAACGCGAATGCCACGCGGTCTACGTTGTACAGGCGCTTCATGTGCCGCCCCAGCTTCTGGCCCAGGTTGACGATGTGCCCGGCCAGGTCGGCTGGCATGTCTTCGTAGTAGGGGTAGTGCTGCTTGGGGATGATGAGCGTGTGCCCCGCGCGCACCGGCTGGATGTCCAGGAACGCCATCAGGCGGTCGTCTTCGTGGATGATGTGGGCCGGGATTTCGTGGCGGGCGATGCGGCAGAACAGGCAGTTATCGGACATGCTTGCCTCGGTGGGTACGGAGACGCGCGACGGCGCGGCGCAGCCGCAAGTCCGGCCGTGGAGGGCGGTGGCGGCAATACCGATAAAATACCCCGAGTTACATCCCACACGGCTACCCCAAGGAGGCCCCATGTTGCGCGATGACGACGTCGTGCTGGTCATCAGCAACGCGCCGGACCTGCTGCTGGCCAAACGTATCGCCCACGTGCTGGTCGAAGACGGACTGGCGGCCTGCGTGAACCTTGGCGCCCCGGGCCTGTCCATCTACCTGTGGCAAGGCGTGGTCGAGGGGACGGAAGAAATCCCCATTCACATCAAAACCACCTACGCGCGCCACCAGGCCGTGGTCCAGGCCCTGGCGCAGATGCATCCCTACGACGTGCCCGAAATCATTGTGCTGCCGGTCATCGGCGGCGCCGCGCCCTATCTGGATTGGGTGCGCGAGCAGACGGCCGTCTCGCAGAACAAGAGAGACTGATGTTGCAACTCGCGGTTCCAGCCGGCGCGCCGGCGCGTGCCTTTTTCTCCAGAATGCTGGCCCTGTTGGCAATGTCGCTCTTGCTGTGGGGTTGGAGTGCGTCGGCGCGCGCCGATGCCGAATTTCTCGAACCGGAAAAGGCCTTTGTCTTCAGTGCGATGATGGCGGCGCCGGATACGGTCGAACTGCGTTTTCGCGTCGCGCCCGGCTATTACATGTACCGCGAGCGTTTCGGCATCACGATCAGTCCGTTGGGTGCGGCGACCTTGGGCGAGCCTGTCTATCCGAAGGGGGAGGTCAAGTACGACCCGACCTTCGAAAAGGACATGGAGGTCTATCACAAGGATGTCGTGATCCGGGTGCCGGTGGCCCCAGGCGGCCAGCCTTTCACGCTGACGTTGACCGGCCAGGGCTGTGCCGATGCCGGCCTGTGCTACCCCCCGATGGACAGCAGCGTGAAGCTGACGCCCGTGGCGGGGGGCTATGCCGTGGCGGGCGCCGGCGCGTCCGCCGCGCCGGCATCGTCCGGCGGCCTGAGCGCGCTGGTGAATGCGGGCGATACCGGCCTGGCCGATGCGTTGGGCGGGCTGGGCTGGGTCAAGACGGCCGGCGTGTTCCTGGTGCTGGGCTTGTTGCTGGCGTTCACGCCGTGCGTATTGCCGATGATTCCCATTCTTTCGTCGATCGTGCTGGGCGGGGCCAGCCAGGCCCGCCCGAGTCGCGGCCGGGGCCTGGCGCTGGCCGCGACCTACGTGTTGGGCATGTCCGTGGTCTATACCGCGCTGGGCGTGGCGGCCGGCTTGAGCGGCGCGGGTCTTGCCGCCTGGCTGCAGACGCCCTGGATCCTGACCTTGTTCGCGATTTTGCTGGCGGTGCTGGCGCTGGCGATGTTCGATGCCTTCACCTTCCAGATGCCGTCGGGCATCCAAGCGAAGTTGGCGGAGCGCTCGTCGCGCGTGCCGGGCGGCCGCTACACCGGCGCGTTGGTGATGGGCGCATTGTCGGCCCTGATCGTCGGGCCCTGCGTGGCCGCGCCGCTGGCCGGCGCGTTGCTGTACATCTCGCAGACCGGCGACGTGGTGCTGGGCGGTTCGGCCCTGTTCGCCATGGCCTGGGGCATGGGGGTGCCGCTCTTGATCGTGGGAGCTTCGTCCGGCGCACTGCTGCCCAAGGCGGGCCCCTGGATGGATGGCGTCAAGCGCCTGTTCGGCATGTTGTTGCTGGCGACGGCATGGTGGATGCTGATCCCGGTCGTGCCCACCTGGATGCAAATGACCGGCTGGGCCTTCCTGGCGATTGTCGGGGCCGTGATGCTGCGGGCGTTTGATGCGCTGCCAGCCGGCGCTGGCTCGGCGCGCATGTTCGGCAAGGGCCTGGGGCTGCTGTTGGCCCTGGCCGCCGCGGCGTGGCTGGTGGGGGCGGCCAGCGGCGGGCGCGACGTGCTGCAGCCCTTGTCCCATCTGGCATCGGGCGGCCCGGCCGCGGCCGGCGTGTCGGCCAATGCCGGTGAAGTGCATTTCAAGCGGGTGCGCAACAACGCCGAGCTCGACGCGCTGCTGGCGCAGAGCCAGCAGCCGGTGATGCTGGATTTCTATGCTGACTGGTGCGTGTCGTGTCGCGAGATGGAGCGCTTCACCTTCACCGATCCGGGGGTGGCGCAGCGCATGGCGGGCATGTTGCTGGTGCAGGCCGATGTCACGGCCAACAACGCCGACGATCGCGCACTGCTCAAGCGGTTCCGGCTGTTCGGCCCCCCGGGCATCATGTTCTTCGAGCCGGGTGGCAAGGAATTGCCCGATGCCCGCGTGGTGGGCTTCCAGGACGCCAAGCGTTTCACCGAGTCGCTGGACCGCGTGCTATTGCGCTGAGCGGCGCCCGGCCGCTACCATGAGGGCTTGCGTCGCGTGGGCGGCGCCCTCCATCCACCAGGCCGGCGCCCGTGACGTCTTCGACAGTTGCTGCAAGCCAGGACCGCACCGGTCTGATCTATCTTCAATTGATGTTCGTGATGGCCACGTGGGGCCTGAACATCGTCTCTATCAAGTACCTGACACAACACATGGACATCCGGGCCCTGGCGGCCGTGCGGATCGCCGTGGCGTTCGTTGCGGTCACGCTGATCGTCAAGGCCCGTCGTGGCCGCATTCCCCGGCTAGGTCGCGTGGAACTGGGCTGGGTGGCGCTGGCGGGCTTTCTGGTGGTGTACGCGCACCAGACCGCGTTGGTCTACGGCTTGCAGTTCTCGTCAGCCGCCAATGGCACGCTGCTGATGGCCACCAGCCCGCTGTTGTCGGCGCTGCTGGCGGCCTTGTTCTACCGTGAAAAGCTGACGTGGTTGCGCATTGCGGGCGCCTTGCTGGGCTTGGCCGGCGTGGCGATGGTGGTGATCGGCAGCGGCGCGCAGCTGGGCCTGACCGGCTGGGGCGACGCGATCGTGTTCCTGGCGGTCGCGGTGTTCGTGTTCGGCGGGCTGGTGATCCAGCGCATTTCGCGCACGCTCGATCCGCTGGCGATGCTCTGGTACATGTACCTGGCCGGTGGGCTGATGCTGGTGGTGCATGCCGTCCTGACGCCTGGCGCTTACGACACCGAGGGCTGGCGCATGACGTGGTGGCCGTGGATGGTGCTGCTGTTTTCGGCCGTGATCGCCTCGGGCGTCAGCAACATCATCTGGAATGCAGGCATCGCGCGGCTGGGGATCAGCCGCGCGGCGCTGTTCGTGAACTGGCTGCCGATCTTCGGCCTGCTGTTCGCCGCGCTGTTCCTGGACGAACACGTGACGCTGGTGCACGTGGCCGGCCTGGCCTGCATCTTGAGCGGGACTTGGCTCGGCCTGCGCCGCAGCGCCTAGTCGCGGTTCTTGAGCAGCTTGGCCGCCTCGATGGCGAAGTAGGTCAGGATGCCGTCGGCGCCGGCGCGCTTGAACGCCAGCAGGGCTTCCATCATGACCTTGTCGTGGTCCAGCCAGCCGTTGGCGGAGGCGGCCTTGATCATCGCGTATTCGCCGCTGACCTGATAGGCGAAGGTCGGCACGCGGAAGGTGTCTTTCACGCGGCGCAGCACGTCCAGGTAGGGCATGCCGGGCTTGACCATGACCATGTCGGCGCCTTCCTGCAGGTCGGCAGCGACTTCGCGCAGGGCTTCGTCCAGGTTGCCCGGGTCCATCTGGTAAGCCATTTTGTTGGACTTGCCCAGGTTGGTGGCGGACCCCACGGCGTCGCGGAACGGGCCGTAGAAGGCGCTGGCGTACTTGGCCGAGTAGGCCATGATCTGGGTGTGGATGTAGCCGTTGGCCTCGAGCGCACGGCGCACGGCGCCGATGCGGCCGTCCATCATGTCGCTGGGGGCGACCATGTCGACGCCGGCGGCGGCTTGCGTGAGCGCCTGCTTGACCAGGATCTCGACGGTAGGCTCGTTGACGACGTAGCCGTTTTCATCGATGACGCCGTCCTGGCCGTGGCTGGTGTAGGGGTCCAGCGCTACATCGCACAGCACGCCCAATTCAGGAAAACGTTTTTTCAGCTCGCGCACCACGCGCGGGATGAGGCCGTCGGGATTGGTGGCCTCGATGCCGTCGGGCGTCTTGAGCGACGGATCGATGGCGGGGAACAGCGACAGCACCGGGATGCCCAGCGATACACATTCTTCGGCCACCGCCATCAGCGTGTCCGGCGAGTAGCGGACCACGCCGGGCAGCGACGGCACGGCTTGCTTCAAGCCCGTGCCTTCGGCCACGAACACGGGGTAGATCAGGTCGTCCACCGTGAGGGTGTTTTCGCGCACCAGGCGGCGGGTGAAGGCGTCGCGACGCAGGCGGCGGGGGCGGGAAACCGGGAAGTCGGGGGTGATGATCTGCGGGTTCATGGTACGACCTTGGGAGAAATCCAGTTTTCTATGTGCGCGCCAGCTTCTTCCAGGCCGATGCGCTCGGGCGCCGAGAAGGGGATGGTGTGCAGGGCGCCGATGTCCGCCAGGTCTTTGCGCACGGAAAACACGGTGCGCATGCGCTGGCCGTAAGGCAGCTTGTCGGCTTTGGTGAGCAACGCCAGCACCGGGCGTCCGGTGGGGGCGATGAAGTTGGCCAGGCGCCGATCCAGTTCGGTGACGCCGCGGCGGATGTCGATGAGCAGCACGATGCCGACCAGCGATTCACGGTCGCGCAGATAGCCGCCCAGGATGTCGGCCCATTTTTCCTTCTCGTTGCGGGCGACCGACGCGTAGCCGTAGCCGGGCAGGTCGACGAGATAGCCGATGTGGCTTTCCGGATCCAGCGGATCGGGCAGGCTGAACATGTTGATCAGGCGCGTGCGGCCCGGCGTCTTGCTCGAGAAGGCAAGGCGGCGCTGGTTGCACAGCACGTTGATGGACGTGGATTTGCCCGCGTTGGACCGGCCGACAAAGCAGACCTCGGGTGCGCCGGCGGGCGGCAACTGGTCGAGGCGAGCTGCCGACGTGAGAAAAGAGGCGCGATGTAGGAGGGACACGGATGGCTTTGGATACGGTTGGTTTCGAGCCCTATTGTATAATCCGGCGTTTGCAACAGTGGTCCCCGTGCGCGGAGCCGTCTCTTTTGCTTACCGTTAAGGGCATTTCGGTACCTACCGGCATGTTCCAGGCAGGCAAAACGGGCAAATCAGGTTCGATACGGTTTTCCAGATGTGCGGGTAGGCGTGGGCGCCTTTTTGCGCCTTGAGCGATGCGATTCGTCGAGGTCTTCATGAAGCGTGTGCTGTCCCGGATGTTGGTTGCGAGCGGGCTGTTGCTCGGCGCCTCCGCCTTATCTACTACGAGTTTCGCCGCCGACGGTGCTGCGGGCCCGGCCAAGCCAGATGCCGCCAAGGGCGGACAGCTGTTTGACCAGGGTGACGCCTCCCGAGGCATCATCGCCTGTGCCTCCTGTCATGGCGCGGCGGGCAACAGCACCATCCCGGTGAACCCCAACCTGGCCGCGCAACCCCACGAATACCTGGTCAAGCAACTGACCGATTTCCAGGTCAAGGCGGGCGCCAAGCTGCCCGTGCGCAATGGCCCGGGCGGCAATCCCACCCCCATGACCGCCATGGCGCAGAACCTGACGCCGGCCGACATGCAGAACATCGCGCTGTACCTGGCGCAGCAGCCCCTGAAAGAGCCTGCCACGGCCGGCTACGAGAAGCTGGTTGATCTGGGTCAAAAGATCTGGCGCGGCGGCTTGCCCGAACGCAATGTTCCCGCGTGCGCGGCATGCCATTCTGCCAACGGCGCGGGCATTCCGGGCCAATACCCCCGCTTGTCGGGTCAGTTCCCCCTGTATATTGAAGAACAGCTCAAGCTGTTCCGCAGCGGCGATCGCGCCAACGACGTGATGCACGCCGTGGCCGACCGGATGTCGGATGCCGACATCAAGGCCGTGGCGGATTACGCGGCTGGCCTGCGGTAGCCGCTTGCCGGCAACGCGCGCGGCTGGTCCGCGTTCACGCAACCTGAGCGTACGGAACCTGGTTCCGTTACGCGCTGTCTACGAGGGGGGTAGCCGATAGCGCGGCCCCCCTTTTTTCATGAATTCGACTCAGACACACTCTCGTCCTTCCCTGCGCAGCCTGCCCCGCGACCTGTTCGAACTGCTGGGGTCGATGCGTTTTGCCGTCAGCCTGCTGATGTTCATCTGCGTGGCCAGTCTGGTGGGGACGGTACTGCAACAGAACCGGTCGTCCAGCAATTACATCGACCAGTTCGGCCCGTTCTGGTACGAGGTGTTCGACAAGTTCTCCATCTGGCACGTCTACAACAGCTGGTGGTTCCTGTTGATCATGGCATTCCTGGTCGTGTCGACGTCGGTCTGCCTGATCCGCAATGCGCCCAAGATGCTGCGCGAGGCCAGCTCGTTTCGCGAGCACGTGCGTGGCAGCAGCTTGCGGGCGTTTCCGCACCGCGTCGAAACCGAGGTGCCCGGCGATGTGCCTCAAACGGCGGCCGGCCTGACGGCGCTGCTCAAGCGCATGGGCTATGCGGTGCGTGAGCGCCAGGACAATACGGGTGTGCTGCTGGCGGCCAAGAAGGGTAGCGCCAACCGGCTGGGCTATGTGTTCGCGCACGCCGCGATGGTCATCATCTGTATTGGCGGGCTGCTCGACAGCGAGCTGCCCGTGCGGCTGCAGGTCATGTTCGGCGGCAAGAAGCCGATCGTCGAGAACATGCTGATTTCCGAGGTGCCGGAAAGCGGCCGCCTGTCGGTCGACAACCCCAGCTTTCGCGCCAGCGTACTGGTGCCCGAGAACGGCCAAGCCAGCACGGCGGTCGTGATGGTCGGCGACGGCGCGCTGGTGCAGCCGATGCCGTTCACGCTGAAGCTCAAGAAATTCGTCGTCGACTACTACTCGACGGGCATGCCCAGCCGCTTTGCCAGTGAAGTGGAAGTGACGGACCCGGATACCGGCAAGTCGTTCGATTCCACCATCGAAGTGAACGAGCCGCTGCGCTTCAAGGGCATGACGGTGTATCAGTCCAGCTTCGACGATGGCGGCAGCACGGTGGTGCTCAAGGGCTATCCGCTGGTTGGCGCCGACAGCGCCACCTTCAAGGTCGACGGCACGGTGGGCAAGACCGCCGAAGTCAGTGCCAATACGGCAAAGGGCCCGCGCAGCATGGGCGTGGAAATCACGGCGCTGCGCCCGATCAACGTCGAAGACCTGACTCGTGGCGACCCCAAGGGCGCCAACCAGAGTTTTGCCGAGCATGTGGCGTCGGTGTCCGGCAGCGCGGCCGGCAAAAAGAACGAAAACCTGCGCAACGTAGGCCCCAGCGTCGAATACAAGCTGATCGACGACGCGGGCCAGGCGCATGAATTCCAGAACTACATGTTGCCCGTGCAACTGGACGGCGCCAGCGTGTTCCTGGCCGGGGTGCGCAACAATGCGTCCGAGCCCTTCCGCTACCTGCGCATTCCAGCGGACGACGACAGTTCGGTCGCGGAATTCATGCGGCTGCGCGCCACGTTGGCCGATCCGAGCGCACGCCAGGAAGCGGCCCGCCGCTTCGCGGAGCGCAACAGCCCCAGTGGTGCCGACCGCCAGCCTCTGCAGACGGCAGCCGAGCGTGCGCTGGAAACCTACGCCGGGGGCGGCCTGCAGGCCGTGGCCGCGTTCCTGCAGGCCAATACGCCGCCCGCCGACCTGGAGCGCGCGGCTGACGTCGTGATCCGGCTGATCGGCGCCAGCATGAATGAACTGCGGGGCGTAGAACGCGAACGCGCCGGCTTGCCGCCCGTGCCGACCGAGGGCGCCGAAGGCGAGCGCGCCGCGGTGTGGTCGCGCCTGGCGGTGGCGGCCTTGTCCGACCTGACCGTCTACCCGGCTCCGGTGTTCTTCTCATTGGCCGATTTCAACCACATCCAGGCCAGCGTGTTCCAGGTCAGCCGCACCCCGGGCAAGAACACGGTCTACCTGGGCAGCCTGCTGCTGGTGCTGGGGGTGTTTTCGATGTTCTATATTCGAGATCGCCGCGTCTGGATCTGGGTCCGGCCGCAAGACGGCGGCAGCGGCATCCTGGCGGCGATGACTTCGCAGAAGCGTACACTCGACTTCAACCACGAGTTTGATCGCTTCAAGCAGGCGCTGCTGCGCCAGAAAGGGTCTTAAGGTTTCTTATGTCCACGACGACCACCACGCACTCCCCTACGCCCGACATGCCCGTGCATGCGGCTTCGCCAGGCAGCTCCTGGGACGAAAGCCTGTCCGAAACCGGTGACAACCGCGCACAACGCGGCAAACCCGACTGGACCGACGTCGTCTTCTTCCTGTTGCTGGCGGTGGGGGCGGGCTTTGCGCTGACCCGCTACGCCGGCGCCATGGACTACTACGAGAAGATCATCCTGTGCGGTACGGTGCCCGCGCTGGCCTGGCTGGGCTGGCTGTGGCGCCCCTTGCGCCGCCTGATGGTGGCCTGTGCCATCGCGGCCGGCCTGGCGCTGATGCTCTACGGCAACGACCTGGCACGGGCCGAGCAGGTGTTCTTCCTGAAGTACCTGTTCTCGTCGCAGTCGGCCATTCTCTGGATGAGCGCGCTGTTCGCGCTGGCCATGGTCTGCTACTGGATCGGCGTATTCAGCCCGACGGCCGCGTGGCTGGGCACCGCCCTGACCTGGGGGGCGGTGTTCGCGGGTGTGACGGGCTTGCTCGTGCGTTGGCGTGAAGGCCACTTGATGGGCCCGGACCTGGGTCACATCCCGGTCAGCAACCTGTATGAAGTGTTTGTCCTGTTCTCGCTGATCACGGCGCTGTTCTACCTGTACTACGAACGCAAATACAAGACCCGTGCGCTGGGCGGCTTCGTGCTGCTGGTGGTGACCTCGGCCGTGGTGTTCCTGCTCTGGTATTCGTTCACGCGCGATGCCGGGCAGATCCAGCCGCTGGTGCCGGCGCTCAAGAGCTGGTGGATGAAGCTGCACGTGCCGGCCAATTTCATCGGCTACGGCACGTTCTCGCTGGCGGCCATGGTCGGCTTTGCCTACCTGGTCAAGCAGCATGGGCAGACCACGTCCTGGTTGAAACTGGCGCCGCTGTTCGTGCTGGGCGTGCTGCTGTGCGCCGAACCGATGGTGTTCCGCACCGATGGGCTGTCGGCCACCTGGATGCTGTATTTCGGTATCGGCGCCGTGATCGTGGGCGCGATCCTGCTGGGCCGGCGTCATATTGCCGCCGCGCTGCCGCCTTTGGAGGTGCTGGACGACATCATGTATCGCGCCATCGCCATCGGTTTCGCCTTCTTCACCGTAGCCACCATCCTGGGCGCGCTGTGGGCAGCCGATGCCTGGGGCGCGTACTGGCAATGGGACCCCAAGGAAACCTGGGCGCTGATCGTCTGGCTGAACTACGCGGCCTGGCTGCACATGCGCCTGATCAAGGGCCTGCGCGGCACCATGGCGGCCTACTGGGCGCTGACGGGCCTGTTGATCACGGGCTTCGCCTTCCTGGGCGTGAACATGTTCCTGTCGGGCCTGCATTCCTACGGTCAGCTCTGACGTCGTCACTCCCAACGAAAAAGGCCCCGACAACGGGGCCTTTTTCATATGCGGATGGCGCGCAGCTCAGGGCAGCGTCGACTCTGCGCGCAGCAGGTCGTCCAGCGTCTCGCGTTGACGTACGACGTGATATTGGTTGCCGTCGACCATGACTTCGGCCGCGCGGGGGCGCGTGTTGTAGTTGCCGGCCATGGTCATGCCGTAGGCGCCGGCCGATTCCAGCGCCAGCACATCGCCCTGTTCGAGGGCCAGCACGCGCTGTCTGGCCAGCCAGTCGGCGCTTTCGCAGACCGGGCCGACGATGTCGTATTCGGTGGCATCGCCGCCGCGCGGCCGCAGGGGGCGCACTCCGTGCCAGGCCTCGTACAGCGCCGGCCGCAGCAGGTCGTTCATGCCGGCATCGACGATGGCGAAATTGCGTGCTTCGTTGTGCTTGAGGTACTGCACGGTGGTCAACAGCACGCCGGCATTGCCGATCAGCGACCGACCGGGTTCCAGCACCACGTGCAGGTGACCTTGGCCGCGGGCCTGCAGGCGCTGGAATACCTGGTCCAGCAGCGCCTTGGGCGAGGGTGGGGTCTCGTCGGTGTAGCGGATGCCCAGGCCGCCGCCCAGGTCCAGGTGCGACAACCGGATGCCGATACCGTCCAGCTGTTCGACCAGATCGAGCAGCTTTTCCAGGGCATCTAAATAGGGACTGATGTCGGTCAGCTGTGACCCGATGTGGCAATCCAGGCCGGTGATGTCCAGCCCCGGCAGCAGACGGGCGCTGCGGTAAGCGTCCAGCGCGGCGTCGATGGCGATGCCGAATTTGTTTTCTTTCAGGCCCGTGGAAATATAGGGATGGGTCTGCGCGTCGACGTCCGGGTTGACGCGCAGCGACACCCGGGCGCGCTGGCCCATTTCTTCGGCCACGTCGGACAGACGCTGCAGTTCGGCCTCGGATTCGACGTTGAAGCAGAACACGCCGGCCGCCAGCGCCGCCCGCATTTCCCAGGCTTGCTTGCCCACGCCTGAGAACACGATCTTGGCCGGGTCGGCCCCCACGGCCAGGGCGCGCTTGAGTTCGCCGCCCGAGACGATGTCGAAGCCGGCACCCAGGCGGACGAATTCCTTCAAAACGGCCAGGTTGGAATTGGCCTTCATGCCGTAGCAGACCAGCACGGGCCGCTGGCCGACGGCGCTGCGATAGATGTCCCAGGCGCCCTTGAGCGCGGCGCGGGAGTAGACGTAGAGCGGCGTTCCCAGCTTTGCGGCCAGATGGTCCAGTGGCACGTCTTCGGCGTACAGCACGTTGTTGCGGTACTGGAAGTAGGGGTGCCCGGCCAGCTCGGGCGGAACTGGGAACTCGGCGTTCATGGCAGCGAGGGCGCTGCCGGAATCTGCGGCACTTGGGGCGCAGACTGGGATTGGGTGCGCGGTGGCGGCTTGCCGTCAGGCGTCGGCATGTACAAAGGACCCTTGTACCCGCAGGCCGCAACCATGCCGGTCGCCACAAGCGTGGCTACAATGCGAAGAGACATGCGGCTGAATGCCAATTGGAACACTGGGAACTCCGTAATTCTTGCAGGCTCGATTATGACCGAAACCGAATTTCTTGCGTTGATCGACCAGGTGCTGGAAAGCATCGAAAGCCAGGCCGATGACTGGGCGGCTTCGCTCGACGTCGACGTCGAAACCAGCCGCAGCGGCAATGTGCTGACCATGGTGTTCGAAGACAATACCCACGTGGTGGTGAACAGCCAGGCCGCCATGCAGGAACTGTGGGTGGCCGCGCGCAGTGGCGGCTTCCATTACCGCTACGACGGCCAGAACTGGAACGATACCCGAGGCGGTCCGAAATTGCCGGACGCGCTGTCCCAGATCTGTTCCGCGGCGGCGGGCGTGCCCGTCACGATCCGCCTGTAGCGCTCAATGAAAAAGGCCGGTTCTCAGGAACCGGCCTTTTTTTTCCCCGTCAGAACGGAATTTTCTGCGACCAGGGCTGGGCATTCTGCGTACCCACGCCCGGCCCGACCTTGATGCGGTTGTCGGCGCCGCTGTCGTTGTTCAGGCCGTTCAGGAATTCGCCCAGCGTATCGGCTTGTGGCAGGCCCAGGCGTGCAACGGCTTGTCCGGGCGGGAATTCCGAGAAATAGTATTCGCCGTTCTCGACGATGATGCCATCCGGACGGGGACGCGGCTTTTCTTCCGGCACGCCCTTGAGCACGTCCTGCATGTAGTCGACCCAGATCGGCATGGCAACACCGCCGCCGGTTTCGCGCGAGCCCAGCGACTTGGGCTGGTCAAAGCCCAGCCAGGCGGTGGCCACCAGGGACGGGGTGTAGCCCGAGAACCAGGCGTCCACGGATTCGTTGGTGGTGCCGGTCTTGCCGGCGATGTCGTTGCGCTTGAGCAGCGCCCGGGCGCGGGCGGCGGTGCCGAAGGTGGCCACGCCACGCAGCACGTCGTCCATGATCCAGGCGGTGCGCGGGTCGATGGCGCGAGCGGCGGCGTCGCCGGCCACGACCGGCTTGGACTGCATCACGATCTTGCCGTTGCTGTCGGTGACGCGGTCGATCAGGTAGGGCGTGATGCGATAGCCGCCGTTGGCGAACACGGAGAACGCGCCGGCCAGCTGCAACGGGGTCACGGAGCCCGCGCCCAGCGCCAGCGGCAGCACGGCCGGCTGACGGGCCTTGTCGAAGCCGAAGCGGGTCAGGTAGTCCTGTGCGTACTGCGGGCCGATCGCCTGCAGGATGCGGATCGAGACCATGTTCTTGGACTTGTACAGGCCCTGGCGCAGCGTCAGCATGGGTTCGTACTGGTTGCCGTAGTTCTTCGGGTTCCAGGCCTTGGAGCCCGTTTGCGCGGCGGTCAGTTCGAACGGCTGGTCGGAAATCTGCGTGGCCGGCGTCAGGCCGCGTTCGAGCGAGGCGGCGTAGATGAACGGCTTGATGTTCGAACCCGGCTGGCGCCAGGCTTGCGTCACGCGGTTGAAGTTGCCGCGGTAGAAGTCGAAGCCGCCGACCATGGCGCGGATGGCGCCGTCTTGCGGCGACAGGGCCACGAACGCGGCCTGCACGGACGGCAGGTTGATGATTTCCCAGTTGTCGCCGAGCTTGCGGATATAGACCACGGAACCACGCTTGATGCGTTGTTCGGGCTTGGCTTTGTCGTTGAGCGCACGCGCCACGACGCCCAGCACCTTCTTGTCGGTGACGGTGATGACTTCGCGCGAGCTGCGGGCCAGCTTGACCTCGGTGGGGCTGGCCGACAGCACCAGCGCGGTCAGCAGGTCGCCGCTGTCGCTGAACTTGTCGAACACGCCGTCCAGGAATTCGTCCAGGGCTTGAGGGTTGTTTTCGGTGCCGGGGGGCAGATCGAGCTGCTCTTCGGGGCCGGGGTAGGGCGCGCGGCGGGTGTACTCCAGCACGCCTTCGCGTACGGCGCGGTAGGCGGCTTCCTGGTCCTTGGATTGGACCGTGGTGTAGATATTGATGCCGCGCGAGTAGACGTTGTCCTGGTAGACATTGAACAGCAGCTGGCGGGCCAGTTCGGCCACGTACTCGCCGTGGATGGCGTAGCCGCCAGCCGGCGTGCCTTCCGCGGACTTCATGACGATCTGCTGCGCCATCGCCTGCTTGTATTCAGGTTCGGTCAGGTAGCCCAGCGACTGCATGCGGCCCAGCACGTAGCGCTGGCGCAGTTCGGCGCGGGGGCGGTTGGAAATCGGGTTGAAGCGCGAAGGGGCCTTGGGGATGCCGGCCAGCATCGCGGCTTCGGCCGGCGTGACTTCCGACAGGGGCTTGCCGAAATACGTGCGCGACGCGGCGGCGAAGCCGTAGGCGCGGTGCCCCAGGTAGATCTGGTTCATGTAGAGCTCGAGGATCTGGTCCTTGGTGAGCTCGGATTCGATCTTGAACGTCAGCAGCAGTTCATAGAACTTGCGCGAGTAGGTCTTTTCGGACGACAGGTAGAAGTTGCGCGCCACCTGCATGGTGATCGTGCTGGCGCCCTGCGTCTTGGACATGTTGATCAGGTTGGTCAGGCCTGCCCGCACCACGCCCGTCCAGTCGATGCCCCCGTGCTGGTAGAAGCGGTCGTCTTCGGCGGCCAGCACCGCGGATTTCATGACGTCCGGGATTTCGTTGAAGCGCAGCACGTTGCGGCGTTCTTCGCCGAATTCACCGATGAGCACCTTGTCGGCGGTATAGACGCGCAGCGGCACCCGCGGGCGGTAATCCGTCATGGCGTTCAGGTCGGGCAGGTTGGGCCACGCCAGCGCCAGGGCCATCCCTGCCAGCAGCACGCCGCACAGGAACAGGCCGACACAGAAGATGCCGGTCTTGACGAAAAATCGCAATATCGGGGAACCGCTCTTGGCGGGCTTGTCTTTTTTGGAGGAATTCTGGGGCTTGCTCATCGCGGCGATTTTACGGGTATCTCCGGTCCCGCCTCAGCGTGGCGGATCGGTTTCTGTAACAAGATAGTTCAGTGTGGTGCGCGGGCAACTTGGCGGCAGATGTGATAATGCCGTCATGAACTTTTCCGCTCACTCATGTCCGGAGGCTGACCCGGACCTGGCGCCCTCCGGCGAGGCGCCCGAAAACTTGCCTTGCGCCTCGGAATGCGCAGGCAAGACCGTGTCGTTGCCGCATGACCTGCCCGTCTTCCTGGTAGGGATGATGGGGGCGGGCAAAACGACCATCGGCCGTGGCCTGGCGCGTGCCCTGGGGCGCGAGTTTATCGATCTGGATCATGAGCTCGAGGCGCGTTGCGGCGTACGGGTGCCGGTAATCTTCGAAATCGAGGGCGAGGCCGGTTTCCGTCGCCGGGAGTCCGCCGCTTTGGAAGAGTGTACCCAACGGCGCAACATTATTCTTGCCACGGGCGGTGGCGCCATCCTGGCCACCGAAAACCGCCTGCGCTTGCGCCAACGGGGCATCGTGGTCTATTTGAGGGCCAGCGTGGACGAATTGTTCCGCCGTACTTGCCGCGACCGCAACCGTCCCCTGCTGGCGACCGCCGATCCCCGCGGCACGCTGCGCGACCTGATGACCCTGCGCGAACCCCTCTATAAAGAAGTGGCCGACCTGGTGGTGGAAACGGGCTCGATGCCCGTCCATACGCTGGTCAAGGCCCTGCTGCCGCAATTACAAGCCTTCGAGAAGCAGATATGAACGTTGTTGAGGTCGACACCCCGGGCGGCCAGTACCCGATCCGCATCGCGCCGGGCCGCCTGGACGCCCTGGACCAGAGCATTCCCGCCGACGCCACCGCCATCGCCGTGGTCACCAACCCCACCGTGGCCGCGCTGT
Source organism: Achromobacter sp. NCFB-sbj8-Ac1-l (assembly GCF_052695805.1). Lineage (NCBI taxonomy): Bacteria > Pseudomonadati > Pseudomonadota > Betaproteobacteria > Burkholderiales > Alcaligenaceae > Achromobacter > Achromobacter sp. NCFB-sbj8-Ac1-l. The sequence goes on along the minus strand of NZ_CP199812.1, from coordinate 6,279,076 downwards.
ACGGCGAACGCGCCGAGGCCGCGCTGGCACGCACCGGCAAGCGGGTGTTGCGCATCGAACTGCCCGACGGCGAGTCCTATAAAGACTGGCAGTCGCTGAACCTGATCTTCGACGCCCTGCTGACGCATCGTCTGGACCGGCGCTGCGTGCTGGTGGCGCTGGGGGGCGGCGTGATCGGCGACATGACCGGTTTTGCCGCCGCGGTGTACATGCGCGGCGTGCGTTTCGTGCAGGTGCCCACGACGCTGCTGGCGCAGGTCGATTCGTCGGTGGGCGGCAAGACGGCGGTGAACCATCCGCTGGGCAAGAACATGATCGGGGCTTTCTACCAGCCGCTGGCAGTGGAAATCGATACCGACGTGCTCAACACGCTGCCGGCGCGCGAAATCTCGGCGGGCCTGGCCGAAGTCATCAAGTACGGCCTGATCCTGGACCCGGCGTTCTGGACCTGGTGCGAGGAAAACGCGCCCAAGCTGCGCAGCCTGGATCCCCAAGCCGTCGCCTACGCCATCCGGCGCTCGTGCGAACTGAAGGCGCAGGTGGTGGGCAAGGACGAACGCGAATCCGGCCTGCGCGCGATCCTGAACCTGGGTCATACCTTCGGCCACGCCATCGAGGCCGGCCTGGGCTATGGCGCCTGGCTGCACGGCGAGGCCGTGGGCTGTGGCATGGTGCAGGCCGCCGAGCTGTCCGCTGACGTGGCAGGGTTTCCGCGCGCCGATGTGGCGCGCGTTCGCGATCTGGTTGCGGCCATCGGTTGCCCCGTGGTGGCGCCCGACCTGGGCGCCGACCGTTGGCTGGACCTGATGCAGGTCGACAAAAAGACCGAAGGCGGCGAAATCCGCTATGTGCTCATGACCCGCATCGGCGAAGCGATGATGCGGGCGGCGCCGGCAGACGCCGTGCGCGCCGTGCTGGCCCGAACCACCGAGTAACGACAGGAGTGACGGTGTCGCAGATGAAAGAACTGGCTTCCTATGCATCCGACCCGTCCCGATCGCGCGGCCGGACCTACGCCGAGCCGCCGCCGGAAAACCGCAGCGAGTTCCAGCGCGATCGCGACCGCATCGTGCATTCAAGCGCCTTTCGGCGGCTGGAATACAAGACCCAGGTCTTCGTGAACCACGAAGGCGACCTGTTTCGCACCCGGCTGACGCACAGCCTGGAAGTGGCGCAGATCGCGCGCACGCTTGCCCGCAGCCTGGGGCTGTCCGAAGACCTGACCGAAGCCATTTCGCTGGCGCACGACCTGGGCCACACGCCCTTTGGCCATGCGGGCCAGGACGAGCTCAATGCCTGCATGCGCGAGCTGGCGCCCGAGGCCGGCGGTTTCGAGCACAACCTGCAGAGCTTGCGGGTGGTGGACGAGCTTGAAGAGCGCTACGCCGACTTCAATGGCCTGAACCTGTGTTTTGAAACGCGCGAGGGCATCCTCAAACATTGCTCGGCGGCGCATGCGCGGCAGTTGGGCGCCGTGGGTGAACGCTTCCTGTCGCGTACCCAGCCGTCGCTCGAGGCGCAGTTGGCCAACCTGGCCGATGAAGTGGCCTACAACAATCACGATATCGACGACGGCCTGCGCTCGGGCCTGATCACGCTCGAACAATTGCAGGACGTCTCGATTTTCCAGCGGCATCATGCCCAGGTGCTGGACCGTTATCCTGGCCTGGCTTCGCGCCGGGCCGTGGCCGAGACCATCCGCCGCATGATCAACACGTTGATCACGGACCTGACGCAGACCTCGCTTGCGCGTATTCGCGATGTGGCGCCGGCCAGCGCGGACGACGTGCGCCGCTCGCCGCCGCTGGCGGGTTTTTCAGGCGAGATTCGCCGCGAAGCCGACGAACTGAAGAAATTCCTGTTCGACAACCTGTACCGGCACTATCGGGTGCTGCGCATGACCACCAAGGCGCGGCGCATCGTGCGCGAACTGTTCGCGGCCTTCCTGGATGACCCGCGCCTGTTGCCGCCGGACTATCGTCGTGCCGCCTTCAACGAGCAGGCCCGTGCCATTGCGGACTACATCGCCGGCATGACCGACCGCTACGCCATTCGCGAGCACAAGCGCCTGTTCGACATGGCGTAGTCCAGACCGCTGACGGTTTGCCGCAAGGGCAAGCCGTCCGGCCCCCCCGTTTCAGCGATGCTTGCGGTAAGGTTCGTCGGCTTCGACGAAGGTGGCCTCGGCGCGCGCATCGCGCATCCATTCCTGCATCGCTGGCAGCGCCAGCACGGCATCCATGTAGTCGCGCACCGGGCCGGCCGCAGTGATGCCATAGGTGGTGAAGCGGGACACGACCGGCGCGAAGAACGCGTCGGCGATCGAGAACGCACCGAACAGGAACGGCCCACCCTGGCCGAATTCGGCACGCGTGTCTTGCCAGATGGCATGCATGCGCGAGATGTCCTGGCGCGCGGCTTGCGGAATGTCGATGCCGGGCAGATGGGCTTCGATGTTCATGGGCAGGGCCTGGCGCAGGGCGCCAAAGCCGCTGTGCATCTGGGCGGACAGCGAGCGCGCTCGAGCGCGGGCGTAGGCATCCTGCGGCCACAGGCGGGCCTTGGGGTGTTGCTCGGCGACGTATTCGCAGATGGCCAGCGAATCCCACACGGCGAATTCGCCGTCCAGCAGCACCGGCACCAGGCCGGCTGGGGTCAGCGGGCTTAGGCTGCGGGCGAAGTCCTCAGTGAACAAGCCCAGCTTTTGCTCGGTGAAAGCGACACCGGTGGCGCGCAGGGCGAGCCAGGGGCGCAAGGACCACGACGAATAGTTCTTGTTGCCGATGATCAAGGTGTACATGCCGTTTCCCCTTTGTGGCGCCGCGCCCGTCAAGCGCCAGGCGTGCGGCGCAGCAGTTTGCCCAGATAGTGTCCCGTATGGCTGCCCGGGGCGTCGGCGACGTCTTCGGGGGTGCCTTGTGCCACCACGCGGCCGCCGCCGTCGCCCCCCTCGGGGCCCATGTCGACCAGCCAGTCCGCCGTCTTGATGACGTCCAGGTTGTGTTCGATGATGAGCACCGTATTGCCGCTGTCCACCAGCTGGTTCAACACTTGCAGCAGCAGTTCGATGTCGCGGAAATGCAGGCCGGTGGTGGGTTCGTCCAGGATGTACAGCGTGCGGCCGGTGCTGCGCCGCGATAGTTCCTGAGACAGCTTGACGCGCTGGGCTTCACCGCCGGACAGCGTGGTGGCGCTTTGGCCCAGCCGGATATACGACAGACCCACGTCGATCAGCGTATGCAGCTTGCGCGCAATGGCCGGCACAGATTCGAAGTACTCCAGCGCCTGCTCGACGGTCAGGTCCAGCACCTCGCTGATGTTGCGGCCGCGGTAGCGGATTTCGAGCGTTTCGCGGTTGTAGCGCTTGCCGTGGCAGACGTCGCAGGGCACGTACATGTCGGGCAGGAAGTGCATTTCCACCTTGACCACGCCGTCGCCCTGGCAGGCTTCGCAGCGTCCGCCCTTGACGTTGAAGCTGAAGCGGCCGGGATCGTAGCCGCGCGTGCGCGCTTCGGGCACGCCCGCGAACAGTTCGCGGATCGGCGTGAACAGGCCGGTGTAGGTGGCCGGGTTGCTGCGGGGCGTGCGGCCAATGGGGCTTTGGTCGACGCTGATGATCTTGTCGAAGTTCTCCAGCCCCTGCATTGCCACGTACGGAGCGGGTTCGCTTTGCGCGTGATGCAGCGCCCGCGACACCGCCACGGCCAGCGTATCGTTGACCAGGGTCGACTTGCCCGAGCCCGACACGCCGGTCACGCAGATCAGCCTGCCCGCGGGCAGGCGCAGATCCACGGTCTTCAGGTTGTTGCCGCTGGCGCCGGTAAGCGTCAGCCAGGGCAGGTCGTCGGTGACTGGACGGCGCTGCGGAATGGCGATGGCGCGCTTGCCGCTCAGGTACTGGCCCGTGAGCGAATTGGGGTCGCGCTGCACGGTGTCGGGATCGCCTTGCGCCACGACTTCACCGCCATGTTCGCCCGCGCCCGGCCCCATGTCCACGACCCAATCGGCCATGCGGATCATGTCTTCGTCATGTTCGACCACGATGACGCTGTTGCCCAGGTCGCGCAGGTGCTGCAGGGTGCCGATGAGGCGGTCGTTGTCGCGCTGGTGCAGGCCGATGGACGGTTCGTCCAGCACGTACATGACGCCGGTCAGGCCTGAGCCGATCTGGCTGGCCAGGCGGATGCGCTGCGCCTCTCCTCCGGAAATGGTGTCGGCGCTGCGGTCCAGCGACAGGTAGTTCAGGCCGACGTTGTTCAGGAAGCTCAGGCGCGCCTCGATCTCGCGCACGATGCGTTGGGCGATCTCCTGTTTGGCGCCGGTCAGCGTCAGGTCACGGAACCACGTCAGGCAGGTCGACAGCGGCATGGCTTCGACCTCGTATATGGCCTGGCCGTGGCGTTCGCCGCCGCGCGGATCGTGGCCGATCAGCACGTTGCGGGCCTCGGGCCGCAGGCGCGAGCCGCCGCAATCGGGGCAGGTCTTGATGTTGCGGTACTTGCCTAGCTCTTCGCGCACGGTGGCCGAATCGGTTTCGCGCCAGCGGCGTTCCAGGTTCGGGATCACGCCTTCGAAGGTGTGGCGCTTGACGGTGCTGCGGCCTTTTTCGTTCAGGTAGAGGAACGAGATTTCTTCTTCGCCCGAGCCGTACAGCACCTTGTCGCGCAGCGCTTCGGGCAGGTCTTCGAAGGGCGCATCGATATCGAATTCGTAGTGCGCGGCCAGGCTGGTCAGAAGCGAATGGGTAAAGGCGTTGCGGCGGTCCCAGCCGCGGATGGCGCCGGCCGCCAGGCTGAGTTCGGGAAAGGCGACCACGCGCTTGGGGTCGAAGAATCCGACCTGGCCGATGCCGTCACAGCTGGGGCAGGCGCCCATCGGATTGTTGAAACTGAACAGGCGCGGTTCCAGTTCCGGCAGGCTGTGGCTGCAGACGGGGCAGGCGTAGCGGCTGGAGAAGACCTGTTCGCGGGTGCTGTCCATGTCCAGCGCCAACGCGCGGCCATCGGCCAGCTGCAGCGCGGTTTCGAAGCTTTCGGCCAGGCGCTGCTTGCTTTCGGGCTTGATGCGCAGGCGGTCGATCACCACGTCGATGTCGTGCTTCTCGGTTTTCTTGAGCGGCGCCATGCCGTCGATCTCGACCATCTGGCCGTCCACGCGCAGGCGCACATAGCCTTGCGCCTGCAGGCTGGCGCATTCGTCTTCGAAGCTGCCTTTCTTGCCCCGCGCGATGGGGGCCAGCACCGCCAGCCGGGTCTCTGCCGGCCAGGACAGCACCGCGTCCACCATCTGGCTGACGCTTTGGGCTTGCAACGGCAGGCCGTGGTCCGGGCAGTAGGGCGTACCCACCCGCGCATACAGCAGGCGCAGGTAGTCGTGGATCTCGGTGATGGTGCCGACCGTGGAGCGCGGATTGTGCCCCGCGGCCTTCTGCTCGATGGAGATTGCGGGCGACAGGCCTTCGATCAGGTCCACGTCGGGCTTGTCCATCAGTTGCAGGAACTGGCGCGCATAAGCGGAAAGGCTTTCGACGTAGCGCCGCTGCCCTTCCGCGTAGAGCGTATCGAACGCCAGCGAGGACTTGCCCGAGCCGGACAGGCCCGTCACCACCACCAGCTTGTGGCGCGGCAGGTCCAGCGAGACGTTCTTGAGATTGTGGGTGCGAGCACCCCGAATGCGTATGGTCACGTCTATCGGGCTCTTTTAAGCGGTTGCAAAGGCCAACTTGGTACTATAGCGCGCCGAGTCCTCCCCCGTACGGGGGCGTTCGCCAAGATGGCTTGATGCGGACCCGGCGCCCAGGATCAGACCGCAAGCGCATGACATCCGTCAGCGCGGGCGGCCCTCGTCATCGTTTAGATTTCCGCATGCCGGCAGATACCAAACTGAAATTGACCCCTTCCGAGCGCCGCGCCAGCGTGGCGCTGGCCGGCCTGTTCGCCGCACGGATGCTGGGGTTGTTCCTGTTGTTGCCCGTTTTCGCTGTCGCCGCCCGTGGCTTGCCCGGGGGCGACGATCCCGCGCGCGTGGGCCTGGCCCTGGGCATGTATGGCCTGACCCAGGCTTTCATGCAGATTCCGTTCGGCCTGGCGTCAGACCGCTGGGGCCGCCGGCCCGTGGTGATCTTCGGCCTGCTGCTGTTCGTGGCGGGCAGCATCGTCTGTGCCCAGGCGACCGACGTGTTCTGGATCACCATCGGCCGAGCGATCCAGGGCGCTGGCGCCATTTCGGCCGCGGTGACGGCCTGGCTGGCCGATGCCACTCGCGACGAGGTCCGTACGCGGGCCATGGCGATGGTTGGTGGATCGATCGGCCTGTCGTTTGCGGTGTCGCTCGTGCTTTCACCCGTCCTGGTCGGCTGGTGGGGGCTGTCGGGCCTGTTCTGGACCATCGCCTGTCTGGGCGTGATCTGCCTGGGCGTGGCGCGCTGGGTCGTGCCGGTAGTGCCGCGCACGCAGGCCCGCAGCATGCAGGCGGCCAGTCCGCGCCAGGTGCTGACGCATCGCGACCTGCTGCGGCTCAATTTCGGGGTATTCGTGCTGCACCTGATCCAGGTGTCGCTGTTCGTGGTGGTGCCTGCGCTGCTGGCCAAGGTGGGCGGGCTGGACGCTCGCGAATTGTGGAAGGTCTATCTGCCGGTCATCCTGGTCTCGTTCGTGTTGATGGTGCCGGTGGTGTTCGTGGCCGAAAAGCGCCGCGCGCACCGTGGCGCCTTGCGTGCGGCGGTGGCCGGCCTGGTGCTGGTGTGCGCATTGCTGCCGGCGGCCAGCCACGGTTTTTACACCCTGGCAGTGGCGTTGACCGGCTTTTTCGTAGCGTTCAATGTGCTCGAAGCCTTGCAGCCGTCGCTGGTGTCGCGGGTGGCGCCGCCGGCCTACAAGGGACTGGCCCTGGGGTTCTACAACACGGCCCAGGCCGCTGGCCTGTTCACGGGCGGCGCGCTGGGCGGCTGGGTGGCCTCGCATTCGGGCGCGGGAGCGGTGTTTGTGGGCGCTGCGGTGCTGGCGGCCTTGTGGCTGGCCGTGACCTGGGCGCTGAAGCCGCTGGCGTAGCCGAGGAGCCTTGCCGCGGGCGGAAAGTCGCGGATCGCGCCGCCAACGGTGTCCAACCGCGCTGAAATCGATTCCCGAGCAGGACAGCTTTGTCACGATTCCGGTTTGGCGTGGCAGGCGCTTTTCGTCGATAATACAAGCCAAATTAGGGCTTCACCGGCATCGCCGGTCATCGCTATGATGACCGGCGAGTTTCATGAAGCCGGTCTTCAACATTGCTATTTATGTTGTTGCCGGCGTATCCGCGGTAACGCGTGGCGCAGGCTGTCAACAACAGAGGGACAACGGCATGGCATCGGTTAACAAAGTCATTCTCGTGGGCAACCTGGGTCGCGACCCGGAAGTCCGCTACAGCCCCGACGGGGCCGCAATCTGCAACATGTCCATCGCCACCACCTCGTCCTGGAAGGACAAGGCCAGCGGCGAGAAGCGCGAAGAAACCGAATGGCACCGTGTCGTCATGTATAACCGCCTGGCCGAAATCGCCGGCGAATACCTGAAAAAGGGCCGTTCGGTGTACATCGAAGGCCGCCTGAAGACCCGCAAATGGCAAGACAAGGACACCGGCGCCGACCGCTACAGCACCGAAATCGTCGCTGACCAGATGCAGATGCTGGGTGGCCGCGAAGACGGCGGCGGCGGTGGCGGCAACTACGGCGGCGGCGGTGGCTACGACGATGCGCCCGCGCGCCAGCCGCAGCAACGCGCCCCGGCCCAACGCCCGGCGCCGCAGCAGCGTCCGGCTCCCCAATCGGCCCCGGCCGGTGGCGGCGCCAACCTGGCCGACATGGACGACGATATTCCGTTCTGATCGCGCCATCACGATGGTGCGCCGACCGCGCGTCATCAACCACAGCCCGGCAAGCCTTGCGGCCGCCGGGCTTTTTTGTGCCTGTTGCTTGACCGTACCCGCGCCTGTCCACAGGCTACGCACAGCCTGTCCACAGCTTGCCCACCGATTTTCGGGGCTTGTCCACCGGTTATGCACAAGGGGGCGGGCGGGCAATGGGTGGGCGGGAATCCGTTCACGCAGGCAAACTACCTGCCCGGATTCCGGCTTTTCAACTAGCCTGGCCTGGATCGCCGCAGCCCATCTGGGTTTGCCGGCCATGCATCGATGCGCTGTCCACAGGCTGCGCACAGCATTTCCACAGTTTGCCCACCGATAATCAGGGCTTTTCCACAGCTTGTTAACAGGGGTAGGCTGGAAGGCCCGCCCCTTCAAGCCCGCCAGAGAACAGCAATGACCCAGAACATCTACGACACGCCGGAGTTCTTTGAAGGCTATAGCCAGATGGCCCGCTCGGTGCATGGCCTGGATGGCGCGCCCGAATGGCCTGCGCTACGGGCGCTGGTGCCGGATGTCAAAGGCCGTGCCGTGGTTGACCTGGGCTGCGGTTTCGGCTGGTTCTGCCGCTGGGCTCAAGAGCAGGGCGCCGCTGAGGTGTTGGGGTTGGACGTATCCGAGAACATGCTGGCGCGGGCGCGAGACACCACCCGCAGCGCTACGATCCGGTACCAGCGGGCGGATCTGGACCAGTTGCAGCTACCGCCCCAAAGCGTCGACCTGGCCTACAGTTCGTTGACGCTGCATTACCTGGAATGCTTGCCCGCGCTGTTTGCCACGGTGCATCAGGCGCTCAAACCGGGTGGGCGCTTCGTGTTTTCGGCCGAGCATCCGATCTACACGGCGCCGGCACGGCCTGGTTTCGTTCAGGACGAGTCGGGGCGGCGCATCTGGCCGTTGAATCAATACGCGTTGCGGGGTCCGCGCACTACGGATTGGCTGGCCAAGGGTGTGATCAAACAGCATCGCACCGTGGGAGACTACGTGAACCTGTTGATCAAGGCGGGCTTCACCCTGGCGCATCTGGACGAATGGGCGCCTACTGCCGCCCAGCTTGCCGCGCAGCCGGCGCTGGCCGAAGAGCAGGACCGGCCCATGATGCTGCTGGTGGCCGCGCAACGCTGAAATATCTGGTTTCACAATAACCGCTTGCGTTGTCTATCTAGTAGTAGGTAAGATTCATCCATCGACGCAGCAAACTCAGCAACACCGCAGCGTCGCCCCAACCAGAAATACAGTAGTCGCCTTTTTTATTTACCTTGTTATCTACCTATAAGTAGATAGTTTAACTGAAACAACCTAGCCATCGTTATCTGGAGATCCACCATGAAGACCCTCGTATCCGCCCTCATCCTGTCCGCCTCGTTCATCGGCGCCGCCCAAGCTGGCGAACTGGATTACCCGCCCGCCGCCAATACCCAAAGCACGGTGACCCGCGCGCAAGTGCAGCAAGAGCTGGCCGCCGCCCGCGCCAACGGTGAATTGGCCTCCGGCGAAGAAGGCTACGCAGCGACCGCGTTCGCCAGCGCCAGTGACAAGAGCCGCGCCCAGGTGAAGCAGGAACTGGCTGCTGCCCGCGCCCAAGGCCTGACCGAAAGCGGTGAACTGGACTACCCGCCCGTCCAAGGCTGAGTTTTTTATCGACTGCGAGTCTATCTATAGATAGATAGCTTCTTGATTCACGTAGCAAGCGCAAGCAGTCACCCAAACAGCAAGCCAAGCATTACCCCTATCCCTACTGGAGATCCACCATGAAGACCCTCGTATCCGCCCTGATCCTGTCCGCTTCGTTCATCGGTGCCGCCCAAGCCGGCGAACTGGACTACCCGCCTGCCGCCAACACCCAAAGCACGGTGACCCGCGCCCAAGTGCAGCAAGAACTGGCCGCCGCCCGGGCCAACGGTGAACTGGCCACCAACGAAGAAGGCGCCGTCGCCACGACGTTCGCCAGCGCTGGCGACAAGAGCCGCGCCCAAGTGAAGCAGGAACTGGCTGCTGCCCGCGCCCAGGGCCTGACCGAAAGCGGTGAACTGGACTACCCGCCCGTTCAAGGCTGAGCCTGATGCCGAGCGATGCGGACTCCGGGGGGCGGGATATTTCCCGGCCGGAGTCCGCACGGTTGTTCCGGACCGGGGGCAAACCCGCCGATGACGAACCGATCTATTAGTAGGTAATATTCAGCCATGGACACTCCCACTCCCAATACCACCCGCGACCAGCTGCTGGCTCACGCCGAGAAGCTGATCCGCACCCGCGGTTGCAATGGCTTCAGCTATCGCGACCTGGCTGAGCACGTGGGCGTGAAGACGTCCAGCATTCACTATTACTTTCCGGGCAAGGACGATCTGCTCTACGAGGCTGTCGAAGCCTATAGCGCCCGTGCCCTGGCCTCGGTGCGCAGCATCGATACCACCCAGCCGGCCCACGCCCAGCTTGAAGCCTATCTGTCGATGATGGAATCGAAGGCGTGCGGCAGCGGCGAGTTGTGCCTGGGCGGCATGTTGGCGGCCGAAATGATGAGCTTGCCCGATCGCGTGCGAGGTGCATTGCAGGGATTTTTCCGGGCGCACGAAGTGTGGCTGACCCGGGTGCTGGCGCAAGGCGCCGAAGAAGGCACGCTGAAATTCTCAGGTAGCGCCGAAGCGGCCGGCCGGGCGGTGTTCGCCACGGTGCAGGGCTGCATGCTGGTATCACGGCTGTTCCAGGCACCGCCGGCCCTGTGCGAGGCGATCAGCGCCTTGTACGTCGAGTGCCAGGATAAGCCGGCCGCCTGATCTGCCCGCCTGGTTATTTGCACGGCCGCAATGCGCAAGCTTGCGGCCGTTGTCTTTGAGGCACCGTTGGTGTGGCGGAGCAGGGCGTCAGGCCAGGGCCCGGGCCATGTCCACGCTGCTGCGCCCCTGCATGCCGAGATCGCGCATGCGTTGCAGGAAGCTGGTTTGGGCGTCATCAAAGCCGGTCACCGGGCTGATGCAGTCGGTGAGCAACACCACGCGAGAGAAGTTACCGCCTGGCAGGTACTCGCCCAGGTGCTCGACGGTGGCCTTGACGCAGTGGCTGCCCGCCACGCCCGCGACGACGATCAGATCGGCGCGGCCCAGCGAGTCGAGCAAATTGCGGTTGAGCTGGCTGCGGGGGTCGTCAGCGTCGGGCACCTCGGCCATCAGCGCGCTGTAGTGCTCCGTCCAGGGATTGGTGCCCTTGGGCACCTTGCGCACGATGAATTGGCCCTCGTCTTCCCAGCGGCTGTAGGCGGCGCGCACGTCCGCGTGGACATTATGGCCCCACGTGCCGATCTCGCAATGCACGGGCCACACCATCAGCGTGTAGCGGCCGCGCGCCTCCAGTTCGTCCAGGTAGGACAGTGTGCGCGGCAGGTCGTCTACGTGACGAGGCTGGAAGGCGCCCGAGCGCACCTGGCCGGCGGTGATGGGCGTGAAGGGGGCGACCGGGCGACCGTCACCCGTGCGCCAGAACGTGGGGTGCGCGATGTCCAGTCGGTGATGAGAATCCAGCGTAACGGTAATGGCGGACAACGCCGGCGCGGTCGCGTCGATGAACCGTGCCAACCGTTGCATATCGGCATGCGCGCCAGGTACCGGCAGCGCGGGCGCAATGGCCTGGCCGGTCAGCGGATCGGCGGGCAAGTAGCCCTTCGGCAGATCGCAGAAATCGTTCTGCGGATCGATGATCAGTAGATGAACAGAGCGCGACATGGGGGCAGGGGCGGGGGGTGAATAAGGAATATAGACCGGGATACCCGCGCCGGGCGAGTTCATTGCGCCCGCGCGTCCAGGAGCGGCCGTCCTGCGAAGAAGGGCTGGCTAGAACAGCACCAGGTGGCGGGCGCAGTCGGGCAATTGCCGCAACAGGGCTCGCCACAGCAGCCAGATGCGTACCAGCGCCACCACTCCGACTGCCGCTGCGATGTAGAAAATCATGACCCGCTCCGTTCTTCAATAAATTCGCACGACCGTGCGAAATTGGCCGCAAGAAATGCCGGCTTGCGCCGGCGCCTGGGTGCACTACTCGATGTACTTGAAACTGCGATACGTGGAAATCAGGCGCTCATAGGCGGCGCGTACTCGCTCATGAGCCTTGGGGTCCCGCAGGAAACGGGCGTCGTGCATCAGCCCGATCATCAGACTGTAGACCTCGAACACCAACTGCTCGGGATCCGTGTCCGGACGCAGGTGACCGGCTTCCAGCGCCTGCTGCACCGTGCGGACCATCGCGGCGCGCCAGCCCCGCAGATGTTCTTCCACCACCGAGCGCAATGGCGTGTCGACGTCGTCGTATTCAAAGGCGCCGGCAACATAGATGCAGCCAGTCAGCAGTTCGACATTGCAGGCGCGTTCGATCCAGTGAGCCACCAGCGCATTCAGACGCGGCAGCCCGCGGGGTTGCGCCATGGCGGGGGTGAACACGGCGGCGACGAAGCGGCGGTCGTATTCGTCCAGCACGGCTTGCTGCAGCGCTTCGCGTGACCCGACCCGGGAGAACACGCCGCTCTTGCTGATGCCCAGCCGTTTGGCGACCTGGCCGAGCGACAGGCTCTCCAGCCCCTGGGCGGCGGCCATGTCCAAGGCCGCGTCCACAATGGCCGCGAAGGTCAGTTCGCTCTTTTCAGTCAAGGCAGTCATGCACGAAATTTAGCACGATCGTGCGAAATTGGGGGTTTTTATCTTATCGCTGTCGGCGGCTGAAAAAAAGCCGGACAGCTTGCGCTGCCCGGCTGGATCATGCAGGTTCTGGCGGAATGATCAGGCTTGGGCCGCCTTGAATTCCAGGCGGAACTTGTGCAACAGCGGCTCGGTGTAGCCGTTGGGCTGGGTCAAGCCTTCGAACACCAGCGCGCAAGCGGCCTTGAACGCCAGCGAGCCGTCGAAGTTGCCCGCCATGGGCAGGTAGTGGGGGTCGCCCGCGTTCTGGCCATCAACCACCTTGGCCATGCGCTTGAAGGTTTCCATGACCTGGTCGCGGTTCGTGACGCCGTGGCGCAGCCAATTGGCGATGTGCTGGCTGGAGATGCGCAGCGTGGCGCGGTCTTCCATGAGGCCGACGTTATGGATGTCGGGCACCTTGGAGCAGCCGACGCCCTGGTCGATCCAGCGCACCACGTAACCCAGGATGCCCTGGACGTTGTTGTCGAGTTCCTGCTGGATGTCGGCGGCGGACCATTTCGAGCGGTCGCCCACGGGTACCGTCAACAGGCCGGCCAGCAGATCGTCGCGCACGCTGTCGAGCTTGGTGCGTTCGAGTTCCTGTTGCACGGCCTGCACATCCACCTGGTGGTAGTGCAACGCGTGCAGGGTGGCGGCGGTGGGCGACGGCACCCAGGCGGTGTTGGCGCCGGCCTTGGGGTGGGCGATCTTTTGTTCGAGCATGGCGGCCATCAGGTCGGGCATGGCCCACATGCCCTTGCCGATCTGGGCGCGGCCGCGCAGGCCGGCGTCCAGGCCGACCAGCACGTTGTTGCGCTCGTAGGCGGTGATCCAGGCGGTGGACTTCATGTCGCCCTTGCGCAGCATGGGGCCGGCTTCCATGCTGGAATGCATTTCGTCGCCGGTGCGGTCCAGGAAGCCGGTGTTGATGAACGCCACCCGCGCAGCTGCGGCCTGGATGCAGGCCTTCAGGTTGATGCTGGTGCGGCGCTCTTCGTCCATGATGCCCATTTTCAGGGTGTTGCGTGGCACACCGAGCAGGTCTTCGACGCGGTCGAACAGTTCGCTGGCGAAGGCGGCTTCGGCCGGGCCGTGCATCTTGGGTTTGACGATATAGACCGAGCCGGTGCGCGAATTGAGCTTGCGTTCGCGGTCGTGCAGGGCGGCCAGGCTGGTGACCACGGCGTCCAGGATGCCTTCGGGGATTTCCTGCCCATCGCGGTCGAGCACCGCCGGGTTGGTCATGAGGTGGCCGACGTTTCGCACGAACATCAGCGAGCGGCCGTGCAGGCTCAGCGGGGCGCCGTTGGCGCCGGTGTATTGGCGGTCGGCATTGAGCTTGCGGGTGAAGGTCTTGCCGGCCTTGGTGACGGCTTCGGTCAGGTCGCCCTTCATCAGGCCGAGCCAGTTGCGGTAGATGTGGACCTTGTCGTCGGCGTCGACGGCCGCGACCGAGTCTTCGCAATCCATGATGGTGGTCAGCGCGGCTTCGACCAGGACGTCCTTGACGCCGGCAGCATCGGTGGCGCCGATGGCGTGGCTGCGGTCGACCTGGATTTCGAAGTGCAGGCCGTTGTTCTTGAGCAGCACGGCCGTGGGCGCGTCGGCATTGCCTTGGTAGCCCACGAACTGCGCCGGCGTCTTGAGCGTGGTGGCGCTGTTGGAGAGTGCGATGCTGAGCTGGCCGTTCTTGACGGCGTAGCCGCGGGCATCGGCATGCGAGCCCTGGGCCAACGGGGCGGCGGTATCCAGGAAGCTGCGGGCGCGGGCGATGACGGCGGCGCCGCGTTCGGGGTTGTACCCCTTGCCCGTGTCGCCAGGCGTGGCCGGGATGGCGTCGGTGCCGTAGAGCGCGTCGTACAGGCTGCCCCAGCGGGCGTTGGCGGCGTTCAGGGCGTAGCGCGAGTTCGACACCGGCACCACCAGTTGCGGGCCGGCTTGCTGGGAGATTTCGGTATCGACATGGTCGGTCGTGGCGCGCACGCTGGCCGGCTGCGGCAGCAGGTAGCCGATGCCTTCCAGGAACTTGCGATAGGCGGCCGGGTCGGCGATGGGGCCGGGGTGGGCGCGGTGCCAGGCGTCGAGTTCAGCCTGCAGGCGGTCGCGTTCGGCCAGCAGGGCGCGGTTCTTGGGGGCCAGGTCATGCACCAGGGCCGAGAACCCCTTCCAGAAGGCGTCGGCATCCAGGCCCGAGCCGGGCAACGCTTCCTTTTCGATGAACTGGCTGAGATTGGCCGCCACTTGCAGGCCGTGGTGCTGGGTGCGTTGAGTCATGCGAGTCTCTGGTAAGGAGGTCTGGGCGGCGCGCGCGCCGGGCGAATCTGTCGTGACATCATCGTTCGCGGCTGCGCCAAAGTCCATATCAAAACCCGCTGGTCATACCAGTTTATTCACGCCCCACCCGGCAAACATTGTTTTTTTATGGTTTTATATCAGCCACTTACAGTTGGCGTGAAAAGCGTGCTCGTCTAGGACGAAAGCTTGGTCATACCACTGGTACGGAGAACGCATGCACGCCGAAATCGAAACTAAACCCCGCCAGGTGGCGGACGAGGTGGCCGAGCGCATCGAGCGCCTGATCCTGGACGGCGTCCTGAAGGCCGGCCAGGCGCTGCCGTCCGAGCGGCGCCTGACGGAAAAGCTGGGCGTGTCGCGTACGGCGCTGCGCGAGGGGCTCAAGCTTTTGCGCGCGCGCGAGATCATCCACACGTCGCAGGGCAAGGGTTCGTTCGTGGCGCGCATTTCCAAGGTGGATGCGGGCCCGTTGATGCACCTGTTCAACTCGCAGCCGCGCACGCTGTACGACCTGCTCGAGGTCCGTTCGCTGTTGGAAGCCGATTCGGCCCGGTTGGCGGCGCTACGCGGCACCGAGGCCGATTTCATCATGATCCGGCGTCGCTACGAAGAGATGGTGCATGCCCAGGCGGATGCCGATACGGCCACGCACGCGCACTTGGATCATGCGTTTCATCTGGCTATCTGCGAGGCTTCGCACAACCCGGTGCTGGTGCATACGCTGCAATCATTGAACGACCTGATGCTGGGATCGGTGTTCGCCTGCGTCAATAACCTGTACCACCGCGAGCCCGAAAAGCGGCAGATCGACAAGCAGCACGCCAAGCTGTTCAACGCGGTGATCGGGCGCCAACCCGAGCAGGCGCGCCGCGCCGCCGCCGACCATGTCGACAGCGTGCGGCAGAACCTCGCTGAAATCGAGCAGGAAGAACAGCGCCTGGTGCGCGCCACGTTGCGCCTGGAAGGCTGGACGTAGCGCGCAGCCGGCAGACCTTTACCGGTCTTCAGTCATCGCGGCCGCCAGGGCCAGCGGCTTGCCGGCGTAGACGCGGCCGAAGCGGTTGCCGAGCAACGCTTCCAGCGCGATCTGCTCTTGCCCCACGAAGCCCTTCTGCGGCAGCACGCCTTGCGCGACCAGGTCCAGCGCCGCGCAGATGCCGGCGGCGGTCGACAGCTGGATGGCGCTCAGGCGATGGCCGTCGACGTCGGCGCCGAAGACGCGAATGGGGTACGACTCTTCTTCCAGCCGGCCGTGGCGATGCCCGGACGCCTGCGCCTGGATGACGATCACATCCTGTTCGGTGGTGGGGATGGCCGTTTCGAAGATGTCTTTGAGCAGGTCGCGGCGGTCGCGCAGGCGCAGGTCATTGAGCAATAGCTTCATCAGGTTGCAATGGCCCGGGTAACGGACTGACTTGTAGTCCACGTTGCGAGCGCGGCCCAACAGCGTGGCGGGCAGCGTGCCCAGCCCGCCCGAGGTGTTGAAGGCTTCGTATTCGACGCCGTCCAGCGCAAAGGTCTCATAGCCTTCCAGCGCGGGCACGCTGGTCAGTTCACCATCGACGATGGCTTCGCACGGGTTGCAGTATTCGTTGATCAGCCCTTCGGTGCTCCAGGTCAGGTTGTAGCGCAGGCTGTTGGACGGGTAACGCGGCAGTGCGCCCACGCGCATGCGCAGGTCCAGCAACGTGTCGAAGCGACGGGCCAGCGCGTTGCCGACGATGCCGATGAAGCCCGGCGCCAGGCCGCACTGCGGCATCAGCACGCTGTGGCTGTCAGCGGCCAGCGCCTGGATGGCATGGGTGCTGGCTACGTCTTCGGTCAGGTCGAAGTAATGGACGCCGGCCTTCGCGCACAGTCCCGCCACCGCGATGGCGCGATGGAACGGCAGCGCATTGACCACGGCGTAACGGCCCTCGAGGCAGGCCGCGATCGAGGCGTCATCGGAAATCTGGCGCGTTTCGCAGCCCAATTCGGCCACGGCGCGCAGGCGCGCGGGGTCCTGGTCGGCAACCAAGACCGAATAGTCGCCGCTACGCTCAAGCATCAGGGCGATGGCGAAGCCGATTTTTCCGGCGCCCAACAAGAGGACGGGCTTGGTAGAGGTGGACATGGTGCGCTCCTGCATAGAGAGGGGGAAGGATTGGCCTCATCCTATGCGCGAGCGTTGTCGATTTGTAGATGCTAAAGCGTCGTAACGGTTTTAACTAACGTCGTTATGACTTAATTGGGTGTCGATTCGTCAAAAGAAAAGCCCCTCGGCCAGGGCCGAAGGGCTTTGCAGGGCGATTGCCGGGCCTGGAAGCCAGGCCTTGCAATCAGCTGCCCATGGGGGGGTAGTCCATGTTGCCGAAGGTGACCAGGCCTTCCGTCTTGGCTTGGGCCAGTTCGGTTTGCACTTGGGCGCGGGTCAGCGACGAGGCAGCGGCGTGGGCAACGGGCGGGTAGTCCATGTTGCCGAAGGTGACTTCACCGGCGTTCTTGGCTTGGGCCAGTTGCTCTTGCACTTGTTGCGCGGTCAGGCTGGACTTCTGGGCGATGGCGGCGGGGTAGCCTTCTTCGCCGAAGGTGTATTGGCCCGAAACCTTGGCTTGTTGCAGTTCGGCTTGAACCTGGGCACGCGACGGGCCTTGGTCGGCTTCGGCGGCTTGGGCGCCAGCGGCAGCCAGAACGGACATAGACAGCATCAAAGCGGTAGCAAGGGTTTTCATAGCAGACCTCCATATGTCTTGAGCTTGGGATCCGAACCTCTGGCCTGATTGCTGGGGGTTCGCTTGCTGTGTCCCGATGAGATGCATTCTGTGCCTAAACAACCCTGGGATAAACCCTTATTACCTGAAAACATCTTTCCAAAATACGTACTAATCGGTCTGGAACTTCTCAAATGGCACCATAGGTGGCGATATTTCCATTTGATGACGCAATAGGTGGTGGTCGGCCCGGGCAGGGGCCAAGGCCGGCGAATCAAGGGGGAGGGGGGAAAGCGGCGCGCAGCCCCGGAAGGGTTCCGGGGCTGGCAGGGAGAGGGATCAGCGGTTCAGGTCAGCCAAAGCGGCGTCGTATTCAGCGCGTGCTTCGTCCAGCTTGCGCTGGGCCTTGTCGATCTTGTCTTGCTTGCCCTTGGCGCGGGCGGTCTTGAGCTCGGCCTCGCGTTCGGAGACCTTGTTCTGCTTGTCGCGCACGTCGGCTTCGCGCTGGGATTGCAGGCGGCTGTCGGTGCAATGGGCCTTCGCTTCTGCCAACGCTTTTTGCAGGCCGGCCACCTTGCGGGTGTTGTTGTCGGCCTTGGCCGCGGCAATGTCGTTTTCGATCTGGCAGAACTTGGCGGCGCAGCCGCGTTGCGCCGAGCAGTCGGTCGCGGCCTGGGCGGGCAGGGCGCCGAGCAGCGCGCAAACCGAAGCCAGGGCCGTCAGGGTTTTGGTCAAAGCGGGCATGCGGTGTCTCCGTAAGGCGTGTCGGGAGCTGCCATCTTCGCCCAAGCGGCCGTGGCTCGCAATGCGCGCGGTCAACGGATCAGCGTGCCTGCCAGCGCTGCCGCAACCAGCAATGCGCCCAGCCACAGGTTGGCGCGGAACAGCATGAAATTGCGGTCGGGGCGCTGGATGTCGAAGACCTTCAGTTGCCACGCCAGGTGCACGGCAATGGCGGCGATGCCCACGTAATAGGCCCACGACAAGCCGATGGCGTAGCCGCCCCAGGCCCACAGCACGACGGTGGCCAGGTAGAAGCCGCCGATCCAGAGCTTGCCCTGGTCGCCGAAGCGCATGGCGGTGGAGTGCAGCCCGAGGCTGCGGTCGTCGCGCACGTCGACGTAGGCGTAGATGCTGTCGTAGCCCACCTGCCACAGCACCGCGCCCAGCCACATGGCCACGGCGGCCAGGGGCACGTGGTTCTGCGTGTCCGACCAGGCCATGAGCATGCCCCAGTTAAAGCAGATGCCCAGTACCACCTGCGGCCAGTAGGTGACGCGTTTGCATAGCGGATAGATGAAGACGAAGGGCAGGACGGCCACGGCCAACCAGCGGCTCATGCCGTTCAGGAAGAACAGTAGCGAACCGCAGACGAGCAACTGGCCGATCAGGAACCACACCGCCTTGCGCATCGTCAGCTGGCCGCTGGTCAGCGGGCGAAAGCGGGTGCGTTCGACGTGTTTGTCGAAGTTGCGGTCGCACATGTCGTTGACGGTGCAGCCGATGCCGCGCATCAGCAAGGCGCCCAGCGAGAAAACGATCAGGCGTTGCAGGTCGGGCAGGCCACCGGCGGCCTGGATCAGCGCAGCGATGCAGGGCAGCAGGGTCAGCCAGGTGCCGATGGGGCGGTCAAGCCGGCACAGGCGGGCGTAGGGCCGCCACGATCGGGGCAGCCAGCGTTCGACCCAGTCGGTGAAGACGATGTCGCTGAGGTCGACGGGAGGTTGTTGCGGGGCGCTCACTGTCACGGCGAAAAAAAGGGGAGGAAAGCCGACAGCATAAAACAACGGCCGGGCAAGTTGCCCGGCCGTGGTGCCGTCAAGGGTGGTCAGGGCCGGGTTTTCAGGCCGTGTATTCCTTGAGCAGCTTGCCCAGGATGGCAATGCCGGTGCGGATCTTGTCTTCGGGCACGGTGGCAAAGCTGAGACGCAGCGTGTTGGCACGGCCGGCGCCGCTGTAGAACGGCGCGCCGGGCACGAACGCCACGTTCTGGGCAATGGCCTTTTCGAGCAGCTTGGTGCTGTCGATGTGCTCGGGCAGCGTCAGCCAGATGAACATGCCGCCTTCGGGCTTGGTCCAGGTGACGGTGGCGGGGAATTCGCGCTGGATGGCTTCGAGCATGCAACTGCCCTGGGCGCGGTAGATTTCGCGCACGTTGGGCAGGTGCTCTTCCAGGAAGCCGTCCTTGACGATTTCGTACACGGCCATCTGGGTCAGCGTGGGCGTGTGCAGGTCGGTGGCTTGCTTGGCCTGCACCAGCTTGTTGATCAGCGGACGGGCGGCGGCGATGTAGCCCAGGCGCAGACCCGGGGCCAGCACCTTGGAGAACGTGCCGAGACGGACGACATTGGCGCCGTACTCGGAGGCCAGCGCGATCAGGCCCGGCTGCGGTTCGCCTGCGTAGCGCAGTTCGCCGTAGGGGTCGTCTTCGATGATGGTCAGGTTCAGTTCGGCGGCGCGCTTGACCAGCGCAATGCGGCGCGCCAGGCTCAGCGTGCGGCCGGTGGGATTCTGGAAATTGGGCAGGGCGTACAGGAAGCGCGCGCCATCGGCCAGTTCGGGGGTGATGGCATCGGGGATCAGGCCGCCGTCGTCGGTGGGCACCGGCACGAACTTGGGCTGGTACAGGCTGAACGATTGCAGGGCGCCCAGGTAGCTGGGGTCTTCGACCAGCACTTTGCTGTCTTTGTCGATCAGGACCTTGCCGAGCAGGTCCAGCGCCTGTTGCGAGCCGGAGACGATCAGGATCTGGTCGGCGGTGACATTGGCGCCCGCGCTGTTGAGGTCGTCCGCGACCCATTGGCGCAGCGGCGCAAAGCCTTCGGTGGGACCGTATTGCAGGGCGGCGCGGCCGTTGGTGGCCAGGACCTTGTCGAATGCCGCTCGTACCACTTCTACCGGGAAGCCGCCGGGCGCCGGCAGACCGCCTGCGAACGAGATGACTTCGGGCCGCTCGGTGACCTTGAGGATCTCGCGGATGGCGGAACTGGTGAGTTGCTGAGCGCGTTCCGAGAAGGAAAACGCAGGTTCGAAAGGCTTGTCCATGGCTTGCTTCTTAATCAAGAAGAGGGGTGGCAGGGGTAACGGCAACGAGGCAGAAAAGACGTTACTGCGTAAACTATTGTCCCACAGCGAGGCGAGCCGGCCCCTTTATCGCGGCGCGCCCCTAAAATCACTTGCATCGATAATCGCCTGTACAGTTACATTTATACATATGTTTGAAGCTGCCCCGATTGCCGCCGAATCCAAGGCTGCGTTGTACGCCGAACTGGTCAAGCAGGCTCGCGCGCTGCTCGAAGGCGAGCACGACCGCATTGCCAATGCCGCCAACCTCGGCGCGCTGGCCTACCAGGCCCTGCCCGACCTGAACTGGGTGGGCTTTTACTTCTTTGATGGCACGGAACTGGTGCTGGGTCCCTTCCAGGGCAAGCCGGCCTGCGTGCGCATTGCGCTGAACCGCGGCGTGTGTGGCGCGGCGGCGAGCCAGCGCCAGACGCAACTGGTGCCGGACGTGCACGCGTTTCCGGGCCATATCGCCTGCGACGCCGCCTCGCGCTCCGAGATCGTGGTGCCGCTGGTCCATCAAGGCCAGCTCATTGGCGTATGGGACGTCGACAGCCCGGTGCCCGACCGCTTCGACGAAGACGACCGGCGCGGCATGGAAGCACTCTGCGAGGCGTTCCTGGCCAGCCTGCGTTGACAGGCCCGCGGCAGCCCGGTAGATTTGCGCATCGGCCGGTTGCGGCCGATTTTGCCCCTTTATTCCTTTCATGATTCATCAGGCCAACCAATCCGCTTACCTGTTCCGCGCCCTGGGCGTGGCGACGGTCTGCGTCGGCCTGAAATCCAAAAAACAGCCGCTCATCTGACCGGAGCATGCTGTTCCGTCAGATGGGCGACGGAACAGCGGCCTCTCGGCGGCGCCATGGCGCCTTCGCGCGCACCCCAAGTATCCCGAGCACTTCTGTACGGTCCAACCACGGTCCGCTTACACCGAAGGAGTGTTCATGCAAACTCGTCAATCCCTCTTCCAAGGCGTCTGGGTTCCCCTGGTGACGCCGTTTTCCGGCGGCGCTGTCGATGGCGGGGCCCTGCGCCGCCTGGTGCGCCATTTCGTGGCCGCCGGGGTGGATGGCCTGGTCGTCTGCGGCAGCACCGGCGAAGCCGCGGCGCTGGATGATGCCGAGCAACTGGCCGTGCTCGACGCCGTGCTGACCGAAGCTGGCCGAATGCCCGTGGTGATGGGCCTGGCGGGCAACCATCAAGGCCATGTGCTGCAGCGCCTGTCGGCCTTTGGTACGCGTCCGCTGGCGGGCATTCTGGCACCCGCGCCGTATTACGTGCGCCCTGGCCAGGACGGCGCTGCCGCCTATTTCCGCTGCCTGGCCGATGCCTCGCGCTTTCCCCTGGTGCTGTACGACATTCCGTACCGAACCGGCACATCGCTGGAGACCGCCACATTATTGGCCTTGGCGGCGCACCCGAACATCGCCGCCATCAAGGACTGCGGCGGGTCGCTGGACAAGACGCTGGCGTTGATCGCCGACGGCAACATGCGCGTGCTGGCGGGTGAAGACCTGCAATCACTGTCGCTGCTGTGCCTGGGGGGCGCTGGCATGATCGCGGCGGCCGCGCATATCCGCCCCGATCTGTTCGTGGCCATGTACCAGGCGGTGCAGGCGCAGCAGCTGGACCTGGCCCGCCGCCTGTTCCAGGCGCTGGTGCCCATCATCCAGCTGACGTTCGCCGAGCCCAATCCGGGCCCCGTCAAGGCGCAATTGGGTCGCCAGGGCCTGTTGACCGACGAATTGCGCCAGCCGATGCCCAGCGCCAGTGCGGCCCTGGCGTTGCGCATGGATGCCGCGGTGGCGGGATTGAACCGGCAGTTCCCCTGCCAGTAACAGGCGTCTGGTCAAAGGCTTGGGCCGACCGTCATGCGGCCCGTCGGGAGGCGGATTCATTTTGTAATAAATGTCTCACCTTGATCCTGACGGATTGCTTATGATGCGGCCATTCTCCGGGGTGAAACAAAACGTTCATGGCCCAAGCTTTCGTCGCGTTGTCCGCCTGGCAGGTCATGCTGGCAGGCCTGCTGTTCTTCGGCGGCATCTATCTGGTTTTCGGTGCTGCGACCTGGCTGCTGACCCAGCACATCCTGCCGGCGCTGGGCATCGGCCGTCCGCTGGACCCGCGGCCGTTGGCGCCGGGGCAACTGCGGCGCGAGTTCGCCCAGTCTGGCCTGTCGATCCTGCTGTTCGGCACCGGCATGATCTTTCCATGGGGCCTGCTGCAGCTGGGTTGGGCGCACCTGGATCCGGATGCCAGCTGGCAGAAGATCACGCTGGAAATCCTGGTGCTGGTGGCCTGGAACGACGTGCACTTCTGGATCAACCACCGGTTGCTGCACACCAAGCTGCTGCGCCGCTTTCACCTGCCGCACCACCGCTCGGTGGTGACCACGCCATTTTCGACCTACAGCTTTCACCCCATCGAGGCGCTGATGCTGGGCAATGTGATCATGCTGCCGATGGTGCTGCACGATTTCAGCTTCTGGTCGCTGGCATCGGTGCCGCTGTTCAGCCTGTTCTTCAATTGCATCGGCCACGCCAATTACGACTTCTTTCCCAACGTGTCCTATTCGCACTGGTTCGCCGCGAGCCGCCGACACCATCTGCACCACGCCTGCTATCACGGCAATTTCGGGTTCCAGTTCACCTTCATGGATCGCCTGTTCCGCACCCGGCTGCAAGCCGAGGCGGCCACGCCCCAACTGGAGGCTTTCCGTAAGCGAGAATCGCTTGGCGGACGCGCTTAGCAAGCCGCGCCGGCTGCCCACGCTGCGTAACCGGCGCGATTGGCAGAGCCTGGCCTACCTGGCCGCGTTGCCCGCGCTGGCGGCGTGGCAGTGGCTGCACGGCTTCTGGTGGCCGCTGTATGCGCTGATGCTGTTCCTGACGCTGGGCATCGGTGTGATTCACCACAACCACACGCACATCCGCATGTGGCGGGGGCGCTGGACCAATCGCGCAACCGACTTCTGGATCACGCTGTTGCAGGGACACCCCACCTTCGTGTTCTACCCGGCGCACGTGGCCAATCACCATCGCTACAAGCACGGCGCGCTCGACGCGGCGCGCACCTATCGGTTCGGCGGCGATACCAATCACCTGTGGGGCTACCTGATCCACCCGGCGCAGGCCGTGTGGGTGCTGTATCCGTTGTTTTTCGCCTGGCTGGGCCGGCTGCGCCGGCATTGGCCGGGCGCGTGGCGCTACTGCATGTGCCAATACGGCGCGTGGCTGGGGCTGTGGGGCGCACTGCTGGCCCTGAACCCGGTCAAGGCGCTGGTGTTCGTCATCATTCCGCAGCTGCATGGCCTGCACTGGTTGCTGGCCACCAACTATCTGCAGCACGCGCATGCCGATGGCGGCCCGCGGGCGGTGGCCGGCCTGAACTACGCCCGCAATTTCGAAGGAATGGTCAATCCGCTGCTGTTCAATATCGGGCTGCATACCGCGCACCATGAACATCCGCGCGCGCACTGGTCGGAACTGACCGGCTTGCACCGCGATCACTACCGGGCCCGCGTGACGCCCGCGCTGAACGAGGGCGGCCTGACGCCCTACATGTTCCGCGTGTTCGTGCTGGGCACTTTCCTGCCGCGTTTCCGCACCCGCTCGTGCATGGCGCCCGAGCACGTGCGCTAGCGCCGCCTACCCATACCTGCCACTAGAGACCCGCCATGCCTATCGCGTTCAATCGTGTCTACCTGGAGAGTGCCGGCTACTTCATGCCGGGCGAGCCCGTGTCCAACGAGGCCATGGACAGCTACATCGCACCGCTGAACCGCATGTCCAGCCGCATCAAGAGCCGCATCCTGGCCGAGAACGGCATCAAGCAGCGCTATTACGCGATCGATCCCGAAGGCGCCACGGTGTTCACCAATGCGCAGCTGGCGGCCAACGCCATCCGCGATTGCCTACGGCGCAACGACAGCGACCTGGCGGACGTGTCGCTCTTGACCAGCGGGTCGTCGGGCGGCGACGCACTGATGCCTGGGTTCGCCAACATGATCCAGGGCGAATTGGCCGCGCATCCGATGGAAACCTTGTCAGTGCATGGCATCTGCGCGGCCGGTGTTTCAGCCATCCAGTCGGCGGCGCAGGGCGTCGAGATGGGCGGGCATGCCCGCGCGCTGGCCGTGGCGGCCGAATTGCCGTCGCGGATGTTCAAGCGCTCGCGCTTCGCGGCGCGCGGCTACGACGCGGATTTCGATGCGCATTTCCTGCGCTGGATGTTGTCGGACGGCGCGGGTGCTGTGCTGCTGGGGCAGGGCGGGCAGCCTTTGCCGGGCGCGTCCAGCGGCGTGCGGTTGCGTCTGAAGTGGGTGCACCAGCGTTCGTTCTCGGGCGATTACCCGGTCTGCATGCAGCTGGGCCTGTCGGCCGATCGGCAGAAGGGGCACCTGGACTATCCGTCCTGGAACGAAGCCGAGGCGGACGGCGCGCTGTCGCTGCGCCAGGACATCCGGCTGCTGCCGCATCTGTTCGACATCGGCATCCACGAGTACGCCAAGCTGGTACGCGACGGGTGGCTCGACCCGGACCAGGTGGATCATTTCCTGTGCCACTACTCGTCCGAGAAATTCATTCCGGTGGTCGAAGACCTGATGGAGAAGGCCGGCCTGGTGATTCCGCGCGAACGCTGGTTCAGCAACCTGGCCTGGCGCGGCAATACGGGGGCGGCATCGATCCTGATCATGCTGGCCGAGTTCCTGGAAACGCGCGAGGTCAAGCCGGGCGAGCAGATCTTCTGCTACATCCCCGAGTCGGGCCGATTCATGGCTGCCTACATGCTGCTGGAAGCCGAGGCCGTGCAGGGCGCCGCCGTGCCCGTGTCGACCGGCGCGGTACAGACCGCGGCCGGGCGCGAAGACGCCCATAGCGCCGATGCTGATGCCATCGCGCCGCCGCACGATCCGGACATGGCGCCGCAAGGCCTGGGCCAGTTGCTGACCGAGCTGGCGGCCATCTGGCACGACTACCGTTCGCGTGTCTGGCGCACGCCGGTGGTGCGCCGCCTGCGCAACCGCCAGTTCCAGACCGCCGACTACCTGAACTGGATGGAAAACTGGATTCCGCAGGTGCGTGAAGGCAGCAAGTGGATGCGTGAAGGCGCGGCGTCGCTCACCGAGCAGTACCAGCCGCTGGCCGCGTTGATCGACATGCACGCCGGCGAGGAACAGAACGATTTCCAGATCCTGTTCCAGGACTACCGCACGGCCGGCGGCCCGATCGACAATATCGACCTGCTGCGCCGCAACCCCGGCGGCGAAGCGCTGAACGCCTACCTGCACAGCCTGGCCGCCACCCGCGACCCGATCGGCCTGCTGGGCGCCATCTACATCATCGAAGGCACCGGCCAGCGCATCGTGCCGGCGCTGCTGCCGTTGCTCAAGGCCAGCCTGAAGTTGCCGCCGGACGCGTTCCGCTTCCTGGAATACCATGGCCACAACGACGAGAACCACCTGGCCCGCTGGTTGACCGCCGTGGAACTGGCGCTGGACTGCGATGAAGATGGCCGCGCCGAGCAACGCATCGTCGACACCGCGCGTCGCACGGCGGCGCTGTACCTGATGCAGTTTCATCACGTGATGGAGGACGGCGCGGCATGAACACGGAACCGGATTTCCTGGCCAAGGCGCACGATCCCGCCGATCCCAGCCCGTGGCTGGCCTTGTACCTGGACCGCAGCACGCCGTTGCCGGACAAGGTCAAGAAAGCCTGGCTGACGGATTCCAGCTGCGCTTCGCGCCAGTATCTGTTGCCGTTCTTGCGGCCGCTGGCGCGCGCCTTCATCATCCTCATCCAGGTCGTGAAGACGTTCCTGCCGCGCCGCTGGTCGCATTCGCGGCTGCTGCACCGCATCCTGG
The DNA here is from genome assembly GCF_052695805.1 of Achromobacter sp. NCFB-sbj8-Ac1-l. Classification (NCBI taxonomy): domain Bacteria; kingdom Pseudomonadati; phylum Pseudomonadota; class Betaproteobacteria; order Burkholderiales; family Alcaligenaceae; genus Achromobacter; species Achromobacter sp. NCFB-sbj8-Ac1-l. Next base: position 6,252,599 of record NZ_CP199812.1, on the reverse strand, counting down.
CGTGGGGCCTGAAGCGTTTCGTGTCGCCCGAAGCCAATTGGCTCATCCTGCGCCACTTTCACCTGGGCGCGCAGGCCCTGTCGTTCATTGCGGCCAATTCGCCGGTGCGCATCACCACCACGCCGCTGGAGCCGATGGAGATCGACGACCTGAAGGACGAATTGTTCGTCAAGCACGACCTGAACCTGTTCAACTTCGTGATCCGGCTGAACCAGGCGTTGCGCGATGCCGGCGTCGAGATGCATGCGCCGGAGCAGGTCGATTTCTCGATGATCCGCGATCCCGATCTGCGGCTGGAAGACATGCCACGCGGCAAGCTGAATTTCCTGGATCTGCAAAGCGCGATCGAGCTGTTCACGCCGCTGTACCAGCTGATGCTGACCGACAACGATTTCTGGCGCGCGGCCAATTCGCTGCAGCTGGACGAAACCATCGGCATCTACGCGGCCAAGTTGCTGGGGGCGCCGCAGCACCTGATCCTGGTGAACAACAGCCATCCGCTGGTGCCGATGTCGACATTGCGGGCTGGCTACCGGCTGGTGCTGCACGGCCTGTCCACGGAAATGCTGCACAGCCTGTTGATGGAAATGAAGGCCGCGCAAGCCGGCGCCGAGCCGCCGGCACCGATCGCCTGAGGGGGCGCCGCGGTCCTCAGGGCCATCGGCGGTGTCCATTGGGGCGCGCAAGCCCGGGTTGTCACTGTAGAAGGCGGCAAAGTCGCTGCGCTATATTGCGACCCTTGCCCGCCGAGCCTCGCGGGGGCCGTGTCCACATGGCCTGAATCCCTGTTCCCGGAAGCACTTTCAATGCCCCAGCCCATCGAAGTCCTGGCCACTGTCTTGTTCGTCGTGGCGGTGCTTCACACCTTTTCCGTGCCCGTGTTTGCTCGTCTTGCCCATCGGGGCGGGCCGCATGCGGGCTTCTGGCATCTGTTCTCGGAAGTCGAGGCCGTCTTCGGCGTCTGGGCGTTCGCGTTGATCGTGGCGATGGCCGCGTTGTCGGGGCCAGCCGAAGCCATCGGCTACATGGACACGCGCAACTTCACCGAGCCGCTGTTCGTATTCGCCATCATGGTGGTGGCGGCCAGCCGGCCGATCCTGGAACTGGTGGGGTTGCTGGTGCGCATGACGGCGCGCGCGGTACCCCTGCCACGTGAGCTGGCGACGTTTTTCGTGGTGATGTCACTGGTGCCGCTGGGCGGCTCGTTCATTACCGAACCGGCAGCCATGACGCTGGCGGCGATCCTGTTGCGCGACGCGTATTTCCGCACCAGCGGCCGCGCGGGCTTCAAGTACCTGACCCTGGGCGTGCTGTTCGTCAACGTGTCCATCGGCGGGGTGCTGACCTCGTATGCCGCGCCGCCGGTGTTGATGGTGGCGTCCACCTTTGGCTGGGATTCGGCCTACATGGTGCAGCACTTCGGTTGGCGGGCGGCGGTGGCGGTCTGCCTGAATGCCGGCATCCTGACGTTCGTGTGCCGCAAGGCCCTGCTTGAACGGACGGTGGGCACCGGCGCCGGCGTGGATGGCGCCGAGGGCCATGACAAGCGTCCGCCCGTGCCGCCGTTGGTGATGCTGATCCACCTGGTATTCCTGGTGGCCGTCGTGCTGACCGCGCACCATCCCGCCATTTTCCTGGGCCTGTTGATGATGTTCATCGGCTTTGCCGAAGCCTACAAGCGGCACCAGAACCGTCTGTTGATCAAGGAAGGCCTGATGGTTGGGTTCTTCCTGGCCGGCTTGGTGGTGCTGGGCGGCCTGCAGAAATGGTGGCTGCAGGACTTGCTGGGGGGCCTGCAACCTTTCGTGCTGTTCTGGGGCGCCACGGCCCTGACGGCCGTGACCGACAACGCCGCGCTGACCTACCTGGGCTCGCTGGTGGAGGGCACGGGCGAGGCCTGGCGCTACATGCTGGTGGCCGGGGCGGTCACGGGCGGCGGCCTGACGGTCATTGCCAACGCGCCGAACCCGGCGGGGTTCGCCATCCTGAAAAACCATTTTCCGGACGGCAGCATCTCGTCCGGACGGCTGTTTTTGTCCGCACTGGGGCCTACGTTGGTGGCTGCGCTGATGTTCCTGCTACCCGTCTGACGGGGCGGGGGGCGGCGCCCCGGCGACGGCCCCACGGGCCCCGCCGTGAGGTTGCCGCCGGCCCTTCATGAAAAACCGCTAAAATTCAAGACTTTCCCGTATTTTTCCGGCCTTGCCCGCCCGTTGTCCGGTCTGGCGCCAGTTCCGGCCCCGTGTCCTGCTTTGCAAGACCCGCCGGCGAACCTGGCTCCGCACCGTCCGGCCGACGGTTATTGAACCGCCGGGCCCGCGCCAGGGAGCCCTCGATGCCCATCTACGCTTATAAGTGCAGCGCCTGCGGCCATGCCAAAGACGTCTTGCAGAAGATTTCCGACGCGCCGCTTTCGGTTTGCCCCGAATGCGGCCAAAGCACGTTTTCCAAGCAGGTGACCGCGGCTGGATTCCAGCTCAAGGGCTCCGGCTGGTACGTCACCGATTTCCGCAACGGCAGTGGCGGCAATCAGGCCACCGGCGCCGCTGCGCCGGCGTCGTCGTCCGATAATGCCGCCCCGGCGGCCAGCCCGGCCCCCGCCGCCAGCGCGCCGGCCCCGGCGGCTGCCCCCGCGCCCGCCGCCGGCTCGGCTTCCGCTTCCTGAGACCGCGCGCGATGCGTATGCGCGTCATCAAAAAGTACTTCATCACCGGCCTGCTGATCTGGGTTCCCCTGGTCATCACGGTGTGGGTGCTGGGGCTGCTGGTCGCGACCCTCGAAGGGTTCGTGCCTGGCTTCCTGTCGTCCGAATCGCTGTTCGGCGTCGACATTCCCGGCTTCCGCTTCGTCCTGGTCATCGTGGTGGTGCTGTTGACGGGCATTTTCGCGGCCAACCTGATCGGCCGCACCATGGTGGACCAGTGGGAAAACCTGCTGGGCCGCATTCCGCTGGTGCGCTCGATCTACAACTCGGTCAAGCAGGTCAGCGACACCGTGCTTGCCCCCAATGGCCAGGCGTTTCGCCGCGCGGTGCTGGTGCAGTATCCGCGCGCGGGCAGCTGGACCATCGCATTCGTGACCGGCACGCCCAGCGGCGAAGTGGCCGACCTGCTTCCGGGCGACCACATCAGCGTGTACGTGCCGACCACGCCGAATCCCACGTCCGGCTTTTTCCTGATGGTGCCCCGTGCCGACACGGTGGACTTGCAGATGAGCGTGGACGCGGCCCTGAAGTACATCGTTTCCATGGGCGTCGTCGCCCCGGGTCCGGCGGTTGCGCCGGGCGTCCGGCCGGCGCCGCTCTCTCCGGCACCTGGCGCGCAGAACGCGCCAGGCGCCGATTCGTAACCCTTACGCTATAACCAAGCACACAACGGAGTTATCCCGATGCGTACCTGCTACACCGGCCAGGTTTGCCGCGACCATCTCGGCCAGACCGTCACCCTGTATGGCTGGGTGAACCGCCGCCGCGACCACGGCGGGGTCATCTTCATCGACTTGCGCGACCGCGCGGGCCTGGCGCAGATCGTGTTCGATCCGGATAACGCCGCCTTCGCCACCGCCGAGCGCCTGCGCAACGAATTCTGCGTGCGCGTCACGGGCCTGGTGCGCGAGCGTCCGGCCGGCACCGCCAACGCCGAGCTGGCCTCGGGCGAAATCGAAGTGCTCTGCAAGGAAGTCGAAATCCTGAACGCGTCGGTCACCCCGCCGTTCCAGCTGGACGACGACAACCTGTCGGAAACCACCCGCCTGACGCACCGCGTGCTGGACCTGCGCCGTCCGCAGATGCAGCGCAACCTGATGTTGCGCTACCGCGTGTCGATCGAAACGCGCAAGTTCCTGGACCAGCTGGGCTTCATCGACATCGAAACCCCGATGCTGGCCAAGAGCACGCCCGAAGGCGCCCGCGACTACCTGGTGCCCTCGCGCGTGAACGCCGGCCACTTCTTCGCGCTGCCGCAATCGCCCCAGCTGTTCAAGCAGATGCTGATGGTGTCGGGCTTTGACCGCTACTACCAGATCACCAAGTGCTTCCGCGACGAAGACCTGCGCGCCGATCGCCAGCCGGAATTCACCCAGATCGACTGCGAAACGTCGTTCCTGAACGAATTCGAGATCCGCGAGATCTTCGAAAACCTGATCCGCCACGTCTTCAAGGTGGTGCAGGGCGTTGACCTGGCCCAGCCGTTCCCGATCATGACCTGGACCGAAGCCATGCGCCGCTACGGTTCGGACAAGCCCGACCTGCGCGTGCAGCTCGAGTTCACGGACATCACCGATGTCATGCGTGACGTGGACTTCAAGGTGTTCGCCGCCGCCGCCACGGCGCCCGGCAGCCGCGTGGTCGCCCTGCGCGTGCCCGGTGGCGCCGAAATGTCGCGTAGCGAGATCGACGCCTACACCCAGTTCGTCGGCATCTACGGCGCCAAGGGCCTGGCCTACATCAAGGTCAACGAAGTGGCCAAGGGCCGCGACGGCCTGCAATCGCCCATCGTCAAGAACCTGCACGACGCTGCCCTGGCCGAACTGGTCAAGCGCACCGGCGCGCAAGACGGTGACATCATCTTCTTTGGCGCCGACCGCGAGAAGGTCGTCAACGACGCCATCGGCGCGCTGCGCGTGAAGATCGGCCACAGCGAGTTCGGCAAGAAGTCGGGCCTGTTCACGGCTGGCTGGCAGCCGCTGTGGGTGGTCGACTTCCCGATGTTCGAATACGACGAGGAAGACGGCCGCTACACCGCCGCCCACCACCCGTTCACCAGCCCCAAGGACGGTCACGAAGACTTCCTGGAAACCGATCCCAGCAAGGCGTACGCCAAGGCCTACGACATGGTCCTGAACGGCTGGGAAATCGGCGGCGGCTCGGTTCGTATCCACCGCGAAGAAGTGCAGAGCAAGGTGTTTCGCGCGCTCAAGATCGGCGCCGAGGAAGCCCGCGAGAAGTTCGGCTACCTGCTGGACGCGCTGCAATACGGCGCGCCTCCGCACGGCGGCATCGCCTTCGGGCTGGACCGCATCGTCACGATGATGACCGGCGCCGAATCGATTCGCGACGTGATCGCCTTCCCGAAGACGCAGCGTGCGCAAGACCTGCTGACGCAAGCGCCTTCGGAAGTCGACGAGAAGCAACTGCGCGAACTGCACATCCGCTTGCGCAACGTCGAGCAGAAGTAGGCCCCCCCCGACGCGCCGGAGGCGCCTCCCCCCAGGGGGGCGCCTCACGGGACCGGCGGAGCCGGATCCGCGGCGGCCCGGCTTGTGACACGGCACTTGCTTGCGGAGTGCTGCGTTCTTGGGGGCTCTGGGTTTGCAGTGAGCATCTTTTTGTTGCGGCTCGGGATTGCGGAATTGGGGTAATCTGGCAAACGCCGCTTTGTGGCGGTGCTTGCCGGGCTGCTTCTGGGCTTGGCCAGTGGTTCCTCTGCTTTCAAAGGCGCCATCGCTTTTATGTCGCTCATCCGTGTCGTCAGCTACAACATCCACAAGGGCCGTTCGGCGCTGGGCCGGCGTGACTCCCTGAATGAATTGCGCCTGGGCCTGTATGGCCTGCGCCCCGACCTGGTCTTCCTGCAGGAGGTCCAGGGTCGCAACGAACAGAAATCGTTGCTGGATGCCCAGCACGAGTCCTTGGCCGCAGCCCTGAAGCTGGATGTGGCCTATGGCCGCAATGCGGTCCGCCATGAAACCGATCATGGCAATGCGCTGTTGTCGCGCTTTCCCATTCTTGACCACGAAAACCAGGACATCTCCGACCACCGGCTGGAACAGCGCGGTCTCTTGCATGCGCGCATCGAACTGGATGGCCGTGCGGTGCATTGCTTCGTGGTGCATCTGGGCTTGTTTGCCGGCAGCCGCAGCCGCCAGATCCTGGCGCTGACCGAGCGCATCCGGCGCATGGTGCCGGACGGCGAACCCATCCTGATCGCGGGCGACTTCAACGACTGGGGCGACCGCCTGGCGCCGCTGTTCGTGCAGCAGTTGGGCCTGTATGAAGTGTTTTCGCACGCGCCACGCAGCCATGGCGGGGAACTGCCGCGGCTACGCGACTCGGTCAAACGCTTGAGCAATGCCTTGCGCGGCCTGCCCAACAGCGGCGTGTCCGTCATGGAACGCACCAACCAGCTGGGCATGGACGGTAGCTCGCGCCTGCTGCTGCCCCCGCCCCGCACGTTTCCGGCCGTGTTTCCCTGGTTTCGCCTGGACCGCATCTACCAACGCGGCTTTGCCGTGCGCAGCGCGCGTGTGCTGCGCGGCCGCGAATGGGCGCGGCTGTCCGATCATTCCCCCTTGCTGGCCGAGCTGGAACTTCCGTGAAGGCCGAGCAGGTCAAGTTGGAATGGACCGACGGCAACCAGATCCGCTTGTTGCAGAACGGGACCGATTTTTTTCCTGCCCTGTGCAAGGCAATCGACGAAGCCCAGGTCAGCGTGCACCTGGAAACCTACATTTTCATGCTGGACCGCACCGGCTTGAAGGTGCTGGACTGCCTGATGGCCGCGGCCGCACGCGGCGTGAAGGTGCGGGTGGTGCTGGACGGATTCGGCAGCGCCGAGACGGCCGATGCCGTGCGTGAACGCTTGACCGCGGCAGGTGCGCAATGCCGCATTTTCCGCCCCGAGCCGCGTTGGTTTGCCAAGTTCATTCCGTCGCGCAGCCGTCTGCGGCGCCTGCACCGCAAGGTCACTGTCGTCGATGGCAGCATTGCCTTCATCGGCGGCATCAACATCGTCGACGATTACGATGACCTGGATCCGACCGACGGCATTTCGGCGCCGCGCTTTGACTTCGCGGTGCAGGTGCAGGGGCCGGTGGTCACCGATGCCGCCTACGCACAGGACCTGCTGTGGGTACGCCTGAACTGGGCTCGCCTGCGCCGTCATCCGCGCGATTGGAGCCGCATGCGGCTCACCAAGCCCACCCATGCGCCGGTGGCGCCTTGCGGCGACCTACGCGCCGCACTGGTACTGCGGGACAATCTGCGCTTTCGCCAGACCTTTGAGCGCGCCTACCTGTACGGCATCACCCAGGCGCGTCGCGACATCCTCATCGCCAACGCCTATTTCTTCCCGGGTCGTCAGTTTCGCCGGGCCCTGGCCAAGGCTGCGGCGCGCGGCGTGCGGGTGCGCCTGCTGCTGCAAGGCAAGGTCGAGTACCGGATGCAGTATCACGCCACGCGTTCGCTTTACGACCAATTGCTGCGGGACGGCATCGAGATCTACGAATACATGCCCAGCTACCTGCACGCCAAGGTGGCCGTCATCGACAACGTGGCCACGGTCGGGTCATCCAACCTGGACCCCTTCAGCCTGCTGCTGGCGCGCGAGGCGAATGTGGTGGTGGACGATCAGCCGTTCTCGTGGGATCTGCAAGAGCGGCTGGAGGCGGCCATCCTGGAAGGCGGGCGCTTCATCCGGCCGCTGGAATACCAGCGCCGCGGCTGGGTGCGGCGCTGGGTGGATGCGGTGTCTTACACCCTGCTGCGGATTGGCGTGGCGTTGACGGGGACGTCGGACAAGTACTGAGTCGCGGCCGCGGCGGTAAACTGCAAGGCTGGAAGGTCGGGCCTTCGTTCGGGCATTACGCAATGAGCATTCTCGTCACCGGCGGCGCCGGGTTCATCGGTTCCAACTTTGTGCTGGATTGGCTGGCGCAGAGCGATGAACCCGTGGTCAATCTGGACAAGCTGACCTACGCTGGCAACCCCGCCAATCTTGCGAGCCTGAAAGGCGACACGCGCCATCAGCTAGTGGTGGGCGACATCGCTGATACGGCTCTGGTGGCGGCGCTGTTGCAGGCGCACCAGCCGCGAGCGATTTTGCACTTCGCCGCGGAATCTCACGTAGACCGTTCCATTGCCGGCGCCGGCAATTTCATCCAGAGCAACATCTGTGGCACCTTCGGTCTGCTCGAAGCGGCCCGCACCTACTGGGCAGGCTTGGCGGGCCAGGCCCGCGACGACTTCCGCTTTCTGCATGTCTCGACCGATGAGGTCTACGGTTCGTTGGCGCCGGATGCGCCGGCCTTCACCGAAACCAGCGCCTTTCAGCCCAATAACCCGTATTCCGCCAGCAAGGCCGCCAGCGACCATCTGGTGCGGGCTTGCGGCATGACGCATGGCTTGCCGGTGCTGACGACGCATTGCTCCAATAATTTCGGGCCGCGGCAGTTTCCCGAGAAGCTGATTCCGGTGGCAATCCATAACGCGCTGGCTGGCAGGCCAATTCCTGTCTATGGAGATGGTCTGCATGTGCGTGATTGGCTGTACGTGGCCGATCATTGCAGCGGTCTGCGACGCGTTCTTGAGCGCGGTCGGGCCGGCGAGACTTATAACCTGGGTGGCGACAGCGAGTGCACCAATCTCGAGGTGGTCCTGGCCGTATGCAGGCAACTTGACCAACTGAGGCCGCGGGCTGATGGGGCCTCGTACAAGACACAGATCATTATGGTGGCGGATCGGCCGGGGCACGACCGCCGCTACGCCGTCGATACGACCCATATTCAGCATGAACTGGGTTGGCGGCCGACGCAGACGTTCCAGTCCGGCCTGGAGAAGACCTTGGGCTGGTATCTGGACAACCCGCAATGGGTGATGGATATTGTGTCGGGTGCCTACCGTCATAGGGCTTCCTTGCCATGACGTCAACGCTGTCTCGCAAGGGCATCATTCTGGCCGGTGGATCCGGCACGCGCCTGCATCCGGCCACGCTGGCCGTCAGCAAGCAGCTGATACCGGTCTATGACAAACCAATGATCTACTACCCGCTCAGCACATTGATGCTGGCGGACATACGCGACATCCTGGTGATAGCCACCCCCGAAGACGCGCCGCGCTTCGCCCAGCTGCTGGGCGATGGCACGCGCTGGGGCCTGAATTTGCAATATGCCGTGCAGCCATCGCCAGACGGCTTGGCACAGGCCTTCCTGATTGGTTCAGACTTTATCGGCCAGGCGTCCTGTGCGCTGATCCTGGGTGACAACTTGTTCTATGGGCATGACTTGCCGCAATTGCTGATGCAGGCCGATGCCAGGCAAGAGGGTGCCACGGTGTTTGCCTACCATGTGCAGGATCCGCAGCGCTATGGCGTGGTCGAGTTCGATGCGGGCGGCCGAGCGTTGCGGATTGAAGAGAAACCCGCGATACCGCAGTCCAGTTACGCGGTCACCGGTCTTTATTTCTACGACAACCAGGTGGTGGAACTGGCGCGGGCAATCCGTCCGTCGGCACGCAACGAGCTGGAAATCACCGATTTGAATCAGGCCTATCTGCAGCAGGGCCAGCTGAGCGTCGAGATCATGGGCCGTGGCCACGCCTGGCTTGACACCGGAACCCACGATAGCCTGCTTGAAGCCAGCCAGTTCATCGCCACGCTGGAGCGCAGGCAGGGCCTGAAAGTCGCGTGTCCGGAAGAGATCGCCTACCGCAAGCAATGGATTACCGCCGTGCAACTCGAAGCGTTGGCGGGGCCGCTGCAGAAAAGCGGCTACGGTGATTATTTGATGAGCCTGCTCAAGCGTTTGCCCTTCTAATGATCATCACGCCCCAGTCATTGCCCGATGTCCTGCTGATCCAACCCGAGGTGCACCGGGACGCACGCGGCTGCTTTCTCGAAACCTATCGGCAATCGGTGCTGGATGCCGCGGTAGGACGAGAGTTGCGCTTTGTGCAGGATAACCAGTCCGAATCTCATCGCCATGTGTTGCGTGGCCTGCATTACCAGACCTCGGAACCCCAGGGAAAATTGCTGCACGTGACCGAAGGCGAGATCTACGACGTCGCCGTGGATATGCGCCAGGATTCGCCCACCTTCGGCCGGTGGGCCGCGCAGCGGCTTTCCAGTGACAACCACCTGCAGCTCTGGATACCGGAAGGGTTTGCCCATGGCTTCCTGGTGATGTCCGAGCGGGCTGTCGTGTCGTACAAGACCACGGCCTATTACCAGGCCGGGTCCCAGCAGTGCGTGCGGTGGGATGACCCCGAACTGGCGGTGGCTTGGCCGCTGGCCGGCATACCGTTATTGTCGGCGGCGGATCAGCGCGGGTTGCCGTTGAGCCAGGCGCCCAAGGTTCGAATCGGCTAAGCGGCGCTTGTGCGGCGCTTGCCGCCAACCAGGCCCAAGGCCAGGGCAGTGCCTACCAGGATAATGCCCGCGCCGGTGAGAATCGATACGGTAATGGCTTCATCCAGGAACCAGGCGCCCCATACGACGCCGAAGACGGGCACCAGGAACGTAACACTCACAGCGCCTGTCGGACCCACATTGGCAATCAAGCGGAAGAAGACGATGTAGGCAGCGCCGGTGCAGACGACAGCCAGCAGGATCGTCGCGCTCCAGGCCCGGGCCGACACCGGCGCTTCCGGCCACGTGGCCAGTGCCAACGGCAGCAGCACCAACGTGGCGGCGAGCATGCTCCCGGTGGCGTTGGATAAGGCGTCCACGCCGGTCAGAAAGCGCTTGGTCCAGTTGGCGGCGATACCATAGAACACGGGTGCGGAGACCGCCGCCAATACCGCGGGGCCGGTTCCTCCGGCCTGGAAACTGAGTTTGTCCCAGACCAATACCACGATACCCAGCAGGCCGATCGCCAGACCCAATGAACGCGACCAGGGCAGCCGGTCCTTTAGCCAGAGCCAGCCAACCACGGCGCCCCAGACTGGCGTCACCGCATTGGCGACCGACAGGAATCCAGCGCCCAGCGACTGGGCGGCATAGGCATAGAGCAGAAATGGCAATGCGGCATTTAGCGTCCCGACCACCAGGATGGCTTTCCAATGTCTGGCGATGATGGGCAGCTTGCCGCGCCACAAGGCCGCGGGAATCAGGAACAAGGCCGCCAAGCCAACGCGCAGTTCGATCAGCGCTACCGGACCGAATTCGCCCACGGCAAGCCGCATGAACAGGAAGGAGCCGCCCCAGACGGCGGCCAGAAGCAAAAGGTCCAGCAAATCACGACGGCGCATGGTGAGTCCTGAGTCAGGCTTGAGTCCGGCTGGTCGCCAGGTTCTTCATCTTGACCCGATGCGCGATCAGGGCACAGGTCAGGCACAGGACAATACACAGGACAAGCCCGGTGCGCACTCCGTTTAGTATCGTGCCGTGCGAAATCAGGATGCCCACTACGGCGGTACCTAGCGCGCTGCCAATAGCGCGGGTGGTCTGCACCAAGGCAGAAGCGACGCCGACGTCGCGCCGTTCACTCAACATCTGCATGAACAGCGTCAGATTGGGCAGTAGGAAGCCGAGTGCGCAACCATTGACAAAAAACGCCGCAAGAATCCACCAGGCCGAGGTCCCTGGAGAAATCAGCAGGACCATGAGGGTACCCGCAGCCAGTAGGCCGGCGCCAAACACCATCAGGCGCTGGGGCTCCGCCTGGCGGGGAAACAGCCGACCGTTGATGATGCTGCCTACCGAGATGGCCGCGACCAGCGGCGTCAGCAGCAAGCCGGCTTCGCTGGGCGTGTAGCCCAGTACCTGCTGCAGCAACAACGGGCTGTAGAAGATCAGCACGAACATGACGGCGCCTACCGTCATTGCCGCCAGGTTCAGCAATTGCGGTTCGCGGCCAGCCAGCACGCGCAACGGGAATATCGGGGACGCGACGCGGCGTTCTATCGGAATGAGCAGGAAGATGGCGGCGATACCGACGACGGCCAAGGCCAACCCCATCATCGGGTGTGCATGTTCGCCTTTGGCGAAGCCTAATTCCAACGCTGCCAATGGCGCGCCTACGGCCAACACCAGCAATACGGCGCCGATCCAGTCGATGCGGCGTTCGCCGGTGTGAACCGGTTTGATCCGAGGAAAGTACTTGGCCAGAAGGAACAGGGCGACTGCAGCGGCGATGGGTGAAATGAAGAAGGCGGCCCGCCAGCCCAGCGCCTGGGTGGCTGCGCCGCCCAGTACAGGGCCGATGCCGCTGGCCATGGCGAAAGCGGCGGAGACCAGCGCCATCCATTTCACGCGTTGCTTGGCATCGGGGAACAGATCGGCTGGAGCCGCGAAGGCGGTGGCGATCATCATGCCGCCGCCAATGCCTTGCAGTGTTCGAAAGAGAATCAACTGGCCCATGGTCTGCGATAAGCCACAGGCGACGGAGCCGAGTGCGATGATCAGCACCGACACCAGCATCAGCGGCTTGCGGCCGAACAGGTCGCCCAGGCGGCCGAAAATCATGATTGATGCCGCCGTCGCCAGCAGGTAGCCCGTACCGACCCAGGCATAAAGCGCCATGCCATCCAGGGCCTCAGCCACGCGCGGCAGCGTGGTGCTGATGATGGTGGAATCGAAGGCCGCCAGCACGACGGTGGCAGCCACTCCGGCCATGCCCATCAGAAGGTCGCGGCGGGAGTGGGCGGGTTCCGTGGCGGGGGGCGGTGGTGGTGGCGCGGTCATGCCGCCAAGGATATCACCGGCCCTACGGGGTTCTACTTATAGAATGCGTGATAGCTCCAGAATACGGCAACCACCAGCACGACCAGCGCCCAGGACCAACGGGAATTGGACAGGCCGCGAGGTTCGGGTTCGGGTGGCGGCGGCGGCGGGGCCAAACGGGGTTGGCCAGCCATGTAGTCGATGAACGCGGTGAAGAACTTCGCGATGATCTTTTCACCGGCCTTGAGCACCAGGCCTTCGCCGCACTCCGCCAACTTGCCGCCAGTCATGCCGGCCACGGTGTAGGCGACTCTCGTGCCCTGGTCTTTTGTCGACAGATTGACCTGGGCGGTGCCGATGGCCAGGCAGGCAGCGCGGCCCTTGCCTTCGAACACCAGAGTGCAACTGTTGGGGGGATCCACATCCGAGAGCAGGATCTCACCTTCGTAGTCGGTGTCCAGGCCGGCGATCTTGGCTCGAAGCGTCACCCCGTACTCAGTGGGGCTACGCTGGACGACTTCGACGCAGCCGGGGATGCACCGCTGCAGCACGGCGGGATCGGTCAACGCATCCCAAGTCTGGTGCTGGGTTGAAGGAATCCACTGGGCATCTGCAATGCGCATGGCTGTCTCCTTTTTGGAAGCGTTATGGCCCATTCTTGCTCCGATCGCAATATTTGGCTAGCCCGTATCGACGCGCGGTTGTGGTTCGAGGGCGTGCCAATAACCGCATCGCGCAGCCGCTATGCGTTAATTGATATCGATTATTTTTTGCAATACGCAACGAGATGTGCGTTTTTGCCAATCGCTAAAAAATGGGGCGGGAGTGCACGACTCCATGCGCGACATGCTCGCGACCCGCACGGGAGCGACGTACTATGCGGCGCGGTTGCAACGGTCGGAGGGAGATGGCGCGAGTTCCTGGGCGAAAGGGGTGCGGTGGAGGATGCCCCTTAAGCTACTATAGCCGGTTGAACAGGAAAGCGATGCGAGGCAATCTGCCTTGGCTGGCCGACAGGCCGCGTTCAAGTTCGTTGCTCATTGTCTTGTGGCTGGTATCGATGTAAGCAGCCCCTGGCCTGAATGCGGTCATGCACCACGCCGCAGCCGGGGAGGGTTTACGCATAAAATCGCGCCACTTTACTGCTGGTGTATCCCATGCTTTATGTTTTAGTCGCGTTCCTTATATCGCTCGCCATCACGTTATTGCTCGTCCGGTTCAATTCGTTGCATGGCAAGTATACGGCCGACCACGATATAACCAGCGTTCAAAAATATCACGTCCGTCCGGTGCCCCGGGTCGGCGGTATATCCATTGTAGTGGCCATGTTCGGCATTGGGGTGGTGGCCGCGGTGCGCGAGCCCGGCCAAGGCGGGGAACTGGCCACTTTGTTGGCGGTGGCGATGCCGGCCTTCCTGGGCGGACTGGCCGAAGACGTGACCAAGCGCGTGCGGGTACTGGTGCGGTTGGGCCTTGCCATGATTTCCGGTGCTGCGGCTTATTATTTATGCGGCGCCACCCTGACTCGGCTGGATATCATTGGAGTCGATTGGCTGCTGCAGTTTGGTGCCATCTCCCTGGTCTGTACGATGATCGCAATTGCCGGGGCAGCAAATGCGATCAATATCATTGACGGCTATAACGGACTGGCCGCTGTGATCAGCGCGATGATTTTCGCTGGATTTGCCTATGTTTCATATTATCTGGGCGATCGGCTGCTGCTGATCGCCGCTGTGGGGATGATCGGTGCCATCGTAGGCTTCCTCGTATGGAACTACCCCCGGGGGCTTATTTTCCTGGGCGATGGTGGTGCGTATTTCATCGGTTTCATGGTCGGCGCCATTTCGGTGCTGATGCTGGCGCGGCACCCAAATGTCTCTGCCTGGTTCCCATTGTTGTTGTGCATCTACCCAGTATTCGAGACGCTGTTCTCGATATATCGGAAAAGATTCTTGCGCGGGCAGTCTCCAGGCATGCCGGACGGTGTGCATCTGCATATGCTTATCTACAAGCGCTTGGTGCGATGGGCTGTTGGTTCCAGCGACGTGCGCCATAAGATCCAGCGCAACGCGATGACTTCGCCCTATCTGTGGTTGCTGACCTCGTTCGCGGTCATTCCCGCAGTGCTGTTTTGGCAAAACGAATATCTGCTGATGTTCTTCGTCGCGGCCTTTTCGGCGACCTATATCATTCTTTATCGCAAGTTGGTCCTGTTTCGCATGCCCAAGTGGATGGTCATTAAGAAGCGGGCGAAGATCGTACGCCGGGGAATTAAGGAGAAATGATCTTCTTCGTGCGGTCGTACGTCGCGGACTTCGATGCAAGGTTAGCCAAGTATTTCGACGCGCTGGCTGATGCAGGCTTGACTTGGCATTTCATCGGTTGGAACAAGGATGGCTCGGCACGAGCCGATGAGACCAGGCAGACTTTGTTCTCTCTCCCGGCGAAACTGGGCGGTGGCTGGCGCAACGCTATCGCGCTACTGCGCTGGAACTTGTTCGTATTCATGCAGCTGTGGCGTGCACGGCGGGTCCTGCGGGTCGTGCATGCCATCGATCTGGATTCAGCCGCCGCGGCGTGGGTGTTTTGCGCCATTGCGGGAAAGCGCTTGGTCTTCGACATCTACGACAACTATTCGGCCGTACGCAATCTGTCCGGAGTGGCGGGCAGATTTCTCGATGCACTGGAAACGCACATTGCAAAGTCTGCTGCTCTGACGCTGATCGTCAACGAGGAGCGATATGCGCAACATGGTCTATCCACGAAGCTGCCCAACGTGCTGGTGTTGGAGAACGTGCCCGGAACATTTACCGAAGCTCAACCGTTACGGGAACCGAGTCCGCCCTGGAAAATTGGCTATTTCGGCGTGTTGGAGCCTCGTAACCGGGGTCTGGAAGATCTGCTTCTTGTCTGCGGCGGCCGGTGCGATGTCGAGCTCCACGTGGCTGGCTACGGTGGGTTGGAGGACACCTTAGAGGTCGCCGCCACAGAGTTTCCCAACATCCATTTTTACGGAGCTGCGCGTAGCACAGAGGGTTTGGCGTTGATGGCTGGTATGGACGTCATAGTAGGAATGTACTATCTGACGGTGCCGAATCACTTATACGCGTCACCTAACAAATACTATGAACATCTGATGTTGGGACGGGGTATGCTCACCACCGTTGGCACGCCACCCGGCACTAAAGTGACGCTTCAAGGCACTGGCTGGGCCATTGCTGAAGGCGCTCCCGCCATTGCCGCCTGGCTTGACGGATTGAATTCTTTCCAAATCCGTGCAGCGGCTGATCAAGCGCAGAAATTATGGCTTGAAAAATACTCCTCCTATTATTCAGAGCATTATAGGGGTGTTTATGTTCGCCATATCATAAGGCTGCTGGGGAGTATACGTTGATGCGCCCGGAAAAGCTTCCCTCGGTATCCATCGTGATGCCTGCCTATAATGCGCAGCGTTACATAAAACATGCGATCGATTCTGTCCTTGAGCAAACGTTCCAGGATTGGGAGTTGCTCGTGGTTGACGATTCCTCAACCGACAACACTGGCAAGTACGTGGCTGAGTATACGGATGAGAGAATTCACTATTTGAAGAATCCCGGAAACCTGGGTGTTGTTCAGACGCGCAACCGGGCAATCGATGCTGCTCGAGGGAAATACATTGCATTTCTCGATAGCGACGATATCTGGCTGCCGCATAAGCTGGCCGCGCAGGTGCAGGTATTGGAAGCCGGTGTGGCGGTCAGCTACGGATCCTACGTTCGCATGACTGAAGAAGGCGAGTTACTAGCGCCAGTGGACGTTCCGGAATCCCTGAAATATAGCGATATGTTGAAGTCCAATTTCATTGGACACCTGACCGGAATCTACCGCAAGGATCGGTTGCCTGACTTGCGTTTCGAGTCGGGTGGACATGAAGACTATGTTTTCTGGCTACGTGCAGTTAAAATCGCGGGCGAAATTCACGCGACACTGCCAGGTACGCCTCTTGCATATTATCGCGTGGTAAAGAACTCTCTGTCTTCGAATAAAGGCAGGGCAATCCGGTGGCAGTGGCGAATATATCGGAAAGTTCTGAGTCTGTCTCTTCCGCTTAGTTTTTATTATTTTTGTTTTTATATATTCAACGCGTTCCGCAAGCGCTGTCTATTTCGGTTGGGACGTCGGGCATAAAATGGATTTTATATATCGTGAGTAGTGCGCATAGACATCCGGCATCGCCCGTTTCTTTGTTCAAATCATTGTTCAAGTACCGTACTCTGATCAGTGATCTGGTAAGACGCGAGGTGGTGGGGCGCTATCGGGGCTCCGCATTTGGGCTGCTCTGGTCTTTTTTTAATCCAGTCTTCATGCTGCTGGTATATACGTTTGTTTTCAGCGTTGTATTCAAGGCGCGCTGGCCGGGCGGCTCCGAATCGAAGACGGAGTTCGCTTTGGTTTTGTTTGCCGGCTTGATGCTTTTTAATTTTTTTGCTGAGTGCATCAATCGTTCACCGTCGTTGATCCTGTCGAATGTCAATTATGTGAAGAAGGTGGTCTTTCCTCTTGAAATTCTGCCATGTGTTGCCTTGGGTTCGGCGTTCTTCCATCTGCTGATCAGTTTGGCGGTCTGGATGGCGTTCTATCTGGTTTTTTATGGCGTGCCTCACGCCACCGTTCTGCTCTTTCCTGTGGTGGTGCTGCCTCTTGTCATTCTAGTTCTTGGGGCAAGCTGGTTCCTGTCCGCTTTGGGCGTGTACCTGCGCGATGTCTCGCAGTTCATCGGCATTGTCACGACCGTGCTGATGTTCATGTCTCCTATTTTCTATTCCGCTACATCCCTGCCCGAGCGTTATCGTGTATTCCTGCATTTGAGTCCCTTGACGGCTGTGGTTGAACAAGCACGCAATGTGCTCTTCTGGGGAGTGGGGATTGATTGGCGGATTTGGTCGCTTTACACCGTTGCTGCGTGCCTGATCGCAGTGTTGGGATACGCATGGTTTCAACGCACCAGGAAAGGATTTGCTGATGTCCTCTGATTCCCTGGCTATTTCGGTTCGCAATCTCAGCAAGTGCTTCCACCTCTACGACAAGCCGAGGGACAGGCTGTTGCAGATGGGATCGTTCGGTCGGCGCCAGTATTACCGCGAATTCTGGGCACTGCATGACTTGTCGTTCGATGTGCAGCGCGGCGAAACAGTGGGCATCATCGGCCGAAACGGCTCGGGAAAGTCCACGCTGCTGCAGATGATTTGCGGGACCTTGACGCCCACAACGGGTGAGATATGGACCAGCGGTCGCATCGCCGCGCTACTGGAGTTGGGTGCGGGATTCAATCCTGAATTTACAGGACGCGAGAACGTATACCTGAATGCATCCATCCTGGGGTTGACCAAGCGCGAGACGGACGAGCGCTTCGATGACATTGCAGCGTTCGCGGATATCGGTAGTTTTATCGACCAGCCGGTCAAGGTGTATTCCAGCGGCATGTATGTCCGGCTGGCTTTCGCAGTGGCCATCAATGTAACACCAGACGTGCTGATTGTTGATGAGGCGCTTGCGGTCGGAGATGCGCGCTTTCAGTACAAGTGCATGCGTCGCATCAAGGATATACAGAACGCCGGCGCGGCAGTATTGTTCGTCAGCCACGACGTCGGCTCGGTGCGGATGCTGTGTCAGCGAGCCGTCTGGCTGGATAAAGGTAACCTGCGCATGACCGGTGAAGTATCTGCCGTGACCAGCAAGTACGCTGAATTCATGTACCAGGACGAGAATGGTGGCGCGCCGGCCGTTGCCGCAGAACCGGAGATGGCTGCCGTCCTGCCGGAGATCCGGGATGGCGAGTCATTGCTACCGGCAACGTCTGACAGGCATGTGGACAATAAGCCGGCCTCGCACTGGGGCTCGCAGGTGGGACTGATCAGCCACGCAGCGGTTCACACGGAAGCAGGACAGCGTAAAGATGTGTTTGACTGGGGCGAGAGTCTGCGTGTGAAAATCGCCTTCCTGCCGCCTGCGGGAGTCGAGCTCAGCAAAGTCAGCGTGGCTTTTTCGATAAAGAATGAAAAGGGCGCGGATCTGATGGTGGCCAGCACCCTCGAGACACCGGAATTGGTGCTGACTCAAAGCGGTTCATTGATTCAGGTGGAGTTTGACTTCACCAACCACCTTGTGCCGGGCAAGTATATTCTCGTTGCGGCGCTGGAGGATGCAAGCTCTGGCGGAATGTCGTATTTCGAGTATATCGAAGGTGCCCATTATTTTTCTGTTGTTGCAACCACCAGGTTCATGGGGATATTTCGACCCGGAGTCAAGATTCGGATTAGCGGAGATGCGGCATGAGCCAAGGCGATATAAATAGCCATGATTATTGGAATGGCCGATTCGATACCGACTGGGAGTCCAATAAGGGCCAGGAGCAGTCTCGTTTTTTTGCCAGGGTGGCGCTGGAAAATTTGCCGGCCTGGCTGCGCTCTACTGCGAATCAGAACAATTGGAAGGTGTGCGACTGGGGCTGTGCGCAAGGCGATGGCACTGATGTGCTCGCCGGTTATTTCGCTCGGGAGCAAGTGGTCGGCATAGATTTTGCCGAGTCGGCCGTGAAGACGGCGCGTGAACATTACCCAACAATACGCTTCGATGCGCAGGACTGGCTTGCCTCGGATACGGTGAGCGAAAAGTTCGATCTGGTTTTTTCATCCAATACGCTCGAACATTTCACTGATCCGTTCAATGTGCTGTCAAAGCTGTTCCAACGGACCGGGCATTGTGTCGTACTGGCGCTACCTTATCGGGAACTGGACCGTATTTCCGAGCATTTTTTCACTTTCGCACCCGAGAACATTCCGCTGTTCGCGCATTCGGACTGGTTGCTCGTGCATTCGAGAGCGGTGGATTGTCGGGGAATGAACCCGACTTATTGGTACGGCGACCAAATCATCCTCGTATATGTGAACAGGCACTGGGCTGAGGCTAATCGTCTGGTTCTGGGCGATGTTTATGTGAATGCCGATATCGTAAACGTCGATATTGCGCAGTTGGCACGGGTTGAACAGGCGAAAAAGCATGAGGCTCTGCTTGAACATCATTCTCGCTTGAGCAATGAGGTCGTTGAACTGAAGAAACTGTTAAATAATTTCGGATTGCTTCTGGATGCGCAGTTGCAACAACAGGCCATTGTGCTGGAAGAACAGCGCAAGCTTGATGCGGCCAACAAGGATCTGGCGCTGGCACTTGCAAGTATGCAGAACAGTAGTTCGTGGCGCCTGACTGCTCCTATCCGAGCGTTGGGGCGAGCAGCACGGAAAGTCCTTCGGGTCAAAGATTGAATCCTGGCGAATGGCCGATGGCAAGACGGCATGCTGTCCATATGAGTTCAGCGCCATTGATCGGGTAAATGTGTAGATAAGCTTTATGAAAAATATCAGCGGGTTCGCCGTGTCCTGGTTCTTCGCGCCCTATGTGGGCTCGGCAGATATTGACTTTTACAAAAGAATAAAAGACACGAATATATCCTATTTGGTCGCCCAGGTTGCGAGAGATAATCCGGATAACCAATTATTGCGTTATTCCGGCAAGGCAAGTATTGAGCGATTCCCAATTGAACTTGACCATAAGAATCCGCGTACTCCCGGGGTGCGCAGGAAGTTCATCGATGCGGTCCAGGATTTGTATGAAAGGAATAAAGGGAAGTTTGATTTCCTAATATCTCATTCAAATGAAATGGTGAGCCACGATGCGGCTTCTCGAATCAAAAGAAGATATCCGGATTTACCGTGGATCGCTTATTTCGGAGATTTGTTCGTACGTAATCCCTATGTCGCTCACATGCGTGGCTATCCCATGGTTGAGGAGGACCGTCTGATCGAACGGAATACGTTGCGCGATGCGGATGTGATCCTGCTCAACAATGAATATCAGCGGGATCTGATGTTCGTGGATGAGATGGAGCAATACAAACACAAAGCCGTGGTGGTTCCGCATTGCTATGATCCGATGATGTACGGCTCAGATGGCGAGCGCGCTGGCGGCAAATTCATTTTTGCCCATCTCGGTACGCTTTATCATGTGAAGCGCACGGCAGCTCCAGTTTTGCTGGCAGTGGATCGGTTGCTGGAGATCTACCCGGAATACCGAGATAAGTTCGAAGTTCGCTTTTACGGCGGTGCCCCCTATGCGGAAGACATCGAAGCGCATAAGGACATGAGGTTCCGTGAGCACGTGCGCTTCGAACCACCGGTTTCCTATATGGCGAGCCTGCAATTGATGCGGCAGGCAGACGTTCTTTTGTTGATTGATGGAATGTTCACGCAGGAGCAGGATGGAATAGACAGCAACCCCTTCTTTCCTGGAAAGCTCGCTGACTACATGGGTGCCAAGAAGCCCATCGCGGCTGTGACAATGGCAGCAGGGCCTTCCGCCGACATTCTATCCAGAAGCCACAACCTTATTGCCGATCTGCGGGCAGATCGAATTGCATACGTATTGAAGCGGTATCTCGACGGCAAGGTGAAGCCGGATTTTGGCGTGTACGAAGATTATTCGATCGATATTGTCGCTCCCAAAATGGAGCAAGTGATTCGGTCGATTGTAAAGAGCTAGATTATCATGAAAAAATACGACTTCATTATAGTTGGTGCTGGCTTTGCCGGTTCCATTCTGGCAGAACGCCTGGCTTCTCAAAATGGGAAGCGTATATTGCTGATAGACCAGCGGGAGCATATCGCCGGGAATATGTTCGACTACCAGGACCAGCACGGGGTCCTGGTGCATAAGTATGGTCCGCACCTTTTCCGTACCAATAGCCCGCGGGTTCTGGAATACATATCGAAATTCACGGGATGGCATCCTTATCAGCATCGGGTGTTGGCTGAAGTGCAGGATCAGTTGGTGCCGGTGCCTTTCAATCTGACGTCACTTGAGCGCCTTTTGCCCGAGCGCGCGGATGAGCTCAAGGGCTTGTTGGTCGCAGAATTCGGCATGGACGTGAAGGTGCCTGTTTCGGTACTGCGCAAGCACGCCGATCAGCGCATTCGAGAATTCGGAGAGTTCGTATTCGAGAATGTGTACTTGAACTACACCACCAAGCAATGGGGGGACAAGCCGGAGAACCTGGACTTCGAGACCATCACTGCCCGAGTTCCCGTGCACATTTCATACGATGATCGCTATTTCCAGGAACAACATCAGGCATTGCCGAAAGATGGCTATACAAAGATGTTCGAGGCGATGCTGGCGAATCCGCTGATTGAGGTGTGCCTCAACACCAAAGCTAAAGATATTCTTTCGCTCTCCCCGGAAACCGGTGAGATCAATTACATGGGTAAACGTTTTGAAGGAAGGGTGATATATACCGGACCTATCGACGAGCTGTTCGATTACCAGTTCGGAGAATTGCCCTATCGTTCGCTGCGCTTTGACCTTGAGTCTCATGATGTGGATTATTATCAGCCCTGCGCGACGGTCAACTATCCCAACACACAGCTCTACACGCGGATTACCGAGTATAAGCACTTGATGGCCCAGCCACCGGTTAAGACGACCATCATGAAGGAATATCCGCAGGCCTACGATAGGATGGTTCCTGCTCAGAGCATTCCGTATTATCCTATTCCGAAGGATAGCAATGCGGAGCTGTATGGAAAGTACTCCACCTTGGCTGCGAAATATCCTCAATTGATGCTGGTCGGGCGTCTTGCTGAATATAGATATTATGATATGAATAATATCATCGAGCGCGCGCTGGATGTGTTTGATAGCCAATTCAAGGGCACTGCTGCGAAATGAATCCGAAAGTCAGCATCGTTGTCCCTGTCTACAATCTCGAGTTTTATATTGATCGCTGCCTGCGTTCGCTTGAGAACCAGACTCTGCAGAGCATTGAAGTGCTGGTGATCAATGACGGCGGCACGGATGATAGCCAGTTGATAATCGACGAATATGTTGCGCGACGGCCCGACATATTCAAGTCTTTCGTCAAGCCGAATGGTGGCCATGGTGCGGCTTGCAACTATGGAATTGACAGGGCTTCAGGCGAATACATCACCATCGTGGACGGGGACGATTTCCTGGACGCTGACTCTGTCCAGTTCATGTACGACAAGGCCCAATCTACGGGTGCCGACCTGTTGATAGGAAATCTGCTGTACTGCTATACCGGCAGCACGGCACCCTTCAAGCCGCTGCCGTTTGATAGCGAGAGAGAACTGGTCGGCGAAGACCGGGATCTTCTATATAGAAACTGGGCAACCCCGTGCGGGCGGCTGTATCATCGGTCAATATTCTCGGATCCGGACGTCCGCCTGCTGGCGGGCGTCATTTTCGCAGATGCGAATTTTGTTCCGAAAAGCTATCTTGTTGCCAAGAAAATATATTACGTCAACAAAGAGCTATACAACTACGATATTACGCGTCCCACTCAGTCCATGAAACAGACGGATAAGAGGATATTGAATATCGTTCCGGTTCTTGAAGATATGCTCGCCTTCTACCGGAAGAAAGGTGAGTTCGATAGAAATCGGCGCCTTTTGATGTGGTATGTCGCCCGGCATTGCGCGGCTTGGATCACGAAAGTAAAGACGTTGCAAGGCTATAGCAGAAGCAAGGCGCTCCAGGATATCTTCAGTGTCGCGGAAAAGAACTTCGGAGGCGACTGGATAAAGTGCGGGATTATTCGGGAGTCCTTTGGCGCTCGGGTCGAGAAAGGCATCTCGATAGCGCGAATGTTTGGGTATTACCCGATTGTTTGCTTCTGGATGCTGGCTTCCGGCCTGCGACGGATGGACCGCTGGACTGAGCGGGTGCTTGGCATGCCGCTGAAGCTGTATAAATATGCAAAGCGTCGTTTGGGAAGAGCCCTCCGCACCTGAATTTACCCTTCTTCCTGTCCATGGCTTGAATCATGCGTAAAACAATATTCATAACTGGTGGCGCAGGCTATATCGGTGTGCACACGCTGGTCAGCCTCGTTGAGGCCGGCTATAAGCCCCTGGTATTGGACAATTTTTCCAATAGCCGCCCCGAGGCGCTCGTCCGCGTTGAAGAGTTGACTGGGCACGAGATTGATTTCATCGAGGGTGATATCCGGAACACGGACCTGCTTGTGCGCCTGTTCGTCGACCAGGCCATGAAAGGCGAGCCTGTTTCGTGTGTACTTCACTTGGCCGCGCTGAAGGCTGTTGGCGAGTCGGTCGCGCTGCCCCTGTCGTACTACGACGTCAACGTCACAGGAACCCTGAGTCTGCTTGAGGCGATGAGGCACGCTGAGATAAAGAACATGGTCTTCAGCTCCTCCGCGACCGTCTATTGTCCCGGAACAGATCTGCCTTATACGGAACATCATGTGTTAGGGCCTTCGAATCCCTACGGACACTCCAAGGCCATGGTCGAACGGATATTGCAGGACTATTGTTTTGCCGACCAGGGGTTCGCGGCTATTGCCCTGCGTTATTTCAATCCTATCGGCGCTCACAGGAGCGGGCGAATCGGCGATCATCCGCAAGGCGTGCCGAATAATCTCTTTCCCTATATAACCAGGACAGCCATCGGCAGTCTGCCCTCGTTGCCGGTATTCGGTGCGGATTATCCAACTACCGATGGAACGGGTGTCCGCGATTACATTCATGTTTCGGACCTGGCGGCGGGCCACGTCAAGGCCATCGACTGGCTGCTGGACCGGGGTGATCGAGGATTTCACTCTTTCAATTTGGGTACCGGCCGAGGGACATCTGTACTGGAATTGTTGAAGGCTTTTGAACTGACGAGCGGAATGCCTGTGCCCTACCGGATCTGTGATCGTCGTCCCGGTGATGTTGCAGCTGCGTGGGCAGACGTTTCGTCCGCGAATCGCATTCTCAAGTGGACTGCGATTTACACCATTGAGGACATGTGCAGGGATGGGTGGCGCTGGCAACGCAACAATCCTAACGGCTACGGGTCATAGGCGTATCAGTGAGGTGGTTGTCCTATTTTATGGTTTCCCCCGGGGCGGTGAGCGGTTCAGGCTGTCATCAAGGCGTCACGAGGTACAATCTCGGCACAATCGCTCCTCAGCGAGGTCGCTAATCGCCCGGTGATAGTACGGTTAGCCACCATCTCAAATTCTGCCTCCCCTTTGAGCGGTATCCAATTGAGCATTCACGACGAGAAAACGGTCAGCGGCACTGCTGGGCCAGATAAGTTTGCGAACACTTCGCAGCAGGTGAGCAAGGATAGCCAGGCATTGGCGCCGGCGCAGTCGACGGCGGTCGAAGCGCTACAGTCAGACCTGGACGTAGCCAAGGCCAAGATTACCGAATTGGAGCTGCGGCTGTGGCGGAGCCAGCATGCCTTGGAAACGGCAGTTGCTTCTCAACTGTCGATAAAGCAAAGGCTGAAGCGGCGCATACTTGCGGCGCGCGGCGGCTGGAGAATCCAGGCGGCTTGGTGGCGCATTCAGCGTGCGCTGCGCGCGATTGAGCAAAAGAAAATGGCAAAGACCGCCGCTGCGGCGGGCCTGTCTACGGTGGACTCTAATTCCGCAGAAGAAGAATACCCGGAATACAAGTTCCACAGCCGTGCTCAGGCGGATTACGTTCGTGCTGGAATGAAGCAGCCTTCCAGGCAAAATCGTAGCGAAATCCTCAGGCTGTTTGCCATGTACCCGAACAGAAAGGGTATTGTTCTGTGCCCGGTCGCATATGACCTGGAGCTGAAGCAGCGGCCGGACCATATCATGGCGGCCTTTGCCAAAGACGGTTATCTTTGCATTCAGCTCCAGGTGAATAACAATACCCCTTACCTGCGCAGGGCAGGCGAGGGTTGCTATGTTTCGAATATGACGGTCGAACTCTTTGCGATGTTGCAAGATACGCCGTTTATTTTGTATTTGCATTGGCCAGGGTTCCTGCATTACGCCGAGATTGCGAGTAAGGCATTACTGATTTACGACGTGCTGGATGATTTGACCGTTTTCGCAAGTCCGTCGGAGACCATGCGCTCTGATCACAGGATTTTGCTCGAGAAAGCCGATATCACGCTGTTTTCCGCCCAAAAACTGCTGGATAAAAACAAGGCCAGTACTTCCCACGGTGTTCTCTATGAGAATGGCGTTTATCTCTCGGATTTTACGGGCGGGTTGCGTGAATTGTGCCCGCTTCCCCAGGGCGCCAGGATTGACAGCGAAGCTGTGACGGTTGTCGGATATCACGGGGTGATTTCTGAGCTCATTGATTTTGACCTTGTCGATCAACTGGCCGCCTTGCCCAATGTAGTGCTGCTTTTTGTTGGCCCGATTGCGGCATTCGTCCCGGAAAATCTGGATGAAGTAAAACGCAGAATGGCCCGCCTTGAGGCGCAGTCGGAGCGATTCATTCACCTAGGTCCGAAGAAATATGCTGATTTGAAGCATTATCTGGCGTGGATTGATGTGGGCATTGTGCCATTCATTGTCAGCGAGAAGACGGATGCCGTATCACCGCTGAAATTGTTTGAATACCTGGCCGCCGGTAAACCCGTGATCGGTACGCCCACGCGCACCATGCTCAATTACGAAGGTGCGATTGTTGTCGCTGACGGAGATAAGTTCGTAGAGGCAATATCGAGCGGCGCATGGAAATCGGCTTATACCGATGCCTCTGCACAATTGGCGTCATCGCATGATTGGCGCGAATTGCATAAGCCTGTGCGCGAGTTCGTGGCAGCCAATGCCGTCACTCGGAATCCGACTGGAGTATCCAATCGGGGTCGTCCGAAGGTCGATATCGTGAATATCAATTTCTACGACTGGCATGGCGAGGTTGTCTTCAAGGGCGGCGCGGAACGTTACGTATACGACCTTGCGGTGTTGCTCGAAGAAATGGGGTGCGACGTACGCATATTGCAAAATTCGTACGAACCCTTTGAGCGCATTTTCAAGGGCATCAAGGTGCAGGGCATTGCGGCCACACCCGAATTGGATTTTGTGAAGATCTCGCAAGCCTATGCCTCGTTCTGCAAGGATAGTGACGTACTGATTGCATCGCCTGCGGAGCTCGCCTGCCGACTGCCGCAAGACAAGAAGGTGCTTTCGATCAATCACGGCATCCATTGGGACGGCAAGAACAATCGGGTAGAGCGCTATGATCGTTCACGCTACGATTTGATCCTGGACGCCGTCAAGAACAGCGATGGCTGCGTTTGCGTGGACACCAATTTCATCAATTGGATGCGCACTTATGATTGGCCCTTGGCCAACTCGTTGTCGTACGTTCCGAATTACGTCGATCTGCGGCAATTCAAACCGAGTGTGAAAGACTTCCGGGACGGTACGCTCTGCTTCCTGTATCCCCGTCGGTTGTACGAACCGAGAGGGTTGTACTTGACCATCGACGCGTTCGATGCGCTTTTTGCCCGGCACGACAATATTCGCCTGGTTTTCTGCGGGCAGGCTGTCGGCGCCGATGTCGCTGCGACCGAGGCCTTTATCGCACGACACCCCGGACGCGTCACGTGGACGGAGCATGACATGGATGACATGCATCTGGCCTATGTGGATAGCCACGTCGTGCTGGTTCCGACTACCGAGTCAGAGGGCACTTCGCTCTCATGCATTGAAGCCCTTGCGACGAACAATGCAGTGATCTCCACGAATGTCGGCGGGCTGCCAAACCTGATCGTGGATGGCTATAACGGCTTGTTGATCAGACCGAGCATGTGGGATCTGGTCCAGGCTGCAGAGCGCTTGATTGGGGATCGTCAGTTGGCCGAGAAACTGGCTGCAAATGCGCAACTGACTGCCGAGGGCTTTTCCAAAGATGCCTGGAAGCATCGTTGGAAGCAAGTGATCAACACGGTCGTGTTCGCTGATTGACCATACCGTAAGCGATAACACCGCCTGGAAGTCCCAGGCGGTGTTGCATTTTGAGGCTCCAGTTTTATGTTGGATGAAGTTGACCGAGCAGGGGGGCATGCCACTGCGCAGGAATCGCATATTTCTTTGCGCAGAGCCGTCGCTGAGGTCCTGGTTTTTGTCGTCTATCTGCTGTCGTTGACTTGGGCGCTGCATAGGTACGCGGAATTCGATCTGGGCGATCCCCACTGGCGAATCGTTGCGATCGTTGTTGCTTTGTCGCCAGCCATGTTCCTCTATTTGCTGCTTCGTTTGCTGATGGGGGCGCTACAGGCGGTTGGCATCAGCGTAGCTGCTGCAGCATTACTGATTGGCATCAATCAGACGAAGACTGCGTATACCGGAACGCCACTCGCATGGGGAGATATTGCCACCACCCAGAATATTTCCATTGTTCTGGCCTATCTGAGCTGGTGGAAAATCATTCTTGTGGTGATGGTGGTGGTGACGGCCGGCGCGGCGCTCGCACTGACCTGCAGGCGCGCGTTTGCCCGCGGGACGTTGCGTGGCAGGGCATTTACTGCCGGCCTGCTTTTGATGGTTGCGCCTGTCGCGTTTCAACCGTACCTGCCCGACGCCTGGTGGAACGCAAATTACAAGATGCAGACGTTGTTTGCGCGCCATGGCATTTATTACACAACCGGTGATTGGCGGAGCAATGTTACCGTCAATGGTTTGTTCGTCCACCTGGTGCAGACCAGCCGGCGGCCAATGCCGCCGCGGCCGTCAGAGGCCGAATGGAATCTGCTGCACGCCATACCGAGTACACCGCCAGCGGCCTCTCCGCCCAAACATGTCTTCTTCATTCTGTGCGAAGCATGTTGGTACGACGAAAACAATTTCAAGGATGCATTCGAGCCCTTACGAAAGTTGGGCTTTTTGCCGTTGCGCGGGATATCTCCAGCGTATGGCGGCGGAACCGTGAACGCATCATTCGAGATGCTTACGGCCATGCCGTCACATGGAGCGTTGGCCGGTGTGGTCTATCAGGAGTACGGGCTGGTCATGGCACCCAAGACGCAGACCCTGGCGTCATCCCTGAAGGTACAAGGCTACGAGACCTATGCTTTGCACAATTTCACGCGAACGTTCTGGTCGCGCAACATCGTGTTGGCCAAATTCGGATTTGATGAGTTTATCGGGCTAGAGGACATGGGTTACGACGGATCGGGTCCGTTCCCCAGGGAAAATATTCTGTATAACCGGGTGCTGGATATCCTGAATAGAAATCCGGACGGGAAGGCATTCTTCAATCTTGAGACGGTGTACACGCATTGGCCCTATCCGTTCAACAACGATTCTGGCCAAGGTGATTACCATGGGCGCTTGGTCAAAGCCATCCAAGACATGGGGAAATTTGTCGAAGCCGTACGCGTTGTATCTCCTGATGCGGTGTTCATGATTTACGGTGATCACAAGCCGGCGTTGACCAAGTTTTTCTATGAACGAGGCGTACTTCCGGCAGATATGTTCGTTAGTACAGGCGCGAAGGCGGAAGATTTTGTGTTCCAGCGGTTTCTTGACTCGCGTGTCCTGGGTGACGTCCCCGTCTGGATTGGTAGTGGAAGTCGCGAGAGTGAAACGCTGAAGAAGATGCAGCAGCTAGGCCAACACAAACCTTTTTATTGTCTGTCGGCAATTTTTGATCAATTGTTCCTGGGATCGCTGAATCCGGCAGCTCGCTATGCCCAGCGCTATATCTGCGATCAATACGACGACAATTATCTGGAGAGCGCCGGGAAAATGCCTGGCTGGATGTATTCGGCAATGTTGTTTCACCCCGACCAAGTGCCATGATCCATCCACGGAGGTGGCTCACTGTCGGTGAGCCACCTTTGCTCGTCAATGACGCTGCAACAGCGTCTGCACGATACGTTCGCTGGATTGCCCGTCACCGTAGGGGTTATGCGAGAAGCTCATCTTCTGGTATTCGTTGACATCCGAAAGCAACAGTCTGAGCTGGCCCGTAATCAATGCGACATCCGTACCCACCAAACGAACTGTGCCGGCGGCCACGGCTTCGGGGCGTTCGGTCGTGTCACGCATGACCAGGACAGGTTTCCCCAGGGACGGCGCCTCTTCTTGAATGCCGCCGGAGTCGGTCAAGATGATGTACGACCGCGTCATCAGATAGACGAACGGCAGGTAGTCCAGGGGTTCGACCAGAAAGACATTCTTGAGGTGGCTGAGCAGGCGCGTGACGGGTTCGCGGACGTTGGGGTTCAGATGCACCGGGTACACGAAATCTTCGTTGGGAAACTCTTTGGCGGCGGCGGCGATGCTTTCGCAAATGCGCTCGAAGCCGGCGCCAAAGCTCTCGCGACGATGTCCTGTGATCAGGATCACTCGGCGGCCGGGTTGCAAATAGGGGAAGCCGGCTTCAAGCTTTTGGCGCAGCTCGACGTCGTTTTCTATCTTGTGCGTGACAGCCAGTAGCGCGTCGATAACGGTGTTGCCCGTGACGACGACATTGCTTTCAGGTACGCCTTCCTTCAGAAGATTCGCCCGGGATGTGTCGGTCGGCGCGAAATGAATCTGGGCCAATGCCCCGGTGAGTTTACGGTTGGCTTCTTCCGGCCAAGGGGAATAGATATCGCCAGTACGTAATCCTGCCTCGACGTGGCCGACGGGGATTTTCTGGTAGTACGACGCCAGCGTGGCTGCAAACGTCGTGGCCGTGTCGCCGTGAACCAGTACGTAGTCGGGCTGAAACTGCTGCAGCACATTTTGCATGCCGGCAAGGATGCCTGTCGTGACCGCGGTCATGTCCTGACCGGGTTTCATGATGTTCAGGTCGAAATCCGGCTTGATGTCGAACAGTGCCAGCACCTGATCGAGCATTTCGCGATGTTGCGCCGTGACGCACACCTTGGATTCGATCGCCGGATTGCGCGCGAGGGCATGGACCAGCGGCGCCATTTTGATGGCTTCAGGTCGAGTGCCAAATACTGTGAGGATTTTCATTGTTCAACGGGGTGAGTGACAGTGTGTAGACCGCAGCGAATACGGCTGCGCCGCAGCCCCGAGCGACTGCAGGTCCGTTACGATAGCAAGAAATCCCGTAGAATTGCGCCGCTCCTCCGTGCGTGCCCCTTCTGGCGCAGCCTCTTGCCGTGCGGCTCTCCATCTACCTACCTGCCATGAAAGGGCGAATATGCGCATGCCGCGGTCAGGGCTTGGACGAATCGCTGCCGCCCTGGCGGCGGTCACTGTTTTTTTTGGAACGGCTGCGGTATTTCGTCCAGAGCCCGTCTCCGATTTCCTGTACTACTGGATGATCGCGGACACGCCTAGCCTTTATCACAAAGGCGGGGTGGTGGGTTGGCTGTTCTCTCCGTTCAAGGCTTTGGGTATTGCCCCCTATTGGGCTGCTGCAATGCTCAACGGCTGCTTCGCTGTGCTGGCGATCTTTGCGGTCTTGCCGGCAGTTGAGAGAGCACGCCGCATCGACGCAGCGTGGTTGTCCGGAGCGGCTGCGGTCCTGCTGGCTATTCTCGCTGCCGCGCCTGCTTCAGCGTTGGTCGCGACCGACTTGATGGCATTCAACACTTTTGCGATTGGCATGAGCATGCTGATGCGTGTCGGGCGACGTTCGTCGGGCGGTATCGCTGTGGGGGCTGTGGCGGCATTGGCGTTGAGTGCTTCGCTTCGTCCGATCTATGCGCCGCTGATGGTTGTCAGCGGCGTGTCGTTGATGTTGATACGGTACGAAATAGACCTTCCTGGCCGGGGGGCCGCGCATTGGCGAGGCCGGTTGTTGTCAGCGGGAATGGGCGTGCTTATCGTGGTCGGGGGGCTGTTGGCGGCGAATCTGATCGAGAAGGGACTGTTGAGTCAATCTCAGACCGCACAGTACGCACAAGGCGTTGTGCGCGCAGTCGTGGCGATCGGCCACGACATGGGTGATGGCAGGGATACCTGCGGCGCGTGGTCGGAAAGTCGAGCGCGTTTCGGTCTCGAGAAGAGAGCAGAGCCTTTGGTCCCGTTCATCCTCGAACGACAAAAGGAGGTCGGCTGGCGGCTTCTGCCCGCGCTTTATGGATGCAAGGTCTCTCGGATACTCGGGTTCCGGGATTGGTTCGGTGCATGGCTGCAGGGCTCTCTTCGCTATAGCCAGGACAAGATACTGGCGGACAGCATGGGGGTGGATGTTGCGATGATCGACGAAGCGGCGCGACAGAGCCACGTGAACCGAAGCCTGGGGCAGATGCAGGCCTATGAGATGCGAGCTGCCGAGTATGCCAAGATTTCGCGTTGGATTGGCCTCGTGCTGCAGGTAGTGATTCTGTTGTTTCTGGCGCTGTCGACACGCGCACTTGCGCGTGACAGATCTTGGGTATTCGGTCTTTGCGCACTTGCCGTATCGCTTCTGCCCGCTGGCGTCCTGATCGGGCTGCACGCCATATTTTTCGAGGTGCAGGCGCGCTACGCTTATCCGATATGGGTCTTGCCCGCTGTTTTCATGATGCTGATTCTCAAGGCTGCCAGTGGCGGTCGTCCCATCGCCAGGATAGGGGGGGCCACGACGCCCGATGTGGTGTAAATTCGCGAACTAACTGATCTCGCTTCGAATTTTTCTGACTTTTTGATGCCGACCCGCATTCTTATCGTTCGCACCTCCTCGCTGGGCGACCTCGTCCACATGCTGCCGGCAATAACCGATATTGCCCGGCACGTTCCCGACGCGCAGATCGATTGGGTCGTCGAAGAGGCGTTTGCCGAGATTCCTTCCTGGCATCCCGCGGTCAATGAAATCATCAAGGTTGCCCATCGCCGCTGGCGTAAATCCTGGTGGTCGGCGCAAGTGCGGGCCGAGCGGCGCGCGCTGCGCGAACGGCTGCGGTCCGTGCAGTACGACATCGTCCTGGATATGCAGGCCTTGTTGAAATCCGCCTGGCTGGTGCGTCAGGCGCGTGGCGTGCGGCACGGTCTGGATTGGCGTTCCGCCCGCGAACCGCTGGCGTCCCTGTTCTACAACGTGCGCCATCGCGTGGAATTCTGGCAGCCCGCCGTCATTCGCCAGCGCAAGTTGGCCGGACTGACGTTCGGGTATCAGCACGCCGGGCTGCCGGATTTCGGCTTGCAGTCCTTTGTGCGGCAAGCCGGGCAAGCGGCGGATCCCGTCCACGAAGTGCCTGGCGAAGGGCTCAATGCCGCGGAACTGCCTCGGCTGCATCATGTGGATGCCGATCGCGGCTATGCGGTGATCATGCCGTCGGCCAGCCGTGATGACAAACTCTGGCCCGAAGACGACTGGCGGGCTGTCTTTCGTCGCCTTCTGGACGCGGGTTGCTCGCTCAAGCTGCTGGCCGGCAACGAGCAGGAAGCCGAACGTGCCCGGCTGTTGGTGGCCGGCATGGAAGACGTCGAAGTCATGCCACGCATGGACCTGAGTTCGGTGGCCCGATTGTTGGCGGGATCCCGCCTGATGGTGGGGTTGGACAGTGGCCTGACACATCTGTCGGCGGCTCTGGGCCGCCCCACGATCGGCATCTATCGCGCGTCCACGCCGGTGCGCACGCCCCTGGTCGGTTCCAATTACACGGCCAGCCTGGGCGATCGCGGCGCCTCGCCTTCGCGCGAGGCTGTCATGGCGTCGGTGGAGCAGGCGCTGGCGGCGCACTGACATGAACCGCGGCGTCTACACCCTGGCGTTGCGGGCGCTGGCGCCCCTGGTCTGGCTGTGGATGGCCCGCCGGGCCAAGCGGGCAGGCGGCGAATGGCAGATTTTTTCCCCCGAACGCTTTGGCCGGAACGCCGCGAATCATTCCGCTGCCGTGGCGGACGCGACGGCGCCCGGTCCCGTCTGGGTGCATGCCGTGAGCCTGGGCGAGACGCGTGCCGCCCAGCCGCTGCTGCAAGCGTTGCTGGACCACGGCCTGCCTGTGTTGCTGACCCACATCACTGCCACGGGCCGTGCCGAAGGCGCGCGGCTGTTTGCCGACGCGATTGCGCGGGGACAGCTTCGCCAGGCCTGGCTGCCTTACGATTTTCCTGGCGCCACACGGCGCTTTCTGGCGGCCAACACCCCCCGCTGCGGTCTGTTGATAGAACGCGAAATCTGGCCCAACCTGTTGGCGGCTGCCCGGCGTGCCCGCCTGCCGATGGCGCTGGTAAGCGCCCGCTACTCGGAATCTTCGCTGCGCCAGGCGCGTCGTCTGGGCAGCGTCATGCGCGAAGCGCTGCAAGGGCTGGATCTGGTGCTGGCCCAGACCGCGCAGGACGCCGACCGGTTGGCCCAGGCTGGCGTGCGCAATCCGAGCGTGTCGGGCAATTTGAAATTCGATCTGGCCTTGCCTGACCGGCAGGTTCAGGCGGGGCAGGCGTGGCGCGCCCGTCTGGGCCGGCCCGTGGTCGCCTTGGCCAGTACCCGCGAAGGCGAGGACGCGCCGTTCATCGACGCGATCAAGCGCCAGTCGGCGACGGCTGGCGGGCCTTTGTTCTTGCTGATTCCACGTCATCCCCAGCGGTTCGACGAGGCTGCGGCGCTGCTGGAGCAGGCGGGCGTGCCTTATGTCAGGCGCTCGTCCGGACAGGATCCCGGCGCGGACACGACCGTGCTGCTGGGCGACACACTGGGCGAGATGGCCTTTTACTATGCGGCCTCGGATGTGGCCGTGGTGGCCGGCAGTTTTGCGCCGCTGGGCGGACAGAACCTGATCGAAGCGTGCGCGGCAGGTGTGCCCGTCATCGTGGGGCCGCACACGTTCAATTTTCAGCAGGCTGCCAGCGATGCCATCGAGGCGGGTGCGGCGCAGCGCCAGCCCGATCCGGCACAGGCAGTGGCCGCCGCCTTGGCGTTGGTGGCCGATCCGCCCAGGCGGCAGGCGGCTGGCAAGGCGGCGCAGACCTGGTTTGCCAGCCATTCGGGCGCCACGGCCCGGACGATGGCCGCGTTGGCACCGTGGCTGGATTGATGAAGGCGGCGTCGCAGGCGCATGCGACGCGGGCCTGACGTGCAAGCTGCCGCGAAGCCTTAACGGGCGGCTCTGGGCACCAGCGTGACGGCGCCCGGGTTCAATTCCTGGCTGAAACGGCGCGGATCCCGGCCTTCATCCGCCGGTCGCGTGCCCAGCCAGCCCTGGCCCAGCGCCAGCACCCACAGATTCGCCAACAAGATCAGGATGAAGAGCACTCGCATGCGGCGGCCTCGTGTCAGGCGTCTGACGCCGGGGTGGCGCGCGCCATGGCGGCCAGCCCGTCCAGGACGGGGTGGTTGAGGTAGACGGGCACCGGCGCGGCGCCGAACGCGCCGCCGGCATCGGCCAGCAGGCGCTCGATTTCCTGGTGCACTTCCGGCCAACCGCCGCCGGCGGCGAAGATCTGCGGCGCCTGGCCGTAGCGTTGGCGGCCGGCCAGCCATTGGCGCACCACCGCGCCGGCTTGCGCGGCGGCGATGCCCGAGGCGATGGCTTCGTGCGTGTCGGTGGGGTAGGCCACGACCTGGCCCTCGGCGACCGGCAGGTTGGCCGTGCCGTGGGCCAGCGCGTTGCGCATCATGGCCGGGCCGGGCAGGATCAGGCCGCCGGCAAAGACGTTGTCGGGTCCTACGGTGTCGATGGTGGTGGCCGTGCCGAAGCTGGCCAGCAGGAACGGGGGATGGGCCCCCGGCAGGCGCGACAGCACGCCCAGCAACGACGCCCAGCGGTCTGCGCCGAGCTGCTGGGGCGTCTTGTAGTGATTGACCAGCCCCAGGGTGGTGGCCTGCGACGTCGCCCAGGTGACCGCACAGCCGCGCCGCTGCAGGATGGCGGCAATGGCGGCGCCGCGTTCGGCGCCCGCCACGTTCACGCCCAGCGCGCGGGTCGGCTGCTGCGGCAAAGCGGCCAGCCAGCGGTCCAGCGCGTCCAGGTCGAGGCCATCGAAGGCGACAGCAGCAGGCTCGCGTGGCATGTCGGGGCTGGATGGATCCAGCCAGCCCACTTTGAGGCGGCTGTTGCCGGAGTCGATAAGGATGATCATGCCTGCTGCCTGATCGAGATTTCACCGACCGATATCGGCGTGGCGCCCTGGGGCGTCTGCACCAGCAGGCGGCCTTGGCTATCGACGCCACAGGCCGTGCCGCTGAGGATCACGTCGCCCTTGTCCAGCACATTGACGGCGCGGCCAGCCAGCGCGTCGACCTGGCCGAAACGCTGCGCGAAGGCGCCAAAGCCGTCGCGTTCCAGCATTTGCACGGCCTCGTGCCAGGCGGTGGCCGCGGCGCAGACCAGGTCTGCGGCGGTGGCGGGGTGGCTGGGCGCATGTTGGGTCACCTGGGTCCAGTCGGCGACCTGGCGACCCAGGGCCTGCGACAAGGCGTCGGCGTCGACCAGGTTCACGCCCATGCCGATGACGACGGTGTAGCCGGTTTCGCGGCCGCCCGGATTGCGGGTGGTCTCGACCAGCACGCCGGCCAGCTTGGCGTCGCGCCATTGCACGTCGTTGGGCCATTTCATGCAGAGGCCGTCGGCGCCCGGGCCCGCCACGGCGCGCAGCGCCTCGCAGGCGGCCAGGCCGGCCAGCGGCGACAGGGCGGGCAGTTGCGCGGCCGGCAGGTGCACGTCGAACGCGCACGAGAACATCAGTGCCGCGCCCACCCGGTTCTGCCAGGGGCGGCCGGCACGGCCACGGCCCGTTTCCTGGAGGTGGGTGCCCAGCAGCCAGGGCTTGCCGGCGCCCGCACCGCTGCGGGCGCGCGCCAGCAGGTCGGCGTTGGTCGAGCCGGTGCTGGCGGTCCAGGCGATATCTTGGAAGGCGGGCAGGCGCGAACCCAGCATCCGGGCCAGGTCGTCTGGCGCGGGCAGGTCGATGGGGCGGACTTGAGCGGACATGGCGGCGATTGTAGGGCACGCGCGGGCCCGGTTCGCGGCGTTTTGGCCCCAGCGTATATGATTGTCGATACATTTTGCATCGGTATCCTGTCTTCATGCCGCATTCTTCCCCGTCCGTGTCCGCCGCCGCGCCCTTCCGCCAGGAAGCGGGCGTGTGCCATGTGGGGGGCGACTGGAGCGTTCTGGCGCTGGCCGAGCCCGGCGAGGTCGAACGCCGCCGCGCCGCGATGGCCAAGGCCGCCAGCGAGGACGCGCGCTGGGACCTGCACGGCATCAGCCGGCTGGACACCATTGGCGCGCTGTTGATCTGGCAGGCCTGGGGCGAAAAACTGCCCGAACGGGTGCGCTGGTCGGCCGGTCAGCAGGACGTGTTCAATGCCCTGGCCCTGAACAAGGGCGAACAACAGGTACCGCCGCGCCCCGAGGCCTCGTGGGGCGGGGTGCGGGCCGTGGGCGACGCGGTGCTGCAGGCGGCCGAGAACGGCCGTGCCTTGTTGGTGATGCTGGGGCAATTGGTCCTGGATTTTGTCGGCATGCTGCGCCGCCCATCCCGCGGCCCGTGGCGCGAGATTTCGGCCCAGGTCTATCGCACGGGAGCGCAGGCGTTGGGCATCACCGCACTGGTGGGGTTCCTGATCGGCGTGGTGCTGTCGTACCTGTCGGCGCAGCAATTGCAGATGATCGGCGCGGACCGCTTCATCGTCAGGCTGCTGGGCGTGTCCATCGTGCGCGAGCTGGGGCCGGTGCTGGCTGCCATCCTGGTGGCGGGGCGGTCAGGGTCGGCCATTACCGCGCAGATTGGCGTCATGCGGGTCACGCAGGAACTGGACGCGATGCTCGTGATGGGCATTTCGCACGGGCAGCGGCTGATCCTGCCGCGGGTGGTGGCGCTGGCGGTCACCATGCCGCTGCTGGTGCTGTGGACCGACACCATGGCCATCCTGGGCGGCATGCTGGCCGCGCAGGTGCAGCTGGGCGTGTCGGCGCAGTGGTTCCTGCAATCCTTGCCCGACGCGATTTCCCTGACCAATTACTGGATCGGCATCCTGAAGGGCGTGACCTTCGGCATGCTGATCGCGCTGATCGCCTGCCATTTCGGCCTGCGCATCCAGCCCAACACGGAAAGCCTGGGGCGGGGCACGACGACGTCGGTCGTCACGTCGATCACCGGCGTGATCTTGCTGGACGCGTTGTACGCGGTCATTTTCAGTTCGGTGGGCATCTGATGGCCGGCGCCGAACAACATCGCCTGTTTACCGAAGATCATGTCACGGTCGCGCCGGTCATCACCGTGCGTGGCCTGCGTACGGCCTTCGGCGACCACGTCGTGCACGACAACCTGGACCTGACCGTATTTCCCGGCGAGATCCTGGTGTTGGTGGGCGGCTCGGGCACGGGCAAGACGGTGCTGCTGCGCCAGATCATCGGGCTGGACCAGCCCGCCGCGGGCACCATCCAGGTACTGGGTAACACGCTGTCCGAGCTGACGACCGCGGAGCGGCGGCGCCTGTCCTACCGCTGGGGCATGCTGTTCCAGGCTGGCGCGCTGTTCTCGGCGCTGTCGGTGTTCGATAACGTAGCGCTGCCGCTGCGCGAACTGCGTACGGTGCCCGAAGACCTGGTGCGCGACGTCGTGATGTGCCGGTTGGCGATGGTGGGCCTGACGGCGCAGGATGCCGACAAGCGGCCGTCGGACCTGTCCGGCGGGATGGTCAAGCGCGTGGCGTTGGCGCGGGCGTTGTCGCTGGATCCGGAACTGGTGTTCCTGGACGAGCCGACGGCGGGCCTGGACCCGCTGCGCTCGGACGAATTCGTGGACCTGGTGCGCAGCCTGCACCGGCAGTTGGGATTTACCGTTGTCATGGTGACGCACGATCTGGACACGCTGCTCGCGTTGGCCACCCGTGTCGCCGTGCTGGCGGACAAGCGGGTGATCGTATGCGACACGGTGCCGGAAGTACTGAAGGTCGATCACCCGTTCATTCACACATTCTTCCTGGGCGAACGCGGTCTGCGCGCGCTTGGGGACATGGCGCCGAAGGGAACGCATCATGGAAAACCGTAGTCACGCGCTCATGGCCGGCATCTTCACGCTGGTCCTCCTGGCCGCCGCTGCGCTGGTGGCCGTGTGGATCGGCCGTGACCGGACCAAACTGCAAACCTATGAAATCGTGTCGGCCACTGCCGTCAGCGGCCTGAACCCGCAATCGACCGTCCGTTACCAGGGCGTGCCGGTGGGCAAGGTGCAGTCGCTGGCGCTGAACCCCGACAAGCCTGGCCAGGTGCGCATCCGCATCGGCGTGGCGCCGAACACGCCCATCACCGAATCGACCTGGGCGGAGCTGGGCGTGCAGGGCGTGACCGGCATGGCCAATGTCGAGCTGCGCGATGACGGCAGTTCGCTCAAGCGGCTGGCGTCCAGCGATACCCATCCCGCCGCGATTCCGTTGCGCCCGGGTTTCCTGGACCGTATCGAGCAGCGCGGCGGTCGGCTGATTTCCAATGTGGAAGACGCGACCGAGCAATTGCGGCGGCTGCTGAGCCAGCAGAACGTGCAGGCGCTGACCGCCAGCTTGCAGAATGCCGCCGACATCACGCAGTCGCTCAAGGACGCCACGCGTGACCTGAGTCCGACCCTGGCCAAGCTGGGGCCGCTGATGGATTCGCTGGGCAGCACGTCGCGCCAGGCCGACCGCGCGGCGCGCGAGGTGGCCGACCTGGCCCAGCAGGCGCGGCAGTCGCTGGCGCGCCTGAACGCGCCCGACGGTCCGCTGGCCACGGCCACGCGCAGCCTGAACGACATCGCCTTCGCCGCGTCGCGCCTTGACGGCGAGACGCTGCCCGCCATCACCAGCATGGCCGCCAACGTCAGCGCGGCTGCGCGCGGCGCCACTTTTACCTTGCGGCGCGTCGATAACTCGCCGCAGTCGTTGTTGTTCGGGCCGGCGCCGGTCGCGCCCGGGCCCGGCGAGGCCGGGTTCGCCGGATTTGGGAGACAGCCGAAATGAAGATGCGTAGCGCGATTCTGATCCTGACTTTGGCGCTCGCCGGTTGCGGGGTAGGCCGCGTCGGCGCGCCGCCCGCCGTATTCGACCTGGGGCTGGATGCCCGCCCCGCGCCGCAGTTGCCGGTGCGCGAACCCATTGCCCTGGTGTTCTCGGCTGTGCCGGCGTTGTCCGACACGGGTATCGTCTGGCGCGTGGGCGACAGCGCTGCGCCCAAGTCCTACGCCACCTATCGATGGTCCTCGTCGCCGTCCGACCTGGTGCGCCAGCGCCTGATCGAACGCCTGTCGCGCCAGGGTCCGGTCCTGGCGGATCGGGCCAGCGGCCAGACGCCGCAGTTGCAGGTGTACCTGTCGCAGTTCGAACAGGTTTTCACGCCTGACGGTTCGGCCAGCGAGGGCCGTGTACTGCTGCAGGCGGTGCTGTTGAATGGCCGTGACGTGGCGGGCCAGGTGCGCATTGTGACCCAGGCCCCCGCGCCGACGCAGGACGCCGCCGGCGGCGTGGCCGCCTTGCGCCAGGCCACCGACGACGCCGCTGATCAGTTGGCGCAGTGGCTGGCCAGCAATCCGAAGGCTGCGGCGCGGCCCGCGCGCTGAAGCCTCGCCGGTTAACATTCTCTTTTTCACGCAGCACGAGTTCCCCTATGCCCGCAAGCACTGAAACCCACGCCTTCACCGGAGCCGCCGGCCGCATCGATTGCGCGGTGGATTGGCCTGACGGCACACCGCGGGGCTGGGCCCTGGTGCTGCATCCGCATCCGCTGCAAGGCGGCGCCCGCGAAAACAAGGTCGTGACCACACTGTCGCGC
Organism: Achromobacter sp. NCFB-sbj8-Ac1-l; assembly: GCF_052695805.1. Classification (NCBI taxonomy): domain Bacteria; kingdom Pseudomonadati; phylum Pseudomonadota; class Betaproteobacteria; order Burkholderiales; family Alcaligenaceae; genus Achromobacter; species Achromobacter sp. NCFB-sbj8-Ac1-l. The sequence goes on along the minus strand of NZ_CP199812.1, from coordinate 6,212,754 downwards.
GCCTGCGTGCAGCATGGGTTGGTGGCGGTGCGCCCCAACTTCCGCGGGGTTGGCCTGTCGGAAGGCGTGTTCGACAAATCCGTGGGTGAAACCCAGGACATGCTGGCGGTGGTGGCACAGATGCGTGAACGCCATCCCGAACTGGCGGCGGCGCCCTGGGTGCTTGCCGGATTCTCCTTCGGCACCGCCGTGGCCGCGCAGACCTACGCTGCGCTGGCAGAGCAGGGCGACGCCGTGCTGCCCAGCGCGCTCATGCTGATGGGCCCTGCCGTGAACCGCTTCCAATCACATGAGGTGCAGGTTCCTGACGATACGCTGATGGTGCACGGCGAAGAAGACGAAGTCGTGCCCCTGTCCGAAGCCATGGACTGGGCTCGTCCGCGCTCGATTCCGGTGGTGGTGATTCCCGGCGCGTCGCACTTCTTCCACGGCAAGCTGCTCGTCTTGCGCCAACTGGTGCAGGCGCGCCTGAAGGTCGCGCTGGACTGATCCGCGCGCGGCGATGCGCGCGAGTTGCATCAGGTTGCATGTTTTAAATGACCAAGGAACCCATCCCGGGGCGGATGGGTCCTATCGACTGCCTATAATTGTCAGCCACTTGCCCCGCGCCAGCGGGCGTCTTTCCTGGACCCACGTTGCCGATGAAGAATTTGCCTTACTCCGCTCAATCCCCCGTTGTCTTTGCCCGTCGTGCGTTGGCCGGCGCGGTGTTGTCGGCGATGCTTGCGGCCTCGCTGCCGGCCTGGGCCCAGCAGGCGCCCGCCGCGGCACCTGCGGCCGCCGGCGCCACGGCGCCCGCGCCGACGGCCTCGGGGGTGGTGCCGGTGGGCGATGTGTCGGCGGTGCCGGCGCCCACCATCGCGGCCAAGGCCTGGATCGTGCTGGACGTGAACAGCGGCCAGACCCTGGCAGCCTCCAACCCGGACATGAAGGTCGAGCCCGCTTCGCTCACCAAGATCATGACGGCCTACGTGGTGTTCAACGCGCTGGAAGAAAAGCGCCTGACGCTTGAGCAGACCGTGCCTGTGTCCGAGCACGCCTGGCGCACTGGCGGTTCGCGCATGTTCATCGAGCCGCGCAAGCCGGTCACGGTCGACGAACTGAACCAGGGCATGATCGTGCAGTCGGGCAACGATGCGTCCGTCGCGCTGGCCGAAGCGGTCGGTGGCAGCGAATCCGCCTTTGCCTCGCTCATGAACCAGGAAGCCGAACGCCTGGGCATGCGCAACACCCACTTCATGAACGCCACGGGCCTGCCCGACCCGCAGCACATGACCTCTACGCGCGACTTGGCCACCTTGTCCGCGCACCTGATCACCGACCACCCTGAGTTCTTCCACTACTACAAGCAGAAGAGCTTCACGTACAACAAGATCACCCAACCCAACCGCAACCGCCTGCTGTGGGCCGATCCGTCGGTCGACGGCATGAAGACCGGCCACACCGATTCCGCTGGCTACTGCCTGGTGTCGACGGCGGTGCGCGGCGACCGTCGCATCCTGGTGGTGGTGGTGGGGACCGACAGCGAAGCCACTCGTGCCGAAGAAAGCCTGAAGCTCTTGAACTGGAGCTTCCAGAACTTCGACACCGTCAAGCTGTTCGACAAGAGCCAGCCCGGCATCGATGCGCGCGTCTGGGAAGGCACTGCTGAAAACGTCAAGCTCGGCCCGCCCAATCCGGTGTCGGTGGCCGTGCCGCGCGGCAAGGCCGGCGACCTGAAGCCGGTGGCGCAGCGCACGGACCCGCTGATCGCGCCGCTGGCCAAGGGCCAGCAGGTCGGCACCCTGCAGTTCACGCTGGATGGCAAGGTGCTGCGCACCGAACCGCTGGTGGTGCAGGACGCCGTGGAACGCGCGGGCTTCTTCGGTCGCATGGTCGACACCGTCAAGCGCTGGTTCCAGTAAGCGGACGCGCCACGGGCGCGGCCGCGGGTGTAAGCTTCTATCCCAAGGGGCGGGCCGGGTGGCCCGTCCCTATCCATTTGATTCTCAGGAGCGGCTCATGATTCCGGGCGTACCGGGCGAAAGCCAGGTGTTTCTCAATGGCGAGTTTCTGCGCGTGGACGAGGCCAAGGTCTCCGTGCTGGACCGCGGCTTCATATTCGGCGACGGCATTTACGAAGTCGTGCCGGTCTATCGCGGCAATGCCTTTCGCATGGCCGAGCACCTGGACCGCCTGGATCGCAGCCTGGCGGCCTTGCGCATCGCCCAGCCGTTCGACCGGGCCGGCTGGATCGACCTGATCGAGCAATTGCTGGCACGCTCCAATCTGGAAACCTGCATCGTCTACCTGCAGGTCACGCGCGGCGTCGCCAAGCGCGACCACCAGTTTCCCGCCCAGCCGGTCACCCCGACCGTCTTCGGCATGGTGTCGGCGTGGGCGCCGCCGTCGGCTGCGGCCCGCACGCAAGGCCTGTCCGCCATCAGCATCCCCGACGAGCGCTGGCTGCACTGCGAGATCAAGTCCGTGTCGCTGCTGGGCAATGTGCTGGCCAAGCAGCAGGCCGTGGATGCCCATGTCGACGAAGTCCTGCAGTTCCGCGATGGCTTCCTGACCGAAGGTTCGTCCACCAACATCTGGGTCGTGTCCGGTGGCAAGCTGCTGGCACCGCCCAAGAACAACCTCATCCTGGAAGGCATCCGCTACGGCCTCATGGGCGAGCTGGCGACCGAAGCCGGCATTGCCTTCGAAGCGCGCCGCATTACCCAGGACGAAGTCGCGCAGGCGGACGAATTGATGTTGTCCTCGGCCACCAAGGAAGTCCTGGCGATCGTCTCGCTGGACGGCCGGCCGGTGGGTTCGGGCAAGCCCGGCCCCGTTTTTGAGCAATTGCGCGCGGGTTATGATGCCCGCATCGCCGCGCTCTGAGCCGGCCCTGCGGGGGCGCCCTGAGCGGGTCCCCCGCGTCGCCCGCCCTGCCGGGCGGGCCTTGCCTGGGCGATGCCTGCCCCCATATAGATGAATTGACGCTCCAGGCCATCCATCATGCATATTCCGCCCGAAGAATCCCTCATCGAGTACCCCAGCGACTTTCCCATCAAGGTCATGGGCAAGCAGCACCCCGATTTCGCGCAGACGCTGACCGAGGTCGTGCTGCGCTTCGACCCGGGTTTTGACGCCGCCACGGTCGAAATGCGGCCCAGCAAGGGTGGCAACTACATGGGGCTGACCTTCACGGTGCGCGCCACCTCGCGCGAGCAGCTCGACGGCCTGTACCAGGCATTGCACGGCCACCCCATGGTGTCGATTGTCCTGTAAGGCAAGAAGATTGCCGTGATCAAGTGGCTCGCGCGGCCGGCGGACTACCTCTCCGTGTGGCGGGACATGCAGGCGTACACCGACCAGCGGTCGGCTGAGACGCCCGATGAAATCTGGCTGTGCGAGCATTCGCCCGTCTACACGCTGGGCCAGGCCGGCTTGCCCGAGCATGTCCTGAACCCCGGCGCCATCCCCATCGTCCACTGCGACCGCGGCGGGCAGGTCACCTATCATGGTCCCGGCCAGGTCATGGCCTATGCGCTGTTCGACCTGCGCCGCGTCGACATGTACGTGAAGGAATACGTCGCACTGCTGGAATCCGCGGTGATCGATACGCTGGACGACATGGGCGTGGCCGGCGCCTGCCGCAAGCCGGGGGCGCCGGGCGTCTACGTGCCCGCGCCGGGCGGCGGCGACCTGGCCAAGATCGCCGCGCTGGGCATCAAGATCCGCAATGGTCGCGCCTATCACGGGGTATCGCTCAATGTGGCGATGGACCTGGCGCCGTTCCTGGGCATCAATCCCTGTGGCTACGCCGGGCTGCGCACGGTCGACATGGCGGCCTGCGGCGTCCGGCAAGACCCTACCGACGTTGGCGATACGCTGGCGCGCAATCTGGCCCGTGCCTGGCGCCAGGCAAGGACTCCCGCATGACACTCAGCTTCAGCCCGGCCGATGTGGCCGCCACCTCGCCGGAACAACTGGCGCGGCTGCGCGAAGGCTCGGCCGAGCAGTACGCCGCCTGGATACGCACCGCGGCCGAGATGGGCCTGGTCGAAGCCCAGACCATCTACGGCCAGATGCTGCTGGACGGCGTCGGCGTGCCGCAAGACCAGGCCGAAGGGCTGGCCTGGTTCAAGCGCGCCGCCCACGCCGATCACCTGATGGCCATCAACATGGTCGGCCGCTGCTACGAGAACGGCTGGGGCGTGGCCCCGGACGATATCGTGGCGGCGTACTGGTTCCGGCTGGCCGCCGACCGCGGACTGGACTGGGGCATGTACAACTATGCCCATATGCTCAAGAGCGGCCGCGGCGGCGTGGTGCAGAACCGCGCCGCGGCGCTGGCCCTGTACCAGCAGGCCGCCCAGGGCGGCCACGTGAAGTCCATCGGCGTCGTGGGCCGCTTCTATGAAGCCGGCGATGTCGTACCCCAAGACCTGGAGCGTGCCTTCGATTGCTACCAGCGTTGCGCCGAAGGCGGCGACTTTCGCGGCATGTTCCACTTGGGCCGCATGCTGCTGCTACGCGGTCGCAAGGAAGAAGCCGTGCAATGGCTGGTGCGAGTGCCCGAAACCGCCACCCCGGCGTTTCTGCGTGAAGCCGATGCCATGCTGCGCGACAGCGGGTTTCCGGCCCTGTACGAAACCGGGGCTTGACCGGGCGGCGGTCGCCAAGGCCACGAGCGTGATCCTGGCTCGGCATGCCTGGCGTTTGCGTGGTCCTGAGGCTGGGCGCAGGGCCTTGACGACATCCCTCAAGTGCTCAGGCGCGGCTCGAACCGCACCTCCATCGTGATCTGGGTGCCGGGCGGCTGTTCGCCGTCCAGCCGATCCAGCAACAGCTGCGCCGCGCGCCGGCCCAGGTCGGCGGCATCCACGCCCAGCGTCGTCAGGCCCTGCACCCATTGCGGCGCGCTGCCATCGTCGGTGAAGCCCAGCACCGCCAGGTCCTGCGGTACGTGCAGGTCCCGGTTGTGAGCCTCCGAAACCGCCGCGGCGGCCAGCAGGTCCGACGTGCAGAACACCGCATCGAAAATCGTGTTGGTGGCCAGCAGCCGCAGGAAGGCCATGCGGCCATCGTTCATCTGCTGGGCCTCGGGCTGCACGATGTCGGCCACCTGGGTCAGCCCCAGCGCGGCCGCCGCGCTGATGAAGCCCTCGCGGCGGGCCCGCTCCCAGGGGGTGTCTGCACTGATGCACGCCACCTGGGCAAACTTCTTTTCGGCGAAATGGCGGGCCGCCTGGCGGCCGGCTTCGGCGTTGTTGATCGTGACGACGCTGTCTAGCGGGGTTTCCGGCAGGCCCCAGGTTTCCACCACCGGAACGTCCAGCGCCGCGACGGTGGCACGCAGTTGCGGATCGTCCAGCGGCCCCAGGACCAGGACGGCGGCGGGCTGCAACACAGCCAAGCCCGGCAGCAGGCCGGGCTCGCGCCAGGAGCCCGTGGCCAGGTAGTAGCCGGCCACTGCCAGCCGGTCGGCAATGGCTTGGATCGCGCGCGGCGCGGGCGGCGAGTCCAGGCGAGGGGCGACCAGGACGATGGGACGGGGGACGGATGGGGAGGGCATGGCGGGCGGGGTGGAATTCATCAGGCGTGACGATAACCCAGCCTGGGGAGCCGCCCGGCCAAAGGCCGTTCAGGGCGGAAGCCCCCAGGGAGGGTAAAATGCGTTTTTTGTCTCAGACCACGGCGCGATCCGCGCCGGTCGTGAAGGTGTCTCATGTCTACGCTTGCCGAGTCGTCTGTTCCCTCGAACGAACCCGCCGCTACGCCTGCCGAAGCGGTCTACGATCCGACGCAGAAACAGAAATCCCAGGCCAAGACGGCGCGCATTCCTATCAAGATCATTCCCGCCGAACGCCTGAAGAAGCCGGAATGGATCCGCGTCAAGGCTGCCCAGCCCGGTTCCCGCTTCTACGACATCAAGCGCATCCTGCGCGAGCACAACCTGCACACCGTCTGCGAAGAAGCCTCTTGCCCGAATATCGGCGAGTGCTTCGGCAAGGGCACGGCCACGTTCATGATCATGGGCGACAAGTGCACCCGCCGCTGCCCGTTCTGTGACGTGGGCCATGGCCGCCCCGACCCGCTGGATACCAAAGAACCTGAGAACCTCGCACGCACCATCGCCGCGTTGAAGCTCTCGTACGTGGTGATCACGTCCGTCGACCGCGACGACCTGCGCGATGGCGGCGCCGGCCATTTCGTCGATTGCATCACCCATATTCGCGAACTGTCGCCGTCCACCCGCATCGAGGTGCTGGTGCCCGACTTCCGCGGCCGCCTGGACCGTGCGCTGACCATCCTGAACGCCGGCCCCCCGGACGTGATGAACCACAACCTGGAAACGGTGCCGCGCCTGTACAAGCAGGCTCGCCCGGGGTCCGACTACATGCACTCGCTCAAGCTGCTGGCCGAGTTCAAGAAGCTTCATCCGAACGTGCCCACGAAGTCGGGGCTGATGCTGGGCCTGGGCGAGACCGACGAGGAAATCCTGCAGGTCATGCGCGACATGCGCGAGCACAACGTCGACATGCTCACCATCGGCCAGTACCTGCAACCGTCCGAACACCACCTGCCGGTGCTGCGCTACGTGCACCCGGACACGTTCGCGATGTTCGAGCGGGAGGCTTACGCGATGGGCTTCTCGCACGCGGCCGTGGGTGCGATGGTGCGTTCTTCGTACCACGCAGATGAACAGGCGCATGCGGCGGGTGTGCCCAACTGAGCGGTACGTCTGGTGATCGCCTGGATGAAAAATGCCCCGCAAGGGGCATTTTTCATTGGTCGGCCGGGCGCGATACGCGACTGGTCCAGAATACGTCCGGGAGGCCGGCATCGTGGTTCAGGTAGCGTGCCAGCACGAACATCAGATCGGACAGCCGGTTGAGGTATTGCCGCACCGGCGCGTTCACCGTGTCGGCATGCGCCAGGGCCACGATCGCGCGCTCGGCACGGCGGCAGACGGTACGCGCCAGATGTGCGTACGCGGCGGCCCGGCAGCCCCCAGGCAGAATGAATTCGCGCAAGGGGGCCAGCGCGCCGTTGTAATGCACCAGCCGTGCGTCCAGCTGCGCCACCTGAGCATCGGCCAGGGCAACGTGGCCAGGGATGCACAATTCGGCACCCATATCGAACAAATCGTGTTGGATGGTCAGCAGATCCTGGGCCACATCGGCGGGAACCGACTCGGTCAGCAGCAGGCCGATGACGCTGTTGAGCTCATCCACGTCGCCCAGGGCGGCAATGCGGGCCGCGTCCTTAGGGACGCGTGACCCGTCCCCCAGGCCGGTGGTGCCGTCGTCTCCGGTGCGGGTGGCAATGACGGAAAGGCGGTTGGCCATGAATTGTCCTTTGCAATCAACCGTCAAGATTGTTGCGTAATTGCGGGTGAACTATTGCACAAGGACGGTATCCTAGCACTGTGGAAATCGCAGAACCGCCGTAAGGTCCGGGCTGCGCTTGCAAGGCAATCGGAGGATAACGCATGGCTTTCAACCGCAAATACGCAATGCCCATGGCCGTCGCCACCGCGATGGCCGTCGTGTCGCTGGCGACGCCGCTGGCGTTCGCCCAGCAGGCCGACGCCAGTGGCGAGGTGCGGCGCGTGGACCCGGCTGCGGGCAAGGTCACCATCAAGCACGATGCCATCAAGGCGCTGGACCTGCCGGCGATGACGCTGGTGTACGACGCCGATCCCGCGCTGCTGGCCAAGATCAAGGCCGGTGACAAGGTCCGATTCACGGCCGAACGCAAGGATGGCAAGTACGTGGTGACCGCAATCACCAACTAAGTCTTGCCAGGCTGTCCGCCGTTGTGGCCCATGAGCCACCGCCGCGCGTGGCGCTTCAGGAATGCAGAAAGGCCCGCCGCAATGGATTGCGGCGGGCCTTTCTGCGTGCGGCGGACAGCCTTGGGCCGCGCCTACAGCACGTAGCTACAGCACGTAGCGGGCCAGGTCCTGGCTGCTGGCGGCTTCGGCCAGTTGCGCATTGACGTAGGCGGCGTCGATCTTGACGGTCTTGTCGCTGCTGGAGGTGGCGTCGAACGACAGTTCGTCGAGCAGCTTTTCCATCACCGTGTACAGGCGACGGGCGCCGATGTTCTCGGTGGTTTCATTGACGTCGTAGGCCAGTTCGGCCAGGCGGCGCACGCCTTCGTCGGTGAATTCCAGCTGCACGTCTTCGGTGGCCATCAGCGCCGTGTACTGCTTGGTCAACGAGGCATCGGTGTCGGACAGGATGCGGACGAAGTCTTCGGCGGTCAGGGATTCGAGCTCGACGCGGATCGGGAAGCGGCCCTGCAGTTCAGGGATCAGATCCGACGGGCGGGCCAGGTGGAAGGCGCCCGACGCGATGAACAGGATGTGGTCGGTGCGGACCATGCCGTAGCGCGTGTTGACGGTGGTGCCTTCGACCAGCGGCAGCAGGTCGCGCTGCACGCCCTGGCGCGAGACGTCGGCGCCGCCGCTTTCCTGGCGGGCTGCGATCTTGTCGATTTCGTCCAGGAAGACGATGCCGTTCTGTTCGACGTTATTGATGGCGGCGGTGCGCAGGTCTTCTTCGTTGACGCGCTTGGCGGCCTCTTCGTCGACGATGAGCTTGAAGGCTTCGCGCACCTTCATTTTCTTGGACTTCTTCTTGTCGCGGGCCAGGCCGGCAAACATGCCGCGCAGTTGCTCGGCCATTTCTTCCATGCCGGGGGGCGTCATGACGTCCATCTGCGGCGCAGCCTGGGCGACTTCGATCTCGATTTCGAGGTCGTCGATCTTGCCTTCGCGCAAGCGCTTGCGGAAGGTCTGTCGGGCGCTGTTGTCTTCGCCGCGTTCGGGTTCGCCGGAGGCACCGCGCGGGGGCGGCACCAGGGCGTCGAGGATGCGGTCTTCGGCGGCGTCTTCGGCCTGGGTGCGCACGCGGCGCATTTCCAGTTCGCGAGTCTGCTTGATCGAGTATTCGGTCAGGTCGCGGATGATGGTGTCGACGTCGCGGCCCACGTAGCCCACTTCGGTGAACTTGGTGGCTTCGATCTTGATGAACGGCGCGTTGGCCAGCTTGGCCAGGCGGCGGGCGATTTCAGTCTTGCCCACGCCGGTGGGGCCGATCATGAGGATGTTCTTGGGGTGGATTTCGTGGCGCAGGGGTTCTGCGACCTGCTGGCGGCGCCAGCGGTTGCGCAGGGCGACCGCCACGGCGCGCTTGGCGCGGTTCTGGCCGACGATGTATTTGTCGAGTTCGGAGACGATCTCTCCGGGCGTCATGTTGGATGCGGACATGAGGGCGAATCCTTGGAAAGCTAGGGCTGGCTGGGGGACGCGCGCCGCGGCGCAGGAAGCTGCGCCGCGCGGCGGCGTCAGTCGCCCAGCGTTTCGATGACGTGGTTCTGGTTGGTGTAGATGCAGAGGTCGCCAGCGATCTCGAGAGATTGTTTGACGATGGTCTCGGGCGGCAGTTCCGTGTTGCGCAGCAGGGCCAGGGCGGCCGACTGGGCATAGGCGCCGCCGGAGCCGATGGCGGCCAGGCCGTGTTCGGGTTCGAGGACGTCGCCGTTGCCGGTGAGCACCAGCGTGTGCTCGGCGTCGGCCACGATCAGCATGGCTTCGAGCCGGCGCAGGACGCGGTCGGTGCGCCAGTCGCGCGTGAGTTCGACCGCGGCGCGCATCAGGTTGCCCTGGTGTTTGTCGAGCTTGGCCTCGAAGCGTTCCTGCAGCGTGAACGCATCGGCGGTGGCGCCGGCGAAACCGGCCAGGATCTTGTCGTGGTAGAGGCGGCGGATCTTGCGCGCCGTGCCTTTGATGACGATGTTGCCCAGGGTGACCTGGCCATCGCCGCCCAGTGCGACGCGGTTACCGCGACGCACGCACACGATGGTGGTGGCGTGAAATTGTTCCATGCGTTCCTTCCTTTGAAAGGACTAGCTGGGGGCGATCCAGGGGAAATCAAGACTCAGCGCGACGCCAATAAAAAAGGCCATGCTGGGGCCAGCATAGCCTTTCAGGGTGACGCCGGAAAACGGGACGGATCAGTCGCCGTACAGCTTCTGGCGCATTTCGCGGCGCTCTTGGGCTTCGAGCGACAGCGTGGCGGTGGGGCGGGCCAACAGGCGCGGAACGCCGATGGGTTCGCCCGTTTCTTCACACCAGCCGTATTCACCGCTGTCGATGCGGGCGATGGACTGTTGCACCTTTTTCAGCAGCTTGCGTTCGCGGTCGCGGGTACGCAGCTCAAGGGCGTGTTCTTCCTCGATGGTGGCGCGGTCGGCGGGATCGGGCACGAACTGCGTTTCGCGCAGGTGCTCGGTGGTTTCGCCGGCGTTGGCCAGGATGTCCTGTTCGAGTTGTTTGAGCCGTTCCTTGAAGAAAGCCAGCTGGCGTTCGTTCATGTAGTCGGACTCGGGCATGGCCAGCAATTCCTTCTCGCTGGGCAGATCAATCGCCGTATCGCTCGTCGACTTGCTTGATTTTTTGGTTGCTGCCTTGGTAGCCATGAAAACACTCCACTATGAATCGATCCTGGCGCGGGCGGTTCTTCCCGGTCCGTGTGCTTGCTGCCTACGCTATCCGTACCTCACAGTACTGCCTTCGTCGCATCGAGTCACGTATCCAAAAAGGGGATTACCCCGCCAGGCACTGCTCCAAGCCCCGGGTGAAAATTTCCTGGGGCAGCTTGCGTCCGATGAAGACCATCTTGGTGGACGGTTTTTCGGCCGCGGTCCACGGTTTGCCGGGTTCGGCGCCCATCATCATGTGCACACCCTGGAACAACATGCGGCGGTTGATGCCCTTCATGTACAGGATGCCCTTGTAGCGCAGCAGGTCGGGACCATAGACCTGCACCACGCCACCCAGGAATTCCTCAAGGCGAGCGGGATCGAACGGCTTGTTGGAACGGAACACGAACGCGCCGATTTCATCGTCGTGTTTGTGGTGGTGATGATGTGCGTGATTGCAATGCGCCCCGCAGTCGCCGTCGTGGTCGTGACCGTGGTCATGATCATGGCCGTGATCGTGCCCATGGTCGTGCCCATGGTCGTGCCCGTGGGCATGGCTGTGGGCGGCGTCGGGGTGCTCATCGGCCAGGAATTCCGGGTCGATGTCGAGAATGGAATTCAGGTTGAAGCCGCTGATGTCGATGATGGACTTCAGGTCGGCGTCGCCGAAGTTGACCGCGGTGATGGGCGCGCGCGGGTTCATGTGCACCAGGCGGTTGCGCAGCGCTTCGTAGTCGACTTCGTTGACCAGGTCTTTCTTGGAAATCAGGATGCGGTCCGCGAACCCGACCTGCTTCTGGGCTTCGGGCTGCTCGTCCAGCGTGGCCATGCCGTGCTTGGCGTCGACCACCGTGACCACCGCGTCCAGGCGGTAGTACTCGGCGATGTCGTCGTCCATGAAGAACGTCTGGCACACCGGGCCGGGGTTGGCCATGCCGGTGGTTTCCAGGATGACGCGTTCGAAATTCAGGGTGCCGGCTTCACGCTTGGCGCGCAGCTCGGACAGGGTGCGCATCAGGTCGCCCCGCACCGTGCAGCAGACGCAGCCGTTGGACAGTTCGATGATTTCTTCATCGCTGTCCTGGACCAGCAGGTCGTTGTCGATGCTTTCCGGCCCGAACTCGTTTTCGATGACCGCGACACGGCGGCCGTGGAATTCGGTCAGGATACGTTTGAGCAGGGTGGTCTTGCCCGCACCGAGAAAGCCGGTGAGGATGGTGACGGGAACCATTTTGTCCAAACTGCGCGGGGTGTTCATGGCGAAGCTGCTTGCGTGAAGTAAGGCGGCGAAGAGTCGCTGCCACAGGCTGCGAGGGCCGCCTATAGCGGCCGGACGCAGGATTACAGCACAGTCGGGGGCAGGGGGCAAACCCCGGGCCAACCCGGGGGCCAGAGCCGCCCAGATCGCGGCTGTACGCCGTCAAGTATCGGGCGATATCACTATTTTGGGGCAATTTTCCGGATTTCAAGGTCCGGATCAGGCGGGGGCCAGGATTGCCGGCCAGGGCCCTTGCGCCTGCCCTGCGACAGGCGCGTATCGGGCGCCTCAGTGGTGATGGTGGTGGTGGCCGGCGTCGGCGGGCTGCTTCTGCTGGCACTGCGGGCACAGGGCCCGGATCTCGGTTTCGTGGGTGGCCAGGGCGTAGCCCGTCTGGGCGACGCGTTCGGCCAACTGGCGGCTCATGGCGGGGTCGGAGACTTCGGCCACCGCGCCGCAGCCGGTACAGACCACCAGCAGGTCATGCGGTGCGCCGCCGGCATCATGGCAGGCGCTCCAGGCGTTGACCGCGTCCAGGCGGTGGATCAGGCCTTCATCCATCAGGAAGTCCAGGGCGCGGTACACCGTGGGAGGCGCGGCGCCGGGGTGGACTTCGCGCATGGCGTCCAGCAGTTCGTAGGCCTTCAGGCTGCGGCCGTGGCGCAGCAGCAGTTCCAGCACCTTGCGGCGGATGGGGGTGAGGCGGCGGCCGCGTTGTTCGCACAACGTCTCGGCGACGCTGAGCTGGGCGCCTACGGTGTCGCTGCGGGGGGAACGGGGCGGAGCGGGCATGGCGGGCTTCATCTGAATTAGGGACGCGCGCGACGCGCGCGAGATGCCAGGAAGGTAGCAGAAAACACCCTGATGCGGGCGAAAGGCGCCCTTTCAAGCCTTGTTAGTTATGATATAACATAATAAATCTGTTTCGCAGCCTGCCGGTTTCATGTCTCACTTCACGCTTTTGCCCCCGCGGCCCGGCGCCGCGCCGGGGGCGGGCACGCTTTCCCGCTCCAGCTTCCTGGCCTCTGCCTGGCGCCGCATGGCCTATGCGCTGGCCGCGGCCGCGGCGCTGTGGGCCCTGACCGGCTGGGCGATGGACTGGTGGCCCCGATGAGCGCCGTGCCGGTCGCCATCGAACTGCAGGACGCGTCCTTCGGCTGGCATGGGCACGCGGCCCTGCGCGGCGTGTCGGGTCGTTTCGAGCCGGGTGCGATGACCGCCGTGGTCGGGCCGAACGGGGCCGGCAAGTCGACGCTGATCAAGGGCATCATGGGGGTGCTGCGGCCGTTGTCAGGCAGCGTCACCGTCGGTGGGGCCGGCCGTTCGGAACTGGCCTGGCTGCCCCAGGCGGCCGAACTGGACCGATCGTTTCCCGTGTCGGTGCTGGACCTGGTGGCAATGGGCGCGTGGCGCCGGGTCGGCGCCTGGCGGCGCTACGGGGCCGAGGAAATCGACCGCTGCCTGCATGCGCTGGATACGGTGGGCCTGGCAGGCATGGCCGGACGCGCGGTGGACACGCTGTCTGGCGGGCAGATGCAGCGCACGCTGTTCGCACGGATGCTGGTGCAGGATGCGCCGGTGCTGCTGCTGGACGAGCCCTTCGCCGCGGTGGACAGCCACACCGCCGATGACCTGATGGCGTTGCTCTGCGGCCTGCATGGCCAGGGTCGTACCGTGATCACCGTGCTGCATGACCTGGACATGGTGCGCGGTCATTTTCCGCAGTGCCTGCTGCTGTCCGGCTCGGTGGTGGCCTGGGGCGATACCGAGGCTGCGCTGTGCGACAAGAACCTGAAGACGGCACGCCAATGGCACGTGGGGGCGTTCGCATGAGCGCGCTGCAATGGGTCGTGTCGCCTTTTCTTGATTACGGTTTCATGCGCCGCGCGCTGGCCGGGGCCTGCGCCTTGTCGCTGGGGGCCGCGCCGCTGGGGGTGTTCCTGGTCTTGCGCCGCATGAGCCTGATGGGCGACGCAATGTCGCACGCCATCCTGCCGGGCGTGGCGGCGGGTTTCCTGCTGTCCGGGCTGTCGCTGGGCGCGATGATGCTGGGCGGCATCGCCACCGGCCTGGCCGTGGCGTTGCTGGCGGGCCTGGTGGCGCGGCTGACGCCGCTGCGCGAAGACGCCAGTTTCGCCGCCTTCTATTTGATCTCGCTGGGCCTGGGGGTGCTGCTGGTGTCGCTGCGTGGCTCCAACATGGATCTGCTGCATGTGCTGTTCGGCACCGTGCTGGGGCTGGATGACGCCGCGCTGCTGCTGGTGACGGCGACGGCCAGCGTCACGCTGGTGGTCCTGGCGGCGCTGTACCGGATGCTGGTGGCGGAATGCCTGGACCCGGGCTTTCTGCGGGCCAGCGGCGGGCGCGGCGGTTGGGTGCACATGGGCTTCCTGGTGCTGGTGGTGGTGAATCTGGTGGCGGGTTTCCAGGTGCTGGGCACCTTGATGGTGGTCGGCATCATGATGCTGCCGGCCGCCGCGGCGCGCTTCTGGCTGCGTTCGGCAGCAGGGCAGATCCCGTTGGCGGCAGGGGTTGGCGTGGCCGCATCGGTCGCCGGCCTGCTGGTTTCGTATCACTTCAATGTGCCGGCCTCGCCCGCGATCATCCTGGCCGCCGGCGTCTGTTACCTGTTTTCCATCGTTTGCGGCCCGCAAGGCGGGTTGCTGCGGGCGCCGCGCAGATCGCGCCGGGCCTGATCCCCTCAAGGAGATTTGCTATGACTTCCCTATCGCTGGCGCTGTCGCGCCGCCGCGCCTTGCTGGCCGCTGCCGGCCTGTGGCTGTCCGCGGCCTTCGGCCTGGCGCATGCCGCCCAGCCGTTGCAGGCCGTTGCCAGCTTTTCCATCCTGGGCGACATCGTGCGCGAAGTGGGCGGCGAAGACGTGCAGTTGACGACGTTGGTCGGACCGGACGGCGATGCCCATGAATACGAGCCTACGCCTGCGGATGCCAAGAAACTGGCGGCCGCGAAAGTGCTGTTCGTGAACGGGCTGGATTTCGAGGCCTGGCTGCCCAGGCTGGTCAAGGCGTCCGGCTTTTCGGGCCAGACCGTGGTGGCGTCCAAAGGGGTCGCGGCGCGCAAGTTCGCCGGGCACGGCCACGATCACGGCGGCAAGGACCACGATCATGACCACGCCGCCCACGCCCATGGCGACGCGGGCCACAGCCACGGCGACGCCGATCCGCACGCCTGGCAGAACCTGGCCAACGGCGTGATCTACGCGCGCAACGTGGCAGACGGCCTGGCCGCCGCGGACCCGGTCCATGCCGACGCCTATCGCAAGCGCGCCGATGCCTACATCGCTCGCATCCAGGCCGCCGACGCGTCGGTGCGCAAGACCTTTGCGGCGATTCCCGCGGAACGCCGCAAGGTCGTGACGTCGCATGATGCGTTCGGCTATTTCGGTGACGCCTATGGGGTGGAATTCATTTCTGCGGTGGGCATGTCGACCGCGGCCGAACCTGCGGCCGGTGACGTGGCGCGCATCATTGAACAGGTCAAGCGCGAGAAGGTGCCGGCGGTGTTTGTCGAGAACATCACCAGCCCGCGCCTGGTGCAGCAGATCGCGCGCGAAACGGGCGCCAAGGTGGGTGGTACGCTTTATTCCGATGCGCTGTCCAAGCCCGGACAACCCGGCGCCACCTACCTGGAAATGTTTGAATGGAACGTACGTCAGCTCGCCGCGGCCTTGCAGCCCTGATTGCCGTGACGGGCGCGTTGGCGGCCAGCGCCGCCAACGCCCACCCGCACATGTGGATCGACGCCCGCGCGGTGGTCGACCTGGACGAGCAGCACCGGATCACCGCGGTGCGGCAGGTCTGGCTGTTCGACGAGATGTTTGGCGCCTATGCCACGCAAGGCCTGAAGAAGGGCAAGGGCGGCACGCTCGCCGACGACACCTTGAAAGGCATGGCAGAAGACTGGATGAAGGCGCTGGGCGAGCCGGTGTCGCACTATTTCACGCGGGTCACGGTGGCGGGCAAGACCGCGGCGTTCGCCGCGCCGCGTGATGCGCGCGTGACCTGGAACCCCAAGACGGGCCGTCTGGCCCTGGCATTCACCTTGCCGCTGGCCGAGCCCGCGGCGCTGGACGCCGCAGGCGCCCAGGTGGACATCTACGACCCGACCTATTTCGTGGCCTACGCCTTTGACGAAAAGGGCGCTGTCACGCTGGGTGGCCCCGGCGCGGCGGCCTGCAAGCCGGCTTACCGCAAGCCGAAGGAACTGGATTGGAACACCATGCAGCAGCTGGCCGCGATCCCGGCCGATCCGGACGCACTGCCGGAAGAGCTTTTCGCCATCACCAAGGGGCTGACGCACCGCATCGAGGTGCAATGCGCCTGACGGCGGGCGGTGCGGCCGCCGCCTGCGCGTGGCTGTTGGCGTTGGCCGTCATGGCCTGGACCGGGACGGCCAACGCGCAGGGTGCGCATCCGTTTGGCGTGCCGGAAAGCGGTGCGGGCATGAGCGGGCCAAGCTGGCTGGCGAGCTTTTTCGGCCAGGTGTCGGTGTGGCAAAGCCATTTCTACCGTCAGCTGACGGGCGCGGTACGAGCCTGGCAGGCGGACGGCGGCGCGGCCTGGATGCTGATCGGCCTGTCGTTCGCGTACGGCGTGTTCCACGCGCTGGGGCCGGGGCACGGCAAGGCGGTGATTTCCTCATATGTCGTGGCCAACCGGCAGACCGCGCGCAATGGCGCCCTGCTGGCCCTGGTGTCGTCGCTGGTGCAGGCGCTGGTGGCGATCGCGATGGTGGCTGTGCTGGCGCTTGTCTTCAACGCGACGGCAGCGACCATGAACCAGGCGACGCGCTGGTTGGAGCTGGCCTCGTATGCGTTGGTGACGTTGTTGGGCGCGAGGCTGGTGTGGGTCAAGGCGCTGCGGCCGTTGCGGCGGCGGCGCGCCTTAGCGGTGCCGCCCGCCGAGCTTGGCATTCATGGGCCAGGGCCGTCCGCGGCCGCCACGCCCCGCCCGGCCTTGAAGGGGGCTGCGGCGTTGCGGGCCATTTCGGTGCAGGCGGCGCCTGTGCGGCAGGGCTCTGCCGCAGTTGCGTTGCCGAGCGCACTGCACGGCGCTGCGCACGATCATGCGCATCATCATCTCGACGACTGCGGTTGCGGCCATGCCCATGTGCCGCCGCCGGAGCAGGTGGCCGGGCCCTTGAATTGGCGACGTGCCGGGTCGGCGATCCTGGCCGTGGGGTTGCGACCGTGCAGCGGCGCGTTGATCGTGCTGGTGTTCGCGTTGTCGCAGGGATTCTTTCTGGCGGGCGTGGCGTCGGCATTGGCGATGGGCCTGGGCACGGGGTTGACGGTCGCCGCGCTGGCTTGCCTGGCGGTGGCCGCGGGTGGGGCGGCAACGGCCCTGGGCGGCCGACTGTCCAGCGTGGGCGCGGCGCGGCTGCGCTATGGCGTGGAAGCCCTGGCTGCCCTGGCCGTATTGGCGTTGGGTGTGCTGCTCTTGGGCGGAATGCTGGCGGGCGGCGGCTGAGCGGCCAGCGTCAGGATTTGCGGCCGGCGCGTGGATGCGCCTGATCGTACGCGCGAGCCAGGTGCTGGAAGTCGAGCCGGGTGTAGATCTGGGTGGTGGAAATGTTGGCGTGGCCCAGCATTTCCTGGACGGCACGCAGGTCCTGGGCGGATTGCAGCACGTGGCTGGCGAAGCTGTGACGCAGCACGTGCGGATGCACATGGGTGGGCAGGCCGGCGGTCTGCGCGATCTGCGCCAGTTGCAGCTGCACCACGCGCGGCGAGATGCGTCGTCCGCGCGCGCCCAGGAACAGCGCGGCCGCATCTTCGGGCTGCGCGGCGGGCGGAGCCAACTGTGGGCGGACTTCGATCCAGCGTCGCAACGCCACCAGGGCCGCCTGGCCTACCGGCACCGAACGGCGCTTGCCGCCCTTGCCCAGCACGATGACTTCGGCATCGTCCAGGTTGAGCCAGCCGCGTGATTCGTACTGGGTCGAGCGCTCGTAGCGCAGGTCCAGCCCCACCAGTTCAGAAAGGCGCAGCCCGCTCGAATAGAGCAATTCGAACATGGCCTGGTCGCGCAGCGCGGCGGGCTCGGTGGCGACCTGCGCCTGGGGGCGGTCGAGCAGGGCCTGGGTCTGTTCGACCGACAGGGCCTTGGGCAGGCCGCGAGGCGCCTTGGGGGCGCGTACGCCGGCGACGGGATTGCCGGCCAGGCCGACGACCGGCGCCCACCACTGATAGAAGCCGCGCCACGCTGCCAACGTGCGTGCCAGGCTGCGCGGGCCGCGGCCCTGGGCGTGCAGCCGCGCCACGAACTGGCGGATGTGGCCGTTGCCCAGGGTGTCCAGCGGCAGCTTGGCGCGTTCGGCCAGGTCGCGCAGGAAGTGCAGTTCTCGCCGGTAGCCGTCGAGCGTATGCGGGGAATAGCGGCGGTTGGCTTCCAGATGGCGTAGCCAGGCGACCATCGGGTCGGGCAGGGGGGCGTCCGGTGCTTGCGGTGCCTGCATGGGAGCCCCCGCCTTCATGGGGTCAGGCCTTGGGGGCGGCCGGGTTCAGCCGGTGCAGCGCGGCCGAGGCCAGTTGGCCGATGGATTCGAGGAACGCCGTGCCCATGTCGGGCGTGAAGCGTTCGGCGTCGTCCGAGCCCAGCACCAGCAGGCCGACGCTGGCGCCATCGGCTTCCAGGCGCAGCGGCACCAGGGCCAGCGACTTGGGCTTGGCATCGAGCCAGCCGGCGGCTTCGAAGGCGGTATCGGTGCCGCAATACGGCGTTTTCAGGCTGTCGGCGAACGTGCGCACGTCTTGCGTGACGGGTTCGCCGTAGCCAGTTTCGGGCAGGTCGGGCAGGTTCCACAGGCGCAGCGCGACGTGGTTGATGTCGAACTGCTCGGCCAGGCCCAGGGCGATTTCGCCGGGCAGGAGCTGAGGATCGTTTTCGGACAGCAGGCGGCAGCACCATTTGGCGACATGGCCGCCGATGGTTTCATTGGCGGTGGCGTTGTGCACCAGTTCGTTCAGGCGCCATTCGAGTTCGCGATTGCGTTCGCGCAGCGTGAGGATCTGGCGTTCGCCCAGAGAAATGGCGCGCGACCCATGCGGATGCGGCACTTGCAGCGTCGCGAAGACGTCGGCGTGTGCATCGAAGAAGCCGGGGTGTTCCTGCAGGAAATTGGCGATGTCCTGGGCGGTGAAAGCGGTATCGGTCATGGGTTATCGGTTCAGCGCCATGGAGAAGACGAGCTTGTCGATGTCGACCTGCCCCGTGAAGACGGATTCGGCCGGGCCGGTCATGCGCAACTGGCCGTCGGTCCAGGCGATGGTCAGCACGCCGCCGCGCGTTTGCACGCGCACCGGGGAATCGAGCAGGCCACGGCGGATGCCGGCCGCGACGGCGGCGCAGGCGCCGGTGCCGCAAGCCAGGGTTTCGCCGGCGCCGCGTTCGTGCACGCGCAGCCGGATGTTGTGGCGATCGACGACTTGCATGAAGCCGGCGTTGACCCGGCGCGCAAAGCGCGGGTGGGTCTCGACCAGCGGGCCGACGATGGCGACGGGGGCGGTGTCGACGTTGTCGACCACCTGCACCGCGTGCGGGTTGGAGATGGCCACGGCCGAGAGGCTGACGCTGCGCGGCAGGCCGGCGGGCGTATCCAGCGGCAGTTCCCACAGGGTGTCCTGGCCTTCGGCGTGCGAGGCCAGGCCGGCGGTGTCGAACGGCAGGGCGGCCGGGTCGAAGCGGGTGCTGCCCATGTCGACCGTGACTTGTTCGTCGTCGCCTTCGTCCAGGACGAGGATGCCCGTGGCGATCTCGGCGCGCAGCGGATTGCGGTCGGACAGGCCCTGCTCGTGCACGAAGCGCACGAAGCAGCGCGCGCCGTTGCCGCAGTGTTCGACCTCGCTGCCGTCGGAGTTGAAGATGCGGTAGCGGAAGTCGGCGTCGGGGCGCGTGGCGCGTTCGACCAGCAGGATCTGGTCGGCGCCGATGCCGAAGTGCCGGTCGCCCAGCGCGCGGGCGCGTTCGGGCGTCATGTCGATGACTTGGCGAACGCCGTCGAGCACGACGAAGTCGTTGCCTGCGCCATGCATTTTGGTGAAGTTCCAGTTCATGGGGGGATTATCGCCCATTCTGGCTCGGGAAACCGGGCGCGCCGCCGCAGTCGATCTGTCCGCGGCGGGGGCGGTGGCCTAGTAGATCTTGGCTTCGCCCGGCGGCCGGGTCTTGAAGCGGCGATGGACCCAGTAGTACTGGCTGGGGCAGCGGCGCACCCAGGCCTCGAGTTCGCGGTTCAGGCGGGCGGTGGCCTCTTCGAGCGAGTCGTCGCCGGGGAAGTTCTCCAGCGGTGGCAGGACTTCGGCGTGGTAACGACCGGTTTCGGGGTTCCAGAAATCCAGGATGGGCAGCACGGCAGCGTCCCACTTCTTGGCCAGCTGGGCGGTCGCCAGCAAGGTGGCGGCCTGGACGCCGAAGAACGGCGCGAACACGGCGCCCTGGCGGCCGAAGTCCATGTCCGGCAGGTAGTACACCGGGCGCGGGGCGCGCAGGTGGCGGATCAGTTCGCGTACGCCGTCCTTGCGGCTGACCAGGAAGACTTCGTTGAAGCGGGCGCGCCCGGCGGCCACGACGGCGTCGATGTGCGGGTCGCTTTGCGGGGTGTACATGGTGGCCGCGCTGGGCACTTCCATGGTGAGCCGGGTGGCGGCGGCATCCAGGCCGATGAAATGGGGGGCCAGCAGGATGACGCTGCGGCCCTGGGCGGTGAGTTCGTTGATGCGTTCGGCGCCGCTCTGGGTGACCATGTCCTTGATGGCCTCGGGCGTGCCGTACCAGAGCACGCCGCGGTCGACGATGGATTGCGCCAGGGCGCGGAAATGTTCACGCACCCAGCGTTCGCGCACGGCTTCAGGCTGGTCGGGAAAGCACAGTTCGAGGTTGCGGCGCACGATGCGGGTGCGCGATTTGGCCAGGCGCATGGCCAGCCAGCCGAGCGTGGCGCCGATGCGTTGGCGCGTGGCGGGCCGCATGCGGCCGAACCATTTCAGCAGGGAAACCAGCGTGCGCGTTTTGGATTCGTTCATGGGCAAAATAGGGGCATAAGACCAGGGCGGCGGAGGGGGCGCGGGCGTCAGCCGGGCTCGGCCGCGGCGCCGTCGACGGGCGCGGGCGGTGCGCCGCGCGGGGTCTTATAGCGGTTGTAGCTCCAGAGGTATTGCCGCGGGCAGCGGCGGATCAGGGTTTCCATGGCGGCGTTCAGCAGCGCGGCCTGGGCCTGCGGGTCGGCGGGCAGGGGCTCGGGCACGCGCACGTAGTGGATGCGCCAGCCGCGGCCACCGGGCAGGCGTTCGCCAGCGGTCAGGATGATCGGCACGCCGGTCTGGCTGGCCAGCTTGCCGGGCAGGGTCATGGTGTAGGCCATGCGGCCGAAGAACGGTGCCCAGACGCCGTCGCCGACGCCCGGGGCCTGGTCGGGCAGCATGCCGACCGATTCGCCGCGGCGCAGGGCGCGTACGAATTCGCGTACGCCCTGCATGGTGGCGGGTACGGCAATGACGGCCGAACTGTTGCGCGCGGTTTCCAGCAGCGGCGCCAGGATGTCCTTGCGAGGCGGGCGGAACATCACGGTCATGGGCATCTGGCGGGCCAGGTAGCGGGCGGTGATCTCGAAGCAGCCCAAGTGCGGGGTCAGGAACAGGATGCCGCGGTTTTCGGCGCGGGCAGCGTCCACGACCGCATTGTCGTCCGACACGACCTGGGCCAGGCTTTGCTCATTGCGGAACCAGACCCGGGGCATTTCGAGGATCATCGCGCCGGCCTCGCCGGCGGCCTGGCGGGCGAAGGCCGCGCCGGGGTAGCCGGCCTGCGCCGCATTGGCCTGCAGGCGGCGCCGGTACTTGCCCGGGAACGCATAGGCGACGCGGCCGAGCAGGCGCCCCAGCGCGTGCGCGACGGGCAGGGGCAAGGAGGCAAACAGGCGAAACAGGGCGAGCAGCATGCGGCAAAGGGGTGAGATCGGGCATGGTAATGCCTGTGCTCGCGGGAAAGACCCCACCCCCGGCACAAGCATAAGTACGGCATTTTCGCTTAAAATCGGCAGGTCGCCGAGTTAACCGACAACTTGCGGGGCGACGGCAGGGGGGCAGCGCATTGCGCGTCTCTTGCCAAATCCGCTAAAGCGTCGCGCCCAGATCAGCGTATGTCAATGCAGTCCGGGGTGCTACGCGCCTCGTGAACCTATGTTCCGGCTGTGCCGGACACGAAAGGACGCATCTGTGGCCAACAACGACTTTCTCTTCACTTCCGAATCCGTTTCCGAAGGGCACCCCGACAAGGTCGCCGACCAGATTTCCGACGCGATTCTGGACGCCATCTTCACCCAGGACCCCAACGCGCGCGTCGCCGCCGAAACCCTGTGCAACACGGGTCTGGTCGTGCTGGCCGGTGAAATCACCACCACCGCCAACGTCGACTACATCCAGGTTGCACGCGACACGATCCGCCGCATCGGCTACGACAACACCGAATACGGCATCGACTACAAGGGTTGCGCGGTGCTGGTCGCCTACGACAAGCAGTCGCCGGACATCGCCCAGGGCGTGGACCGCAGCTCGGAAGACTACCTGAACCAGGGCGCGGGCGACCAAGGCCTGATGTTCGGCTACGCCTGCGACGAAACCCCCGACCTGATGCCCGCCCCGATCTGGTACGCGCACCGCCTGGTGCAGCGCCAGAGCGAACTGCGCAAGGACGGCCGCCTGCCGTGGCTGCGCCCGGACGCCAAGTCGCAAGTGACCTTCCGCTACATCGACGGCCGCCCGGCTGAAGTCGACACCGTGGTGCTGTCGACCCAGCACGCGCCCGACGTCACGCAGGAAACCATCCGCGAAGCCGTCATCGAAGACATCATCAAGCCCAGCTTCCCCGAAGGCCTGATCACGCCCCAGACCAAGTTCCTGGTCAACCCGACCGGCCGCTTCGTCATCGGCGGCCCGCAAGGCGATTGCGGCCTGACCGGCCGCAAGATCATCGTCGACACCTACGGCGGCGCATGCCCGCACGGCGGCGGCGCGTTCTCGGGCAAGGATCCGTCCAAGGTCGACCGCTCGGCTGCCTACGCCGCCCGCTACGTGGCCAAGAACATCGTGGCCGCCGGCCTGGCGCGCCAGTGCCAGGTGCAGGTCAGCTACGCCATCGGCGTGGCCGAGCCCATCAACATCACCGTCTACACCGAAGGCACCGGCGTCATTCCCGACGACCAGATCGCCAAGCTGGTGCGCGAGCACTTCGACCTGCGTCCGAAGGGCATCGTGAACATGCTCGACCTGCTGCGCCCGATCTACACCAAGACCGCCGCCTATGGCCACTTTGGCCGTTCCGAGCCGGAATTCTCGTGGGAAGCCACGGACAAGGTCCAGGAACTGAAGAAGGCGCTCTAAGCTGCCCGCTTCCAGCAAAAAAGCGCCCCTGCATGAACTTGCAGGGGCGCTTTTCTTTGTGGGCAGCAACCGGGGCTACAGTCCCCAGGCGGACAGGTCAGGGGTACGCGGAACGGGCGCCAGCACCCGTTCGATGGCCGCGGCGCAATCCAGCATGGCGGCGTCGCTGCCCGCGGGGGCGAGCAGCTGCACGGCCAGCGGCATGCCGTCGGCGTCGAAGCCGGCCGGCAGGGCGATGGCCGCGGCGCCCAGGAAGTTGGCCGGGCGCAACAGTTTGCCCAGGCCGGTGTGGCGGATGTCGGCCGCGTCCAGCGGTTGCGCGGCCTGGTCGCAGGCGGGCATCAGCAGGGCGTCCAGCCCCTGCATGGCGGCGGCGAACGCGGCCATGTCGGCCTGGCGGCGCGTGAGTGCGGCTTCGTAGTCGGCATGGCTGATGCGGCCGCCCGCGGCAATGCGGGCGCGCACCACTTCCCACAGCGGTTGCGCAGGGTCTTCGGCCAAGGCGCCATAGTAGCGATAGGCCTCGTAGGCGAGCACCAGCGAGTTGTCGTCTGCCATGCGGGCAAACGACAGCGTGGCGGGCGGATGCCAGGCTTCGGGCGTGCAGCCGGCCTGGTCCAGGCTTTCCTGGGCGTCGTGCCAGATGCGCAGGCCTTCGTCGGTCAGCGGGGCCGGCCAGGCTTGCGGGGCCAATACCGCTACCGACGCACGCCGACGTGCGGCGGGGCGGCGCAGGGCTGTGATGCAGGCGGGCGGCAGCGCCAGTGTGGCGGCGTCATCGACATCCGGGCCGGCCAGCAACTGCGTCAACAGGCGTGCGTCCGCCACGCTGCGGGCGATGGGGCCCAGCACATCCAGGGTGTCGGACAGCGGCAGACAGCCGGCGCGGCTGATGACGCCGGACGACGGCTTGTAGCCGACCACGCCGTTCAGCGCCGCCGGAGCGCGCACTGAACCGCCCGTGTCGCCGCCCAGCGCCAACGGCGCCAGGCCGGCGCCCACGGCCACGCCGGCGCCGCTGGACGAGCCGCCCGGCGCGCGCGCTTCGCGGGCGTCCCAGGGGTTGCGGGCGGTGCCTTGCGTGGGGTTCTGGCCGGACAGGCCGAACGCGAATTCGGTCATGCGGGTCTTGCCCAGAATGGGCATGCCCTGCGCGGCCAGCCCGTGGGCGGCGGCGGATGTCTCGTCGCTGACCACGCCGCGGCGGGTCTGTGACCCTCCGCTGATCGTGGTGCCTGCCCATTGCACGCTGTCTTTCACCGCCACCGGCACGCCGTGCAGGGGGCCCATCGAGATGCCCGCGGCTTGCAGGCGATCGGCCGCGTCGGCCTGGGCCAGCGCGCGTTCGGCGGTGACTTCGCTGTAGGCGGCGAGCTGCGGCGCGCGTTCGATGCGGTCCAGGAAGTGGGTGGTGACCTGGCGCGACGTCAATTCGCCGTCGCGGATGGCGCGGGCGAGTTCGCGGGCTTCTCGGAAATGCAGGGCGGTATCTTGGTCTGGCATGGCTCTCACGAAAATGAAAAAGCCTTCCGGCCCGTCGGGGCCGGAAAGCAGGGCATGGGACGCTGCAAGAGGCGCGTTACTTCAGCGATTGGCCCCGGGTTTCAGGCATGCGGATGAAGGTGATCAGCGTGATGACGGCGCCCGCCAGCACGTAATAGAAGAACCAGCGCTCCATGCCCTTGCTTTGCAGCCAGGTCAGCAGGTAGGGCGTGGTGCCGCCCAGCAGCGCGACGACCAGGTTGTACGGCGCGCCGATGCCGACGGCGCGCACGCTGGTCGGGAACTGCTCGGACATGATGGCCGGGGCGATCGACGTGTACATGGCATACAGCACCAGGCCGAACAGTTCCACGGCCAGGATCGAGCCGAACGACGGGCCCAGCGTGCTCATCAGCGGATAGAAGAAGATCAGGTAGCCGGCGGCAAAGAAGATCAGCTGCGGCTTGCGGCCGATGCGGTCGGACAGCATGCCGAACAGCGGCTGCACCAGCATGAACACGATCAGCGCGATGGTGTTGGCGGCGAACGCGACCTGCGGGTCGGCCTTGACCTGGCGGATGGCGTAGGTAGGCACGTAGGCCACGAAGATATAGAACGCGAAGGTCGTCAGGATGGAGAAGCCGACGATGCGCAGCACTTCGCGCGGGTGGTCCCGCAGCAGGGTGCGCAGCGGCTGCTTTTCGACACCGGCTTTCTTGGCGTGCGAGAACGCTTCGGTTTCCGGGATCGAACGGCGGATCCACATGCCGGCCAGGCCGCCCAGCGCGCCCAGGGCGAACGGAATGCGCCAGCCCCAGGCGGCCATGTCAGCCTTGGTCAGCGTCGACGTCAGGATCCAGCCCACGGCCGAGGCGGCCAGGATGCCGACCGCGGCGCTGAAGAAGACGAAGCTGGAATAGAAGCCGCGCTTTTCGGGCGGCGCCATTTCCGCCAGGAAGGTCGTGGCCGAGGCATACTCTCCGCCCAGCGACAGGCCTTGCAGCAGGCGGGCGGCGGTGAGCAGCAGCGGCGCGGCCAGGCCGATGGCGGCGTAGGTGGGCGTGACGGCGATGATGAGCGAACCGCCTGCCATCATCAGGATGGTCAGGCCCAGCGCGGCCTTGCGGCCGTAGCGGTCGGAAAAGATGCCCAGCACCCAGCCGCCCACCGGACGCATGAAGAAACCGACGGCGAAGATGCCGAACGTGTACAGCAAGGCGGCGGTTTCATTGCCTTCGGGGAAGAACTGGCTGGAAAAGAAGATGGCGAACGACGCATAGATGGTCCAATCGAACCATTCGACGGCATTGCCTACACTACCGGCCAGAATCGTGCGGGACCGCGACACGGGCGCGGCGCTTGCCCCCTGCTGGGCGCGCAGGGTTGCGGAAGGGGTGCTCATAAGTTCCTCGGGTATTTATTTTTGGTCAATTTGACCGTTTAATTTTGTGTTTTTATCAATGCGCGAACGTTAGATTAATGAATATGGTCACGTCAAGTAAGGGTAAGTCCCTAATGCCGGCGCTCGATGACACCGATCTGGCCTGCCTGATCGCCTTGCAGGCAGACCCGCGGGCGTCCTGGCGCGAGCTGGGCGCGGCCACCGGCATCGCCGAGCGCACCGTGGCGCGGCGCGTCAAGCGGCTGATGGACGCCGACGCCTTGCGCGTCATCGCCGAAGCGGACCCGCTGGCGACTGGCCGCGGCGTGGTGCTGCATGCCTGGGTGCGTTGCCGCTCGGGCCGGGTGCCCGACGTGGCCGAGGCGTTGGCGCGGTTGGGCATCACGCAGCTGGTGGTAACGCTGGCCGGCACCGCGGACCTGATGGCGGAACTGACGCTGGAGGACGCGGCGGACATGCCCGACGTGGTGACGCGCGTCCTGCCGTCGATTGACGGTGTCGAGCACGTCGAAGCCCGGCTGGTGCTGCGGCCGTTCCGCCGGGCGGGCCAGTGGCGCATCCAGGCCGATGCCGGGGCGCCTCAAGACGCGCAGGAGCCGTCGTTGGCACCGCCGGCGGCACTGACGGACGCCGAGCAACGCATCGTCGCCCATCTGATGCGCGACGGTCGCGCCAGCCTGGCGGAACTGGCCGGGCACGCCGACGTCAGCGAGCCCACCGCGCATCGCCTGCTGCAACACCTGGTGGACCGGCGCGCGTTGAGCTTCCGGGTCGAGGTCGAGCCTGCGCTGGTGGGCTTTCCGGTCGAGGCGGTGATTTCGGTGCAGGTGCGCCCGCAGGCGGTCGATGCGCTGGCCGCGCACCTGGCGCTGGATCCGAACACGCGATGCCTGTTCGGCACCAGCGGCGCGTCGCAATTGTTCTGGCACGTGCTGTGCCGTGACAGCCTGCACCTGTGGGATGTCGTCACGCGCCGGCTGGGCGAGCTGGACGGCGTGCTGGCGAGCGAAGTCGGCGTGGTGATGCGCGCCTACAAGCGTTGCGGCATCGTGCGCGAAGGCGCGCGGCTGGGCGGCGAAAACGCCTGATCGGCTGGCAGGGATATGCGGGCCGGCTGGCGGGCAGGGCGCCTGAGCCGACCCGAGCAGACACGAACTGACTCGGGCAGACCCGATTCGTCCCGAGCCGGCCCGACTGTGCCCGCGTCGCTACGCGCCCAGGTAGGCGCGGGCCAACGCCCCATCGGCCGCGATCTCTTGCGCCGTGCCCTGCGCCGCCACGCGCCCGGATTCCAGCACGTAGGCGCGATCGGCCAGGGACAGGGCCAGCGCGGCCATCTGGTCCACCAGCAGGATCGTCATGGATTCGGCGCGCAGCCGGTCCAGCGCTTCGAACAGTTCGTCGATGATCTTGGGCGCCAGTCCCAGCGACGGTTCGTCCAGCAGCAGGATGACGGGCTTGGACATCAGTCCGCGCGCAATGGCCAGCATCTGCTGTTCGCCGCCGGATAACAGGCCGGCACGCTGGTGCAGCCGCTCGCGCAGCCGCGGAAAGCGCGTCAGCATTTCTTCTACCCGCGCATCACGGTCGGCCGGATGCAGGAAGGCGCCCAGCCGGATGTTGTCCAGCACGCTCAGGTCAGGAAACACCTGGCGGCCTTCGGGCACCAGCACCAGTCCGCGCGCCACGATGCGGTCCGCCGTCAGCCCATTGAGTTCCTGGCCCTGCAGGTGCATGCCGCCTTGCGCCGGCCGGTGCAGACCCGCCAGCGTGCGCATCAACGTGGATTTGCCCGCGCCGTTGGCGCCCAGCAGCGCCACCATTTCGCCTTCGCGCACCTGCAGGTCAATGCCATGCAGCACGGGGTTGGCACCGTAGCCGGTGGTCAGGCTGCCTACCCCCAGCACTTCGGGGGCGATGCCGGCGCCCGCCGAGGCGGGGCGTGCGGCGGGTGTGCGCCGTGCGGCGTCGTCGCCCAGGTACGCTTGCCGCACCGCGTCGGATTGCTGGATCTGGGTGGGCGTCCCTTGCGCCAGTTCGCGGCCGGCGTCGATGGCGACGATATGGTCCGACACGCCCATGACGAGCGCCATGTCGTGCTCGACCAGCAGCACGCCTGCGCCGGCCTCGGCGATGCGCCGCAGCAACCCGGCCAGGCGGACCTTGTCTTCGCGCGACAGGCCGGCCGCGGGTTCATCCATCAGCAGTACGTCGGCGTCCGTGGCGAGCGCGCGCGCAATCTCCACCAGCCGCCTGTCCACATGCGGCAGGTCGGCGGCGGGCGTGTCCAGTGCGCCCTCGTAGCCGCAAAATGCCAGCAGGGCGCGCGCCCGTTCGCGCGCGTCGGCGGCCAGGTAGCGCCGTTGCGCCAGCAGTCCGCCAAGGCGGCCGCGCAACAAGCCCAGCGCCACGTTGTCTTCGACGCTGAGCGTGTCGAACAGCTGCGAGGTCTGGTAGGTGCGCGCAATGCCGCTGCGTGCCACGCGATAGGCGGGCAGCGCGGCCAGTAGGACCTTGCCCAGCGACACCGTGCCGGCGGTCGGCGCGTAGTAGCCGCTGAGCATGTTGATGACGGTGGACTTGCCCGCGCCGTTCGGCCCGATCAGCGCGGTGACCGCGGCGGGGGCGACCTCGAACGACACGTCCTGCACCGCGCGCACGCCGCCGAAGGTCATGGTCAGTCCCTTGGCGTGCAAGGTGCGGCGCGGACCGCCGGCGGCCGTGATGCCCCCGTGGCGGGGCGCCAGCCGCGGCGCCGCGCGGCGCTGCCGCCAACGTCCCAGCAGCCCGGCGGCGCCGTCGGGCGCGGCCCACAGCACCACCAGCAGGAAGGCGCCGAAGAACAGCAGGCGGTATTCCTCCAGGCCCGCCAGCAATTCGGGTAACAGGCCCACCACCAGCGCACCCAGCAGCGGCCCCGCCAGCGAGCCCGCGCCGCCGATGGTCACCGCCAGCACGAACAGGATGGACTGCATGAAGTTGAAGTTGTGCGGCGTGATCATGCCGGCTTGCGACGCATACAGTCCGCCGGCCAGGCCCACCACCGCCGCCGACACCATGAACGCCACCGCCTTGACGACCAGCGGATTGATGCCGATCGATTCACTGGCGGTCTCGCTGTCCTTGACCGCCCGCATCGCCGCGCCCCAGGCGCCGCGCGCCAGCCGCGCATAACCGGCCAGCGCGACGAACACGGCAACGATGGCCAGCATCGCCACGCCGCGGTCGCCGCCCAGTCCGCCCAGCGAGGGCTGCACGATGCCCATCAGGCCGTTCTGCCCGCCGGTCACGTCCCCGCCTTCGATCAGCGCGTGTTCCACGATGAAGCCGAAGGCAATGGTGATCATCGCCAGGTACGGGCCTTTGACGCGCAGCGCCGGCACCGCCAGCAGCAGGCCGAAGGCGCCGGCCACCAGCGCTGCCACCGGCCAGGCCAGCCAGAAGCTCCAGCCCGCCTGCCCGGTCAAGATCGCCACCACGTAGGCGCCGATGGCATAGAACGCCGCGTGGCCGAACGACATCTGTCCGGTCAGCCCCAACAGCACGTTCAGCCCGATGCCCGCCAGCGCCAGCAGCGCCACGTTGCCCAGCACGAAGACGTAGTAGCCGTTGACGCAGGCGGCCAGGGCCAGGCTGGCAACGGCCAGCAGCGCGTAGCCCGCCAGTGCCAGCGGAAAGGGTGCAATGCGTTTGTCCATCAGACTTTCCTTGCGGCGGCGCGGCCGAACAGCCCGTCGGGGCGTGCCGCCAACATCACGATGACCAGCGCGAAACTGATGATCTGCGTGTACCCGGAACCCAGCGTCACCGTGATCAGCGCTTCGACCACGCCGAACAGCAGGCCCGCCAGCATCACGCCCCAGGCGCTGGTGATCCCGCCCAGGATGGCCACCACGAAGGCCTTCAGGCCGAACAGCGTGCCCATGTCTGCCTGCACGTTGAACAGCGGCGCGACCAGCGCGCCGGCAATCCCCGCGAACAGCGTGGACACGGCAAAGGCCGCCATGATCGCGCGGCGCACGGGGATGCCCATCAGGCGCGCGGCATTGGGGTTCTGCACCACCGCCAGCAGCGCCACGCCCCAGCGGGTGC
This sequence comes from Achromobacter sp. NCFB-sbj8-Ac1-l, assembly GCF_052695805.1. Classification (NCBI taxonomy): domain Bacteria; kingdom Pseudomonadati; phylum Pseudomonadota; class Betaproteobacteria; order Burkholderiales; family Alcaligenaceae; genus Achromobacter; species Achromobacter sp. NCFB-sbj8-Ac1-l. Next base: position 6,182,655 of record NZ_CP199812.1, on the reverse strand, counting down.
GGCGCGACAGCGCATGCAACGCGGCGGCCAGCGCCAGCCCGATCAGCGGAATCAGCAATTGCAGCGGATACACGCCCAGGCCCAGTCCGCCGATCTCCAGCGGTGCTTGCGCCAGGGGCGACGGCAGGCTGCGCGGCTCTTTGCCGAAGGTGAACATCACCACGTTGTCGAGCACGATGCCCAGCGCCACCGTCGACATGAGCCAGGCGTTGGACCCACGGCTGGCGAAAGGCCGCACGGCCAGCCGCTCGACCACCAGGCCATACAGCGCGCACAGCGCCAGCGCGGGCGGCAGGGCGGCCGCGAGCGGCCACCCGAGCGTCTGCGCGAAGGTGTAGGTCAGCACGGCGCCCAGCATCATCGAGCTGCCCTGCGCGAAATTGACCGTGCCCGACACGGCGTAGGTCAGGTAGAAGCCCAGGGCCATCAGCCCGTACATGCTTCCCAGGCCCAGGCCGCTCACGATGGCGGACATCCACAACATGCGTGTCTCCCGTTGGCGATGGTGGCGGCCGCGCTTATTGCGCGCCCGCGACCGGCAGGATGCGGTTGTCCACGAAGTGGGTCCACACGTAGTCGTTCTCGCGCAGCGCATCGTGCGAGGCCGGCGTGAAAGGCTGTTCGTAGGTCTTGATCAGGCCTTCGTACTTGCCGATCTTGTAGAAGCCCTGGCGCACCGCGTCGCCGTCGGTGGAGCCGGCCTGGGCAATGGCCAGCGCGGCCAGCCGCATGCCGTCATAGGCGTTGGCCACCCCCACGGCGGGCGTGATGTCCTGCGGGCCCTTGATGTCGGAATACTTGGTCTTCAGTGCCTGCATCACCTTTTCACCCACGGGACTTTGCTTGCCGAAGAAGCTGTAGGTCTGCACGAAGTGCACGTTCTTGGCATTGGGGCCGGCCAGCTCGGTGAAGCGCCCGCCCGCGGGGCCCCAGTGCGACACCACCGGCACCTTCCAGCCCATGCGGTCCAGCGACTTGACCACCTGCGCCGACGGGCCGACGTTGCCCACCAGGAACAGCGTGTCGGCCCCGGCCGCCTTCAGGCGGCTGAGCTGAGGCGTCACGTCCAGGTCGGCAGGCTGGAATTTCTCGACGCCGGCGGGCGTGATCCTGGCGGCGGCCAGTGCCGCGGCCAGGCCTTTTTCGTTGGATTCGCCCCAGGGGTTATTGACCAGGATCATGCCCGGCTTGGCGCTCTGGAACGTCTTTTGTGCGTACTGCACCATGGCGCTGTCGACGATCTCGTCCATGGCCGACACGCGGAACACGAAGTTCGGGTTGCCCTTGTTCTGCGTGATCGCGGTGCCTGCGGCCCAGGGCCCCATGAACGGCACTTTTTCCTGGTTCACGATGGGCACGATCGCCATCGACACCGGCGTGTCCAGCCCGCCGAACAGCACGGTGACTTTTTCCTTGTAGATCAGCTCGCGCGCGGCGGCCATGCCCTTGGCCGGGTTGCCTTCGTCGTCGCGCCGCACCAGTACCACCTGGCGTCCGCCCAGCAGGCCGCCGCTGGCGTTGATCTCGTCGATCGCGATGGTCATGCCGCGCGTCAACGCTTCGCCGGCTCGGGCCGATTCGCCCGACAGCGCGGTGATCAGGCCGATCTTGATCGGGTCGGCGGCCAGCGCTGGTTGCGTGGCCAGGCCAGCCGCGAACAGGGCGGCGCTGGCGGTGCGAAGCAGGAAGGAACGGCGGGTCGGGGTCATCGGGCACTCCTGGAAAAGTGGAACGGATCTTGCATGGGTTCAAGTGCTGCTCCGGTTCCCTATGCAAGATCCATGCCACCCGGCTGGCCATGCGCCGTGCCTGTCTCGCAAGGCCTTGTCCCAGGGGGATGTGGACGGTTCATCAGAGAGTTTGTCGCGCCTTAATCCAAATTTTGTTCCCAAAACATCAGGCTTTTTGTTAACAATCACGCATCAGGATTTGCACCAAAATGAATCCATCCCCGCTCTCAAGCACCAATCCGGGGCGCGCCGCGCCCGCGCCCTGGGCCCCTGCGCCGCTCGCCAGCCATGGCCGTTTCCCGTACCAGGCCATTACCGGCCGGGCGGACTACGCCTGGCCCAACGGCGCGCGCCTGGCGGTGTACCTGGGCTTCAATATTGAGCACTTCGCCTTCGGCGAGGGCCTGGGGGCCGAGCTGGGGCCGGCCTCGCCGCATCCCGACGTGCTCAATTTCGCCTGGCGCGAGTACGGCAATCGGGTAGGGGCGTGGCGCTGCCTGGAACTGTTCGACGAATTGGCATTGCCCGCCGGCGTGCTGATCAACACGGCGCTGTATGAACACTGCCCCGAACTCGTCGACGCCTGCCTGGCGCGCGGCGACGAATTGATCGGGCATGGCTACAGCAACGCCCATCGCCAGGGGGGCCTGTCCGAACCCGACGAACGCGCGTTGCTCGAACACTGCCGCGACCGCATCGGCCAGCACGCCGGCCGTGCGCCCGCCGGCTGGCTGTCGCCCTGGATTTCCGAAAGCCACGCCACGCCCGACCTGTTGGCTGAAACGGGCTACCGCTACACCTTGAACTGGTGCCACGACGACCAGCCGGTGCGCATGCGCACCCGCGCCGGCGACCTGTGGGCGATTCCGTATCCGCAGGAACTGAACGACATCCCCATGATCATGGGCCGCAAGATGGACGCCCGCGACTTTGCCGATATGATTCTTGACCAGTTCGAGGAAATGCGGATGCAGGCGCAGCGCCAGCCGCTGGTCATGGGCATTGCGCTGCATCCGTATATCGTGGGCCAGCCCTATCGGCTGCGGCACCTGCGCCGGGCGCTGGCGCCGTTGGCTGCCGCGCGCGACCGCGGCGAGATCTGGTTCGCCACGCCCGGTGACATCTGCCGCCATATGGACAGCCTGACGCCTACAGCCTGACCCCGCCCGCTGATCTTCGACCCCCTGCGACCTTCTTGCCAATGCCGAGCCCCGCCATGCCCACCCGCAGCCCCGCCAAACCCCGTTCCACGCCGGCCGCCAAGCGCCGCGCGGCTGTCGTCGTGCCTGCCGTCGACGATGCCGCACCTGACGCCGACCAGGAACGCCGCATCTGCGAGGCCGTCTACGAAAGCGTGATGAGCCAGCGCCTGACGCCCGGCACCAAGCTGCCCGAAGCCGCCCTGTGCGACATCTTCGGCGTGTCGCGCTCGGTGGCGCGCAAGGCCTTGCAGCGCCTGGCGCACGAGCACGTGGTCGACCTGCATCACAACCGCGGCGCCGTGGTGGCCGAGCCCACCCCCGAAGACACTCGCCAGATCTTCCAGGCGCGGCGCGCGCTTGAGGCGGCGTTGCTGCCGCTGGCTGCCGCCCGCGCCACCAAGGCTGACTACGCCTCGCTGCGCAAGCAACTGCGCGACGAGCATGCGCTGCTGCATCGCGCCGGCCAGCCGGCCTGGGCACGACAGGCTAGCGCCTTTCACGTGCGGCTGGGCGAGCTGTCGGGCAACGCCATCCTGCACGGTTACCTGGCCGAACTGGTGTCGCGCTGCTCGCTGATCGTGGCGCTGTACGAACCGCCGGGCAACGCCGCCTGCGAGCACGGCGAACACGTGCTGATCGTCGACCTGCTCGAACGCGGGCAGGTGGCCGAGGCCGTGAAGATCAACGACAACCACCTGGCGGACCTGGAACGGCGCATCAGCCTGGAACGTCCGCAACCCGCTCAAACCCTTGCCCAGATGCTGGGACTGGCCTGATATGGACATCGACTTCGATTCAATCACCGAATACCAGCGCTACAAGCTCATGGCGAGCCTGATCGTGCCGCGCCCCATCGCGCTGATCACCACCTTGTCGGAAACCGGCGTGGTCAATGCGGCGCCCTTCAGCATGTTCAACATGCTGGGCGAAGACCCGCCCATCGTCATGGTCAGCATCAACCGACTGGAAGACGGCAACCTGAAGGACACGGCGCGCAACATCACGCGTACCGGCGAATTCGTGGTGCACCTGACCGACGAGGCCATGGCCGAGAAAATGCACCGCTGCGGCGACCGCCTGCCGGCCGACGTCAGCGAGCTGGCCCACGCCGGGCTTGACGCCGCGCCCAGCCGGAAGGTCGCGCCGCCACGCATCGTGCAAGCACCCGTGGCGTTCGAATGCACGCTGTTCGAAACCCTGGAAACCGCCAGCCGCCAGATCTTCATTGGCCAGGTGCGCTGGCTGCACGCGCGCGACGGCCTGATCGACACCGAGACCTGGCGCGTGCGCCTGCAAGACTATTTTCCGGTGGGCCGCTTCGGCGCCAGCTTCTACGTCACCACCCGCGACCGCTACGCCATCGGCGATGCGCCGGCCAGCACGGCCATCGACGAGATCTAGCGGCATTGCCCGGCGCCGCGCCATTGGCGCTTGCGCCGCGTCCACTGCATCACCAGACCGCTGCCTGCGAACCGGGCGCGCGCAGGTGCCGGGCAAAGCGCTGCGCCAGGAAGTCCACGAAGGCCAGCGTCTTGGCCGGCAGGTTCAGGCGTTCCGGGTACAGCACGTGGATATCGGCCGGCGGTGTGGACCATTCCGGCAGCACCTGCCGCAGACGGCCGGCGCGCAGGTAGGCGGCCGTTTCCCATTCCGACCGCATCACGATGCCGTGACCGTCCAGCGCCCATTCCAGCGCACTCTGGCCGTCGTTGGAACTGACCGGCCCGCGCACCTTCACGGTTTCGGCGCGCTGGCCGGCTTCCAGCCGCCATGTGCCGTAAGCCACGTCGTTCTCGCGCACCACGATGCAGCGGTGGCGTTGCAGCTCGCCCGGGGCACGGGGTTCGCCATACGTGTCCAGGTAATGCGGCGACGCGCACAGCAGCCGCCGGTTCGATGCAATCTTGCGCGCCGTCAGACGGGCGTCGGGCAGGTCGCCGAATCGCACCGCCACGTCGAAGCCTTCTTCTATCAGGTTCAAGGGCCGGTCGGTCAGGCGTAGCTGCACCTCGACGTCGGGATACTGCCGCGCAAAGTCGGACACGGCTGGCGCGACGTGGGCGCGGCCGAAGCCGAACGTGGCGTTCAGCCGCAACAGGCCCTGGGGTTGGGCGCGGCTGCTGGAAACCGATCGTTCCAGCGCCTGCAGGTCGGCCAGGATGCGGCCGCCTTCGGCCAGGTACAGCTCGCCTTCCTGCGTGACGCTGACGCGCCGCGTACTGCGGTTGAGCAGGCGCACGCCCAGCCGTTGTTCCAGCTTGGCCAGGCGCGTGCTGACGGCGGGCGGCGTCAGGCCCAGCTCGCGCGCGGCGGCCGACAGGTTGCCGTGCCTGACCAGCAGCGAAAAAAACGCCAGATCCGAGAGCGCGTCCATGGGCTTATTTATAAATTCAATTTAATAAAGATTTAGTTTAGTCATTAATTATAAGAATGGAACCGGCTTATACACTGGGTTCACCGATACGCAGAGCCGCCCGACGCGGCCAACCAGGAGGAGACCTGACCCATGAAGCCCACCCCTCGCGCCCTGCGCGCGCTGTCCATTGCCGCGGCAACCATGGTTGCCGCGTCCTGTTGGATCGCGCCGGCCATTGCGGCCGACGCCTTCCCGCAGCGGCCCATTACGCTGATCGTGCCTTTCGCGCCCGGCGGCAGCGTCGACATCGCCGCGCGCCTGATCTCGGATGCCTGGGGCAAGGCCCTGGGCCAGAGCGTCATCGTTGAAAACCGGGCCGGCGCCTCCGGCAATATCGGCATGGCGGCCGTGGCGCGCGCCGAGCCCAACGGCTACACGCTGGCCATCAACACCATGTCGCTGGCGATCAACCCGGCGCTGTTCAAGACCATGCCCTTCGACACCGCGCGCGACCTGCGTTCGGTGGGCACCGTGGGCACCTCGCAGCACGTGCTGACCGTGTCGCCGTCGCTGCCGGTGGACAACGTGCAGGCGCTGCTGGACTACATCCGCGCGCGCCCCGCCAATGAACTGAGCTTCGGTTCGGCCGGCACCGGCAGCACCTTCCACATGGCGGCGGAATTGTTCAAGTCGGTCTCGGGCACGCAGATCCTGCACGTGCCCTACAAGGGCGGCGGTCCGGCCATGGTGGACACCATCAGCGGCCAGGTGCAGATGAGCTTTCCGGTGCTGTCGGCGGCCAAGCCGCAGGTCGATGGCAAGAAGCTCAAGGCGCTGGGCGTGACCGGTACGACACGCTCGCCGCTGTTGCCCGACGTGCCCACCATCGCCGAATCGGGCCTGCCCGGCTACGCCTTCAACACCTGGTTCGTGATCAGCGCGCCCGCGGGTACGCCGCAGGCCGCGGTGGATACGCTCAACGCCAAGCTGGCGCAGGCGCTGCAATCGCCCGCCCTGGCCGAACGCATGGGCCGCGAAGGCTTCGATCCGCTGATCTCCACACCGGCCCAGGCCGACGCCATGGTGGCCACCGAGATGACGCGCTGGGCCGGCATCGTCAAGGACGCCGGCATCGAGGCCAACAACTGACGTTCCGCATTCGTTTCATCGCGCCCCGCGCGGGCGCGCCTTTTCGCAAGGAAGCACCGACATGCCCGGCATGACGCTTTACGACAAACTGGTGGCCAGCCACGAAGTGGCCCGCATCGACGACGAGCACATCCTGCTGTACGTCGATCTGCACATCATGAATGAATACACCAGTCCGCAAGCCTTCAGCGGCCTGGCCGGTCGTGGCCGCCAGGTACTGCGTCCCGGGCAGCAGATGGCGGTGGTGGATCACATCATCCCCACCCATCCGGTGCCGGCCGCGCTGCGCGTGATTGCCGATGACGCCTCGTTGCGCCAGGCCCGCAACCTGAAGCGCAATTGCGACGAACAGGGCATTGCGCTGTTCGACACCACCGACCCGCTGCAAGGCATCGAGCACGTGATCGCGCCCGAGCACGGCATGATCCTGCCCGGCATGGTGGTGCTGTGCGGCGACAGCCACACCACCACCTACGGGGCGCTGGGCGCGCTGGGCTTCGGCATCGGCACGTCGGAAGTCGAGCACATCCTGGCCACGCAGACGCTGGTGTATCGCGTGGCGCGCAATATGCGCATTCGCGTCGACGGCCACCTGCCCGCAGGGGTATCCGCCAAGGACCTGGTGATCTACATCGTTCACCGCATCGGCGCCCAGGGCGCGCGCGGCCACGCCGTGGAATTCTGTGGCAGCGCCATCGACGCCCTGTCGGCCGAAGCGCGCATGACCCTGTGCAACATGACGGTCGAAGCCGGTGCGCGCGCCGCGCTGATCGCACCGGATGCCACCACCGACGCCTACGTGACCGCACACGCGCCGCAACTGCATGGCGCCGAACTGGCGCAGGCGCGGGCCTATTGGGCCACGCTGCATAGCGATGCCGACGCCGCCTTCGACATCGAACACGTGTTCGATGCCTCGTCGATCGCGCCCTTCGTCACCTGGGGCACCAGCCCCGACCAGGCCATGCCGGTCACCGGCACCGTGCCCGATCCGCAGGCCGAACCCGACGCGCTGGCGCGCCTGGCGCTGGAAAAGGCGGTGGATTACATCGGCCTGCGGCCGGGGGCGCCCATTGCCGGCGTGCCGATCGACCGCGTGTTCATCGGGTCATGTACCAATGGCCGCATCGAAGACCTGCGGGTGGTTGCCGACGTGGTGCGCGGCCGCAAGGTCGCGGCCGGCGTGCGGGCCATGGTCGTGCCGGGCTCGGGCGCCGTGCGCGCGCAGGCCGAGGCCGAAGGCGTGGCCGACGCGCTGATCGCGGCCGGTTTCGAATGGCGCCAGCCGGGCTGTTCGATGTGCCTGGCCATGAACGACGACGTGCTGAGCCCCGGCGAGCGCTGCGCCTCCACCACCAACCGCAACTTCGAAGGCCGCCAGGGCCGGGCGGGCCGCACCCACCTGATGAGCCCCGCCATGGCCGCCGCCGCCGCGCTGGCCGGCCGCATTGTCGACGTGCGCGACCTGGAGCAGACGCGATGAATCAGATCATTTCCGGCATTGCCGCGCCTTTGCCGTATTCCAATCTGGACACCGACCAGATCATGCCCAAGCAGTTTCTGCGCATCATCGACAAGGCAGGGCTGGACCGTGGCCTCTTGTATAACCTGCGCTTTGACGCCGACGGCGCGCCGCGCCCGGACTGCGTGCTGAACCAGCCGGCCTACGCAGGTGCATCGGTCCTGGTGGCCGGGCCCAACTTCGGCTGTGGTTCCAGCCGCGAACACGCGGTCTGGGGCCTGATGCAGTTCGGCATCCGCGCCGTGGTCGCCGCCAGCTTCGGCGAGATCTTCTACTTCAACGCGCTCAACAATGGCCTGCTGCTGGTCAGCCTGCCGCCGGCCCAGGTCGACGCGCTGCTGGCGCGCGTGTCCGACCCGGTGTCCAATACGGCAGGCAACCGCGTCCAGATCGACGCGCTGGCGGGCACCGTGCGCGCCGCCGATGGCTGGACGTCCACGTTCGACCTGCCGGCGCGGCATCGCCGCATGTTCTCGCAAGGGCAGGACATGGTCGGCGCATCGCTGCAGCAGTTGCAGGACGTAGAACAGTTCGAGGCCGGCCACTGGGCCCGGCATCCGTGGATGAAAGACGTGGCGCGCCGCGTGCGCGACCGGCTGGACAACCAATAGGCGCAGACCGCAATGACCGCATTCTTCGATCTTCCCGTGCAACGCCACGAGGTCAATGGCATCCACATCGCCGCCCGCGTGGACGGCGCGGGGCCGCCGCTGCTGCTGCTTCATGGCCATCCGCAGACCCACGCCATCTGGCACCGGGTCTGGCCTGAACTGACGCGCCACCACACCTGCGTGGCGGCCGATCTGCGCGGGTACGGAGACAGCGACAAGCCCGCGGCATCGCCGGATCACGCCGCGCATTCCAAGCGCGTGATGGCCGCCGACATGGTGGCGCTGATGCACGCCCTGGGCCACACGCATTTCGACGTGCTGGCGCACGACCGCGGCGCCCGCGTCGCCCACCGCCTGGCGCTGGACCACGCGGCGTCGGTGGGCCGCATGATGCTGCTCGATATCGCGCCCACGCTCGACATGTACGAGCACACCACCCGGGCGTTCGCCCAGGCCTACTACCACTGGTTCTGGCTGATCCAGCCCGCGCCCATGCCCGAGACCATGATCGAGCGAGATCCGGTTTTCTACCTGCGTTCGGTCATGGGCGGGCGACCCGGCGGCCTGGCGCATTTTTCGGCCGAAGCCATGGCCGAATACGAGCGCACGGCCCGGCTGCCGGGCTGGGCCACCGGCATCTGCGAAGACTACCGGGCGTCCGCCACGCTGGATCTCGACCATGACCGGCAGGGGCGTGCGGCCGGGGAACGCCTGCGCCTGCCGCTCAGGGTGCTATGGGGCGAGCGTGGCGCGGTGGGGCGCAATTTCGACGTGCTGGGCCTGTGGCGCGCGGTGGCCGACGTGGTCTCGGGCAGCGCCTTGCCTGGCGCCCACTATCTGGCCGAGGAAACGCCTGACGCCTTGCTGCGCGAAGTCGCGGATTTCTTCGGCTGGCGGCGAAGTCAACCAAGCCACGCCGGGCAATAGGGCTATCAAAAAAGGGACGTAACCCTGGTGTTAACCTTCGGCCCATGAATCGTTCCTTTGCCGATCTGACCCAATTGCCCGACCCCGAAGACGCCCAGCGCGTTTCCCGGGCCACCGATTCCCCCTGCGTCGCCGTATGTTCCACGCTGTTCGACGACATCTGCCGGGGCTGCGGGCGCACGGCCATGGAAGTGGCCAACTGGGTCTTCATGACGGACGAGGAAAAGCGCGAGGTCTGGATCCGCATCAAGGCCCAGGGCTACCCCCGCCGCAACAACTAGGGCCGGGACGGCCATCCCTCGGACGGATGGCTACGGCGCAGGCCCCCGCCAGCGGCCGTCTTGGGCGTGTCACATGCCGCGGGCTAAATCGCGGTATTGCCCACTTCCGGCCCCATCATGCGCATCGTCCTGGTCACGGATGCCTGGCATCCGCAAGTCAACGGCGTCGTCCGCACCTGGACGACCATGCAGCAGATCCTGAGTGAATGGGGCCACGAACTGATCGTGGTGAATCCCCAGGGCAGCCGGACCATTCCGGCCCCGTCCGAGCCCGACCTGCGGCTCTGCCTGCAGCCTGGCCGGCAACTGCGCCGCATCCTGGGCGACACCATCCCCGACGCCCTGCACATCGCTACCGAAGGCCCGCTGGGCCTTGCGGCGCGGCGCATGGCGCTGTCGCGCGGCTGGCGCTTCACCACCTCGTTCCACACCATGTTTCCGGACTACCTGCAAGCCCGCATGGGCATTCCCGCCGCGTTGCCATGGCGGTATCTGCGCTGGTTCCACCGGCCCTCGCAGTGCGTGCTGGTACCCACCCCCACGGTGCGCGACATCCTGGTGCGGCGCGGTCTGGCCAACCTGCGGGTCTGGTCGCGCGGCGTGGATCCGCGCAAGTTCCAGCCCACCGCCGGCCAGGCGTTCCAGGGCCTGCCCCGTCCCGTTTTTCTGTCCGTCGGCCGGGTGGCGCGAGAAAAGAACCTGGACGCCTTTCTGTCGCTGGACCTGCCGGGCAGCAAGGTCGTGGTGGGGGCCGGACCGGACGAGGCGCGCCTGAAAAAGCGCTTTCCCCAGGCCGTGTTCCTGGGCATGCAGAAAGACGATGCCCTGCCGGCGTTCTACGGCGCGGCCGACGTGTTCGTGTTTCCCAGCCTGACCGACACCTTCGGCCTGGTGATGCTGGAAGCCATGGCCTGCGGCACGCCGGTGGCGGCCTTTCGCAGCGAAGCGCCGCTGGCGGTCGTGGCCCAGGGCGTCACCGGCATCCTGGACGATGACCTGGCCCATGCTTGCCGCGCCGCGCTGCCGCTGGACCGCCATGCGGTGCGCGAACATGCCCTGACGCGCAGCTGGGATTCGGTGGCCTCGGACCTTCTGGCCTCGCTGGTGCCGCTGACCCCCGGCGCCCAGGTGGACCGGCGCCTGGCCCGGGCGGGCTGAACGGCCCTGCTGCGGGATTTGCCGCGCCGGACGTTCCCCCCCGCAGGGCAAACCGGTACAATGCTCGCCAATCCTGAGGAGCGTTGCGACGACCGTCTGGTCGCCAGGCTCAGGAATCCCTGTTCAAGCGCTGCGCATCGCGCGGCGCTACAGCAACGGCGCTCACCTTTGTCGCGTATGGCGGAAAAGGCGAGCACTCGATTGTCGTGGTGGTTTCGCGTTGTCCGGCCGTATCGTGCGCCGTTCGTCTTTCACGTGGAGCCTACACACCATGAACGCTGTAACCGATAAATCCTTCTCCGACTACCTCGTCGCCGACCTGTCGCTGGCAGGCTGGGGCCGCCGCGAGCTGGCCATCGCCGAAACCGAAATGCCCGGCCTGATGGCCATCCGCGAAGAGTTCGCCGCCAAGCAGCCGCTCAAGGGCGCCCGCATCGCCGGCAGCCTGCACATGACCATCCAGACCGGCGTGCTGATCGAAACGCTGGTGGCCCTGGGCGCCGAAGTGCGCTGGGCCTCGTGCAACATCTTCTCCACGCAAGACCACGCCGCCGCCGCCATCGCCGCGTCGGGCACGCCGGTCTTCGCCGTCAAGGGCGAAACGCTGGAAGAGTACTGGCAGTACACCCACAAGATCTTCGAATGGCCCAATGGCCAGAACGCCAACATGATCCTCGACGATGGCGGCGACGCCACGTTGATGCTGCACCTGGGCACCAAGGCCGAGAAAGACATCTCGGTGCTGGCCAACCCGGGCAGCGACGAAGAGCGCGTGCTGTACGCCGCCATCAAGGCCACGCTCGAGCGTGACCCGAAGTGGTACTCGACCCGCCTGGCCCTCATCAAAGGCGTGACCGAAGAAACCACCACCGGCGTGCATCGCCTGTACCAGATGTCGCAGAAGGGCGAGCTGGCCTTCGCCGCCATCAACGTCAACGACTCGGTCACCAAGTCCAAGTTCGACAACCTGTACGGCTGCCGTGAATCGCTGGTCGACGGCATCAAGCGCGCCACCGACGTGATGGTCGCCGGCAAGATCGCCGTGGTCGCCGGTTACGGCGACGTGGGCAAGGGCTGCGCCCAGGCGCTGGTCGCCCTGCGCGCCCAGGTCTGGGTCACGGAAATCGATCCGATCTGCGCCCTGCAGGCCGCCATGGAAGGCTTCAAGGTCGTGACCATGGAAGAGGCCGCTGCCCACGGCGACATCTTCGTTACCGCCACCGGCAACTACCACGTCATCACCCGCGACCACATGAACGCCATGAAAGACCAGGCGATCGTGTGCAACATCGGCCACTTCGACAACGAAATCGACGTCGCCAGCCTGGCCGACTGCAAGTGGGAAGAGATCAAGCCGCAAGTCGACCACGTCATTTTCCCGGACGGCAAGCGCATCATCCTGCTGGCCCAGGGTCGCCTGGTGAACCTGGGTTGCGCCACCGGCCACCCGTCGTTCGTGATGTCGTCGTCGTTCGCCAACCAGACCATCGCCCAGATCGAGCTGTTCACGCGCAACGAAGCCTACAAGTCGGGCGAAGTCTACGTGCTGCCCAAGCACCTGGATGAAAAGGTCGCGCGCCTGCACCTGGCCAAGCTGGGGGTGAAGCTGACCACGCTGCGCAAGGATCAGGCCGACTACATCAGCGTGCCGGTTGAAGGTCCTTACAAGCCGAATCACTATCGCTACTGATGCTTGTAGCAAAATAGGGAAGTATCCGCGCCATGTCGGCGCGGGCTTTCCGGTCCGCGGGGTTCCCCCGTGTCGCCTGGCGATGACGGGGCCGCGGAGCGTCAATACAGGAGTTCGAACATGGCATTGATACTCGTCTGGATCCTGAACGCGGTGGCCCTGCTGGCCGTTGCTTACCTGCTGCCCGGCATCACCGTGGCCAGCTTCGGATCGGCGCTCATCGCCGCCCTGGTGCTGGGCCTGGTCAACATGCTGGTCAAGCCGGTCCTGGTGCTGCTGACGTTGCCCATCACGATCGTCACGCTCGGTCTCTTCCTTATCGTCATCAACGCCTTGTTGTTCTGGTTCGTCGGCTCCGTGCTCAAGGGCTTCCAGGTCAACGGGTTCTGGTGGGCCGTGGGCGGTGCGATCCTGTACAGCCTCATTTCCGGCCTGCTCACCAAACTGATCCCCTAATGTCTGATTCGACTACCCCCGCTTTCAGTCTGGAATTCTTTCCCCCGCGCGACCTGGCCGGCCAGGAACGGCTGGTCCGCGCGGCCAAGCAGATGCTGGCGATCCAGCCCAAGTATGTCAGCGTGACTTTCGGCGCGGGCGGTTCCACCCGCGCCGGCACGGCGGATGCCGTGCGCACGCTGCGCAACCTGGGCTGCGATGCGGCGCCGCACTTGTCGTGCGTCGGCGCAACCCGCCAGGACCTGCGGGACATCCTCCAGGCATACAAGAATGAAGGCGTGCGGCGCGTGGTCGCCTTGCGCGGCGACCTGCCTTCGGGCATGGGCGGCGACGCAGGTGAACTGCGCTATGCCAACGAACTGGTGTCGTTCATCCGCGAAGAAACGGGCGACTGGTTCCACATCGAAGTCGCGGCCTACCCCGAAATGCATCCTCAGGCGGCCAATCCGTCGGCCGACCTGGATCATTTCGTGGCCAAGGTGAACGCCGGCGCCGATGCGGCCATCACCCAGTACTTCTTCAATGCCGACGCCTACTTCGACTTCGTCGACCGGGCCCAGGCCAAGGGCGTGCGGGTGCCGATCGTGCCGGGCATCATGCCCATCACGAACCACACCCAGCTCTTGCGCTTCTCGGAAATGTGCGGCGCGGAAGTGCCCCGCTGGATTCGTCTGCGCCTGGCCGAATTGGGCGACGACAAGGCGTCCATCCGAGCCTTTGGCGTGGACGTCGTGACCGAGCTGTGCCAGAACCTGCTGGACAATGGCGCACCGGGCTTGCACTTCTACACGCTCAACCACGCCGATGCGCCGTTGGCGGTGTGGAAGGAATTGGCGGTGTAAGCCAGGTCATCGGGGCCTCATGCCCAGGCAACGCAAGGCCGGCATTCGCCGGCCTTTTTTCTTGCGTGCACTTCAGGGCGCCGGGTCACACACCCGCAAGCCGGCCATCAATCCGCGTACACGCCCGCCTTGCGGATGATGGGCCCCCACTTGTCCACCTCGGACTGCAGCCAGCTTTGCAGGCCTGCCGGCGTCTGCTTGGCTTCGGGCACGATCTCGGCGCCCAGCTCGGCCATCTTCTGCGTGAAGGCTGGATCCTTCAGCGCGGCGCGCAGGGCTTCATTGAACTTGGCAATGACCTCGGGCGGCGTGCCCTTGGGCGCGTACACGCCGTGCCACACCTTGACCTCGAAGCCCTTCACGCCGCCTTCCTGCAAAGTGGGCGCATCGGGCAGCGCCTTGATGCGGTCCAGCGTGGTGACGCCGTACAGCTTCACGCGCTGGCTCTTGATATGCGGGATGGTCTGCGTGGTCTGGTCGCACAGCACGTCCACCTGCCCACCCAGCAGCGCCGTCAGCGCGGGCGCCGTGCCGGCGTAGGGCACGGTCGTGAACTGCACGCCCAGTGATTCCTGCAGCAGCATGCCGCACAGCTGCGACACCGCGCCCAGGCCCGCGTTGGCCAGGTTGATCTTGTTGCCGTTGGCGCGGGCGTACTGGATGAATTCAGCCATGTTGCCGGGCGGCAGGTCCTTGCGGCCCAGCAGCGTCATCGGCACGTCGGCCACCTGGCCGACATAGGAAAAGTCGGTCAGCGGATTGAACGGTGGCTTGCGGTACAGCGCCGGCGCGGTCGCCATGCCGTTGTGGTGGATCAGGAACGTGTAGCCGTCGGGCGCGGCGCGCGCCACGTGCATGGCCGCCAGCGTGCCGCCGGCACCGGTGCGGTTTTCAATGATGATGCTCTGGCCCAGCGTCTTGGACATCGCCGCGCCGAGGCTGCGCGCCACCACATCGGTGGGGCCGCCGGCCGAAAAGGGCACGACCAGCGAAATGGCATGGTTGGGATAGTTGCTTTGGGCGGCGGCCGGGCCACCGGCCAGGCAGGCCAGGGCCACCACCGGCCCGGCCAGGCGCAACAACGTGCGCGAGGAAATAAGGGTCATGTCTCGTTCCTTGTGGTTTTATCGTGGCCCGCAAGGCGAAGCATGGCGGGCTGGCACCAGTGTGGCGCGCCAGCCGGAAGATGAGAATTTGCGGTTTTACAAGCCGGGCTTAGGGAAGCGGAAAGGAGGGTTTACACGGTCAGACAATTTTGCTGGTCGCGAGCAGAAAACACGAAAGCCCGCAGCAATCGCTTGCATGCGGGCTTCGGAAAAGCCGTCCCTAATTAGCCTGATCCTTCCCAGGATCTTCCGCCAGCACTTGCGGGGCGGCGTAGACGGCCAGGGGCACGTCCACCGGTTCGGCGCGCAGCGGCTGGTGGATGCGGCTGGCGGGCACCAGCGAGGCGGGGTCTTCGGGGTTGGCCCAGAGCGGGTCGGGGATTTCGGCGAAGACCTGGCGCAGGCGTTCGCCCCAGGTGCCGCGGATCATGCGGAAATATTCGTTGTGCTCGTCGATGCTGGCGAAATGGGTGACGCGCAGCGCGTGGGCGTCGTACACCAGCAGGTCCAGCGGCAGGCCCACCGAGATGTTCGAGCGCAGCGTCGAATCCATCGAGATCAAGGCGCACTTGGCGGCCTCGTCGAGCGTGGTCTCGGGGCGCAGCACGCGGTCCAGGATGGGCTTGCCGTACTTGGCCTCGCCGATCTGGAAATACGGGCATTCCGAGCCGGCCTCGATGAAATTGCCAGCCGAGTACACCTGGAACAGCCGGCAGTTTTCGGCGCCGATCTGCCCGCCGAAGATCAGGCTGACGTTGAATTCCACGCCTTGTTCGTGCAGGGCTTCGGCCTCGCGGCGGTAAACCTCGCGCACCGCGGCGCCGACGCGGCGGGTCGCCTCGAACATGTCGGGTGCGTTCCAGACCGTTTCGCCGCCTTCGTCGTGCTGGCGCGCCAGCGCGTTCAGCACGGCCTGGCTGACCGCGAGGTTGCCGGACGTCATCAGGACCATCACGCGGTCGCCCGGCCGCTCGAAGACGGTCATCTTGCGGAATACGCTGATCTGGTCGACGCCGGCATTGGTGCGGGAGTCGGACAGGAAGACCAGGCCGGAATCGAGGCGGGCTGCGACGCAGTAAGTCATGATCGGAAAAAAGGAAAAGCCACGCCGCATTGTATTGCGGCGCGGCCGGCACGGGTTATTGCTGCACAGTCGTCTGCACTTCCACGTGGACCTCCATGGATTCCTCGCCGCCGCCGCTGCGCACGCCGCGCACCGGCGAGGCCGAATCGTAGTCGCGCCCCACCGCCAGGCGGCAGTGGCAATCGGACGCAAACTGGCGGTTGGTGATGTCCACGCTGGTCCAGCCGGTGTCGGGCAGCCAGACGTCTGCCCAGGCGTGGCTGGCAGCGTGCTGGGCGGGGGTATACAGGTAGCCGCTGACATAGCGGGCCGGCACGCCCAGGCCGCGCACGCAGGCCAGGAACAGGTGGGCGTGGTCCTGGCACACGCCATGTCCCATGGCCAGCACCTGGCTGGCCGCCGTGGTGACGTCGGTGGTGCCCGGTTCGTAGGCCACCCGGTCGCAGATGGCGCTGGCCAGCGCCAGCACGTCGGCCGGCGCGTTCAGGCCGCCGGGCAGCACGTCGCGGGTGAAGGCGAGGATGGTGTCGTCGGCCTGCGTCAGCGGCGTCTGCACGCAATAGGCGTGCACCGGCAGGCGGCTGTCTTCGCCGCCCAGCGCACCCAGCGTCAACGCGCCCACCTGCACCTGACCCACGACGCGCAGTTCGATTTCGTTGTGCGGGCGGGTCAGCGTCAGCGTGTGGGTGATATTGCCGTAGGCGTCCACCTGTTGTTCCAGCGCACCCGGCGCTTCGATGTGCCAGCGCAGCACGCGCTGGTGCTCGTCGTCGCGCGGCGTCAGCCGCAAGGTCTGGATGCTGTAGGTGACGGGCGCGGTGTAGCGGTAATGCGTGACGTGCGTGATGATCTGTTTCATGCCTGTCTCCTTGTCATGCCGACAGCGGCACCAGGAAGTCCTGGCTGATGCGGTTGCCCAGATCGTTGATACGGTCCAGGAAGTGCTCCAGGTACTGGTGCAGGCCGCTCTGCAGAATGTCCTCGACGCGGCCGAATTGCAGTTCGGCGCACAGCATCCCGGCACGGCGCTGCGTCTCGGTCGAACGTTGGTTCGACACGCGCGCCAGGTCTTCGGACACCGCCCGCATCGACGCCAGCAGCGAACGCGGCATGTCGGGATGCAGGATCAGCAGTTCGGCCACGCGGTCCGGCGTGATGACGTCGCGGTACACCTTGCGATAGATTTCCAGCCCGGACACCGAACTGAGCAGCGCCGACCAGCGGTAGAACTCGCTTTGCAGGCCGGACGTGCCGTTGGGGTCGACGCGGCCATCCTGCTGTTGCTGCTGTTGTTGCGAGCTGCCCGATGGCGAGCCGCCGTTGCCGTCACGCTCGTGGAACTTCACGTCCAGCATGCGTGCGGTATTGTCGGCGCGTTCCAGGTGCATGCCGATGCGCAGGAAGTACAGCGCCTCGTCTTCGAGCATCGTGCCGATGGTGACGCCGCGGGCCAGGTGCGAACGGAACTTCACCCATTCGAAGAACTCGCCCGGATTGCGTTCCAGCAGGCCGGTGTGCAGGTGCTTGAGCAATTCCAGCCAGGTGGTGTTGTAGGTCTCCCAGACTTCTGTGGTCAGGCTGCCGCGCACGGCGCGCGCGTTCTCGCGGGCGGCGCGCATGCAGGTGTAGATGGATGACGGGTTCTCGGGGTCGCGCACCATGTACTGCAGCACGTCCTGCGGCGAAATGACGGCATGCTTGGCGCGGTACAGGCCTTGCAGTTCCGAGATGCGCAGCACGGCGTTCCACGAGCCCTCGCGGGTCTGCGCGTCTTGCGGCAGCAGCGACATCTGCAGGTTCACGTCCAGCATGCGGGCGGTGTTCTCGGCGCGCTCGATGTAGCGGCACATCCAGAACAGGTTGTCGGCGGTTCGGCTCAGCATCGTTATTCCTCCAGAACCCAGGTGTCCTTGGTGCCGCCACCCTGGCTGCTGTTGACCACCAGCGAGCCTTCGGTCAGCGCCACGCGGCACAGGCCGCCGGGCACGGTGCGGATGTCCTTGCCGCACAGCACGTAGGGACGCAGGTCGACGTGGCGCGGCGCCACGCCCGACTCGACGTAGGTCGGCACGGTGGACAGCGCCAGCGTGGGCTGCGCGATGTAGTTGGCCGGGTTGGCGCGCACGCGGTCCTTGAACGCCTCGACCTCGGCGCGCGAGGCCGACGGCCCCACCAGCATGCCGTAGCCGCCGGCGCCGTGCACTTCCTTGACCACCAGCTCGTGCATGTTGGCCATCACGTGGGACAGTTCCTCGGGGCGGCCGCAGCGCCAGGTCGGCACGTTCGACAGGATCGGCTCTTCGCTCAGGTAGAAGCGGATCATGTCCGGCACATACAGATAGGTGGATTTGTCGTCGGCAATGCCGGTGCCGATGGCGTTGGCCAGCGTCACGCGGCCGGCGCGGTACACCGACAGCAGGCCGGGTACGCCCAGGGCCGAATCGGCCCGGAACGACAGCGGATCCAGGAAGTCGTCATCCAGCCGGCGGTAGATCACGTCGACCTTGCGCGGCCCTTGCGTGGTGCGCATGTACACCGTGTTCTGTTCCACGAACAGGTCCTGGCCTTCGACCAGTTCCACGCCCATCTGCTGCGCCAGGAAGGCGTGCTCGAAGTAGGCCGAGTTGTACATGCCCGGCGTCAGCACCACCACGGTCGGGTCGTCGCCGCCGTGCGGCGCCACTTCGCGCAGGTTGTCCAGCAGCAGGTCGGGGTAGTGCGCCACCGGCTCGACCTTGATGCGGCTGAACGCGTCGGGCATCAGCCGCATCGACATCTTGCGGTTTTCCAGCATGTACGACACGCCGGACGGCACCCGCAGGTTGTCTTCCAGTACATAGAATTCGCCGGCGCCGGCGCGCACGATGTCCACGCCCGCGATATGGCAGTAGATGTCCTCGGCCACGTCCACGTCCTGCATTTCGGGGCGGTACTGGGCGTTCAGGAACACCTGCTCGGCCGGCACGATGCCGGCGCGCACGATGTCGTGGCCATGGTAGATGTCATGGATGAACATGTTCAGCGCCCGCACGCGCTGCTTCAGGCCCGCTTCCAGGCGGCGCCATTCGTCGGCGGGAATGATCCGCGGGATCATGTCGAACGGAATCAGGCGCTCGGTGCCGGCCGCGTCGCCCGCGACCGAAAAGGTGATGCCTACCCGGCGAAAGCTCAGGTCGGCTTCCAGGCGGCGCGCCGCCATGGCTTCCGCGGATTGCTCGTCGTGCCAGCGCTCGAAGGCCTGGTAATGGGAGCGTATGCCGCCTGCGCTGTCGCGCATCTCGTCATAGGCGGCTGGACGGGATGGTCTGTCCTTCATGGCTCCTCCGTTGCAGATGCTGACGGCCGGCTTGGGCGCGGCCGTTATCCGGTCGGTGCAGACCGGTCTGAATGAATAAGCAACCCGCATGCCAGCTTTGCGCAGACAAACGGGGCCGCCCTTGGGCAAGCATATCCTTCCCTGGGTCTTGTGTGGCCAGCCCCCGGGGAAACGACAGGCGCCCGGGGCATGGCGAGTGGTGGTCGAGGCGGCCGGGCAAGGTCCCGGCGCGGAGGGCGTGGTGGGTTCGTGACACCGCCGTGGGGGAAAACCGCGGGCGGGGGATGAGCGACGGGCGTGCCGTGCTGTGGGGGTGGGGGCCAAGCCTGGGTGAGACTCTGGCCGGGAATATCAGGGTCAGATGATAGGGCTTGCACCAGATTGGTGCAAGCCCCGGGGCAACTCTGGTGCGTCAGCGCAGCGTGTAGGTGTGCAGGAGGGTGCCGCCCTGGCCGGGCTCTTGCTGCGGCGCATGCGGTACCCAGCCGTCCGGCGTGATCACCGCGTCCAGGCGAAAATCGTGGGCGGCGGGCAGGTAGCCGGGGTCCAGTTCGCCACAGCTCCAGGCCACCCCGATGGTGGTGAAGGCGTGGCCGCGGTCGCGCAACGCGGCCAGGGTGCGGTCGTAATAGCCGCCGCCATAGCCCAGGCGGTCGCCGGATTCGGTGTAGCCCAGGGTGGGCACCAGCAGCACGTCGGGCAGCACCTCGGCGCCGTGCACGGGTTCCTGGATGCCGTACGGGCCGGCGCGCAGCTCGGCATCCGGCGTCCAGGGCAGAAACACCAGCGGGGCGTTGCGCTCGCGCACCACGGGCAGCGCCACCTTCACGCCGTTGTCGGTCCATTGTTCCAGCAAGGGGCGCAGATCGGGTTCGTCGTCCATGGGCCAGAAGGCGGCCACGGTGGCCGGCGCCGGGCGGCCCGCGCGCACGGCTTCATCGCGCGCCACGTTGAGCCAGGTGAACAGGCGCGCACGCATCAGCAGACCGCCGCGGCTGCGTTGATCTTCGGGCAATTCGGCACGCAATTTCCGCAATCGCGTGCGTAGCTGGACTGCGGTATCCTCTGGAGTATTTTGCGTAGTCATGCGGTAGCTGTAACAGGGGTGAAAAATGAAGGCGACAATGCGGATCAGCGATAACACCAACAACCGCGCGCACCATTGCGCGGACCCGCAAGCCTCTGGCAAGGCCGGCGCATGAAGCACACGCCCAACGACCTGATCATGGCCCCGGCCCCGCAATTCGGACGGTATCAGAAAACCGCCGGGAAATCCCCGCAGCCCGCCGACGTGCGCAGCGGCTTGCGCCGCTGGCTGCCGCTGCTGGCCCTGTTCACCGCGGCCTGTGCGCCGGTGGATGCTCAACAGCGCACCGCCGCGGTCAACCCGCAGCCCCAGCCCGCCGTGCAGACCCCGCAGCCGGCCATCGCCGTGCCGCCGGCCGTGCTGGCTGGGCTGCCGCCCACCAGTGACACGCCCGCGCTGGCCGCCGTGGTGGCCGCGCGCGAAGCCATGAACCGCAAGCAGTGGTCGGTGCTGGGCGCGCTGGTGCCGCAAGCCAAGTCCGATCCCCTGGGCATGTACCCCGAATACTGGCTGCTGCGCTACCAGCTCTGGAGCCCGCCGGCGGGTGGCCGGCCCACCGCCGACCTGCAGAAATTCATCAGCGGCAATCCCGACGCCTACCTGGCCGACCGCCTGCGCGCCGATTGGCTGCTGGCCGCCGCGCGTAGCGGCGACTTCGAAACCGTGCGCAAGCTCGCGCCGGTCAAGAACACCAACGCCCAGGTCGAATGCGCCATCCTGGACGCCAAGCACATGACCGGCCAGCGCGTCACGGCGGCACAGGCCATCGCCGTGTTCGCGCCGGGCGGCGCCTGCTGGGCGCTGTACGACCAACTGGTCGCCGACCGCATCCTGGGCTGGGACGAGCTTGAACCCCAGCTGCGCGATGCCATCGAGGCCAACAAGACCACCGACGCCCGCAAGTTCGTGCAGTACATGTTCGAGCCGCGCGACCAGAAAACCTACGACGTCCTCATCAAGGACCCGATGCGCTGGCTGACGCGGCAAGATCGCCTGCCCGTGGGTCGCAACGAAAAAGAACTGGTCACCATCGCGCTGGCGCGCCTGGCGCGTTCGGACATCAACGTGGCCGACTCGTATCTGCGGCGCGAATGGGCCAAGTCCATGGCCAAGTCGAACCTGGCCTGGATCCGCGGCCAGTATGCGCTGGTGGCCGCGCTCAACCTGGATAGCCGCGCCGACGACTGGTACCACGAAGCCGGCCATATCCGCATGACCGACTACAACGCCGGCTGGAAGGTGCGCGCCGCGCTGCGTCAACCCAAGATCGACTGGAAGTGGGTCATCGAGTCCATCGACCAGATGCCGGCCGCGCAGCAGGCGGACCCGTCGTGGGTCTACTGGAAGGCGCGCGGCCTGGCCGCCACCGGCCGTCGCGACCAGGCCAACGCTGCCTACGCCAGTATCGCCGACCGTTTCGACTTCTACGGCCAGCTGTCGGCCGAAGAGCTGGGCCGGCGCATCACCGTGCCGCCGCGCCCCGCACCCATCAGCGACCGCGAAATCGCCGAAGCCCGCGCCAACCCGGGCCTGCGCCGCGCGGTTCAGCTGTTCAGGCTGGGCTGGCGCCAGGAAGCCGTGCCCGAATGGAACTTCGCGCTGCGCGGCATGACCGACCGTCAACTGATTGCCGCAGCCGAACTGGCCCGCGCCGAAAACATCTACGACCGCGTCGTCAACACGTCCGACCGTACCGAAAAGGAATTCGATTTCAGCCAGCGCTTCATCGCGCCGTTCGAAGGCCGCGTCACCGCCAAGGCCAATGCCATTGCACTGGACCCGGCGTGGGTCTATGGCCTGATCCGCCAGGAATCGCGCTTCATCATGGACGCACGTTCGCACGTGGGCGCTTCCGGCCTGATGCAGCTGATGCCCGCCACGGCCAAGTGGGTGGCCGGCAAGATCGGCATGAGCAACTTCACGCCCGACAGCGTCAACGACTTCGACACCAACACCGAACTGGGCACCAACTACCTGAACATGGTGCTGCGCGACCTGAACGGCTCGCAGATGCTGGCCAGCGCCGGCTACAACGCCGGGCCGCGCCGGCCGCACAATTGGCGGTCCACCTTTACGCATCCCGTCGAAGGCGCGATCTTTGCCGAGACCATCCCGTTCAACGAAACGCGTACCTACGTCAAGAACGTGATGTCCAACGCGGTCTACTACGCCGCCATGTTCAGCGGCCAGCCGCAGTCCCTGAAAGAACGCCTGGGCAACATCGTGCCGCTGGGCGCTGAAACCACCAACCTGCCATGACGCAAGACGTGGCAACGCAGGGTTTGCAGGTGTTTATCGTAGGCGGCGCGGTACGTGATGCGCTGCTCGGCCTGACGCCTGGCGATCACGACTGGGTGGTCGTTGGCGCCACGCCCGAAGACATGGCGCGGCGCGGCTTCATTCCGGTGGGCGGCGACTTTCCCGTGTTCCTGCACCCGGTCACCAAAGAGGAATACGCCCTGGCGCGCACCGAACGCAAATCGGGGCGCGGCTACAAGGGCTTTACCTTCTACACCGGCGCCGACGTCACGCTCGAAGAAGACCTGCGCCGCCGCGACCTGACCGTCAATGCCATCGCACAGCGTCCGGATGGCACGCTGGTCGACCCCCTGGGCGGCGCGGCCGACGTGCAGGCGCGCGTGTTTCGCCACGTGGGCGAGGCGTTCGAGGAAGACCCGGTCCGTATTCTGCGCCTGGCCCGCTTCACCGCGCGCTTTGCCGATTTTCACGTGGCGCCCGAAACCCTGGATCTGTGCCGCCGCATGGTCGAAGCCGGCGAGGCCGATGCCCTGGTGGCCGAGCGCGTCTGGAAAGAACTGTCGCGCGGCCTCATGGCGGACGCGCCGTCGCGCATGCTCGACATCCTGCGCCAGTCCGGCGCGCTGGCGCGCGTCATGCCCGAATTGCAGGGGTCGGAAACCACGGGTGGCGATGTCGACCGCGCTGCGGCACAAGGCCTGGCATTGCCCGGTCGCTATGCGTTGCTGTGCCGGCTGTCACCCGAGCGCGAAGCCCTGGGCAGGCGCCTGCGCGTGCCGGCCGAGTGCAACGACTACGCGCGTCTGCTGCCCGAGATGCTGGCGGGGCTGGATGCCGCCCAGGCGGCCGGCGCGGACGCCGCCGATGCACAACTGGCGCTGATGGAACGTGCCGACGCACTGCGCAAGCCTGAACGCTTTTTCGATCTGCTGGATACCGTGGCGGTGTTGCAGCCGGTGGACCGTGATGCCTGGCGTGCCCGCGTGGATGCCGTGCGCGGGGTGGATGCGGGCGCTATCGCCCGGGGCTGCGCGGGCGACCCGGCGCGCATCAAACAAAGCGTGCGCGATGCACGCTTGCAGCGGTTACGCGCGGGTTGATGGCGGGGGCGTGACGCCGGCCGGCGCGCAATGCGGGCTTGGCGGCGCTTGCTCTGCAAGCGCCTGGTCGCCGGCCCGGCGCCCTACAGCTTGCCCAGGCGGTCGCCGCGGGCAAAGCCGATCAAGGGTTCCGTCATGCCTCGCCCCACCGCCAGCACCTTGAACAGCTCGCCCATCTCGGCTTCCGACAGCAGCTTCTGCACCGGCGCCACCGCCTGCGCATAGGCTTGCGCGTCCGACGGATCCAGCTGCGCCAGCAGTTCCATCAAGCCCGCGTTCATCAGGAAGCGCGCCTGCGAGGTATAGCCCAACACTTGCAGCCCGGCCGCCAACGCGGCGTCCGCCATGGCGGTGAAATCCACGTGGGCCGTGATGTCCTGCAAGCCGGGGGCGGTGAATGGGTCGCCATGCGCATGGTGGCGCAGGTGGCACATCAGCGTGCCGCCCGCGCGTTGCGGATGGTAGTACTCGCTGCGCGGAAACCCATAGTCCACCAGCAGCGCGGCGCCGAGTTCCAGCCAGCCGCCCAGCGCGTCGATCCAGGCTTCGCCCTGCAGATTGATTTCGGACACATAGCCCGGCAGCGCCGGCATGCGCGCGGCCACCGCGGCCGCCAGCCGCGGCGAGGCCGGGCGGTCTTCCCACACAAAGCCCTGTGCTGCGTCCACCGCCACGCCGCGTTCCAGCACCGCGCCATCGGCGCCCCAGGTAAAGAGCGACACCGGCATCGCGTCCAGCACTTCGTTGGCCAGCACGCAGCCGCGGAAACGCTGGGGCAGCGCGTCCAGCCATTGCACCCGCGTGCCGAACGGCGCCAGCCGTTCGGCCTGGCGCGCGCGCAGGTCGGCCGACACCTCCAGGATCTGGTATTGCGTGTCCGTCAGCTCCAGCGCATCCAGCTCGCGCAGCACGCCTTCGGCCAGCGCGCCGGTACCGGCGCCGAATTCCAGCACGCTGTGCGTATCGGTCTGGCGCAGCACCTGCGCCACCTGGCGCGCCAAGGTGCGGGCGAACAACGGCGTCAGCTGCGGCGCGGTGACGAAGTCGCCCGCGGGCGTGCGGCCATCGGTGTCGGGTTCGGCCAGCTTGACGTTGCCCGCCGCGTAATAGCCCAGCCCGGGGGCGTACAGCGCCTCGGCCATCCAGTGGTCGAACGGCAGCCAGCCCGAAGCGGCGGCGATCGCGGCGCGCAGGTGCGCGCGGGCAGCATCGCTGTGTGCCTGGGCGGCGGAAGAGAGCGGGGGCAGATTGGCGGGGGCGGGGCGTTGCATGGCAGGAATCAGGACGTCGGGGCAATCACGCATTTTCCCAAAAAACAAACCCCGCGACAGGCGCGGGGTTTGCTGGGGAAGATCGACGGGCCGCCAGGCGGCCGGTCGATGTGCCGATCAGGGCTTAGCCGCGGCGGGCGCCGGCAGGCTTGGCGAAGCGCTTGGCGGGGCCGCCGGGGCGCTTGTCGAACGTAGGCTTGCCACGGAAACCGCCTTCCGGACGATCGCCGCCACGGAAGCCGCCTTCGCGCTGCGGACGGTCTCCAAAGCTGGGGCGGTCGCTGAAGCTGGGACGGGCGTCACGGTCGGCGCCGCGGAAACCGCCTTCACGGGGCGCGCGCTCGTTGAACGGACGCGGATCACGCTGGGGGCGGTCGCCAAAGCTGGGACGGTCGCTGAAGCTGGGGCGTGCGTCGCGGTCGGCGCCACGGAAGCCGCCTTCACGCGGGGGGCGATCGCCGAAGGGACGATTGCCCTGGTAGCCGCCTTCGCGTTGGGGACGGTCGCCGAAGCTGGGGCGATCGCTGAACGAGCGGGCCGGGCGGTCGCCGAACGGGCGGTTGCCTTGGTAGCCGCCTTCGCGCGGGGCGCCGTCGCGGGCGCCTTGGTAACCGCCTTCACGCGGCTTGAACTCGCCACGCGGGCCGCCAAACGAACGGCCTTCACGCGGGGCGCCATCGCGGTTGCCCTGGTAGCCACCGCCGAAGCCGCCGGGGCGCTTGCCAAACGGCTTGCCGCCACGCGGGGCGCCGCCGACCGACGGACGCGGGGTGCGCTTGGGTTCCAGGCCGGCGATCACTTCAGGGGTGATCGATTGACCGATGTAGTGCTCGATGCGGCGAACCTTGTGGCGCTCGGAGTGCGTGGCCAGCGTGAACGCCAGGCCGTTGCGGCCGGCGCGGCCGGTACGGCCGATACGGTGCACGTAGTCTTCGGCTTGCATCGGCAGGTCGAAGTTGACGGCGTGGCTGATGCCTTGCACGTCGATGCCGCGGGCAGCCACGTCGGTGGCAACCAGAATACGCAGCTGGCCGCGTTGCAGTTGCGACAGCGTACGGGTGCGTTGGCGCTGGTTCATGTCGCCGTGCAGGGCAGCGGCGGCAAAGCCTTGGTCGGCCAGGCGGTCGGCCAGGTCGTCAGCGCCGCGCTTGGTCGACGTGAAGACGATGGCCTGGTCCAGCGAGGCGTCGCGCAGCACGTGGTCGAGCAGCTGCATCTTGTGGCTGGCGTCGTCCGCGTACAGCAGGCTTTGCGTGATGTTGGTGTGCTTTTCCTTGGAGCCGGCCATCTCGATGCGTTGCGGGTCGCGCATCATGCGCGCCGCCAGCTTGGCGATGGTGCCGTCCAGGGTGGCCGAGAACAGCAGCGTCTGGCGTTCCGCGGGCAGGCGGCTGACGATGGTCTCGATATCTTCGATGAAGCCCATGTCCAGCATGCGGTCGGCTTCGTCCAGCACCAGCGTGTGCACGGTGTTGAGCTTGACGCGGCCCGACTGCAGGTGGTCGATCAGGCGGCCGGGGGTGGCGACCAGCACGTCAACGCGGCGCGACAGCGCCTTCAGTTGGGCGCCGTAGGGCATGCCGCCCACGACGGTGGCGGTGCGCAGGTCGGCCAGCTTGCGGCCGTAGGTGGCGGTGGCTTCGGTAACTTGCAGAGCCAGTTCGCGGGTCGGGGTCAGCACCAGCACTTGCACGCCGACGCCCTTGTTGGCGGGCATCTGGGCAATGCGGTGCAGGGCCGGCAGCATGAAGGCGGCGGTCTTGCCGCTGCCCGTCTGCGAGGACACCATCAGGTCGTGGCCGGCCAGCGCTTGCGGAATGGCCGACGCTTGAACGGGGGTGGGGGTGCTGAAGCCAGCTTCTTGAACGGCCGACAACAGGGCGGGTGCGAGACCCAGGGTTTCGAAAGACATTACTTTCCCTTGCCGCGAAAAATGCGACGCAGTGCTTGGTCGGGCCAGGGGATTAGGCGGCCGGATCCAGGCGACGGTTGATGGAGCATCGTGCCGACCGAATCAACCGTGCGCGTGGCGCGTTCTCTTGATACTGCTTGGAACGCAGGGCGAAAGGAAAGGAGGTCAGGAATCGATGATGTTCGGCATGGGGCTCGGGCTTGGTTGCCCGGCAGACTGCTAAAACTTCCGCTAAATCAAGGCGGTAAATGCCGAACTCGTTTTGTGCAGTGCGGCGATCATAACCCGAATTCGCCTTGCATGGGGATTATTTTTTTGTCCAGCGCCCAATCAATAGGGTTTTTCCCTTGGTCGGCCAGCCAGCGATTGGTCGCCAGAAAGTGACCGCAGCCCAGGAAAGGCACCGGGGGACGCCGGGCGGACAGCGGCGAAGGATGGTTGGACATCAGCACCAGGTGGCCGCTGTTGCTGGGGAGCAACGCCTGCTTGGCTTGAGCATGGGCCCCCCACAGCAAAAATGCCTTGGGCGAGGGGTCTTGGGCCACCAACGCAATCAGCGCGTCGGTCACCGTTTCCCAGCCGCGTTTGGCGTGCGAGGCAGGCTGGCCATCTTCCACCGTCAGGGCGGTATTCAGAAGCAGCACGCCCTGGTCGGCCCAGGGGCTCAGGTCGTTGCCGGCGGGCAGCGCCGTGCCGGGGTATTCCTGGGCGATCTCATTGAAGATGTTGCGCAGGCTGGGCGGGCGCTTGCAGTCGTCCGGCACCGAAAACGCCAAGCCCTGGGCCTGGCCCGGGCCGTGATAGGGGTCCTGCCCCAGGATCACCACCCGCACGTCCGATGGCGCCAGGCCTTGCAGCGCCCGAAAAGGCGTGGCCGGGTAGACCACGGCGCCTTCGGCCAGCCGTTTTTCCACATGGGCGGTCACGGCTTGCAGGGCGTCGGCCACGCGCGGGGCGTGCAGCGCGGCCTGCCAGGCGGCGGGTAATTGGGCCGCCTGGGCGGCGAGGGCGGCGGGGACGAGGCGGTTGTCGATCGGCATGGGCGCGATTTTGGCATAGCCGGCCGGGGCGACTGGCGTTCGCGGCGCCCCGCGGAATTTTCCTCATCAAATTTCGGATTTTTCCTATAGCGATGCGTCCACTCACCGAGATAAGTTAGCGGGGCAGTCAGCTGTTACGAAACATGTACCTCCATACGCGCGTCCCGTCGCTATGTATGCCGGATTATTCGTCAACAAACGGCATAAATTGAGATGTGCGCTTAATTAGTCCGAGTTTCTACCGTTATCGGTAGAAACTAGTCATTTCAATAAGAAACAAGTGCATAAGTTCTTACTGCGAAGCCGCCTCCGGCAGAGGCGCCTTCCCGGGCTGCTGTTGCCTGTTGCCATGGCGGCCCATTTCATCGTTTTTTCCCCGGTTGCGGCGCAGACCCTGCCCGCCGACGCCGCTTCGCGCGCCAGCGAGATCCAGCGACGCCAGGAACAGGAACTGGACGCCCAGCGCGCCCGCGCCGCCGAGCGGCCGGACGTGCTGTCCGCGCCGGCCGCGCCTGTCCCTGGCGAAGGGCCCCTGGCCTTTCCGGCCGAATCGCCCTGCTTCACGCTGGGTCAGGTCATCTGGGACGGCCCCGAGCCCCCCGGCTGGCTGCGCCGCGAAAGCGAAGCTGCCCTGGGGCCCTGCGTGGGCGGCCAGGGCCTGCGCCTGCTGCAGGAACACCTGATGGCGGGTCTGATCGATCGCGGATGGATCACCGCGCGCGTGCTGGTGCCCGAGCAATCGCTGGCCAGCGGCACGCTGACCCTGCGCTACGTGCCCGGCCGCATTTCCGGCGTCAAAAGCGACGGCGCACCCGGCTGGTGGCGCACCGCGTTGCCGACCTGGCCAGGCGGCGACGTCAACCAGCGCGACCTGGACCAGGCGCTGGAAAACATCCGCCGCCTGGCCGGCCAGGCCGACGCCACCATCGACGTGGCCCCTGGCCCCGAGCTGGGCGAATCCGACATCATCATCAAGCCCGGCACCGGCAAGCGCTGGCATGCCTACCTGGGCGGTGACAACGCCGGCCTGGAATCCACCGGCAAGAATCAGGTCAACGCCGGCCTTACGCTGGATTCGCCGCTGTTCCTGTACGACCAGCTGTCCGTGTCCTGGAACAGCAACGCCGACCTGCGCAACAGCGACGCCGGTTCGCGCGCCGCGTCCATCAACTACAGCATCCCGTTCGGCTACTGGACCCTGTTCGCCGGCGCCAGCAAATCGCGTTACCGGCAGACGGTGGCCGGCTTCGAAGAACCCATCGTCTACGGCGGCACCAGCAAGCAGATCGAAGCCGGCGTGTCCGTCGTGCCTTACCGCGGCGCCAGCTACAAGGGCACCGCCGTGCTGAAGTTCTTGCGCAAGCGCGCCAACAGCACGCTCAACGACGTCGACATCGAAGTGCAGCGGCGCGACGTGGTGGGCTATGAATTCAGCTACGGCCACCGCCATTACGTTGACCAACTGGTGCTGGATATCGGCGGTGGCGTGCGCGGCACGTTGCCGCAGTTCTCCAACCAGCCTGGCTACGTGTACGGCGACCCCGACTGGAACGGCCGCAGCACGCTTCTGTCGGCCAATGCCGGCCTGTTCCTGCCGTTCAAGGTGGCGGGCCAGCAGATGGCCTACCAGGCCAACTGGCAGATCCAGCACGCCAAGACCCCCGTCGTGCCCGCCGACTACTTCACCATTGGCAATCGCTACGCGGTGCGCGGCTTCGACGGCCAGATGACCCTGGCGGCCGAAGATGGCTGGACCCTGCGCAACGACCTGTCGTTGAACCTCGGCAACCTGGGCCAGCAGCTCTACACCGGCCTGGACGCCGGTCGCGTCGGCGGCCCGTCTGCCCAGTACCTGACGGGCCGCACCCTGGTCGGCGCCGTTGCCGGCCTGCGCGGGCGCATCGCCATGCCCTATGTCAATGCCAGCTACGACCTGTCGGCAGGGTGGCCCCTGAAAAAGCCCGACAACCTGAAGACGCAAAGCACGGTCTTCGCCGCCACGCTGATGTTCGAGTTCTAAGCCCGGGCGGCGCCTGGCGCGCCGCCTGCCGCATGACGTGCCGCGACCCGAGTCGCGCCACAAGTCGCTTCACACATTGCTTTGCGGGTTGCCTCTCCATGGGTCGACCCACCTCTACCGAGATTCGCCACGCTATGTCCAAGCTTCGCTCCGCAGTGCTCTGGTTGGTCCTCTACACGCAGATCTGGACGCCCGTCCTGGCGCAGACCTTGCCGATTTCGGTAGACCAGAGTGTCGGCGGGCAAAGACCCGTGGTGGGCGTGGCCAACGGCGTGCCGGTGGTCAACATCGCACCGCCCTCGGCCGGTGGGGTGTCCAACAACCACTACACGCAATTCAACGTCGGCCCGTCCGGTGTGGTGCTCAACAACAGCGGCGCGGCCAGCCAGACGCAGGTGGCCGGGCAAGTGGCCGGTAACCCGATGCTGGGCAACCAGCGCGCCACCACCATCCTGAACCAGGTCACGGCGCCCAATCCCTCGCAACTGCGCGGCATGCTGGAAGTCGCCGGCAATCGGGCGAACGTCATTGTTGCCAACCCGGCCGGCATCACCTGCAACGGCTGCGGGTTCTTGAATGCCAATCGCGCCACGCTGACTACCGGCAAGCCGGTCGTGGGGCCGGATGGTTCGCTGGGCTTTGACATTGCCAGTGGTCGCTTGGCGATCGAAGGCGCGGGTCTGTACGGCGCCAACTTGAGCCAACTGGACCTGCTGGCGCGCACGCTGGAACTGAACGCCCAGGTCTGGGCGGACCGCTTGAACGTGGTGGCGGGACCCGCCCGGGTGGGCTACGACGGTATCGACGTGTCGGCCCTGACCGGCGCCGGTGCTACGACTGGCGTATCCATCGACGTGGCCGCCTTGGGTGGCATGTACGCCAACAGCATCCGGCTCATCGGCACCGAGGCTGGTGTGGGCGTGAACATCGGCGGCAACCTTGCTGCGCTGACCGGCACGCTGACCGTCAGCGCCAACGGCGACGTCAAGATTCTGCCGTCCGGCCGCTTGCAGGCCGCCACTGACCTGTCGGTGCAGGGCGGGCGCGATATCGTCAACGAGGGCACAGTCACGGCGGGCGGCGCGCTGGCGCTCAATGCGCCGGGTTCAGTCGTCAACACCGGCGCCATGTCCTCGGCGGGCAACGCCAGTGTCGTGGCACGGCAACTGGATAACCTCGGTGCCTTCACCGCGGGCCTGCAGGCCGATGGCTCCATTAGCCCCTTGGGCGCGCTGAGCGTGCAGGTCAATAGCCTGCAGAACGCGGGCACGCTGATGGCCGGCGGCAACGCTACGGTCACGGCCGATGCGCTGGGTCTGTCGGGCGGAAAATTCGTCGCGGGCGGTGCACTGACGTTGGACGCCAACGGTGCAATCACCAATCGCGCCGGTTCCGTGTACGGCGGCTCGCTGCTGCTGCGAGCTTCCAGCCTGGACAACACCGGCGGCAAGCTCACCAGCGGGGCAGGGCTGACCGCCAACGTCGTGGGCGCAATCGACAATACGGCCGGCACCCTGGCGGGCGCCGGCGCGGTGGCCATCACCGGTCAATCCATCATCAACGCCGCAGGCGGCGTCGTCTCGGGCGACAGCGTGGCGCTGCGCGGTCCAGCCGGCATCAACAACCAAGGCGGTTCCGTCCAAGCCAATGGCGCGCTGCGTGTGGAAACGGCCGGCGCCTTGAACAACCAGGGCGGCAAGCTTCTGGGTGGC
Organism: Achromobacter sp. NCFB-sbj8-Ac1-l; assembly: GCF_052695805.1. Taxonomy (NCBI): domain Bacteria; kingdom Pseudomonadati; phylum Pseudomonadota; class Betaproteobacteria; order Burkholderiales; family Alcaligenaceae; genus Achromobacter; species Achromobacter sp. NCFB-sbj8-Ac1-l. The sequence goes on along the minus strand of NZ_CP199812.1, from coordinate 6,150,824 downwards.
ACGGCCGATATCCAGGCGACCAGCCTGGACAACCGCAACGGCGTTGCGCAGGCGGACGGCAAGCTCACCATCGCCAATACCGGCGCTTTGCAGAACCAGGGCGGTGGCCTCTTTGGCGGCTCAGCGGACATCAAGGCAGCCAGCCTGTCCAACACCGACGGCAAGGTCGTCAGCGGCGGCGCACTGGACGTGAACACCACCGGCAACCTGGACAACACCGGCGGCACCGTTGCCGCTCAAGGTCAGGCCACGCTGAACGCGCAAACCCTGTCCAACACCCGCGGCCTCATTGCCGCAGGCAACCTGACACTCAATACACAAGACCTGCTCGACAACCGCGCCGGCCTGATCCAGGCCGACAACCTCGTGGCCCTGAGGGCCGGCAGCCTGAACAACCGCGACACGCTGGCCAATGGGCTGGCCGGAGCAGGCGCCGCTACGCCTGGCGCCCTGGGCGTCATGGGCCAGCAGGTTGCCTTGAACGCCACGGCCATCGACAACCAATCCGGCCGCATCGGCGCGGGCCAGGACCTGGGCGTTGCCACCGGCACGCTCGACAACACGTCGGGCAATGTCTCGTCCGACGCCAACGCCAAGCTCGCGGTCAACAGCCTAACCAACCGCGGCGGCGCGGTGACGGCCGGCAGTTCCCTGGAACTGACCACCGACACCCTGGACAACGACGGCAAGCTCCACGCCGGCCAGGACCTGAAGATCACCGCCAACACGCTGACCAACCGCGCCACCGGCGAACTGATCGCTCTGCGCAACAACACCCTGGTCATCAGCGGCCTGCTGGCCAACGCCGGCCTCATCGATGGCGGCTACACCCGCATCACTGCGGGCGGCCTGACGAACACCGGCAGAATCTACGGCGACCGCGTCGGCATCCAGACGCCGACGCTCATCAACGACCCCAACGCCGTCATCGCGTCGCGCGGCGACCTGGACCTGGGCGTGGGCACGCTGACCAATCGCGAGCATGCGCTGATCTACTCGGCGGGAGACCTGCGCGTGGGCGGGGCGCTGGACGCAACGGGCAAGGCCACGGGGCAGGCGCAGTCGCTGGTCAATGAATCGGCCACCATCGAAGCCGAACGCAACGCGGATATCGCGGCGGCCAGCATCCAGAATCGCAACCTGCACTTCGCCAGCCAAGCGTTCGAGGTCAGCAACGAGGAAAAGTGGTTCTATCGCCTGGACGGCACCACCGAGATCGTCGACGGCGAAGGCATGTGGTTCTGCAACACCGTCAAATCCATCTGCGGCCGCGGCCCCAGATGGATGGGCCAGTACGACGAACGGCGCCTGTTGCTGCCGTCGACCCGCTATCCGGAAAGCCAGTACGGCCCGCCGTTTGACTACAGCAGCATTCAGGAAGATCAGCAAGGCCGTGCCGGCGTCAGCGCGCCGATCGGGCTGGCGTATATCCCGGAAGAGCCGTCGTGCGGCGGTGGCGATGCCGGGGCTTGCACCGTCAACGCCGCCCAGTTCTTCTACAAACCCGACGCCAAGATCTGGTCGGTCTTCGAGGTCGAGCGCCCCACCGGCATCAGGAAACCACCGTCACCGGATGACTGCGGCTTTCGCTGCCCTGCGGACCTGGCCCAGCAACAGGCCACCTACGAGCGCGACCTGCAGCTCTACGACACGTTGAACGAGAAGATCAAGGACTTCAACGCCGACTTCCGCAACAACCGCATGATCAAGGACTTCACCTTCTATGAAGTCACGCAGATCACAAGCGAAACCCGCATCACGCAAAGCGATCCGGGCAAGATCATCGTGGGCGGCAACGCGCGGCTGGCCGGCAACATCCTCAACGACAAGAGCCGCATCCTGGCCGGCGGAACCCTCAAAACCGAAGGCGGCACGCTCAGCAACGTCGGCGCCGAAGGCCTGCGCACGGTCGACCGCGTAGGCAACATGGCCTACACCTACGAGAGAAACGACTCGCGCAAATACAACTGGTCCGAGTACAACGCCACCGTCCTGGCCGAACGTATCGAAACCGGCTTGGGCGCCGCGCAAGGCAACACTACGGTATCGACGTCTGGCCAAACACCCGGCGCCAGCACCGTCACCCCGGCGCTGCCGCCGGCTAGCCTGACCCGCATCACGCTGCCGGGCAACAAGGCCATCACGGTGGTCGTTCTGCCGCCCGTCATCCCGACCAGCGCGCTGTACCGCGTCATGCAGGCGCCCAATGCGCCGTACCTGATCGCCACCGACAGCCAGTTCATCGGCTCGCGCTCGGTGGTGTCCAGCGACTTCCTGCTGCAGAAACTCAACCAGGACCCCGGCACGATCCTCAAGCGCCTGGGCGACGGCTTTTATGAACAGAAGCTGGTGGCCGAGCAGGTCATGCTTGCCAGCGGCCAGCGTTTCGTGGGCGACTACACCGACAACGAAACCCAGTACAAGGCCTTGCTCGCGGCAGGCGCCGACTTTGCCGGAAATTTCGGGCTGACCATCGGCACGGCGCTGTCCGAAGACCAGATGCGCAACCTGTCCAGCGACATCGTCTGGTTGGTGGAGCAGACCGTCACCTTGCCCGACGGCACCCAGCAAAAGGTGCTGACCCCGCAGGTCTACCTGGCGGTCAAGCCCGGCGACCTGCGTGGCGACGGCTCGCTGATCGCGGGCCGCGAGACCCAGATCAGCGCAACGGGTGATGTGAACAACAGCGGCACCCTCGGCGCGCGCAACGCGCTGGTCGTCGACGCGCAGAACGTGCGCAACAGCGTCGGCACCATGCAGGGCAAGACCGTCAACCTGAACGCGCGCAACGACATCGACAACCTGGCGGGTCTGCTCAAGGGCGAGTCGGTCTCGCTGGTTGCGGGCCGGGATATCAATCTGACGTCCAGCACGCAATCGAACGTGCGCGGGGGTATCAGCAACACGATCGTTGATGGCGTGGCACGCGTCGATGCGGGCACCTTGAGCGCGCAGGCGGGCAGGGATTTCAACGCCCAGGCTGCGGCTATCGCCGCCAAGGAAGATGCCACCATTCGCGCGGGCAACGATATCAACCTGACGGCTGCCGGAACGCGGTACGGGGAATCGCACGACTTCGGCAAGAAGAACCGGGCGGAGATGCGTACGACCACCGATATCGGCACGCAGATTGCCGCGGGCGGCAACCTGACGTTGATGGCGGTCCGCGATGTCAATGCCATCGCGGCCCAAGTGGCGTCCGACAAGCAGTTGGCCGTAGGGGCGGGCCGGGATATCAACGTGTTGGCGGGGGACTCTAGCGGGTACACCTACAACGAGATCTACTACAAGACCAAGGGGTTCTGGTCCAGCAAAACTACTCATCGCATCAAAGAGGCATCTTGGACAGCTCCGGTCGCGTCTACCTTTACCGGTGACACCACCATGCTGATGGCTGGCCGTGACGTCAACGTGGTGGGATCCAACGTTGGCGCCCAGAACGACCTGATCATGTCTGGCGAACGCAACGTCAACATCGTTGCGGGCGTGAACACGTCGGCAAATTACGACTACGAATACGTCAAGAAGTCGGGCCTGGGCGCCATGGGCGGCCTAAGCTATGGCACGCGTAAACAGACAGACATCCTGGACGGCGACAAAATCTTCCATACCGCCAGCACGGTAGGCAGTGTGCAGGGCGATACGCTGATCAACGCTGGGAAATCTCTTAATGTCGTGGGTAGCAACATCCTGGCGCGTCAGGGTGATGTCACCATGATCGGGCGTGACGTGAATATTGCGGCGGTGACGGACTCTGCCCGCGAGAAGGAATTTCACGAGATCAAGCAGTCAGGCTTCAGCATCAACGCCAGCACGCCCATTGTCAGTGCGATGCAGACTGCGGGACGAATGGGCGAGGCCGCTGGCAAGACCGACAACAAGGTCATGCAGGGCCTGGCGCTGGTCACAACCGGCGTGGCAGGTGTCAACGCTTTCGACGCCGTCATGGGAGCCAAGGACAAAGCGGGTGGTTTCAACATCAGCATCGACTTGGGCAGCAGCAAGAACCAGACAACCATCAAACGGGAATCCACGTCCGTGTCGGGTTCCAACGTTGCGGCTGGCAATGACCTGACCATTGTCGCCAAAGGCGGCGGCAAAGACTCTGACGTAACCGTGACAGGCTCTCGCCTGTCCGCCGGCAATAACGCTGTCATCAAGGCAGACGGCGACATCTTGCTGCAAGCGGCCAAGAACACGTTCGAGCAATACACGACCAATAAAAGCAGCAACGCCAGCATTGGCGTGGGCGTGACGGCTGGCAACAATGGATTTGGCATTGTGGTCAACGTGGCCGCCGGTGGTGCGCGGGGCTATGCCGATGGCAAGGATGCGAACTGGACGTACGCTAATGTCACGGCGGGCAACGTCTTGGCGCTGCAATCCGGAGGCAACACTTCACTGATCGGTGCGGTGGGCCAGGCCGAGCAGATCATTGCCTCGGTTGGCAACAACCTTCGCATCGAAACGCTGCAAGACACCAGCACCTACAAGTCCAAGCAGCAGAGCGTAGGCGTGAACGCCAGCATCTGCGTCTACGGTTATTGCAGTAGCAGCGTGTCCGCGAACGTGTCGCAGGGCAAGATGAACAGCGACTTCAAGTCCGCCACGGAACAGGCTGGCCTGAAGGCGGGGGATGGCGGCTTCATCGTTGACGTCAAGAACAACACGACGCTGATCGGCGGCGTCATCGCCAGCGGAGATCAAGCGGTCATTGATGGGCTGAACCGGGTCAGTACGGGCACTCTGGTCGTTCAGGATCTGAAGAACAGCGCCGATTACAGCGCCAGTCAGATCGCGTTGGGCGGCGGGTATGGCTGGGGTGATTCAAAAACCGGCGTGGGCATGGGCACCAACTCCAAGGGAGAGGTTGCCGGTGGTTCGAAGGCCGAAGCGGGTACGAAGATACCGACGACAAGTGGTGGGGCAGGGATGGGAGTGCCCGTCGTATTGGGGGCTTCCGGCAGTGCCAAATCCACCACAGATAGTGCCATCAGTGGCGGCGTGATCGAGATCCGCGACGAAGCGGGGCAATTGGCGCTTACAGGAAAAACTGCGGCGGAGACGATCGCTTCGCTGAACCGTGACACGTCATCGGATACGTTGAATGCGCTCAAGCCCATTTTTGACAAGGAGAAGATTGAAGCTGGCTTCGCGATTGGGGCTGAGGCGACGCGACAGATTGGGCAGTATTTGACTAATCGTGCTGCGGAAGCGGATGCACTGAAAAAGGCGATGCGCACAGAGAATGATCCTGCCAGATATGCAGAGCTTGAGCGGCAATACGAGGATGTCAAACAATGGTTGCCTGGTGGTACGTATCGTCAGTTCGCCAACGCCATCTTGGCTGCGACAGGCAGCAATGTGACAGGGGCCGCTACGGGCATCGCACAGAGTGCGATGGTCAGCTACTTGCAACAGCAGGGTGCGGCACAGGTAGGAAAATGGGTCAGTGAAGGATTGGTCAAAACCGGATCGGCAGAACACGCGGCATTGCAGGCCATCGTGGGTTGTGCCGGAGCGGCAGCAAGTGGCCAGAATTGCGCCGCAGGCGCGACAGGGGGAGCGGCTGCCGTTGTCATCAACGCGCTGCTGGACAGCACCAAGGGAAAGACCAACGAGGAGAACGAGGCTCGCCGCAATCTGGTGGCGTCGTTAATTGCTGGCGCGGCGGCGGTAGCGGGTGCTGATGGCATCGCTACGATCACCAATGCGGCGATTGCCGAGCTGGACAACAACACCCTGAACCTGGCGCATCATCAACCTCTTGTTGAGCGCTTGTCTCAGATCGAAAAACTGGACCCGCTGCAACAGGATGATCTGATGCAGCAGCTCAAGGCTGCGCATGCGGAAGGCACGCAAGCGGCCATGGATCAGATGAAGAGCGTCTTTGGTCCCGAGGAACTGAAGGAGACGCGAGATCAACTGGAGTCAATGCTCGGAAGCGGGTCAGCGTGCGGGCAAGTTCCTGTCTGCGCATTGCAACTGACGAGGTCCATCAAGGAGCTCGACGGCTTACTAGCTCAGTACAAGACACAACGCGAGCTGACACCGAAGGTCGAGGCGGCGCAGATTGTTTTCGACATTGCGACTAGCGGCGTTGTGGGGGCGGCTCGAGATGCGGCTATTGGCGTCATTCGTTTGAGCGCGACGCGCGCTGCGGGTGGCTCGTTGGAAATGACGGTTGCAAAGATGGCCTACGCGGATGGGGCATCTTGGACGGTACGAAATGCAGAGTTACTTGCCTCGGATGGCACTCTATTGGCACGTCAGAACCCTATCACAGGAAAATATGAGCGGGTTACGCCAAACATTCTGATCGGAGTTGAAAAGACTGGGACGGTCTGGGATTCTATTAAAGCAACACAGGGGACCTATCCGGGATCCGTAATTCCAAAATCCTTTGAAATGTCTTTACCCAATGGTCAGGCTGTTTGGGTTCATGGAAATGCTACGGAGCATTTGGCAGAGTTCGCTCAAATGAAAGCAATTAACTTTACACCTGAGGCCGTTAGATTGTCCTCCCAGCAGCAATTGAGTAGCCTCCAGGCCGCCGTGGATACGGCAACTAGAGGGGGGGTGTCATACGATAAAATTATTCACATCGACGGTTGGGAATTGAAATTCTCACCTGCTCGCGACCCGGGGGGGTTGCCAGCACTTATTCATGCTCTACCGAGGAAATGAAAAATGGATCTAGAAATATCGAGGCCAATGAGAATATCCTTCGATGTGCTTGAGATCGAGGAGCGCTTGCCATCAATAAAGCTCAGTTTTCATGTTGATTTTGTCGGGATGGCTTATTCGCTCAGCAATTTTGGCGAGATATGGGTGGCATGCAATGATTTTGATGGATTTGTTAATGGACTCGGCGTTAATGCGGATTCTCGATTTTCGAGCATAGATGGTAATTTTAAAATCGATATTTTTAAAAAAGAAGAGCAGAGTTTTTTTTCCTGGTCCAGTCGCAGGGAGACGATTCAGACAGCCGTGGTCGGTTCATTTTACGAGTCTCCTATTTCTAATGATGAAATATTCGCAATAAAGAATAATTTTCAGTCGTTCGAAAAATGGTGGTGAAAAGAAATGTGGTAAATAAAGTGTCTAAATAAGATACCGTCTTGCCCGTCAGGCGTTTAGCAGTAGTCGGGGCGGTATGGTGAGCGTGTTTTTAGTACACCGAAGCACAGATGAGCGAGCTTTCTAAAATAAGGTGTCAGACTCTGAGGTTTCCCCACGAATTCATCGGCACCCCTCAATGGATTCAGTAGTTTCCAGCGGTGTTTTCAGAAGTCCAAGCACCGACGTTTCATTCAGGACCAGCACTCGTTCGGCATAGACCATGGCCCCGAGCGTAAGCAACGAGATAGTGGGCCGGTCTTTCCGATTGTTCGATTCATAAGCCGGCCTCAGATTTCGGTTTTCGGCCAGCTTGCCCACGAGCCACAGCAGGAACGTCGCCAACGCGTGGATCAACAGCAAGATCTGCAGGCGGGCAGCGCCCGCGGTTTGGCTGTCTTCGAAGGAGAAGCCGAACTGATGGGATTTCAAACTTCGGAAGGTACATTCGATGCTCATGCGCTTGCGGTAGACCTGAACAATCTCGCACGCATTCGCATCGGTCAACGACCGCGATGCGCACAGTAACCACGGTTCGCTTTCCCGCCTGGCGCAGACCTCGCTGTGGCTGCTGCGCTTGCGTTGCTTGAACTGCGTCAGGGCCTGACGTTGTTGTGGCGGCTTTCGATACAGCACGAGCCGGGTTTGCACTGGGCAGGAACGGATCATTTCTTGCTCGCCCAGATCTTTGGGGCGAGCGTTCGCGTGAGCGTAATCGGCGGTGCATCGGCGCCATGGATCATCTCCCGACCGAAGAAACGTGCGTCCACGGATGCGACCTACCCAGTGCCAGCCCAGTTGATTAAGGTAGGCAAACCAAGGCCCACGGAACCCCGCATCGGTCACGACAATCGGCTGTTGACCTTCAGGCAATAAGGACTTGAGCGTGGTCAGAAACGTCCGTTCTACGCTCGGCGAGTTCTGATCGCGCAAGGGATGCACGCTCTCGTAGATGGGCACGGCAGCGCCGCGTATCCATAGTGCGGCACGCAACACCAACCAGCTCCGATCCGCCTTCAAATCGGACCAATCCACAAGAATCACCGGACGCTTGCCCTCGGCCATGTACTGTCGGCACAGCAACTGATAGAACATGGGACGCTCATCATGCAGATGACGGTTGCCAAGAAGCCTGTCCACGCGTTTGATCCGATGCCGTATCGCTTGCCCAGTCGGCAAGCCGCGCGCCAGTCCGCTGAGCGTCAACCGTCGCGTTGTCATCGCACTTCGCAATGTGCTTATCAAAGTCTTGAGCCGGTTCAAATGTAGGCTGGGGATCGAATCCTGAAGCAGCTTCTGCAATACTCCGACTGCATGCATGGCCTGTCTTCCTTCAAGCGGTTTGGTCGCCTGATGAAGGGTATAGGACTGGTGCCATGCACGCCCAGATCATCTACAAGCCAACCGCTTGACTCCGTCGCGCGCAACAAGCCATTGATTCAGAATGAGTTTCCCTGAAAATTCGTGGGGAAACCTCAGTCTCAGACTTATCTGATTGAGCTGCCCGCGCTCACGTTATAGATTGGCTGCTGGCCGTTCGCGACGCAGTCGCAGCACTTAATATCCCGGCCCCTCCGCCGTAGTACTAGAAACTTGCAGCCTGATAGCGATCGACCGCCTGGCGGCTCGGTGACACAGCGGCTTGGGACGATGGGCCGAGATACTTGGATCGACGCCAAGATTTTCTTGTCCTCCCGACCTTGCCGCCAAACAGGGCGAATTTCACCCATTCAAGATCGCCTTCATCGGATACCACCACGACCATGCAAGCCCTCAAATTGGCGGCCGTTGCCGCCTTATCGTTGCTGACCTCCGGCTGCGCATTCATCATGGGTTCGCCGGCCAAGCCGTTGGCGACAAATCCCGCGCCCGATGAGGTGATCAGCCCCGTGCTCGTGTACACGTCGGACTGCGATTTTCAGAAGCAGATCGACGACTCCGGATGGATCGGCGCCAGCACGGCGCTGCCGGCGTTGTATGCGGCCGAGGCCGTGTGCAAGGCGCTGAACGACGAACTGCCGGGTGCCATGGATGCGGCAGGCATCAAGGCGACATTCAAGCTGCGCAAGCCGGACCCGAAGTCCGCCCGGCCGCAGGCACTGAAGGAAGATGCGGCGGCCATCGGGGCGAAGTACGTCGTGGCGCTAGGTGAGCCGGGTGGCTTTGGCGGCTATCAGCAGTACGGGCCGTCGGTCGGCATCAAGGTGCGTTTGTACGACGCCGAGTCGGGCGAATACCGTGGCTATGACGAAGACACCTACCCGATTTCACTGCGTGATTTTTCCAATCGAGGCCCGGCCGCAGATGGCCTGCGCATTGCGGCGGATATCGCCAACAAGCTGGCGCATACGATGCGCAAGCGTTGTACCGAGGCCTATCCGTACCAGTGCGGCAAGACCGGGCTGTTCCGCCTGGCCGAACCGCGCGATGCCTATGGCAAGTGATTCCCCCCAAGTCCCAATGCCCTAATTGCCATACCCGGAATTCACAGACCGCGCTGCGTTGCACGGCCTGCGGCACGTCGCTGCATCAACAGCCCGACAACGCCGACGCGGTGTCATACCGTCGCGCGGCGTTCTGGGTCGACGCGCGGATGTTCTCGGGTATTGGCGCGGTGGTTGGCCTTGGGCTAGGCTGGTTGCTGCGCTATGCCTTGATGTCGGAAATGCGGATCTATCTGGATCAGCGCGAGCGTTACCTGCTGATAGCCGCGTCGGTCATCGTGGGGGCCGTATGCGGTGTTTGCCTGGCCGCGAAGCGGGCCGGGGCGGATGCCGTACGCAAACCGCTCAAGCCGCCCAAGCGGCACGCTCCGCCGCCGCCGCTGTCCAACCCGTGGGAACGCGACCATTGAATGCACGGGTCGAATCTCAACAGATTCGGGCAGGTCTACGGTCGGCTGGCCGCAAGCACCGACCATGCTGCGTGTCGACCGCCAGCCCCCCGGCAGACGGTCAACGCGCATTTGCCATCAACGCCCTTTGACCGGCACCGGGCAGGGCGTTATCTGGTCGGCGGGCAGCGGGCGTGTAGAGACCGCCCCGTCCGCGGTCACCAGCTCCCGCACCGTGACGGTGCCACCGATGAAGTGGGTTTCGTAGTCTTTGCCGGGCTGCAACGTGACGCTGACCCGCTCGTCGAAGGTCGGTTGGGTGATGATGACAGAAGGTCGGTAATCGACCCCTCCACCTGAACGGCCGATCAGGATGGGCACGTTGGCGGGCACGGCGTATTCCGCAAAATACTTGTCATGCATTTCGGGCAAGGGCATGCCGAGGGTTCTGGCTTTTTCGCTGCCGACCCATGACGGCCCTGCCTTGAGCACGATCGTCCGATAAGCGGGCCCGCCTTCGACGCGGCCTTGGCAGTTCTGGTTGAACGCCACCGTGACGTAAGGCCCCCAGTAGACGCGCAAACGCGCATCGGCCGCGGGGTCATAGGACTTGATCTGCTTGAAGGCGGCTGACGAGCAGCCGGCCAAGAATAGGACGGATGCCGCCAGGGCAATGCGACCCCACGGCTTGATTGCCGCAGGAGCCTGTCCGCTGACCCGATTGCTACGACGACGAGATTGCATGCTGCTTCCGATGGATTGAAACGTCGTGTTCATGGGCGATCAAACCGGCCATTCCCCCAACCGATACGCCGAGTCCCAGAACATCCATTCCAGCTGCGCCGCGTGCGTGTAGGCACGATGCATATCCTCGCGCGTCTGCGCCGAGGCCTTGTCGGCCGCCTGGTCCACCGATGCGATCACCTCGCGCACCAAGGTATGGAATTCTTCGCCAGCGTAGGTGTCGATCCACGCGCTGTACGGATTGGGACGCGTGGCGCGCGCGTGGATGTCGCGGCCGATTTCGGCGTAGATCCAGAAGCACGGCAAGAGCGCGGCCAGGGCCACGGGGTAGGGCGCGCTCCAGGCGGTGGCGATGAGAAAGCTGGTGTAGTGGTGGCTGGCGGGCGACAGCGGGGTGGATGCAAAGGTCTGGGCGTCGATGCCGAATTGCTTCATGAAGCCTTCATGCAGGCTGCGTTCGACCACCACGGCGTTCTTGGCGGCGTCGGCGAATTGCACGACACCGTCGGCGTGGTCGGCCTTGGCGGCGGCCACGGCCAGGGCGCGGCCGAAGGCCAGCAGGTAATGGGCGTCCTGGATCATGTAGTGGCGAAATGCCTGCTCGCTGAGCTGGCCGCTGGCCAGTTCCTGGTTGAACGGCATGGAGCGCGTTTTGTCGTACAGCGCGGCATTGCGCGCCCAGGCGTCAGAGCTGAAAGTCATGGCATTCCTCAAGGCAAAAACGGGCGGCGCGCCAGGGTGCGCGCCGCGGTGACGGGCCCCAGGGTATCAGGTGTTGCGCAATGCGCCGCGCCGGGGCCGGCAGCGGCAAGTGTATTCATTAATTGAGAATCATTGTTAATATGGCCGTCCTTTTGCCATGACGCGACGTTCGGCCCCATGTCCCGCTCCACCAACCCCCTGAAAGGTTGGCTCGCCTACTACAGCGAGCTGGTGGGGTCGTGGGCCAAGCGCAATTCGCGGCCCAGCGATGCCGAGGACGCGGCGCAGGACGTGATGGCGCACATGCTGGCCAATACGCGCGCGGCGGCGCTGGATGCGAAGTCGTATCTGTACCGGGCGGCGCAGAACCGGTTGATCAGCGAGATCCGGCGGCAGTCGCGTCACCCCGAGACGTCGCTCGAGTCGCTGTCGGCCGATGACCACCCGCTGTTGCACGATCCCGAAGCCGGGGTACGTGCGCGGCAACTGGCCGACGCCTTGGAACAGGCTCTGGCGAGCTTGCCGCTGAAAAAGCGGCAAGCCTATGTGTGGCACCGCCTGGAAGGCTATTCGCAGCCCGAGATCGCACAGCGCATGGGCCTGGCGCTCAACACGGTTGAACGCTATATCATGGACGCCACTCGCGAGATGCGCGAACAGCTTGAACGCTTCTGCCCGGATTGATCCGCCGCGCAATGACAGACCCCATCGACCCCGACCTGCTGCGTAACCCGCGCGACGCCGCCGCGTTCTGGTTCGCGCGCGTGCGCTCGGGGCAGATGGACGCGGTGCAGCAGCGGCAGTTCGACGCCTGGCGGCAGGCTGATCCCGCGCACGACCTGGAATACCGCCGCGCCTGCGGGGTCTGGAATGGCATGGCGCTGGTGGACCCGGCCAAGCTGCGTGCGCTGGCGGCCGAACCTGAGCCCGCGCGCCGTCGTTCCGGGTCGCGGCGCCCGTTGACGCTGGGGTTGGCGCTGGCCTGCGCCGCCTTGGTGGTCGGCGTCGCGCTGCCGCAATGGTTCGGCGCGTCGCCGACGTTTGCGCAGCAATACGCGACCCAGGCGGGGCAACGCCAACAGGCATCGTTGCCGGATGCGTCGGTGGTGGACATGAATATCGCGACCCGCCTGTCGGTGCGCTTGTACGCCGACCGCCGCGTGGTCGAGCTGGAGGCCGGCGAGGCGACGTTCTCGGTGACGCCGGACGCGCAGCGGCCGTTCTATGTCGAGGCGGGCGGCGCCACGATCCGGGTCACGGGTACGCGCTTCAATGTGCGGCGCGACGCCGATGCGGTGCGGGTGGCGGTGGATTCCGGCACGGTGGACGTGAAGGCCGGCCACTGGTGGAACCGCAGCCAGGTGCAGCTTGTCGGCGGCCAGGGTACGCATACGCTGGCGGACGGCGGCCTGTCGCCGTCGGCAAAGGTGGATGTGCCCAATCTGCTGGCCTGGCAGGCGGGCCAGGCGGTGTTTCGTGACCAGCCGCTGGCCGACGCGGTGGCCGAGATGAACCGCTATGGCCGCAAGACCATGCGCGTGGCCGACGCCAAGGTCGGGCGCATCCGGATTTCGGGGGTCTTCAATGTGGATAACCCGCAGGCCTTCCTGGACCTCTTGCCGGCGATTGCGCCGGTGCGCGTGCAGACGGCGTCGGACGGTGCCGTCACGATTCTAGGTCGTTGATTGCGCCCATTGCTGGCGCCACAGCTCAGAGCGATCGCGCCCTGACAGTTTCATTTGGTTTCAAATAAGCCCCGGATTTTCATCAGGGATTTGGCGCGCCACGGCGTCTTGCAGACAGGCGCGCTGATTGGCGTGGCCGCGCATCGCCAGCATTGCGGGCCGACACCTCGGCCGGCGAGCGTCGATTCCCAGAAAATCATCAGGAAAGCTTGTTCCGTGAACCGTAAATCCGTTGGACTCCGTTCTTGCACGCCGCCCGCCCTTGGCGCGGGCGCGTTGGCTTTGTCGTTGTTGCTGGCGGCGGCCATGCCGTTGACCGCCGTGCGGGCAGAGGAAGCGGCGCTGCAGGTCAACCTGCCCGCGCAGTCGCTGGAAAGCGCATTGATCCAGCTGGCCCGGCAGGCCTCGTGGGACCTGGCGTATTCGCCGGACGTGGTGCGCCATCTGCGGGCCCCGGCCGTGTCGGGCCAACTGACGCCCGACCAGGCGCTGCAGGCGTTGCTGGCGGGATCGGGGCTGGTCTATGAACGAAAGGGCAGCACGGTGGCGCTGTCGCGCGATCCCAATGACGCCAGCGTGGTGATGGAAAGCATCACGGTGGTGGGCAAGGGTAATGCCACGACGGAAGGCACGGGGTCGTACACCACCGGCGCGATGAATACGGCGACCAAGCTGCCGTTGACCATCCAGGAAACGCCGCAGTCGGTCAGCGTGGTCACGCGCCAGAAGCTGGATGACTTTGCGATGCAAACCATCGACGACGTGGCCAACAGCACCACGGGCGTCACGGTGAACCACTGGAGCAATGACCGCTCGCGCTATTTTTCGCGCGGGTTCACGATCAATACGTTCCTGCTGGACGGCATGCCGGTCACGTACGAGACGGATACGTCCACCTACAGCACCACGGCCATGTACGACCACGTCGAAGTGGTGCGCGGGCCGACGGGGCTGATGACGGGCATGGGCGACCCGTCGGGCGCGATCAATTTCGTGCGCAAGCAGCCGACCGACACGGCGCAGTTCATCCTGACGGGGCGCGCGGGCAACTGGAACAATTTCTCGGGAGAGTTCGATGCGGGCGGTCCGTTGAACGACAGTGGTTCGGTGCGCGGGCGGTTTGTGACGTCGCAGCAGTCGCGCGACTATTTCATCGACGGCTACAGCAGCCGCAAGCACCTGTACTACGGCGTGCTGGACATTGACCTCGCGCCGCGCACCACATTGAGCCTGGGCGGGCATTCCAACACCGAAGACAACCCGGGTTCCGAATGGATGGGCGTACCGACTGCGCCGGATGGCTCGCCGCTGGACATTCGCCGGTCGCGGCGATTCTCGCCGTCGTGGAGCTATTGGGACAAGAAAGAAAACAGCGTATTCGCCGAGTTGAAGCACACGTTCGACAGCGGCTGGGTAGCCAAGGCCGCCGCGCGCTCGGTGAATGCGAAGTCGGCGCTGGACGGCGCCTATTTCGTCAGCGGCAGCTACGACGAGCAGGGCAACATGCTGTACGACGTGATGGGCGGGCGCTACGACTACGACAAGAAGCAGCAGAGCTTTGACGTGTCGGCCCAAGGTCCGGTCAAACTGTTCGGCCGCTTTCACGATATTGCGCTGGGTGCGAGCTACCGCAAGGACACTTGGCGTGACGACGGCTACAGTTACCTGGATACGCCGGACGGCTATTACATGCTGGGCGGCGTCAATCCGTACACGTGGAACCCGGATTCGATTCGCCGCACCGATTTCGTGAAAGACACGCTGTGGCGCCGCGACCAGCGGTCGGAACTGACCTCGGCCTATGCCACGGGCCGCTTCCGCCTGGCAGATCCGCTGAGCATGATCCTGGGCGCGCGCCTGGATTGGTTCGACTTCGACAACAGCCAGTATCAGGGCGCCTGGAGCAGCCACCGAAAGTTCAGCGAAGACAAGCACTTCACGCCCTACGCGGCGCTGACCTACGACCTGAACGACAACCATTCGGTCTACGCCAGCTATTCCAGCATCTTCAAGCCGCAGTACTACCTGGACACGTCCGGCACGGTGCTCAAGCCGGTAGAGGGCACCAACTACGAAGTCGGGCTGAAGGGCAGCTACCTGGATGAGCGTATCAATGCCGCGATTGCGGTGTTCTCGACCACGCAGTCGAACCTGCCGCAGGCGGTGACCGACATCCCGTCGTGCTTTGTCGCCACCAACTGCTACCGGGCGGTGGGCAAGGTCAAGAGCGAAGGGGTGGAAATCGACGTCAACGGCGAGCTGCTGCCGCGCCTGAACGTAGGCATCGGCTATTCCTACACCCGCGCCAAGGTGTCGTCGGGCGGCATCGATGGCGCGCAGGGCCAGCCCTATGCCAGCTACATTCCGCAGCATCAGTTCAAGATCGCCGCCATGTATCACCTGTCCGGCGCTTACGAGAAGTGGCGGCTGGGCGGCGCGGTGCGCGCGCAAAGCAAGACGTCGACGCAATCGTTGACCGGCAGCGAAGGTTACGAGCTCAAGCAGTCGCCGTTCACGGTGGTGGACCTGGTGGCCGGGTATCAGGTGAACCGGCAGCTGGACATCCAGTTCAACGTCAACAACCTGTTCGACAAGCGCTACTTTGAATCGATGCAGGGCAATAACGGCGGCAACTACTACGGCACGCCGCGCAGCTTCCTGCTGACGACGCGCTACCAGTTCTAGGCAAGGCCGCCGGCGCACGCTCGCGTGCGCCGGCGATGCAGAACGCTTGGCGCGGCGGCCGGTGCCGGCCGCGCCCGACCGCCTTACTGCATGTACCACCCGTGGCTGACCACGAACGATTGGCCGGTGAACGCGGCGCTGGGGAAGGTGGACAGGAACAGCGCGGTCTGCGCCACGTCTTCGACGGTGGTGAAGACGCCGTCGACGGTGTCGCCCAGCATCACTTTCTTGACCACGTCTTCTTCGCTGATGCCCAGTTCCTTGGCTTGCTCGGGAATCTGCTTTTCGACGAGGGGTGTGCGCACGAAGCCGGGGCAGATGACGTGCGAGCGCACGTTGTGGGCCGCGCCTTCCTTGGCCAGCACGCGCGCCAGGCCCAGCAGGGCGTGCTTGGCGGCGACGTAGGCGGATTTGAGCGGCGACGCTTCGTGCGAATGCACCGAGCCCATGTAGATCACCACGCCGCCGCGGTTGTCCTTGTACATGTGCTTGAGCGCGGCCTTGGTGGTCAGGAAGGCGCCGTCCACGTGGATGGCCTGCATCTTCTTCCAGTCCGAGAATGCGAAGTTCTCGATGGGGTTCACGATCTGGATGCCGGCGTTCGAGATCAGGATGTCGATGCTGCCGTAGGCCGCTGCCACACGGTCGATGCCCTGGTTGACGGCGTCTTCGTTGGTGACGTCCATGGCCACGCCCATGGCCTTGCCGCCGGCCTGTTCGATTTCGCGGGCCACGGCGTCGGCGCCAGCCTGGTTCAGGTCGGCGATGGCGATGGCGGCGCCGGCGCGCGACAGCGTCAGCGCGATTTCCTTGCCGATGCCGCTGGCAGCGCCAGTGACGACCGCGACTTTTCCGTTCAGATTGCTCATGCTGGGAACCTCCGGGTAAGGATGCCGCGGGCCGGGTAGCGCCCGCGGATGCGTGGGGCATGTCTTGATGGTAGCGCTTGCGGATGAGAGCGGCCTGAACGCCCGGGCAGGGTAACTTTTTATGTCATTTGCTTCCGCCGGGCGGGCTGCGGCGGGCGTGGCATGTCAGGGCGGGCCGTGCAGCGTCCCAGGCGCTGTTACCAAGCGGGCCCGCGGGCCGAAATCGGTCATTGCCGGTTGGCTCCGGCTGCGCGAGAATCCGCCGGATTCAGGCCCGGCGACAGACCCAGGGGCCTTCATTTCTTACAGAGCGAAGACAAGCGTGTCATCAGTCATGAGCGGTCAGGTGGGTGTCGGGGCAGCGGGATCGAGGGCAGGGCGCGTGGCGCGCCGGCTGGCAGCCGGGGCCTGCCTGGGGTTGGCAGCGCTGTCGGCGCAGGCGGCCTACATCGTGGTGGACACGGGCCATACCCCCAGGCAACCGGGCGCGACGGGCGCCAGCGGCCGGGTCGAATATCAGTACAACCTGGACCTGAGCGGCGCGGTGGCCACGGATTTGAAGCTGCTGGGCGACCGCGTGACAAGGGTGTCGGCCGATGGCGCCGAGATCGCGCTGGGCCGGCGGGCGCTGACGGCGCCGGATGCGGACTTCTTCATTTCGATCCATCACGATTCGATGCAGCAGAAGTACATCGATGCGGGCCGACAGCGGGAATTCGCGGGCTTTGCCATCTTTGTGTCGCAGCTCAATCCCAAGTACGAAGACAGCCTGCGCTGCGCTCGCGCCATCGGCGAGGCGTTGGTGGCGGCCGGCGAGAAGCCGTCGCTGTACCACGCCGAACCGATCGCGGGCGAAAATCGCCCGCTGCTGGACCGCCGCCTGGGCGTGCATCGCTACGATGGCCTGGCGGTCCTGAAGACCGCGGCCATGCCGGCCGTGCTGGTTGAAGCCGGCGTGATAGTGAACCCCGACGAAGAGGCTCGCCTGGCCAGGCCTGAGACCATCCAGCGCCTGGCCCAGGCCATCGCGGACGGTACGCACGCCTGCCAGAAACGCTAGCGGCGGGCGGCGCGGGGTGGCATTGCCCGGCGGGATGGATAAAATCCGCTGCAATAGGCGTTCCGTGGATAAGGACTGATGATGCTGAAAAAGACACTGACGGCAGTAGGGTTGAGCGTGGCGATGTCCCTGGCGGCCCTGTCGCCGGCCACGGCGCAGACGCCGGCGGGCGCGCCGCGGCAAGAAGAACCTGAGCGCTACGGGCCGTTCTTCTTCCTGCCCAGCCAGCCCAATCTGCTGATCTACGTGGGCGCGGTGGGCGCCAACGACATGCTGAACCTGAAGAAGGCGCTGCGCGAGCATCCGACCATCTCCACCCTCATCCTGCAGAACAACGGCGGCGGCCTGGTCCATATCGGGCTGGTGGTGGCCGAAGAGGTCTACGAACGCGGGCTGAACACCTACATTCCCAAAGACAGCTATTGTGCATCGGCCTGCGCGTTCGTGTTCTTCGCCGGGCGTCAGCGCCTGGCCGAGGGCCGTCTGGGCGTGCATCAGATCACCGCGCCCGAAATGACCGGCGAGCAGGCGCAGTTCGGCGTGTCGGACATCGTGGCGACGCTGCCGAAGTACGGCGTGTCGGCCGACGTGCTGGGCATCATGTTCAGCACGCCGTCCAAAGAGATGTACTTTTTCTCGCCGCAGGAAATCATCAAGTACGGCATCAACCGCACGGGCAACGTGCAGACGGCCAGCAGCGCGCCGCAGCAGGCGGCCCCGCGCAGCGCACCCGTGCCGGCGCCTGCGCAGCAACCGGCTGCCGCGCCGTCGCAGGCCCAGGCGCCCGACGACGAACCGCGCCTGCCGCCGCGCAAGCCGGCTCAGTCCGCCCCTGCCCCGGCCCAGTCGGCGCCCGCGCCGGTGGCCAATCCCCAGATGCCCAAGGAAACCGCGCCCGCCGCGATTTCCGACGAGCAAAAGGCGATCAATGCCGCCGCCCTGATGATCCAGGCGGGTAGCGGCACCAATGAAGAAGCCATGAACTTCACGCGGGAGTTCTACGCCGATACGGTCGACTATTTCAAGAAGAAGCGCCCGAAGTCCGAGATCCTGGCCGACAAGCAGGCGTATTTCGCGCGCTGGCCGGTGCGCCGCTTCGTGGTGGACCAGAACTCGCTGAAGGCCAAGTGCCAGGATCAGATGTGCATGGTGGTCGGCCTGTACGACTACAAGGTATCCAGCCCGGAGCGCGGCAAGACCGCCACCGGGACGTCGAATTTCACTTACGTCCTTGACCTGCGCAACCGTTACCGCATCGTCATGGAAGACAGCGAAGTCATCAGCCGCTGACGCAGCGGCCGATGCCAAGGAGCATTGCAATGCGTTTGAAAATCCGCGCGACGCAGCTGTTGTGCGTCGTGGGCCTGGGGCTGATGTCCGCGCAGGCCATGGCCATCAATTGCCAGAAGGCCGGCACACCGGCCGAAAAATTGATCTGCTCTGACCGCAAGGCCGTGGCGGCGGATGCCGAGCTGAACCGGGCCTACGCGGCGCTGTTGAAGCAGGCGCCCGACGACGAGATCCGCACGGCGATCAAGGATGGCCAGCGGCAATGGGTGAACGCGCGTGACCGTGCGCTGGAACGGCTGGCCGACAACCCGGATTCGCTGCAGGATGATGACGCCACGCCGGGCAGCATCGCGGCCAAGCTGATCGCGGCTCGCACGGCAGACCTGAAGGCGCATCCGAAAAACAGCGCCACGCCCGCCATGATCGGTGCGGCGCTGCGCCAGCGGGAATTCCGCAAGCAGTTCACGGGCGGGCCGTTCTCGGGCTATGACGTGTCTTGCGACGTGTTGCCGCCGTATGAGGTCTACGGCTGCTTTGCAAGCCGCCATTACCAGAACAACGACCGTCTCTGCAGCGTGGACGACTACTGGGCCACGGGATCTGTTTACGTGCAGCGTTATGTGGCCAGGCTGGTGGACAACAAGCCGGTGCCGGTGGCCTCGTGCTCGTTCAATGGCAATGACGCCAACTGCCCGGGCAGCATCGCGGACGATGCGCACTGGAACACCGGCCCCGACGTACGCAAGATCGATTACCCCAAGTCGCCCCTGCCCAAGCTGGCCGTGGATATCGACGACAGCGACGACTACACGTGGCTGCAGGCCTGCCTGACGGACAAGACGTTCCCCCTGTCGAACCCGACATCCGCCGGCAAGTAGCGCGGCGTCAGGCCTTGGCGCGCCGCCTGGTTGTGGGCGGTATGGGGGCGCAGTACCGCCCGATCAGGCGGGCGTGTCCGCCACCAGCTTGCCGCTGGCGCGCAGCAGCAGGAAGCCCACCACGGCCGAGGCCACGGACCCGGTCAGCACGCCGATCTTGGTGGCATCGATGGCGGCCGGGTCGGTAAAGGCCAGCGCGCCGATGAACAGGCTCATCGTGAAGCCGATGCCGCACAGCAAGGCCACGCCGTACAGCTGCGTGAAGCTGGCATGGCGCGGCAGGCTGGCCATGCCGGACTTGATGGCCAGCCAGGCAAAGCCGAAGACGCCCAATTGCTTGCCCAGGAACAGGCCCAGCGCCACGCCCAGCGGCACGGGCTGCGCCAGGCTGGACAGGCCCATGCCGGCGAACGACACGCCGGCGTTGGCAAAACCGAACAGCGGCACGATCAGCAGGGCCACGGGCTTGTGCAGCGCGTGTTCCAGCGCATGCAGCGGCGAATGGGCCCCGGCGTGCCCCTGATTCTGCGGACGCAGCGGGATGCTCAGCGCCAGCGCCACGCCGGCCAGCGTGGCGTGCACGCCGGACTTCAGCACGAAAAACCACAGCACCGCGCCGATGAGCAGGTAGGGCGTCAGGCGCAGCACGCCGGCCCGGTTCAGGCAGAACAGGCAGGCCAGCAGCGCACCGGCCATGGCCAGCGCGAACAGGTTCAGCTCAGACGTGTAGAACAGCGCAATGATGACGATGGCGCCCAGGTCGTCCAGGATGGCCAGGGCGGTCAGGAAGATCTTGAGCGACGTGGGCACGCGGCTGCCCAGCAGGGCCAGGATGCCCAGCGCAAAGGCGATGTCGGTGGCGGCGGGAATGGCCCAGCCGCGCAGGGTGTCGGGGCTGCCCAGGTTGATCAGCACGTAGATCAGGGCGGGCATCGCCATGCCGCCCAGCGCCGCGATGCCGGGCAGCACGATGCGGGACACGCCGCGCAGTTGGCCGTCGAGCACTTCGCGTTTGATTTCCAAGCCGACCAGCAGGAAGAACACGGCCATCAGGCCGTCGTTGATCCAGTGCAGCACGGATTCCTTGAGGCTGACGGGGCCGGCTTGGAAGCCCAGCTTGGTGCCCAGAACGTCGAAGTAGTGCGGCGCCAGCGGGCTGTTGGCGATGACCAGGGCGGCCGCGGCCGCCAGCATCAGCACATAGCCGCCAAGGGCTTCGGAGCGAAGAAACGCCTGCAGAAATGAAACGGGCCGGGACGACGATTGGGGGGCCTGCAGGGTCACTGGAGCATCCTTTATTGCCTTTGAAGCGATTCAATTCAAGAAGCTGAATTTTACCTTAAAGGTGGTGGCTGGCCGTCAAAAATCGGGAATTTCGGTGAACGTCATGCTAACTATCGGAAATTTCTACAGGGCTGCGAAATCGGCGACTCAATGCCACAACAGCGCGTTCATGGCTTCGACCAGCCGGTTGCGGTAGCGCGGCAGCAGCGCCTGCACGCGGGCCTGGCGGGCGGCCCATTCGGCGGGTTCGCTGCCCTTGACGATGCGCGGGGGCGCCCAGATCGGATCGGGAAAATGTCGGTCGCCGCGCCAGCGCGGAATGACGTGCCAGTGCAGGTGCGGCACCATGTTGCCCAGCGACGCCAGGTTGATCTTGTCGGGCGACAGGATTGACTGCTGCGCTTCTTCCACGACGTACACGGCCCGCATCAGCAGCTCGCGGCCGTGGGTGGACAGGCTGGTCATTTCGGGCAGGTGGGCGTTCCAGATGACGCGGGTGAAGCCGGGGTAATCCGGGTCGTCGACTTCGATCAGGCGCAGGTGCGGCCCCCGCCACAGCAGCGTGCCGCCGTCTTCCTGGCAGAGCGGACAGTTGGGGTCGCGCGCGCTCACGGCAGCACCTTGCGGTATTGGATGAAGCCGGAACGGTCGGCGATGCGGTCGTACAACTGCATCGCGGTGGCGTTGGTTTCGTGGGTCAGCCAGTACACGCGGGCGCAGTTGGCGGCCGCGGCCTGGGCATAGACGTGTTCGATCAGTTTGCGGCCGGCGCCGGTGCCGCGGGTGTCCGGGTCGACGTACAGGTCTTGCAGGTAGCAGTAGTCGCCGGCGGTCCAGGTGGACCGGTGGAAGATCCAGTGCACCATGCCGACCGCCTTGCCGCTGTCGTAGGCCAGGGCGGCGTGCATGGGTTCGGCGGGGTCCAGGAAGCGCGCCCAGGTGTTGCGCGTGACGGCATCGGCGATGTCGACGCGGTAGAAGTCCTGGTAGCCCTTCCAGAGGGGCAGCCAGACGTCGAAGTCGGCGGGGACCACGGGGCGGATGTCGGCGGAACTCATGGGGGCGGGTCCTTTTGCGGATCAGAGTTGGCTTTCGAGGGTTTCGACGATGTGCCGCAGCACTTGAAGGCGAGCGTAGCGCTTGTCGTTGGCCGACACCAGATGCCAAGGGGCGTGCTGGACGTCGGTGCGGGCCAGCATTTCGTTGGTGGCTGCGGCGTATTCCTTCCACTTGTCGCGGTTGCGCCAGTCGTCGGGGGTGATCTTGAAATTCTTGAAGGGCGATTTCTCGCGGTCCTTGAAACGTTCAAGCTGCACGTCGGCGGTCACTGCCAGCCAGAACTTCAGCACCAGCGCGCCGCTGCCGGCCAACTGCGCTTCGAAGTCGTTGATCTCGGCGTAGGCGCGGCGCCATTGCGACGGCGGCGTGAGTTTTTCGACCCGCTCGACCAGCACCCGGCCGTACCACGAGCGGTCGAAGATGGCGATGCGGCCCCGGCGCGGCACGTGGCGCCAGAAGCGCCACAGGTAGGGGCGCGCCATTTCATAGCTGTTGGGCGCGGCGATGGGGGTGATGTCGAACTGGCGGGCGTCCAGCGCGTGGGTGATGCGGCGGATGGCGCCGCCCTTGCCGGCGGCGTCCTGGCCTTCGAAGACCAGCACCAGCGAACGATCCAGGAATTTCTTCGAGCGGGCGGCGCGCGCCAGCCGGCCTTGCAGCAGGCCGAGCTCGGATTCGTAGTCGTCGCGGTCGACCTTGGCGTCGTAATCCAGCTGGCCCAGGCGGTCCAGGATGCGGGCCGGGCCGGTGTGCGCCACGAACGACGGGGGAATACGCGGCACCGCGTGCTGGCGCATGGCGGCCAGCACGGCCTCGGCCGTGCGCGCGGCGCGCATGTTCTCGTCGGCGCTGGGAATGACGACCCAGGGCGCGTGGCCGCTGTCGGTGTGGTTGATGACGACCTGGCCGCTATTGCGGATGCGGTCGTATTTCTTGTGGACTTTCAGGTCCACCGGGCTGACCTGCCACGATGTTTCGGGGCTGGCCAGGAGGCGCTGCGCGCGAGCCTGCTGGGCTTCGGACGACAGGTGGAACCACAGCTTGATGATCTGCACGCCTTCGGCGGCCAGCATGGCTTCGAAGCGGCGGATGGCCACCGATTGCGCTTCGATGCTGTCCTGGTTGGGCTTCTTGCGCGCGGCTTCGCGGATCAGCGGCGTGTACCACGAGCCGAATACGATGCCGGTGCTGCCCTTGGGCGGCAGGTCTTTCCAGTAGCGCCACATGGGCGGACGCTCAAGCTCCTCGCCTTCGGGCGCGCCGTAGGCCAGCGTCTTGATGTGACGCGGGTCCATCCATTCGTTGAGCAGGTTGACCGTGGCGCCCTTGCCGGCGCCGTCGATGCCGGCCACCACCACCAGCAGGGTCTTCTCGGCCTTCTGCAAGCGCTGGTATTGCGCATTCAACAGCGCCACGCGCAGCCGCGCCTCGAGTGGCTTGAAGTCTTCTTTCGACAGGGTGGGGTCGGCTTCGGCTTCGGCGAACATAGGGGATCCGTCAGGTCGGCAATCGTGCGATCGGGCGATCTTGCGGGATAACCCGGCAGCGCGCAAGTGCGCCGCCGACGCGCGCGGCCTACAGCGTGTCCAGGGGAATCTTGAGGTAGCGCACGCCGTTGTCTTCGGGCGGGGGCAGGTGGCCGGCGCGGATGTTGACCTGGATGGCGGGCAGGATCAGCGTGGGCATGGACAGGGTGGCGTCGCGCCGCATGCGCATGGCCACGAAGTCGTCTTCGGCCACGCCATCGTGCACGTGGATGTTGGCGCGGCGCTGATCGGCCACGGTGGTCTGCCAGGCGGCCTCGCGCCCGGCGGGCGGGTAGTCGTGGCACATGTACAGGCGGGTGTCGCCGGGCAGGCCCAGAAGACGCTGGATGGACTGGTACAGCTGATGGGCGTTGCCCCCGGGAAAGTCGCAGCGCGCGGTGCCTACGTCGGGCATGAACAGCGTGTCGCCCACGAACACCGCGTCGCCGATGCGGTAGGCCATGTCGGCCGGCGTGTGGCCGGGCACGTGCAGGGCGGTGGCCGTCAGCGCGCCGATGCGGAAGGTTTCGCCATCCGTGAACAGATGGCCGAACTGCGATCCATCCAGCGGGAACTGCGGTTCCAGGTTGAAGATCTGCTTGAACACGCCCTGCACCGTGCGGATGCTCTGGCCGATGGCGATGACGCCGCCCAGCTGGCGCTGCAGGTAGGGCGCGGCCGACAGGTGATCGGCGTGGGCGTGGGTCTCCAGCAGCCATTCGGTTTTCAGGCCGTGCTCGCGCACGTAGGCCACGACCCGGTCGGCGCTGGCGGTGCTGCTGCGGCCGGACTTGGGGTCGTAGTCCAGCACCGAATCGATGACGGCGCAGGCGCCGCCCGGCGCGGCCTCATGGACCACGTAGGTGACGGTGGCCGTGGTGGGGTCGAAGAAGGCTTGGATCTGGGGATTCATGGGCAAGGCGCCTTGGCCGCGCGGCGGCCGTCAACATCCATCAATATATATTTTTCAATAATATTGTTGGATAGTTTATACGTCAATATAATGATCAAATCCTGTTTCGCCGATTGATCGCCATCAAATGAATGCCCCCCTGACCGAATGCGAAGTCGCCGTGCTGCGCGAATCCGCCTCCCAGGCCTGCGCGCTGCTCAAGGCGCTGGCCAACGAAGACCGGCTGCTGCTCCTGTGCCAACTGGTGCAGGGGGAGCGCAACGTGGGCGAGCTGGAATCCCTGACCGGCATCCGCCAGCCGACCCTGTCGCAGCAATTGGGCGTGCTGCGTGACGAAGGCCTGGTGGCCACGCGCCGTGATGGCAAGTACGTCTATTACCAGATGGCCAGCTTCGAAGTCAGCCAGGTCATGAAAACCCTTTCCAACCTGTACTGCGGGCGCGCGATGGCGTCGCTGAAATGATGGTCGACTGGGCCGCTTTCACTCCCTGGACGGCTGCATTGGGCGGTCTGTTGATCGGCGCTGCCGCCGTGGGGTTGATGCTGGGAGCCGGCCGCATTGCCGGCATCAGCGGCATCCTGGGCGGCGTGCTTCCTCCCGGGCGGGATAGCGCCTGGCGCCTGGCGTTCCTGCTGGGGCTGGGCGTGTCGCCGTGGCTCTATCGCCTGGCTGCGAACCTGCCTGCCATCAGCGTCGAGGCCGGCACCGGCCGTTTGATCGTCGCGGGCCTGCTCGTGGGCCTGGGCACCCGATACGCGTCGGGCTGCACCAGCGGCCACGGCGTGTGCGGTCTGTCGCGAGGTTCGCCCCGCTCTTTCGTGGCCACCGCGCTCTTCATGGGCGCCGGGTTCGTCACGGTATATGTGGTGCGCCACGTGATCGGAGCCTGACATGCCTGCACTGTTCGCCTTCGCTGCCGGCCTGGTCTTCGGGCTGGGCCTGGTCATCTCCGGCATGGCCAACCCGGCCAAGGTGCTGGGCTTTCTCGACCTGGGCGGGCTGTGGGACCCCTCGCTGGCGTTCGTCATGGGCGGCGCCGTGGCGGTGGCCGCACCGGGCCTGGCCTGGCTGCGCCGCCGCCGTGCCAGCCTGTCCGGCGAACCGCTGCATTGGCCCACCGCGACGCGCATCGACCTGCGGCTGGCGGCGGGCAGCCTGGCGTTCGGCGCGGGGTGGGGGATGGCGGGCTTTTGTCCCGGGCCCGCGCTGGTGGCGGCCGCCGCGGGCGTGCACGAAGCCCTGGTTTTCGTTGCCGCCATGGTCGTCGGCATGGGGCTGTTTTCGGCCATTGAGTATTTCAAGCGCCGGCCCTGAGGGGGCGGCGCCGACTACAGGGAGACAAGCATGCAGACAGCCGCAAAGGCGCAGCGCGATTTCGATGTGGTGGTGGTGGGCGGCGGGTCGGCGGGCATCGGCATCACCGCCAGCCTGCTGCGTCGCCGGCCCGATCTGCGCATTGCCGTCATCGAACCCAGCGACAAGCACTACTACCAGCCGGCCTGGACACTGGTGGGCGGGGGCGCATTCGACATTGCCAAGACCGTGCGTCCGACACGCGCGGTGATGCCGGGCCGGGCCACCTGGCTGCAGGCGGCCGCCGCCGGCTTCGAACCCGAGGCCAACCAGGTCCGGCTGGCCGACGGCAGCGCCGTCAGCTACCAGCAACTGATCGTCTGCCCGGGCTTGCGGCTGGCGTGGGACAAGGTCGACGGCCTGACGGACACGCTGGGCAAGCACAACGTCACCTCCAACTACCGCTTCGACCTGGCGCCCTACACCTGGGAATTGGTGCGCGGCCTGAAGGGGGGCACGGCGCTGTTCACGCAGCCGGCCATGCCCATCAAATGCGCCGGCGCGCCGCAAAAGGCCATGTACCTGGCGTGCGACCACTGGCGCCGCTCCGGCGTGCTGGACCGCATCCAGGTCGAATTCGACCTGGCCGGCGCCGTGCTGTTCGGCGTGCCCACCTTCGTGCCGCCGCTGATGCGCTACGTCGACAGCTACGGCATTTCGCTGGCGTTCAATTCGGCGCTGGTGGCCGTGGACGGCCCGGGCCGCAAGGCCTGGTTCGACGTCAAGGACGCCGAGGGTGCCGTGACCCGGGTCGAGAAAACGTTCGACATGCTGCACGCGGTGCCGCCCCAGGTGCCGCACGATTTCCTGCGCCAGAGCCCGCTGGCGGACGCCGCCGGCTGGTGCGAGCTCGACCCGGCCACGTTGCGCCACGTGCGCTACGGCAACGTCTTCGGCCTGGGCGACGCCATCAGCACCACCAACGCCAAGACGGCCGCGGCGGCGCGCAAGCAGATCGTCACGGTGGCCGAGAACCTGCTGGCGGTGCGGGAGGGCCATGCGCTGCCGGTTGCTTACGACGGCTATGGCTCCTGCCCGCTGACGGTCGAGCGCGGTCGCATCGTGCTGGCCGAATTCGGCTACGGCGGCAAGCTGCTGCCTACGTTCCCGCTGGATCCGACCGTGCCGCGCAAGAGCGCCTGGTTCCTGAAGGCCACGATGCTGCCCTGGATCTACTGGAACGGCATGCTCAAGGGTCGTGAGTGGCTGGCCCGCCCGTTGGGTAACTGAGCGGGGCAGCATGAGTTATTCAGTGACGCTCATCAGCCTGGGGCTGGGCGGCGGCGTGGGCCTGATCCTGGGCCTGACGGGGGCGGGCGGGGCCATCATGGCGGTGCCGCTGCTGGTGTTCGGGCTGCACCTGAACGTGTCGCAGGCCGCACCGATCGCGCTGCTTGCCGTGGGCTTGTCGGCCGCGCTGGGGGCGGCGCTGGGGTTGCGCGCCGGCAAGGTGCGCTACCGCGCCGCCGGCTTCATCGCGGCGACCGGCATCGTCGTGTCGCCGCTGGGCCTGTGGGCCGCCCGGCGGCTGCCCAATGCGCCGCTGGCCATCATCTTTGCCGGCGTGCTGGGCATGGTGGCCTGGCGCATGTGGCGCCAGGGTTCCGGATCGGCCGCCACCACGGCAGCGCCGCCGCGCACGCCGCCCTGCCTGCTCAATTCGGACACCGGCCGCCTGCGCTGGACCGCGCCCTGTGCCCGCGCGTTGGCCGGCACGGGCGTCATCGCCGGATTCCTGTCGGGGTTGCTGGGCGTGGGCGGGGGCTTTGTCATCGTGCCCGCGCTGCGCCGCGCGACCGACCTGCCGATGCAGGCCATCGTCGGCACGTCATTGGCCGTGATCGCGCTCGTGTCGGCCAGCGGCGTGGTAGCCGCGGCCGCGGGCGGCCATCTGGACTGGGCCATCGCGTTGCCGTTCACGCTGGCTGCGGTGGCGGGCATGCTGGCCGGCCGTGCGGTGGCGGATCGTTTCCCGCCGCGGCGGTTGCAGCAAAGCTTCGCGCTGTTCGCGGCGCTGGTGGCCGCGGCAATGCTGGTCAAGGCATTGATGGCGCTGGCCCGCTAGGCGTGCCAGCGCGCCAGGCGCCGGCAAGCCTGCCTTACTCGTAGGTGCGGATGTCGTCGATGACCTTGCCGTCGTTCGGCAGGGCGCCGGCTTCTGCCCATTCCACGTCGCCGCGCAGCTTGGTGACGTCGCGCATGGATTCCGCGATGCGGGCGCTGAGTTCTTCGCCGCGCACCCGCGATTCCACTTTCAGCACCATGCGGTCCGAGCCGGTGGTGCCGCTGATGACCAGCCTGGCCCGCAGGATCTCGGGATGGCGCCGCACCACGTCGGCCACCTGCGACGGATGCACGAACATGCCGCGCACCTTGGTGGTCTGGTCCGCGCGGCCCATCCAACCCTTGATGCGCGTGTTGGTGCGGCCGCAGGGCGAGATGCCGGGCATCACGGCCGACAGGTCGCCGGTGCCGAACCGCACCAGCGGATAGTCGGGGTTGAGCGTGGTGACCACCACTTCGCCGACCTCGCCGTCGGGCAGCGGTTCGCCGGTGCCGGGGCGCACGATCTCGACGATGATGTCTTCGCCCAGCACCAGGCCCTGGCGGGCGGGCGTTTCGAACGCGATCATGCCCAGATCGGCGCTGCCGTAGGCCTGGTAGCCTTCGATGCCGCGTGCGGCCAGCCAATCGCGCAGCGATGGCGGAAAGGCCTCGCCCGACACCAGCGCTCGGCGCAGCGAATCAAGCTTCACGCCCAGTTCGTCGGCCTTTTCCAGGATGATCTTCAGGAAGCTGGGTGTGCCGGTGTAGCCGCTGGGTGCGAGGTCCTGGATGGCGCGCACCTGCTGTTCGGTCTGGCCGGTGCCGCCGGGAAACACGGTGCAGCCCACGGCATGCGCCGCGGTCTCCATCATGGAGCCAGCCGGCGTGAAGTGATAGGAAAAGCAGTTGTACGCCAGCTCACCCGCACGGAAGCCGGCCGCATACAGGGCGCGGGCAAAGCGCCAGTAGTCGGCGCGGGCGCTTTCCGGCTCATAGATCGGGCCGGGCGAGGCGAACACGCGCATCGCTTCGCCCCAGCCGATGGCCGAGAAGCCGCCAAAGGTCTTTTCGGGGCCGGCGGGGCGCGCGGCGTCGTCGCGGCTGTGCTGCTGGCGTTCCAGCAGCTCGTGCTTGCGCAGCACGGGCAGGCGCGCCAGCGCGGCGCGAGACGTGACCGTGGCGGGATCGATGCCGCGCAGCTGCTCGGCAATGGCCGGTGCGCGGGCAATGGCCCGCGCGATGGCGCCGGGCAAGGCTGCCATCAGCTCGCGCTCGCGTTGCTCGGGCGCTCGGGTTTCCAGAACATCGAAAAACTCGGACATGGGATCGCACCCTCTCGTGTGCCGTACTGCGGTGTCGTTGCCGGCGGCAGGCCGGACCGCGCCGGCATGCCGCTCCAGGGATCAGGCCAGCCAGCGTTTGCGGCGGCGGTAGAACTTGTTGTCGCGGAAACTCTTGCGTTCGCCGCTGGAAATGCCCAGGTAGAACTCTTTGACGTCCTCGTTCTGGGCCAGGTCCTGCGCGGCGCCGTCCATCATCACGCGCCCGTTTTCCAGGATGTAGCCGTAGTCGGCATAGCGCAGCGCGATGTTGGTGTTCTGTTCGGCCAGCAGGAAGCTGACGCCTTCGCGCTGGTTCAGGTCGCGCACGATCTCGAAGATCTCTTCGACGATCTGCGGCGCCAGGCCCATCGATGGCTCGTCCAGCAGGATCATGTTGGGGTTGGCCATCAGCGCGCGGCCGATGGCGGTCATCTGTTGCTCGCCGCCCGACGTATAGCCGGCCTGGCTGGCGCGGCGTTGTTTCAGGCGGGGGAAATACTGGTACACGCGGTCCAGCGCGGCGTTCGTGTCGCCCCGGCTGATGTTGCGGGTGTAGGCGCCGGTCAGCAGGTTCTCTTCGATGGTCAGGTGGGCAAAGCAGTGCCGGCCCTCCATCACCTGCACGACGCCGCGCTTGACCAGTTCGGCCGGCGACAGCTTTTCGATGCGCTGGTCGCGGTACTGGATATGGCCCTTGGTGACGTCGCCGCGTTCGCCCTTGAGCAGGTTCGAGATCGCGCGCAGCGTGGTGGTCTTGCCGGCGCCGTTGGCGCCCAGCAGGGCCACGATCTTGCCTTCCGGCACCTGCAGGGAAACGCCCTTGAGCACCAGGATGACGTGGTTGTAGATCACCTCGATGCCGTTCACATCGAGCAGCACCTTGGGGGCGCCGGCGGTAGTAGCGGTAGTGGTTGCTGCGGTCATGGCGTTTCCTGCGGCTTGGTGGCGGCCGACGCGGATGCGCCGGCCGCCGGTTCACATCAGTTCTCGCAAGTGCGGGGCGTGATGTTCTTTTCCTTGGCGTACTTCGCCGCGGCTTCCTTGACCATCGGGTCCAGCAGGGTCTTGTCGGCCTGGTACCAGTCCGAGGCGACCTTGAACTTCGCGCCGTCCCACTGCACGATGCGGGCCCAGTCGTCACCCTTGTGGTTGCTGCAAGAGGTCTTGACCGGACGCATGATCTGGCCAAAGCCCAGCTGGTTCAGGCGGTCCTGGGTGATGTTCAGGTTCTCGAAGCCCCAGCGCACCTGCTCGGGCGTCAGCGCCTTGCCCTTGCCGTACTTCTCCTGCGCGGTGCGGATCGCTTCGACCTGCAGCATCGAAATCATCATGCCGCGGGTATGGGCGATGGTGCCCAGCGTGGTCTTGCCCGATTTGTCCGAACCCTGGCCCTTGTCGTAGACGTACTTCTTCAAGTCGTCGTAGACCTTGTCGTGCTCGGCGCCGCTGTTGTGCACGGTGATGGCGTTGTAGCCCTTGGCGACGTCGCCCAGGTCTTTCACGTCACCTTCCGAGCCGGCCCACCAGATGGCGTACATCTTGTCGCGCGGATAGCCGCTGGCCTGGGCTTCGCGGATGGCGGTCGGGGTCATGATGCCCGCGCTCCACAGCAGCACATAGGCCGGACGGGCCTGGCGGATCTGCAGCCAGGTGGACTTCTGTTCCACGCCCGGCGCGGTCACCGGATACAGCAGCAGCTCGAAGCCTTCCTTGGCGGCGCGCTTCTGCAGCAGCGGGATCGGTTCCTTGCCGTAGGGCGAGTCGTGGTAGACCAGGGCGATCTTCTTGCCCTTGAGCTTGTCCATGCCGCCTTCTTTCTTGGCGATGTCCTGGATCATCACGTCGGCCGCGGTCCAGTACGTGCCCAGGAGCGGGAAGTTCCACTCGAACACGCTGCCGTCCACCGATTGCGACAGGCCGTAGCCCATCGTTTCGACGGGCACCTTGTCGACCATGGCCTTGTCGCTGACCGCGAAGGTGATGCCGGTGGACTGGGTGTCAAAGCCCGATGCGCCGGTGCCCTTGCCCTTCAGGCGTTCATAGCATTCCACGCCACGGTCGGTGGCGTAGGCGGTCTCGCATTCCTCGTAGGTGATCTTGACGCCGTTGACGCCGCCGTCGCGCTCGTTGACCAGCTTCAGGTAATCCAGCTTGCCGTCGGCCCAGGGAATGCCCAGGGGGGCGAAGGACCCGGTGCGGTACACCAGCAACGGAACGAACTGCTCTTCCGCCGCCATCGCCGGCGTGGCCACCGCGGTCACGGCGCCGGCTGCGGCCACTAAGGCTGCCGCCAACTTCAGGTTAAGACGCTTCATCTCCATTTACCTCCTGCGTGGTGTTTGGGTCAATAAACCCTCGGACACCGGGGTTGGCCCGGTCTGGAGCCGGGTATTCAGGATGCGGGCCGCGGCGCTTTTGCCGCCACGGCCCGCAGAAATCAGTGCGAAATCAGTGTGGGAAGGGCCAGATGCGCAGCTTCTCTTTGCCGATGCTCCACAAGCGGGCCAGCCCATGCGGCTCGGCGATCAGGAAGAACACGATCAGCGCGCCGAACACCATGTGTTCGATGTGCGCGGCGGTGTCCACCGACAGCGTCAGCCCCAGCATGTGCGGTACGTTGGTCAGCGCCACCGGCACCAGCACGATGAACGCTGCGCCGAAGAAGCTGCCGATAATGGAGCCCAAGCCGCCGATGATCACCATGAACAGCAGCTGGAACGAGCGGGTCAGGTCGAACGCCAGGGGCTCCCAGGAACCCAGGTGGATATAGCCCCACAGCGCGCCGGCCACGCCCACGATGAACGAGCTGACCGCAAACGCGGTGAGCTTGGCGTACATGGGGCGGATGCCGATGACGGAGGCGGCCACGTCCATGTCGCGGATGGCCATCCACTGGCGGCCGATGGCGCCGCGCACCAGGTTCTTGGCGAGCAGGCTGAAGATCACCACCAGGATCAGCACGAACAGGTACTTTTCCAGGGCGCTCTGCACCGGCAGGCCGAAGGCGGTCAGGGGCGGCACCGACACGTTGCCCGACGACGAATAGTTGGTGAAGAACGGAATCCGCAGGAACGCCCAGTCAACGAAGAACTGCGCCGCCAGCGTGGCCACCGCCAGGTACAGGCCGCGGATACGCAGGCTGGGAATGCCGAAGATGACGCCGACCAGCGTGGCAAAGCAGCCGCCCAGCAGGATCTGGATGATCAGCGGCATGCCCGGAAAGCGCACGCCGAAGTTCCAGGCCGCATAGGCCCCCACCGCCATGAAGGCGCCGGTGCCCAGCGAGATCTGCCCGCAATAGCCCACCAGGATGTTCAGCCCCACCGCGGCCAGCGACAGGATCAGGAACGGAATCAGGATGGCGCGCAGCAGGTAATCGCTGGACAGCGCCGGGATGGCGATGAACGCCACCGCCAGCAACAGCCAGATGAAGATGCGGTCCTGGCGGATCGGGAAGATCTGCTGGTCAGCGCGATAGCTGGTCTTGAATTGGCCGTTTTCGCGATAGAACATGTTTTTATCCTAGAAGGCCGGGTTCAGACGCGGTCGATGATCTTCTCGCCGAACAGCCCTTGCGGACGGAACAGCAGGAACACCAGCGCCAGCACATAGGCGAACCAGATTTCGATGCCGCCACCCACCAGCGACCCCAGATACACCTCGGACAGCTTTTCGCCCACGCCGATGATCAGGCCGCCCAGGATGGCGCCCGGCACGGACGTCAGGCCGCCCAGGATCACCACCGGCAGCGCCCGCAGCGCCGCGGTCGACAGCGTGAACTGCACCCCGAACTTCGACCCCCAGATGATGCCGGCCACCAGCGCGACCAGGCCGGCCACGCACCAGACGATGACCCAGATGCGGTTCAGCGGAATGCCGATGGACTGCGCGGCCTGGTGGTCGTCCGCCACGGCGCGCAGCGCGCGGCCGGTGGAGGTGAACTGGAAGAACAGCGCCAGCACCGCGACCAGCAGCGCCGCGATGACCGCGGCGGTCAGGTCTTCCAGGTTGATCAGCAACCCGCCTTCGAACACCGAGTCCAGGATCATCCACGGGTCTTTCGGCATGCCCACGTTGATGGAATACACCGAGCTGCCGAACGAGATCTGGCCCAGGCCGTCCAGGAAGTAACTGATGCCCAGCGTGGCCATCAGCAGTGTGGTGGCTTCCTGGTTGACCAGATGGCGCAGCACGAAGCGTTCGATCGCCACTGCCAAGAGGAACATCAGGATCGCGCTGACGATGAACGCCAGCACGTTGGCCAGGATCATGTTGTCAAAGCCGAACCAGCGCGGTATCCATTCCGAAAAACGCGCCATGGACAGGGCGGCCACCAGCACCATGGCGCCCTGCGCGAAGTTGAAGACGCCTGATGCCTTGAAGATCAGCACGAAGCCCAGGCCGATCAGGGCATACATCATGCCGCTCATCAGGCCGCCGAATAAGGTCTCTAGAAAAAATCCCATATTCCTTCCCTTAATTCCGTGCAGCCAGCGTGTTTTCTCCCTCCCCCTTGGGGGGAGGGTTAGGGGCGGGGGTGGTTTCCTGCGCTATAGCGTCCTTGGTGACGGCGGCTTCGCCGCCGACGCCAAGGTACGCGCGGATGACGTCTTCGTTGGCGCGGACTTCGTCCGGCTTGCCGTCGCCGATCTTCTTGCCGTAGTCCAGCACCACCACGCGGTCGGAAATATCCATCACCACGCCCATGTCGTGCTCGATCAGGACGATCGTCGTGCCGAACTCGTCGTTCACATCCAGGATGAAGCGGCTCATGTCCTGCTTCTCTTCGATGTTCATGCCGGCCATCGGCTCGTCCAGCAGCAACAGGCGTGGTTCCATCGCCAGCGCGCGGCCCAGGTCCACGCGCTTTTGCAGGCCATAGGGCAGGCGGCCGACCGGCGTCTTGCGAAACGCCTGGATCTCCAGGAAGTCGATGATGTTCTCGACGAACTGGCGGTGTTCGATCTCTTCGCGTTCGGCCGCGCCCAGGCGGAATGCCTGCGACAGCAGGCCGCATTTCATGCGCAGGTTGCGGCCCGTCATGATGTTGTCCAGCACGCTCATGCCCTTGAACAGCGCCAGGTTCTGGAACGTGCGGGCGATGCCCATTTCGGCGGCGCGGCGCGGATTCATGCGCGAAAAGCGCTCGCCGCGGAATTCGATGCCGCCCTGCTGCGGGGTGTAGACGCCGTTGATGACGTTCAGCATCGAGCTCTTGCCCGCGCCGTTGGGCCCGATGATGGCGCGGATTTCGTGTTCGCGCACATTGAAGGAAATGTCCGTCAGCGCCTTGACGCCGCCGAAAGACAGCGAGATGTTCTGCATGTCCAGCATCACGTCGCCGATGCGCTGGTCGCGGTCGTTGTTGCTCATGGTATTTACGCGGCTCGGGCGGTGATGGCGGGAAACGTCTTGACCGGATGGATGCGCAGGTCGGCGGAAATCTTGCCGGTGCGACCGTCCTCGAACTTCACTTCGGTCTCGATGTACTGCGACGACTTGCCGCCGAACAGCGCATCGATCAGCACGCCGTACTTCTGCGCGATGAAGGCGCGCCGCACCTTGCGGGTGCGCGTCAGTTCGTCGTCGTCGGGGTCCAGTTCCTTGTGCAGGATCAGGAAGCGGCTGATCTGCGAGGCCGACAGCTTGGGGTCGGTAGCCAGGTCGGCATTGACCTGTTCGACGCACTCGGCGATCAGCTGGTAGACCTCGTCCTTGCCCGCCAGGTCGGTGTAGCCGGCGTAGGCCAGGCCGCGGCGTTCGGCCCAGTTGCCCACGGCCTCCAGGTCGATATTGATGAAGGCGCACACATCTTCGCGGTCGGCGCCGAAGGCCACCGCTTCCTTGATGTGCTGGAAGAACTTGAGCTTGTTCTCCAGGTACTTGGGCGCGAACAGGCTGCCGTTGGCCAGCTTGCCCACGTCCTTGGCGCGATCGATGATCTTGAGCTGGCCGTCGGTATCCAGGTAGCCCGCGTCGCCCGTGTGGAACCAGCCGTCTGCGCTGCGCGCCTCTTCCGTGGCGGCCGGGTTGCGGTAGTACTCCTTGAACAGGCCCGGGCTCTTGACCAGGATCTCGCCGTTGTCGGCCACGCGGATCTCCACGCCGGCCACGGGCGGGCCGACGGTGTCGTCGCGCACCTGGCCGTCGGGCTGCACGCACACGAACACCGACGTTTCGGTCGAGCCGTAGAGCTGCTTGAGGTTGATGCCGATGGACCGGTAGAACACGAACAGGTCCGGACCGATGGCTTCGCCCGCCGTATAGGCCACGCGCACCCGGCTCATGCCCAGCGCATTGCGCAGCGGGCCGTAGATCAGCACATTGCCCAGCGCGTAGCGCAGGCGGTCCCAGGCGTTGACGGATTCGCCGTCCAGAATGCGCGTACCCACGCGGCGGGCCAGCTTCATGCAGGCCTGGAACAGCTTGCGCTTGATGTAGCCCGCGTCTTCCATGCGGATCATCACGTGCGTCAGCAAGCCTTCCAGCACGCGCGGCGGCGCAAAATAATAGGTAGGCCCGATGTCGCGCATATCGATCGACACGGTATCGGGCGATTCAGGATGGTTCACGGTAAAGCCCGTGACCAGCAGCTGCGTGTACGAAAACATGTTCTGCCCGATCCACGCCGGGGGCAGGTAGGCCAGCACGTCTTCCTGGTCCGTCAGCTTTTCCATGTCCGACACCGCACGAGCGCGGTCGATCAGCGCATGGTGCGTCAGCACTACGCCCTTGGGCTTGCCGGTGGTGCCCGACGTATAGAACATGGCCGCCGCGTCATGCGGTTGCACGGCGGCGACGGCGCGTGCGAAGAAATCGGGATGCTGCGACGCATAGTCGCGGCCCATTGATTCGAGCTTCTCGTACGACAGCAGCATCGCGTCCGTGTAATGCCGCAGGCCGCGCGGATCGTCATACACCACATGCTTGAGCGCGGGGCATTGCTCGCGCACCTCCAGCATCTTGTCGACCTGTTCCTGGTCTTCGACCACCGCCACGCTGATCTCGGCATCCTGCAGCACGTAGACCATTTCCTGCGCCACGGCGTCTTGATAGAGCGGCACGGGAATCGCGCCCAGCGATTGAGCGGCCATCATGGCCATGTACAGGCGAGGGCGGTTTTCACCGATGACGGCCACGTGCATGCCGGGCTTGATGCCCAGCGACGCGAAGCCGTGGGCCACCTGGCGCACGTGCTCCGCCACGTCGGACCAGGTAAGGGTTTGCCAGATCCCCAGGTCTTTCTCTCGTATCGCGGGCCGCGACCCGCGCACGTTGGCATGCGCGAACAGCAGCGCTGGAAAGGTGTCCAGCGCGGCCGGCACCTGTGCAGATGCGGGCGATGAATGTGCCACGTTGTCTCCTCCGGTTTGGGCGCGTCGGGCCGGCAGCCGCGAGTTGCGGCGCGGGCGATATCGCGCTTGACCAGTTGGTTTTAGATTTACGGCAGGAGTTAAGGTATAAGGTTGGGTTGCTACCAACTGTCACCATCGCGACATTCAAGGAACTTTTAGGGTATTCCCGATGCAGCTATCCGACTCCCTGCAACTTGCCGCGGCCTGGTTTCGCGTGCTCAACGCCGAGCAGCAAGCGCGCGTCGAGCGAGACCTGTCCGTGCAGCAAGCGGCCGCTGGGTCGATCATAGAGCGCAAAGGCGAACTCGCCCAGGCATGGATCGGCGTGCTGGCCGGCCTGGTGAAAGTATCGGTGGGCAACGCCGAAGGCAAAGTCGCGTCGCTCACCGGCGTGCCCGCTGGCGGCTGGATCGGCGAGGGTTCGCTGCTCAAGCGCGAAGTCCGCAAGTACGACATCGTGGCGCTGCGCGATTCCGTCGTCGCCCGCCTGCCCGCCGCCACCTTCGACTGGCTGCTCGACACCAGCATCCCGTTCAATCGCTACCTGCTGCACCAACTGAACGAGCGGGTCGCGCAATTCATCGGCAAGGCTGAATACGACCGCCTGCTCGACCCCGATGCCCGCGTGGCCCGCTGCCTGGCCGAACTGTTCAACCCCCTTCTGTATCCCGGCATGGGCATGCGCCTGACCATCACCCAGGAAGAGGTCGGTTACCTGGCCCGCGTCTCACGCCAACGGGCCAACCAGGCCCTGCGCAAGCTGGAAGAGGCGGGCCTCTTGAACGTCGAATACGGCGCCGTGCGGGTGCTGGACCTGGACGGCCTGAAACAATACGGCTCGGACCGCAGCGCCGTGGAAGGCGAGCACGTCGCCTGATCCCGGACAGGCTCCGGCCCATCCGATCCTGGAAAACCCTGGTACCGCACAGCCGCAAAAAAAAACTTGACGATAAATAGTGCGCTATTTAATATTGCGCAATGAAATCCAGATCCCAGCCGAAAGGCGCCTTCAACCCGCTGCTGCTAGACAGCCAATTGTGTTTCGCCCTGTACTCGACCTCGCTGGCGATGAACAAGGTGTACCGCAAGCTGCTGCGCGGCCTGGATCTGACCTACCCGCAATACCTGGTCATGCTGGTGCTGTGGGAAGGCGACGAAATCACGGTTACCGACATCGGCGAACGCCTGTTCCTGGACTCGGCCACCCTTACGCCGCTGCTCAAGCGGCTGGAAGCAGCGGGCCTGGTCACCCGCAAGCGGGCCCAGGAAGACGAACGCCAGGTCATCGTGACCCTCACCAAACAAGGCCGCGACCTGCGCAACCAGGCCGAAGCCGTGCCCCACGCCATCGCAGAAGCCGCCCAGTGCTCGCTGCAGGAAGCCCAGGGCACCATGAAAGCGTTGCACGAATTGCGGGAAAAGCTGGTCAGCAGTCTTTGAACCTTAGTCTTTGAAGTGGATGATGGCGGGTGCCGTCATCCGGCATTAAAGATAGCGCACGATGAAATTGTGTGCTATTTAATTAGGAAAGGCCGAGTCGGGAACGGTCCCGCCAGCCTGGCAGTCCCACCACAACCTTCCAAAAGGAACGCATCATGTCCATCGAAAAAGTCCTGTACCGCGCCCACGCCCACGTCACCGGCGGCCGTGAAGGCACCGGCGTATCCAGCGACGGCAACCTGAACGTCAAACTGACCACCCCCAAGGAACTGGGCGGCGCCGGCGCGGCCGGCACCAACCCCGAACAACTCTTCGCCGTCGGCTACTCCGCCTGCTTCATGGGTGCGATGAAGTTCGTCGCCGGCCGCGACAAGATCGCCATGCCCGCCAACGCCACCATCGATGGGTCTGTGGGTATCGGCCCGATCCCGACCGGCTTTGGCATCGAAGCGGAACTGAAGATTTCCCTGCCCGGCATGGATCGCGCCGAAGCAGAGAAGCTTGTCTCCGCCGCTCACATCGTCTGCCCTTACTCGAACGCTACGCGTGGCAATATCGATGTGACGCTGACGATCGAAGTCTGAGGGAATTTGTTTTGATCGCTGCGCGCGATCTGGGGCGCGGCCTGATTGGGCAGACGGGGTTACTTAGGTAGCGCAGTTAGTTCGTAGGCCGCTTCTCGGGGCTGCTGGCTTGTGGGCGAGCGCCCACGATTGCGGTCCGGAGCCTTCGCTCCGGACTTCCCCTGCGTCATCCTCGTCCAGGCCTTCGGCCTTCCCTACGGATTCCCTCGGGCGCATCGAGGTTGCTCGCCCACAAGCCAGCAGCCCCGAGAAGCTACCGTTTTCGAGAAATGGGGCGTTGCCAGGCCGGGGTGTGGGGGGAGAGGTTTGCGTCGCTCGCCCCAGGCCGGCCGCGCGGGCGGCCTTGTGGGGCTTCGGCACTGTGCGGCGTCGTGACGATGTGCGCTGCGCGCTTGCGTAGCGCGCTTTGTCTGCCAGCATCATCTATACCGTGCGACCCGGGCTGATTCTTGTGTTTGTCGGCGCTACCCGTGAGGCATGATCTGGGCTGATGCCCGTGTAGGTCGACGTTGCCGACGGGGCACGACCCACGCCAGCAAGTCACCGCCACCCCCCCTTGAACGGCATCACTCCCTTCACCAGCACAAAGACTCACCGTACGCTCACAGCGTTCATCACCGCGACACCTCCACTAGCGTGCAGCGTCACCACCGGACGCAAGACACCGCGTAAGCCCCAAAAGGCCGCCCGCGCGGCCGGCCTGGGGCGGGCCCCGCAAGATCTTTGGCGGTGCGCCAGCGCAACAAAAAGACGTCAAGCACGCAGCCCGTCCCAGCAACGCAAGAACCAAAGCAATCCTGAGCCCGGGGCGTCGGCTGCCCGCGGAGGGCGGGGCGTGTAGATGCGCCCGAGGGAATCGGAAGGCAGTCGCCGAAGGCGACAACGACGATGACAAAGGGGGGGGCCGCCGAGGCCAGTCCGGAGCGAAGGCTCCGGACCGCAATCGTAGCCCCGCCCTCCGCGGGCAGCCGACGCCCCGGGCGGCAGAAGAACACCACCCAAGGCCAGCAACCAATCCTCAGTGCCCCCCACCCAGATAAGCCGCCACCACCGCCGGATCATGCTTGAGCTTCTCAGCACTTCCATGCACTGAAATCCGCCCGTTCTCCAGCACATATCCGTAATCGGCTACGTTCAATGCGGCTGCTGCGAACTGTTCAACCAACAACATCGTCACGCCTTCGTCCTTCAGGCGCGCAATGATCCGGAAAACCTCTTCCACCAGGATCGGCGCCAAGCCCATCGACGGCTCATCCAGCAGCACCAGCTCTGGATTCAGCATCACCGCGCGCGCCATGGCCAGCATCTGCTGCTCGCCGCCCGACAGCGTTCCCGCCAGTTGCTCCCGCCGCTCCTTCAGCCGCGGAAACAGATCCATCGCCCGGCCCAGATCCGCCTGCACATCCCCTTTAGGCCGGCTGCCCGTCAGCCGCGGAAACGCACCCAGCAGCAGATTGTCCGTCACCGACAGCGTCGGGAATACCCGCCGGCCTTCCGGTGAATGCGCCAGCCCCAGGCGGGCAATGCGATGCGACTCCAGCCCGTCGATCCGTTTGCCGCTCAACGTCACCTC
This sequence comes from Achromobacter sp. NCFB-sbj8-Ac1-l, assembly GCF_052695805.1. Taxonomy (NCBI): domain Bacteria; kingdom Pseudomonadati; phylum Pseudomonadota; class Betaproteobacteria; order Burkholderiales; family Alcaligenaceae; genus Achromobacter; species Achromobacter sp. NCFB-sbj8-Ac1-l. Next base: position 6,110,503 of record NZ_CP199812.1, on the reverse strand, counting down.
GCCCGCCGTCGGCCGGATCATCCCCGACAGTGCCCGCATCGTCGTCGTCTTCCCGGCTCCGTTCGAGCCGATCAACGTCACCACCTTCGCCTTCGGGACCTCCATGCTGATGCCGTGCAGCACCTTCACCTTCCCGTAGCCCGCTTCCAGATTCTTGATCGATAGCATGTTGTCGTCCTTGGCGTCAGGCGGGCGCACCGCCCAGATACGCCTCGATAACCTTGGCGTTGCTCTGCACTTCGTTCGGCAGGCCTTCGGCGATCTTCTGGCCGAAGTCCAGCACCGACACCGTGTCGCACACTCCCATCACCACATCCATGTGGTGCTCGATCAGGATCAGCGTAATGCCGTGATCGCGCACCTTGCGGATGATGGCCAGCAGCTCGACGATGTCCGGCGCCGTCAGGCCGGCCGCCGGTTCATCCAGCAGCAGCAGTTGCGGGTCCAGCGCCAGTGCACGGGCGATTTCCAGCAGGCGTTGCTTGCCGTAGGGCAGATTGCGCGCCTCTTCGCTGGCCATCGTGTCCAGCCCCACGAATTCCAGCAGCGCCAACGCACGGGCGCGTGCGCCTTGCTCCTCGCCCTTCCACTTGGGCGTGCGCAGCGCAATGCCCGCCAGCCCCGTCGTGAACGTATGGTGCAGCCCCACCAGCACGTTCTCCAGCGCCGTCATCTCGCCGAACAGCTGCACGTTCTGGAACGTACGCGCAATGCCGGTGGCCGCGATATCGGCAGGCGCCAGGCCCACCAGCGACTTGCCCGAGAATTCCACCGCGCCCGCCGTCGGCACGTAGATGCCCGTCAGCACGTTCATCATCGTGCTCTTGCCCGAGCCGTTCGGACCGATCAGCCCGTGGATCGTGCCGCGCTTGACCGTCAGGTCCACCTGGTTCAGCGCCTTCAGGCCGCCGAACTGCATCAGCACGCCCTTGGCCGCGAGCAGGGTTTCGCCCTTGCCCTTGGCCGCTTCCGGCACCGCATCCTGTTCCTTCACCAGGTCCTTCTTCACCGACAGCGCCGCGCGGCGGGTCGAGAAGAACAGGTTGCGCACGAAGCCCACGATGCCGTCGGGCAGGTAGTACACGACGAACAGGATCATGGCGCCGAAGATCGTCAGGCGCCAATCCGTCACTGCATCCAGCCAATACGAGAACGCCGCCAGCAGGACCGTACCCACCACCGGCACCGCCACCCGGCGCGCCTCGGCACGGCCCTTGGAAACGGCCACCGCGCTACCCACCGTCACCAGGATCGCCACGCCCAGCGCGATCAGGCGGAAAGTGCCGATGTCGTCCAGCATCTTGGGCAGCAGCACGATGATTGACGCACCCAGCAGCGCGCCCGTGCGGCTCTTGCGTCCGCCCATGATGATCGCCAAGAGGAACAGGATCGTCAGTTCGAAGTTATAGGTGTTGGGCGAAATGTACTGTTCCGAATACGAATACAGCGCCCCTGCCAGGCCGGCGAACCCGGCGCTGATCACGAACGCGAACACTTTGTGCCGGTAGACCGACACGCCCATGCAGTCCGACGCGATCGGGCTGTCGCGCAAAGCTTCGAACGAGCGGCCCAGGTGCGACTTCAGGATACGGTGCACCACGATCAGCGACAGCACCAGCAGCGCCGCGACCAGCCAGAAGTACTCGCTCTTGGTCAGGATGTGCCCGCCGATCGACGGCTTGGGAATCTTGATGCCCAGCGGCCCTTCGGTCATGAAGGTCATCTCGTTGATCAGGATCTGGATGATCGTGCCGAACGCCAGCGTCACCATCGCCAGGTACGGCCCCGTCACCCGCAGCGCCGGCAACGCCAGCACCGCGCCGAACGCCGCCGCGATCAGGATGGCGGCGGGCAGCGTCACCCAGATGGGCATCTGCAGATGGAAGAACAGCACGCCGGCCACATACGAGCCGATGCCGAACAGGCCGGCGTGGCCCAGCGACACCTGGCCGGTATAGCCCACCACGATATCGAGCCCGAACAGCAGGATCGAATAGATCATGATCGTTTCGATCAGGTGCAGGTAATACGTGTTGGTCACGCCCAGCGGCACGGCGGCCAGGCAGGCCACGGCCACGATGGAAAGCAATAGGTGCAGGGGTTTCATCGCTTACACCTTCTTGATCGCGGTCTTGCCGAACAGGCCGGCGGGCTTGAAGGTCAGTACGAGCAGCAGCAGGACCAGTCCCGGCACGTCTTTGTACCCCGTCGAAAGATAGAAACCGGTGGTCGTTTCGGCGATCCCCAGGATCAGCCCGCCCACCACCACGCCCATGCCGCTGGACAGGCCGCCGATGATGGCAACCGCGAAGGCCTTCAGGCCCAGCACCGCGCCCATGGTGGCGCCGGTCAGCGTCAGCGGCGCCACCAGCACGCCCGCGAAGGCGGCGGTCAGCGACGACAGCGCGTACGAAAACGTGATCACCATGCCGGTGTTGATGCCCATCAGGCCGGCGGCATCGCGGTCGTTCGACGTCGCAACGAACGCCTTGCCGTAGATCGATTTGCGGTTGAACACCTCCACCAGCAGCATCATGGCCAGCGCGCCGAACACCACCAGCAGTTCCATCGGCAGCACGTTGGCGCCCAGCACCTGGATGGGCGCTTCAGGCAGCGGCGAAGGAAAGCGCAGGTCGTCGCGGCCCCAGATGTTCTCGGCGACGTTCTTGAAAATGATGCCCAGGGCGATCGTGGCCATGATCCAGCCGAATTCCGACCGGCTCTTGATGGCGGGTCGCACGCCGATGCGTTCGACCAGTGCGCCCTGCGCGAATCCGAAAATGCAGACGATGGGAATCATCACCCAGTAGTTCACACCCAACCCGACGAGCGTCAGCCCGACCAGCGCGCCCAGCATCAGGGCTTCGCCCTGGCCGAAGTTCAAGGTGCCTGAAGTGGCGAAAGTGAGCTGGTACCCGAACGCGATGACGGCATAGATCATGCCTAGCGCGATACCGCTGTAGATAAGCTGTAGAAGAATCATGGTGTTTTTCGTGAGGCGCTTTGGTCCGGCCCAACCCCCTTGGGCAGAACGCTGTTGTCAGGCGGCTGCAGGCCGGCGCCCCGGGTGGGAGGCGCCGGCGGCGGCGGCCGGGCAGCCGCCGCGCTGTTGCTTCAGACGAACTTAGTTGGCCTTGACCACGCGGCCGCCCTTGACCTCGCCGATGACCACTTCCTTCGCGGTGATCGCGTCGTGGTTATCGTGGGTGAACGGCTTGTTGTAGGTCATCACCACGCCTTCGACCGGCGTCTGCAGGTTTTCAAGCGCTTCGCGGATCTTCGGGCCGTCGGTCGAGTTGGCCTGCTTGATGGCCGCGGCCAACAGGAAGATCGAGTCGTAGCCCTGGGCTGCCGACACCGGCGAGTCGATGCGGTTGTTCTTGGGCTTGAACTTGGCCAGGTAGGCGTCGATGAACGCCTTGCGCTTGGGGGTGTCCGGGTCCTGGATGAAGGTCTGCGGCATGCGCGCGCCTTCGCCGTTGGCACCGGAGTTGTCGATGTAGTTGGCCATCGACAGCGTCCAGCTGCCGATGATCGGCACCTTCCAGCCCAGCTTGGTCATGCCGTTGGCGATCTGGGCCAGCTCGGGGCCGATGCCGTAGGTCAGCACGGCTTCGGCGCCCGCGGCCTTGGCCTTGAGCAGCTGGGCCGTCATGTCGACGTCCTTGATGTTGAACTTTTCCACGGCCACGGGCTTGATGCCCTTGGCGTCCAGGGCCTTTTCCAGGTCTTCGCGGCCCAGCTGGCCGTAGTTGGTCGAGTCGGCCAGGATCGCGACCTTCTTGAAGCCGCGGCGGGTGACGGCTTCCTCGACGATCATCGGGGCCTGGATGCTGTCGTGGGCTGCGTTGCGGAACACGTAGTTGTCCGGGTATTCCGGCGCCTTGAACTGGTGCGTAATCACGCTGCCGGTGGCGACGTTGTTGAACACCGGGATCTTGGCGTCCTGGTAGAAGCGCTGCGACGCCAGGGCCACGCCGGTGTTGATGTATCCGACCGTGGCGGTGACCTGTTCCTTGTTGATCAGTTCCTGGGCGATCTGCACGCCGCGTTCGTTCTTGGCCTCGTCATCGCGCTCCACGGCGACCAACTGGCGGCCAAGCACGCCACCGCTCTTGTTGATTTCCTCGATGGCAAGGCGTACGCCGTCGCGCATGCTCACGCCCATGGAGGAAGAGCCGCCCGTATAGGGGCCGGCCACGCCGATCTTGATGGGGTCGGCGGCGTAGCCCGCGGCCGATACGGCAAATGCAAGGGTTCCTGCTAGCAGCTTCAAACGAAAATCCATGGATGTCTCCGTTGTAATTAGTAGAACTGCGTGGAAAACCGTGTGCCGGCGCCTGGCGGCGTGAAACAGGGGGGTGTGGCGGCGCGCTCCTGTGTTGCGTGTTGTGACTGTCTGCTTAATCGCTTACGCGAATCTGACCGGGCGGGGTTTTTCCGTGTAAATACCTAGTACGCGTGCACGGGTTGCGGGCCGGGCGCTGCGACGCAGCATGAAGCAGCAAGGAATTGGGGCGGACGCGGCGCGCAATGCCGGTTTTTGCGCGTGCGGCCATGTTCGGCGCATCCTAGCCAGCGATGCGCCTTGGTGCGCGGAATTTCCTTCCGCCCGGGCCTGGAAATTTATTCCGGCTTGGCCGCCAGGCCGCGTGGCCATTGGGCCGCGCGTTCGCAGACCTCGGCCAGCCATAGGGAAAACGCTTGGACCGGGCCACGCGGCGGTCGCGAGATCTCGGTGCACAGGTGGTACTGCGAGTCGCCGGGCGTTTCGATGTCCAGCACCCGCAGCAATTTGCCCTCGTCCAGCCATTCGGCGGCCAGGGTGCGGCGGGTCAGGGCGACGCCTTGGCCTGCTCGGGCGGCGGCCAGCATCATGCCCAGGTCCACCAGCCAGACCCCACGCGACGGCTCGGGCCAGTCCAGCCCCGCCGCCGCCAGCCAGGGGCGCCAGGGTTCCATCGGGCAGCGCAGCAGGGCGGCATTGGCCAGGTCGGCGGGGCGCCGGAAGGGGCCATGGGCATCACGGTAATCGGGCGAGCAGACCGCGAACACAGGGTCGAACGTCAGCGGTTGCGCATGCAGGCCAGGATATTTGCCGCTGCCAAAGCGGATCCAGGCGTCGGCGTTGGGCGGCATGATGTCCAGATAGGGAATGGACAGCATGATTTCCAGCTCGACCTCGGGATGGGCGGCGGTGAAGCTGGGGAGGGCGGGGATCAGGACCTGGCGGGCGAAGGTGGGAGTGGACACCACCCGTAGCGGTTCCAGCTTGGGTTCGCCGCGTTTGTGCAGCGAGGCGTCGGACAGCAGGTCCAGCGCGGTGCGCACTTGCTCCAGGTATTCGCGCCCCGCGGCGCTGAGGGTGGCGCCGCGGCTGCTGCGGATGAACAGGGACACGTTCAACTGGGCTTCCAGCGCGGCGATGCGCTTGCCGATGGCGCTGGCGGTGACGAACAGTTCTTCGCTGGCGCGCTCGAAAGAGCCCAGCCGGGCGGCCGCTTCGAACGCCTGGATGGCGGCCAGCGGCGGCAGGCGCACGTCTTTGGAAGGGGAGGGTCCGCGCATGATCGTCTGGCGGGCCGGCCATGCGCCCGACGAAAGAGTGGCAACCGGGCGATTATAAAAGTGCTGGGCCGAACAGTCTGTCCCCGTATTCCCTTACACGCCCTTGACCGCCAGGCTGACGGCCAGGCCCGCCATGACTACGGCGATGACGCCGTCCAGCACGCGCCAGGCCGATGCGCTGGCAAAGAAGCGGGCGAACAGGCGCGAGCCGATGCCCAGCACGGCCAGCCACAACAGGCTGGCCGTGAAGGCGCCGGCGGCGAAGGCCATGCGGGCGTCCTCAAAGCCGTGGGCCAGCGAGCCCACCACCACCATGTCCAGCCAGAAATGCGGGTTCAAGAGCGAAAAGCCCAGTGCGCCCAGCATCGCGGCGCGGCGCGAAGGCACGACGTCGCGCGCAGCGGCCAGGCCGCCGGTGGCCGACCAGGCGCGGCGGGCCGATTGCAGGGCGTACCAGGACAGGAAGGCCACGCCGAACCACAGCACGGCCGTTGTCAGCCACGGGAACCAGGCGGTCAGGGCTTGCAGCCCCGAGACGCTGGCAAAGATGAAGACGGCGTCGATCAGGGCGCAGATGGCGACCACCGACAGCAGATGGGCGCGCATCAACCCTTGGCGCAGGATGAACGCGCTTTGCGCGCCCACGACGGCGAACAGGCCCAGCCCGGTGGCCGTGCCGCTGGCCCAGGCGGTGAGGAATAGGGGGGATGACAACGTGGCAAACATGACGCAGAACCTCTTGACTGCAACGCCTTGTGGCGGCGCTTGAAAACCGGGCCGGCAGCGTTGCGCATACCGGCAATGCATCATTTTCGCTTGCAGGGGATATGAAATACAGCTAATTTTCCTTCACTATCTTAAGTAAATCTAATTCTATGAAGATCGATCACGGCAACCTGCGCGCCCTGGCGGCGGTGGTGCGCGAAGGCAGTTTCGACCGCGCCGCGCTGGCCCTCAGCGTGACCCCGTCTGCGGTATCGCAGCGGATCAAGGCGCTCGAAGACCGCATGGGCCGGCTGCTGGTCCAGCGCACCGTGCCGGCGGCCGCCACCGCCGACGGCCAGGTGCTGGTGCAGCTTGCCGAGCAGACGGCGCTGCTCGAGCACGACGCCCTGAACCGCCTGGGCGTGGCGGACGACGACGTGCCGCACGCCAGCATCCCCGTCGCCGTCAACCACGACAGCCTGGAAACCTGGTTCGTCGACGCGGCCTTGCAATTCGCCAGCCGCACCCGTGCCACCCTGGACATGTTGTCCGAAGACCAGGATCACACCGCCGCGCTGCTGCGCAACGGCTCGGTGCTGGGTGCCGTGACGACACTGGCCGACCCTGTTCAGGGCTGCCGCATCCATGCCTTGGGCAGCATGCGATATGTGGCGACGTGCAGCCCGGCGTTTCACAAGCGCTACTTTGCACAGGGCGTGAATGCGCAGACGCTGGCCCAGGCGCCCGTGCTGGTCTTTAACCGCAAGGACGCGCTGCAGGCCCGCTTCGCGCACAAGATCTCGGACCCGACGCCGTGGCAGCCGCCCGTCTGGTGGGTGCCCTCCACCCGCGCGTTCGTGCAGGCCACGCTGGGCGGGCTGGGCTGGACCATGAATCCACTGCCGCTGGTCCAGGAACATCTTGACGCGGGTCAACTGGTCTTGCTGCGGGGCCGCGCCTGGGAGGATGTGCCGCTGTATTGGCAGCATTGGCGGGTAAACTCCGAGGCGATGGAAGCTTTGACCGACTCGGTTCTGTCAGCCGCCCGCAGCCTGGTCCGGCGGCGTTAACCCCATAGGAGAACACCCCATGAACATCCGCAAGTTCGCCGCCGTTGCCGTCCTGGGCCTGTGCGCGGCCGGTTCGGCCTGGGCCAAGGACTACAAGGTTGGCGAGATCGAGGTCGACGACCTCTGGGTACGCGCCTCCGCCCCGGGCCAGTCCAACGGCGCTGGCTATATGGATATCGACAACGATGCCAAGACGCCCGACCGCCTGCTGTCCATCACGTCGGCCGCGGCCGAACGCGTCGAGCTGCACACGGTGGAAACCACGAACGGCGTGTCCAAGATGCGCCAGGTCGAAGCCGGCATCGCACTGCCGGCCGACACCGAGGTCAAGCTCAGCCCGGGCGGCTACCACGTCATGTTCATCAAGCTGAAGGCGCCCTTTGCCGAGGGCGGCACCGTGCCGGCTACGCTGAAGTTCGAGAAGGCGGGCGAAGTCGCGGTGCAGTTCAAGGTCAAGCCGGCGTCCTACAACCCCGGCATGAGCCACGATCATGGCGCGATGAAGCATTGATCCCGGCGGGCGGCCTGGAGGCCGCGCGCATGTAAAAACGGAGCCTTGCGGCTCCGTTTCTGTTTGGGCTTCGGTCCCGCGCCGGTCGGGCGCGGGAGCTTGGCCTGGCGGCCAGGCTGGGCCCTGCGGTTTAGTACAGACCCTGCTGGCGCATCGCGTCGGCCACCTTGACGAAGCCGGCGATGTTGGCGCCGTCCAGGTAGTTGACGTATTCACGCTCGCTGTGGCCGTGGCGCACGCAGTTCTCGTGGATGTCGCGCATGATGGCGTGCAGGCGCGTATCGACTTCTTCGCGGGTCCACGACAGGCGAGCCGAGTTCTGGGCCATTTCCAGGCCCGACACTGCCACGCCACCGGCGTTGCTGGCCTTGCCCGGCGCGTACAGCACGCGGGCGGCGATGAATGCCTTGGCGGCTTCCAGGGTGGCCGGCATGTTGGCACCTTCGGCCACGCACAGCACGCCGTTCTTGATCAGCGTCTGGGCATCGGCCAGTTCCAGTTCGTTCTGGGTGGCGCAGGGCAGGGCCACGTCCACCGGCACGTGCCAGGGGCGCTTGCCGGCTTCGTAGACCAGGCCGAATTGGCGCGCGTAGGTATCCAGGCGACCGCGCAGGTCGTTCTTGATGTGCATCAGCGCCACCAGCTTTTCGTGGGTGAAGCCGGCTTCGTCGACCACGGTGCCGTTCGAGTCGGACACCGTCACGACCTTGGCGCCCAGCGACATGGCTTTCTCGATGGCGTATTGCGCCACGTTGCCCGACCCCGAGACCGACACGCGCAGGCCGTCGAACGATTTGCCGACCCGCTTGAGCATTTCTTCGGCGAAGTAGACGGTGCCGTAGCCGGTGGCTTCCGGGCGGATCAGGCTGCCACCGAAGGTCAGGCCCTTGCCGGTAAACACGCTGGCGGTAGAGTTGGACAGCTTCTTCATCATGCCGGCCATGAAGCCGACTTCACGCGCGCCCACGCCGATGTCGCCGGCGGGCACGTCGGTGTCCGGGCCCAGGTGGCGGTACAGCTCGATCATCAGGGCCTGGCAGAAGCGCATGACTTCGGCGTCGGACTTGCCCTTGGGGTCGAAGTCCGAGCCGCCTTTGCCGCCGCCCATGGGCAGCGTGGTCAGCGAGTTCTTCAGGGTCTGCTCGAAGGCCAGGAACTTCAGGATCGACAGGTTCACCGACGGGTGAAAGCGCATGCCGCCCTTGAACGGGCCGATGGCCGAGCTGTGCTGGATGCGGAAAGCGCGGTTGACCTGCGCCTGGCCCCGGTCATCGGTCCAGCACACCCGGAACTGGATCACGCGTTCCGGTTCCACCAGGCGTTCGAGCAGGGCGTGCTCGGCGTAGTGGGGGTGCTTTTCGATGAAAGGCCACAGGCTCAGCATCACCTCCTGGACGGCTTGCATGAATTCCGGCTGCTGCGGATCGCGCGCGGCGACGCCACGCAGGAAGTCGTCCAGACTCTGCACTTTCAACATGATCTCCTTGGGGGGGCTTCGAATAGGTGCGGGCATGCGCCGTTTTGGGGCGGCTTCTGCCCGTTTTGGTGCGCTTGGCACCGGCTTGGTGCGGAATTGTAGGGCTAATTTGTTGCCCTGCGCAAAGCCGAAAGATGCGCCATCACCTTGATATCAAAGCGCTTTTTTCTTTAATAAATGGTGACGCATAGCGGTTTGGCGGGTGATGGCCAAGGCCTGGTCGCCGCAGGGAAACCCGGGGAGCCTTGAAATCATAGGGGAATTTAATATGTCCCTAATAAATTCGAAGAAGATATTGCGTCGCCGGATCCGGGCTTCATAGGGAGATCCGTGGAGAAATGGCCCTGTACCGGAAATTCTGACTGGATATCAGGTGTTGATATGTCCCTATTATTATTTTGCGAAAAATCAGACGGACGCCCCCTCCGGGCCGTCCGTCCGGCGCCGTTACAGCGTGGCGTCGTAGTCGATGGTCAGCGGCGCGTGGTCGGAAAAGCGTTCGTCCTTATAGATGGCGACGCTGCGCGCCCGGGCGGCGATGCCCGGCGTGGCGATCTGGTAGTCGATACGCCACCCGACGTTCTTGGCCCAGGCCTGGCCACGGTTGCTCCACCAGGTGTATTGGTCCGGGCGGTCGTCGATGGAGCGGAACACGTCCACGAAGCCGCGCTTGTCGAAGACATCGGTGAGCCAGGCGCGTTCTTCAGGCAGGAAACCGGAGTTCTTCAGGTTGCCCTTCCAGTTTTTCAGGTCGATTTCCTTGTGCGCGATGTTCCAGTCGCCACAGATGATGAATTCGCGGCCGGTCGTCTTGTGCTCGTGCATCAGCTGGTCGATCCACGGGCCAAAGCGGTCCAGGAAGCGGTACTTGGCCTGCTGGCGTTCGTCGCCGCTGGAGCCGGACGGCAGGTAGGCGCTGACGACGGACAGGTTCTTCCAGTCGGCGCGGATGATGCGGCCTTCGGGATCGAATTCCTCGCAGTCCAGGCCGCTGACGACGCGTTCGGCCGAATCACGCAGGTAGATTCCCACGCCGCTGTAGCCCTTTTTCACGGCATGGTGGAAGTGACCCGTGTACCCGGGCGGGTGGCGCAGGTCTTCGGTCAGGTCCTCGTCGGATACCTTGATTTCCTGCAGGCAGAGCACGTCGGCGGCGTGCTTTTCCATCCAGGGTTGCAGGCCCTTGCGAAAGGCGGACCGAATGCCATTGAGGTTGATCGACGTGATGCGCAGCAAAGCGGGACTCCTGTAGAGCGGCCGAGGGTGGCCGGAACAATGGCAGGAATTTAACCGACTCGGCGCCGCTGCCAGAGAAAGCCCCCGACACCGGATAAAATGCGGGGGTTTGCCATCTCTCGGACCTTCCTCGCATGTCTGCCGCCCAATCCGCCCATCACGCTTCCGCCACCTCGCTCGAATTCGTCCGCTTCGCCCTGAACGAAGGCGTGCTGCGCTTCGGCAGCTTCAAGGTCAAATCGGGACGCATCAGCCCCTATTTCTTCAATGCGGGTCTGTTCAACAGCGGCGGTTCGGTCGGCAAGCTGGCGGGCTTCTATGCCCAGGCGCTGCTGGATTCGGGCGTGTCGTTCGACATGCTGTTCGGCCCGGCCTACAAGGGCATTCCCCTGGCGACGGCCACCGCCGTGGCGCTGGCCGGCCATCCGGCCATGCAAGGCCGCAGCGACGTGCCGTTTGCCTACAACCGCAAGGAAGCCAAGGACCACGGCGAAGGCGGCACCCTGGTCGGCGCACCGCTCAAGGGCAAGGTCGTGATCATCGACGACGTCATCACGGCGGGCACCTCGGTGCGCGAATCGGTAGAGATCATCCGCACCGCGGGCGCCGAACCGGCAGCGGTGCTGATCGCCATGGACCGCATGGAACGCGCCGGCCCGGACGACGCCCTGTCGGCCCATTCCGCCGTGCAAGACGTGGCCAAGACCTACGGCATTCCGGTAGTGGCCATCGCGTCGCTGGCAGACATCATGGCGCTGCTGCAAGACGATGCCGCGTTTGCCGAGCACCGTGACGCCGTGCTGGCGTATCGGACCAAGTACGGGGTGAAGTAAGCGCGAGTTCGGCAAGACATTGCCGGACGCCGTATCGCACGACCGGTTCTTCGAGCCTGTGGACCGGTTCATGCCCAACGACCAACACGCCGTTGGTTTGTGCAGCCTGCGCCAGACGTTTGTCGAACGTGGCCAGCGCCGCGCCGCGCCATAACGCGAGTTCCAGGTACGAGGCGTCGTAAACGGTAAGTCCGTGTTTGCGGGCGAGCCGCTCGCATTGTGGCAGCCAGGCGGTACAAGGGCGCGATTCGTTGACGACGGGCACGCTGTTCAGCACGGCAGAGAATTTGGCCAGCATGGCTGCCGTGGCCTGTTGCTGTCGCTCGACGCGCAAGGCGCCTTGAGCCACTTCCATTGGCCATATCTGCGGGACAAGGACGGCTTCGCCGTTCAGGCCGTCCAGGATGGCAAACGCCTGTTCGCTGCAGGTTTGGCTGGGCAATCGCAGCCAGCTCAACGCGACCGAGGCATCGAGCACAAGCTTCATTCGCGGACCCCTTTGACGGCGTACCACCATGTGGCTTCGTCGGTGTACGGGATGCCCGGGAACCGTTTCAGTTCTTCTATCGCATTGTGACCCGCTTCGGTCATCAGGGGATTGACCCGCCTGAGCTGCGCTTGCGCCTGACCGTCGTGGGTGATGACAACGAACACGCCATCGTTGGCGGCTTGGATCATTTCGTCGAGCCGTTCCGCAACTTGTTCGCGTGGGATGGATAGGTAGGGGGCGTTCATGGCCAAATCTCCAGTCGGAATCGACCAGATCATTCTTGGCCAAACAAAAGGCCGCGACAAGATGCCGCGGCCCTAGGATTGGTCTGATCTTGCACGCCGCCCCGAAGTCGGGACGGCGCATGGGGATCAGCTGTCCAGCTTCTGCTTGAGCAGGTCGTTGACCTGCTGCGGGTTGGCCTTGCCGCGGGCGGCCTTCATGATCTGGCCTACCAGCGAGTTGAACGCCTTCTGCTTGCCGGCGCGGTATTCCTCGACGATGGCCGGGTTGGCGGCAAGCACCTCGTCGATCATGGCGCCGATGGCGCCGGTGTCGCTGATCTGCTTCAAGCCGCGGGCCTCGATGATGGCGTCGGCCTGGCCGCCGTTTTCGCCTACCCACATGGCGCCGAACACTTCGCGCGCGATCTTGTTGGAGATCGTGCCGTCGATGATGCGGTTGATCAGGGTCGCCAGCGCGGGGGCCTGCACCGGGGAATCGGCGATGGCCTTTTCTTCCTTGTTCAGCGTGGCGGCCACTTCGCCCATGATCCAGTTGGCGGCCAGCTTGGCCTGGCCGGCCGGCAGCGCGTGCGCCACGGCTTCGAAGTAGGCGGCCAGGTCGCGGCTGACGGTCAGTTGCGCGGCATCGTAGGCGGGCAGGCCGTATTCGGATTCAAAGCGGGCGCGCTGGGCGGCCGGCAGCTCGGGCATGGTGGCGCGCACTTCATCCACCCACTCGCGCGAGATGACCAGCGTGGGCAGGTCGGGGTCGGGGAAGTAGCGGTAGTCGTGCGCGTCTTCCTTGCTGCGCATGCTGCGGGTTTCGTCGGCGTCCGCGTCGTACAGGCGGGTTTCCTGGACCACGGTGCCGCCGTCTTCGATCAGTTCGATCTGGCGCCGCGCTTCATGGATGATGGCGCGTTCGAGGAAGCGGAACGAGTTGACGTTCTTGATCTCGGTGCGGGTGCCGAATTCCTTCTGGCCCACCGGGCGCACGGATACGTTGGCGTCGCAGCGGAACGAGCCTTCCTGCATGTTGCCGTCGCAGATGCCCAGCCAGACCACCAGGCTGTGCAGCGCGCGGGCGTAGGCCACGGCCTCGGCGGCCGAGCGCATTTCGGGCTCGGTCACGATTTCCAGCAGCGGCGTGCCGGCGCGATTCAGGTCGATGCCGCTGGCCGCCGAACCATTGGCCAGCGTGAAGTTGTCGTGCGAGGACTTGCCTGCGTCTTCTTCGAGGTGGGCGCGCGTCAGGTTGACGGTTTTTTCTTCCTCGCCCACGAAGAACGACAGCGAGCCGCCCACCACCACCGGCAGCTCGTATTGGCTGATCTGGTAGCCCTTGGGCAGGTCGGGGTAGAAGTAGTTCTTGCGCGCAAACACCGAGCGCGGTGCGATCTCGGCGCCCACGGCCAGGCCGAAGCGGATGGCGCGTTCGGCGGCGCCGCGGTTCATGACCGGCAGGCTGCCGGGCAGGGCCAGGTCGACTTCGTTGGCGTGGGTGTTGGGCGCGGCGCCGAATTGGGTGCTGCTGCCCGAAAAGATCTTGGAGTCGGTGGAAAGCTGCGTATGCGTTTCCAGGCCGATGACGATTTCCCAGTTCATTGTTTAGGCGTCCTGCTGGGCCGGCGAGGCTTTGTGCCAGTCGGTGACTTGTTGGTAGCGGTCGGCGATGGCCAGGAGGCGGCCTTCGTCGAAGTAGTTGCCGATGATCTGCAGGCCGACCGGGCGTTTGGCGCCGCCGTGATTGCCGAAACCGCAGGGGATCGACATCGCGGGCAGGCCGGCCAGGCTCACGCCCAGCGTGTAGACGTCGGCCAGCCAGTCGGCGGTGGGGTCGTCGCGGTTGTCGCCGATGTTCTTGGCGACCGTCGGGGTCACCGGGCCCATGATGACGTCGCACTGGCCGGCATAGGCGCGCTGGAAGTCCTGCGCGATCATGCGGCGCAGGCGCTGGGCCTGCAGGTAGTAGGCGTCATAGTAGCCATGGGACAGCACATAGGTGCCGATCAGGATGCGGCGCTTGACCTCGTCGCCGAAGCCTTCGGCGCGCGAGCGGCTGATCATGTGGTCCAGCCCGTCGTACTGCGTGGCGCGATGGCCGTAGCGCACGCCGTCGTAGCGGGCCAGGTTGCTGGAGGCTTCGGCGGGGGCGATGACGTAATAGGCGGGAATGGCCAGCTCGGTGCGGGGCAGCGACACCGGCACGCGCACGGCGCCCAGGGCCTCGAACTGGGCCAGGGCGGCTTCCACTGCGGCGGCCACGTCCGGCGCCAGGCCGGCGCCGAAGTACTCGGCGGGCACGCCGATGCGCAGGCCCTTCAGGGGCTGGCTGCCGGCGGCGTCGTATCGGGCCTGGGCGGCGTCGAAGTCGCGCCGCACGCGGCCCGGCTCGTTGACGGCGCCGTCGCATTTTTCCAGGCTGGTGGCGTCGCGCGGGTCAAAGCCGCTGATGACGTCCAGCAGTTCGAGCAGATCGCGGCTGCTGGGGGCCAGCGGGCCGGCCTGGTCCAGGCTGGAGCCGAAGGCGACCATGCCGTAGCGTGACACGGTGCCGTAGGTGGGCTTGATGCCGCTCACGCCGCACAGCGCGGCGGGTTGGCGGACCGAGCCGCCGGTGTCGGTGCCGGTGGTGGCGGCCACCAGGCGGGCCGCCACGGCCGCAGCCGAACCGCCCGACGAGCCGCCCGGCACGGCCGAGAGATCCCAAGGGTTCTTCACAGGGCCGTAGGCCGAGTTCTCGTTGCCCGAGCCCATGGCGAATTCGTCGCAGTTCAGCTTGCCCAGCGACACGGCGCCGGCCGCTTGCAGGCGCTCGACCACGGTGGCGTCGAACGGGCTGACGTAGCCGTCCAGCATCTTGCTGCCGGCGGTGGTACGCCAGCCGCGGGTGACGAAGGCGTCTTTGTGGGCGATGGGCACGCCGGCCAGCGGACCGGCGTTGCCGGCGGCCAGCGCGGCGTCGGCGGCGCGGGCCTGGACCAGCGTCAATTCGGCGTCAATATGTAAGAAGGCGTTCAGGCCGCTGGCCGCGTCGGCGGCGGCCAGCGAGCTTTGCGCCAGTTCGACGGCGCTGACCTGGCGTTGGGCGAGGGCCGCGCGCAGGGCGGCGATCCCCTCGAATTGGGTATGCAAGGCGGGTTTCGTCATGGCTTAATCTAGGACCTTGGGAACCAGGAAGAGGCCGTCCTGGGCATCGGGGGCGTTGGCCAGCAGTTCTGCGCGGCGGGCCTCCGAGGCGGTTTCCGTCACGGCGTCCTGGCGCAGGCGCAGCACGATGTCTTCGTGGGCGGACAGGGGGTGGGCCAGGGGTTCGACGCCTTGGGTGTCGACGGCTTGCAGCCGTTCGATCAGGTGGAGGATGCCGTTGAGCTCGGCCTGCGCGTGGGTGCGTTGGTCCGGGGTCAGTTCGATTCTGGCCAGCTTGGCAATGCGGGCCACATCTGTGTCATTGAGCGCCATGGGGATTGCAAATATCGAGAAGCGAAGGCCGAGGGGCGGGACTGGGCAGTATGCACATGCCAATACCGTTACAAAGCTTGAATAGCCTGCATTTATGCGCTATTTCCGGGGAAATTATAAGTTATGATTCACGGTTTAATCGCCGTGATGACAGGCGGACCCGACCTTTCTCGGGTCGTACGCCCCGCGGCATGACCCAATTCCCCCCAGAATTTAGCTGAGCTCCCATGTTCGGATTCCTGCGCAGTTATTTTTCCAGCGATATGGCGATCGACCTCGGTACCGCCAATACGCTGATTTACGTCCGCGGCAAGGGCATCGTGCTCGATGAGCCCTCCGTGGTCGCAATCCGTCATGAAGGCGGGCCTCACGGCAAAAAGATCATCCAGGCCGTCGGCCACGAAGCCAAGCAGATGCTTGGTCGAGTGCCCGGCAACATCGAGGCCATCCGGCCCATGAAGGACGGCGTCATCGCCGACTTCACGGTCACCGAACAGATGCTCAAGCAGTTCATCCGCATGGTGCACCCCCGCAACATGCTGGCGCCCAGCCCGCGCATCATCGTGTGCGTACCCTGCGGCTCCACCCAGGTTGAACGTCGCGCCATCCGCGAATCGGCGCTTGGCGCCGGCGCGTCCCACGTCTTCCTGATCGAAGAACCCATGGCCGCGGCCATCGGCGCCGGCCTGGCCGTGTCCGACGCCAGCGGCTCCATGGTCGTCGACATCGGCGGCGGCACCACCGAGGTGGCGGTCATCTCGCTGGGCGGCATGGTCTACAAGGGTTCCGTGCGCGTCGGCGGCGACAAGTTCGACGAAGCCATCGTCAACTACATCCGCCGCAACTACGGCATGCTGATCGGTGAACCCACCGCCGAACTCATCAAGAAGGAAATCGGTTCCGCCTTCCCGGGTTCCGAAGTCCGCGAAATCGAAGTCAAGGGCCGCAACCTGGCCGAAGGCGTGCCGCGCAGCTTCACGGTCTCGTCCAACGAGATCCTCGAATCCCTGACCGACCCGCTCAACCAGATCGTCTCTGCCGTCAAGATCGCCCTTGAGCAGACCCCGCCCGAACTCGGCGCCGACATCACCGACAAGGGCATCGCCCTGACCGGCGGCGGCGCCCTGCTGCGTGACCTGGACCGCCTGCTGCAAGAAGAAACCGGCCTGCCGGTGGTGGTCGCCGATGATCCCCTGACCTGCGTCGTGCGCGGTTGCGGCGAGGCGCTGGAACACCTTGAGAAACTGGGCGCGATCTTCATCAACGACTAATCCTGCCCGCCAGCCCGGAGCCCCGCTTTTCCACGGCTCCGGCCGCTGCGGGGGCGGCGGGCGCGGGCGCCCGGGCTGAGATTCATGCAACGACAAGGGACTCCCCCCCTATTCAGGCGCGGTCCACCCGCGGAGGTGCGGCTGGTCGTCCTGGTCGCCTTGGCGTTGGCCCTGATCATCATGGATTCGCAATGGCGCATGCTCGAACCGGCACGCCGTGCGGTGTCCGTGGCGCTATACCCCTTCCAGCGCGCCGTCATGGCGCCGCGCGACCTGGTGCAACAGGTCAATGAATGGGTCAACGCGGCCAACCTCATCCGTAGCGAAAACGAAGCGCTGCAACGCCAGCGCATCGAACTGGCCCAGGTGGCCACCCACGCGGCGCAGCTGGCCGCCGAAAACGCGCAATTGCGCCGCCTGCTGGGCGTGACCGACACCGTGGCCCAGTCGGCCGTGGTCGTGGAAGTGCTGTACGAACCCACCAATGCGTTCAACCAGCGGCTGGTCTTCAACAAGGGCAGCAAGGCCGGCCTGGCGCCGGGCATGCCCGTCATCGACGAAGGCGGCGTGGTCGGCCAGATCGTGCGCGTCACCCCCATGACGGCCGAAGCCGCCCTGGTCACCGACGAACAGGTTTCCATCCCCGTGCAACTGCTGCGCAATGGCCTGCGGCTGATTGCATTCGGCGGGAACTCTCCGGGCAAGATGGATGTCCGTTACCTGGCTGCCAATGCCGACATCAAGGAAGGCGATACTATCGTCACCAGTGGCGTCGGCGGCCTGTTTCCCGCCGGCCTGCCGGTGGCCAAGGTAACCTCGGTCGAACGCGACACCGCTTCCGGCTTCGCGCGCGCCGTCTGCGAACCGCTGGCCCACCCTGAACGCTATCGCCACTTCCTGGTCCTGCAGGTGGATGTGGAACGTGCCGAGTCCAACCGTCAGGAGGTCGATTCCGGTGGATCGGACTAATCAATCATCAGGGCAACCCCGGCGCCGCCTGGGTACGCCCAGCAATGTGCAGCCCGAGCGCCTGTCCGGGCCGGCCCACGGCGTGTTCGTCTGGGGCACCATCATTTTGGTCTGGCTGGTGTCGCTGCTGCCGTGGCGGTTGTGGCAGGGCGCGCCCGACGTCCTGATCCTGATCATCGCCTTCTGGTGCGTGCACGAACCGCGCCGCGTGGGTCTGTTCACCGCCTTCTGCTTCGGCCTGCTGATGGACGTGCACGACGCCGGGCTGCTGGGCGAACACGCGCTGTCCTACACCCTGGTCGCCTATGGCGCCGTGGTGCTGCATCGGCGCCTGCAACGCTTCGACCTCTGGAGCCAGGCCATGCACATGCTGCCTGTGTTCCTGATCGCGCGCTTCGTCACCCAGATCATCCATGCCTGGCTGGCCGGCAAGTGGCCGGGCTGGGACTGGGGCATCAGCGTCGCGATCACCGCCGCCCTGTGGCCGCTGGCGGGCTGGGTTCTGCACTTGCCGCAGCGCGGTGCCGACGACGCCGAATCTTCCTCCGCCTGACGGCGGCGCCGCTTCATGTTCGAATTCAAGAAAACCGGCCAGCAGCAGAAGCAGCGTTTCCGCCTGCGCGCCTGGGTGGGCGGCGTGTTCGCGCTGGCCTGCTTCGGTGTGTTGGTGGGCCGGTTCTGGTACCTGCAGGTCGACCGCTACGAAGGCCTGTCCGAGCGCGCCGACCGCAACCGCATCGCGGTGGTGCCGATCCCGCCGCGCCGCGGCGAAATCCTCGACCGCAACGGCGAAGTGCTGGCGCGCAACTACCGCACCTACACACTTGAAGTGGTGCCCGCCCAGGCCGGCAACATGACCGCGCTGTTCGAGCGGCTGACGCAGGTCGTCTACATCAGCCCGGCCGACCAGCGCCGCTTCAAGCGCCGCGCGGCTGAATCCAGCCGCTACGCCAGCCTGCAGCTGCGCAACAACCTGAACGAAACCGAGGCCGCCTGGTTCGCCGCGCATGCCTTCCAGTTCCCGGGGGTCGAGCTGCGCGCCCGCTGGGTCCGCGAATACCCGCAAGGCGTGTCGGCCGCCCACGTGGTGGGCTACATCGGCCGCATCGCCGAAGGCGACAACGAAGAACTCGAACGCGCAGGTCTCCTGGGCAATTACCGTGGCACCGATGTCATTGGTAAGAAAGGTATCGAAAAAACCTGGGAAGAAGCCCTGCACGGCCGCACCGGCCTGGAAGAAGTCGAAGTCACCGCCGGCGGGCGCCCCATGCGCACGCTGCGCCGCATTGACCCCGTGCCCGGCTCAGACATCATGCTGTCCATCGACCTGGGCCTGCAGAAGGTGGCCGAAGAGGCCTTCGAGGGCCAGCGTGGCGCGCTGGTCGCGATCGACCCGGACACCGGCGAAGTGCTGGCCTTCGTGTCGCAGCCGTCGTTCGACCCCAACCTGTTCGTCGACGGCATCGACGTGGACAACTGGCGCATGCTGAACGAATCGCCGGACCACCCGCTGATCAATCGCCCGCTTTACGGCACCTATCCCATCGGTTCGACCTACAAGCCCTTCGTGGGCCTGGCCGCGCTCGAACTGGGCAAGCGTCGCGCCACCGACCGCATCTCCGACCCGGGCTACTACGAATTCGGCGGCCAGAAATTCCGCAATGCCGGCGGCGCGGCCTACGGCATGACCGACATGCACAAGGCGATCGTGGTGTCCTCCGACACCTACTTCTATTCGCTGGGCCCCGAAATCGGCGTGAACGCGCTGCACGATTTCACCAAGCAGTTCGGCTTCGGCCAGATCACCGGCATCGACCTCGAAGGCGAGAAGCGCGGCGTGCTGCCGTCCACCGACTGGAAACGTTCCGCCTACAAGGACAAGGACCGCCAGCGCTGGTACGCCGGCGAAACCATTTCGGTGGCCGTGGGCCAGGGCTACAACGCCTTCACGCTGCTGCAGCTGGCCCAGGGCACGTCCACGCTGGCCAACAACGGCCTGTACCGTCGGCCGCACCTGGTGCACGCGGTACGCGACCCGCGCACCGGCGTGGCCAAGCCCACCGAGTCCGCGCCCGACTACCGCATCCCGCTCAAGCAGGCCAACGTCGATGTCATCAAGAACGCGATGGCCGACGTGGTCCGTGCCGGCACGGCCCGCCGCGCCTTCGCCAACGCGCCGTACCAGGCCGCCGGCAAGACCGGCACCGCCCAGGTGTTCAGCCTGCGCGGCGGCCACTACCGCGCCAGCGCCATCGACGAACGCCTGCGCGACCACGCCTTGTTCATGGGCTTCGCGCCGCTCGAACACCCGCGCATCGCCGTCTCGCTGATCGTCGAGAACGCTGGCTGGGGCGCCAGCGTGGCCGCCCCGGTCGCCCGCAAGGTGTTCGATTACTGGCTGGCCAAGGATCGGCAGGACAAGATCGTGCGGCCGGACCGCAACGCGCCGTTGGCCACCGTTGAAACCATTACTTCCGACGTGGTGCGCCGACCATGAAGCGTCTCGGCCTGATCCTGTTGCGCGTCTTCACGGCTTTCGACTGGCCGCTGCTGGCCATCCTGATGATGTTCGCCGCGCTGGGCCTGACCGTCATGCATTCGGCGGTGGGCGGCACCGATTGGCGCTTCGCCGAACAGTCGCGCAACTTCATCATCGCGTTCTTTGCCATGTGGATCATGGCGCTGATCCCGCCCAAATGGCTGATGAAGCTGGCGCTGCCGTTCTATGTGGTGGGCGTGGTGCTGCTGCTGGGCGTGGAATTCTTCGGCGAGACCAGCAAGGGCGCGACGCGCTGGCTGAACCTGGGCGTGACCCGCATCCAGCCCTCTGAAATGATGAAGATCGCCGTGCCCATGATGCTGGCCTGGTACTTCCAGCGGCACGAGGGCGCCGTGCGCATCCGCGACTTCCTGGCCGCCGCCGCCATGCTGGCCGCGCCGTTCGGCCTGATCGTGCTGCAACCCGACCTGGGCACCGCGCTGCTGGTGTTCGGCGCCGGCTTCTTCGTCATCTACTTCGCCGGCCTGTCATTCAAGCTGCTGGTCCCGGTGATGCTGGCCGGCATCATCGGCATCGGCACGCTGGTCTACTACGAAGACCAGCTCTGCGAACCCGACGTCAACTGGGTCGTGCTGCACGACTACCAGAAGCACCGCGTCTGCACGCTGCTCAATCCCAGCTCCGACCCGCTGGGCAAGGGCTTCCACACGATCCAGTCGATGATCGCGGTGGGCTCGGGCGGCGTGTACGGCAAGGGCTACATGAAGGGCACGCAGACGCACCTGGACTTCATCCCCGAACGCACGACCGACTTCATCTTCGCGGTCTACGCCGAGGAATTCGGCCTGTATGGCGGCATCGCAATTTTGGTGCTGTACGGCCTGATGATGGCCCGCGGCCTGACGATCGCCTCCCGCGCCTCGTCCCAATTCGGCCGCCTGCTATCCGGCGCGCTGACGATGATGCTATTCATCTACGTGTTCGTGAACGTCGGCATGGTGACAGGCATCCTGCCCGTGGTGGGCGTGCCACTCCCCTTCATGAGCTACGGTGGCACAGCCCTATTCACCATGGGCATCGCATTCGGGATCATGATGAGTATTAGTCGGCATAGGTCGGTTAAGACTTAAAGGCGTTGTCTTCGTAGGTCGCCGAGGGCGAGGGGCTTCGTGGTGGCGGGCGCCCACGATTGCGGTCCGGAGCCTTCGCTCCGGACTTGCCTAGGCGGCCCCCCCCTTCGTCATCTTCGTCCAGGCCTTCGGCCTTCCCTCTCAAGAAACTCCCGTCAAGCTGCTGATTTGTTTGGGGTTTTTTCACGGAGTCTCGGGAAGTGGCGTGAGGCTATAGCCCATCGCCTGGGCGCGCTTGGTCAAGTGATGCATGACGCGCTGCTTGTAGCGTTCCTCGTAATACAGCTCTCCCTGGTCGACATATTCGGTGCCTTTGGTGAGCATGGCGTAGATCAGACGAGCCAACTTGTGGGCCGCAGCGGTGATGGCGCGAGGCTTGTCCAGGCGTGCGCACAGCCGTCGGTAATAGGCACCCAAGGCCGACTGGCTTGTTCGCAACGCAGCGGCGGCCAGGCGCAGGGCTTGGGCGGCGCGGTTTGGCGAGCGCTTGGTGGCGCTGCTCAGGACCTTGCCCCCGGAGATCCGTGTCCCCGGGCACAACCCGAGCCAAGAGGCGAAGTGCTTGGATGTGGGGAAGCGGGTCATATCAGGCCCGACCTCGGCCAGGACTTTGAAGGCGGTCATTTCATCGACCCCATTGATGCGGGTCAGGTCCACGCCGCACAGGGCGAACAGGTGCGTGCGCAGGTCGAAGGCCATGGCCTTCTTGGGCCAGCGACGCTGGGACTTGCCTGGGTCGCCGTCATGGCGCTGTAGCTTATGCAGCTCAGTCTGGATGAGCTGATCGCACTCATCGAGCTGGCTCTGATACGCGTCGTACAGGGCAAGTGCCTGGCGTAGCGCAAACAGGTGCTCATGGCGCCAGGTCCCTTGCAGGGCTGCGGCGATATCGTCTTCGCTGGCCTTGACCTGGCGCTTTTTAAGGCGGGCCAGGACGTGGGGATCACGCTCGCCGGCCACGATGGCGCGGATGATGGCCTGGCCGGTGACCCCGACGACGTCCGAGAGCACTTGGGTCAACTGGATGTTCATCTGCGTGAGCGCCTTCTGCATGTGCTGCACGTGGCGCACCTGTGAGGCCAGCAGCATCTGGCGTTGGCGCGAGAACTCGCGCAAGACGCAGATCTGGTCCGAAGGCCGGAAGGCGCTGGCCAGCAGGCCGTAGCTCATGAGCTGTTGCAACCACTGGCAGTCCAGGACGTCGGACTTGCGGCCGCAGACGTTCTTGACGTGCCGGGCGTTGACCAGATAGACAGTAAAGCCCTGGCTGTCGAGCAACTCGTACAAGGGGATCCAGTAGACGCCGGTGGACTCCATGGCGACCGCGGTAATGCCGCAGTCCTTGAGCCACTGCGCCAGGCGATAGAGATCGGCAGTAAAGCTCTTGAACTCACGAACGGGCTGCTCATCGCGGTCGGCAGGCACGGCGACAAAGTGACTGGCCGAGCCGATGTCGATGCCTGCGGCATCGGGGTGGGCCAGGGTTAAGGGTGCAACAGACTTGCGCAGGGACATGGCTTGCTCCATGATCACAAACGGAATGCCGCCAGGCATGGGTACGTCGTTGTACTCACTCTCTCAAACGGGATGTACGCGCTATGCGTGTGCTCACCAATGTCGGTGACGTCACCCGGGGCCATGCTTCAGAACGGGCGTGCGCTAACACGCACCACTGGAAGGTCGGTCTTTACTTGGCGGCATTCCACCTTGCCACAGCCGATGCCACGGAGAAAGTTTCTTCGTCACGGGTGTCGTGCATGACGACTATTGGGCTTCAGATTCCCTCGGGCGCATCGAGGTTGCCCGCCACCACGAAGCCCCTCGCCCTCGGCTACGAGTGTGCAGAAATGGCATGCCGCTAGAGCGGGGTGGGGCGGTGGGGTTTGCGTCGCTCGCCCCAGGCCGGCCGCGCGGGCGGCCTTTTGGGGCTTTCGCATTGCGGTGCGTCGTGACGGTGTTCGCTGCGCGCTGATGGTGGTGGTGCTCGATGCTGCTTGCGCGTCAGGCGCATAGCCCGCAGTGCTACGACGCAAGACGGCGTGTAAGCCCCAAAAGGCCGCCCGCGCGGCCGGCCTGGGGCGAGCCCCGCAAGATCTCTCTCTTCCCCCCGCCGCTGGCAAAAACGCCAAGCACACTGACCGTCCCGGCATCCGGCAAATTGCAACTGCTGTGAGCCTGTTGCGTTGGGGGCTTGGGAGGGCGGGGCGTGTAGATGCGCCCGAGGGAATCCGTAGGAGTCGCCGAAGGCGAGGACGAGGATGACGAAGGGGCAGTCCGGAGCGAAGGCTCCGGACCGCAATCGTAGCCCCGCCCTCCCAAGCCCCCAACGCAACAGGCGGCTCAAGAACCCCTGAGCCGCCTGTACACAACAACCACAAAACAAAAAACCTACGGCAACGCATCCCCCACACCCAGATCCGACGCCAGCGTCTTCAACCCGTCCCAGATGCGGGAGTCGAATTCCAGGGAGTCTGCGTTCAGGGCGCGGTTGCGGGCTTCGTATTCGCCGGGGTATTGGACGCCGTCCACGCCTGGTTGCGGCGGGCAGGCGTGCAGGTAGTCGATGAACGCGCCCACTTCCATCGAGCGCCAGTCCGTATTGAAGTCCACCTGCGGGTCCAGCAGCAGCGCGAACATATTGTTCGTCGCCACCCCGTTGCGCGGATGTTCCGGCTGGATCGTGCCGCCGCCCGACAGCACGCCGGCCAGCAGTTCCGCTACCAGGCCCATCGCGTAACCCTTGTGGCCGCCGAACGGCAGCAGTGCACCCGGCGGGTCCGCGAACAGCGCGTTCGGGTCCGTCGTCGGGTTGCCCTGGGCGTCGATCAGCGATCCCGGCGGGGCTTGCTCGCCCTTGGCGGCCAGCACCCGGGCCTTGTTCACCGCGATCGAACTTGTCGCCATGTCCACGATGAACGGCGGCCGGCCGCCAGGCAGCGGGCCGGCGAAGCACAGCGGATTCGTCGTCAGGCAGGCGCGGGCGCCGCCGAACGGCGCGACTGTGGGGGCGCGGTTGATCACGTTGGTGAAGGCCAGCAGGATCAGGCCCTTGGCCGCCACCATCTCGCCATAGTGGCCCATGCGGCCCAGGTGGTGGCTGCGGCGCAGCGTCAGGATGCACTGGCCGTGTTCCTGCGTGCGTTCGATCGCCTTTTCGATCACGACCTTGCCCACGTGCTGGCCCAGGCCGTTGTGGCCGTCGTACGCCAGCATCGCGCCGCGGTCGTTCAGCAGCTCGGGGCGGCCGTCGGCTTGCGCCAGGCCGTCGCCCAGCACGCGCCGGTAGTTCGTCAGGATCGACAGGCCGTGGCTGGTGTAGCCGACCCGGTCGGACTCCACCAGATGCTCGGCCACGTCGCGGGCGATGTCTTCCGGCACGCCTTGCGCGACCAGCACGCGGCGTCCGAATTCATTGGCTTGGGCGATAGAGATTTTCATGATGCGGCCTCCTTACAGCCAGCCCAACCAGCGCCAGTAGGTCATGCCCATCAGGATCATCAGCGCGTAGCCGATGAGGGTGACCAGGATGCCCACCTTGGCGAACTGCTTGGCATTGAAGGTTTCCGTGCCCAGGCACACCATGTTTTGCGGGGCGTTGATCGGCAGGATGAAGCCGTAGCTCACCACGAAGCCCAGCAGCATGGTCATGCCCAGCCGGCTGAAGTCGCCCGGCAGAGTGGCCAGCACCGAGATCAGGATCGGCAGCATGGCCGAGGTCAGCGCCGTGGCGCTGGCGAAACCCAGGTGGATGATGATCAGGAACGCGGCCAGGATCGCGAAGATCGCCAGCGGTCCCAGGTGATCCAGGCCCGTGTGTTGCACGACCTGGTTACCCAGCCATTGGCCGGCCTGCGTGGTCAGCAACGCGGTGCCCAGACTGATGCCCACGCCGAACACGATCACCGTGCCCCATGGGATACGCGATTGCACGTCTTTCCAGGTCATCACGCCAAAGCGCGGCAGCATCAGCAGCACCAGGCCGAAATAGGTGGTCGACGTCGTGTCGAAGCTGTGCAGCTTGCCTTCGGTGGACCAGAACAGCAGCAGCATCACCGACACCGCCATCAGGCGCTTTTGCGCGCCGGTCATGGGGCCCAGTTCAAGCAGCGATTTTTCGACGGCTTCCTTGCCCCCCGCGATGCTGTCGCTTTCCGGCGGCAGCAGCTTGAGCACAATGATGATCAGCACGGCCGACATGATCAGCGACCACGGTGCGCCGGCGATCAGCCAGTCCGACCAGGCCACGCGCTGGCCCAGCATCTTTTCCATGAAGCCGACCGTCAGCAGGTTCTGTGCGGCGGCGGTCTGGATGCCGACGTTCCAGATGCTGGTGGCCTGCGCCACGATGATCATGATGCCGGCGGCGATGTTCGAGCGCTTGTCCACGCCGAATGCGGCGATGACACCCATCATGATGGGCACCACGGCGGCGCTGCGGGCGGTGGCGCTGGGCACCACCAGGCTCAGCACGATCGTCACCGCGATACATCCGATCAGGATGCGGCGCGTGCTCGTGCCGACCTTGGACAAGGTCACCAGCGCGATGCGCCGGTCCAGCCCGGTGAACGTCATGGCCGCGGCGATGAACAGCGCGCCGGTGACCAGCGCCAGCGCCGAGTTGGCAAAGCCCGTCAGCGCCATGCTGATGGCGGCGGACGTGCCGTACAGCACGCCGGGGTCTTTGATTGTCGGAGCCGTACCCAGCAGGAAGGCCATCAGCGTCGTGATCATGATCGCGCTGGCTTCGTAGGACACGGCTTCGGTAATCCAGACCACCACCGCGAATGCCAGGATGGCCAACATGCGGTGGCCGGCAACCGGCAGGTCGGCCGGCAAGGGCAGCATCAGCACGCCGATCATCACGATGAAACCGGCGATGAGTCCGATTGGGATTTTTGCTTTCTTTGGGGCTTGCGAGGCAGGGACAGCGGCTGGCGCAGTCATATCCATCTCCGGTTGAGGTCAAACTGACGGCACGTCGCAACCAGGCCAGGGGCGTGATCAAAGCGAAGTGCCGACGCTACAGAATGATCGTGACGGCATTAAGGAAAACCCGTATTGATATGGGTCAATCCGGTGGAGATTCGTGCTTGTGGAAAACCCATCCCGCGCATTATGCTCGTCGCCCCGCGGTGGTCGCAACCGTGTAATTGTTGCGTAAATGCGAACAGCTGCCTCGGGCGGGGGCGATAACGAACGTCTAATTCGTTCGTGTTATGAAATGAATGGAATCAGCCCAATGCCAGGCGCAACTGTTCGTCCAGGTGCAGCGTGGGGGCAACGCGCCAGCCGCTCTGGGCGTAGCGCAGCCAGCGGCCCAGCACCAGATGCGTCAGCAGGCTCGCGTGCGCGGCGACGTTGGCTTCGGGCGGCAGGCCGCCATCGGTGACCGCGATGCGCAGCGATTGCTTCAGCGATGCTTCGATGCGATCGTTGATGTGGTTGATGCGTTCCTGCAGGCGATTGTCTTCGGTGACCAGCGCGTCGCCGGTCAGCACCCGCGTCATGCCCTTGTTGCGTTCCGAGAACGTCAGCAGCATCGACACGGTTTTGTGGGCTTGCGACAGGCCATAGGGCTCGGCGGTCGCGATCTGGTTCACCAGCGTGAAAATGCTGGTTTCGATGAATTCGATCAACCCTTCGAACATCTGCGCCTTGCTGGCGAAGTGTCGGTACAGCGCGGCTTCAGAGACCTGTAGCCTGGCAGCCAGCGCGGCGGTGGTGATGCGCGACGCGTGCGGCTGCTCCAGCATCTCGGCCAGGGTCTGCAGAATCTGGGTCTTGCGCTCGCCGGGTTTGCTCGCCATGGACGGGTCTGGTCTTACGCAGGCTGACGGTGGATGAAAAGAGGGCGCCGGGCGCTATCCCCGCAAGGGACGCCGGCGCAACAGCAAATCACTGACGGAGTTTACCCGCAAGTCGACGTAGGCCGGCCGCTGCGAACGGCCGCGCGTGAACGGCGTGCCGGGGTGGAAAACGTGCACCGTGCGCAGCCCCGCCTGACGGGCGCCGCGCAGGTTGGCCAGCGTGTCTTCCACCAGCACGGCCTGGCGCGCCGGCACGCCTTCGCGCGCCAGCACGTAGCGCAGCAGCGCGGGCGAGGGTTTGGGGCGGAACTCGCCGTGCAGCCGCATGTGCTCGATCGCCCACAGACTGTCGAACTGGCGCAGGATGCCCAGCCGCCGCAACACCGCACGGGCGTAATGAAGCGGCGCGTTGGTCAGCAGCACCTTGCGTCCGGGCAGTTGGCGCAGCTTGTAGGCCAGCGCTTTTTCGGCGCGCACCAGTGGATTGACGTCGAAGTCGTGGCTGCGATGCAGGAAGTCGTGGGGGTCCACGCCGTGGTGGCGCACCATGCCGATCATGGTGGCCCCGTAGCGTTTCCAGTATTGCTTGCGCACCTGGTTGGCCGTGTCGACATCGACGCCCAACGCCTCGACCACCGCCATGGTCATGCCATGGTCGATGCGCGGGAAGATCGCGTGCGAGGTGTCGTGGAGCGTGTTGTCCAGATCGAACAACCACAGGCGCCCGGGGGCGCCTGTGGCCATGCGGCGCGAGCGGCGCTGGCGCACCGCCGGCCGCAGCAGGGTGCGCTGCGCTCGCATCAATGCGAGCTGATCATCGTGCCAACGCCTTGGTCGGTCAGGATTTCCAGCAGCAGGCAGTGCGGCACGCGGCCGTCGACGATGTGCACCGAGTTGACGCCGTTCTTGGCGGCGTCCAGCGCGGACGAGATCTTGGGCAGCATGCCGCCCGAGATCGTGCCGTCGGCGAACAGTTCGTCGATGGTCTGGGCCGACAGGCTGCGCAAGAGCTTGCCCGCCTTGTCGAGCACGCCCGGGGTGTTGGTCAGCATCAGCAGCTTTTCGGCGCCCAGCACTTCAGCCATCTTGCCGGCGACGACGTCGGCGTTGATGTTGTAGGCCGTGCCGTCTTCACCGTAACCGATGGGCGAGATGACGGGGATGAACTGGTCGTCCTGCAAGGCCTTGACCACCGCCGGCTCGACCAGGGTGATGTCGCCCACGAAGCCGATGTCGATCGGTTCGGAGGGGTTTTCCTTGTTGGCCATCAGCTTTTTCTGCGCCTGGATCAGGCCGCCGTCCTTGCCGGTCAGGCCCACGGCCTTGCCGCCGACCTCGTTGATCATCATGACGATGTCCTGCTGGACCTGGCCGCCCAGCACCCACTCGACCACTTCCATGGTTTCGGCGTCGGTGACGCGCATGCCCTGGATGAAGGTGCCTTGCTTGCCGATGCGGCGCAGCGCGTCGTCGATCTGCGGACCGCCGCCGTGCACCACCACCGGATTCAGACCCACCAGCTTGAGCAGCACCACGTCATGCGCAAAACTGCGCTGCAATCGCTCTTCCGTCATGGCGTTGCCGCCGTACTTGACCACGATGGTTTTGCCGTGGAATCGTCGGATGTAAGGCAGCGCTTCGGAAAGCACCGCGGCTTTGACAGCAGGAGACGAGACGGCAGCAGGGTCGGGGGTGTCGGTCATGGCAGCTAAGTCGGCAATAAGTAGAGTATGAAAGTTAGAGGTTGGAAGCCCGCGCGCCGCTGACGGCGCGATGGCGTTGCCCCCCGAGGGGGCGTGGGGTCCCGCAGTAAAAAATGCCTGCACAGGAACGCGTCGGGGACGCGGTAGCGCAAGCATACGACGGATTGTAGACCCCACAGGTTTCTTATGCTTTAAACCCATGTTTATATGCCCGACAAATAACCGGCATTCGGGTAAATTGGGGGCGTTTTCACAACGGAGCGCCCCTCACAAGGGGGCATCTCCCCACCGGCTGGGCATATGCCCCCAATTTCTACCTATAAAAGAGGCAACTCATGCGTTTGAACTTCGTCCGCTCTGCCCTGGTGGCGTCGGCCCTCCTGGTGTCGGTCACCGCCGCCCACGCTGAAAAGATCGTCGTGGGAGCCACCCAGGTCCCGCACGCCGAGATCCTGGAAGTGGTCAAGCCCCAGCTCGCCAAGGAAGGCGTGGATCTGGACATCAAGGTCTTCAGCGACTACGTGCAGCCCAACCTGCAACTGGTGGACAAGCAGCTGGACGCGAACTTCTTCCAGCACAAGCCCTACCTGGACAGCTTCAACAAGGACCGCAAGGCCACGCTGGTGCCCGTGGCCCTGGTGCACGTCGAGCCCTTCGGCGGTTACTCCAAGAAGATCAAGAGCCTGGCCGAGCTGAAGGACGGCGCCACCGTCGCCATCCCGAACGATCCGTCCAACGCCGGCCGCGCGCTGGTGTTGCTGCAAAAGCAGGGCGTCATCAAGCTGAAGGACCCGTCCAACATCCTGGCGACCGCCGCCGATGTGGTCGAGAACCCCAAGAAGCTGAAGTTCCGCGAACTCGAAGCCGCCATGCTGCCGCGCTCGCTCGATGACGTCGACCTGGCCCTGATCAACACCAATTACGCGCTGGAAGCCGGCCTGGTGCCGACCAAGGACGCGCTGTTCATCGAAGGCGCCGATTCGCCCTACGCCAACGTCCTGGTGACGCGCTCGGACAACAAGGACGCGCCCGGCATCAAGAAGCTGGTCAACGCGCTGCACTCGGCCGAAGTGAAGAAATTCATCCAGGACAAGTACAAGGGCGCCGTGGTCCCGGCGTTCTGATACGACGCGAGGACAGACCCTGTTGCGCAAACCGCCCGCCTGTCGGGCGGTTTTCTTTTGAGGCTCAGGCAATGCGCCATGGCCGCTGGGCGGGGAGCGGCTGCCAGCTACGCACGGACGAAAAAAAACCGCCCGGTGGCCGAGCGGCTGCGATGGGAGCCGGGTTCAGCCGGCCGCCAGGGCCTTTTCGACAGTGGCGTGGAATTCGGCTACGTCGTATTCGCCCAGATAACGCTTGATGACGCGTCCCTGTTTGTCGATCAGGAATGCCGTGGGCGTCAGGCGGATATCGCCGAAGGCGCGAGCGATGTCGCCCTTGCTGTCCAGCGCCACCGGGAACGGCAGCTTGCGGCTTTCGGCGAAGTTCAAGACAAAATTGGGCGGGTCGTAGTTCATGGCGACCGCGATGGCCTCGTAGCCCTTGCCGGCGTACTCGTTATAGGCCGAGATGGTTTCCGGCATCTGCTTGACACAGGTGACGCAGCTGGTGGCCCAGAACTTCACCAGCACCACCTTGCCGCGCAGGTCCTGCATGGAGAAGGTCTTGCCTTCCAGGGTGGTGAAAGTGACGTCCGGCGCGGTCTGCGCAGGGCGCACGGCGAACCAGGCGCCAATGCCGACCGCCACGAGGACGGCCAGGGCTACGATGGCTTTTTTCATTTGATGGGCATGGCTTCAACGGCGCTGCCACCGCTGGGGGCAGGGGCGGCGCTGCTGCTGCCGGCTGCGCCCGAGCTGTTCTCGATGGGGGCCTTGGTTTCAGGGGAATTCGACTTGCTGCTGTTCGACAGGCGAATGGCTTCTTCGCGGCTGATGGTTTCGAACAGTTTTACCACCTTTGCGACGCCGCCGACATCGGCCGCGGCATTGGCGGCGTAATCGCCTTCGGCCTGGGTCAGCTTGCCCATCAGGTACACGACGCTGTGGTCGGTGGTCAGGGCGATGGTGCCGGACGGCACGTACTTGGTGTTGATCAGGGTGGTCTTGACCTTGGAGGTCAGCCAGGTGTCGTTCGAGCGCACGCCGAACGAGGCGATCGGGCCGACGTTGAGCTGGTTGACCACCTGCTTGACGTTTTCGACGCCCTGGGCGATGGCGGTGGCTTGCGACTTGGCTTCTTCGGTGGGCACGTCGCCGGTCAGCAACAGGTGGCCGCCGTAGGCCATGGCGTTGACGCGGGCCGTGTCGCCCAGCTTCTGCGAGATCTGGCTCTGGGCCTTGAAGGCCATGTTCTGGTCTTCGAGCTGGATGCCCGAGGTACGCCGGTCGGTCACGACCACCGCGGTGGTGGCGGCGGCACCGCCCACGATCAGGGGTGCGCAAGCCGACAGCGACAGGGCGGCGCCGGACAGGGCAGCGGCCAGCAGCAGGGGGCGGGCGGCGGTTCGGACGTCAGGAATCATTCGGTGTCTCCAAGCAGAAGAGCGTCTATGCCGTCGCAAAGCGCGTGCAGCAGCAGTATATGGACTTCCTGGATGCGCATCGTGCGATCGCTGGGAACACATAGATGGACGTCCATCGGCGTAATGAGTTCCCCCATGACGCCGCCGCCCTTGCCGGTCAGGGCCAGCACATGCATCTCCCGGCTGGCCGCGGCTTCCATGGCCCGGACCACGTTGGGCGAATTGCCGCTGGTGGAAATGGCCACGAGCACGTCGCCGGCCTGGCCGAAGGCATTCACCTGGCGCTCGAAGACTTCGTCGAAACCGTAGTCGTTGCCCACCGCGGTCAGGATGGAGGTATCGGTATTCAGGGCGATGCCGGCCAGGGGCAGGCGTTCGCGTTCGAAGCGGCCCACCAGTTCGGCGATGAAATGCTGGGCGTCAGCCGCCGAGCCGCCATTGCCGCACGCCAGAATCTTGCCGTTGTTGGCCAAGGCGCCGAATAGCACGTCCACCGCCACTGCCAGCGGTTCGGCCAGGACGTTCATACTTTGTTCGCACGCAGCCATGGCGTCGCGAAAGTGCGACGTCATACGAGAGGTCATATCCATGGGCGCGATTATCTCACGCGCCAGCCGAAATCAGCCCAGCTCGAACGCCGCGCGCAGCCATTGAACCTGGCCGCCGTCGAAGAGCACGGCATCGAAGCGGGCGGCCGGCACCGCGCCCTGCCAATGGCGCCTGGCCAGTTCCGGCAGCCAATGGGCCGCGGCGCGCGCCAGCCGCCCCTGCTTGGCGCGGTCGATGCTGGCCGCGGCACCGCCGAAGGCGTCGGCCCGCCGCGACCGCACCTCGACAAACACCAGGATGTCGCCATCACGCATGGCCAGGTCGATTTCTCCCGCACGACACGCCAGGTTGCGGGCCAGCAGTACCAGGCCGCCGGCCTGCAGCAGGCGCAGGGCCGCGTCTTCGTGGCCGTCGCCGGTGCGTTGGCGGGGTGAGCGGCGGGCCGGCGGCCGGTCGGATGGATCGGGCCGCCGCGCGGCGCGGCGACGTCGCTTGTCGGCGCGCCGGCGGGCGGCCAGGGCCAGTTCGAAGGCAAGGGTGTCATCCATCAGGCGGGTTCCGGAAGCGGGCGGCGATGGCGGCTACACTGGCATGGTTTTCCGTGTAAGCAGGCAGCAATGAATCAAAATGTCTCACCCCCGGTGGCCGGCGATGCCTGGACCCGCGTCGCTGAACGCGTGGCAGGCCAGCATTGGCCTGCGCAGGCGCTGTATGTGGTGGCCACACCGATCGGCAATCTGGGCGACCTGGGGCTGCGCGCCTGGCACGCGCTGCAACGCGCCGACGTGATCGCGGCCGAAGACACCCGCGCCAGCCGCACGTTGCTGGACGCCTGGGGGGTGACCACTCCCTTGATGGCCGCCCATCGCCACAATGAAGCCGCGGCCGCGCAGGCCATCTGCGAACGCCTGGCCCAGGGGCAGCGCGTGGCGCTGGTCTCCGATGCCGGTGCGCCCGCCGTCAGCGATCCCGGCGCCCGCGTGGTGCGCGCGGTGCGCGAGGCCGGTTTCACCGTGGTGCCGGTGCCGGGCCCCAGCGCCGTGATCACGGCCTTGATGGGCAGCGGGGTCACCACCGATGAAAACCCTGCCTATGCCTTTGCCGGCTTCCCGCCGTCCAAGGCCGTCGCCCGCCAGCGTTGGCTGCGCAACTGGTGTGCGCTGCCCGCGCCGGTCGTGATGTTCGAATCGCCGCATCGCCTGGCGGCCACGCTGGCCGACCTGCTCGAAGTCTGTGGCCCGGACCGCCACCTGACCGTGGCGCGCGAGCTGACCAAGCGCTTCGAGGAAATCGCCACCTTCACGCTGGGCGAGGCCGCGGCCTGGCTGGCGGCGGACTCGCACCGCGAACAAGGCGAGTTCGTCCTGATCGCGCACGCCCGGCCCGGCCAAGAGGCCGACGACGAAGCCGACCCGCGCACCGACGCGCTGCTGGATGCCTTGCTGGAAACGCTGTCCTTGCGCGATGCGTCCAAAGTGGCGGCCAAGGTCACCGGGCTGCCGCGGGACGTTCTGTACAACCGGGCCCTGGCCCGCAAGAATTCGTAAGACATGGTTTACACAGCTGTCGCTCCCAAGCGTTCCGGCCAACCCGACGAACGCATCGTCTACCGTGATATCCCCACCCCGCTGGGCGAAATGCGCCTGGTCGCCAGTTCCAAGGGCCTGCGCGGCGCCTGGTTCACGGACCAGACGCTGCTGCCCTCGGCCGAAGGCTGGACCCGCGCGGACGCCGATCCCATCCTGGAACAGGCGCGCCGTGAGCTGGACGAGTGGTTTGCCGGCCAACGCCGCGACTTCGACGTGGCGCTGGATCCGGTCGGCACGTCCTTCCAGCACGAAGTCTGGCGCGCGTTGTGCGCCCTGGATTTCGGCCAGCTTGCCAGCTACGGCGAGCTGGCGCGCATCGTGGGCCGCCCCAAGGGCGCGCAGGCCATCGGCGGCGCGGTGGGGCGCAATCCCATCATCATCATCATTCCGTGCCACCGCGTGATCGGCGCCGATACCTCGCTCACGGGCTTTGGCGGCGGTTTGCCGCGCAAGCAGGCGTTGCTGGAACACGAGGGCAGCCGTTATCGCAGCCGCAACCCGCGCGCACGCCGGGTGTGCGATGGCCAGGTCGAACTGCCGTTCGAACCGCCGGCCTTCGACTGGCCGCGGGCGCAGTAGGCCCGCGATGGCAAACGGGCTTATTGCGACGCGATGCTCGGCGTGATGCCGATGCGATCAGACACAAGCTGCACGGCATTCATGGCGCTCTGGCGATCGGGGTAGGGTCCGATCTTGACGCGGTACAGGTTGTTGGATTGCTCGACGCTGGCGGGCGGTGCGCCCGCGGTGCCCAACTGCGTATTGATGCGGCTGACCAGCGATTGCGCATTGGCCGGCTGGCTGAAAGCCCCCACTTGCAGGTAGACGCTGCCGATGCCCCCCGCAACCGGCTGGCGCACGGGCGCGCTGCCCGGTGCGGGCGCAGGTTGCTGCACCAGCGGTTGGGGCTCCAGCGAGGTCGGCGCTGCGGCCACGGGCGTGGCGACCGGCGTGGCGCCAATGGCCGACGCGGGCGTTGCGGCGGGGGCGCCTGATGAGGCCAGTCGGCGGATCTCGTCCTGCGGAATGCTCTCGACCACGACCTGGCCGCT
This sequence comes from Achromobacter sp. NCFB-sbj8-Ac1-l, assembly GCF_052695805.1. Classification (NCBI taxonomy): domain Bacteria; kingdom Pseudomonadati; phylum Pseudomonadota; class Betaproteobacteria; order Burkholderiales; family Alcaligenaceae; genus Achromobacter; species Achromobacter sp. NCFB-sbj8-Ac1-l. Next base: position 6,075,830 of record NZ_CP199812.1, on the reverse strand, counting down.
GCCCGGCCCGATGATGCCCAGCTTGTAGGCCGCCACGTATGACAGATCCATGATGCGATCGCTGTGGAAGGGCCCCCGGTCATTGACCCGCACGATGATCGTCTTGCCGTTGACCAGGCTGGTGACGCGCGCGTAGCTGGGAATCGGCAGCGTGGTGTGCGCGGCCGTCATGGCGTACATGTCGTAGGGTTCACCGATCGACGTCGAGTTGCCGTGGAATTTCTTGCCGTACCAGGACGCGATGCCTTGCCGCTTGTAGGGCTGGCCGGTCGTGTCGGGCACGTAGCGCTGGCCGAACACCACATAGGGCCGGTTGGCGCCGCTGGCGTAGGGTTCGATGCGCGGCACCGCGTCCGGCACCTGGTCCAGGTTGGACGGCGGGTTGGCGTCCGGGCCGTCGTCCTTGTAGTACCCGCCGCCTTTCTTGCGGCCTCCGGTGGAAGAGCAGCCGGCCACGGCAATGGCCAGCAACAACATCATCAGGAAGGTCAGCGGGCGGTGCAGGGTCATGCGGACTCGTCGGGCAGTTGGGTGCGATGGCGCACCAGCAGCGGGTCATGGTCGGCAAAGCGCTTGGCGAGCTGTTCGACCACATAGACCGAACGGTGCTGCCCGCCGGTGCAGCCGATGGCCACCGTGAGGTAATTGCGGGTGTCTTGCGTGTATTGCGGCAACCAGCGATTCAGGAAACCGGCGATGTCGTCGATCATCTGTCCCACCTGGTCGTAGCCGGCCAGCCAGGTCGCGACGGGCTCGTCGCGGCCGGTCAGCGGGCGCAGGTTGCGGTCGTAGTAGGGATTGGGCAGGCAGCGCACGTCGAAAACGAGGTCTGCGTCGCGCGGCACGCCGCGCTTGTAGGCGAACGATTCGAAGGTCAGCACCAGCGGGGCGCGATCCGCCTGGATCAGGTCGCGGATCCAGGCGCGCAATTGGCCCGGCGTGAGTTCCGACGTGTCGATGACGTGTTCCTGCTCGCGCAGCGGCGCCAGCAGCTCGCGTTCCAGGGCGATGCAGTCGGTCAGCGACGGGGCGGTGCCGCCGCGTTGCAGACGATCGGTCAGGGGATGGCGGCGGCGCGATTCGGAATAGCGCTGCACCAGGGTGTCGGTGCTGGCATCCAGGAAGACCACGCGCAGGCTGGTGCCCATGGCGCGCAGCGCGGTGACCACATCGGGCAGTTCGGCCAGTTCGCCGGGGGAGCGCACGTCAATGGCGACGGCCACGCGTTCCAGGCCGTCGTCACGGGCGTTGGCGATGAATTCGGTCAGGAACCGGACGGGCAGGTTGTCGACGCAGGTATAGCTGGCGTCCTCGAGCATGCGCAGGGCGACGGATTTGCCTGAGCCTGAGATGCCGGTTACGAGGACGACTTTCAACATGGACATGATTGTGGCACGCTTTTCCGGGACGATGCCGGCGGGTTGGCATCTGATATGGCCGTAAACTGCAAATCTGCGCCTGTACCGATCAGTACGCCCTGACGTAAGCTCGGGCATCCGCACAAGAGAGAGATTCACCTACGTGCCCCGCCGTCATGCGCCTTGGGGGGTTGGAATTCGACTTTTGTTAACTGGTCCTAGATGTTAGCCCTCATTTCCTTTTGTAGTGTTTCACTGCCGCGGTTTTGGGCCAAATGTCGTCTGTTGGCCGCCACGCTGATCGCGTTTGCAGCGGCGCCCGCGATGGCGCAGGACACGCCGCAGGTCTTGCAGCCGGGCACCATGGAGGCCCGTGTGGCGGCCTGTACGGCCTGTCATGGCGTGCAGGGCCGTGCGGGCGCCGACGGCTACTACCCCCGCCTGGCGGGCAAGCCGCAGGAATACCTGTATCACCAGCTGTTGAATTTCCGCGACGACCGGCGTCAGTACCGGCCCATGTCGCACCTGCTGGCGGGCCTGCCGGACGCCTACCTGCATGACATGGCGGCGTACTTCGCCGCGCAGCACGCGCCGTATCCGCCGCCCGTGCGTGCCGAGGTCTCCAGTGCCACGCTCGAGGCAGGGCGCACCCTGGCACTGACGGGTGACGCTACCCGCGGGCTGCCGGCCTGTGCGGCCTGCCATGGGGCGGCCCTGGGCGGCCTGCTGCCTGCCGTGCCCGGCCTGCTGGGATTGCCGCGCGACTACATCGGTTCGCAGATCGGCAGCTGGAAGAATGGTCTGCGCCGCGCCGTCGCGCCCGACTGCATGGCCGACATTGCCAACAAGCTCACGCCAGAAGACATCGGCGCGCTGGCGGCATGGCTGTCGTCGCAGCCGGTGCCTGACACCTATGGCCCCGAGCCCGCCGGCTCCTTGCGTCTGCCCGCCGAGTGCGGCAGCCAGGCGCAACGGTAACGGGGGCGAACGATGACGCTGATGAAAAAAATCCTGGGGTTCCTGCTGGCGCTGGCCGTGATCGGCGTGGGCGCCGTGTATTGGCTGGGCACGCGCGATGATGCCAGTACTGGCCCCACCGCCGCGCCATCCGATCCGCAGCAGCGGATCGAGCGCGGTCGCTACCTGGCGCTGGCCGGCAATTGCATGGCCTGCCATACCGCGCGGGGCGGGCAGGCCTATGCGGGCGGCACCCCCATTCCCACGCCGTTCGGCACGATCTACGGCCCCAACATCACGCCGGACGAAAAGACCGGCATCGGCGCCTGGAGCGCCGACGACTTCTGGCAGGCCCTGCACAACGGCAAGTCGCGCGATGGCACTTTGCTGTACCCGGCCTTTCCGTACACGGAGTACACCCGAATCAGCCGGGCCGACGCTGATTCGCTGTATGCGTTCTTGCGCACCGTGACGCCGGTCAGCCAGCCCAGCCGGCCGCCCGAACTGGATTTTCCCTACGACCAGCGCGTGTTGCTGGCAGCCTGGCGAACGCTGTATTTCAAACCCGGCGTGCAGGAAGCGGATCCCGGCCAATCGGCCCAATGGAATCGCGGCCGCTACCTGGTCGAAGGCCTGGGCCATTGCGCCGCCTGTCACGCGCCGCGCAACAGCCTGGGCGCGACCCGCGCGGCTGACGGTCTGACCGGCGGCGTCATCCCGGGATTGGAGTGGTATGCGCCGCCCTTGACCAACGACCCGCGGGCCGGCCTGGGGCGCTGGTCGGCCCAGGATATTGCCGACCTGCTGCAAACCGGTATGGCAGCGCACTCCAGCGCCAGCGGCCCGATGGCCGAAGTGGTGCTGGGCAGCACGCAGCACCTGACGGGCGAGGACGCGCTGGCGATGGGCGTGTATCTCAAGTCATTGCCCGATACGCCGGCTTCGACCGACCGGCCCACCGCCGCCGTATCGCCGGCCGCGATGGAGCTGGGTGGCAAGATCTATCGCCAGCAGTGTGTGCAGTGCCACCAGGCGGCAGGCGAGGGCAGCCCGGGCGCGTGGCCCGCGTTGGCCGGCAACCCCACCGTAACCGCGCCATCGCCCCTCAATGCCATCCGCATGGTGCTGGACGGCGGCTTTGCGCCGGCCACCGCGACCAATCCGCGGCCGCATGGCATGCCGCCCTACGGCCAATTGCTCAACGACAACGATGTCGCCATGCTGGTGTCCTACATCCGCAACAGCTGGGGCAATGAAGCGGGCGGGGTGACGCCGCTGGAGGTCAAGCGCGCCCGCGCTGCCTCGACCCGCAACTGATCAGCGGCGCCGCGCGGCCTGGCTGCAGGCTGCGCGCGCCATCTCGCCCAATACGCGGATGGCATCGGCCTGGCCTTCGTCCCACAGATGGCCGTAGTTCAGGCGCAGCGCATTGCCGAACTGGCCGCTGGCCGAGAAGATCGGGCCCGGCGCCACGCTGATGCCGCGCGCCAATGCTTGCCGATGCAGGGCCAGCGCATCCACCGCGGCCGGCATTTCCAACCATAGGAAGAAGCCGCCTTGTGGCCGCGTCACGCGGGTGCCTGCGGGAAATTCACGGGCAATCGCATTGGCCATCAAGTCCTGCTGGGTCTGCAAGGTTTCCCGCAGCCGTCGCAGGTGGCGGTCGTAACCGCCTTGCTCCAGGTATTCGGCAATGGCGCCTTGCGCGGGGCTGGATGCCGATAGCGTCGATGACAGCTTCAAGCGCTGCACGCGCTGCGTGTAGCGCCCCGCGCTGGCCCAGCCGATGCGGTAGCCCGGCGCCAGGCATTTCGAAAACGACGAGCAGTGCAGCACCAGGCCCTGCGTGTCGAAGGCCTTGGCGGGCACGGGGCGCGTCGCGCCAAAGTAGAGCTCGCCGTAGACGTCGTCCTCGATCAGCGCAACGTCATGGCGCGTCAGCAGCTCGACCAGTTGGCGCTTCTTTTCCTCGGGCATCAGGCTGCCCAGCGGATTCTGGAACTGCGTCATCAACCAGCAGGCCTTGGGTGCATGACGCTGGATGGCGGCTTCTATCGCGCCCAGGTCCACGCCAGTGCGCGGGTGGGTCGGCACTTCCAGGGCTTTCAACCCCAGGCGTTCCAGGGCCTGCAAGGCGCCGTAGAAGGTCGGCGCCTCGACGATGACGGTGTCGCCAGGCTGCGTGACCGCTTGCAGGCAAAGATTCAATGCTTCGAGCGCGCCGTTGGTGATCACGATGTCGCTGGCCGGCACATTGATGCCCGCGATCAGGTAGCGCAGCGCGATCTGCCTGCGCAGGCCGGGATTGCCGGGCGACAGGTCTTCTATCGTGGCCAGCGGGTCCTGGCGTTTCAGATGCGTGGCCATGGCTTGCGCCAGCCGTGGCAAGGGAAACAGCAGCGGCGACGGAAACGCCGAGCCCAGCGGCGTGACCTCGCGATTGCGCACCGAATCCAGGATGTCGAAGATGCGTTCGCTGATTGCGAGTTCGGTGGATTCGCCATCGGGGCAGGACGTGTCCGGCTCGGGCGGCAGGCTGTCGCTGCGCGTATTGACGTAGTAGCCGGAGCGGGGGCGCGCCCGGACCAGGCCGCGCGCTTCGAGCAGGTAATAGGCCTGGAACACCGTCGACGGGCTGACGCCGCGGCTGGCGCAGGCATCGCGCACCGATGGCAGCTTGTCGCCTACGCGCAATACGCCATCGCGGATCGACTGGGCGATGTCGTTGGCGAGTTTTTCGTACAGGCTCACGAGCCGCGGGGCGACGCGCCGTTACTTGCTGCTTTGCAGGATCGCCATGGCCTGGCGTTCCATGAACTCGCCCAGGGTGTCGATGCCGCGCAGCTTCAGGATGGTATTGCGCACGGCGGCTTCGACCAGCACCGCCAGGTTGCGGCCCGCCGCCACTTGCAGCATGACCTTGCGCACCGGCAGGCCCAGCATGTCCTGGGTGATGTCCTGCAGTGGCAGGCGCTCGAACTTGTCCTGTGCCGTGGCGCGCACCAGGTGCACGATCAGCTTCAGGCGCATTTTGCGGCGCACCGAGGTCTCGCCGAAGATGGTGCGGATGTCGAGCAGGCCCAGGCCGCGCACTTCCAGCAGGTTCTGCAGCAGTTGCGGACAGTGGCCTTCGATCATGTTGGGCGCGGTGCGCGAGAATTCCACCGCATCATCGGCCACCAGGCCGTGGCCGCGCGAAATCAGTTCCAGCGCCAGTTCGCTCTTGCCCAGGCCCGATTCACCGGTGATCAGCACGCCCAGGCCCAGCACGTCCAGGAATACGCCGTGCACCGTGGTGGTGGGCGCCAGCTTCTTGCCCAGGTAGATGCGCAAGAGGTCGATCAGTTGCGCGGCCGCGACCGGCGTGGACAGCAGCGGCACCTGATGCTGGTCGCATTGGTCCACCAGGTCTTGGGGCGGCGTCAGGCCGTCGGCCAGCAGGATGGCCGGCACGCCGCCGATCAGCAGCTCGTCCATGTGGTGCATGCGGCGGCGCAGGTCGAAGCGGGTGTAGTACGCCAGTTCTTCCTGGCCGAACACCTGGATGCGCGACGGGTGGATCAGGTTCAAGTGCCCCACCAGGTCCGCGGCTGCCATGCCGTCGTCGGGAATTGCGCGGTCTGCGGCCCCTTGTCCGGAAATCCAGTTGAAGGGGATTTTGTCGGCGTTGTCGTCGACGAGTTCCTGCACCGTAAGCATGGCAGCGTTTCCGCGAGGGGTCAGAGTTGGCCGGTGGTAAGCATCTTGTGGACGATGGCCGGATCGGCCTCCGTGGCCAGGGCTTCACGCAATGCCTTGTTCGACATCAGTTGCGCCAGTTCAGCCAGGATATCCAGGTGTTGTTGCGTGGCGGTTTCCGGCACCAGCAGGCAGAGCAGCATCGAGACGGGTTGGCCATCGGGGGCGTCGAACGTGATGGGTTGCGCCAGGCGGATGAACGCGGCCAGCGCCTGCTCCAGGCCCTTTACGCGGCCATGGGGCACTGCCACGCCTTGGCCCAGGGCGGTCGAACCCAGGCGCTCACGTGCGAACAGACTGTCGAACACGAGCGCGCGTGCCAAGCCATGGTTGTTTTCAAAGAGAAGGCCAGCCTGTTCGAACGCGCGCTTCTTGCTCGTGGCGAGCATATCGAGGACGACGTTGCCGGCGGGAAGGATGCGCGACAAATGATTCATCGGACCATTATAGGGTTATATGACGCACTGCAAAAAATGCCGGACCAGGGTGCCTTGCGCGGCGGGCTTCGAGTGGCCCGGCTCGGCGCTTGCCAGGGCGGATGGGCCCCGGGGCGAGAGCGACAGCATAGACCGATCGCGGCGCGTTGTGGGCATTCTCGTGCACGAGGGTGTCGTTCGGGTGCCGGAGCAAGGCGATGTCGCGCGTCAGGGATGGGCGATGCGGAGTCGTCGACACACGTCGAGAATCGGGGACAAAAGATGGGGGCCAAGCGGGGAGGGGGACAGCGGGAGGGGAGTTTGCCGATGCCCCGGCTGGACGATTCGTCTAGCGGGACACCGGGACTTAGGCAGGATTCAAGAATCGCTGTTTAGCTTGGTTCTTACGTCGAGCGGATCATGAAGCGCGTTACTGCTGGGGTGGCGAGAGGCTCGCCGCTTGCCGCTTCACGGACTCGGCCGTGTGACTTCGTACCTTGTCCTTGTGCTTGATGACCTGACGGTCGACTTTGTCAGCAAGAAGGTCTATGGCCGCGTAGAGATTTTCATCGGTTGCTTCACAATGAATATCCTTGCCGCTAAGACGCATGGTGATTTCGGCTCTGTGCCGCAGGGGCTCTACTGAGAGCATGACCTGGGTATCGATGACGTGATCGAAATGCCGCAGCACTCGCGCCAATTTGTTCATGACATATTCCCGGATGGCCGGGGTGACGTCGAGGTGACGACCGCAGATGCTCAGGTTCATAGTGTGCTCTCCTTCTAAAAGAGGAAAAAATGGTGCGCAAAATGCGCGGTGGGGTCGTTAGGCGTTCTCCTTGTTTGAGAGGGTTCGTTTGGTACTAGTGTATAGACTCGGGCCGATAAAACAAGCTGACCTAGCGCAAGTTCATGGCATTTTTATGGCTGAGTCTCAGGGGGAGCTCCCAGGGGCCGGGATGGGCCTCTAGGGGCTTTCCCCAAGGCCTGTTACATGCGGAAGTGCTCGCCCAGGTAGACACGCCGCACGGCCGGATCGCCGACGATTTCGTCGGGGTGGCCGTCGGTCAGGACCTTGCCTTCGCTGATGATGTAGGCGCGGTCGCAGATGCCTAGCGTTTCGCGCACGTTGTGGTCGGTGATCAGCACGCCGATGCCGCGGCCCTTCAAGAAGCGCACGATGCGCTGGATTTCGATCACCGCGATGGGATCCACGCCGGCAAAGGGTTCGTCCAGCAGGATGAAGCGCGGGCTGGTGGCCAGCGCACGCGCGATTTCCACGCGGCGCCGTTCGCCGCCCGACAGCGAGATGGCGGCGTTGCTGCGGATATGGCCGATCTGCAGCTCTTCGAGCAGCAGTTCCATCTGCTCGTTGATCTTGGGCGTGGACAGCGGACGACCATCAGGCCCCAATTGCAATTCAAGCACCGCACGGATGTTCTGCTCGACCGTCAGGCGCCGGAACACCGAGGCGTCCTGGGGCAGGTAGGACAGCCCCATGCGGGCCCGCTTGTGGATCGGCATGGCGGTGATGACCGAGCCGTCGATCTCGATGCGGCCGGCGTCGGCCGGCACCAGGCCCACGATCATGTAGAAGCTGGTGGTCTTGCCGGCGCCGTTGGGGCCGAGCAAGCCGACCACTTCGCCGCTGACGACGGACAGGGACACGTCCTGCACCACGGTGCGGCCGTTGTAGGTCTTGCGCAAGCCGGTTGCGCGCAGGCTGCCCTGCTTGACGCCCGAAGGGGCGGAGGTCACAGGGGTCTGCACAGAGGGTTGGTTCATCGTGGCTGCGTATGGTGGGGCATGGGAGGCGCTTTAACGCCCTTTCTTCGATTCTTGCTGCTTGCGGCATTCCGCCACGGCGGCATCGGACTTGGCGCGCGGTTCGGCCACCGAGCGGACCCGTCCGCCCGCGGCGGCCGAATTCGGGCCGCCCTGGGCTTCGTAGGTGCCGCTCTTTTCGTTGTAGCGTACCCGTTCCCCGCGGATGGTGTCGAAAGGTTTGCCACAGACGTAACGCACGACCACGGCCTGGCCGATCAGGTCGAAGGTGCTCTTGGTGCCGTCGTATTCGGCGCGCAGGCCCTTGCCTTCGATCAGTTCGAAGGTTTCGGGGCGTTCCTGGCGGATGGTGACGACCTTGCCCTTGTTGGCCGTTGCGGTGCCGTACTGGTTGCCCGCGGCGTCTTCGCGCATTTCCAGCACGTCGGAGGTCAGCGTCATCAGGCCGCGCGTCATGTTGACGTTGCCGGTGAAGACGCTCTGCTTCTTGACGTCGTCGTAGTGCAGGGTGTCCGACAGGATCGTGGTGGTGGGTTCCTCGGCGGGCGCGGCCTTGGCCGCGCCGGCGGCCGGCTTGGGGTCGGCCGCGAGCGCCGGCGCAACCGCCGATGCCATCAGCAGCACCGCGCCCAGCAGGCGCGTGGTGGGGGCAATGCGAATCCGAAGGTCGGTCATGGTTTCTTCTGGTCAGAGGTGTTGGCAGGGATCTCGGTCTGGCGGCGCGACTTGTTTTCCGTGCCGGCGATTTCCACGTCGGTGGAGGCCGATACCTGCAGTTGGCGTGTCTTGTTGTTGTAGTGCATGCCCTTGCCGTTCATGCGCGAGCGTCCCTTGATGACCTCGGCCGGCAGGTCGGTGTAGACCACGTCGTCGTCGGGCAGCAGGATGAGCTGCTGGCTGCGCACGTCCAGCACGTCGTTGTTGGGATCAGGCTGGCGGTGCACGTGGGCGTCGCCATTCATGACGATGCGCTTGCCGCCCTGTTCCATGACGGCGGTCTTGGACACGCCCACGGTGATGGGGTTGGCTTCGCGTTGGCCGATGGCGCGCGGCTGGGTGATGTGATACGAATCGTCGTCCGGGAAATGCTCGGCGTATTCGCCTTCCAGGCGATTGATCGGACGGCCGGTGGGGTCGGTACGCAGCATCACGAAATTGCGCGACCAGGCGTCCATTTCGTGCGTGACGCGGCGCGGCGGATCCGTCTGGATGGCGCGCTGCGCGTAGTCGGCCGCCCAGTACGTGCTGGCGACGAGCACCAGCAGCAGGAACAGCGCGATCAGGGAAGGAAAACGATCTTTCATCAGGTCTGCCGGTGAGGGCGTGGTTAAGGACGCTTACTGGATGGCGCCCGGGCCGAGCAGGCCCGGCGAGGCCAGGAAGCCGCCCAGGCGGCCTTGCGAGGCCAGCAGCAGGTCGCAGCATTCGCGCACCGCCCCGCTGCCGCCGGGCTGGGTGGCGATCCAGTGGGCTGCCTGGCTGACGTAGCCCGGCGCGTTCGGCACGCTGGCGGCAAAGCCCGCGCGTTGCATGGCCGGCAGGTCGATGATGTCATCGCCCATGTAGCCGGTCTGGTTCAGTTGGACCGCGCTGCGCTGCGCAAGTTCGGCCAGCGCGGCGCCTTTGTCGCGCACGCCTTGCATGACCTCGGAAATGCCGAGTTCGGCCGCGCGGCGCGCCACGATGGGGCCGGAACGGCCGGTCATCAGGGCGATCTGCAGGCCGCCTTCCATCAGCAGACGCAGCCCATGGCCGTCCAGCACGTGGAAACGCTTGAGGGCTTCGCCGGTTTCACCGTAGTACAGGCTGCCATCGGTCAGCACGCCATCCACGTCGAAAACCATCAGGCGCACGGCGGCGGCGCGTTCGCGCACGGCCGGGGTGATACGGGCCAGGACCAGCGCTTCGGCCGGGTGGGTGATCGAAGGGGGAAGGGTCATAGTCATACCACTTTGGCGGCCATCAGGTCGTGCATATGCAGGGCGCCGAGCAGGGCGCCGTGGGCGTCCAGCACCAGCATGTGATTGAGTCGCTGGTCGTCCATCTGGCGGGCGGCCTCGACGGCCAGCGCGTCCGGATTGACGCTGCGGGGGGAGCGGGTCATGCCTTCGTCGACCGTCAGGCTGCGGATGTCGCCGTAGCGTGCGATCAGGCGGCGCAGGTCGCCATCGGTGAAGATGCCCAGCGGGCGGTGCCGGGCGTCGGTGACCACGGTCATGCCCATGCCCTTGGCGGACATGACCTCGAGGGCCTGCGACACCGGCGTGCCCGCCGCCACGATGGGCAGGGCGTCGCCCTGGCGCATGACGTCGCGCACGTGGGTCAGCAGGCGGCGGCCCAGCGCGCCGCCGGGGTGCGAGCGGGCGAAATCCTGCGGGCCAAAGCCGCGGGCCTCCAGGCAGGCCACGGCCAGGGCGTCGCCCAGGGCCAGGGCCGCAGTGGTGCTGGCGGTGGGGGCCAGGTTCAGCGGGCAGGCTTCCTGCGCCACGCTGGCGTCCAGATGGACGTCGGCCAGGCGGGCCAGCTCGGATTGCGGGTTGCCGGTGATGGCGACCAGACCCGCGCCCATGCGGCGCGCCACCGGCAGGATGGTCAGCAGTTCCTGGCCGGAGCCGGAATAAGAAATGGCGATCAGCACGTCGTCGCGGGTGATCATGCCCAGGTCGCCATGCACGGCCTCGGCGGCATGCACGAAGAAGGCAGGCGTACCCGTGGAGGCCAGGGTCGCGGCGATCTTGCGGGCGACATGGCCGGTCTTGCCGATGCCGCTGACGACCACGCGGCCGCGGCAGGCCAGCAGCATGGCGACCACCTGCGCGAAACTGTCGTCCAGGCGGGCGGCCAGGTCGAGGATGCCCTGGCTTTCGATTTGCAGCGTCCTGCGCGCAGATGCCAGCGCGGTGTCGGACGATGTAGTGGGATGGTCGGTCATCAGGGGATTTTAATATCAGGTTGCGGGTTTGCCCCGGGCAGGGGGGTATGGCATCCTGGCGGCTCTTTTATCCGGCTATCAATCTTTCCTTTCCAGGCCCGCTCCATGTCCAGCATTCCCAGCCCCGTCCTTGGCACGCCCCTGTCCCCCTTGGCCACCCGAGTCATGCTGCTCGGATCGGGCGAATTGGGCAAAGAGGTCATCATCGCCCTGCAAAGGCTGGGCGTGGAAGTCATTGCGGTGGACCGGTATGCGGACGCGCCAGGCCACCAGGTGGCGCACCGCGCCCATGTGGTGTCGATGACGGACCCGGAAGCCCTGAAACGGGTCATCCAGCAAGAGCAGCCGCACGTTATTGTCCCCGAAATCGAGGCCATTGCCACCAGTTTGCTGGTGGAACTGGAATCGGCGGGCGTGGCCCGGGTCACCCCGACCGCCCGGGCGGCCCAGCTGACCATGAACCGCGAAGGCATCCGCCGCCTGGCGGCCGAGACCCTGGGCCTGCCGACCTCGCCCTACCGTTTCGTGGATACCGAGGACGAACTGCGCCAGGCCATCGACGGCGGCATCGGCTATCCGTGCGTCATCAAGCCGGTCATGTCCTCGTCGGGCAAGGGCCAGTCGGTCATCAAGAGCGTGGACGACGTCGCGACCGCCTGGCGCTATGCCCAGGAAGGCGGCCGGGTGGGCGGGGGCCGTGCCATCGTCGAAGGCTTCATCCGCTTCGACTACGAAATCACCCTGCTGACCGTGCGCGCCCGTGGCGCGGACGGCCAGGTCGAGACCCGCTACTGCGAGCCCATCGGCCACAAGCAGGTCGACGGCGACTACGTCGAAAGCTGGCAGCCGCACCCGATGTCGCCCGCCGCGCTGGCGCGTTCGCGCGAGATCGCGCTGGCCGTCACGTCCGAACTGGGCGGCCTGGGCATTTTCGGCGTCGAGCTGTTCGTGGCCGGCGACCAGGTCTGGTTCTCGGAAGTCAGCCCGCGGCCGCACGACACCGGCATGGTCACCATGATCACCCAGGCCCAGAACGAATTCGAGCTGCACGCCCGCGCCCTGCTGGGGCTGCCGGTGGACACCTCGCTGCGCCAGCCCGGCGCCAGCAGCGTCATCTACGGCGGCGTCGATGCGCAGGCCGTGACGTTCCTCAACGTGGCGCAGGCGCTGGCCGAGCCGGGTACCGACATCCGCCTGTTCGGCAAGCCGGAGTCCTTCGTCAAGCGGCGCATGGGCGTGGGCCTGGCCGTGGCCGAGGACGTCGCCGCCGCGCGTGCCAAGGCCAAGCGCGTGTCGGCTGCCGTGACCGTCAAGGCCAGCTGACCGTTCCCTGGCCGGGCGCCGCAATGGCGCCCGGCAGTGCCTTATCTCGCCACCCGCCTGACCGGCCGGTGGCTTTTTTTCGTCGCGAGATTGCAACAAGCAGGCTCTACCTTGCAGGGCGGAACGCCAGATTTGCCTGCGCTTGCGGCAATACCCCTGAGACCAGTGTGGTTTGCGCTTTCGCACAGTTTGTTCGATAATTTCAGGAATTTCTGAAAACGGCGTAACTAGTTATATCCGACCATTCAGGTCGGGATTCGGCGCCGTGGTTGCTGACTGGCCGGGACTGCTCATGGTGCTTACCCCTCAAAACGAACGTTTCGTCCTGCATTTCGGCGAAATGGGCAGCCGTTGGGGCGTGAACCGCACCGTCGGCCAGATCTACGCCTTGCTGTTCCTGTCGCCCGAGCCCCTGCACGCCGACGACATTGCCGAAACGCTGGGCTTTTCGCGTTCCAACGTCAGCCTGGGCCTCAAAGAGTTGCAGTCCTGGCGCCTGGTCAAGCTGGTGCACCAGGTGGGCGACCGCCGCGACTACTTCGAGACCCCCAAGGATGTCTGGGAGATCTTCCGCATCCTCATGGAAGAAAAGCGCAAGCGCGAAATCGATCCCACCCTGACCCTGCTGCGCGACACCCTGCTCGAGCCCCCGTCGGGGCCCAACGAAGCCTATGCGCAGCAGCGCATGACCGAAATGCTGGAGCTCATCGAACTGTCCACCGGATGGTTCGATGAGGTTCAACGCCTGCCGCCCGAGACGCTGCAGAACCTGATGAAGCTGGGTTCTAAGGTGCAGAAAGTACTTGGATTCGCCGGCAAATTGCGGGGCAAGAGCTGATTTCGATCCGCCCCGATTTTTTCAGGAAACCTCTATGAAGTTGTATACATCGCCCGTATCATGGCGCGAGAGACGGCCTGGGAACCACGCCGGTTGCTGTGGCTACTCACCTGCCTGGGAGCGCCCCAATGATTGATCTCGACGTAGTGAACCTGTCGCGATTCCAGTTTGCCGCGACCGCGCTTTACCACTTCCTTTTCGTCCCTCTCACGCTTGGCCTGTCGTTCATCCTGGCCATCATGGAAAGCGTGTACGTCATGACTGGCCGCCCCATCTGGAAGCGGATGACCATGTTCTGGGGCACGCTGTTCGGCATCAACTTCGCGCTGGGCGTGGCCACGGGCGTGGTCATGGAGTTCCAGTTCGGCATGAACTGGTCTTACTACAGCCACTACGTGGGCGATATCTTCGGTGCGCCGCTGGCGCTCGAAGGGTTGATGGCCTTCTTCCTGGAAGCCACCTTCGTCGGCCTGTTCTTCTTCGGCTGGAACCGCATGTCCAAGGTCAGCCACCTGGTGGTGACCTGGCTGGTGGCGTTCGGTACCAACTTCTCGGCGCTGTGGATCCTGATCGCCAACGGCTGGATGCAGAACCCGGTCGGGTCCGTGTTCAATCCGGACACGATGCGCATGGAAATGACCGACTTCGCCGCGGTGATCTTCAACCCGGTGGCCCAGGCCAAGTTCGTGCACACGGTCAGCGCGGGCTACGTGGCCGGCGCCATGTTCGTCATGTCGATCAGCGCCTGGTACCTGCTCAAGGGCCGTCACACCGACCTGGCCAAGCGCTCGATGGCGGTGGCGGCCAGTTTCGGCCTGGCGTCCGCGCTGTCGGTGGTCGTGCTGGGCGACGAAAGTGGCTATCTCACGACCGAACACCAGAAGATGAAGATCGCGGCCATGGAGTCCATGTGGCACACCGAGCCTGCGCCGGCATCCTTCAACCTGATCGCGATCCCCAACCAGGCCGAGCGCAAGAACGACTTCGCCATCGAGATCCCGTACGTCATGGGCATCATCGGCACGCGTTCGCTCACGACGCCGCTGCTGGGTATCGACGACCTGATCCTGCGTGCCGAAAACCGCATCCGCGACGGCATGGTGGCGTACGACGCCCTGCAGAAGATCCGCGCCAATCCCAAGGATACCGATGCGCGCATGGTGTTCGACCGCACCTGGCCGGACCTGGGCTACGCGCTGCTGGTCAAGCGGCACCAGCCCGACATGAGCAAGGTCACCGAAGACGACATCAAGAAGGCGGCCATCGACACCGTGCCGAACGTGGCGCCGCTGTTCTGGGCGTTCCGCATCATGGTGGCCGTGGGCATGTACCTGATCCTGTTCTTCGGCGTGGCGTTCTGGCTGGCCTCGCGCGGTCGGCTCGACAGCCGGCGTGGCCTGCTGAAGGTGGCGCTGTGGAGCCTGCCGCTGCCGTGGGTGGCGATCGAAAGCGGCTGGTTCGTGGCCGAATACGGCCGCCAACCCTGGGTGATCGAAGGCGTGCTGCCGACGTACTACGCGGCATCGGGCCTGACCATCGCCGACCTGGCCATCAGCCTGGCGATCTTCCTGGTGTTGTACACGGTGCTGCTCATCATCGGCGTGAAGGTGATGCTGCACGCGATCAAGGCCGGACCGAAATCCGACGCGCCTGCGCCCGCCGGCGCCGCCGCCGATCCTGTCCGCGCCGCCGTGCGCGCTTAAGGGGAGAGAAGCAATGGATACCCTTATTCCTTTCGACTACGCCACCTTGCGGGTGGTCTGGTGGGCCCTGCTGGGTGCGCTGTTGATCGGCTTTGCCGTCATGGATGGTTTTGACCTGGGCGTGGCGGCGCTGCTGCCCGTCGTGGCCAAGACCGACGCCGAGCGCCGGGTCGTCATCAACGTTGTCGGCCCCGTCTGGGAAGGCAACCAGGTGTGGCTGATCACCGCCGGCGGTGCCATTTTCGCCGCCTGGCCCTTGCTGTACGCCGCGTCGTTCTCGGGCTTCTACCTGGCGATGATGCTGGCGCTGATCGCGCTGATCCTGCGTCCGGTGGGCTTCAAGTACCGCAGCAAGATGGAAGGTACCCGCTGGCGCAATACCTGGGACGGCGTGCTGTGCTTTTCTGGCGTCGTGGCTTCGCTGGTGTTCGGCGTGGCGGTCGGCAACATCATCCTGGGCGTGCCCTTCACGTTCGACGGCAACGCGCTGCGCATGGTCTACCAGGGCCATTTCTACCAGCTGTTCACGCCGTTTGCGCTGTTGTGCGGCGTGCTGAGCGTGGTGATGCTGGCCATGCACGGCGCCGTGCTGCTGGCATGGCGTACCGAAGACCCGATCTCGTCGCGGGCCCGCAACTGGGGCCGTCTGGGTGCGCTGCTGACGCTGGCGCTGTTCATCGCGGGCGGCTTCTGGGTGGCCGGCGGCATTGGCGGCCATGCCATCACCAGCGCGGTCGACATGCAAGGTCCGTCGGACCCGATGCTCAAGACGGTAGCCGTGCAGACGGGCGCCTGGATGGCCAACTACGCCACCTGGCCGCTGATGTGGATCGCGCCCATCCTGGGCGTGGCCGGCGCGGTGCTGGTGCTGCTGTTCCTGACGCTGCGCGCCAACGTGCTGTCGTTCCTGGCGTCGTCGGTGTCGATTGCGGGTGTCATCCTGACCGTGGGCTTTTCGCTGTTCCCGTTCCTGATGCCGTCGTCGACCAACCCCAAGGCCGGCCTGACGGTCTGGGACGCATCGTCCAGCCACATGACGCTGTGGATCATGGTGATCGCCGTTGTCATCTTCCTGCCGATCGTGACGCTCTACACCGCCTGGGTGTACCGCGTCATGCGCGGCAAGGTGACCCATGCATCCGTGGGCGACACGCCCAACTCATACTGACAAGGAGCCTGCCCCATGTGGTATTTCTCGTGGATACTCGGCCTGGGATTGGCGTGTGCGTTCGCCATTCTCAACGCAATGTGGTTCGAGCTGCGCGAAGGTCACTCGCATGACCCGCGCGCCAGCCGTGAAGACGAGTGAGCGGCGGCGCTAGCAGCCTCGAGCACGACCCTTCGGCAAGCCTGCGC
Source organism: Achromobacter sp. NCFB-sbj8-Ac1-l (assembly GCF_052695805.1). NCBI lineage: Bacteria > Pseudomonadati > Pseudomonadota > Betaproteobacteria > Burkholderiales > Alcaligenaceae > Achromobacter > Achromobacter sp. NCFB-sbj8-Ac1-l. The sequence goes on along the minus strand of NZ_CP199812.1, from coordinate 6,059,424 downwards.
AAGCCGCCGCGCGAGCAATCGCGCTGGCTGATGTCCCTGGCCCGGGCGGCCCGGTTTCCGCTGCTGTTGGCGGGAGCCGCGCCGCTGGTGTCGGGCGTGTTGCTGGTGGTGCAGGCCTGGCTGCTGGCCAATGTGCTCGATGCGGCCATTACCCGGCAGGTGCCGCGCCAGGAACTGCTCTTCGGCATCCTGGCCATTGCGGTCCTGATGGGCGTGCGCGCCTGCATCACCTGGCTGGGCGAGCGCGCGGGGGCCGATGCTTCCGAACGCATCAAGCGCCACGTGCGCCAGGCCTTGTTCACCCGCTTGCTGGACAAAGGCCCCGACTGGAGCCGCAGAAAGGCCTCGGGCGAAATCGCCAGCGCGCTCGTCGACCAGGTCGAGGCCCTGGACGGATTCTTCGCCAAATACCTGCCGGCCATGGCCGCGGCCGCACTGCTGCCCGTGGCTTTTGCCGTGGTGCTCTTGCCCGTGGACGTGGTGGCAGGCCTGGTGCTGCTGATCACGGCCCCCTTGATTCCGCTGTTCATGGCCCTGGTGGGGTGGGGGGCGCAGGGTGCCAGCCGCCGGCACCTGCGGGCGTTTGCGCGCCTGTCGGGTTTTTTCGCCGACCGGTTGCGCGGCCTGTCCACCTTGAAGCTCTACGGCCGCGCCGAAGCCGAGGCGGCCTCGGTCGCCGCGGCCAGCGACGCGCTGCGCCAGCGCACGATGTCGGTGCTGCGCATCGCCTTCCTGTCGTCCGCGGTGCTGGAATTCTTCGCCGCGCTGGGTGTGGCGGGCGTGGCCGTCTATATCGGCCTGACCTACCTGGGCTTCCTGGACGTGCGCTGGTCGCCGCTGACGCTGCAGGCCGGGCTGTTCTGCCTGCTGATGGCGCCGGAGGTCTATGCGCCGCTGCGCCAGTTCGCGGCCCATTACCATGATCGCGCCGCGGCGCTGGCCGCGGTGACGCAGATCGCCACGCTCTTTGACGGGTTGCCGCAAGACGACGCGGTCAAGGCCGAACACGCGGCTGCCGCGCTTGTGGCATCCGGCGGCGCCCCATTGATGGTGGCCGGCTTGTCCGTGGCCGCGCCCGGCCGGCCGCAACGGGTGCTAGCGAATGCGGATCTGTCGCTCAACGCAGGTGAGCACGTGGCGCTGATGGGCGAAAGCGGCATCGGCAAGTCGACGCTGATCGAAGCCATTGCCCGCCTGCGGCCCTGTACCGGCGACGTGCGGATCGACGGCACGACCCTGGCCGAATGGCGCGAAGCCGACCTGCGCGCGCGCGTGGCGCTGATCGGCCAGAAGCCGCAGTTGCTGGCAGGGTCCATCGCCGACAACATCCGGCTGGGTCGTCCGGCCGCGTCCGACGCCGAGGTGCTCGAGGCCGCCCGCCGAGCCTGTGTGCTGGAATTCGCGGACAGTCTGCCGCAAGGCCTGGCGACGCCGCTGGGCAGCCGGGGGCACGGTCTGTCGGGCGGCCAGGCGCAACGCGTGGCGCTGGCGCGGCTGTTCCTGCGCGACCCGGGCCTGATCCTGCTGGACGAGCCCACGGCTCATCTGGACGAGGCGACGCAAGCGCGCGTGCTCGATGAAATCCTGGCGTTCGCCGCTGGCCGCACATTGCTGCTGGCCACGCATTCTCCCGCCGTCGCGGGGCGGTTCGCGCGCGTGCTGCGCATTGCCGACGCGAAAGTGAAAGACGCATGAAGAACCTGTTGTTGCTCCTGCCCTTGTATGTACGCCGCAAGAGCGGGCTGCTGCTTGCCTTGTTCTGTGCCCTGGCGACCGTAGCCGCCGGCGTGGGGCTGCTGGGCGTGTCGGGCTGGTTCCTGACCGGCGCGGCGCTGGCCGGCGCTGGCGGCGCATTCAACCTGTTCGCGCCCTCCGCGCTGGTGCGCGGGCTGTCATTCCTGCGCATCGTGTCGCGCTATGCGGATCGGGTGGTGGGGCATTCGGCCACGCTGCGCCTTCTGGCAGACCTGCGCGGAACGGTATTCAACGCCTTGATCCGGCTGACGCCGCGCCAACTGGCCCGTTACCGCAGCGGTGACCTGGTGGCCCGCATGACGGGTGACGTCGATGCGCTCGATACGGTGTTCCTGTTCGTGCTGGCGCCGTTGGCCACGGCCATCCTGGCCGGCGCGATCCTGACCGCAGTGCTGGGCTACTGGGTGCCGGCGGCGGCGCTGACGTTCGCGCTGGCCCTGCTGACGGCCTGCCTGCTGGTGCCGCTGTGGCTGGTGCGCGCGGCCCGCAAGCCCGGTGCGGCTGCGCAGGAAAGCGCGGCAGGGCTGCGCGCGGCCACGCTGGATGCGGTGGATGGTCACGCCGACATGGTTGCATTGCACGCGCAGGCCCAGACCTGCACGCATTTCGAACGGCTGTGCGCCGCCAGCGCGAAGGCGCGCGCCAGCCAGGCGCGGGTGGCGGCGCGCGGTCAGTGGTTCCTGCAGATCGCGGCCGGGCTGTCGGTGCTGGCGTTGTTGTGGTTCGGCCTGGATACGTATGCCGCGGGCAGGATCGAGGGGCCGCTGCTGGTCGGTTTGCTGCTGGCGGTCATCGGTATCTTCGAAGTCGCCGGCCCCATCATGCGTGGCGCCTCGCGCATGGGATCGGCGCTGTCGGCCGCCGCGCGCATCCGTGACGTGACGCAGCGCGAGCCGGACATGGCGGACCCGGCTGTGCCCCACCCGCTGCCGCTGCGCGGCGCGCTGGAACTGGAAGGCGTCGATTTTTCCTATCCGGCTCGCACGCATGGTCAACCCGTACCCGTGCTGCGTGATCTGCGCCTGGCGGTGGCGCCCGGCGAACGCGTGGCGATCGTGGGCGAGAGCGGCGCGGGAAAATCCACGCTGCTGAACCTGTTGTTGCGCCTGGAAGATCCTCAGCGGGGCCAGGTGCGTTTTGCCGGCGTGGACGCGCGGGCGTGCGCCCAGGCGGATTGGCATCGACGCATCGCGCTGCTGTCGCAGGACGCGCCGGTATTCCTGGGCACGCTGCGCACCAACCTGCTGATCGGCGATCCCCAGGCGGACGACGCGGCGTTGTGGCGCGCACTCGATGCCGCGCGCCTCGGCGAGTTCGTGCGCGGCCTGCCCGACGGCCTGGACACCTGGGCGGGCGAAACCGGCTCGCAGCTGTCGGCGGGCCAGGCGCGGCGCCTGTGCCTGGCCCGTGCGCTGCTGTCACCGGCCGCGGTCATTGTGCTGGACGAACCGACGGCGGGACTGGACGCGGCCGTCGAGGCGCAATTCCTGACTGACCTGGGCCAGGCGGTGCAGGGACGCACCGTGGTGCTGGCGACGCATGCGGCCCTGCCGCCCGGCGCCGTCGACCGCCGCTATGCGTTACGCGACGGGCGGCTTCATGAATTGTCATCCCTGGCGGCAATCCTGGCTTAAGCGCGGTGGCAAGGTTATAGTTCGCCTTGCTTCAATTCTTCAGGGCCGTCTTACCATGCAGACCGACAACGCCGAGTACATCCGGCGCACTATCCGCAGCGTTCCAGACTGGCCCCAACCTGGTGTCATTTTTCGCGACATCACGCCCGTGCTGCAGGATCCTCGCGCATTCCGGGTGCTGATCGATCTCTTCGTCTACCGTTACATGCGCCAGCGCCTGGATCTGGTCGCGGGTGTGGATGCGCGCGGCTTCATCATCGGCAGCGTGCTGGCCTATGAACTGAACCTGGGTTTCGTGCCGGTACGCAAGAAGGGCAAGCTGCCTTACCGCACGGTGGCCGAGGAATACTCACTGGAATACGGCAATGCGTCGGTCGAGATGCACACCGATTCGGTGCGCACCGGCCAACGCGTCCTGCTGGTCGACGACCTGATCGCCACGGGGGGCACCATGCTGGCGGCCATCAAGCTGCTGCAGCGCCTGGGCGCCAACGTGGTCGAGGCCGCCGCCATCATCGACTTGCCTGACCTGGGTGGATCTGCCAAGGTCGCGGCGACCGGCACGCCGCTCTACACCGTCTGTAAGTACGACAGCCAGACGGCGTAGTTCATTCGGCACGTCCGGGGCGTCAGTGCTCAGCCGTCCGACAGCCGCGGCTGGATGAAGTCCAGGAACGCCTTGGTCTTGGCCGGCAGCATGCGCGACGGCAGCAAGGCAAACAAGGGCAGGGGGGTCAGGCTCCATTCGGGCAGCACCCGCACCAGGCCTGCCTGGTTGATCGCCCGTTCCATCGCTTCGAACACCAACAGCGGCGTGATGCCCAGGCCTTGCCCGGCCAATCGCCCCAGCATGCCGACGTTGTTGGCCGACAGTCGGCCGGACACCTGCACGCGTTCGACCTTCTCGCCCGAATGCAGCATCCAGAAGGATGACTCGTCACGCATGGTGGGGCGCAGGCATTCGTGGTGGGTGAGGTCGGCGGGTACCCGCGGTTCGCCGTGGCGGGCCAGGTAGTCGGGCGAGGCGTACAGCTGGTGGGCCATCAACACGATCTTGCGCGAGATCAGGCTGGAATCGGGCTGCTGGCCAAAGCGCAGGATCAGGTCGAACGGGTTGCTGATCGGATCGATCGGCCGCATGCTCAAGTCGAAATCGCACTCGATGTCGGGATGCTGTTCGCGAAACTCTCGGATCACCGCAGGCAGGAATAGCTGCGCCAGGCTGGTCGGCAGTGAAATGCGCAGGCGGCCCTTGGGCTGTACCGCCATGTCCAGCAACTGGTCGTGTGCGATGCGGGCTTCTTCGACGATGTGGCGGCAGCGCTCGAAATAGATGGCGCCCGCCTCGGTCAGGTCGATTTTGCGGGTGCTGCGGTTGAGCAGGCGCATTCCGACGCTGCGTTCCAGCTCGCTGACACGGCGTGACAGCGTAGAGGTCGGAATATTCAAGGCCTCGGCGGCATGGCTGAAGTTCTTGCGCTTGGCGACTTCGACAAACAACGCGATGTCGTTAAGCTGGATATCCATGAGGCCCTCGAAAGTCAAAATTCCATTTCTGGCAGGTTTGTATCATAAATGGAATTATTATCCCGGCAGTGGAAATGTCTATTTAGCCACGCTGAATGCGCCTTGCGCAGCGGGGCAAGTTCATTTTTCGTTACCTGGCTGGCATCTTGCTGAATGCCGACGCGCCTCGACCCGAACCGCTGCCTCGGGGCAATTGCGCAATTGATGAGCAGGATGCGTCGGATACAGCGTGCAATTGTCCCATCAGTGCAAATATGTTCACCAAAATAAGGGTTTTTACTGAGGCCTAATAACCAGATACTTCATCCCAGCAATCAAATTGTCATATCGCAGCAGCCGTCCCGGCCGCCGACGGTATGCAAGGTTTAGGATGGAGTCATCACAATGAAAGCCCTAGCTACCGCACTCATGGTTACCGCAACGCTGGTGGGCATGTCCGCCGCCCACGCCGACGGCAAGACCCGCGAACAGGTCCAGCAGGAACTGCAGGCCGCCAAGGCCGCAGGCCAGGTCACGTCCGGCGAACTGGATTACCCGCCCGCCACGGTGCAGCGCACCAGCCTGTCGCGCGAACAAGTCCAGCAGGAACTGCAAAGCGCCAAGGTTGCCGGCCAGGTCACCAGCGCCGAGCTGGATTACCCGCCTCGCGCCGCCGCGCCGGAATCGGTGGGCAAGACCCGCGAACAAGTCCGCGACGAACTGGCCCGCGCCAAGGCCAGCGGCGAATACACCTTTGGCGAACTCGACTATCCGCCCAAGGGCCGTTGAGTCGACGCTGCCGAGGCAGATCGGATAGAACCCCTGGCGTGACCAGGGGTTTTTTGTCCCGGCAGTGCAGGACGATACGGCGCAGGATGTCGCGTTTATGCCGCAAAAACTGTGCGGCCGGCGCAACAAGTGATGTCGTGGCACGCGCCGCCATGCGCGCGTCCGACACGGTGGGCGCCTCAATTGCGAGTAAGAATTCACATTTGATATCAAGGCGTTATCGCGGATTCTCGGCAGCCTTGTGGCGCTGTGCGGCGGGCATTATCCCACCCATGGAAAGTTGTTCGTCGAAATCCGGGTTACTTCAAATTGTTCCAAGATCGAAACTAGATTCAGTGCACAGGCCGCTCGCTTTTTCGTAGCGGCCCGCCACCCCGGCGGCTTTCGCCGTGCGGTGGCGGATTGCCTTTTATCTTGCCATTTTGGGGACTTTTATGAAGAAGACGCTATTGGCCGTCGCGTTGCTGGCCGGCTCTGCCGGTGCTGCGCAAGCCGCCGACTCCGTGACGCTGTACGGCTTGATCGACGCCGGTGTCGGCTACGAGCAGGTGAAGTTCGACGGCGCCAAGCAAAGCCGTTTTGGTGGCACGCAGGGCGTGAGCAGCGGCTCGCGTTTCGGCCTGCGCGGCTCGGAAGACCTGGGCGACGGCTTGCGCGCCGTGTTCAACCTGGAAGCCGGTTTTGGCCCGATGAATGGCCAATCGCTGCAGAATGGCCGCCTGTGGGGCCGCCAAGCCACCGTGGGCCTGGACAGCGACAGCTGGGGCCGCCTGGAATTCGGCCGCCAGACCAACCTGGCCTCGAAGTACTTCGGTTCGATCGACCCGTTCTCGATCAGCTACAACACCGCCAACCTGGGTACCACGTTCGGCAGCGCCAACACGATGCGCCTGGACAACATGGTCCTGTACCAAACCCCCAGCATGGGCGGTTTCAAGGCCGGTGTGGGCTACTCGTTCAGCGCCGACGACAGCGTCAATGATTCGAAGCAGACCGGCTTTGCCACGGGCAACAACAACCGTGTCATCACCGCAGGCGTGCAATACCTGAATGGCCCGCTGAACCTGGCGGCCGCGTATGACCGTTTCGATCCGTCCAACGATCGCGCTGGCGGCCAGTCGAATGCCCGCATCCAGGAATACATCATCGGCGGTTCGTACGACTTTGAAGTGGTGAAGCTGGCTGCCGCCTTTGGCCAGACCCGCGACGGCTGGTTCATCGGTCAGAACATGGGCACCACGCCGGACGGCATGCAGAAGCTGGGTTCGTTCAAGCTGGCTGATGGTTTCCGCGCCAACTCGTACATGATCGGCGCTACCGTGCCGCTGGGTCGCCACGCGGTGTTCGGTTCGTGGCAGCGCGCCACGGCCAGCAACGACAAGCTGACCGGCGACGATGCGACGTTCAACGTCTACAGCCTGGGCTACACCTACGACTTCACCAAGCGCACCAACCTGTACGCGTACGCCTCGTATGGCGACAACTACGCGTTCCAGAAGGATGCGCGCGACACCGCCTTCGCGGTGGGTGTGCGTCACCGGTTCTAAGCCAAAGCCGGTCCGGCTGCACCTTGCTGAATGCGCGGCACATCTCCGTGAGCCGCCGAGTGACAGCGAGCCCCCCCTTCAGGTTGCAGCCGGGCGGGTCTTGAGCAAAGAAGGGAAGGGCCTCCATCGGGAGGCCCTCTCGTTTTCCCTGTGCGAAAAAGGCGCTACAGGAACAGTTTGTAGGCCGGGTTGTCGGTCTCGTTCCAGTGCGGATAGCCCAGTTCGGCTACGAAGTGGCGGAACTGTTTCTTGTCGGCCGCCGGCACCTGGATGCCGATCAGGATGCGGCCATAGTCGGCACCCTGGTTGCGGTAGTGGAACAGGCTGATGTTCCAGTCGGGATTCATCGCGTTCAGGAAACGCATCAGCGCGCCCGGGCGTTCCGGGAATTCGAAGCGGTACAGAAGCTCGTCGCGCGCCTGCGCCGAACGGCCGCCGACCATGTGGCGCAAGTGCGTCTTGGCCATTTCGTCATGCGTCAGGTCCAGCGTGTCGAAACCGTGGCGGCGAAAGTGGCTGGCGATCTTGTCGGGTTCGGCCGGCGACGAGACTTGCAGGCCGACGAACACATGGGCGCGGTCGGAATCGGAAATGCGGTAGTTGAATTCGGTCACGCTGCGCTCGCCCACCAGTTCGCAGAAGCGGCGGAAGCTGCCGCGCTGCTCGGGCATGGTGACGGCGAAGACGGCTTCGCGCATCTCGCCGACCTCGGCGCGCTCGGCCACGAAGCGCAGGCGGTCGAAGTTCATGTTGGCGCCGCAGGCGATGGCGACCAGGGTCTTGCCCTTCAGGTTGTGCTCGGCGGCGTACTGCTTGGCGCCGGCCACGGCCATGGCGCCGGCCGGTTCCAGCACGCTGCGGGTGTCCTGGAATACGTCCTTGATGGCGGCGCAGATCGAATCGGTGTCCACCACCACGAAATCGTCGACGTACTTGCGCGTGAGCTTGAAGGTTTCGGCGCCGACCATCTTGACTGCCGTGCCGTCGGAAAACAGCCCCACGTCGTTCAACTGTACCCGGCGGCCGGCGCGCACGCTGCGCAGCATGGCGTCGGAGTCTTCGGTCTGCACGCCGATGATCTTGATCTCAGGGCGCAGCTGCTTGATGTACGCCGCCACGCCCGCGATCAGGCCACCGCCGCCGATAGCCACGAAGATGGCGTCGATGGGACCGGGGTGCTGGCGCAGGATTTCCATGCCCACCGTGCCCTGGCCGGCGATCACGTCGGGATCGTCGAAGGGGTGCACGAAGGTCAGTTTTTCTTTCTTTTCCAGCACTTGCGCATGGGCGTAGGCGTCGGAAAAGCTCTCGCCGGCCAGCACCACTTCGCCGCCCAGGCGTCGCACCGCGTCGACCTTGACCTGCGGGCTGGTGGTGGGCATGACGATGACGGCGCGGCATCCCAGGCGGGTGGCGGCCAGCGCCACGCCCTGTGCATGGTTGCCGGCCGAGGCCGCGATGACGCCGCGGTTGCGCGCCGCGGGCGTCAGGTTGGCCATCTTGTTGTAGGCCCCGCGCAGCTTGAAGCTGAAGACCGCCTGGGTATCTTCGCGCTTGAGCAGAATCGTGTTCGACATACGCTGCGACAGCAGCGGCGCGGCTTCGAGCGGCGATTCGACCGCGACGTCGTAGACCTTCGAGGTCAGGATGCGTTTCAGGTAATCAGTGGACATGGACTGCGCTTGGGGTAGGGGCCAGAAAGGAGGGCCGCGAGGGCGTGGGGCTGATTATTGCAGGGAAAGCCGGGCCGGCCCGCGATTTCGCGGCGGATCGCCACGCATCGGACACGCTTGGCAGGCCGGCCAGGGCCGCGCCGCGGCTACACTCATAGCCCTATGGAAGAAAGCCTTCTCTTTGCCGTTCACTGGCTGCTGGACCTGTTGGCCTTGCCCTCGGTGGGCCTGTCCGCCATTTTTGCCGTCTCGTTGATCTCGGCCACCTTGCTGCCGCTGGGGTCCGAACCGGCGGTGTTCGGCTACATCAAGCTGTCGCCGGACATGTTCTGGGCGGCGATCCTGGTGGCGACGGTGGGCAACACCATCGGCGGGGCGATCAGCTACGCGATGGGGTTAGGGGCTGAAAAGGCGGTCCACCGCTGGAAGGACAAGCATCCGTCTGGAAAGGACCCCCACCCGAATGCCACCGCAGATGGCCGCATGCGTGGCCGCTGGAACGAACGGGCCCACGCCTGGATCCACCGCATGGGGCCGCCGGCTTTGCTGCTGTCGTGGCTGCCGGTGGTGGGCGATCCGCTGTGCGCCGTGGCCGGCTGGCTGCGGCTGCCGTTCTGGCCGTGCGTGGCCTTCATGGCGATCGGCAAGTTCCTGCGCTACCTGGCCATGACCGCCAGCCTGTTGTGGCTGTTTCCGGGGCAGGTCTAGGGCTGACGGCCTCCTTAATTGGGGACGTATTTTGTCCGAATATTCCTGTTTTCGAGCGCTTCCCTGGGGGTATTCGGGGGCAGTTCCGGCCAATGGCATAAAATAATTTTTTAAGGGCCCCCTCTTGCCGCCATGAACGCCCCACTCGCTAGCCACATCTTGAACGGGGCGATGCCGCCCGCCGCTCCCGCGCGACTGCGCGAAATTCCCTACAACTACACGTCGTTTTCCGATCGCGAGATCGTCGGCCGGCTGCTGGGCGAAGACGCCTGGAGCCTCCTGGGCGACCTGCGCGGCGAACGCCGCACGGGGCGTTCCGCGCGGATGCTGTACGAGGTGCTGGGCGACATCTGGGTGGTACGCCGCAATCCGTACCTGCAGGACGACCTGCTCGACAACCCCAAGCGCCGCAAGCAGCTGATCGATGCGCTGCACCACCGGCTGGGCGAAATCGACCGCCGCCGCGAACCCGGTGCACCCGCCGAAGCCGGCCACGACCCGCACCGCGACGAAAAGGTCGTGGGCCTGTTGGCCCGGGCGCGTTCGGCCATTGCCGCGTTCGAAGGGGAATTCGACCAGACCGCCATGTTGCGCAAGCAGGCGCAAAAGGTGCTGGGCCGCATCACGGCGCGCGACAACATCAAGTTCGACGGCCTGTCGCGCGTGTCGCACGTCACCGACGCCACCGACTGGCGGGTCGAGTACCCGTTCGTGGTGCTGACGCCGGACACCGAAGACGAGATCGCCGCGCTGGTGACGGCCTGTATCGAATTGGGCCTGACCATCGTGCCGCGCGGCGGTGGCACCGGCTATACCGGCGGTGCGATTCCGCTGACCTGGAAGTCGGCAGTCATCAATACCGAGAAATTCGACAAGCTGGGCAAGGTCGAGTCCTGTATCTTGCCCGGGCTGACCGAACCCGTGGCGGTCATCCACGCCGGCGCCGGCGTGGTCACCAAGCGCGTGTCCGAAGCCGCCGAGGCGGCCGGCTTCGTGTTCGCCGTGGACCCGACCTCGGCCGAAGCCTCGTGCGTGGGCGGCAACATCGCCATGAACGCCGGCGGCAAGAAGGCCGTGCTGTGGGGCACCGCGCTGGACAACCTGGCCTGGTGGCGCATGGTCGACCCGGACGGCAACTGGCTGGAAGTCACGCGCCTGGCGCACAACATGGGCAAGATCCACGACGTGGACGTGGCCCGCTTCGAACTCAAGTGGTTCGACGGCCGCGGCAAGCCTGGCGAGCGCCTGCTCAAGACCGAGACCCTGGACATCGCGGGCCGCGTGTTCCGCAAAGAAGGCCTGGGCAAGGACGTCACCGACAAGTTCCTGGCCGGCCTGCCGGGCATCCAGAAAGAAGGCTGCGATGGGCTGATCACGTCGGCGCGCTGGGTGCTGCACCGCATGCCCAAGCACACCCGCACCGTCTGCATGGAATTCTTCGGCCAGGCGCGCGACGCCATCCCGTCGATCGTCGAGGTCAAGGGCTACCTGGACGGCGAAGGCCGCGCCCGCGGCGCCATCCTGGCCGGCCTGGAACACCTGGACGAACGCTATCTGCGCGCGGTGGGCTACGCCACCAAGAGCAAGCGCGGCTCGCTGCCCAAGATGGTCCTGATCGGCGACATCGTCGGTGACGACGAAGATGCCGTGGCGGCCGCCGCCAGCGAAGTGGTGCGCCTGGCCAACACGCGCCATGGCGAAGGTTTCGTGGCGGTCAGCGCCGAGGCCCGCAAGAAATTCTGGCTCGATCGTTCGCGCACCGCCGCCATCGCCCGCCACACCAACGCCTTCAAGATCAACGAAGACGTCGTGATTCCGCTGCCCCGCATGGGCGAGTACACGGATCACATCGAACGCATCAACATCGAACTGTCGACCCGCAACAAGCTGCGGCTGCTCGACGCGCTGGACGACTACCTCTGTACGCCGCTGCCGGTGGGCAAGGCGGAAGACGCGTCCGACGATGACGAAACCCGTGCCCAGGTGCTGGCCGAGCGCACCCGCCAGGCCATCGACCTGCTGGCCGCGGCGCGCCAGCGCTGGCAGTGGCTGCTGGACAACCTGGACCTGCCGCTGGCGCAAGCCATGCCGCAACTGGACGGCCTGGGCCTGTCGCCCCTGGCCGCCACGCTGGCCGAGCGCCTGACGACCCAGCCGCAGGCGCGCGTCTTCGACGTGGTGCAAGACCGCACGATCCGCGTGTCCTGGAAGACCGAGGTGCTGGCCGGCCTGCAGGCCGCGTTCTCGGGCGCGGCGCGCAAGCCCATCCTGGACGAACTGATCGCCATCCACGGCCGGGTGCTCAAGAGCCGCGTGTTCGTGGCGCTGCACATGCACGCGGGCGACGGCAACGTGCACACCAACATCCCGGTCAACTCCGACGACTACGGCATGCTGCAAGAGGCCCACCAGGCCGTCGAGCGCATCATGCAGATCGCGCGCGACCTGGACGGCGTGATCTCGGGCGAACACGGCATCGGCCTGACCAAGTACGAATTCCTGACCGAAGCCGAACTGAAGCCGTTCCAGGACTACAAGCGCCGCGTCGACCCCAACGGCCACTTCAACGCCGGCAAGCTGATGCCGGGCGCCGACCTGCGCCATGCCTGGACGCCCAGCTTCAACCTGATGGGCCACGAGTCGCTGATCATGCAGCAAAGCGACATCGGCGCCATCTCGGATTCCATCAAGGACTGCCTGCGCTGCGGCAAGTGCAAGCCGGTGTGCGCGACCCACGTGCCGCGCGCCAACCTGCTGTATTCGCCTCGCAACAAGATCCTGGCGACTTCGCTGCTGGTCGAAGCCTTCCTTTACGAAGAGCAGACCCGCCGCGGCGTCAGCCTGAAGCACTGGGAAGAATTCGAAGACGTGGCCGACCACTGCACGGTCTGCCACAAGTGCTACAACCCCTGTCCGGTCGACATCGACTTCGGCGACGTGTCGATGAACATGCGCGCCGTGCTGCGCCGCATGGGCCGCAAGTCGTTCAACCCGGGCACGGCCAGCGCCATGTTCTTCCTGAACGCCAAGGACCCGGCCACCATCAACGCCACGCGCAAAGCCATGGTGGGGGTGGGGTACAAGGTGCAGCGCGCCGCGCATGACCTGCTGTCGGGCCTGGTCAAGAAGCAGACGGCCGCGCCGCCCGCCACCGTGGGCAAGCCGCCGCTGCGCGAGCAGGTGGTGCACTTCGTCAACAAGAAGATGCCGGGCGGGCTGCCCAAGCAGGCCGCGCGCAAGCTGCTGGACATCGAAGACGCCAACTACGTGCCGATCATCCGCGACCCCAAGGCCACGACGGCCGATACGGAAGCGGTGTTCTATTTCCCGGGTTGCGGGTCCGAGCGCCTGTTCTCGCAGGTGGGCCTGGCAACGCAGGCCATGCTGTGGCATGCCGGCGTGCAGACCGTGCTGCCGCCGGGCTACCTGTGCTGCGGCTATCCGCAGCGCGGCAACGGCATGACCGACAAGGCCGAGCAGATCATCACCGACAACCGGGTGCTGTTCCACCGGGTTGCCAACACGCTGAACTACCTGGACATCAAGACGGTGGTGGTCAGCTGCGGCACCTGCTATGACCAGCTCTCGGGTTACGAGTTCGACAAGATCTTCCCGGGCTGCCGCCTGATCGACATCCACGAGTACCTGCTCGAAAAGGGCATCAAGCTTGAAGGGGCCAAGGGCGTGCGCTACATGTACCACGACCCCTGCCACACGCCCATGAAGCTGCAGGACCCGATGAAGACCGTGCGGTCGCTGGTGGGCGACGGCGCGGTCAAGAGCGACCGCTGCTGCGGCGAATCGGGCACGCTGGCGGTCAGCCGGCCCGACATCTCCACGCAGGTGCGCTTTCGCAAGCAGGAAGAGCTCTTGAAGGGCGATGCCGCGCTGCGCAGCGACGGCTTCACCGGCGACATCAAGGTCCTGACTTCGTGCCCGTCGTGCCTGCAAGGCCTGTCGCGCTATGAAGGCGACACCGGCATGGACGCCGACTACATCGTGGTCGAAATGGCGCGCCACATCCTGGGCGAAGGCTGGATGGAAGACTACGTGCGCCGCGCCAATGCGGGCGGCATCGAGCGCGTGCTGGTGTAGTGACTGGGTGTCGCCTGGCCATCGGCCGGGCGGCCCGCCTGCAAGATCGCCTGGCTTATCCGCCAGGCGTTTTTTTTGGCCGGATCAAAGACTGACACTCGCCGCCAACGGCGGCGTCGGACAGGGGGGTGGGACGGGCTGGCTTGTGCTGATATTTTATAACAAATAATATCGAGTCTCAGTTGTATTAAAGAGATTGCATCGCCTCCCATGTCTTTTCCTTCCAGAGTCCAGATTTTGGTCGCCATCGTGGCGGCCATCGCCAGTCAGTCCGTTCAGGCGGCCCTGCAACCCATCGCCGAGGCGCCCCTGGCAGGCGAAACCGAGTTCCATTGCCGCTTCGACAAGGACAACAGCAGCGAGTGCGTCAGCACCTACCGCTACACCATCCTGACGCTGGCGGGGCGCGAGCTGGTGTCCCGCATCGACCGCAGCTATGCAGAAAGCGACAGCCTGAAGGTGGAGCGCGCGGAACTGATCCAGCCCGGCCAGAAGCCCGTGCCCTTGACGGCGGCGCAGATCGACACGCGCATGGCGCCCAATCCCGACAAGGGGTTCCTGCGGCAGAAGCAAACCTCGCTGGCGTTTCCCAATCTGCGGGTCGGCAGCACCATCGTCTACACGCTGCGTGAGCGCTTTGCCGGCGTGCCGTCGGCCACGCAGTTCCACTACCTGTTGGACCTGTCGCCGCGGGCGGTGCGCCAGGACCGCTTCCGGGCCGAATTCAGCGCTGACCGGCCCATGGCCTGGCGCGCCCAGGGCATGGATGCTTACCGCTTCGTGGTTGCGCCAGACGGCAAGCGGATCACGGTCGAATTGGCGGCGGCGCCCCGTTACTACGCGTACGTCGACGAGTCGGACAAGGGCTATCTGCGCCGCTATCCGCGCCTGGAGATCGGCAGTTCCACGGAATTGCAGGATTACTTCGGCCCGCTCGCGGCGCGCTACAACAGCATCCTGGCGGCCCAGTTGCCCGCCGAGGCGGCGCAGGCCGTCGCGGCGCAACAGGGCAAGCCGCCCCGGGAAGCCGTGGCCGGCTTGATGCGCCACATCAACGAACACTACCGCTATCTGGGCGACTGGCGCGCCAGCGAGCGTGGCCACATTCCGTTTGCGCTGGATGAGATCGAGCACCGCGGCTACGGCGACTGCAAGGACCTGGCGGTGTTGCTGGCCGCCATGTTGCGCGCCGCAGGCATCGAGGCCGAGCCCGCGCTGGTGGCGCGCGGCACGGTCGCACCCGACGTGTTGCTGCCGGGGCTGTCGGCGCCCAATCACGCCATCGTGCGGGCCCGCGTGCAAGGCGAGACCTGGTGGCTGGACCCGACCAATCCTGTGTTCATTCCTGGTTTCTCCATGCCGGATATCCAGCAGCGCTGGGCTTTCGTCATGGATGCCAAGGGGCAGGTGCGGCGCGAGGACATCGCACTGGAAAGCCCGGTGAGCGGTGTCGCGGTCACCCGCCACGAGCGTTTCGGCCAGGCCGGGCAAGCCGAGGTCCGCGCCTCGGTGGACGTGCGCGCCATGGTCGCCGCCGAGATCAGCGTGGGCGACCGCGAGGGCGGCGCGACGGCCATGGACCAGGCGCTGTGCCGCAGCTTCGCCGCCGAGAATCGTGATTGCGTGCTGCAACGCGCCGCCAGCGGCTTCGTGGTGCCGGCCGTCTACCGCATCGATGCGACGCTGGTGGATCTGCGGGCGCTGGAGCGCGTGGGCAAGGAGTACGTGCGATCGCCGGCAGGCCTTGCCGACGATTGGGAATTCTTTGCCCGCTATCGCCAAGCCGGTCAACTGGCCGACATCTACCTGGGTACGCCGGAAACCTCGTCCTATGACGTGACGCTGGCCGGCGCGAAGCTGGAGGCACCGGCACTGCATTGCCAGGTGCGTTCGCCCTGGATAGACGTGGACCTGGACGGCGCGCCCGCGGCGTCAGGCTACCAGTATCGCTACCGCAGCGTGCGCAAGGTCAGCTGGTTCGGCCACGACGAGATCAACTCAGACGCGTTCGGCCAGGCGATCGAGCAGGGCAGGCAATGCGTGGAGCGCCTGCGCATGGCGGTGACGTTGCCAGGCGCCTGAGAGGCGTCCGCTGAGACGCGCGGCTGCGGCAAGCCGTCACGGACTGCCGAGGCGGTCCGGCGTTCGCCAAAGCACAAACGCGGCCCGAGGGCCGCGTTTGTGCAGGGTCAGGCATCGCGTATCAGGCGCCGCCTATTCCAGCTTGATGTTCGCCTTCTTGATCACCTCTGCCCAGGTGGTGCGTTCCTGTTCGGCGTAGGCCTTGAAGTCCTTGGCCGACAGCGGCATGGGGATCACACCCATGTCCAGCATCTTCTGCGACACGGCAGGCGACTTGAGCGCGGCGTCGAGTTCAGCCGACAGCTTCTTGACCACGGGTTCGGGCAGGCCGCCGGGGGCGACCAGGCCTTGCCAGGCGTAGGCAGTGAAGTCAGGCACGCCTTGTTCGGCCATGGTGGGGGCGTCGGGCAGCACGGCGACGCGCTCGGGCGTGGCCGAGGCCAGCACGCGCAGCTTGCCGGCCTTGACGTTGGGCAGGCCGGCGGCCAGGTCGATGAACATCACGTCCACCTGTCCACCCAGCAGGTCCTGGATGGCCGGCGCGGCGCCCTTGTAGGGCACGTGCAGCAGGTTGGCGCCCGTGCGCTGCTTGAACAGTTCCAGCGCCAGATGGTGCGGCGAGCCCGCACCGGCCGACGCGGCGGTCAGCTTGCCCGGCTCTTTCCTGGCGGCCTGGATCACGTCGTCCACCGTCTTGTAGGGCGAATTGACGTTCACGGCCAGGAGCAGCGGGAACTTGGCGATGCCGCCGATATAGGTGAACTTGGACGGATCGTAGGACAGCTTGGCGTACAGCGACGGATTGAACGCCAGGGTGCCCGAGTCGGCCGTGCCGATCACGTAGCCGGTGGGTTCGGCCTGCGAGATGGCGGTGGCGCCGATGATGGTGGCGGCGCCGGGGCGGTTTTCGACCACGATGGTCTGGCCCAGCGGCTTTTCGATGCCGCTGGCGACGGTGCGCGCGACCACGTCGGCACCGCCGCCGGCCGGGTAGGGCACGATCCAGCGGATGGGCTGGGTGGGCCAGGATTGGGCGGCGGCCGCGGTGGCGGCCAGCGACAGGGCGGCAAGCGCCAAAAGGCGCCGTGCGTGTTTGTGCATGGGGTGTCTCCTCGTTTTTTGCGACGTCATTATGCCCCGCGCCCGGGGCAATATGCGTCTGTTTCGAGGCCCGGAATCAGCGGCTTATTGCGGATCGGGGTAGCTGCGGACACCAAAAATGGCGGTACCGATGCGGACCTCGGTGGAACCTTCTTCGATCGCCAGCTCGAAATCGCCGCTCATGCCCATCGACAGGCGGTCCAGCGACACGCCGGCGATGGCTTCCTGGCGCAACTGGTCGCGCAGTTCGCGCAGGGCACGGAAGCAGGCGCGCACCTGGGCCGGATCGGGTGAGTTGACCGCCATGGTCATCAGGCCCTGCACGCGCAGGGTGGGGAATTCGGTTGCGATGCGGCGCAGGAAGTCGGGCACGTCGGCGGGGTCCATGCCGAACTTGCTGGGTTCGGATGAGGTCTTGACCTGCACCAGCACGTCCAGGGTCCGGCCCTCATTGAGCAGGCGGCGGTGCAGGGCCTCGGCCAGATCCACGCGGTCCAGCGATTGCAGCTCGGTGGCGTCGCGGGCCGCGTCCTTGGCCTTGTTGGTCTGCAAGTGACCGATCAGCACCCACTGCACGCCCTGGCCCGCCAGCGCGGCGGCCTTCTGGCGCAGTTCCTGCGTCTTGTTTTCGCCGAAACGGGTCAGGCCCAGCGCCATGGCCTCGCGCACGGCGTCCACCTCGAACGTCTTGCTGACCGGCAGCAGCGTCACGCTGTCCGGCGCTCGGCCGGCGCGTTCGCAGGCCTGCGCAATGCGTTGCTGGATTCGGGCAAGGCGCCCGGCCATGGTGTCTACGACGGTCATGCGGTTCTCTTTGGGTCGGAATGTCCCATAGTGTAGGACCTGGGCAGCCGGTTTCACCACACTCGGTCAAATGGGACCGTATCTTCGTTGACCCTGTTTGATCGGCAGGCTTAGAATTTGTAGATATTTGTTTAGATTTCAATGTTTTAACCCCCGGCGCGGTCCCCAGGGCAGCGCGGTCCATCCCTTTTCCTCGTTCCCTCCGCCATGTCCAGTGTCGCGCCCGACTACGCTTTCGCCACGCCTTTCCTGAATCCCCCCGCTTCCCCGATCCGCTCGCTCATGCCTTACGCGATGCGTCCCGGCACC
This sequence comes from Achromobacter sp. NCFB-sbj8-Ac1-l, assembly GCF_052695805.1. NCBI lineage: Bacteria > Pseudomonadati > Pseudomonadota > Betaproteobacteria > Burkholderiales > Alcaligenaceae > Achromobacter > Achromobacter sp. NCFB-sbj8-Ac1-l. The sequence continues at coordinate 6,041,421 of NZ_CP199812.1, read as the reverse complement.
ATTTCGCTGGCGGGCGGCTATCCCGCCCAGGAACTGTTCGACGTGGACGGCCTGTCGATCGCCTCCACCCAGGTCATGGCGCGCCTGGGCGCATGCCTGCAGTATTCCAACATCGATGGCCAGGCCAGCCTGCGCAACGAGCTGGCTCGCCTGTCGGCGGTGCGCGGCCTGCACTGCAACCCGGATACCGAACTGGCCGTCACCGGCGGCTCGCAGCAGGCCATGGCGCTGTTGACCCGCGTGATGTTGCAGCCCGGCGACCACGCCATCATCGAATCGCCCGCCTTCCCCAATTCCGTGCAGGCGCTGCGCTATACCGGCGCCACGGTGCACACCGTGCCGTCGGGTCCGGACGGCGTCGATATCGAGGCGCTCGACGAACTGGCCGCGCGCATCAAGCCCAAGATGGTCTGCGTCGTGGCGTCGTTCTCGAACCCGTGCGGCGCCACCATTTCGCGCCAGCGCCGCCTGCGCTTGCTGGAACTGGCCGTCAAGCACCGCTTCCTGATCGTCGAAGACGATCCCTACAGCGAACTGCGCTTTGCCGGCGAAGCCGTGCCGCCCATCATGGCACTGGCCGAAGGCGAAGCCCGTCACTGGGCCGTGTACCTGGCCAGCATGTCCAAGACCATGGCGCCGGCCCTGCGCATCGGCTGGCTGGTGGCTCCGCCCGAAATCCGTCGCCGTTGCGTCGGCGCCAAGGCTGCCGACGACATGGCCTCGTCCGCCTGGATCCAGGAAGTCGTGGCCCGGTATCTGGCCAATGGCCGCTACGAAGAACATGTACCCCGCATCCGCGCGGCCTATGGCTTGCGTTGCGACGCCATGGCCGATGCGCTGGCGCGTGAATTGAACGGCCGCATCGTCTTTCGCAAGCCAGAAGGCGGCATGTTCTTCTGGGCCCGCCTGACCGGCGAGGTCGATGCCACGCGCCTGTTGCCCTATGCGATCGAGCACGAAGTGGTCTACGTGCCCGGCAAGGCTTTCTATGCCGATGCGGCGCAGGCCGACATGCACGCCATGCGCATGTCCTTCGCCACTATGAACGAAAGCCAGATCGCGCTGGGCATGCAGCGCCTGAGCCGGGCGCTGGACGCCTGCGAGGCCAACCAGCCCGTGTCGATTTCGCTGGCGGCCTGATATACCTAAATAAGCGCTTGTTATTTGGCGCGGGCGCTTCATGTCTATAAGCTTCACGCCTTGGCGCGCTTGCGCGCCCCGCTACAACAGGGCGCTGGCGCGTCCGGGTACTACAGGAATCCAGGTCATGAATATTGCTAAAGGGTTGGTGGGCGCGGCGCTGCTGTTCGCAGCGGCACAGGGTGCACAGGCGGCGACGCTGGATGTGGTGCGCCAGCGCGGGGCGGTTGCCTGCGGCACCACCACGGGTTTTGCGGGTTTTTCCGCGCCCGACGCGCAAGGCAAGTGGCAAGGACTTGATGTGGACCTGTGCCGGGCCATCGCGGCGGCCGTGTTCGGCGATGCCGACAAGATCAAGGTAGTGCCGCTCAATTCGCAGCAGCGCTTCACCGCGCTGCAGTCCGGCGAAGTCGACGTCCTGACACGCAACACCACCGTGACGCAGCAGCGTGACACCGCGCTGGGCATCATCCATGCCGGCATCAACTTCTACGACGGCCAGGGTTTCCTGGTGCCCAAGTCGCTGGGCGTCAAGAGCGCCAAGGAAATCAACGGCGCCACGATCTGCCTGCAAACCGGCACGTCCAACGAAAACACGCTGGCCGACTGGGCGCGCGCCAACAACGTGACGTACAAGCCGGTCGTGATCGAGACCTTCAACGAAGTGGTCAACGCGTTCGCCGCGGGTCGTTGCGACGTGTTCTCGACCGACGCCTCGGGCCTGGCGTCCATCCGCATTTCCAAGCTGCAGAACCCCGACGACTACGTCGTGCTGCCCGAGATCATCTCCAAAGAGCCGCTGGGCCCGTTCGTGCGCCAGGGCGACGACGCCTGGCTGAACATCGTGCGCTGGTCGCTGTCGGCCATGATCGAAGCCGAGGAATACGGCGTCACGTCCAAGAACGTCGACGAACAGACCAAGAGCGCCAACCCCAACATCAAGCGCATCCTGGGCGTCACGCCCGGTGGCGGCGCCAACCTGGGGCTGGACGAAAAGTGGGCCTACAACATCGTCAAGCAAGTGGGCAACTACGGCGAAAGCTTCGAGCGCAACGTCGGCCAGGGCAGCCCGCTCAAGATCAAGCGCGGCCTGAATGCGCAATGGACGCAGGGTGGCCTGATGTACGCGCTGCCGATCCGCTGATCAACGGCTAATAGATCCCGTAGGGCACCTCGACCGCCAAGGGCTTGCCGCCCTGGGCGGGTCGCAGGGCGTAGGTGTGCACCATGCCGTCTCCGCTGGCGAGCGGCTCTTCCTTGCGCGCCACGGTGTAACGCTTGCCGTCGAACTGCAGCGTGTGTGGCGCGACCGCCTGGGCCTGGGCGGGCAGCAGCAGGCCGCCCAGCGCATCGGCCATTTCAGAAAATTCGTAGTCGACCAGCGCGCCTTCCGCGCGCAGCAGCTGCACGCGGGGTCGATACGGCGCGGCGTCCAGACTCCAGCCGTTCACCAGATCCGTGATCCACGGGCCCGGGATGCCATAGGTGCTGTCCAGCTCGGCCTCGCTGATCTCCGGTCCGACCACCGCGAGGCAACACACGGTCTTGCCGGCCGTGTAATCGTAGGCGGCCCACTTGCTGCCCGCGGCGACCACGTCAGGCAGCATGGAATAACGGTACTGCTGATCGAGCTGGGCGTCGGACACCTTGCGCCAGGCGCCGACGACGGGCGGCTGCGCCGCAGTCGATGCCGGCGCGGGTGCCTGCTCGGGCTGCTGTGCCTGGCTGGCCAGGGTCGTCACGATGCCCGCGATCAGGGCGGCGGTCTTGAGCGGTAAGCGGATCATTGCCTGTCTTGGGTCGATTGATGGGATTCGATGGCGTTGGGTGAAGCGGGGGAGTTACCAGGCATGCTACCCCGGCAGCTTGCCTGGCTTGCGCGCCGCGCGTTCGGCCAGTCGCTGCGCCATGTCTTGCTGGCGCTGCATCAGGTCGGCGATCTGCTCGGCGTAGAGATCGGTAAAGTCACCGTCCAGGGGCTGCGGATCGGTCAAGTCATCGATCACCACGACGGTTCCTGCCTGATCCAGGCCCCAGATCCGGCCGCCATCGCCCACGATTTTCAGCAGGGGCAGGATGCCGGGCAGACCGGCCTCGGCCAGCTGGCGCTGCTGCGCCGAGATGCTGGCCCAGTCGGGCAAGTCCGGGGTGTCGATGCCCAATAGCACCAGGCCGCGCCAGAACGTCCAGGCGGGGCCGACCTCGAACGCCTTCGCATGCGGCCAGACAGCTTCGCGCGCCATCACGCACAAGCCGTTGGTGCGCTGACAGAAGGCGGCAAACGCTGCCGGCAGCGGAAAGCCGACCGCGGCTTCAAGCGCCCCGATCGCTTCTGCGTCGGGGGCGGGCGCGGCGACGACCTCGAAGAACTCGGTGTCCACGGGCTCCAGGATTTCCCACATGCGTTGGTGAAACTGTTCGGCGGTCAGGGTCATGCAAGTTTCCTTGATCGATTTACAACGCCAATAGCGCCTTGGCGGCTTTGGCGGCGGCGGACGTGCCAGTAAAGCTCGCCAGCCAGCCGCGCAGGTCCGCGGCCTGGACGGGGTGCGCGTGGCGCAGCGACTCATCCAGCAGCACGGTAAGCAAGGAGCCGATACCGCGCGTCTTGGGGTCCAGGCGCGGCAACAGACCGCCCAGCATGGCGATGACGGCGGCGGGCGCCAGTGTCGCCGCGTCCGTGAAGGACGCTGCCCAGCGGGTCAGGACGATCGCGGGCACGCAGGCGGCGTAGGCCTGCGCGGCAGCGGTTGCGTCCAAGCGGTGCGGAATCGCAGCGGCAAACGCTTCCACGGCTTGCGCGCGCACCTCGGCCTGCTTGGCCGCCATGCCCAGGGCAAGCAGTTGGACGGTTTCCGCGTGCCACGCGCCCGGATGCCCGGCAAGAACGCGCAGCACGGCGGCCGCGCGATGCTCGGCTTCGTCGCCCGCTGCCGTGTTCATGATCGCCATGCTGGCCGCGGCCAGCGGCAAGGTCGACGCGGGGTTGGCCAGACCGAGTTCGGCGCAGACCAGCGCATGGGCGTCGCCCCAGTCGTTGTATTGCAGCGGACCCGACGGAATCAGCGCTGGCTGCGTGGCGCAAGGCGTTTCGTCGGGCGCGGCATGGATGACGGGGCTCCACCACACCCATTGCGGCGAGCCGTCGGCCTTCAAGGTGCTCGATCCGCGGCTGCACCATTCGATCTGCACGGTGTCGGTGATCTGCGGCCACGCGCCGCCGGTAGCCTCGACCGCCCGGGCCCGATGCTCGGGATGTACGCGCAGCAAGGCCTGGGTGAGATCCACCGGCATCGGCGGGCCACTTTCCCGGCCCGCCTCGAATCGGGCCAGCAGGGCATCGGCATCGACCCAGCCTTGCGTGTCGGTAGGCGTGGCGAGCAACGGGCGGCGCGGCGTCTTGCCCTGCACGATCGCGGCGACCTCGCGAAGGCGGGTGATGAAGCTGGGCAGCAGGGTGGATTGCTCGGCGCTCGGCAGCGCCTGGGGTTTGCCCTCGCGTTCCTGCACCCATTCGCCGTTGACCAGGCTGGTGCTGGTTTGCTGCCAATACTGCCGTGGCAGGAACGGGGCTTCAGGTTCGTGCGCCGCCAGCAGCAGCGCCGCCGCGTAGTGCTGTCTTTCGCGCTCGGCCAGGCGGCGTGCCCGCTTGGCCAGGGGCGCGACCGTGGCAGCCACTTGCCCGGACGTCGCCAGCCATGCCAGCGCCAGCTCGAATTCCAGGGCGTCGGCGGGCGCTTCCAGCAGTGCGGCATAGCGTTCCTGGGCGTCGTCGTCCGTCCAGGGGCGCAGCGGTTCGGGTGGCGGCAAGTGGGATGGCATGCCCGATACACCCTGCGCATTGGCGTCTGGCGCAAGACCGTCCCCCGCGTTGTCATCGACCTCGGCGGCGCTGGCGTGCGGCAGCAGGACGGCCACCGCCGGCGCCAGGGCGTCGCGCTGCTGTTGCGCCAGATCCACCCGGCCCATCTTCACCAGCGCCTTCACCGCCGCCCGTTGCACGTCGGCATGCGGATGCCCCAGACCCAGGGCCAGCGCCTGCGCCAGGGCCTGCGAATCGCCCCGTGCCTGTGCGCCCAGTGCTTCCAGAATGCGCAGCACCGACAGCGCCGCGGCCTTCGGCCCCGAGAATGCGCCGCCGCAAGCGTCCACGAAAGGCGTGGCGTCGAGCAGGCCATGCTTGTGCAGCGTCTCGAACTGCTTCACGGCCAGCGACACGGTGGCCGTGATCGACGAGCCCAGGCACCGCCGCAGCAACTGCTGGTCGGCCGCCACCTCGTCGGGCGTGGGGGCCAGCGTCGCATACAGGCGCGAGTACCAGCCGGCGCGATAGGCGGAGAAATCCCGGTTCAGCGCCTGCAGGCAGCTGCGCAGTACACGGCCCCGGTCCAGCGTGCCTTCATTGGTCAGCAGCACGACCGTGTTGTGCCAGTTCAATTCCTCGCGCGAGAACTTGTCGATGTTCGCCAGCGAGATCTCGCCGCCGCCTTCCACTTCGAAGATCCGCCAGAACACCTCGTCGCGCAGCGCGTGGTCGTGGCGCAGCATGAAGAGGCGCACTTCCTGTTCGTGCCGCCCGCCCAGCCCGGCGACCATGGCCAGCACGTAGTCATCCGTATGGTCGACCTGTAGCCCGTTGAAACGCTCGTTCAGGCGGATCGGCACGAAGTTCGGGCGCTGGGACCAGCGCTGCGTCATTTCGCGCAGCCGCTTGGGCGACGCGTCCACCGCGCGCATATCGTCCGACTGCACCTGAAGCAGGGCGTCATACAGGGTGCGCAGGGTCGCGCCATCCTGGATCAGCCGCGCCGTATCGCGGTAGTAGTCCCAGAGATTTGCGTAGTTAGTCATGCGAGTGGTTATCTCTCGTGAGTCCGCTGCGCGGCGGCAGCGGCGGTTTCGGCCAAAGGCGTCACACGCGGTACGACGGCTTCCAGGCTGCGCAAGGTCACCGCCAGCACCGACGCGCCCTTGCGTCGCGCCGCCAGCGCGGCAGACAGCGCCACCGGCATGCCATAGTCATTGGACAGGCGTGCGGCCAGTTCGATGAGCTTGACGGCCTGGGCCAGCGGCTTGCCCTCGGCATCGAACAGCTGCGGCAGCAGCGCCGCCAGCGTCTGCAGCACGCGGCCGCCGGAGAGGGCGCTGATAGATGCGGCGTCGGCCAGCGTCTGCGCGAGTCGTCCGGCCAGGACGAAGCCCTGCGCCAGGTGCGCCGCGATCTGCGCGGCAAACGGCGCGGGGGCGAGCAGGCCAACGTCGGCCAGCCGCGCGATCGCCTCGGCGGCCTGGGCGCGTTGCTCGGCCATCTTCGCCGATGCCGCCAGCGCCAAGGCCGAGTACACGGGCGCACCAGGCACCTGCCGGGACGCGCCCAGCGCCGTCAGCAATGGTGCAAGGCCGCGCACGTTGATCACCTGCACCGCCGCGCACAGCATCGGATGGAAATGCGCGGCCAATGTGTCAGGGTTGGACCGCAGCAGCCAGGCCGTCCATTGCACGACCTGGTCGTAGCCGTCCTGCTGCCGAGCCTCCTGGACGCGGAAGGTGAATTCGGCCGGTACGTCGGCGACATCCAGGGCCGGCGAGGCGGGCGTGTTGGTCACTGCGGCGGTGTCCGTCGGTATCCAGAACGGCTTGGGGCCCTCTCCCAATACTTCCAGATCACGCGAGAAAGTACCTTCTCCCGGCGCGGCAACCATTCGTTGCCAGGCGAAGCGATGCGCCGGCACGGGCGCCGGGGCTACGAAGGGTTCACCCCGCGCCCGACTCGACCGCAGGTCGTGGAAGGCCCCCGCCAGCAGGGCCAGCGGCGAATGCGTCGGCAGGTATTGGTAGCCCGAGCGCGAGGTCCAGGTTTCGTTGACCCTCCAATCTCCGGTCTCGACGTCGTAGCCGCTGCTGGTGAAGGTGTTTTCCTGCAACACCACGCCCACGGGGTCCGGCTTGCCTGCGCTGGCCACGACATACCGGGCATAGCCCTGGAAACTGACCTCGTCCCGGCCCAGCAGCGCGGCGGCCAGAAGGCGTCGCGGCGAGGCATTGTGTTCATCCCACACTGACGCGATGATTTCGGCGGCGCGATGTTGCAGCGCCTCGGGCAGCGCAATCTGCGGACGGTCGGCCAGGTAGTCGAAGATGCGGGGTAACTCGGCGCCGTGTCCGACGCCCTCGAACTGCGCCCCGATCAAGGCGTGCAGTGCCTCGTCGTCGCTGATGTCGGGCGCAGGCTCGGGAAGGTCCGGCAGCGACGTGCTGCGTGGTGCCGGTATCGTGATTGTGCGGCTGACGTCGTCCTCTTTCGTGCAGGCCTCGCCATTCGCATCGGCAGGCCGCATCTCGTCTGTCGCAACCATGAGCTTGCGCGCCAGCGGCGCCAGGTCCAACGGCATGCCTTCCAGCGCTTCGCCGACGATCTGCGAGATGCGATCGCTTTGCCCGGCATCCGTCTTGAGCGCGGCAAGCAGCGCGAGCTGGGCCTTGACCAGCTTCTTCTCCGTACGGGTCAGGACGGCGGGCGCGGCCTCGATCATCGCGTCCACATCCAGTTGTGCGGCGGCGCGCTTGAGCATGTCCTGGGCCAGGCCGACCGCCGTGCTGGGCGCCGTGGCGAGCACCGAGAAATACGTGTGTTGCCTGGCCGCGACTTCGTGCGCGGTCGGATCGGCCAATCGATGCACGCGCAAGTACCAGGCAATGACTTTCGCGGAGAAGTCTCGCAGCAAGGCTTCCAGTGACTCGGCCAGCAGGCGTTCCCGGAATGCCGGGCTGGCCTGGCAAAGCGCCAGGATGGCGGCGTCCCATGCGGGGCCGGTACGTTCGATGAGCGGGTAATCGGCGCCCATTCCGTCGACTCGGAACAAGGCCCAGAACTCGCGTTCGACCCAATCGGGGTGCGCCTGCAGATGCGCGGCCATGCGCTTGCCGTGGTCTTCGTCCAGTTGCCCGTCCGCGCCGATGGCGCTGACCTGTCGCACGAAACACCGGAGATAGGCCATGGACGGGGGCGTGGCGTCATCCAGCCGAACCAGCGCGTTGCACACCGGCCAGACCAGGTCCTCGCCCCACCAGTGCGGCTCGGCCAACAGTTCGATCAATGCAGCGCGCCACGGCGCGTCCCGTTCGCTCGCCGCGGCGATGACGGCTGGCGTCATCGCGGCATGGCGGGGGGCATAGTCGCGCTTGCGCGTCATATCTGCCGGCGCCAGGGTCTCGGCCACGAGCTTGGGCTTGCCCAGCGCGGTCAACACGAAACATGCCCTGGGCGTCGGCCCCTCTGCGCTGAACAGGCGCGATGGCGGCAAGGTCTTGGCCAGCGCGGCGCGGTCTTCCTCGCTCGCACCGGTCAGTGCGCAGGCAAAGGCGGTGACGTCCGTCGCGTCGCCGCCAGCGGCCTCGCGCAGCGCCGCGCGGCGTTCGGTCAGGCTCAAGGTCATGCGTCGGCTCCAGGCGCATTGAGGGGATCGAGCACCATGCGCACGGCCAGCGTGTGCTTGCAAGGGCCGCGCGTGCCCTGGTATTTGGCGTTCCAGGGGCAGGTACAGCGGTCCTGCGCGGGCTCGGCACCCAGCGCCACCCGGTAGCGCTGCGGCCCCGACTGCACCGTATACCGCCCCTCGCCCTCGGGCAGCACCGCGCCGTCCGCCACCAGCTTGCGCGCGTCGGCCAGCCGCGGATGCAGCGTATCGAGCAGCCCCGCCTGCACCGGCAGCGGGCGATGGAAATACGCGCCCGCCGCCAGGTCGAACCCTACCTGGCCGGACGACGCCAGCACGGCCAGCGCGGATGCGATCTGCGCGGGCGGCAACAGGGCTCGCGCGGCCAGTTGGGCAACATCGATGCGGGGCTCGAAGGCCAGCAACGTCGAGACGAAAGCTGCGTCCTCGTTCGCATCGCCGCCCGCGATCAGATGCAGCACCGAGCCTTCGCCCGAGAAGCCGCGCGATTTTTCCGGGCTCAGCCCCAGCGTGACCCGCGCGCCGGGTAGTTCCAGCACCCAGGCGCTGGCCTGCGGCGGCGCGCCGGCCGCCACATCGGCGCCATAGGCGCGCAGCGCCGTGGCGTAGCGCAGCAGCGGCTCCAGCACCCGCAACCGTTCCGGTCCTGCCACGCACCCCGCGCCGGGCGTTGCCTGCGTGGCCAGCCGCAGCGAACGGGCGGCCTGGGTCGCCCACATCACCGTCTTGGTCGCCGACGAACGCGGCAGCGCCTGCACGAACTGGCGCAGCGCCGCGCCCGTGAGTTCGTGACGCAGCGTCATGCCCGCCGACAGCATCTGCGTCTCGGCAAGCCCTTTGAGCCAGCGCGTAGGCAGCGGGACTTTCTCTTCGACGATCTCGCCCGCCTGCGTCGCCACCCGCAATGCATCACTGCCCACGGTCAGGTGCAAGGGCTCCGCTGCGCGCAGCCCCGCCAGCGCCTGGCGCAGCGGGGGATTCACGTCCACGTTGGTGACGCCGGGCGCCGAATGCGTGGCGTCCAGCGCCGCCGCGTCCACGTCCAGGCGCGCATACACGCCGCAGCACACGCTGAAGGACTCGAAGCGCAAGCCTTCGGGTGTGCAGGTCACGACCGGGTCCGCCGCCCGCAGCACCGCCGCCAGCGTGTTCGGCGGCACATAGAAGCGCGTGCGTGCCACCCGCGCCAGCATCAGCAGCGCTTGCGCCACCACGGCGGGCTGCGCCACGAATCCGGAAAAGAAAAAGGGATGCGCCACCGCGCCCGACGGTGCAAGACCGCCGCTGGTGGCCAGGTTCAGGTCGGCCTGGCCCTGCCGTTGGGCGAATTCCGAAGGGGCGAGATAGGCATAGGCCAGCTCGGTCATGCGTCAGGGCTCCTGGACAGGGGCGCGACGATGCTCTGCCGTCGCGGGGGCTGGCGCGTCAACTGCGCCGGTAGAGTTCGGCAATCCTGGTGAATGCGTTGCGCAGTTCGCGCGTGCCGCCCTGGAAAATCACGGGCCGCCCACTGTGCGTGAACACCACCAGCCGCTTGGAAAACAGCATCGGCACGAATCGCGCGCCGCGCACGTCTTCCCAGGCGACCTCGCGGCGCGCGAACCAGCTTTGGCGCAGGCCGCGTTCGTCGATGGTGGTGATGGATGTCTGCATGTGCCAGGAGATGAACAACAGGCCGATGAAGCACAGTCCCACGCCCACGGCCAGCGCAGCGTCGAAAGGCTGCGCGGGGGCGCGGATGGCGGTCGTGACGACCTGCACGCCCAGCACGGCCAGGATGACCCAGGTCAGGATGCGGACCCAGTCCGGCCATGCCTGTCCCGACAGGGGCAGGGGGCCGATGGCGCGCAGCAGGGCGGCAAGTTCCTCGGGCGGAGGGGCGGAGACGGGGGACGTCATGCGGCTGCGGAATTCCGATAGCGTTGCGAGAAGATGCGCGCCAGGCGGTCCTGGCGCTCACGCGAAACGCGCGCAGCCATTCTACGAGGTTTCGCGTCAGGCGGCCCGCTTGGCGGCAATGGCGTTGCCGGCCCGGCTGGAGCCCTTGCGGTTCAGGTTGGCCGACATCCATTGGCCGATGTCGACCACGGCGTCGAAGTCCACGCCCGTATCGATATCCAGGCCGCGCAGCATGTACAGCACGTCTTCGGTGGCCACGTTGCCGGTGGCTCCCTTGGCATAGGGGCAGCCGCCCAGGCCCGCCACCGAGGCGTGGAAGATCGAAATGCCGGTTTCCAGAGATGCCAGGATGTTGGCCAGCGCCTGGCCGTAGGTGTCATGGAAATGGCCCGACACGCGCGCCGGGTCCACCACGCGGGTGACCGCCGCCATCACATCGCGCACGCGTTGCGGCGTGCCGACGCCGATGGTGTCGGCGACGTCGATTTCATCGACCTGCATGGCCAGGTAGCGCCGGGCCACGTCGACCACCGCGTCGATCGGCACGTCGCCCTGGTAGGGACAGCCCAGCGCGCAGCTGATGCTGCCGCGCACGCGGATGCCGGCGTCGCGGGCGGCCTGCACCACGGGTTCGAAGCGCGCGATGGATTCGGCGATGGAGCAATTGATGTTCTTTTGCGAGAAGGCCTCGCTGGCCGCGCCGAAAATGACGATTTCGTCCGCGCCGGCGGCCAGCGCGCCTTCGAAGCCCTTCATATTGGGCGTCAGCACCGAGTAGATCGTGCCGGGGCGGCGTTCGATGCGCGCCATGACGTCGGCGCCGTCGGCCATTTGTGGCACCCACTTGGGCGACACGAACGAGGCCGCCTCGACGTTGGGAAATCCGGCAGCGGCCAGGCGGTTGACCAGTTCCACCTTGATGTCGGTGGACACGAATTCTTTTTCATTCTGCAGGCCGTCGCGGGGGGAAACCTCGACGATCTTGACGCGGGAGGGCAAAGCCATGTCTCTTCCTGTATCGGTATCGGGTGGCGGCCGCGGCAACACGACGGCGCCTTCGCCAATAGTAGCGCCAACGCCTATTTCAGGCGCTGGAAGCGGCCGTCGTCCAGTCGGGCCACGCGGGCGGCCAGTTCCAGTTCCAGCAATTGGGCCTGCAGCGTGGGCGTGTCCAGGCCGCAGCGCGCCTGGATGGCATCCAGGTGCAGGGGGTCGAACCCCAGGGCATCCAGCACGGGGTGGTCGGGCAAGGCGGCGGGCGCTTGCGCCTTGGCGCGCGGGGCGCCGGGCGTGGGGCCGCCGCCCAGTTCGTCGGTAATGTCGGCCGCGGTTTCCACCAGCTTGGCGCCTTGGCGAATCAAGGCATGGCAGCCGCGTGACAGCGGCGAATGGATGGAACCGGGAATGGCGAAGACCTCGCGCCCGCTTTCGCCCGCCAGGCGGGCGGTGATGAGGGACCCGCTCTGCTTGGCCGCCTCGACCACCAGCACGCCGCGCGCCAACCCCGCCACGATGCGGTTGCGCTTGGGAAAGTGCTGCGGCAGGGCACCCGTGCCCAGCGGCAATTCGGATACCAGTGCGCCTTGAGCGGCGATGCGGTGGGCCAGGTCGCGATGTTTGGCGGGATAGATGCGGTCGATGCCGGTGCCCATGACCGCGACCGTGCCCGCGCCGCCGGGGCCGGCATCCAGCGCGCCTTCATGGGCCGCGGCGTCAATGCCCAGGGCCAGCCCGCTGATGACCCGCCAGCCGCTGCCCGCCAGGTGGCGGGCGAAGGCGCGCGCGTTTTCCTGGCCGCCCGGCGTGGCGTTGCGCGCGCCCACCACGGCCAGCGCCTGGCCTTGCAGATAGGCCGGATCGCCGGTCACGTAGAGCAGGATGGGCGGGTCGGCGATGGTGAGCAGGCTTTGCGGATAGGCGGGGTCGGCCAGGGTCAGGATGTGGTGATCGGGGGCGTCGACCCATTGCAGGGCGCTGTCGACCTGCGCGGCCATGTCGGCGGGCATGGGGGCGGCCAGCTGGCGCGCCAGCGCGTCGGGCACCTGGCGCATCAGGGCGCTGGCACGCTGCGCATAGATCTGTTCCGGCAGGCCCAGCGCGCCCAGCAACGTGCAGGCGGTAGCGGACCCGACCCCGGGCTCCAGGGACAGGCGCAGCCAGGCGGACAATTCGGCAACAGTGTGGGTCAACGGCATGAAGAAGGGCGCCGGCGGGCCGGCTGCATCGGTGGGCAAAGGGCTGGGCGCTCGCAGCGCGGGTCGTCCGAGAGTGTCGCATGGCTGCGACGTGGGCCGGGCGAGGGGCGGACCGAATCGTCCCGGATAGGGGGTCAAAAATGGGGGCAGGTTGATCCGTGCAATCTTCCGTTTAGCCGAAAACTATTAGAAATCAAGACTCTAATGAATTAAACTCTTATCCAGGCACTTATCACTGACGACCCCTTTCAATGGCTTTACTACCTATTCTTCGCTACCCGGACCCGCGCTTGCACAAAGTGGCCAAGCCGGTCGCCGAGGTCGATGACCGCATCCGCCAACTGGTGCGTGACATGGCCGACACCATGTACGACGCGCCGGGCGTGGGCCTGGCCGCCACCCAGGTCGACGTGCACGAGCGCGTGGTCGTCATCGACGTGTCTGAAGAAGGCAACCAGTTGCTGGTGCTGATCAACCCCGAGATCACCTGGCACAGCGACGACCACAAGGTCTACGAAGAAGGCTGCCTGTCCGTGCCGGGCGTGTACGACGAAGTCGAGCGCGCCTCGCGCATTCGCTGCAAGGCGCTGGACATCGCCGGCAAGCCGTTCGAGTTCGACGCCGATGGCCTCTTGGCCGTGTGCGTGCAGCACGAACTGGATCACCTTGAAGGCAAGGTGTTCGTCGAGTACCTGTCTTCGCTGAAGCAGAACCGCATCAAGACCAAGCTGAAAAAGGCCGAGCGCGAAGCGCTGCGCGCCTGATGCCTGTTTCCTTTCTTCGGGTCCGATCCCCATGCGCCTAGTTTTTGCCGGCACGCCGGAATTCGCCCGTATCGCCTTCGACGCCTTGCGGGCGGCAGGCCACGATATTCCCCTGGTCATGACGCAGCCCGACCGTCCCGCGGGGCGGGGGCTCAAGCTCACGCCCAGCCCGGTCAAGCAGGCCGCGCTGGATGCCGGCATTGAAGTCGCCCAGCCGCGCAGCCTGCGCCTGGACGGCCGCTATCCCGACGAGGCCGCCCAGGCTCGCGAACTGCTCGAACGCGTGGCGCCCGACGTCATGGTGGTGGCGGCGTACGGCCTGATCCTGCCGCAATGGGTGCTGGACCTGCCGCGCCTGGGCTGCCTGAACATCCACGCCAGCCTGTTGCCGCGCTGGCGCGGCGCCGCGCCCATCCAGCGCGCCATCGAGGCGGGCGATGCCCGTACCGGCGTCACCATCATGCAGATGGATGCGGGCCTGGATACCGGCGATATGCTGCTGGAACGGGTGGTGCCCATCGCCGACGACACCACGGCGGCGCAATTGCACGACGCGCTGGCCCTGGCCGGCGGCGAGGCCATCGTCGCCACGCTGGCTGCGCTGGAACAAGGCGGCCTGAGGCCGGTGCGCCAGCCCGAAGACGGCGTCACCTATGCCGCCAAGCTGGACAAGGCCGAAGCCGCGCTCGATTGCAGCCTGCCCGCCGCCCTGTTGGCGCGCCGGGTGCGCGCCTTCAACCCCGTGCCGGGCGCCAGCATCCGCTTGCCCGGCCTGGACGATCCGGTGAAGGTGTGGCGCGCCCAGGCATTGGACCAGCCCGCGTCGGCCGCGCCCGGCAGCGTGCTGCGCGCGGATGCCCAGGGCATCGATATCGCGACCGGCGACGGCGTGCTGCGTTTGCTGGAATTGCAGAAGGCGGGCGGCAAGCGCCAGCCCGTGGACGTGTTCGTGCGCGGCTGGCAGCCGGCCTGAGGCGCCTGCCTGGCTCCGCGGCGCCGCAAGCAGGCGGGTCCCCACGGGGCCGACGGCTTTCAGCCTTTTCAGCCTTGTGCGGCCAGCAGATCCAGGTACGCGCCCGACAGCAACTGTTCGGGCTTGACCTGCAGGCTGGCCAGCAATTCGTGGGCTTCGGCCATGCCGGTCTCGACGCTTTCGCCGTCGCGCAGCACCACTTCCAGTTCCAGGAAATCCCCCAGCCCTTCGACCCGGTCCAGATGGATGCGGGTGCGCCCCGTCATATGCAGCAGGCGTGTCTTGCGCACGCGGCCCACCAGGCCATAGGCCAGCGCCAGGGCTTCCCGCAGCGTGTCCGGCGATGACGTCGGCGAAATGACGTAGAAACTCTCTTTCGGTCCGGTGTCGTCCGCGCGGCGATAGAAGATCAGTTCGCCGGTGCCGTCGGCAAAGACGCGCAGCTTGAGCCGACCGTTGGGGCAGGCAAAGAACGTGTCGTCCTGCGCGATGGTGACCGGCGGCTTGCCGGACAGGGCCGCAGCCAGGGGCTCGACGGCGTCCACGCTGGCTATCCGGGCTTTGATTTCGACATTGCGTGCCATGGGTGCTTCCTTGGGGAGAGCCCGCCGTCAGCTCGCCAGGGCCGGCAGGTCGGCGACGTGCAGGAACAGTTCGTCGGGGCCGCGTTCGCGCAGCGCATCGACATGGTTGTACCCCCAGGCCACCGATGCCACCCGCACGCCCGCCTTGCGTGCGGCGTCGATGTCGCGCATTTCGTCGCCCACCAGCAGGAAGCGTTCGGGCGCGGTGTCGTGGCGCTTGAGCAGGCGGTCGATCTTGGCCGGCTTGCCGAACAGGTCCGTGCCGCATTCATAGTCGTCGAACAGGCCGACGGTGTCCGGGCCCAGCACCCGCTGCACGTTCTCGAGCGAATTCGAACTGACGACCGCCAGCCGCATGCCGGCGGCCTTCAGGCGCGCCAGGGCGTCGGGAATGCCATCGAACAGGTGCACGCTGGGGTCGATTTCCTGCATGAGCGTGCGCACATGCGCCATGATCGCAGGCAGCTTCCAGAGCGGAATGCCCAGGAATTTCAGGATTTCCGAGGCTTCGCGGTGACGCAGCTGGTCGCGTTCAGCCGCGTCGATCTTGCGAAAGCCGTATTTGTCGGCGACCGTGTTCAGGATGGAATTGAACCAGGGCATGGTGTCTGCCAGGGTTCCGTCAAAGTCGAAAGCTGCGATGTCGTATTTCAAGTAAGCAATCCGTTGCCGGTCTACATGGGGTGAAGCAGATACTGCACCACGGGGGCCAGGTCTTCAAGCGGAGGAGCGCCGGCGACCACGCGCTGCGCGTTGGTCCAGGGATACTCCAGCGCCAGCAGCCAGCCGAACACCGCCTCGGCATCGCCGGGCGGCAGCGTCACCATGGTCTCGATGGTGATGGTCAGATGATGGGCGCGGTAAGGGTCGGGCTGGAAGGCCCAGTCGTATCGGCCACAGCCTACGCGTACATTGCCAGTGGCCTTTTCCGTCATGCCGACGATCCAGTCGCAGCGGTATTCCGGCAGGCATGCGCCGGCTTCGGGCCGGGCCAGGTAGAACGTGTAGACGTTCTCGTAGGTCTGGCCGAACTTGCGCACCAGCGTGTCGGTGATGGCGGCCAGGCCGTGCGATTCAGGGGGAAACGCGATGGCCTGCGTGCGCAGGGCCATCTTCAGCACGGCCTGCGGGGCGAAGGCGCGCGCCATGTAGTGCGGGCGGTTTTCGTCCTTGGCGTGGAAGTAGTCACGCAATACGGACTCGGTGCAGGCGGGAGAC
Source organism: Achromobacter sp. NCFB-sbj8-Ac1-l (assembly GCF_052695805.1). Classification (NCBI taxonomy): domain Bacteria; kingdom Pseudomonadati; phylum Pseudomonadota; class Betaproteobacteria; order Burkholderiales; family Alcaligenaceae; genus Achromobacter; species Achromobacter sp. NCFB-sbj8-Ac1-l. The sequence continues at coordinate 6,025,191 of NZ_CP199812.1, read as the reverse complement.
AACGGGCCGGTGGACATTGCGGGGCGTTCCTTGGGGGCGGGGGTTGAGGAGGGCGTCAGGCCTTCACCGGCTCGAACCACTTCGAGACGTTGGGCGGCTCATAGATCGCGTAGCGGTCAAGCAGCGTGGCGGGGTCGCTTTCCACCACCAGCATGTCGCGGTGCTGGGGGCGCATGAAGGCTTCGTCGACCGCATGGTCGACGAACTGCATCAGGGCGTCGTAGTAGCCGGCGATGTTCAGCAGGCCGCAGGGCTTCTGGTGCATGTTCAACTGAGCCCAGGTCCAGACCTCGAAGAATTCTTCCAGCGTGCCGGCGCCGCCGGGCAATGCGATGAAGCCGTCGGCCTTTTCCATCATCATGGCCTTGCGCTCGTGCATGTTCTGCACCAGATGCAGCTCGGTCAGGCCGCGGTGGGCCTGTTCTTTCTTTTGCAGCAGTTCCGGGATCACGCCGATCACGCGGCCACCGCCGGCCAGCACTTCGTTGGCGATCACGCCCATGATGCCGACCACCGAGCCGCCGTATACCAGGCCCAGGTCGCGCTTGACCAGTTCACGGGCCAGCACGCGGGCCTGTTCCAGGTATTCGGGGCGGGCGCCGGGGTTGGAGCCGCAATACACGCAGATGTTCTTCAGTGTCATATGACGCTATTTATAGCCTAGCCCGTTACAGATTGCGTCACGGGTCTTACGGGAAGCCGATAGTTTACGAGAAGCGCTGCCAGTGACTTCCGACGAGGGCGCAGCGCCCGGAAACAGGGTCGCGGGCAATGTTTGGACACAGCATCTTTTCGAGCGGTAGGTAGACTGGATCGTTCGGAACGACTGGAAGTCCAGCGTCGTAGAACCCACTAAAAAGGAGCTAACGATATGGAAAACACGACCCGTAACCGCGAACAGGACCGCCGCCCGTTCGATATGGATGTGAAGGCCATCCGCGCCAAGGCGCGCCAGGACATCGAATCGGGCGCCGTCACCGACAGCTATCGCGCCGACCGAGAGCAGGTACTCAAGCTGTTGAACGAAGCACTGGCCACCGAAATCGTCTGTGTGCTGCGCTACAAGCGCCACTTCTTCATGGCGCGCGGCCTGAACGCCGAACCGGTGGCCGCCGAATTCGCCGAACACGCCGCCCAGGAGCAGGAACACGCCGACAAGCTGGCAGAGCGCATCGTGCAGCTGGGTGGCGAACCCAACCTGTCGCCCAAGGGACTGCTCGAGCGCAGCCACTCCGAATATGTCGAAGGCAACACGCTCGAAGAAATGATCAAGGAAAACCTGATCGCCGAGCGTATCGCCATCGATAGCTACCGCCAGATGATCGACTACATCGGCGAACAGGATTCCACCACGCGCCGCATGCTGGAAGAGATCCTGGCCGTCGAGGAAGAGCACGCCGACGACCTGTCGGATTTCCTGGCCAAGCACTGATACCCGGCTGGCACCACGCGGCGCCGCGGCCAGGCGTTCATGCGGCGGGCAGCCCATCGGGGTTGCCCGCCGTTGACGCTTCTGGGCGTGGGTGCCCGTCAGGCTTGCAGGGTGGCCGCGTCGTGACGGCGCGCGGCGGCATTCAACTGCGCATGATGCGCTTCGGCCCATCGGTCCAACGCCACCAGCGCCACGTTCAATGATTGGCCCAGTCCGGTCAGGTGATAGCGCACGTGCGGCGGCACCGTGCGCATGTCTTCGCGCCGCACCAGCCCGTGGCGTTCCAGGTCGCGCAGCGTCTGCGTCATGATCTTCTGCGAGATGCCGTCCAGCTTGCGCAGCAGTTCGCCGTTGCGCAGCGGGCCTTGCGCCAGCGCCGGCAAGAGCAGCGGCACCCACTTTCCCGAGATCAATTCAAGCGCGCGACGCGAGGGGCAGGCGGCGTTGAAGACGTCTGCGGCGGGTGCGCGATGCGGGGAGGTTGCCATGGGGACTTCCTATCGTTACCAAAAGGTGCGTACTTGTGCCTGGGTAACTATAGGCCCTAATCTGGCCGCCTGTTGATTCGTGGGGAGGCCCTGATGGCCTGGTGGATCTTGCTGGCCGCGAGCGCGGTCGAAATCGTGATGGCGCTGGCATTGAAGTATGCGGACGGGTGGACGCGGTTCTGGCCCAGCGCCATCGGCATAGCCGCGGCCCTGGGCAGTATCTTCCTGCTGACGCTGGCGATGCGGCACCTGCCCGCGGGTACGGCCTATGCGGTCTGGACCGGCATCGGCTCGGTGGGCATCACGGTGTTGGGGATCGTGCTGTTCGGCGATTCGCCGTCCGCGGCGCGCCTGGCGTGCATCGCGCTGATCGTGGGCGGCGTGGCGGGTTTGAAGCTGCTGGAGGCGTAAGCCGGCGGCCATGGCCGCCGGCTTGGGGGGCGCGCTTAGATCGTATCGGCCCAGAGGTCGTATTCGTCCGAGTCGGTGACGCGGGCGCGCACCATGTCGCCGGGCTTGAGCACGCGGTCCGAGCTGACGTAGACACAGCCGTCGATTTCCGGCGCATCGGCGCTGCTGCGGCCCACGGCGCCGTCTTCGTCCACTTCGTCGATCAGCACGTCGATCTCGCGGCCGACCTTGCGGGCCAGGCGCGCGGTCGAGATGGACTGCTGCAGTTCCATGAAGCGCTCCCAGCGGTCCTGCTTGACGTCGTCGGGCACCGGGTTGTCCAGCAGGTTTGCGGGCGCGCCTTCCACCGGCGAATACTGGAAACAGCCGACGCGGTCGAGCTGGGCCTCTTGCATCCAGTCCAGCAGGTACTGGAAGTCTTCCTCGGTTTCGCCGGGAAAGCCGACGATGAAGGTCGAGCGGATGGTCAGGTCTGGACAGATCTCGCGCCACTTCTTGATGCGGGCCAGGGTCTTGTCTTCAAAGGCCGGACGCTTCATGGCCTTCAGGATGCGCGGGCTGGCGTGCTGGAAGGGGATGTCCAGGTAGGGCAGGATCTTGCCCTCGGCCATCAGCGGAATCACTTCGTCCACGTGCGGGTACGGATACACGTAGTGCAGGCGCGTCCAGACGCCCATGTCGGACAAGGCCATACAGAGCTCGGTCATGCGGGTGCGCACGGGCCGGCCGTTCCAGAAACCGCTGCGGAACTTCACGTCCACGCCGTAGGCGCTGGTGTCCTGCGAGATCACCAGCAGTTCCTTGACGCCGGCCTTGACCAGGCGCTCGGCTTCGCTGAGCACGTCGCCCACGGGCCGGCTGACCAGGTCGCCGCGCATCGACGGGATGATGCAGAAGCTGCAGCGGTGGTTGCAGCCTTCGGAAATCTTCAGGTAGGCGTAGTGGCGCGGCGTGAGCTTGATGCCCTGCGGCGGCACCAAGTCCAGATAGGGGTTGTGGTCTTTCTTGGGCGGGGCGGCATCGTGCACGGCCCGCACCACTTCTTCGTATTGCTGCGGACCGGTCACGGACAGCACGCTGGGGTGCACCTTGCGGATCACCGATTCCTCGACGCCCATGCAGCCGGTGACGATGACCTTGCCGTTCTCGGCCAGCGCTTCGCCAATGGCTTCGAGCGATTCGGCCTTGGCGCTGTCGATGAAGCCACAGGTGTTGACCACGACGACGTCGGCGTCGTTGTACTCGGGCGTGACTTCGTACCCTTCGGTGCGCAGTTGGGTCAGGATGCGTTCGGAGTCGACCAGGGCTTTAGGACAGCCCAGGCTGACAAAGCCGACTTTGGGGGAAGACATGGAATACCTCGGTGGGCGCTAGCCGGTGCCAGTGATCAAATAGTGCGCAATTTTAGCGCGGCAGGGCGGGGGGCCGTTATTTTAGCGGGTTGTCGGCAGGGGCGTCGGATTTAATGCGTCCCTGAATAAGGGTGGCGGGTCGCCAGCCGGGGGGCCGAGGCTTGCGGTGGCCCCTGCCCTTGAGGCGCGTTGCCGCGGTCTCAGCGGCGCTTCTTGTCGCTGCCCGCCTGCAGTTCGAGTTCGTGGATGCGTTGCTGCAATGCGTCCACTTGCTGGCGGTAGTCGCTGACATCGTTGTAGACGCACAGGATACGCCCTTGTGCGTCATCGTCCTGATCGCGCTGCAGCGCCGCGTGCACGCGCACCCAGGTAAAGCTGCCATCCTTGCGGCGTAGCCGCTTTTCCATGACGCTTTCGAAAATCTCGCCTTTGAGCAGGCGCGACAGGGTCTGCAGGTTGGCGGGCAGGTCGTCGGGATGCGTGAGGGCCTGGAAAGTCTGCCCGGACAGTTCCGCCGCGTCGTAGCCCAGCAGGGCGCACAAGGGCGGGTTGACCCGCAGCCAGCGGCCGTCCAGGTCCAGCCAGGCCATCGCCACGCCAGCTTGCTCGAAGAAGGTGCGAAAGCGCTCTTCGCTACGGCGCAGTTTTTCTTCCGCCAGCTTGCGGTCGGTGCTTTCCATGCTGATGCCGATCATCTTCACCAGCCGGCCCGCGCTGTCGCGCAGCGAGGCGCCGCGCGAGGTGATCCAGCGCACCGCGCCGTCGCGCTGGATGATACGGAAGTCATATTCGTAGCTGCTGCCGTCTTCCATGCATTGGCGGTAGATGCGTTGCAGCGCTTCGACGTCTTCCGGCACCACATGGATCCAGAAGTCTTCGTTGCGGCGCACCGGCCAGCCGTAGACGTCTTCCACGTTTGCGGAATACGACACCGCGTCCGTCAGCCAATTCCATTCCCACGTGACGATACGGGCGTTTTCCTGCGCCAGTTTCATGCGGGCTTCGTTTTCCATGATTTCGGCCGTGTAGCGACGGCGCACTTCTGTCATGGGCAGTTCGACGACTTCGGTCTGCTGCACATCGCGCAGCGCTTGTTCGCCGTAGCGCAGCCAGATCCAGTTGACGTCCAGCAGTTGCGCCAGCTTGCGCAGGTTGCCGTAATCGATTTCGCCGCCGCGCGTCCATTTATGTACGGCCGTGCGCGAGACGTCCAACGCGTTGGCCACGGACTGCAAGGAGAGTTTGCGGTGTTCCAGTAATTCTTTGAGGTGAAGTGAAAAGCTGTTTTCCGTCATGACGCTGCTGTCCCCGGCCAACAGTCAGTATAGCTGAGGGTCCCATAATGCAGCGCCTTCTATTGACAGTGAAAATGCAATGCGGTAGCGGTTCTTTGTGGGCTTCTGCGCGGCCATGTTTCACGCATCCTGGCCGCGCTTGCCTGCACTCAGAGTATCGACAATGGGTATTCGAAAATCAGGCGGAACTGGTTGGATGATGCGCCTGATGTGCCCTGGGTCATGCGGTGCACGGCATAGCGCAGCCGCATCGACAGGTTACGTGCGCTGCCGGACTGCACGACATAGCGCAGGTCCACGTCGCTTTCCCAGTGCTTTTCGCCGTTGGCATAGTAGGCATAGGGGCTGGTTCGATCGAGGTGGTTGCCGTCCGCACCGGAACCCCGCACGTAGCGCAGTTGCATGCTGGCGCCGGGAATGCGGGCAAGGTCCAGCTTGCCCAGGTCCAGTACGTAGAAGAAGCCCCACGATTTTTCATGCGGACCATTGAAGTCGGCCAGCTGCGATGAGTTTGGCAGGTATATCGAGTCGTGATAGGTGCCCGGTCCCATGCCCAGGTAATCCAGCGGCTGGTCGCCATGCACCTGCTGGCGTGCCACCTTGAAGGTGTGGGCGTCTGCGACGTAGGACAGCGTCAGTCCCCAGGCCGTGACGTCGATGTCACCGGCGCGCTTGGCGCCGCTATCAAGGGACCGGTAAGCGGACAGGTCCAGGTTCAAGGTATCGTCGCCGGGCATTTTCCAGCCGTGGCCCGCGGCGAGATAGAGCTGTTTCCAGATATCCCGGAATTCACTGCCATACGCGCTGAAGCGGGTGGACGCGTCCAGGTCATGGCGGCCGCCCAGGAACAGTACCTGGTCGGTGCTGACGCCGGCATACGAGGCGTAGAAGCGGCCGTCGTGGCTGACCTGGTTGAAGTCGCGGGCTTTTGTCATGCGGCCCGCTTCCAGGAACAGATCCTGCCGCGGCTGGCTGGTCAGCCACAGGCCGGTGGCCGACGCGGGCAACAGCCGCGTGTCGGCGGGCGCGAAGACCGGGTTGTAGGGGCGCAGATTGTTGCCATAGCGCAGTTCACTGGCAAACCCCTTCAGCTTGAATGCGCCTTCGGCGGTGCTGGATTCGTCGTGTACCCCGCCATGACCGTCCGGCACCAGGACGCCGGCGCGGCCGACATGTGCGCTGTCACCGCCCAGGCGCACCACGCCGTAGGCGTTCAGATCCACGCCCACGCCCACCGGACCGGGCGTGTAGCCGGACTGGAACGCCAGCCGCAATGCCTGGCCCCATTCGCGGTTGTCCGGCAGGCCATTTTTGCGATCGTGGTTCCAGTAGAGGTTGCGCAGCAGCAGGTTCAGTTGCGAGTCCTGGACAAAGCCCGGGGGGTGAGCCGGCGCTTGCGGCGGGGTCTGCGCGGTCTGCGCACTAGCCGGCGCAGCGAGGATTGCGGAACCGAGGAACGAACTGCAAATCAGCTTTCTCACGATTGTTCTCATTGGCGGGGCAAAAAGGGGGCCACGCCGCTTGCCGGTCGGCAAGCGGACGGGGGATGACGGGGGAGGGAGATTGGCCGGGCGGGGCCAGGCTTACAGGTCGAGCACGAGACGATCTCCGTGCGCGCGCGACACGCAGATCATCATGGTCTGCTGTGCCGCTTTTTCCTCGTCGCTGAGGTATTGGTCGAAGTGTTCGGCCTGGCCTTCCAGAATGCGGGTCTCGCAGGTGCCGCACACGCCTTCGCGGCACAGGCATTCCACCTGGGCCGCGTTGGATTTTTCGATCGCCTGCAAGATGCTGCAACCCGCGTCGACGCGCAGCTCGGTGCCGGAACGGGCCAGTACGACCGTGAATGCCCCGCCCGTGGCGGGCGCTGCGGCGAACTGTTCCCAGTGCACGCGGGCAGGCGGAATGCCGGCCGCGTCGGCCGCGGCGATGACTGCGTCGATCAGCGGCCTGGGGCCGCATACATAGAGGTGGTCAGTGTCTTGCAGGCCCTGCGCCAGGCCGGCCAGATCCAGTTTTTCCCCCTGGCTGTCGACATGGAAGCGGACGTGGTCGGCGTACGGACTGGCGAGCAGGTCGTCGCGGAACGCGGCATGTTCCGGCGCCCGGTAGGCGTAATGCAGCTGGTAGCGGGCCGCGCGTCGGTGCAGTTCGGGCAGGTGGGCGAGAAACGGCGTGATGCCGATACCCCCGGCCACCATCACGTGGCGTCCCGGGCTGTTGTCCAGCGCGAACAGGTTGTCGGGTGCGGTGATGACCAGCTCGCTGCCGGGCCGCACCTGTTCATGCATGAACGCCGAGCCGCCTCGCGATTGCTCTTCGAGCCGCACGCCGATCTGGTAGCAGCGGGTATCGGCCGGGTCGCTCATCAGCGAATAGGCATTGTTGAACTGCTTGCCGCGCGAATCGCGCATCTGCACGATGACGTGGCTGCCGCCAGTGAACGACGGCAGCGGCTCGCCATCCTGGCGTTCAAGGGTGAAACGCTTGACCCGTTCGCTGGCCTGTTCGACGCGAGTGACACGCACGTCGATGTTTTCGTGGGATTTAGTCATGGAGCATCTCTGCGCAAGCCTTAGACGGCCTGGCACACGTATTTCATTTCCAGGTAGTCTTCGATGCCATGGCGCGAGCCTTCGCGCCCCAGCCCTGATTGCTTCACACCGCCAAATGGCGCGACCTCGTTCGAGATCATGCCGGTGTTGATGCCGACCATGCCGTACTCAAGCTGTTCGGCGACACGCCACACGCGGCTGGCGTCGCGCGTGTAGAAGTACGCGGCCAGGCCGAATTCGGTGTCATTGGCCTGCCGAATGACATCCTGCTCGTCATGAAAGCGCACCAGTGGCGCCACGGGGCCGAAGATTTCCTCGCGCAGCACCCGCATGCCCGGCCGCACGTCCGCCAGCACGGTGGGCGCCATGAACGTGCCGCCCAAGGCATGGGGGTCGCCGCCGGTCAGCAGGCGTGCGCCCTGGGCACGGGCGTCGTCGATCAGGCGTTGCACCTGGGTCAGGGCCTTGGGGGTAATCAGCGGGCCGATCTGGCTGTCGGCCTGCAGGCCGGCACCGACGCGCAACGCGGCCGCCTTGGCGGCAAACCGGCTGGCGAATGCGTCATGGACGGCGTCCTGCACGTAGATGCGGTTGACGCAGACGCAGGTCTGGCCGGCATTGCGGTACTTGGCGGCAATGGCGCCTTCGACGGCCTCGTCAAGATCGGCGTCGTCGAAGACGATGAACGGTGCGTTGCCGCCCAATTCCAGGGACAGCTTCTTGATGGTGGGCGCACATTGCGCCATCAGGCGTCTTCCCACGGCGGTCGAACCGGTAAAACTGAGCTTGCGGACGTCAGGGTGGCGGGTCAGTTCGCCGCCGATGGCCACCGCGTCGCCGGTAACGACGTTCAATACCCCGTCGGGGACGCCGGCCTGCGCGGCCAACTCGGCCAGGGCCAGCGCGGAGAGCGGCGTTTCGTTCGCGGGCTTGAGCACCATGGTGCAGCCGGCAGCGAGGGCCGGCCCGACCTTGCGGGTGATCATTGCGGCCGGAAAGTTCCAGGGGGTAATGGCGGCGCAGACGCCGATGCCCTGACGCATGACCATCAGGCGGCGATCGGCGCGTGGCGCCGGAATCAGTTCGCCATAGACGCGCTTGCCCTCTTCGGCGAACCATTCCAGGAACGATGCGGCGTAGCGGATTTCGCCCAGCGCTTCGGCCAGAGGCTTGCCTTGTTCGCGCGTCATCAGTCGTGCCAGTTCAGCGTCGTGCTGGATCATCAAGTCGAACCAGCGGCGCAGGATCTGTGAGCGTTCTTGGGCGGGCCGGGCGCGCCATGCGGGCAGCGCGTCGCGCGCGGCGATGATGGCGCGGCGGGTTTCGGCTTCGCCCATGTCGGGTACCTGGGCCAGAGCCTGGCCCGTGGCGGGGTCGGTCACCGTGATGGTGGCGTGGTTGTCGGCGTCGCACCAACGGCCGGCAATGAAGGCTTGTTCGCGAAGCAGGGGAGATTCGGTCTTGCGCATGGGAATCCTGGGCGGAAAGGAAAGCGGCGGGCCCGGGCAGGGAAGGCACCGGGTCCGCGGTCAGGTCAAGGGCGGTCTTGGTGTGCTTGCGCGACCAGATGGTGGAAATGCGCGATGCCGTGTTCGCTCTGGCCGCTGCGCTGGCGGTCGACCATGATGCGGCCGCGGCCACGGTAGCCGCGGGATTTCAGCCCTTTTTGCACGCTTTCCACCAGACGCAGGTCCTCGGGGCGGAAGACGTCGCGGTACCACTCGATCAGGGATTGCTGTTCCGCGGTCAGTTCCTTGTTGAGGAAGTAGATGTCGTAGTGCTGCAGGGTGACCCCGGCGCTGGACGGAAACTCATAGATGACCGTCATGAAATTTCCGCCGGGCGGCACGTTGAACATGGTGCACGGCCAGGCCCAGAAGCCCGCGAACGAGGGGTCCTTGACGCTGTCGTCGAATTGGAAAGACTTGGGGGAAGACTTGGCGATGCCGAACTGCAGGCTCCAGTTGCCGTGCATGGTGTGCGTGTATTGGCCGACGTCGACGGAATCGGCAAAGCCCGGATGGGCCGGCGCGCAGTGGTAGCACTCCATGTAGTTGTCGACGATGCTTTTCCAGTTGGCGGGGGTTTCGGTGACGAAGCGGGCCGCCAGGTGCAGGTCGTCGATGACCGGGCAGGCTTGACGCAGGCGCGCCTGCAAGCCGGGCAGCTGGGTCTCGACCGAACCGGCGTCGGGATTCATGTTGATGAAGATGAAGCCGGCGTATTCCTCGACGCGCAGCGCGACCAGGCTGGAATTGGCCTTGTCGAAGTCGACCACGTTGTCGCAGTTGCGGGCGTGGGCCAGGTCGCCATCGAGCTTGAAGGTCCAGGCGTGATACGGGCAGGTGATGACGTTCTTGGCCTTGCCGTCGCCTTGCAGCAGTTGGTGGCCGCGGTGGGGGCAGACGTTGTAGAAGGCGCGCAGCACGCCGTCGCGGCCGCGCACGACGATGATGCTTTCGCCGATGACGTCACGGGTGATGTAGGCGTTGTTTTCCGCGACTTCGCTGCGGTGACCGACGCAGATCCAGCTGTCGGCAAAGATCTTCTCTTTTTCGTATTCGTAGATGGCGTCGCTGGTGTAGTAGCTGGCGGGGATGGTGTGGGCCACGTCGGCGTTGGTGCAAAAGTCGGCGGGCAGGCGTTCGATGGTGTTCGTGTTGGGGTTCATGATGGTCTCCATGGTTCGGGAAAGCGGGGGTCAGGCCCGGGGGACGGGCATGGCGGTGGGGGCGGTGTGCGGGGCAGCGGCTTGGGCGGGCTGGCCGTCGGCGGGGTCGTTCGCGGCCAGAAGGCGCGCCTGTTCTTCGATCTGTTGCGTGGACAGGGCGCCATAGTCTTGCGACAGCCAGCGGAACAGGCCGAACAGCATGATTCCCAGCACCAGCAGGAACGGGATGGTCGTGAGGACCACGGCGGTCTTCATCGTGTTCAGCGACACGTGGGCGAACAGCATGGCCAGCGGCAGCAACGCCAGCATCACGCACCAGAACAGGCGCAGCGTGGGGCTGGGGTCTTGCCCTTCTTTCAGGTTGCGGGTGCTGGTGGCAGCAATGGCGTAGCCCACGGCGTCCATGTGAGAGGCGCAGAACACGGCCATGATGAAGAGGAAGGCCGCCAGGAACACGCCGCCCCAGGGCAGGCTGGTCAGCAGGGTGACCACCGCGGTTTCGCCGCTGTGCTCGGCCAGCAGGCGGGGCACGTCGACCGCCTGGGTCAAGTACTGGTGCATGCTGAAGCTTTCCAGTGCGCCGAAGAAGAACCAGCAGCCGGCGCTGCCGCCCAGCACCAGCGCGGCGATCACTTCCTTCATCTTGCGGCCGCGGGACACGCGAGTGACGAACATGGCCACCCCCGGCGCGTAGGAAATCCACCACAGCCAATAGAACACCGTCCAGCTGCGCGTGAACTCGCCATCGCCGGACGGATCGGTGAACAGGCTCATGCGCACCCAGTTCTGGATCATCAGGCCCAGGCCGTTGGTGATGTTGTTGACGGTGAATTGCGTGGGGCCGACGACCAGCACGATGGCGGAATAGGCCAGGGCGCCGATGCAGACGATTTTGCTCAGGCGCTGCATGCCGCCGTCGATGCCGACGTACGAACTGAGCGAGAACACGACCGAGATGATGGCGATGACGATGAACTGGCTGGTGAAGGTGTCCGGCATGCCGGTCAGGGCGGACAGGCCGCGGGTGAGCGTCGAGGCAGTCAGCGCCAGCGACACCGTCAGGGCGCCGAACATGGTGAAGACGAAGATCAGGTCGACGACGCGCCCGACCCAGCCGTTGGCGCGCAGGCCGGTGACGGCTTCGACGATGGACGCCATGCCCAGGCCGCTTTTCTTGCGGACGTGGAAGTGATACGCCAGGGCCAGCGACGCGATGGCGTAGAGCGCCCAGGCGCTGATGCCCCAGTGGAAGAACGAGTAGCTGATGCTGTACTCAAGCGCGTCGCGCGACCCCGCCGCCAGGTGCAGCCCCGGTGTCTGGTAGTAGTAGGCCCATTCCATGACGCCCCAGTACAGGGTGGATGAGCCCATGCCGGCACAGATGAACATGAACACCCAGGTGGCGGTGGCGTATTCGGGCTTGCCGCTGCCCAGGCGGATGTTGCCGTACTTGCTGAAGGCGAGATACCCGGCGGCCAGCGCGGCGGCGAATACGAACACCAGCACCAGGGTGCCGAAGGCGCGGGTGGAAAAGTCGAACAGCGTGCTGGCGAAGGTCTCGGCCGCGGCGGGGAATGCCGCAAGGCCGATGACGGGAAGGGCGACGGCTACCAGGCTGGCGGCGATCAGGAAAAGGTCTGGCTTTGGGCGGTGCATGGGTTGTCTCCGGCTCCGTTGCTGGCGAAGGGCAGGGCCCTTGCAGCGGCTTTGTTAACCATTAGTTTACGTATAACCATAGATTAACTTGGCGGCCAGTTTTCGCCGAGCTAGGGAAAATCCCAGGCCGTCAGGCGAAGCGAGGGGGCGGAAGGACGGCGGCGCCAGGGCGCACGCGGGTTTCAGGCGCGCGGACGGCGCCAGGGCACCCGGGTCGGGCCGGGGTAAATGTCAGACCAACGCCCGAAGTGGGGGGGGCCTGCGGTTGCCGTGCGGGTCAGGGCCCGCTGCGGCGGTAGAGGGCCAACGTGCCCGCCAGCCCGATCATCAGCGAACCGCAGACGCGGTTCAGCCAGCGCAGGCCGGCCCCCTGGAAAGCCCGCACCAGCTGGGCGCCCAGCGTGGCATAGGCCAGCATGGTCATGAGGTTCATCAAGGCCAGCACGCAGGCGACGGTCAGGTATTGCGGCAGCAGGGGGGCCTGCGTATTGATGAATTGCGGCAGGAAAGCCGACATGAACAGCAGCAGCTTGGGGTTGGTGACGGCCACCACGAAGCTGCGCAGCCCCAGTTTCAGGCCGGTGGGCCGCGCCGCGCCCGAGGGGGCGGTCGGCAGGACCAACGCGGCATCGGACCGCAGCATCTTCCAGCCCAGATAGGCCAGGTAGAGCGCTCCCGCCCACTTCAGGAGTTGGAAGGCGACCTCGGAGGCTGCCAGGACCACGCCCAAGCCGGACGCCACCGCGCCCACCAGGATCAGGTCTGCCAGCACCGCGCCCCCCATGCCCCAGCAGGCGGCTCGCACGCCATGGCGCGAGCCGTTGCTCATGGCGAGCAGGACGGTCGGGCCGGGCGTCACGATGGCGACGGCCGAGGCCAGGATGAACAACAGCAGCGTGGCGGTGGACATGGCGGGCTCCGTGGCAAGCGGCCAGTGTGACGCCGGCAGGGCGGTTCGTCCAGCGGCGGCGGGGCGCAAGCGCGCCCGGCCGCAGGGTTGCCCGGGGCAGGCAGACCGCGCCGGGCTACCATAGCGGTCTTATCCTCTGATTTCCTGCCATGTCCACGCGTTCCGACTCCCCCCATCTCGCCCCGCCGCTGTCCGCCGTTCTGCTTTCCAGCGCGGGGGTGGTCGAGCAAGTCCTGGACGGCCGGTCCCTCACCGACGCGCTGACGGACGTCGAATCGGCCTTGCGGCCGGCCACCCAGGCGGTGTCGTTCCATGCCATGCGTTACCTGGGCTGGGCCGACGCGGTGGGCCGAGAGCTGGTGCAGCGCTATCCCAACGTGCTGTTCGAGTCGCTGCTGCTGGTCTCGCTGACCCTGCTCAAGGCCGAGGGTGATGCCGCAGCCGCCTTGCCGGGCATGCCGGTCTACGCGCCGCACACGGTGGTGGACCAGGCCGTGACGGCCGCGTCCAATACTCGCAGCCTGGCCTCGTTCAAGGGCCTGCTCAATGCCTGCCTGCGCCGCTTCCTGCGCGAACGGGCGGCGCTGGACGCCGCCGTGGCGGACAGCCCTGAAGCCCAATGGAACCACCCGGGCTGGTGGGTCAAGCAGTTGCGCGTGGCCTACCCGCAGCAGTGGCAGGCCATCCTGCAATCGGCCAACGTCCCGGCGCCGCTGACCTTGCGCGTGAACCGCCGCCGCGCCAGCCGCGAGCAGGTGCTGGCGGCTTTCGAGGCCGCTGGCCTGGCCGCCGATCCCGTGGGTGTGGCCGGCGTGGTGCTGGCCTCGCCCAAGCCCGTGACCCAGTTGCCCGGCTTTGCCGAAGGCTGGTGGTCGGTGCAGGACGCCGGCGCGCAGCGGGCTGCGGAACTGCTGGCCCCGACCGACGGCATGCGCGTGCTGGACGCCTGCGCGGCGCCCGGCGGCAAGACCGCCCACCTGCTGGAATTGGCCGACATCGACCTGCTGGCCCTGGACGCCGACGCCGACCGCCTGGTGCGGGTTGGCCAGAATCTGGATCGCCTGGGCCTGTCGGGCGACCGCGTGCGCCTGCAGGCGGCCGACGCCGCCGACCTGGACGCCTGGTGGGACGGCAAGCCGTTCGACGCCGTGCTGGCCGACGTGCCCTGCACGGCATCGGGCATCGTGCGCCGCCACCCGGACATCCGCTGGCTGCGTCGCGAAAACGACGTGCGCCGCACCGCCACGCTGCAAGCCCGGATCCTGGACGCGCTCTGGACCACCGTGGCGCCGGGCGGCCGCCTGCTGTATGTGACGTGCTCGGTGTTTCCGATCGAGGGGGCGCGCCAGGCGCTGGAATTCCTGCAGCGCCATCCCGAAGCCCAGCGGCTGGACGCGCCCGGCCAATTGCTGCCAGTTGCGGTCGATGCAACACCTGCGCAGCAACAGGACGGGTTTTTCTACGCCTTGTTTGCCAAGGCGTCGTGAATCGCCAAGAATAGGGGCATGACGGGGTTTCGGTGTCGTATGTCCATCATTTCACGCTTATTTCTGGGGTTGTTGTTCGTATCTGCCTTGCTTTCGTTTGCGCCGGTCGGCCAGGCGCATGCGGCCGAACCGAAAGTCGTGCGCGTCGAACCCGTGGTGCGCGGCGACAAGCTTGAAATCGACGCCGATATCGAATTCGAACTGAATCAGCAGTTGCGCGACGCGGCCCAGCGCGGCGTGCCGCTGTACTTCACGGCCGATCTCACCATCACGCGCGAGCGGTGGTGGTGGTTCGACAAGTCCCTGGTGGACACCTCGCGCACCTGGCGGGTGCTCTATAACGCGCTGACCCGTCAATGGCGGGCCGGGGTGGGCGAGTTGTCCTTCCCGGTGGCCTCGCTGGACGATGCCATGAGCGTCATCCGCCATGTCCGCAATTGGCAGGTCGCCGACGCGGATGACTTCGACGAAGGCGTGGTCTACGGCGGCCAGCTGCGGCTGCGGCTGGATACCTCGCTGCTGCCGCGGCCGTTCCAGGTCAACGCCCTGAACAGCAGTTCGTGGGCCCAAGGCACGCCGTGGACGGACTTCTCGTTCTCGCTCGGCGACAAGGAGAAAGACCCCTCATGAGGCTGCTGCTTCGGCTGGCCCTGATGGTCGGCGCCGTGAGCGGCCTGGCATTGCTGGGCCTGTTGGCATGGTCCACCGGCAACGCCTCGCGCTTTGCCCGCTATTACGACATCCTGCTGGTGCTGAACGGCATTTTCGCCCTGGCCCTGTTCGTCTGGGTGGTGGCGCTGACCGTCCGTCTGGCCCGGCAGATCCGGCGGCGGCAGTTCGGCGCCCGGCTCACAGCCCGCTTTTCCCTGGCGTTCGCCCTGATCGGGGTGGTGCCCGGCGCGCTGATCTATACCGTTTCGGTGCAGTTCATGTCGCGCTCGATCGAGTCCTGGTTCAACGTGCGGGTCGACACGGCGCTGGAAGCGGGCCTGAACCTGGGCCGCGCGGCACTGGATTCCCTGCTGGCCGACCTGGACGCCCGCGCGCGGTCCATGGCGGCCGAACTGAACCGCAATTCCGATACCGGCGTGACCCTGGCACTGACCCGCCTGCGCGAGGCCAATGGCGTGCAGGAAGCCATGGTGTTCACCGGCAGCGGCCGCATGGTGGCGTTTTCGACCAGCCAGTACGGCCAGCTGCTGCCCGCCATGCCGCCGCCCACCGTCATGAACCAGCTGCGGCTGTCGCGCGGCTATTCGGCCGCCGAGGCCGACGACCCCGTCAAGCCCGGCATGGACAGCGGCCTGCACCTGCGGGTCGTGATTCCCCTGACCGGGCCCGACCGCTACGACAATTTGCTGGGCGCGGCGTCCGAACCCCGCTGGCTGCAACTGCTGCAGCCGGTGCCCGAGCAGATCGCCCACAACGCCAACCTGGTGCAGCAGGGCTTTCGCGACTACCAGGAGCTGGCCTTGTCGCGGCTGGGCCTGCGCAAGCTGTACGGCATCACGCTGACCCTCGCGCTGCTGCTGGCGGCGTTCGGCGCCATCGCCGTGGCCCTGTCGCTGTCCAAGCGGCTGGTGCGCCCCCTGCTCAGCCTGGCCGGCGGCACCCAGGCCGTGGGCGTGGGCGACTACCGCCCGCTGCCCGAGCCGCCCGAGCGCGACGAAGTCGGCCAGCTCACCCGGTCGTTCAACGCCATGACGCGCCAGCTGGACGAAGCCCGCCGCATGGTCGAAAGCAACCGCCAGCAGCTCGAGCGTTCCAACGTCTACCTGGAAAGCGTGCTGTCCAACCTGTCTTCCGGGGTGCTGGTGTTTGACGAGTCGTTCCGCGTCACGACCGTCAACCAGGGCGCGCAGACCATTTTGCAGGCCGATCTGCGGTCCGTGATCGGGCGGCCGCTGGAAACCGTGGATGGCATGCTCGAATTTGCGAACATCGTTCGGCAGGCGTTTTCCACCCACGCCGCGGTGGGGTCGGAGCGCCAGCACTGGCAGCAGCAGTTCGAGATCGCGCCCAAGCAGGGCGATACCCCCAATGGCCCGCAGCCCCTGACGCTGCTGGCGCGCGGTACCCATCTGCGGGTGGATGGCCGGGGCAACGGCTACCTGGTCGTGTTCGACGACATCACCGAGGTCATTTCGGCCAACCGCACCGTCGCCTGGGGCGAGGTCGCGCGCCGTCTGGCCCACGAGATCAAGAATCCCCTGACCCCGATCCAGCTGTCGGCCGAACGCCTGGCCATGAAGCTGGAGGGCAAGCTGCAGCCCGCCGAGGCCCAGATCGTCGAGCGTTCCACCAACACCATCGTCAACCAGGTGGCCTCGCTCAAGCAGATGGTGGACGACTTCCGCGAATACGCCCGCACGCCGCCGGCGGTGATGCAACGTATCGATTTCAATGCCCTGGTGGCCGACGTGCTGTCCTTGTACGGCTGGGATCCCGATGGCGGCGCGCCTGCCCGCGTAGCCGGGAAAGCCCTGAATCTGGACGTCAACCTGGGACCGGACCTGCCAGCCATCGAAGGTGACCCGACCCAGTTGCGCCAGGTGATCCACAACCTGCTGTCCAATGCCCGCGACGCCATTGCCGAGAAGGGCGGCGAGGGTCGCGTCAGCGTCACGACCCAGCTGATGCGCAGCGAACAGCCCGACCGCGCCGACCACCAGGCCCTGCGCTTCACGGTGGCCGACACCGGCCCGGGCTTTCCGCCCCAGGTCATGCAGCGCGCCTTCGAGCCCTACGTAACCACAAAGTCCCACGGGACTGGGTTAGGATTGGCAATCGTACGCAAGATTGTGGAAGAGCACGGTGGGCGAATCGACCTTGCGAACCGCAAGGAAGGGGGCGCGCGGATTTCCATCTTGTTGACCCGGCTTGCAGCCGGGTCCGATACTATGGACGCGACCGCGCAAGAAAAGGATAATGCGGCTACGCAATAGGTGGATGCTTTATGGCCAGAATTCTGGTGGTTGACGACGAAGTCGGTATTCGCGAGCTTTTGTCGGAAATCCTTTACGACGAAGGACACACGGTCGAATTGGCCGAAAACGCGGCGCAAGCGCGCGCCGCGCGCCTTCGCATGCGTCCCGATCTGGTGTTGCTGGACATCTGGATGCCCGACACCGATGGCGTGAGCCTGCTCAAGGAATGGGGCTCGCAGGGTCTGCTGGACATGCCCGTCATCATGATGAGCGGCCATGCCACCATCGATACGGCGGTCGAGGCCACCCGCATCGGTGCGATGGATTTCCTGGAAAAGCCCATTACGTTGCAGCGTCTGCTCAAGACCGTGGCCGCCGGCCTGGCTCGGGGCCGGGCGCCGCATCCGGCACCGGCCGTGGCGCCGGCCGCGGCCAGCGCGACCGTCGCCCTCGAAGACGAACTCGATCCGCCCGTGCTGTCGGCCGCTCCGGCCAACGAAGTCCCGGTCACCGCCAACGGGCAACTGGGCAGCATTTCGCTGGACCAGCCGCTGCGTGAAGCCCGGGACGAATTCGAACGCATCTACTTCGAATACCACCTGGTCCGCGAAAGCCACAGCATGACGCGGGTGTCCGAACGCACCGGCCTCGAGCGTACCCATCTTTACCGCAAGCTCAAGCAATTGGGCATCGAATCCGCCCGCAAGCGGGGCGCATGAAGATCCTCATCATGGGCGCTGGTCGCGTAGGCACCAGCGTGGCCGAGAACCTGGTGTCGGAACAGAACGACATCACGGTCATCGACTCGGACCCGGCCCAGCTCCAGTACCTGCAAGAACACTTCGACCTGCGGGTCGTCCATGGCGACGGCTCGCAGGTGTCGGTGCTGGAAGCCGCCGGCGCCGCCGACACCGACTTGCTGATCGCCTGCGCCGCGTCCGATGCCGCCAACATGGTGGCCTGCAAGATCGCGCGGCAGCTGTTCAACATTCCCCGCCGCATCGCCCGCATCCGCTCGGCCGAATTCCCCGAACACCCAGAACTGATGAGCGAAGAGGGCTTCTGCATCGACGCCATCATCAGCCCCGAGCGCAGCGTCACGACCTATCTGCACAGCCTGATCGAGTTCCCCGAGGCGCTGCAGGTGGTGGAATTCGCCGAGGGCCGCGTCAGCGTGGTGACCGTGCGCGTCGGCCATGGCAGCCCCATGGCCCACCATCCCGTGGACAAGCTGCGCGAGGTCTGGCCCGACGTCACCGCGCGCGTGATCGACGTGCTGCGGGGCGGGCGGCCACTGCGGGCCGGCGCCGGCACCGTCATTGCGCCGGGCGACGAGGTGGTGCTGGTGGTGGACACGCGCCACGCCCGCCGCGCCGTGCGCCAGCTGCGCGAAGCCGAAAAAGCCGTGCGCCGCGTGATGATCGCGGGCGGCGGCAATATCGGCCTGCGGTTGGCGCGCGCGCTGGCCGAAGAAAACTACAGCGTGCGCATCATCGAGCGCGATCTCAAGCGCTGCGAGTACCTGGCCACCCAGTTGCCCGACAGCGTGCTGGTGCTCCATGGCAGCGGCACCGACGAGGCCCTGCTCGAACGCGAAAACATCGAAGACATGGACACCTGGCTGGCGCTGACCAGCGACGACGAGGACAACATCATGTCGTCGCTGCTGGCCAAGCGGCTGGGCGCGCGCAAGGTGATCGCGCTGATCAACCGGCAGGCCTACGGTGAACTGATGCAGGGCAGCCATATCGACATCGCCGTGTCGCCGTCGCAGGCCACCATGAGCGAACTGCTGCGCCACGTGCGCCGGGGCGACGTGGCCGCCGTGCACCGGCTGCGCCAGGGCGTGGCCGAGGCGCTGGAGGCCATCGCCCACGGTGACCGCTCCACTTCCAAGGTGGTGGGCCGCCGGGTCGGCGAGATCAGCCTGCCCAAGGGCGCCAGCATCGGTGCCCTGGTGCGCGAAGACGAAATCATCCTGCCTGATGCCGATACCGTGATCGAAACCGACGACCACGTCATTGTCTTCGTGCCCTCGCGCAAGCAGATGCCGCGCGTGGAAAAGCTGTTCCAAGTCTCGGCGTCGTTCTTCTGATGAGCCCATACGCCTCCCCTTGCCGCGGGCCCGGGGCAGCCGGATAACTGCCATGAAGCGCGTCCTGGCCACTCTGCATATCCTGGGCCTGACCATGGTGATGTTCGCCCTCACCATGCTCATTCCGCTGGTGGTCGCCTATGTGGGCGGCGATGCCGCGCGCGACGCCTTCCTGCACGGATTCCTGATTTCCCTGGGCATCGGCGTGGTGCTGGCCGCCGTGACGCGGCGCTCGCGCAGCGAACTGCGGGCCCGCGACGGCTTTGTGCTGGTGTCGGCGGTATGGGCCGGCCTGCCGCTGTTGGCCGCGATTCCGCTGCTGATCTATTTCCACCGCGCCGGGCTGCCGCTGTCGTTCACCGGGGCCTATTTCGAGGCCATGTCCGGGCTCACTACCACCGGCGCCACCGTGCTGACCAACCTGGATGCGCTGCCGGCTTCGATCAACCTGTGGCGCGCGACGCTGATCTGGATCGGCGGCATGGGCATCCTGGTGCTGGCGGTGGCGATCCTGCCGCTGCTGGGCGTGGGCGGCCACCAGGTGGTGCGGGCCGAGACGCCCGGCCCCATGAAAGACGAGCGGCTGACCCCGCGCATCGCCAGCACGGCCAAGGCCTTGTACGCGGTGTACTTCGCGTTTTCGATCCTGTGCCTGCTGTCGTACCGGGCAGTCGGGCTGTCCTGGTTCGAGGCCTGGTGCCACATGGCCACCACCATGGGCCTGGGCGGGTTTTCCACCTGGGACGATGGTTTCGCGCATTTCGATTCGGTGGCGGTCGAAATGGTGGCCATGGTGTTCATGCTGATCGCCGGCATCAACTTCGCCACCCACTTCAATGCTTTCCGCCAGCGTAGTCCCCGGGCCTATCTGCGTTGTCCCGAGGCCATCCCGTATCTGGTGATCGTACTGGGCGTGGGCTTGGTGATTTCGGTGTTCCTGTACGTCAAGGGCGTGTACCAGGAACCCCTGCAAGCGCTGCGCTACGGCATGTTCAACACCATTTCCATGGCCACCACCACGGGCTATGCCAATACCGATTTCGCCCAGTGGCCGCTGTTCGCGCCGTTGACCATGCTGCTGCTGTCGGGCTTTGCGACGTCGGCGGGGTCGACCGGGGGGGGCATCAAGATGATCCGGGCCATCCTGCTGGTCAAGCAGGCGCGCAACGAGCTGGTAACAATGTTGCATCCGCACGCGGTCAGTCCGGTGCGGATCAACGGCCGGGCGGTGGAATCCCGGACCATGTCGTCGGTGCTGGCGTTCATGCTGTTCTACGGCCTGTCCATCGCCGTCTTCACCAGCCTGCTGCTGCTGTCCGGGCTGGACCCCATCACGGCCTTCTCGGCCGTGTTCGCCAGCGTCAACAACACCGGCCCCGGCCTGGGCCCGGTGGGCCCGATGGGCAATTTCGCGGTGCTGTCCGACTTCCAGATCTGGGTCTGCACCTTCGCGATGCTGATCGGACGGTTGGAACTCTTGACGGTCCTGGTGCTGTTCACGCCCATCTTCTGGCGAAAATAGAGGGACCCCCACGCTGCACACGCTATGCGTGTTTGCTGCCCCACCAGGGCGGCCATTTTTCTTGCGCATTTTGTGCGGGTAAACCCGAATAAGGGTTATCCCACCCCCTTCCAAAAGGCCCGTCCAGACTGCGATTTCGGGCGCCTTGGGCCGGGAAGCCCCATCGTTTCTAGCTTGTGAGTGCTCGCTCACTTTGTTCTAGAGGGCAAAACCGAATGCTTCGCGATGTTGCACACAAATGTCACTATTTTCAATCGTTTTGCCACAAACATGCGGCTATTATGCGTTCACAAGCCGCCGTCTAGCGCCCCCCGGGAAGTTGCCGGGCTTCAAGGTCGAACGGCGCACCCCCTCATCACACATTCGAAGGAGTCCGAGATGGAACAGATCCCGTTCATTTCGTCGGCCCCCAACACCCTGGGCATCGAACTCGAGCTGCAACTGATCGACCCCCGCAGTTTTGACCTTACCGCAGCCTCGGACGAGCTGCTGGCCCAGATGGCCAACCACCCCATCGCCGACCGCGTCAAACCGGAAATCACGCGGTCCATGATTGAATTGAATTCTTCGGTGCACGAGCACCCGATGGGCCTCTTGGCCGAAATGCGCGAAATGCGCGACGCCCTGGTGGAAGCGGCCGACGCCGTCGGCGTTTCCGTGGCAGGCGGTGGCGCTCACCCCTTCATGCGCTGGCAAGAGCGCTCCATTTCCGACACCCCGCGCTTTCAGTACCTGGCAGAAATGTATGGTTACCTGGCGCGTCAATTTACGGTGTTCGGCCAACACATACACCTGGGCGTGAAGAGCGGCGACGACGCCATCAAGCTGCTGCGCCGCCTGTCGCCCTATGTGCCGCACTTTATTGCGCTGTCGGCCTCGTCGCCGTATTGCGAGGGCGTGGATACGCTGTTCTCGTGCTCGCGCCTGAATGCGGTCAACAGCTTCCCGCTGGCCGGGCACATGCCGCCCGAGGTCAAGGACTGGTACCAGTTCGAGGCCCATCTGTCGCAACTGCGCGCCTACGGCCTGGCCGAGAGCATCAAGGACCTGTACTGGGACATTCGCCCCAAGCCTGAATTCGGCACCGTGGAAATCCGCGTCTGCGACACGCCGCTGACGGTCGAGCGCGCCTGCCAGATCGCCGCCTTCGCCCAGGCGCTGTCGGTGCTGCTGATGCGCGAGGACGATCCCAGCGACAAGGCCTGGTTGTCGTACCGTAGCAATCACTTCCAGGCTTGTCGTTTCGGCCTGCAGGGCAGCTACGTGACGCCCGACGGTCAGCGTACCCGCCTGATGGACCATCTGCGCGCGCTGTTCCAGCGGTTGATGCCAGTGGCCGAGGAGCTTGGCACGGGCGACATGATCGCCGCGCTGCGCGACGAAGCCATGCGGAGCGGCAACGATGCGCGCTGGCTGCGCAGCCAATTCCATCGCCTGCGTGATCTGCCGCTGGTGGTGGAATCGATGTCGCAGGCATGGCGTGGCGAGGCGCCCCAGGCCGCGCCGGCTGAGCCGACCGCAGTGTTGCGGCGGCGCATCCGCGCCAATTCCGAGCCCATGCAGCCTCTGTCGGCGGCAGAGCCGGGGGTGACGGCGACCTTGCCGGAACGCCTGCACTAAGCGCAAAGGGCTGGACAGCCGGGTTGACGCAAAGGGCCGCCGCTGGCGGCCCTTTTGCTTGTTGCGGGCTCAGGGCGTGCCGCGCTGGCGGCCGCCGATGGCGCTGACCGACAGCCGGGTTTCCCCCGCGCTGCCGCGATGGGTCGCGGCGCGCCAGGCGTGGCCGTAGGCCACTTCGATGCTCAGGGCGATGACGCCATCGGGTCGGCGCTGGGATTCCAGCGCCGCGCACAGGCGCTGTTGCCAAGCCCGCCCGACCAGCCCGCCGCGGCGGCCTTCTGCCGGGTTGCCGCCCAGGGCGCGCACGTCTTGCAGCAGTTTTTCGGGGGTGCGGTAGGTCAGGGTCAGGATTTCCTGGTCCATTACCGGGTCTGCGAAACCGTTCTCGACCAGCAGGTCGCCAAAGTCATGCATGTCGACGAAGGCCGGCGTGGCGGTGCGCAGGCCGGCGTCGGTCAGCGCCTGCCGCAGCTCGCGTAGCGTGGCAGGCCCCAGACAGGAAAACATGGCCAACCCGCCCACTTTCAGGATGCGGCGCCATTCGGCCAGCACGGCGTGCGGCTCGCGATGCCAGTGCAGCGCCAGGTTGGACCACACCAGTTCCAGGGATTCCGGCGCCACGCCGGTCGCGGCCAGGTCCGCGTTGACGAAGCCGACGGCCGGGCCGCGCCGGGCCAGCTTGCCGATCCAGGCGGTCAGGCCGGCGGGGGCGTGGCGCTTGCGGGCGATGTCCAGCAGCGGTTCACAGTTGTCCAGGCCGGTGTAGGCGGCATCGGCATAGCGTTCGCGCAGCAGGGGCAGGTTGTCGCCCGCGCCGCAGCCGGCGTCCAGCATGGCTTGCGGCTTGACGCGGATGTACTGCAGCCGGCCAAGCATGCGGCGGGCAACCTCGCCATACAGGAATTGGGCTTCGGCCAGGTCGCCACGGCGGGCGAACTGGCGTGGCACGTCGGCGGCAACGAGGGGAAGCGAAGGCGGGGTGGCGGGTGCTGGCAGGGACATTTCGGTCGCGCCCGGGCCTGCGGCGCGGGGCGGATCATGATTTCATGGGGGATGGCAGACATTATTGCGCATCCCGGCGGACACCGCCGATTGTCCCTACTGGCCATGGGGCGGGGCCTGCTTGCCCGCGTGCCCGGCGATTGTCCCTTGTGCGGGGCGCGGGTGCGCGGCGCCAGGCTGTGCGACGGCTGCGAGGCGGACTTGGCAATCGATCCCCGGACGCCCCGTTGTCCGCGCTGCGCATTGCGGCTGGGTCTGGCCGCACCGCATTGCACGGCTTGCCTGGCGATGCCGCGGGCCTTCGGGCGGACGATCGCGGCGTTCGACTACGAGCCGCCGGCGGATGCGCTGGTCAGCCAATTGAAGACCCAGTTGCGCCTCAGTGCGGCGCCAGTGCTGGCGCGGCTGCTGGCGCAGTCGGTGCGGCGGTACGAGGCACTGCCGCGTGGCTTGCTGCTGGTGCCGGTGCCGTCCAGCCGAAAGTCGCTGCGCCGTCGCGGCATGA
Source organism: Achromobacter sp. NCFB-sbj8-Ac1-l (assembly GCF_052695805.1). Classification (NCBI taxonomy): domain Bacteria; kingdom Pseudomonadati; phylum Pseudomonadota; class Betaproteobacteria; order Burkholderiales; family Alcaligenaceae; genus Achromobacter; species Achromobacter sp. NCFB-sbj8-Ac1-l. The sequence continues at coordinate 6,001,263 of NZ_CP199812.1, read as the reverse complement.
ATCCCGCGGCGGAGATCGCGCGTGGCCTGGCGGCGCAACTGACGCTGCCGCTGGCCTGCACCGCGCTCAAGCGGCGCCGCGAGACGCCTGGGCAGACGGCGCTGGGACGGCAGGCCCGGGTACGCGGGCCAACGGGAGCGTTTGATTGCGTACGGGATCTGTCGGGGCGCCATGTCGGTTTGGTGGACGATGTGATGACGACCGGAAGCACGGTGCACGCGGCGGCGAAGGCATTGCGGGCGGCGGGAGCGGCCAGCGTGACGGTGCTGGTGGTGGCCCGTACCCCGCGGGCCCCCGGGTAAATCGGCGACAATCCGCTACGCGCGGCCCGTGTGGGTCGCCAGTCTTTCAACGTTTTCGGCCCTATCGCGATGTTCCACGTCATCCTCGTCTGCCCCGAGATTCCGCCCAACACGGGCAACGCTATCCGCCTGTGCGCCAATACGGGCGCGCAATTGCACCTGGTGCGCCCGTTGGGGTTCGAGCTGGATGATGCGCGCATGCGCCGGGCAGGGCTGGATTACCACGAGTGGCAGCCGGTGCGGGTGCACGACACGCTGCAGGAGGCGTTGCAGGATACGGGGGCGCAGGCCTCGCATATCTATGCGTTGACGACGCAGGCGCAGCGTAGCGTGGGGGATGTGCGCTTCGAGCCGGGGGACGTGTTTGTGTTCGGGCGGGAGACCGCAGGGTTGTCCGACGAACACCAGGCGATGTTTGCCCCGCAGCAGCGGTTGCGGTTGCCTATGCGGGCGGGGCAGCGGAGCTTGAATCTCTCGAATGCGGTGGCGGTGACGGTGTTTGAGGCTTGGCGGCAGCAGGGGTATGAGGGTGGGGTTTGAGTTTTGGCGGACTTAGGGGGGGGATTGCGTCGGTTTGAGTTCTTGAGCCGCGCGTGACGGGGCAGGCGGGTGAGGGCGGGGCTACGATTGCGGTCCGGAGCCTTCGCTCCGGACTGCCCCGTCCTCATCGTCGTCCAGGCCTTCGGCCTTCCCTTCCGATTCCGTCGGGCGCATCTACACGCCCCGCCCTCACCCGCCTGCCCCGTCACGCGCTCTTGATGTGCTTTAGTCGCGGCCGCTGGGACGGTCAGTGTGCTTGACGTGCTAGCCAACATCGGAGGGGGGGTTGGCGGGGTGGGACGGTGCCCGCCTCGTGCCGGCCGCGCGGGCGGCCTTACGAGGCTTACGCGGTGTCTTGCGGGCGCCGATGCCGCTGCGCGCGGTTGGGGGGGCGGGTGATTGCGCGCAGGGGCGCCGGTTCTTTGCTTAGTCCAGCGACAGGTTCAGCTTTTGGATCACCTGGTCCCAGCGGGCCTTTTCGTCCTGGATGCGGACGGTCAGGGCTTCGGGGGTGGAGGGGGCGGGGGTGAAGTATTGCAGGGCCATCTGCTTGCGGACCGTGTCGCTGTTGATGATGCGGGTCAGTTCGCTGTTCAGGCGGTCGATGATGGGCATCGGGGTTTCGGCGGGAGCCAGGATGGCGTTCCAGGAGATGGCTTCGAAGTCGGGGTAGCCCTGGGCGGCCATGGTGGGGATGCCGGGCAGGGTGTCGCTGGGCTGCAGGCTGGTGACGGCCAGGACTTTGACTTTGCCGTCGCGGGTCTGGGGCATGGCGATGGCGGGGACCATGAAGCCGGCCTGGATGTCGCCGCCGATGATGGCGCTGATGACCTGCGGGAAACCGGCGTAGGGGATGTGCGCCATGTCGATGCCGGCGCGTTCCTTGAACATTTCCATGGCCAGGTGGGCCGAGCTGCCGGGGCCGACGGAGCCGTAGTTCAGCGAGCTGCCGTGTTCCTTGACCATCTTGACGAAGTCCTGGACGTTGTTGACGTTCTTCAGGTTGCCGGGTACGGCCAGGACGTTGGGGCTGGTGCCGACCAGGGTGACGGGTGCCAGGTCATTGAGGGGGTCGTAGCCCAGGGTCTTTTTGTAGAGCGTGGGGGCGGTGACCAGGGGGCCGTTGATGGTGTAGAGCAGGGTGTAGCCGTCGGGCTTGGCCTGGGTGACGATGCGCGTGCCGATGTTGCCGCCGGCGCCGGGCTTGTTGTCGATGACGATGGGCTGCCCCAGCGCCTGGGCCAGGGGTTCCGAGATCGTGCGCGCCAGGATGTCGGGCGATGAGCCGGGCGGGAAGGGCACCACCATATGGATGGGGCGCTCGGGCCAGTCCGCGTGGGCGGCGGCGGGCAGGATGGCCGCCAGGCTCAGGCAAAGGCCGCGCAGCAGGGGGCCGACCCGGAATTTGCGGGTTTGCGTCATGAAGGATGTCTCCTGGGGTGTCGTGCGTCGTGTTGTTCTTGGACGGGAAGGGGCCGGGCGGCGTGCGGGATTCAGCCGCCGCCGTCGCTCTGTTCGTCGCGGGCGTTGCGCGCCAGCAGGGCGGACACTGCGGTCATGGGGGCTACGCCGTCGAACAGCACGGCGCAGACGGCTTCGGTGATCGGCAGTTCGACGTTGATGGCACGGGCGCGATCCAGGGCGGCGCGGGCGCAGCGCACGCCTTCGGCGGTGATGCCGCTGGCGAGGATGTCGGCCAGTTTGCGGCCGGCGCCGATTTCCAGGCCGACGCGGCGATTGCGCGAGAGTTCGCCCGTGGCGGTCAGCACCAGGTCGCCCAGGCCGGTGAGGCCGGCGAAGGTTTCGGCTTGCGCGCCCAGCGCGACGCCGAAGCGGGTCATTTCGGCCAGGCCGCGGGTGATCAGGGCGGCGCGGGCGTTGGTGCCCAGGGCCAGGCCGTCGCCGATGCCGCAGGCGACGGCGATGACGTTCTTGAGGGCGCCGCCGACTTCCACGCCCACGAGGTCGGTGCTGGCGTAGACACGCAGCGCGGCGCCGTGGAAAGCTTGGGTGGTGGCGGCGCGCAGGGCGGCGTTGTCGCTGGCGACGGTCAGGGCCACGGGCAGCCCTTGGGCGACCTCGCGGGCAAAGGACGGGCCGGACAGCGCGCCGCCAATGGCGCCGGGCAGGGCTTCGCGGATGATTTCGTGGGGCAGCCTGGCCGTGTCGGCTTCGAAGCCTTTGCACGTCCAGACGATGGGGGTGTCCTGCAGGCCCAGTTCGGGCAGGCGGCGCGAGAGTTCAGCGCAGGTGGCGGCCAGGCCGGCCACGGGGACGCCCAGCACGATCAAGGGGGTGGCGCCGGCTTGCTGCAGGCTGCGCAGCGTGGCGTCCAGGTCGGAAGAGATCTCGAGCGACTGGGGCAGGGCGATGCCGGGCAGGTAGCGCGCGTTTTCGCGGCGAGCCGCCATGTCGGCGGCTTGCGCGGGGTTGCGTGCCCACAGTACGGTGGGGTGGCGGCGGCTTGCGGCCGCCGCCAGCGCGGTGCCCCAGCTACCCGCGCCCAGGACGGCGACGCGCAGGCTGGGCGGATTGGGCAGGTTCATGGGGTGCCGCGGCGTGCCTTATTGGCGGGTGGCGCTGGCGGGCAGGATGATGCCCGAGTCGCTGCCATTGCCGTTGGCGTTGCTTTGCTGCTGTTGCAGTTCGGCCAGGCGTTGTTCGTACAGGGCCTGGAAGTTGACTTCGGTCAGGTGCAGCGGCGGCATCGAGGTGCGGGTGATCGCGTCGGCGATGTTGGCGCGCAGGTACGGGTACAGCATGGTCGGGCAAACGATGCCCAGCAGCGGGTCGAGTTGCTCTTCGGGGATGTTGGCGGCTTCGAAGATGCCGGCCTGGGTGCCTTCGACCAGGTACACGACCTTGTCGTTGACACGGGTGGTGACGGTGACGGTGACCGTGGTTTCGAACACGGTTTCGGCCAGGCGCTGGCCGCCCACGGTGATGCTCACTTCGACCTGGGGCGCTTCTTGCTCCAGGAAGACGTGAGGCGCGTTCGGCATTTCCAGCGAAAGGTCTTTCAGGTAGACGCGTTGCAGATTGAACGAGGGCGCGTCGTTGCCGCCTTCTTGCTGGGTGTTTTGGTCTTGATCAGCCATGAGTGTTTCCGTTGGTGGAGGGGGCAAAAAGGGGCGATGGGCCAGGGCCGGGGCGCTTAGCCGTTGAGCAAGGGGGCAAGGCCGCCCGAGCGGTCCAGGGCCATCAGGTCGTCGCAACCGCCGACGTGGGTATCGCCGATGAAGATCTGCGGCACGGTGCGCCGGCCGGTGCGTTCGATCATGAGATCGCGCTGGCCGGGTTCCCGGTCGATCTGGATGATTTCCAGGTCGGTCACGCCGCGCTGCTCGAGCAGCGCCTTGGCGCGGGCGCAATAGGGACAATAGTCCTTGCTGTACATGACAACTTTATTCATAGGCGCTCCAGGCGGATTCTATCGGTAAGGTGGGGGCGCGGCGCGCCGGTTCAACCCTTCTGGGTGACCGGCAGGCTGGCGGCCAGCCAGGCGCGCATGCCGCCTTCCAGCGGCACGACGTCGGCAAAGCCCTGCGCGCGCAGCTTGGTGGCGGCACGGGCCGAATCGCGGCCATTGTCGCAAACCACGACCAGCGGCTTGTTCTTGGGCAGCGAAGCGATCTTTTGTTCCAGGTCGGCGACCGGCAGGCTGCGGGCCTGGGCGATGTGGCCGGCCTGGAATTGTTCGGTGGGGCGCACGTCGACCCAGACGGCCTGGCGCTGGTTGACCATCTGGATGGCTTCCGTGGTGCTCACGGCCGAGCCGGTACGGCCCTTGCGCAGGGCTGGGATGGCCAGCATGACGCCCGAAACGAGGGCTACGGCGACAATGAAGATGTTGTTTTTATCGAGCAAGAATTGCAGAAGGTCCACGGGGCATCCTGAAGTGCGGCGTCTAGCCTGGTAAAGGCGAACCCTGAAGCGCCGCGCCGGGGAAATCGACGGGTGCGCCGGGGCAAAATCAAGGGCAAAATCGCTCAATTATAAAATGAGCGCATTCCCTCACTTTAACCCGCGTTACAAGCGTGCCAAACCATGCATAAACTCGTCCTCATGCGCCACGGCGAAAGCCAGTGGAATCTTGAAAATCGTTTCACCGGCTGGACCGACGTCGACCTGACCGACACGGGCCGCGAACAGGCCCGCAAGGCGGGCGAACTGCTCAAGAAAGAAGGCTATACCTTCGATCTGGCCTATTCCTCGGTGCTCAAGCGCGCCATCCGTACCCTGTGGATCGCCCTGGACGCCATGGACGCCATGTACACCCCCGTGGGGGTGACCTGGCGCCTGAACGAACGCCACTACGGCGCCCTGCAAGGCCTGAACAAGGCCGAGACCGCCGCCAAGTACGGCGACGAGCAGGTGCTGATCTGGCGCCGTGCCTACGCCATCGCGCCCAACCCGTTGTCGCTGGACGACGAACGCCACCCCCGTTTCGACAGCCGTTACGCCAAGATTCCGGCCGACCAGCTGCCGGCCACCGAGTGTCTGAAAGACACCGTGGAACGCGTGCTGCCATTCTGGAACGATTCCATCGCGCCTGCCATCCGTGCCGGCCGCAAGGTCCTGATCGCCGCCCACGGCAACAGCCTGCGCGCGCTGATCAAGCACCTGGACAACGTCTCGGACGACGACATCGTCAACCTGAACATCCCCACCGGGCAACCGCTGGTGTATGAATTGGATGATGACCTGCGCCCGATCCGCCACTATTATCTGGGCGACGCCGCCGAGATCGAGGCGGCCATGGCCGCGGTCGCGGCCCAAGGCAAGGCTAAGAAGGACTGATATCCATGGTGCGCATGGCGGGGTTGTTGTTGGCGGTCATGCTGGCCGGCGGAGCGCTGTCGACGCACGCCGCGCCCAACGACCTCGCCGGTCGCCAGTCCGAGGCTGAGAAGCAGCAAGCCCAGCTGCGCGACCGCATCGAGAACCTGCAAAAGGATATCGACACGCGCGAGGCGGCCCGCAAGGAAGCCGCCGACGCGCTGAAGCAGTCCGAATCCGCGATTTCCAAGATCAATTTGCGCCTGAAAGAGCTGGCGGACGCCAACCGCCAGGCCACGGCGGACCTGGCCAGCCTGGAAAAGCAGATCACCGCGCAACAGACCGTGCTGGCCAAGCGCCGCGTGGAACTGGCCGACCAGTTGCGCACCCAGTACACCAGCGGCCTGTCGCCCTGGACGGCGCTGCTGTCGGGCGACGATCCCCAGGTACTGGGCCGCAACCTCGGCTATCTCGACTATGTGTCGCAGGCCCGTGCCCGCGCCGTCGACGCGCTGCGGGCCGATATCGACCGGCTGGCGGCCTTGCAGGGCCGGGCTGACGCCCGCCGCGCCGAGATCGAAAAGGGCGTGGCCGAGACCTCCGAACAAAAGGCTGCGCTGGTGGGTCAGCAAAAGGCCCGCGCTACCCTGCTGGCACAACTGGAAGGGCAGATTGCCGCCCAGCGTGCCGAAGCCAACAAGTTGGGGCGCGACGACCAGCGCCTGTCGCGCCTGATCACCGATCTGGACGCGGCCATCGCCAAGCAAATCGAAGAGGCCCGCAAAGCCGAAGAAGCGCGGCGCCGTGCCGAAGAGGTGCGTCGTGCAGAGGAAGCCCGCCGCGCCGAAGAGGCTCGCAAGAAGGCCGAAGCCGACCGCCGCGCGGACGAAGCCCGCAAGAAGGCCGAGGCTGACCGCAAGCTGGCTGCCGACAAGGCCGCGGCGGACAATGCCCGCCGCGACCGTACCGCCCGCGAGGCTCGGGAAGCCGCCGAGGCGCGCGAACAGGTCGAAGCCGCGTCGCGGCAGGCGCGCGGCCCGGTCGCCGTGGCCGACCCCGATGCCGCCGGCTTGCGCCCAGCTGAACAGCGTCAGACGCGCCTGACCGGGCCGGCCGAAGCGCCGCCTCCGGTAAAACCCGCGGAACCACCCAAGAAAGCGGAACCTGTTGAAGAAGAAGCCGCTCCAACCCGTAGTGCATCTACCCAGCCGACTCAGCGCGCCGCGCCGCCGGTGGGCGGTGGCAATGGCTTGCGCCATGGCCTGGCCGCGCCGGTGCGGGGGCAGGTGCAGGGTCGTTTCGGGGTCGATCGCCCGGACGGCGGCGTCTGGCGGGGCGTGGTGCTGCGCGCGCCCGAAGGCACGCCCGTCAAGGTGGTGGCCCCCGGCACGGTGGTCTACGCCGAATGGCTGCGGGGTTTCGGCAACCTCATCATTGTGGATCATGGGCAGCAATACCTGACCGTCTATGCTTACAACCAAAGCCTGCTCAAACGGGTGGGCGATTCCGTCGCGGCAGGGGATACTATTGCTACGGTCGGCGCAACCGGCGGCCAAGTGGAATCCGGCCTATACTTTGAAATTCGCCATCGTGGCGCTCCTGTGGATCCGGCCCAGTGGCTGGCGCAGTAAAGCAGTAAAGGGGCTGGTACAGCCAAACCCTCGCCAAACCCTCCTCGGCGAAAACAAATTCGGGAAGTGTGCATGAGCACTCGCAAGTTTCGCGGTTTCGGTCTGATTGCCATCGGTGCGGTGGCAGGTGTCTTGCTCAGCGTGGGCGTGACGGCTGTCGCCCAGCGCGGTAGCCCCCTGCCATTGGACGAACTCAGGCAACTGAGCAACGTTTTCGCCGCGATCAAGAACAACTACGTCGAATCCGTTGACGACAAGACCCTGATCGACAACGCCATTTCCGGCATGGTGTCGAACCTGGATCCGCACTCCGCCTACCTGGACGCCGACGCATTCCGTGAAATGCAGACGGCCACGCAGGGCGAATTCGGCGGGCTGGGGATCGAGGTCGGCGCCGAAGACGGTTTCGTCAAGGTCATCTCGCCCATCGAAGACACGCCTGCCGCGCGCGCGGGCGTCATGGCCGGCGACCTGATCATCAAGATCGACGACACGCCCACCAAGGGCATGTCGCTGAACGACGCCGTCAAGCTCATGCGCGGCGCGCCCAAGTCGCCCATCACGCTGACCATCATGCGTGCCGACCGGCCCCAGCCGATCGTGCTCAAGATCGTTCGCGACATCATCAAGGTGCGCAGCGTGCGCAGCAAGATGCTGGACAACAACGTCGCCTATGTGCGCATCGCCCAGTTCCAGGAAAAGACCGGTGTCGACCTGGCCAAGCAGCTCAAGGACCTCGGCGCCAAGGAAGCCCCCAAGGGCCTGGTGCTCGACCTGCGCAATGACCCGGGCGGCCTCTTGACCAGCGCCATCGGTGTGTCCGGCGCCTTCCTGCCGTCCGATGCCCTGGTGGTCTCCACCGACGGCCGTACGCCGGATGCCCGCCACAAGTACCTGGCGACGCCGTCGGAATACGCCCGCGGCGAAAGCAACTACCTGTCGGGCCTGCCGGCCTGGACCAAGACCGTGCCGATGGTGGTGCTGGTCAACGTGGGTTCGGCCTCGGCCTCGGAAATCGTGGCCGGTGCGCTGCAAGACCACAAGCGCGCCAAGGTGCTGGGCAACCGTACCTTCGGCAAGGGCTCGGTGCAGGTGATCCTGCCGCTGTCGGAAACGACCGCGGTCAAGCTCACCACGTCGCGCTACTTCACGCCCAGCGGCCGTTCGATCCAGGCGACCGGCATCGAACCCGACTACGTCGTGGCCGATACCGCCGACGGCGATCTGTTCCGCCTGCCGCGCGAAGCCGACCTGCAACGCCACCTGTCCAACCCGGGCACGTCCAACGAAGTGAAGTCCAACGCCGACCAGGACAATGTCGACGTTCCGACCAAGGTGTTCGAGTTCGGCGGCAAGGACGACTTCCAATTGCAGCAGGCGCTGAACCTGCTGGCCGGCAAGCCGGTGCAGAAGGGCACCGCCCGCGCGCAGGCCAAGGCTGATGCCAAGCCCGGCACGGCCGGCGCCCAGCGCATGAAGATCACGCCGACCGGAGTCGAGCCCAGCAAGGACAAATGAACGACGAGCAACTGCTGCGCTACGCCCGCCACATCCTGCTCGACGAGCTGGGTATCGAAGGGCAGGAAAAGCTGCTGGCGGCGCGTGTGCTTATCGTAGGGGCGGGCGGACTGGGTTCGCCTGCCGCGCTCTACCTGGCCACGGCAGGCGTCGGCGACATCACGCTGGCTGACGACGACGTCGTCGAACTCAGCAACCTGCAACGCCAGATTCTTCACACCACGACCAGTGTCGGCCGGCCCAAAGCCGAGTCGGGGCGCGATATGCTGGCCGCGTTCAATCCCCAGGCCCGTGTGCATGCCCGCGTCGAACGCCTGCAAGGCCAGGCTTTGTCCGACGCCGTGGCGCAGGCCGACCTGGTGCTGGACTGCACCGACAACTTCACCACGCGCCACGCCATCAACCGCGCCTGCGTGCAGCATCGCAAGCCGCTGGTGTCGGGCGCGGCCATCCGTTTCGACGGCCAGGTCAGCGTCTACGACCTGCGCGACGACCACGCGCCGTGCTATCACTGCCTGTTTCCCGAGGCCGACGACGTCGAAGAAGCCAATTGCGCCACCATGGGTGTGTTCGCGCCGGTGGTGGGCATCATCGGCAGCATGCAGGCCGCCGAGGCCCTGAAGCTGCTGTCCGGGGTGGGCGAGAGCCTGTCCGGGCGCCTGTTGTGGCTGGACGTGCGCACGATGCAGTGGCGCAGCGTGAATGTGCAGCGCGATCCGGAATGTGCCGTCTGCGGTCACCGCGGGCACTGAACAGGGCGGAAGCGGGGCACTCCGTCCCCCTAAAATCCGGAAGGCATTGCCCTTGCGGACAATATTAAAGGTTTGAAATACCTGCTATAACGCCAGCCAGCCTATCGCATAAGGACAGGCAGCTTTGGACGTGACGGTGTGGAAACAGCAGGATTGAGCTTCAGCCTGCCCAAGTGGCGGTTGACCCGTTGGTTGACGCATTCCGGGCAAGATACTCCCGCGGATATCCGCGTCGCCTTGATCGCCAGCCTGTTCGGCACCTTGCCCATCTTTGCCGGCGGCGTCATCAACACCCTGATGATTTCCGGCGTCGTGACCTGGCGGCGCCCCGAGCCGATCTACATTTCGTGGCTGGTGCTGGAAATCGTGCTGGCCCTGGTGCGCGTCACCATTCTGCGGTCGGCCCTGCGCAACGCGGCGCGCGGCGGCAATACCCACACCGACATCTACATCCTGCTGGCCCTGTTGTGGGCGTTCAGCGTGGGCTACGGGGTGTTCATCACCTTCCTGAACCACGACTGGCTGGCGGCCACGCTGGCGGGCGTGTCCTGCGGCGCCATGGCCGGCGGCATCTGCTTTCGCAACTATGGCGCGCCGCGGCTGGTGGCCGCGATGATCTTCCTGAGCCTGGGCCCGATGTGCCTGGGAGCGCTGTTCGCCGGTGAAATCGTCACGGCGATCGTCTTCATCCAGATCCCGTTCTACCTGGTCAGCATGAGCATCGCGTCGCAGCGGTTGCGGCGCATCCTGGTGTCCACCATGCTGGCCGAGCGCGAGAACGAGCGCCGGGCGAGCCTGGATGCGTTGACCGGCCTGGCCAACCGTGCCGGGCTGGAAGCCGCGCTTGAACGCATCTGCACCAGCGCGCGCGAGCATGACAGCGCCGCCGCCCTGTTCTATATGGACATGGACGATTTCAAGATCATCAACGATACCCACGGCCACGCCGCGGGTGACCATGTGCTGAAAACGATCGCCGAACGCATGCGCGCCATGCTGCGGGTGGACGACGTGGCCGCCCGCATCGGCGGCGACGAATTCATCGTGCTGGCCACCGGCATCGACGCCACCGCCGCCCTGCGGCTGGGCAACCATCTGCTGCGCGACGCCACGCAGCCCATCACGCTTGCCGATGGCACGCGCGTCTGCGTCGGGCTGTCCATCGGCATATCCCTCATTTCCGGCGCCAACCGCAAAGCCCAATCGGTGCTGGATTCCGCGGATGCGGCGCTGTATCGCGCCAAGGCCAGGGGCGGCCGCCGCTGCGCCGTGGCGGGCGCACCGGAGCTGGAAGAGGCCGAGGCCGGCGGAGCCGCCGTCGCTTGAGCAAGCGGGCTTGCGCCCGCCCGGGTACGGCGCGATTCCGCTGCCGATGCCGATCAAGCCCGGGGACTGACAAGCCAGGGTCCCGGTTTTCCAAAAGTTATCAGATAACCTGAGAAGTCTGCGCTATACTGGCGGCGCCATGCTGACCAAGACCCTTACCCTGACCGAACAGGTCGCCCGCCAGATTGCCGACGACATTGCCCAGGGCGCCTGCCCCGTGGGCACCAAGCTGCCGCCGGGGCGGGTGCTGGCCGAGCAATACGGCGTCAGCGCCGCGGTCATTCGCGAGGCCACCGAACGCCTGCGGGCCCAGGGCCTGATCCAGAGCCGCCAAGGCTCGGGCAGTGTCGTGGTGTCGCGCACCGGCTCGCAAGGCTTCCTGGTGCCGGCCGACATCGCGGTCAGCCGAGAGCAGTTGGCCAACGTCTACGAATTGCGGATGGAACTGGAAGGGGGGGCTGCGGCCCTGGCGGCCCAGCGGCGCACCCCCGTCGATCTGGATGCCATGGCCCGCGCGCTGGCCGACCTGGAACGCCACCTGGATCATCCCGAGCTCAGCGTGGAGCACGACATCGCGTTCCACCTGGCCATTGCCACGGCAACGCACAACCCGTTCTACCAAGACCTGTTGCAATACCTGAACCTGCAATTGCGCCTGGCCGTCAGCACGGCGCGTTCGAACACTCGCCGCCAGGAAGGCATGACGCACGCGGTGCACCAGGAGCACGTGGCGGTGTTCGACGCGATCCGCGCGGGCGACGCCGACAGCGCTCGCGCGATGGCGGTGCGCCACTTGCGCCAGGCCGCAGGCCGCCTGCAACTGGATTCCCTCTTTCCCGTTTCCCCATAGACATCATGAGCTCAACCGATATTGCACAGCGCCTGGTCCAGGCCCTGGGTCCCGATACCGTCTACACCGCCGACGCCGACATCGCGCCGTGGCTGTCGGATTGGCGAGGCCTGTACAACGGCCACGCGCAAGCGGTGGTGCGTCCGCGCACGACCGCCGAAGTCTCGACCTGCCTGGCGATCTGCAACGAGGCCGGCGTGCCGGTGGTGCCGCGCGGCGGCAATACGGGCCTGTGCGGCGGTGCCACGCCGGACGCCGCGCCGGTGAATGTGGTGCTCAGCCTGGACCGCATGAATGCCGTGCGTTCGATCGACACCGTGGCCAATACGATGGTGGCCGAAGCCGGCTGCATCCTGGGCAACCTGCGCCGCGCAGCGCAGGACGCCAGCCGCCTGCTGCCGCTGAGCCTGGCCGCGGAAGACTCGAGCCAGATCGGCGGCAACGTCGCCACCAATGCCGGCGGCGTGAATGTGGTGCGCTACGGCATGGCGCGCGAGCTGGTGCTGGGCCTGGAAGCGGTGCTGCCCAATGGCGAGATCTTCAACGGCCTGCGCACGCTGCGCAAGGACAACACGGGCTACGACCTGAAGCAGCTGCTGATCGGCTCGGAAGGCACGCTGGGCGTGATTACGGCGGTGGCGCTGCGCCTGTTCCCGCGCACGGACGTGCGTTCGGTGGTGCTGGCGGCAGTCGAGTCGCCGGCCCAGGCGTTGCAACTGTTCGAGATACTGTTCGAGCAATGCGGCGCGCGCCTGCAAGCCTTCGAGTATTTTTCGGGCGACTGCCTGGACCTGGTGCTGACGCACGCAGCGGGCGTACAGGAACCGTTCGATCAACGCTACCCGGCGTACGTGCTGGTGGAGCTGGCGGACACGGCAGACGAGGCCGCGCTGACGGCGTTGCTGGAAAACGTGATCGGCACGGCGCTGGAACGCGGCCTGTGCCTGGACGCGGCGGTATCGGCGTCGCTGGCGCAGCTGCAAGCCCTGTGGAAACTGCGCGAGGAAATCTCGGAAGCCCAACGCGCAGACGGCCCCCACCTGAAGCACGATGTGTCGCTGCCGATCGAAAGCATCCCGGACTTCATGGCGTCGGCCGAAGCCCGCATCCGCGCGCTCTACCCGGACCTGCGCCCGTTCATCTTCGGCCATTTCGGCGACGGCAACCTGCACTACAACCTGTCCAGGCCGGCGGGTGCAGACCGCAGCTGGGTGGCGGAACATGGGGCGGCGATTACGGATGCTGTGCTGGATGAGGTGAACCGGTATGGGGGGAGCATCAGTGCTGAGCATGGGATCGGGCAGTTGAAGCGGGATCACTTCTTGCATAGCAAGGATGCGTTGGAGTTGCGGGTGATGCGGGAGATCAAGCGGGTGTTGGATCCTAAGGGGATCATGAATCCTGGGAAGCTGCTTTAACGCTTGGTGTTGTAGGCTGGTTGTTGCTTCGTGGGTCGTTCGGTGCTTCGTAGGTCGCTCTGGGCTTCATAGGGCGTTCGGTACTTCGTAGGTCGTCCCTCGCGGCGGTGGCATGCGGGGCGGGCGCCCACGATTGCGGTCCGGAGCGTTCGCTCCGGACTGCCCCGTCGTCATCGTCGTCCAGGCCTTCGGCCTTCCCTTCCGATTCCCTCGGGCGCATCGAGGTTGCCCGCCCCGCATGCCACCGCCGCGAGGGACTACGCGCGTCTCGAATTGTTGCGCTGCTAGACCTGTGTGCAGGGAATGGAATCTACGGGGTCGCCAAGCCGCGGCCGCGCGGGCGGCCACGTTTGGCATTCGTGTTGCTGACAGTGTTGCGGGTGCGCTTCGTGCTGTTGGAGATGGGTTTTCTATTGGGTCGCACATCGTGGGGGTGGGGCGGTGATGGGCGGCGCGGCAGGCGCTTGATTGCGCATGCTGACCGTCTCGCGCGCCGCCCATCAGGCGTTGCACACGGGTGTGGAACGCCACGGCATCCGCGCCGCTAGAAGACCGGTGGCAGGTGGGGGGCAATTCAACAGGTGATCAAAATGCGCGCGATCCCCGCAAGCGCGAGAGCGGCATCGGTGCACGCAAGACGCCGCGTAAGCCTCGTAAGGCCGCCCGCGCGGCCGGCACGAGGCGGGCACCGTCCCACCCCGCCAACCCCTCCCTCCGATGTTGGCTAGCACGTCAAGCACACTGACCGTCCCAGCGGCCGCGACTAAAGCACATCAAGAGCGCGTGACGGGGCAGGCGGGTGAGGGCGGGGCGTGTAGATGCGCCCGACGGAATCGGAAGGGAAGGCCGAAGGCCTGGACGACGATGAGGACGGGGCAGTCCGGAGCGAAGGCTCCGGACCGCAATCGTAGCCCCGCCCTCACCCGCCTGCCCCGTCACGCGCGGCTCAAGAACTCAACCGCACGCACTTCCAAGACCAATCAATTCAGAAAAGAAACCGAATCAGCAATCACTGCCGATGATAAACCTCGGCCCCTTTCTTAACGAACTCGATTGATTTTTCCTGCATTCCCTTTTGCAGCGCATCCTTCTCGCTGACACCCTGGGCAGCCGCATAATCACGGACGTCTTGCGTGATCTTCATGCTGCAGAAGTGCGGGCCGCACATCGAGCAGAAGTGGGCCACCTTCATCGAGTCCTTGGGCAGCGTCTCGTCGTGGAATTCCTTGGCCGTGTCCGGGTCCAGGCCCAGGTTGAACTGGTCGTCCCAGCGGAATTCGAAGCGTGCCTTGGACAGGGCGTTGTCGCGGATGGCCGCGCCGGGGTGGCCCTTGGCCAGGTCGGCGGCGTGGGCGGCGATCTTGTACGTGATGATGCCGTCCTTCACGTCCTTCTTGTTCGGCAGGCCCAGGTGTTCCTTGGGCGTCACATAACAGAGCATGGCCGTGCCGTACCAGCCGATCAGTGCCGCGCCGATCCCCGAGGTGATGTGGTCGTAGCCCGGGGCGATGTCCGTCGTCAGGGGGCCCAGCGTGTAGAACGGCGCCTCGTGGCAGTGTTCCAGCTGCAGCTCCATGTTTTCCTTGATCATCTGCATCGGCACGTGGCCGGGGCCTTCGATCATCACCTGCACGTCGTGCTTCCAGGCCACTTGCGTCAGTTCGCCCAGGGTCTTCAGTTCAGCGAACTGGGCTTCGTCGTTTGCGTCGTAGCCCGAACCCGGGCGCAGGCCGTCGCCGAGCGAGAAGCTGACGTCGTAGGCCTTCATGATTTCGCAGATTTCCTCGAAACGTTCGTAGAGGAAGCTTTCCTTGTGGTGCGCCAGACACCACTTGGCCATGATCGAACCGCCGCGCGAGACGATGCCGGTCATGCGGTCGGCCGTCATGGGGATGAAAGGCAGGCGCACGCCCGCGTGGATCGTGAAGTAGTCCACGCCTTGCTCGGCTTGTTCGATCAGCGTGTCGCGGAAGATTTCCCAAGTGAGTTCTTCGGCCTTGCCGTCGACCTTTTCCAGCGCCTGGTAGATCGGCACCGTGCCGATCGGCACCGGCGAGTTGCGGATGATCCATTCGCGGGTTTCGTGGATGTGCTTGCCCGTGGACAGGTCCATCACGGTGTCGCCGCCCCAGCGGATCGCCCAGGTCATCTTTTCGACTTCTTCGCCGATGCCGGAGCTGACGGCCGAGTTGCCGATGTTGGCGTTGATCTTCACCAGGAAGTTGCGGCCGATGGCCATCGGCTCGACTTCGGGATGGTTGATGTTCGCCGGGATGATCGCGCGGCCGCGGGCGATCTCGTCGCGCACGAATTCCGGGGTGATCGCGGCGGGGATGGCGGCGCCGAACGATTGGCCGGGATGCTGGCGCAGCAGGCGCTTGACCATCTTTTCGCCGTCCGGGCCGCTGTCGCGCAGCGTTTGCAGATAGTGTTCGCGGCGCAGGCTTTCGCGGATCGCCACGTATTCCATTTCCGGCGTGATGATGCCGCGGCGGGCGTAGTGCATCTGCGAGACGTTGGCGCCGGCCACCGCGCGGCGGGGCGGGCGTTGCAGGTCAAAGCGCATGGCCGTCAGCTTGGGATCGGTCAGGCGTTCCTTGCCGTAGTCGCTGGTGGGGCCGGACAGCACTTCCGTGTCGCCGCGCTCCTCGATCCAGGCGCGGCGCAGTTCGGGCAGGCCGCGGCGGATGTCGATCTTGACGTCGGGGTCGGTGTAGGGGCCGCTGCAATCGTAGACCGTCAGCGGCGGGTTCTTTTCACCGCCGAACATGGTGGGGGTGTCGTCTTGCTCGATCTCGCGAAAGGGCACGCGGATGTCGGGGCGGGAACCGACTTCGTAGACCCGGCGGGATTTGGGCAAGGGGGCGACCGCGGCCGCGTCGACTTCGGCGGTGGCGGCCAGGAATTTGGGATTGGCGTTCATGGAAAGCTCCAAGCGAATGGTTTGGAGCCGATCGGGAATGGACTCCCGCCATGCGGGCATGGCGGGAATACGGCTCCCAGCATCGGCATTATCCGTACTGGTACGAAGGGACTCTCTCAACACGTCGGACCATCAAGGCGCGACGAGTACCCCTGCGCGAAAGCGAAGTATAGAGCCTGCCAGGGCCGCAGGCGAATGGAGAGCGATGCTGCATCGCGGTAAGGCGGGCGTGGCCGGCAGGCGCCAAGCGCCGGGCCTTCCGGCGCAGGCCCGAGTACAGGCGCAGGACGCGAAGCAGGTGCGTGTCATGGCGCTGGCCGTAGTACCGGTTTACATTTGGAATCAGTCTGCGGAGACACTGCCATACATGTTCTGTACACTTTTTCCCGTCAGCCGGGGGTCAGTCCTTCGGCTCCAGTCCACTTAAGAAGGAATCGAGCATGCAACTGACCCTACGCAAATTGGCGCCTGCACTGGTCGTCATGACCCTTGCGCTTGCAGGTTGCAAGACCGCCCCGACCAAATCCGGCGCCGCCGCCACGCCCGACACGGCGGGCCAGCAGCAGCCTTCCGCCCAGCAACCGGCGACCGCGTCGATCGTCGAGTTCTACGTGGCGCAGAGCCAGCCGGGCGCCGGCCTGGTTGAACTGAACCTGCCTGACGGCAAGATCTATCTGCAACAGCAACCGGTGTTGACCCGCGCTGACCTGACCGAAGCCGCGGCCCTGGTCGACCGTCAAGGCGCCAACTTCGTCGGCCTGCGCTTCTCGGACGCCGGCACCCGTAAGCTCACCGAAGTCAGCACCCAGAACGTCGGCAACATGCTGGCGCTGGTGATCGATCGCGAGCTGATCGCTGCGCCCCGTATCGGCGAGCCCCTGAACCGCGGCGTGCTGGCCTTTGGCGTGCCTTCGGCGCAGGCCGCGTCCGACATCGCCGCGAAGATCCGTGGCGAGAGCGCGCCGGCTGCTGGCGCTGCGCCGGCACCCGCACCCGCCAAGCCCTGATCCCAGGCGCGCGCAAACAAGAAGCCCGGCAATGCCGGGCTTTTTTCATGCGGCCGGGTATTCGCCCGAGGGCATCAACTGATCTTGCGGCCGCGCGGCTTGATGCCACGGCGCGCTTGCACCGTTTCAATGAAGGTCTGCGTCAGGGCTTCGAGCATGGCCCTGTCGTCCGGGGTCAGTGTGTCGAACTGCGCGGGAGCGATGTTGGGGAAAGGCCAGGGCGCCTGCGGACGAGGGCGACGGGCGGCCGGGCGCGGCAACGATTCGGACACGCCGGTGGACGGCGGCAGCGTATCGCTGAGATCGTAGCCTTCCATGGGCAGCTCCATGGGGCCTTTGCCGGTTTCAAGCCATTCGAGCTCGACCTTGAGAACCTGGGCCAGCTTGCGCAGTGAACGGCTGGAATGACGCAGCCCGCTTTCATAGCTGCCAATCGCGCTTTGCGAGAGGCGCGCCAGGCGTGCGACGGTCTTTTGCGTGTGGCCACGCAAAAGACGGGCGTGCTTCAGTCGGTCTGAAAATGTTTTCACGCGTCGATTGAAGCTTGCGCCTTCGGCACTTTGGTAGCTATAAATATTACTTACGTGATACGTTGGGGGAGACGATCGCATGCAGGAAGTAGGTCACGTCCTCGTCGTGCAACTTGATGGAATAGCGTGCAATAAGTTCGTGCTTACCTTACGCCAATTCCGCTGGCGGGTCAGCCTGTGCGAGTCGCCGGATCATCTGTTGGCGCGTCTGGACGACGAGTCGGCTGACGCGATTGTGCTGTTTGGCGCAGGGCAGGGCCTGTCGGCACTGATCCTTTCGCTGCGCCTTGCGGCGCCTGCCACGCGGGTGGTCTGGCAGCCGTCTTCGGACTGTCCGCGGGCGCGGATTGCCGCGCTGGACGCCGGCGCGCACGCGTGCGTGCCGCCCAATGCGACGGACGAAGAATGGGATGCGGTGCTGCGCAACTTGATTCGCGGCGGTCGTCCAGCGCTTGCCTTGCGGCCGCGGTGGCGTGTCGATGCACGAGGCCGCATGCTCGCGGGGCCGGGCGGCGAACGCCTGCCACTGACACACACCGAGCGTGCTTTTTTTGTCAGCCTGTTGAGCGCACCGGGGCAGTGCTTGCCGCGCGAAGGGTTTTTTCCCGATGCGGCGCGGGATCCCCAGGACGGTGCGCGGCGGGTGGACGTGCTGGTGTCACGCTTGCGCACCAAGGCGCGGCGGCGCAATTTCGAATTGCCGGTGCTGGCGGTGCGCGGGTGGGGCTACATGCTGCTGCCGCACGCTGCGGCAGGGCCGGGGTAGCAGAGGCCCGCAGGCCGGCGCAAGCCAGCCTGCGCGGCGGCTGGCTACAGTACGACCAGGTTGTCGCGGTGCATGAGCTCGGGGTCGGTCATGCTGCCCAGGATGCGGGCGATCTGCGATGAAGGCTGACGCAGGATGCGGCGGGTGTCGGCCGACGAATAGTTGATCAGGCCGCGGGCACATTCGCGGCCCTGGCTGTCGACGCAGGCGACGACGTCGCCGCGGCCGAATTCGCCTTCGACCTCGACGACGCCGATCGGCAGCAAGCTCTTGCCTTCGCGCAGCAGCGCTTGCACGGCGCCGTCGTCCAGCACCACGCGGCCCCGCAAGCGCAGGTGATCGGCCAGCCATTGCTTGCGGGCTGACCACACGGGCAGCACGGCACGCAATTCGCTGCCGATGCATTCGCCTTGCGCCAGACGGGTCAACACATTGGGTTCGCGGCCCGAGGCAATGATGGTGTGCGCGCCGCTGTGCGCGGCGCGCTTGGCGGCCAGCACCTTGGTCAGCATGCCGCCGGTGCCGATGCCGCTGCCGGCGCCGCCCGCCATGGCTTCCAGCGACGCATCGCCGGCCTGGGCGTGCGCCATGAACTTGGCGTCGGGATTCTTGCGGGGGTCCGAGTCGTACAGGCCGCGCTGGTCCGTCAGGATGATCAGCGTGTCGGCTTCGATCAGGTTGGTGACCAGGGCGCCCAGCGTGTCGTTGTCGCCCAGGCGGATTTCATCGGTGACGACCGTGTCGTTCTCGTTGACGATGGGCACTACGCCCAGGCGCAGCAGCGCGAAGATGGTGCTGCGCGCGTTCAGGTAGCGGTGGCGGTCGGCCAGGTCTTCGTGGGTCAGCAGGATCTGCGCGGTGCGCAGGCCGTATTCGGCGAAGGCGGCTTCATAGGCCTGGCACAGGCCCATCTGGCCGACCGCCGCGGCGGCCTGCAGCTCGTGCATGACCGACGGGCGCTTGCGCCAGCCCAGCCGCGCCATGCCTTCGGCAATGGCGCCGCTGGAAACCAGCACGATCTGCTTGCCCTGCTTGTGCAGGGAAGCGATCTGCGCGGCCCAGTGGGCGACGGCGGCGCGGTCCAGGCCGCGGCCTTCGTTGGTGACCAGCGACGAGCCGACTTTGGCGACCAGGCGCTGGGCGTGGGTGACGACGGAAACGGCGGGTGATTCAGCAGACATGTTGGGGCCCGGCTGCGGCGAGAAAAGACGTAATCGGAAGGACTGCGATTATGGCTTATTCGTCACCGCCACGCGGCGCCGCGGGCTTGTCGGCATCGGAACGCTTGTCGTCGAAGCGGGGGTCCGGCGCCACGTAGGTGCCGTCGGCCTGGTCTTGCGACACGTGTTCCTTTTCGCGCTCGGCGTCCAGGTAGTCTTGCAGTGCGTACAGCATGTCCTGCGTCCCTTCGCCCGTCAGGCCCGAAATGGCGAACACGGGGCCCTTCCAGTCGTAGAGTTCGAGGAAGCGGCGCTTGGTGTCTTCGGGGTCCGGCACCATGTCCAGCTTGTTCAGGACCAGCCAGCGGGGCTTTTCGGCCAGTTCCGGATCGTAGCGGCGCAGCTCTTCGACGATGGCGCGCGCGTCCTTGACCGCTTGCTCGACCGGATCGGCGTCCGGGTCGGGGGTGGATACGTCCACCAGGTGCAGCAGCACACGGGTACGCGCCAGGTGGCGCAGGAACAGGTGGCCCAGGCCCGCGCCTTCGGAGGCGCCTTCGATCAGGCCGGGAATGTCGGCCACGACGAAGCTGCGCGACGGCGACGTGCGCACGACGCCCAGGTTGGGGTGCAGCGTGGTGAAGGGGTAGTCCGCGATCTTCGGCTTGGCATTCGAGATGCGCGTGATCAGCGTGGACTTGCCAGCGTTGGGCAGGCCCAGCAGGCCCACGTCCGCCAGCACCTTCAGTTCCATGCGCAGGTAGCGATGTTCGCCTTCCTTGCCGGGCGTCCATTGGCGGGGCGCACGGTTCAGGCTGGACTTGAAGTGGATGTTGCCCATGCCGCCCTGGCCGCCGGCGGCCAGCACGACTTTCTGGTCGTGCGTGTTCAGGTCGAACAGGACTTCGCCGGTTTCGGCGTCGTGGATGACGGTACCGACGGGCACGCGCAGCGTGATGTCCGGGGCGGCGGCGCCATATTGGTCCGAGCCGCGGCCGTTTTCACCGCCCTTGGCGCGGTGCAGGCGCGCGTAGCGGAAGTCGATCAGCGTGTTGATGTTGCGGTCGGCGACCGCGTAAATCGTGCCGCCGCGTCCGCCGTCGCCGCCGTCCGGGCCGCCTTTGGGGATGAATTTTTCGCGGCGAAAGCTCGCCACGCCATTGCCGCCTTTGCCGGCGACGACTTCAATGGTGGCTTCGTCTACGAATTTCATGATGTCTGCGCGTGTATGAATTAAGAGGCCGCGCCGCGGTTGCGGTGGCCTGGAAGGAAAAAAGCCCTGCCGCGTGCGACAGGGCTTTTGCCGTTCTGGCGTGGGGCAGGTCGCCAGGGCGACCTTGCCGTTTGCCGGATCGTGCTGCGTCCGCCGCGTAGGCCGCGGACGCGATTGCCGATTACTCGGCGGCGACGATCGAAACGGTTTGCTTGTTCAACGCGCCCTTGAAGCCGAATTGAACCTTGCCGTCGATCAGCGCGAACAGGGTGTGGTCCTTGCCCATGCCGACGTTCACGCCAGCGTGGAAACGGGTACCGCGCTGACGCACGATGATCGAACCAGCGGGAATCAGTTCACCGCCGAAAGCCTTGACGCCCAGACGCTTCGATTCTGAGTCGCGTCCGTTTCGCGTAGAGCCGCCGCCCTTTTTCTGTGCCATTTTTAGCTCCTGCTAATGTGGTACCGAGTCGCTTCTCAAGCCGTGATGGCTTCGATGCGGATTTCGGTGTAGTTCTGACGGTGGCCCTGACGCTTCTGATAGTGCTTGCGACGGCGCATCTTGAAGATCTTGACCTTGTCGTGGCGGCCTTGCGCAAGAACCGTTGCCTTGATCACGGCGCCCGAGACGAGGGGCGTGCCAACTTTGAGTTGGTCGCCTTCGCCCACGGACAGCACTTGATCCAGGGTGATTTCTTGCCCAATGTCTGCCGGTATCTGTTCTATCTTGAGTTTTTCGCCAATGGCAACACGGTACTGCTTGCCACCGGTTTTTACGACCGCGTACATGGGGTATTCCTTAAATAGGTAAATGGGCTTATTCGCAGCCGGCCCTGCTGGGCTGGCGGTACTTGCCTGAAGCGGTTTTGTCTATTCTTGCCGGCCTGGGGTTCTGGCGGGCTGCATAGACGCGCAAGACAAGTGCGTAATTCACCGACGTAATTCGGCCATCACTGACCGAATCCGGGATATTAGCGTGGGGCTGGGGAAAAGTCAAAAAGCGCTTGCAGGGTAAGGGTTTAGGTGTCGTACGGACGCCGCGCAAGAGGGGGGCTGCCGGGGAAAAACGGGGTCTGATCCCTGTTCCTGAGGGAGGCCGGGCGGCGTCCGGACCTTGGCCGCCGGGCGCCGCCCGGCCCGGCTACGGTTCGTGACACCCCGTATAATCGCTGGTCGAATCCCCCCTGCCTTCCTGGCGGGCCCAGCGGTAAGAGCTGTTACACGCGGCTCGTTTCACACTCCGGATACGTCTTGAATCTCCCCGCGCTCATTGCCCCCATAGCTGACGATATGAAAGCCGTCGATGCGGTTATCCGCGAGCGGCTGAATTCCGAGGTGGTGCTGATCCGTACGATCGGCGACTACATCATCGGGGCGGGCGGCAAGCGCATGCGCCCGGCGATGGTACTGATGGTGGCGCGCGCCCTGGGCTATGAAGGGACGCATCACCAGTTGCTGGCCGCCGTGGTGGAATTCATCCATACCGCCACGCTGCTGCATGACGACGTGGTCGACGAATCCGACCTGCGTCGTGGCCGCGACACCGCCAACGCAGTGTTCGGCAACGCCGCCAGCGTGCTGGTGGGCGACTATCTCTATTCCCGCTCGTTCGAAATGATGGTCGAGGCCGACTCGATGCGCATCATGAGCATCCTGTCCGAGGCCACCACGGTGATCGCCGAGGGCGAGGTGCTGCAGCTCTTGAACGTGCACGACCCGGACGTATCGCAGGAACGCTACCTGCAGGTGGTGCGCTACAAGACCGCCAAGCTGTTCGAGGCCGCCGCCCAGGTTGGCGCCGTGCTGGCGGGCGCCACGCCCGAGCAGGAAGCCGCCGCGGCCGCCTACGGCCGCCATGTGGGCACGGCCTTCCAGTTGGTGGACGACGTGCTGGACTACAGCGGCGACGCCACCGCGCTGGGCAAGAACGTGGGCGACGATCTGCGCGAGGGCAAGCCTACGCTGCCGCTGATCCGCGTGATGGAAGTGGGTACGCCCGAGCAGCAGCAATTGATCCGCGACGCTATCAAGACGGGCGACGCCGACTTCGCCGCCGTGGCCGCCGCCATCCAGGCCACCGACGCGCTGGACCACGCCCGCCAGGCCGCCGTGGCCGAGGCGGATCGGGCCCGCGAAGCGTTGTCGAACTACCCCGTTTCCCCTTTTCTAAATTCTCTGTTAGAATTCTGCGCTTTCGCGGTGAATAGAGATCGCTAACCGAAAGGCAGCGAAATAAGTTCACCAAAACCCGAGGATCTTGGAACCCCCAAGCCCTTTGGTGGAAAGCGAAAAATGATTTGGTTGCACTGAGCGCAACGAAGTCGAAGTAGTAAGTAGTAAGACTCGGGGCGTAGCTCAGCCTGGTAGAGTACTGCGTTCGGGACGCAGGAGTCGGAGGTTCGAATCCTCTCGCCCCGACCACTTGATGTGGTCAAACCCGACGGAAGACCCTTTAGCCCTATGGCCATTGGGTCTTTTTTGTTGGAACTGTGGCAAGGCGGTGTGTCAATTTTAAAGATGACAAAGCACACAATGTCTAAGCTACCCCCTGGCCTGAAGATGCGTGGCGGCGTTTGGCACCTACGCATCGGAATTCCCGACAACATCCGTGACACGTATCCCGTTAGCTGTAGCGGCAAGCCCGCTACGGACGCATTTCGTGGATCGCTCGGCACCAGCGACCGCGCCTTAGCTCTTGTTCTGGCGCACTCCAAGATTGCGGAGGTGCGCAAGGAGTTCGCGGACCGCTTGGCGCTCAAGCAAGCCAAGGTCGCGCCGCCTCTGATTCCGCTCACGCCCGATCTGATTTCCTTCGTAAATGCGACGGTTGCGCGGCAGGTGCTGGCAACAGATGACGTATTGCGCACTGAACCGCATGCGGCGGAAGCTTGCCTAACGCGATTCAGGGCACGGAACGCGCCCTGAAGCTGTTTGAAGAGGCTGTAGGCATTGTCCCCTTGGGTCAGTTAGATCGTGCCGTAGGTGGGAGCTTTCTGGCCTTCCTGCGGGATAGCAAGGCTCGGGGCTTTGGCGATAGCACAGCAGCCAACCAAACCGCTGCTATCAACGCTCTCGTAAATGTGGCCGTCAAGGTGGGTAAGCTGACGGCTATCCCGTTCGACCTATCCTTTGCGGTGAAAGGGGCGGAAAAGCGCGTAGCGTGGACCGGCGGGGAACTGCGGACCATATTTGGGTCCCACCTATTTACCGAAGACCCTGCAAAGTTCCCTACGCTTCGGGCGACCCAAGCGTCCGCCGGGTATTTCCTGCTCGTGATGCAACTTTACTCAGGGGCACGAATCGGCGAATTAGCCCAGCTAGAGGCTGCCGACCTACAGAACAGAGACGGCATTTGGGCCTATGAAATTCATGCTCGTGCCGGCGGAACTGTTAAAACTGATGAGTCCGCCCGGTGGGTCCCGATTCACCGCGACCTTATCCGCCTGGGTTTTGCAGCGCCGAGGCAAATTCAGACCCATGTCGCAGTACACCCGATGAACGCGCTTTTTGTTCCAGCCGCGACCGTCGAGCCGCAGCCGGGTGAAACACTTCCAGAATCCCCAACGTCCGTGCCGGGTCACAATGGCATTGAGAGCGTCAATGACTTGGGCAGCCCGCTCAGATGCCGGCACTGGCCTCTTGTAGTACGCCGCCCGCGATAGGCCGGCAATCTGACAAGCGCGTGTGATGGAGAGCTTGGCTTGTACCAACCGATCCACCACTTCGCGCCTGGCCGACGGCGTCAGGATTTTCGATTCAAGACATCCTTGATCGCTGCATTCTCCAGCGCCAAGTCGGCAAACATGCGTTTGAGCTTGGCGTTTTCAGCTTCCAGTTCGCGCAGCCTCTGCAACTCGGAAATTTGCACGCCGGAGAACTTGCTCTTCCAAAGGTAATACGTGGCGTTGCTGATGCCATGTTTACGGCACAGCTCGGCAACGGGCATGCCGGCTTCGCCTTCCTTCAGCACAGCAACGATCTGGCTCTCGGTAAATCTGCTTTTCTTCAAGGAAATCTCCAACTCAGGGAGGCTCCGAAATTCTACCGGTTGGTGTCTACCTGAAGGGGGAGCTTACGATGGCAGCACAACATCAAAGAGGCGTTACTTAGTCCTACAAAATTGTTGTATAACGTAACGGCTTGACTTTCCATAGATGTTTTCCGAACACGTCACCGGGGTGCGCTCATGATGAAGAGAAGGCGTTTCAGAATATATTTTTCGCAGTTCTTCGATGTTGACCCAAAGGTTGTCGAGGATTACGGCGCTTTCGATATATCGCTGATCAACGATCTTCCGTTATTCATTGATCCATTTTTGCTTTTCAATAGCGATAATCAAAAATATCAAGAGCTTCATGATGAGATGATTCGCTACATGCTGTTCTTGAAAGAACAGTCTGCGAAGAAGCTTCCTGCTGGGCTGGTCCAGGCGTGGTTCCATTTCCCTGAAGTCAAGCAAAACTGGATGGGTTTCAGTAAAAGCGGAAACGGTGGTCGTGGACTGGGGGCAAAGTTTGCAGAGTCGTTGAAAAAAAACTTCACATCAGTATTTTCAGATTTTGGTGAAGAAACTAAGACTCATACGCATCTTGGCAAGTTGACTCTTATTAAGAGTGGGGTCGGAAAGGATAATATAAGTGATTTCACGTGCAACCTTATAAAAGGTTATCTGGCTGAGTTCACTGAGAAGTTTGCTTTAAAAAATATAGATCCATCAAAGCTGAAGAAATTCAATATAAGTAAAGTTAAGTTCAATTACGAAACCC
Source organism: Achromobacter sp. NCFB-sbj8-Ac1-l (assembly GCF_052695805.1). NCBI lineage: Bacteria > Pseudomonadati > Pseudomonadota > Betaproteobacteria > Burkholderiales > Alcaligenaceae > Achromobacter > Achromobacter sp. NCFB-sbj8-Ac1-l. The sequence goes on along the minus strand of NZ_CP199812.1, from coordinate 5,975,782 downwards.
AATCTTGGTCGGCCAAGCAATTTGTTCTACCGAAATTCGGTTCAGATTTCGTCTTGCTGACCCCATTGGATATATTGACTAAAGATGACGCCTGGATATCACATAACGGCTTTGTCGAAGATTTTTCTGCTGTACTGCAATCAGTAGGGAATACCAGCCTGCGCTTGCAGATGGAGAACTACTTTGCTTCAAAACTTCCTATTGAGGCCAATAAGCGGCAGCGCGAGGAAGCTATTGAAAAGGTGGTTAGTAAATACCCAGATTTGTTGAACCTGTACGTAAAAATGCAGGAAAAATCGGGAGATGAGGCCGCAGCCACGAGTGCGGAGAAGGTGCAGGCTGCGCAGCAGATTTTCGTAGCGCAATTGCAGAGGTTGATTGACCTTGTAGACAAAACCAAGTTCTACGAGACCGGCACTAACAGCTACGCCGAAGGGATGAAGCGAGTGCAGTTCCTGAAGCATGTTATTGAAAAGCAGGATGGTTATAGAATATTTTATTTGAGCGGAAAACCTATATCTAGAGAAAGTGATTTGCAAATTATGTTTAAGTTGACATGGTTTGCATCTGATTTTAGTGCTGATGCTGAGGTAAATAATGGGCGCGGACCGTCTGATTTTCTTGTTTCCTATGGAAGCGGAGATAAATCTGTTATTGAATTCAAGCTTGCAAAAAATTCTCAGCTAGAGAAAAATCTTCAGAATCAGGCGGAAATATACGCTGATGCGTCTAGGGCGACTCATCCTCCAATTAAGGTTATTCTTTACTTTAAAGAGGCGGAGTTTAAAAAAGTCCAGATTATCCTTGGGCGGCTCAAGTTGGATAAGTCAAAGGATATTGTTCTAATTAACGCCGCGCCTAAAGCGTCGGCTTCCAAGGCCTAAGCCCGAGTAGTGCGCCGTCTTGTAAGAGACCTACATTTGAGGAACTTCTGGCCTAGTAGTGATCGCCTTGATTGCGACATCACGAATCCGAGAGTCCAGTGACTGCCGTGGGGCTTGATAGGGAGGCTCTCAAGTGCTACGGTTTAGGTCGTGTCAATTAAGCCCACCGCCTCGTGTTGACATTTGTCTAGGTCTCCCAGGGAAACGTTAGGATTTCGCGAGGTTCGAATCCTCTCGCCCCGACCACTTGATGTGGTCAAATTCTTGAAAGTGTTTCCCGACACTTTTAGCTGAAAGCCGGTATCGCGAAAGCGGGCCGGCTTTTTTGCGTTTGCGCGGCCCACAGGGCAGACCGGTGGCTGGCGTGGCGCGCGCCGGCTCGGCTCGCCCTGACGATGGGCCTTGATGATGCGCAGGAAAGGATGCGCAGAAAAGCCGGCAGAAAAGCGAGCGGAAAATGGGCAGCCAAGAGCCAGGATCAGTCCGCCGCGGCGTCGGACGAGCCGTCGACCTGCAGATGCGATTCTCGCAGCAGGCTTTTTGCCAGCAACCGCAAGACGCGTGCACAGGCGCTGGCGGCCTTGGACAGGTCGGCGTCGCGTCGATGGACGAGACCCAGGTCCATCGACGGAACGGATCCTGCCATCACCGTCCTGCGTATTCTTCCCCCGTCGTGGGACCACGGCCTGAAAACGAGGTCGGAAAGAATCGTGACGCCGACATTCTGCGCGACCAGGCTGCGCACCGCTTCGATCGACTTGGTACGGAATATGACGTTGGGCTTGAGTTTGCTGGCGCCCCAGTAGCGATTGACGGTTGCCACATGCTCGTCCATGTCCAGCAGGATGAACGGCTGGTCTGCCAGTTCGGACAACGCTACCGACGGGCGGCCGGCAAGGGGGTGATCCAGCGACGTCCATAGCCGGCGCTCGGATTTCAGCAGTTTTTCCTGGTGAAAGTCCGCTGTGGGAGTCAGGTTTGAAACGAGGACGACGGCCAGGTCGAACGACCCGTTGCGTATGCCGTTTTCAATTTGAAGGCGGTTGCGTTCAACGGGTTCAAACGAGACGAGCGGCAGTTGCCGGCGCATCGCCCCGATGATCTTGGGCAGCACGTACTCCGACACCGTATCCGTGATGGCCAGTTTCACGCGGCCTTCGAGCGAGGAGATCGAATCCTTGGTCTCGGCGATGGCCGTTTCCAGCGATGCGAGCACGTGTTCCGCATGGCGCAGAAATCCTTCCCCCTGCAATGTCAGTCTCAAGCCCGCGGCGTGCCGCGTGAAGAGCGGAACGCCCAGGAGGGCCTCAAGATTCTTCAACGACGTCGTGAGCGACGGTTGGCTGACGTAGCAGCGTTGGGCTGCCCGGGACACCTGGCCGGTCATGGCGGCCGCCACAAAGTGTTCCAGCTGCTTGATCGTGACTTTCATAGATAAATTATATATTGCTGCATTCAATAAAAGAATTATGAATACTGCGTGACGATCAATAGCATGCACATTCGCGCGTCGTCGGATGTGTCTCGAGGAACGCCAACATTTCCGAGAAATGGAGACTCCCATGCAATCGTCATCGAGCATTCCTGCCCATCCTGCTGCGCCAGGCGACGCACCGCCCGGCACGCCGCCTGACATCGAACGCAGCACGGGCCTGCTCAGCCGCCTTGGCCTGCGTTTCACTGCGTGGGCGGAACGCTGGTTTCCCGACGCCTTTGTCTTCGCTGCCATCGCCGTGATCGTCGTCGCGGGCGCGGCAATGGCCAATGGGTCGACCCCCCAAGCCGTGGCCAAGGCGTTTGGCGATGGGTTCTGGAGTTTGATCGTCTTTACGATGCAGATGGCGGTCGTTGCCATTGGCGGTTACGTTGTGGCGACGTCGCCGCCTGCCGCTCGCCTTATCCAGCGATTGGCCGCGGTGCCCAGGTCCGGCAGGCAGGGGATTGCGTATGTGGCGCTGATCAGCATGATCCTGTCGCTTTTCAACTGGGGCGTCTCGCTGATCTTCAGCGCGCTCTATGCCCGAGCCTTGGCCCGCCGTGCCGACCTGCGGGTGGATTATCGGGCCGCTGGCGCCGCGGCGTACCTTGGCCTGGGCGCAACCTGGGCGTTGGGCTTGAGTTCGTCTGCCGCCCAGTTGCAGGCCAACCCAGGCAGCCTGCCAAAGAGCATCCTGGATATCACCGGCGTGATCCCGTTCAGCCAGACCATCTTTCTTTGGCAGTCCATGGTCATGGCCGCTGTGCTGATCGTCGTGTCGGTGGCGATCTGCTTTTTTTCGGCGCCTACCGGTGCCAATGCCGTCACGGCCCAGGATCTGGGTGTGGACCTTGCCGAGTTCAAGCCGGCTGCCCAGGATCCGGCCAAGCGTCGCCCCGGTGAATGGTTCGAGCGCAGCCCCTTGCTGACGATTCTTCTGTGTGCGCTTGGATTTGGCTGGTTGGCACAGGAATTCATGGCAAAAAGTCCGCTCGTGGCCATTTCCGGGCTCAATACGTACAACCTGCTGTTCCTGCTGCTCGGCTTGTTGCTGCATTGGCGTCCCCGGAATTTCCTCGATGCCGTGACGCGCGCGGTGCCTTCCACCGCGGGCGTCATCATTCAATTCCCCTTGTACGGCGCCATCGCGGCAATGCTGACGACCGCCAAGGGGCATGATGGCATTGCGTTGTCGGACCGCATCGCGCACCTGTTCGTCAGCATCTCCAACACCGACACCTTCGCGGTGATGATGGGTGCGTATTCCGCCGTCCTGGGCTTCTTCATTCCGTCGGGCGGCGGCAAGTGGATCATCGAGGCGCCTTACGTCATGCAGGCCGCCAACGCGCTCAAGGTGCACCTGGGTTGGGCAGTGCAGGTCTATAACGCCGCGGAAGCGCTTCCGAACCTGATCAATCCCTTCTGGATGCTGCCGCTGCTTGGCGTCCTGGCGCTGAAAGCACGCGACATCGTGGGCTTTACGTTCCTGCAATTGCTGGTCCACGCGCCGCTCGTGCTCTTCATGCTCTGGTTCCTGGGGCGTACGCTCGACTACGTTCCTCCGGTCATGCCCTGACCCTCGACGAGCACGCTTGATCGTGATGCCGACAGAATCCAAGCAGGGGTATTGCACGCTTTGCCGTTCGCGATGCGGTACGGTCAACGAGGTGCGCGGAGACATGTTGATTTCCGTTCGCCCGGATCCGTCGCATCCGACGGGCGAAGCGATGTGCATGAAGGGAAAATCAGCGCCTGAGCTGGTGCACAGCCCCCACCGCCTGCAATACCCTTTGCGTCGCACCAATCCGAAAGGAAGTCCCGATCCGGGCTGGGTGCGCATCAGTTGGGAAGAGGCGCTGGCGGAGACGGCGCGGCGGCTTGGCAGCATTCGCGCTGAAAGCGGCGCGGAGTCGGTCGTGTTCTCCGTCACGACGCCCAGCGGCACGCCGCTGAGCGACAGCATCGACTGGATCGAGCGCTTCGTTCGCCTGTTTGGCAGCCCCAATATCTGTTACGCGACGGAGGTCTGCAATTGGCACAAGGACTACGCGCATGCGTTCACCTTCGGCTGTGGCATGCCGCCTGCCGATTACGCCGAGGCCGACCTCATCGTCCTGTGGGGGCATAACCCTGCGAACACGTGGCTCGCGCAGGCATCGGCCATTGGCAAGGGCCGCATGCGTGGCGCAAAGATGGTCGTGGTCGATCCCCGGCCGACGGCGCTCGCCCGCCAGGCCGATGTTTGGCTGCCGGTACGTCCGGGCACGGATGCGGCAGTGGCGTTGGGCCTGGTCCACCTGCTGATCGCGCAAGGCCGGTACGACGAGGCGTTCGTGCGCGATTGGACGAACGGCCCGCTGCTGGTGCGCAGCGACACCGGGCAGTTCCTGCGCGAGCAGGATGTCTGGCCTGATGCGGTGCGCAACCGCTTCCTGGTATGGAACGACGCACGCCATTGCGTCTGTCCATACGACACCGAGCAGGCTGCGCAGCCACAGCAGAGCGCGGATTTTCGCTTGCGAGGCGCGGTGACTGTCGATGTGTGCGGCGTCGCGGGGCTGGTCTGCCATCCTGCGTTTGAATTGCTTGCCCAGGCCAGTGCCCATTACGGGCCGAGGGAAGTCGAGAGCATTACCGGCGTGCCCGCGGCCTCGCTGCACGCGGCAGCGGCGCTTTTCGGTTCGCTCGGACGCATCGCGTACCACGCCTGGACAGGCATCGGCCAACACGCCAATGCCACGCAATCGGAGCGCGCGGTGGCCACGCTGTACGCGCTGACCGGCAGTTTTGACCGTGTTGGCGGCAACCGCGTGCGCATCGGGCCGCCCTTCAACGCGGTAAACGCGCTTTCCCTGCTGAGTGAAGCGCAGAGGATGAAGGCGCTTGGCATTGATGAGCGGCCTATCGGCCCGCCGGCCCATGGCTGGGTGACGGCGCGCGACACTTACCGGGCGATTCTGGAAGGACAGCCGTACAAGGTGCGCGCCATGGTGGCGTTTGGTACGAACCTGCCGGTGTCGCAGGCGGATACCTCGCAGGCGCACCGGGCGCTTGCCGAGCTTGAGTTTCACGTGCATTGCGACCTGTTCGAGACCCCGGCGGCCAGGTACGCGGATATTTTTCTGCCCGTCAACACCCCCTGGGAGCGCGAGGGGCTGCGAGTCGGCTTCGAGATCAGCGACCGGGCTGCGGGATGGGTCCAGTTGCGCCAGCAAATGGTGCCGCCGCGCGGGCAATCTCGCTCGGACAACGACATCGTGTTCGATCTCGCATGTCGGCTCGGCTTGGGTGACGAATTCTTCGGCGGCAGCCTGGAAGCAGGGTGGAACCACATCCTGGAACCCACCGGACTCTCGGTGGCACAGTTGCGTCGACGCCCGGAGGGCATCGCCTGCCCGGTCGATGCGGGCGAAAGGAAGTATGCGTGCCCGACAGCCACTGGCGTTCGTGGGTTCGCAACGCCCACGCGGCGCGTCGAGCTTTATTCGGAAAACCTGCTTCGGCACCGCCAGCCGCCATTGGCTGCATTTGTAGAGCCCGCCGATACGCCATGCGATCCGAACGCGACGCGCCAGGGCCGCTTTCCTTATGTGTTGAGCTCGGCCAAGAACGGCTTCTATTGCCACAGCCAGCATCGCAGCCTGACCTCGCTGCGCAAAAGGGCGCCGGATCCCATTGCCGAACTCAGTCCCGTGCTTGCCAAGGAAAAAGGCATTCTGGATGGGGATTGGATACGCATCCGCACGCGGGTTGGGCAGGCCCGGTTCGTCGCCCGCATAACTCCCCAACTGGCTGATGGTGTCGTCGTGGCGGAGTTCGGGTGGTGGCAAGGTTGCCCGGAACTCGATCGCGATGGCCTGTCGATCGCGGGCTTGGCCAACAGCAATTTCAATAGCTTGATCAGCGCGGATCACCACGACCCGGTCAGTGGATCCTCGCCGTTGCGCTCGTTTCTCTGCGACGTCGAGTTAGACCCGCTCATCGAGGTGCGCCAGCGAAAGTGGCCGGGCTATCGCGATTTTCGCGTCAGCGAACTGTGTCGGGAAGCCGACGGCGTGCTGGGTATCCACTTTGAACCCCTGGATGACGTCGAATTGCCCGACTACCGCCCGGGACAGCATATCGAGATGAAACTGGACGGAGGGGACGGCATCCCGATCTCGCGTGCGTACTCGCTGACGGGCCCGGCCGTCGTGCCGCATCGGCGCCGTTACAGCATCGCGGTACGCCATCAAAAAGGGCAGTCAGCCGATGGCACGCCCTTTGAAGGGCGCATGTCAGGCTTCTTGCACCGCAGGCTGCGCGTGGGTGATGTCGTGTCGCTGCGATCTCCCTCAGGAGGTTGGGTCCTTCCGCGCCAATCGCCGCAGCCGCTTTTGCTGTTTGCCGGCGGCATAGGCATTACGCCGTTCTTGAGCCTGCTCGAGTCGTTGCCGGATGGCGCGGACGGGCCGGACATCTGGCTCTACTACGCGAACCAGAACAGCGGTACACACGCGTTTCGCGAGCGTATTGCCCATCACCGTGCTCGATTGCCTCGGCTGCACGTCTACGACTATTACGCAGCGCCGCTTCCAGGCGATCGGGAAGGCGTCGATTTCACGGCCAAGCGCTACGTCGATGCAAGCGTCGTTGACGAGGCGCTGATCGCACGACGGGCTCGCGTTTACCTGTGTGGACCGCCCGCGATGATGGAGGCCGTGACCAACGGACTCGTGGCGCGCGGCGTTCCGCGTTTCGACATGTTCAGCGAGCTGTTCCGCTCTCCGTCCACGCCGCCCTCGGGCAACGAAGCCTTCAACGTGCGCTTTTCCCGTTCGGGGCGGGATTCAGTGAAATGGACGGCCAGGCAAGGCACGTTGCTGACGTTTGCGGAATCCCTGGGCGTGCAGATGGCGAGCGGCTGCCGGGTCGGGCAATGCGAAAGCTGCGCGGTGCGGTTGGTGTCCGGCAAGGTGCGCCATCTGCATGGCAGCGAGCCCGATGATCCGGGCATTTGTCTGGCCTGTCAGGCCATCCCTGTCGAGGACGTCGTGCTGGATGCATGACCCGATGCAAGTTTCCATTCCAGGCTGAAAAGGACTAGTCATGAAAATCATCAATGCTGCGGATACGCAGCGGGCGCTGCCTTTCGAGCGTCTCATTCCGGCGCTCGAAGCCATGTTCATCTCTGGATGCGAGGTGCCCTTGCGGCATGTGCACGCCCTGCACGAGACGCCCGAGGCGTCTCCCATGACGGTGCTGATCATGCCGGCGTGGCAGCGTGACCGGTATTTGGGAATCAAGACCGTCAACATCTATCCCGCCAATGCCGCCCGCGGCCTGCCTGGCCTGTACTCAACCTATGTTCTCTATGACGCCAGGACGGGAGAGCCGCTGGCCCTGATTGACGGCAACGAAATCACATCGCGTCGCACCGCCGCAGCGTCCGCGCTCGCCGCGTCCTACCTGGCTCCGGCGACGGCAAGCCATTTGCTGGTGGTCGGCTGCGGGCGCGTGGGTAGCCTCATTCCCGAAGCGTATCGAGCGGTCCGGCCTATCGAGAAGGTCCAGGTATGGGACCGGAATGTCCAGGCGGCCAGAGCCCTTGCCGAAACGCTGCGAGCCCAGGACATTGACGCAAGCGTTGCGCCTGATCTGGCCGGTGCGGTTCGTGAGGCCGATATTGTCAGTTGCGCGACGCTCGCCACCGAACCGCTCATCCAGGGCTCGGCGCTGCGTGCATGCAGCCACCTTGATCTCATCGGCAGTTTCACGCCACAGATGCGAGAAGCTGACGATGCGTGCTTCAGCCATGCGCGCCTGTTCGTCGATACGCAAGAGGCGCTGCAAAAGAGTGGTGAGCTGCTCGGTCCGATGTCGCGGGGCGTCTTTTCTCGGGACGATATCGCCGGAGATTTGGCGGATCTGGCCAACGGGAGAATTGCAGGCCGCGGGGATTCATCGGGCCGCACGGTCTTCAAAGCCGTCGGTACCGCGCTGGAGGATCTGGCCGCGGCGATTCTGGTGTACGAGAGCGCCACGCAGTCAGAATCCTGAATCGCACGGATCCCTGCGCTCGCGGCGCGGGCGCAGAAGGTTGACGGTGGCGGTGGCCGTTATCTCAAGATCACCGTGTAGCGGCGCATCGGCGCTTTGAAAAAGACGTAGCCGATTTCGTTCACCCGGCCGCGCAGCACGATGTCCCTGGCTTGCGTGGCGACGTCCTGGCCATCGCTGGCCTGGATGGTGGCTTCGATGCAGTCCCCGGGCCGATAGCCGGTCGTCTTGATGACCACGTCCAGGTCGACGTAGTGGTCGACCTCGTCGGTGTTGACGCGTGCGTGGTAGGGGCCGTTGGTCCAGTAGATTTCCTCGACCTTGCCGCTGCGCCTGGCCGTTGTGACGTCGCAGGGCGCGGACGGGGCAAGGATCCGGATAGGCGCTTGCGCACCGGAAGCCGGCGACGGCGTTTCTGCCATGGCCGAAGACGCCATGACGCTGAGGGCTATTGCGAGAAGCTGGCTTGAAAACGGCATGGTCCGTCGGGAGCAGGAATGCAGCGCCGGCAGGGGGCAGGCGCCTTGTTCGCGCAGTTGTAGCCTAATCTGCGCCGATCCGCATGACCGCCTTGCCGATCTGCTGGCGCGATTCGATCCGCGCATGGATCCGTTGCACATCGTCCATGGCGTAGCGGCCTTCGATGTCGATGTGCAGCGAGCCTTCCAGAATGGCGCCGAAGACGGCGTCTGCACGGCGCTGCACGGTGGCGCCGTCCTGCAAGTGGTCGGCCAGGCGCGGACGGGTCAGGAAGAGCGAGCCGGCTTCGCCGAGTTCGATGGGGTCCAGGTCGGTGACCGAGCCCGAGACGTTGCCGTAGTTGATGACCAGGCCGCGAGCGCGGCAGGCGCGCAGGCTGTGGCGCAGGGTGGCCTTGCCCACCGAGTCGAATACGACGTCGACGCCCTGGCCGTCGGTGGCCTCGCGGATGCGGTCGGCAAAGCCGCCGTTGTCATACGGCAAGGCGTGGTCGGCGCCGCGTTGCAGGGCGATGGCGCATTTTTGCGCGGTGCTGCCCGTGACGAAGACCGTGGCGCCGCGGCGTTTGGCCATCTGCACCAGCAGTTGGCCGATGCTGCCCGAGGCGGCGTGGATGAGGCAGCTGCTGCCGGGTTGCAGCCGGGCGATGTCTTCGACCAGGTAATGGGCGGTGGCCCCCTGGAAGATCGCTGCGGCGGCCAGGTCGAAAGGAATGGCATCGGGAATTTTGGCGACTTTGGACACCGGCACGCTGGCGTATTCGGCATAGCTGCCCCAGGCGATGCACCAGGCCACGCGGTCGCCCGGGGCCAGGTGCGTGACGTCCGCAGCGACCTGGACGACCTCGCCTGCGCCTTCCATGCCCAAGGTGCAGGGCAGGCGCACGGGGTAGGTGACCGACGTGGCGTATTTGCCCTGGCGCGTGTGCACGTCCATGAAATTGATGCCGGCGTAGGCAACCTTGACCAGGACGTGGCCGGGGGCGGCGGCGGGCCTGGGCAGGTCGGTGCGCAGTTGCACCACGTCGGGGCCGCCGTAGCTTTCGATGAAGAGGGCTTTCATGGCTGAGAAGATCCTGAGGTTGCCTGTCGGGTCGCGGTGGGCAAGCACCGGCTGTGAGAAGTCGGGGAAGAATCTGGACTGACCGCATGGTAAAAGGGCCAGAAAGGTTAGAAAATTCCCCAATAATTCACCATATCCGTTCGAAAACAACCCGATGTTCGATTGGCAAGACCTGTATTGCTTCACCGTGCTGGCGCGCACCGGTTCGCTGTCGGCGGCGGCCCGCGAATTGCAGGTCGAGCATGCGACGGTCGGGCGGCGCATCGATGCGCTGGAAAAGTCGCTGGGCCTGCGCCTGGTGGACCGCCTGCCTCGCAGCCGGCCATTGACCGAGGATGGCCTGGCGCTGGCCCGGCTGGCCAGCGGCATGCAGGACATCGGCCATGGCATCGGGCAGTTGGCGCGCGTGGCGTCCATCGAGGTGGCCGGCACGGTCAAGGTGAGTGCGCCGCCGTCGCTGGCCAGTCATTGCATTGCACCGCGCATGGCCGCGCTGCGCGAGCCGTACCCCAAGCTCAATGTCGTGCTGCTGCCATCGCTGTCGCTGGTGGCGCTGGATCGGGGCGAGGCCGATATCGCCCTGCGTACGGTGCGGCCCGAGGCGGCGGCGTTGATGCGCCGGCGCATCGGCGCGGTGCGATTCGGCCTGTACGCCAACGCGGCGATGAGCGAGCTGCCGCCCGAACAGTGGCGCTTCATTGCCTATGACGAAAGCGTCGACCATCTGCCGCAGCAGGCCTGGCTGCACCAGATCCGTCGGCACCGGCCGGTGGTGTTCACGGCCAGCGACCTGACGGCGCAGCAGATGGCGGCCCGGGCCGGCGTGGGGGCGGTGGTGTTGCCGACGATCGTGGGCGACGACGATGCGGCCTTGCGGCGCCTGCCGGTGGACCGCGCGGCGCCGGTGCGCGATATCTGGCTGACCGTCTACCCGGATCTTCGGCGTTCGCCGTCGGTCAAGGCGGTGATGGATTTCCTGGTGGCGTGCGTGCAGCAGGAGCCGCGTTTGCAGGCGTGACTGGCCGGGCGGGTCGTCGCCTTGGACGGCTTGTGGATCGCCGTGCGGCCAGGGCTACTTTGGCGCCGTCGACGCGCCTTCTGCCAACATTTGCCGCAGGCGTGCGCGGCGCCGTTCAAGTTCGGCGATCTGTCGTTCGACCGACGCGAGGCGCTGGCGCTGGGCGGCCGAGGTTTCGGAGCAGGCGGCGGCCCCGTCGATCATGCGCATGCAATCTGGAAAGCCGCGGATCTCGGCCAGGCTGAAGCCGGTGGCGATCAGGCGCTGGATCTGGCGTACCTGCGTCACCGCGACGGCCGAAAAGGTGCGATAGCCGTTGTCGGCGCGGGCCGAGGCCAGCAGGCCGTGGTCGTCATAGTGACGGATCGAGCGCAGGCTGGCGCCGGTCGCTCGGGCAAGCGCACCGATCGACATCGCCGGTGACGTCGCGTCTGGCTGGGGGGCTGGCTTGGACTTCATGGCGGGCAGGGCGGGCGACGCCCGACGTGGCAATAGGTGGCTTGACTCTAACACTGGTGTGAGGGTCGAGACTGGAAACCCCTTACGGAATCCAGGAGTCAGCCTTGATGCTGCATCACCCCTCATTTCATGGTTTGCGTCCCACGCTGGCGGCATTGGCCTTGACCGTCGCCGCGGCGGCCGGCCTGGCGCCGGCCGGCGCCCATGCGGCGCCGACGCAGGCCGAAGCCAAGCCCGCCGTCGCGACGTCGCCCGCCCTGAGCAGGCAGTACCGCGTCACCGCACCCGACGGCGTCACGCTGGCGGTGCAGGAATCCGGCAACCCCGACGGTCCGCCCGTGATCTTCGTCCACGGCTTGCTGGGCAGTCGCCTCAGCTGGGATGCCCAGGTGGCCAGTGCGCGGCTGCAGCGCTACCGCCTGATCACGTATGACCTGCGCGGCCACGGCTTATCGGGCAAGCCTGTGGCGGCAGAGGCCTATACCGATGGCCGCCGCTGGGCAGACGACCTGGCGGCGGTGATGGCCGCATCGGGGGCGCGCGATCCGGTGCTGGTGGGTTGGTCGTTGGGCGCGGCCGTCGTGACGAATTACCTGGCCGCCTACGGCGACGGGCGTATTGCTGGCGCCGTCTATGTCGGGGGCGTGATCGAGCTGGAGCCGACGCAGATCGCGCCCCATCCCGACGTGTATCGCGACCTGGCGTCGACCGACTTGAGGACGCAGCTGGACGCCGAGCGGGCCTTCCTGGCGCTGTGCTTCCAGACCGAGCCCGAGGCGGTTACGTTTCAGCGCCTGCTCGCCAACGCAGCGCTGGCATCGTCCGAGATGGTGGCCGCCGTGCCGTCGATGTCGATCGCTGCCCGGGAGGGGTTGGGAGAAATGCGCAAGCCGCTGCTATTGGTTTATGGCGCGCGTGACGCGCTGGTGCAGGCCGGGCCGTCGATGGAACGCGCCAAGCACCTGAATCGGCGGCTGCGCGGCATCGTGTACGACGGCGCGGGCCATGCGCCGTTTCTCGAAGAGCCGGATCGCTTCAACGGCGATCTGGCTGCGTTCATCGAGGATGCGATCCGGCGCTGAGCCCGGCAGCCGCCGGCCGCCCATCTGTCGCGCATCGTCGTCTCACGCGGTGAGCACGGCGCGCACGGCGTCGGGCGTGAAGGGGGCGGCATAGAAGCGCCGGCCGGTGGCGTCGAACAGCGCGTTGGCGATGGCGGCGGGCCCCGGGACCGAGGCGGATTCGCCGGCGCCCATCGGCGGCTCGTCCTGGCGCGGCATCAGCAGCACGTCGATGGGCGGCAGGTCCTTGAAACCGATGATCGGATAGCCGCCCCATTCGCGGCTGGCCACGCCGGCGTCGTTGAAATCGACCTTTTCCAGCAGGCACCGGCTGAGCGTCTGGTTGATGTTGCCGTGGATCTGGTGGCGCACGCCGGCGGGGTTGACCACCATGCCGGTGTCCTGGCCGACGACGAGACGGTCGATGCGGATGCGGCCGCTGTCGGGGTGCACGCTGAGGTCGATGACCCAGGCGGCCCAGGCGGCGCCGAAGCCGGGAAACTTGCTGTGTACATAGCGGGCGTAGGCCACGCCGCGGCCATGCAGCAAGCCGTCGGCGCCAGGCTGGCCGCGGCTGCCGGGCGACAGGCGGCGCCAGCCGGCGCGGGCGGCGGTGGCCTCGATGAGCTCGACGGCGCGGCGGTCGTCCAGGTGGCGGGTGCGGTAGTCGACGGGATCTTCGCCAGCCGCGTGGGCCAGTTCGTCGATCATGCCGTCGTGCGCAAACGAGTTCGGCAGCGCGGACACGCCGCGCAGCCAGGACGCGCGCATGATCGGCGCCATGTCGTGGCAGACGATGCGCCGATGCGCGTAGCGGTAGGGCGGGGCGGCGGTGCGGTCGCCCATTTCCAGGGTGCGCGGTTCGCCGGACACGCCGCCGGTCAGCAGCAGCGCGAGCAGCGGGGCGTCGTTGGACGGGTAGCGCACGCCGAAATCGTAGGTGAGCAGATTGCCATCGGCATCGATGGCGGCGGTCACGTCCATGAGCTGGCCCGTGCCCTTGGGTTCCCACTGGTGTTCCTGTTCGCGGGTCAGTTGCACGCGTACCGGCGTGCCCGTTGCGATGGCCAGCAGGGCCGCGTCCGCGCAGACGTCGTCGGCGCAGTTGCGGCCGTAGCAGCCGGCGGCTTCCAGGCGGACGATATCGATGTTGCCTTCGCCCAGTTTCACCAGGCGGTCCAGGTCGGTGCGCAGCATGTGCGGGTTCTGGGTGCCGGCCCAGACCGTCAGCCGGCCCTCGCGGCAGTCGGCCACGGCGCACGACGGGCCGATGGACGCATGCATCTGGTACGGCCAGACGTAGGTGCGTTGAAGATGCCGGGCCGCGTCGGCACAGGCGTCGTCCAGGCCCGCGTCGTCGATCAGCACGCGGGCGCGGGCCGGGTTGGCGCGGATGGCCCGTGACAGGTCGCTCAGGTCGGGGGCGGGCGGCACGGGGTGCCAACGGACCTTCAGCGCACGCATGGCAGCGATGGCCTGTTCTTCGCGGTCGGCCACCACGCCGACAAAATCGCCCTGCACCACCACGTGGACGTGGCCGGGCAGGTGGGCGACCGAGTCGCGGTCTACGTCGATGAGGCAATGGCCGATGAAGTCGCCCGCGTCGCGGCCCGGATGTGGCGGGCGGATGACCCGGCCGTGGCGCATGCCCGGCACGCGCACGTCGTGCACGAAGCTGAGTTCGCCGGTGGCCTTGGCGGGGATGTCCACGCGGGCAGCCCCCTGGCCGACGAGGCGGTATTCGGCGGCGGGTTTGAGCTTGACGGGCTGGTCGGGCGCGGCCAGTTCCAGCCGGACGTGCTGGCCGCGCAGCAATGCGCCGTAGGGCAGCGTGCGCGGGTCGTTGCCGTTCGCGAAGTGCACGACGCCGTCGCGCACGCGCAGCACATCGGCGCTGACGCCCCAATGCCTGGCCGCGCGCGTCAGCAGATGTTCACGCGCCTGGGCCGCGGCGCGGCGCAGCGGCACGGCGGATATCTGGATGCTGGCGCTGGCGATGGTCGGGCCCTGATTGGGGACGGCGCTGGTGTGCCCCAGCACCATATCCAGTTGCTCAAGCGGCACCTCCAGTTCTTCGGCCACGATCTGGGCCAGCGACGTGCGTATGCCCGTGCCCAGGTCCACATGGCCGTTGAAGGCGGCGGCGCGCCAGCCCGGCGGCGCTTCCTGGGCGACCAGGGCCACGAAGATCTCGGGCGTGGCCTGGACGTAGTCGGAGGCCGTCCCCGGTTGCCCGGGGGCGGGCTTGGGCGGGGCCGAGGGCTGGCGCACGACCAGCAATGCCTCGGGATGGTCGAGCAAGGCGGCGTGCAGCGCGTGGGGCTGGGGCAGGTTCATGGGGCGGCGACGTTCCGGGCCAGGGGCTGATTATGCCGACAATTGCGGGCGCCAGAATCGGGGTCAACCCGCCACGGCGCGCGTGTCGGCCAGGGCCTGGGCCAGCGGCATGACCGCGGCGTATTTCTGCGCCATGTCGAACAGATTGCTTTCGTGCGGGCCCAGGGCGCGGTCGCCGCAGCAGTCGGACACGACCAGCGGCCGGAATCCGGACTGCATGGCGTCGACCACGCTGGCGCGGACGCAGCCGCTCGTGACGCAGCCGGCGACCAGCAGGGTCTGCACGCCGCGCTGGGCCAGCCACGGCGCCAGCATGGTGCCGAAGAACGCGGAAGGCGTGCTCTTGCGCACCACGTATTCGCCGGCGGCAGGCGTCAGCTCGGGCACGATGGCGCTGTGGGGGCTGTCTTCCTTGAGCGTGAGCATGCCGGGCACTTTCAGGCAGAAGATGTTGCTGTCGGCGTCGTCATCCGAAAACACGATGCGGCTGTGCGCCACCGGCCAGCCTTGTTCGCGTGCGTGGGCCAGCAGGTGGCGGGTCTGGGCGATGGCCGGGGCAATGTTGCCGCCACCGAATACGGCGGGGTCGGCAAACCCGTTGACGAAGTCAATGATAAGCAGCCCGAAGGGCGCCTTCAGCGGCAACGGCGTGCCGAAGCCCTGGCGGGCATAGGCCGAGATGTCACCGGCTACGCCGTCGGCGGGGATGGTCTGGGTCGAGGAGGTCATAGGGTTTCCTTGCGGCGGGCGGCGCGCGCGAGGCCGGCTTCGTCCTGGACGACGCCGTCGATGACGACGGGGCGGCCATCGAGCGCGACACTGCAATGGCGCATCGGGATGTCGATATGGCAGGCGGTGGTGCGGTGGCCGCCGGCCTCGTTGTTGGGGCCCATGGACCACAGGAAGTTGCCTTCGAAGGCGCGCGCATCCATGCCGATGTGGGTCTCTTTGTTGTAGTGGGCCAGCATCGACCAGTGCGCGCGGGGTTGCAGGCCCCAGCCGATGTGCGAGACCGCATAGGCCTCGGGGTCCTCGTAGGACGCCATGTATTCCTTGAGCAGGTCGGCCTGCAGGCCGCCTTCGATGCGGACCACGTAGCCGTTTTCGATGGTGAGCGTGATGGGGTCGGTGACGTAGTCCTTCATGGGCAGCAGGATGTCGCCGCGGTCGAGCACGACGCGGCCCTGGCTTGCGCCTTCGTCGGGCCAGGTCAGCACGAAGCCGCTGGGCCAGTGGTCCCAGCGGCCAGACTGGTCGACAAAGCCGTATTCGCTGATCGCCGGAAAGCTGCCCAGGCGGCACACCAGGTCGGTGCCGGCGCGGGACGTGATGCGCATCTGGCTGGCTGCTTCGATCTGCTTGGCCGCGGCCTGCACCCGGGCCCGGTCCGCCTCGGTGGGCACCAGCCGGCACAGCACTTCCGGCGGTTCGATGGCCAGCAGGATCCTGGTGCCGGTCTGCAGGATTTCATGCTGTTCGGGCGAGAACAGCAGCGTCATCAGGTCCAGCACCAGGTCGCTGGCCTTGAGTGCGGCGATGGCGGCCGGGTTGCCGGTCAGCGGCGTGGTGCCCAGGTAGGCCAGCGAGTCGCGGCTGAGCGACTTCTCGGCGTTGACGGGCGGCAGGTCGAGCCGGTTGACGCGGGCCTGCATGTCGCTGGCGGCGGCGATGGCGCAGCGCAGGGTCTGCGGGTGCGTGTCTGCGCCGGTCAGCACGGTGACGATCTGGCCGGGCTCGAGCCGGGAAAGGGACAGTACCTGCTTCCAGGCGTGGATCAGGTCGGTATCGCTGACGGACATGGCGGGCTCCTTGGGTCGCGAAGAAATGGGGGGCGGTGCGGCGTCAGGCCACCTTGGCGCCCAGGAAGTCGCCCAGGGCGGCATGAAAGCCCGCTTCGTTGTCCCAGGGAATCATGTGGCCGGCATCGGGCACCCGGACGTGCCGGGTCTGCGGCGCCAGTTCCTGCCATTCGGCCACGTCATCGTCGCCGACCACGCCGCCGCGCTCGGCGGTCATGAGCAGCAGTGGCACCGTGACGCCGGGCAGGTTGGCGTGGATGTCGTCGCGGCCGAAGTCTTCGAAGCTCTGGACGATGGCCGGTTCGAAGCAGGTGTGCAGCCATTGGGCCCGCAGGGCGCGCTGTTCGTCGGTCCAGGTGGGGCAGAACGCGCGCATGTCCTCGGCGCTCATGCCGTGCGTGGCCTGGCGGATGGAATCCACGTACCAGGCCAGGTTGGCGGGGTAGGCGCGCCGGCCGGGGCCGGATACCGGCGGGTCGACGATGACCAGGCGCGTCAGCCCCTGCGGCGCCTGGCTGGCGGCGCGCACCGCGATGCGCCCGCCCATGGAATGGCCGACCAGCGCATAGCGCGCCAGGCCCAGGGCGTCGGCCAGTGCGACCACGTCGGCCGCCTGCACGTCCAGGCCGTAGTCGAGGTCGGGGCCGGATGAGGACAGCCCCCGGCCGCGCACGTCCAGCACATAGGTGTCGAACTGGCGGCCCAGGCGTTCGGCGACGAAGCCCCAGGTGGCGGCGGGGCTGGTGATGCCGGGAATGACGATGACCGCGTCGCGGCCCGCGCGTTCGCCGCCGTAGCGCAGATAGTGCTGGCGGATGCCGTTGGCGTGGACGTGGGCGCCGTAGAGATAGGTGCTGGTGGGCGGATTCATGGAAGGCCTCGGTAGGCGGGCTAGGGTTTTCGATTAATTGAAAAACAGCGTATACGCTCTATTCTTGCAGGCATCGAATCGAATCGCCAACATGAGTTTCATCATGGTTTTCACCTAATTTGCCCTTTATTGGTGCAAGTTTGGAAGGGTAAACACTATGTGGGCACGATTAATCTGGTTCTCTGCCTGACCCGAAAATTAAAGCGTGTACGGGCTAATTTTCAAAACGCTACAAGGAGATATCCGTGTCCAAATTCCCTCGAATCGCTGTCGTCGGCGCCGGCCTTGGCGGCGCGGCCACCGCGTCGCTCCTGCTCCAGCAAGGCCTGAACGTTCGCGTCTATGAGCAGGCGCCGGGCTTTTCGCGCCTGGGGGCCGGCATCCACGTGGGCCCCAACGTCATGAAGATCCTGCGCCGCATCGGCGTCGAAGACGCGCTGAATGCGCAGGGCTCGCATCCGGATTACTGGTACAGCCGTCACTGGGAAACGGGCGACGTGCTGGCGCAGATTCCCTTGGGGGACTACGCGGTCAAGCACTACGGTGCCTCGTATCTCACCGTGCACCGCGGTGACTTCCATGCGCTGTTGATCGATGCGCTGCCGTCCAGCGTGATGGCCTATGGCAAACAGCTGACTCGGGTCGAGGACCGCGGTGACGTCGTGGTGATGCACTTCGCGGACGGCACCTCGGAAGAGGCCGACATCGTCATCGGCGCCGATGGCGTGAATTCGTGCATTCGCGAAGCGCTGCTGGGGCCGGAGTTGCCCAAGTACGCGGGCTACCTGGCACATCGCGCGGTGTTCCCGACCCCGCAGGTCAAGGCCGGCATGCTGCCGTTCGACGACTGCGTGAAATGGTGGAGCGACGACCGCCACATGATGGTCTACTTCGTCACCAGCAAACGCGACGAGCTCTATTACGTGACGGGCGTGCCGGTCGAGCACTGGGACTTGAACGACCGCTGGCTGGCCAGCAGCAAGGAAGAAATGCGCGAGGCCTTCCGGGGCTGGCACCCGACGGTGCAGGCGCTGATCGATTCCACCGTGGAAGTGACCAAGTGGTCGCTGCTGGAACGCGATCCGCTGCCGCTCTGGAGCCGCGGCCGCCTGGTGCTGCTGGGCGATGCCTGCCACCCGATGAAGCCGCACATGGCGCAAGGGGCGGCCATGGCCATCGAAGACGGCGCCATGCTGGCGCGGTGTTTCCAGGAGGTGGGCGTGCACAACCACGAGCTGGCCTTCGCGTTGTACGAGGCCAACCGCGCCGAGCGCGCCAGCAAGGTGCAGCGCATCTCGCACGACAATACGTGGCTGCGCACCAACGAAGACCCGTCTTGGTGCTTCGGCTACGACGTGTTTTCGGTGCCGCTGGTTGACCCGGCAGCCAAGGCCGTGGCCTGATATTTTTACGGGTTCGAGGAAAACGGGTTTTTCCCCGAACCGCGCAGCCGCCGCCCACCGCCATCCTGAAGACCTGCCACGCCATGGGAACCCCCGCCAATTCCGACCGAGCCGTGTCCCCGATCCGCCTGCGGGTCAACGGCCGCGCCTGCGAAGTGCCGGCCGCGCCCGACACGGCGCTGCTGCACGTGTTGCGCAACGACCTGGAATTGAATGGACCCAAGTACGGCTGCGGCCTGGGTGAATGCGGCGCCTGCACGGTATTGATCGACGGGGTGGCGGCGCGTTCCTGCGTGATTCCGGTGCGGGCCGCGCAGGGGCGACAAGTGACCACGCTGGAAGGCCTGGGCACGCGTGAACAGCCCGGCCCCACCCAGCAGGCTTTCATCGACTGCCAGGCGGCGCAGTGCGGTTACTGCCTGAACGGCATGATCATGACGGTGGAAGCGTTGCTGCGTCGCAATCCGCAACCGTCCGAAGCGGACGTGCGCAGCGAGCTGCACCACAACCTGTGCCGCTGCGGCACGCATGTGGAAATCATGCAGGCCGCATGGCGGGCCGTGCAATTGAAGGCGGAAGCGGCCAAGGCCGCGCTGGCCGGCACCTCGGGCGGGGCGGCATGAATCGGCCCTTGCACGCCTCGATGACGTCGGTGGGTGGCCCGCCCGCCACGTTGCCGCCCGACACGCTGCATGGCCTGACCCTGCGTGCCCCCGATGCGGCCTGGGACGGCGCGCGTTATCGCGGGCGCGGCCTGGCCAGCATCGATCTGGCGGGTGCCAGGAAAATGGCGGGCGTGGTGGCGGTGGTGCACCAGGGGCACTTTGCCGGCGTGATCGCCGCGTCGCCGTTGCAGGCACGCCAGGCGGCGGCCGGCTTGAATCCGGTCTGGGTTGCCGCCGACAGACATCCGGCCAATCATGCCCCGGCGGGCGACGTCGACGCGGATGCGTATCGCTGGAGTATGCCGGCCGATGACAATCATCCCGCTGCGCGCGTCGCCGTCTGGTGCCTGAACGGTCACGTGGGCGCATGGCTGCCGGCCTGCTCGCCGGACGTGCAGCGTCAGGTTCGGCGCGAACTGGCCCAGTTGCTGCAGTGTCCCGAAGCCGCCATCGGCCTGACCGTATGGCACGACGATGCGGCTGCCGCCGACAGCCAGCCCCCGCATCCGTTGAGCGTGCTGGATGCCGCCGCGGACGCGGCGCTGCTGTCACAGGCCATTGGCCGGCCGGTGAGCGTCGCGTGTGTTGCCGTCGCGGGCGGGGAACTCGCGTTGCGGGTGGTGCAGGCGGCTGCGCCAGCGACCGTCATCGATCCCACGAACAGTGACGCCGCAGACGTTGCCCCGGCAATGCCAACCGATGCGGCGCGCGGCGCCGTCGCCGCGCCGGACATCCCACGTGGGCAACCGGCACACCAGGGTTTCGTGGCGAACGCGCCGTGGGCCGTGCGCCCCAGCCTGGCCCGCCTGCTGAGCCAGCCGAGCATCGCCTCGGCCAGCGCGCAGGCCACGGTACGCACCGATTTCGCCGTGCAGTCGCCCCGGTCGGCTTCGGCACCCGTGCACGCCGGGGTGCACGACCTGAATGCCGCGCAGGTGTTCGCACAGGAAAGCCTGTGGCACGAGCAGGCGCTGGCGCAGGGCGTGGACCCGCTGGCGTGGCGGCTGCAGCAACTGCCGGAAGGCCCGGGCCGCGATCTGGCCATGCAGGTGGCCGAGCAGGCGTCGGTCATCGGCGGCGGCATGGCCCAGGGGGCCGACGGCCGCTTGTGGGGACGCGGCTTCGCCACCGCCGCGGCGCAGGGCGTGGATGACTCGGGCGCCGACCAGATGGTGTGGAGCGCCTGGGTGGCCGAAGTGGCCGTGCAGCCGCAGACCGGCCATATCGAAGTGACCCGCGTGGTGGCCGGCC
Organism: Achromobacter sp. NCFB-sbj8-Ac1-l; assembly: GCF_052695805.1. Classification (NCBI taxonomy): domain Bacteria; kingdom Pseudomonadati; phylum Pseudomonadota; class Betaproteobacteria; order Burkholderiales; family Alcaligenaceae; genus Achromobacter; species Achromobacter sp. NCFB-sbj8-Ac1-l. The sequence goes on along the minus strand of NZ_CP199812.1, from coordinate 5,954,976 downwards.
ATGACAGCCGGCATCTGCAAGCGGCGCAGGGCGCGCCGATGCAACGAGAGATCACGCATCAAGCGCCGCAATGCCTGCAAGACGCGCGGCGGCTGCTGGCTGCACCCGCAGCCTTTGACGATTGGGGGGCTGCGGCAGCGTCGGCGCCAGACCCGGCCGCGTCGGCAACCCACGCGCTGACCGCCCGCGAGGCGCGCAACGACCTGACCGGCCTTGACGCCAACACGGTGGGCCCATTGACGCAGGGGCGTCTGGCGCTGGATGGCGTGATGACGTTGCCCGCCGCGGCCGCCATTGCCAATGCCATCCAGGATGCCACCGGTGTGCGCCTGCGGCAGGCGCCGTTCCGGTCCGAGCAACTGCGCCTGGCGCTGGCCGGACGCGAGACCGCGCCCGCGGGCAAGCTTTGGCGCCGCAGCTGGGGCTGGGCCACGGCCGCAGCGGCCGGGTTGGCGGGCCTGGCCGTCATGGCGTGGCCGGCCAAGCCGGCGTTGCCGCTGACGGCAGGGCCGGATGTGTCGCTGTATTCCCCGCAGGCCATCGCACGCGGCCGGCTGGTGGCGGCGGCTGGCGATTGCGTGGTCTGCCATACGGCGCCGGGCGGCGCGCCCAACGCCGGTGGCTTTGCGCTGGAAACGCCCTTCGGCACGGTGTATTCCACCAATATCACGCCGGACCATGACACCGGCATCGGACGCTGGTCATTTGCGGCCTTTGATCGCGCCATGCGGCAGGGCATCCACCAGGATGGTCGCCAGTTGTACCCCGCGTTTCCGTACACGGCTTTCGCCAAGCTCACCGACGCCGATATGCAGGCGTTGTATGGCTACCTGATGTCGCAGCCGGCGGTGGCATCCACGCCGCCCGAGACGCGGCTGGCGTTTCCGTACAACCTGCGCCCGATGATCGCCGGCTGGAACCTGCTGTTCCACGACGCCGCGCCGTATACCCCCGATCCCGACTACAGCTTTGAATGGAACCGCGGCGCCTACCTGGTGCAGGGCGCTGGCCATTGTGCCGCCTGCCATTCTCCGCGCAACGCGCTGGGGGCGGAAAAGGGCGGCCTGGATTACCTGGCCGGCGGCGAAGCCGAAGGCTGGACCGCGCCGCCCCTGAACCGGCTGGCCGACGGCAAGCTGCCCTGGACCCGCGAAGGCCTGACCCAATATCTGCGCACGGGCTATTCACCCCGCCATGGCGTGGCCGCGGGCCCGATGGCGCCCGTGATCCACGGGTTGGCGCAGTTGCCCGAGAGCGATGTGCGGGCGATCGCGACGTACTTGATGGACCAGCCCGGGCCGGCCACCTCGAATGCGCCGGAGCAAGCAGTGGCAACCCGCGCCCCGACGCAGGCAGCCACCATGCAGGCGCCACCCCAGCCCGCTCCCGCACCGCAACCCTTCCCCGCGTCCGGGCCCGCTGTGGTCACGGCCCAGGCTGCGCCGCAGCCGGCGCGCTTTGCGGAGCTGTCCGGCCAGGTGCGCAACGTCAAGGGCGAACGCCTCTACCAGAATGCCTGCGCTGCCTGCCACGAGGCAGGCAGCGGTCCCACGCTGTTCGGCGCCAAGCCGCTGCTGGGCCTGAACACCAATCTGCATGCCGCCACGCCCGACAACCTGATCCAGGTGATCCTGCACGGCATCCAGGCACCCGCCAACGACGAGCTTGGCTACATGCCCGGCTTCAAGGACAGCCTGGACGATCGGCAGGTGGCGGACTTGATCGAATATTTGCGCGAGCGATTTGCGCCGGAGGAAAAGCACTGGCCAGTGGATTTGAAGATGATTAGCACGCTGCGCGAGCACGCGCCGTAGCAGCAAGGGGAAGCACCAGGGCACATCTGCCCGCCACTGTGCACATGCCGCCGGCCATGTTGCACAGCCATGAACATGCGGCTCGTATCGGCCCGGATTTGGCGCCGAGGGGAACGCTTGCGCCGTTGAATTCGCTCAATACAAGGGGAGTCCTCTCATGACAGGTTCATTTGTTTCCGTGGAAAAAGGCATCCAGCTAGCGGGTGTCGGGAAGTTCCAGTACCGCTTGTTCGTGATCTTCGGCCTGGTCTGGCTGGCCGACGCGATGCAGGTGCTGTCCATCGGCTTTTCGGCGCCGTCGATCGCCAAGACGTTTGGCGTGACGGTGCCGCAGGCCTTGCAGACCGGTACCGCCTTTTTCGTCGGCATGCTGATCGGCGCCTTTGTCTTCGGCCGCCTGGCCGACCGCATCGGCCGCCGGCCGGTGCTGATGATGGCCGTCATCATCGATGCCTGCGCGGGCGTCGCTTCGGCCTTTGCGCCGGAACTGAGCTGGCTGCTGTTGCTGCGTTTCGTGACGGGCATCGGCGTGGGCGGCACGCTGCCGGTGGACTACACCATGATGGCCGAGTTCCTGCCCAGCGATCGTCGCGGCCGCTGGCTGGTGCTGCTGGAATCGTTCTGGGCCGTCGGCACGATCTGCCTGGCGCTGCTGGCGCTGGCCGCCGTGTCGTGGGGCGATGACGCCTGGCGCGTGATCTTCTTCGTGACCGGCCTGCCGGCCTTGATCGGCGTGGTGCTGCGCTTCTACATCCCCGAATCGCCGATGTACCTGAACCGCAACGGCAAGTCCGACCAGGCGCGCAAGGTGCTGGAACGCGTGGCCCGGGTCAATGGCCGTAACGCCGAGATTCCTGCGCTGCAACCCGAACTGCAGGCCCGCAAGCCGCTGTCGGCCTTGTTCTCGGCCGATTACCGCCGTCGCAGCCTGGCGTTGTTCCTGGCCTGGGCGTTGATTTCCATCGCCTACTACGGCGTGTTCGTCTACCTGCCGGTCAAGCTCAGCAGCGAAGGCTTTGCCTTCATGCGTGGCCAGGAATTCCTGGTGCTGCTGGCGCTGGTGCAGTTGCCCGGCTTTGCCCTGTCGGCCTACGGGGTCGAGCGCTGGGGCCGCAAGCCCACGCTGGTTGGCTTCCTGCTCTTGAGCGCGGTGGGCTGCATGCTGTACAGCCTGGGCACGGCGCCGGCGGTGGTGGTGGGGTCGACCTTGCTGATGAGCTTTTCGCTGTTGGGCACGTGGGGCGCACTGTATGCGTTCACGCCCGAGGTCTATCCGACGGACCTGCGCGCCAGCGGCATGGGCATGGCGGGCGCCGTGGCGCGTTTTGGCGGACTGTTCGCGCCGGCCATCATCGCGCCGCTGATGGCCAATCATTTCACGCTGTCGCTGGTGGTGCTGGCCAGCATGCTGCTGGCAGGCGCCGTATCGATCTGGGCGGTGGACGTGGAGTCGCGCAACCGCGCGCTGGACTAAGGGGCCGGGGCCCGCGCGGCGTCTTAACCGGCGTCGTCGGGTCCTGCGTCGTTCTCCAGCATCTTCTTGAGCAGGAACACCAGCGCCAGGCGTTCGGCGGGATTGAGCTTGCCGAAGGTGCCTTCGGTGATCTGCTTGGCAAAGGGTTCCATCTGCCGCACCAGCTCGTGGCCGGCGGGCGTCAGGTTGATGACGACCTTGCGGCGGTCTTGCTGGTCGTGCTCGACCTGCACCAATTCGCGTTGCTTGAGCCGGTCGACCACGCCCCGCACGGTGGCCTGGTCGATCACGGTGGACTTGACCAGGTCGACCAGCGAGCTGGCGCCGTTGTCCCGCACCGAACACAGCACCACGAACTGCGCGGCGGTCAGCTGCGAGTCCGGGATGAACTGCTGGAACAGAGCGGTATGCCGTTGATAGACACGGCGCAGCAGGTGACCGATCTGATCGGAAAACAAATAGCCATCCTTGGTCGGCGCGGACTTGCCTTTCATATTGCACTCAAGCCTATTCGAAGCGGTGCGGTGCGCACCATGATCTTGCTCAATGAATCTTGTGCGAGTGTACGGGCACGGGGCGGCGTCATTGGCGTTTTATTGCGGATCTAGCGGGGTTCGTCGCCGCTCGGTGCATTCCCCGGCATTCTGCGCGCTGCGCTCGCGCTGTTTGCTGGGTGCAGACTGCACGAAGCCGCGTTGCCTGAGGGGGAGGGGGGTGTGGTGTGAAAAGCTTGTCTGATCATCTGTATTTGGTTGTGTCAGGCAGGAAAGATCGCGTGAAAATGCCAGTTGTTTCGTGGTGGATAATGGTTTTATTAATATATTATTTAATCTATTAAACATGGCAATTGAATTTTCTGGATCATGCTAAAATCCCGGCCATGAAAAATTCCACTTTGTCGACACTAGATTCAAATGAGTGTGCTTTTTCCCGCTATTTGGCTCTATTTTTATTATCATTCTTTGCGTTTTGCGTAGCCCTCGGATGGCTGAACCAGATGGCCCCGGTGGGCGGGGTGTCTCGGCAATTGGCGTTTCCAATTGCGTTGATCGGTGCGGTCGTCTCGTCCGTCGCATTGGGCGGCATTCGTAAGGGCGTTCTTCCTCCGTTGTTATGCTTAATTGCACTCGGAGCACTTTTATATATATCTTCCTGGTTCCTGGATCTCAGCTGGGATGGCCTCATGTACCACCAGCGAGCCGTTATCGCGCTGTTGAAGGGGGCCAATTTTCTGTCGGCGGCGGAGCCGACAGGATATATATGGGTCGATACCTATGCGAAAGCCACGTGGTTCTATGGCGCTACTCTGGTTTCTTGGTTTGGACGTACCGAGTTAGGTGCGTCCTATCATTTCGTGCTGGGAGGGGCGGCAGCTGCTTATTTGTATGGATTTTGTCGAGAAGTAGGTCGCGGCCGAATGCTATCGCTGATCGTGGCGTTAGTCGCATTCTTTAATCCCGTTGCGCTCGTTCAGTTTTTCTCTTATTACAATGATGCGGCGCTGGGTGCCTTTGGTATTCTGCTGTTTCTGTCGGCCATGTTGGTGGTTCGAGAAAATAGGCTGCAGGACCGTGTGATTTTCGTAGCGAGTGCCGTGTTCGCTGTGAACGTGAAGGCTTCTGGCATTATTCTGGTTGGTGCCGCTTTCCTGTATTTAGGGCTGGCAGTCTTGTTGCAGACAAGAAGTTTTATCCCTGTCATCAGAAAAGTAGGCCTGCCGTTTGCCGTGTTTTGTGTATTAGGGATTGGGGTGTTCGGGTTCAGCCCGTATGTCCAGAATTTGAAGAATGATCGGCATATATTATATCCCCTGATGGGTGAGAAGGCCGTTGATATCATATCTGACAATTCCCCATTTGGATTTCCGCAGAATAATAGGTTCCATAATCTATTTCTTTCGTTATTTTCAAAAAGCGAAGACTTGCTGATAGCTGTTTCCAAGGCTGAGCCAACGCTGAAAGTCCCTGGGCAAGTGTCCAAGAGGGAAGTCCTTGAGTTCTGGAGGACTGACCTTAGAATTGGCGGATTCGGGCCGTTGTTCTCCTTGGCGCTTGTGCTGACGCTGTTGTCCTTCTGCGTGCTGCGGCTGAATTGGAAGGTGGCTGGTCCGCTGACGTTTATGATTTTTATGGCGGTTGTGGTCAATCCTCATTCTTGGTGGGCTAGATATTCGCCAATCATTTGGATGTTCCCTCTGATTCCAATAATCAGCATGCGTGAATTCCGATTCAAATTGGCGTGGTTGGCCCCGGCCCTGTTGGTGCTTGCCATGGCTACAAATATTGGCTTGCTGCTCTGGAGCTGGATTCATGTTCATGCCCCGACCAATGCCTATTTGAAGGCTGCTGGTCAGTCGTTGAAAGGAAAGAAGCTGAAAATATATCAAGGAATTTTTGTCACCGATTTGCTCATCGAGAGATTGGGGATGGAATATGAAAAGGTTGATAAAGAGTATTACGAAAAAAACAAGGGCAGATTTGTCGATTTGAATATTGGCATCTCGTACGAACGAGATTGAATCATTTTTTGTCTTGTTTTTGAGTTGTCAAGAATAACCATGAAAATTAAAGCGATTGTTGGTTTGCTGCGTCCGCATCAATGGATCAAGAATGGCTTTGTCTTGGTCGGGGTGTTGTTTTCCTTCCAGTGGATATCGCGAGCTACCTGGTTGGACGCGGGACTAGCCTTCATCGCTTTCTGCTGTGCCGCCAGTGCCGTCTATGTCCTGAATGACTGCAAAGACGTGGAGGCCGATCGGCAGCATCCTAAGAAGCGATTCCGGCCATTGGCGGCCGGGCTCGTCAGCCAGCCGGTGGCGATAGCCATCGGGGTACTGCTTGTTGCGTTGGCCCTGGCAGCGGGATACGCGGCATCAATCAAGGTGTTGGTATTTGTCTGTGGCTACCTCTTAATCAACGTGGCTTACACGCTGTGGCTCAAGCATGAAGTCATCGTGGATGTCTTTTGCATCTTTGGGGGGTTCATGATGCGACTGCTGGCTGGTACCGTCGGTATTGGCCTGGCGCCTTCACGTTGGTTGCTGATCACGGGGATGATGATCACTCTGTTTCTGGGTTTTGGTAAACGCCGGGCTGAACTGGCCACCGCTCAAAAAACTGGTAATCGATCGCGCAAAAGCCTTGATAACTATTCGTTGCCCTTGCTGGACAAGTTCATTTCTATTTGTGCTGCGGGTACGGTTATTACTTATGGCTTGTACACAGTCGATAGCGCGACCGTTGCGATGCATCGTACGCAGAATTTGATATGGACCATGCCCATAGTCATATTCGGGATTTTTCGCTATCTCTATCTGATCCATCACCAAGGCAAAGGCGAGGATACGAGTAAAGATCTGTTCAAGGATGTGCCCATGCTGCTGGCGGCGATCTGCTGGGTCACTGCCGTAGTTGCGATCATGTCTGTGAGATAAACACACGCGCCGCCCGATGGACCAGGTGGCAGCGCGTGCAAAGTAACGTTGATATGAAAACAGTCGCAGCTTTTGATTTTGATGGCACGATTACCTATCGAGACACGCTGATTCCTTTCCTGCGCAGGTCGTGTGGTTTTGGAGGGCTGGGCCTCGCGATTGCCAGGTCTTCTCGCGAGCTTGCCCTGTTCGCGCTGGGACGCATGTCCAATGAGGCGGCCAAGCAACGCCTGATCGGTGCAGCGTTGGCGGGAAAGGACAAGGCGGTATTGCAGGGCATCGCAAAAGACTGGATTGCTGGCATTCCATTGCGGCCAGATGTGTTGGAGCGGCTCAAATGGCATAAGCAGGCCGGTCATCATTGCGTTATGGTCAGTGCATCGCCCGACGTGTACTTGGAAGCAATGGCGTCCAGGCTGGGATTCGATGCGCTCGTCTGCACGCAGCTTGAAGTTGGACAGACGGGGTTGCTGACCGGACGATTTGCCACGCCGAACTGCTGGGGCAGTGAAAAAGTACGGCGTTTGCAAGAGCAAGTCGGACCGTTGGATCAGATTGAACTTCATGCCTATGGCGACAGCGCGGGTGACTACGCGATGCTTGAAGCTGCTGACCACGCATGGTTCAAAGGGAAGCCTCATCAAGGGCGCCGCGGCACGACGAAGGCGGATGCCTGATCGCGGCTCGTGGATTGATTTCCCGGGCCCGAGATGACAGTCAGGCACCTTTTTTCACTTTTCTATCCCCGCGGGGGAACAATATGTCTTATCTCTGGCTGGCCCTTAGCGCGCTTTGCAGTGTGATCGCCAGCATTGCTCTAAAAGTGGGGGCCTATGGCGCCGTGGGTAGCGAAAGGCCCCTCTGGTCTGTCGGCACCCTGTTGCCTTATGCCGTCGCTATTGGCTCCTATGGACTGGGCTTTGGTCTGTACGCGCTCGCTCTGCGCAAACTCGAATTATCTTTGGCATACCCGCTGATGGTTGCAATTTCCATTGCAGGCGTGGTGGGGTACGGCATTTTTTTTGGCAACGAGGCGGTGACGGGTGCGCGAATGCTGGGCGCAACCCTGATTGCCGTCGGCATATTCTTCGTCAGCCGCTAAGTTCTCTGTTCCGAAGAGTCATTGCGGCCATTCTCTCCCGCGCGCCTTCAGGATGATGGCGCTCCGGGAACGCGTCGACGCGGCGTCGGGCACAGCCTCAGGTGCCGGGCGCCTGCGTGGCAGGGCGCTTGCTTGGCCGGGTACCCCAGTCGCTCGACGCCGTGCCGTCGTCATCCACCGTCAGTCCATCGCCGGCCATGATGCCCTTGGCGATCTCTTCGGCCGACTTGCCCGCAAAGCCGTGCTCGCCCGCCGCGATGCGAAAGCTGTCGCCCTCCAGCGGGCTTTGCAGCGTGGCCGACGACAGCAGCACGCCGTTCGAGCGCAGCTGCACGCGCTTGCCCACGCGGTTGCGGGTGAAGTCGGCCAGGGCCTGGCGGCTGCCGGGTTTGAGCACAACATCGACGAAGCGCATCGACGTGACCTGATCCGTGCCGGCGGTGGCGCTTTCGGCTTGCAGTGTCACGGTCTCGGCCAGGGCGGCGGGCGCCAGCATCAGCAGCGCGGCGCAGGCGAGGGATCGGAAACCGGTCATGGGGGATTCTCCAGGAAGCGTACGGGCAATGCCGGCATCCTAGCCGGGCCGGGCGGGGCAGGGCATTACGAGTTGTATTCAGCCGTTGGTTTCATCGGCATTCGCCCGCTACTATGGCGGCTCATCCAGGGCGGCCGTGGATCGGCCCGGCCGCCGCAAGGGAACCCTGCCCCATGAAACTGCACGCCTCTTTCTTCCTGTCCGGCCTGTTGCTGGCGGGCGTTGCCCACGCCGGCTCGGCGCCGGCCGAACTGTCCTGTGTCTCGGAAAGCGGCAAGGTCGCCCTGCGGGGCGTGGTGCCGTCGCCGTCGTCGGACGAGCTCAACGTGGTCCTGACCTACGTCGGGGCCAAAATGACCTTCGACATCGACAAGCAGCCGGGCTACGTGGTGGCCGATTTTCCGCAGGGCATCTTCACGCTGGTCGCGCCGTATGAGGATTGGCCGCTGACGCTGTACGCCTTGCCGGCCAGCGTCACGGTGAAAAAGCAGGACAACGGCGACGTGGCGGGCACCTTCCAGGCCAAGCTGTCGGGGCCGCGCCCGGGCGTAACCGTCGCGCCAGGCGCCGCCAATCCGCTCAAGGCCACGTTGAACTGCAAATACAAATACTCGCTGTAGGACCGTCTTCAGGGCGGTCGCCCGCGGCCTGGCTTTCCGGGTAATCCCGCTATCGGGATTTTCGGCAAGATTTGTATGATGACCATATGACATCAGAATCGCAGGTCCGTGAAGAAATCTGCACCGTTGGCGCCAGCCTGTACCAGCGCGGCTACACGGTGGGGGCCGCCGGCAACATCAGCGCCCGGCTCGACGATGGCTGGCTGATCACGCCTACCGATGCGTGCCTGGGCCGGCTCGATCCGGCCGACCTGGCCAAGGTCGATCTTGCCGGGCAACACGTATCGGGCGGCAAGCCGTCCAAGACATTGGCGTTGCACCAGGGCATCTACCAGGCCGACCCCGCCACGCGTGGCGTGGTGCACACCCATTCGACCCATCTGGTGGCGCTGACGCTGGCCGGCGTGTGGCGCCCGGACGAGGTGCTGCCGCCGGTCACGCCGTATCAGGTCATGAAGGTGGGCCGCATTCCGCTCATTCCCTATCGCCGGCCGGGCGATCCCGTTGCGGCGGAACAGGTGGCGGCGCTGGCGGCGCAAGTGCGCGGCGTGCTGTTCGAACGCCTGGGGCCGGTGGTGTGGGAACGCTCGGTGTCGCAAGCCTCGTTCGCGCTGGAAGAACTGGAAGAAACGGCGCGCCTGTGGCTGATGTCCGACCCCAGGCCGTCGCCCTTGTCCGAGGCCGCCATTGAAGAATTGCGCACGGTGTTCGGGGCGCGCTACTCCCAACCCCCACTCGCGGGAGGCAAGGCATGAAAATACTGATCACCGGCGGCGCCGGCTTCCTGGGCCAGCGCTTGGCACGCAAGCTGCTTGAGCAGGGCCTCCTGGCGCTGGGCGGCGCGGCGCCTGAACCCATCACGCAGATCGACCTGCTGGACGTCGTGCAGACCGACGCGATCAACGACACCCGGGTGCGTTCGGTCAAGGGCGACGTGGCCGACCCCGCAGTGCTGGAATCACTGATCGACACCGACACCGCCGCGATCTTTCACCTGGCCGCGATCGTCAGCGGACAGGCCGAGGCCGATTTCGACCTGGGCATGCGCATCAACCTGGACGCCTCGCGCGCGCTGCTGGACACCTGCCGCTTGCGAGGTCACCGGCCGCGCGTGGTCTTCACCAGTTCGGTCGCCGTCTACGGTGGTGCGTTGTCCGACACGGTGCGCGACGATACCGCGTTGAATCCGCAGTCTTCCTACGGCACGCAAAAGGCCATTGCCGAACTGCTGCTGGCCGACTACACGCGCCGCGGCTTCGTCGACGGCCTGGCGTTGCGCCTGCCCACCATCAGCGTGCGACCGGGGCGGCCCAACGCGGCAGCGTCCTCGTTCGCCAGCGGCATCATCCGCGAGCCCCTGAATGGCGAGCCGTCCGTGTGCCCGGTGGGCGCGGGCACGCGCCTGTGGCTGCTGTCGCCGCGCCGTGCGGTGCAGGCGTTGATCGCGGGCTGCGAACTGAGTGCCGAAGCCGTGGCGGACCGCCGGCCCGTCAACCTGCCAGGCGTGTCGGTGACGGTCGCCGAGATGACGCAGGCGCTACGCGACATTGCGGGCGACGCCGTGGCCGACCGCATCAGCTGGAAGGCGGATCCGCGGGTCGAAGCCATCGTCGGCAGCTGGCCGGGCCGCTGGGATACGGCGCGCGCCGCCCGGCTGGGGCTGACGGGCGACGCCAGCTTTGGGGACATCATCCGCGCCTACATCGGCGACGACCTGCGGGGAACGTTATGACAACAGATGTGCCATCCCCGCGCCCTGTCGGCGTGATCGGCCTGGGCGCCATGGGCGCGGGCATCGCCGCCAGCCTGCGGCGCGCCGGATGCCGCGTGCATGCCTACGACATCCGCCCCGGCGTGGCCGCGGCGTTTGCCGAACAGGGCGGCGTGGCGTGTGCGACGTTGGCGGACTTGGCGGCCGGCTGCGACGTGGTAGTCAGCGTGGTCGTGAACGCGCAGCAGACCGAAGCCGTGCTGTTCGGCGCAGGCGGCATCGCGTCGACGCTGCGGCCGGGCGGCGTGTTCGTCATGTGCTCCACCGTGGACCCGACCTGGTCGGCCGCGCTGGAAGCGCGTCTGGCGGCGCTGGGCATCCACTACCTGGATGCGCCCATCTCGGGCGGCGCGGCCAAGGCCGCCGCGGGCCAGATGACGATGATGACGGCGGGCACCGCCGCCGCCTATGCGGCCTGCGGCGACGTGCTGCAATCCATGGCGGGCAAGGTGTACCGGCTGGGCGATCGCGCCGGCGCCGGCAGCAAGGTCAAGATCATCAACCAGTTGCTTGCCGGCGTGCATATTGCGGCCGCCGCCGAAGCCATGGCGCTGGGCCTGCGGGCGGGCGTGGACGCCGAGGCGCTGTACGACGTCATCACTCACAGCGCGGGCAACAGCTGGATGTTCGAGAACCGCATGCCGCACGTGCTGGCGGGCGACTACACACCGTTGTCGGCGGTGGACATCTTCGTCAAGGACCTGGGCCTGGTGCTCGATACCGCGCGCCACAGCAAGTTTCCGCTGCCGCTGGCGTCCACCGCGCACCAGATGTTCATGCAGGCTTCGACCGCGGGGCATGGCGGCGAAGACGACAGCGCGGTCATCAAGATCTTTCCGGGCATCACCTTGCCGGAGTCGCCATGACGATCAGACTGGGCTGCATCGCCGATGACTTCACCGGCGCCACCGACCTGGGCAACAATCTGGTGCGTGCCGGCATGCGTACGGTGCAGGCCATTGGCGTGCCGGCTGCGCCGCTGGACGACCCGGCGGACGCAGTGGTGGTGGCGCTGAAGACGCGTACCATCGACCCCGCCGAGGCGGTGGCGCAGTCATTGGCGGCCCTGGCGTGGCTGCGGTCGCAGGGCGCCGAGCAGATCTATTTCAAGTACTGCTCCACCTTCGACAGCACGCCGCAAGGCAATATCGGGCCGGTCATCGACGCCCTGATGACGGCGCTGGATACGCCCTTCACCATCGCTACCCCCGCCTTTCCGGACAACAAGCGCACCGTGTTCAAGGGCTACCTGTACGCGGGCGACGTGCTGCTGAGCGAATCGGGCATGCAGAACCACCCGCTGACGCCGATGACCGACCCGAACCTGGTACGGGTGCTGTCCGCACAGACGCGACGTCGTGTCGGGCTGATCGACTACACGGTGGTGGCGCGCGGCCGTGACGCCATCCGTGTGCGCATCGGCGAACTGCAAGCCGAGGGCGTGGAGATCGCCATCGTGGATGCGATTTCCAATGACGACCTGCTGGTCTTGGGCCCGGCGCTGCAAGGCATGCCATTGGTCACGGCCGGTTCCGGCGTGGCCATCGGCCTGCCCGCCAACTGGGGCTTGGCCCCCGGCTCGGCGGCCGGCCTGGCGCGCGAGCCCGGCTTGCAAGCCGTGGTGGCGGGCAGTTGCTCCACCGCCACGCAGGGCCAGGTCGCGGCCTTTATCGAAACCGGGCGGCCGGCCTGGGCGCTGGATCCGTTGCGCATCGCGGCCGATGGCGGCGTCGCGGCGGTCGTGGCCGAGGCCCTGGCCTGGGCCACGTCGCGGCTGGCGGACGGACCGGTGCTGATCTATTCCACCGCCCGGCCCGACGCCGTGCAAGCGACGCAAGCCGCCCTGGGCGCCGCGCACGCCGGGGCGCTGATCGAGACGGCGCTGGCGCAGATCGCCAAAGGCCTGGCGGCGCAGGGCGTGCGCCAGTTGATCGTCGCGGGCGGCGAAACCTCGGGGGCGGTGGTGCAGGCCTTGGGGTTGACGCAGTTGGCCATCGGCGAACAGATCGACCCGGGCGTGCCCTGGTGCGCCGGCCACGCCCAGGCGGTGCGGGCGCGCCTGAGCGTTGTCTTGAAGTCCGGCAATTTCGGCGCGGCGGACTTCTTTACGCGGGCCTTTCAACAGGGAGTGCGATAGGGCGTGCGCCCGGTGCTCGATCGCAGCCCGCGAGATGAACAATGAACGGCTAGCGGTGCGCTTGCCGCAGCCGCTTGGCGGCGTTGACCATATGGATGCGCGCCGCCTCGCGTGCGCCTTCGACGTCTTGCCGGCGAATGGCTTCGGTGATGGCCTGGTGTTCCTGCAGCACGGCGCGCATCAGGTCCGCATGGCGCGCTTCGTTGCCGCGCGTGACGCGGGTGGCGGCTTCCAGGAACTGGCTGACGAACGCCAGCGTCGTGAGGAAGTACGGGTTGCCGGTGGCGCGGGCAATGCTGCGATGGAAGGCGACGTCTTCCTTGACGCCGTCACCGCCGCGCTCGACGGCCTGCGAAATGGCCGCCAGCGCGTTGTCGATGGCGGTCAGGTCGCGTTTGCTGCGCTGCGCGGCGGCCTGGGCCGCGATCTCGGTTTCCAGCGCGCGGCGCAGGTCCACGATGTGCAGCACCGCGTCCAGTGACGACAGCTCGGTGGCATCGATGCGCAGCGCGCGGTTGCCGCCCTGCGCCGTGACGAACACGCCGCTGCCCTGGCGCGCCTCGACGATGCCATCCTGGCGCAGGCGCGACACGGCCTCGCGGATCACGGTGCGGCTGACGCCGAACTGTTCGGCCAGGCGAGTCTCGGTGGGTAGCTTTTCACCGGGCAGCACGCGGCCTTCGTCGATTTCGGCGCGCAGTTGCTTGGCGACGGTGTCGGTCAGCGTGGGGGGCGTGTGCAGTCGGGGAAACGCCATGGAGGGGGGCGGCTGGGAAGGACTTTGCATGATACCTCGCAGCGTCAAGCGGCCGCGCGCGCCGCGTTCAGGCAATCGATGAAACACTGCGCCGCCGGCGTCGGCGACGATTCGGCTCGCGTCAGGATCGATACCCGCGCGGCCGGCAGCGGATGCGCCAGCGGCATCACGCACAAGGGGTGTGGCACCAGCTCGCGATGAAAGCCATTGCGCACGAAGAACCCCACCGCATCGCTTTGCGCCAGGATCGCCAGCGCGATGGCGATCGACTGGCACGGAATCACGTCCGTCGGCGTGGGCAGCCCGCGCGACGCGTAGGCCAGGTGCAGCAGGTTGGTGGGCGCCTGCGTATTGCCCGGCATCAGCCACAGCAGGTCGCGCAGCTCGGCCAGGTCGGTCGCGTGGCGCAGCGGGTGGTCTGCCCGGGCGCCCACCACCAGCGGCAAGGTGAACAGGGTGGTGCGTGCAAAGCCGTCGTAGATGTCGCCGTCGTATTCGGTCTGCACCACCAGGTCGTAGCGGCCGGCGTCCAGCTGTTCATGGCTGTAGGGCGCCGCGACCTCATGGAACGCGACCGCCACCCGCGGCATGCGGGCGCGAAACGCGGCCAGCGCGGCGGGCAGCACCGTCAGCGCCGACGAACTGATGGCCAGGTTCAGCGTGCCGCCTTCGCCGTCGCGCATCTGGTCGATGTCTTCCTGCGCCCGCCGGGCTTCCTGCAGGATCAGCACGGCGCGCTTGTGCAGGGCCTGGCCATAGGGGGTGAGTTCCACCCCCTTGGCGCTGCGCCGCACCAGCTCGGCCCCCAGGCTTTGTTCCAGTTCGCGCAGGCTGCGCGTGGCGGCCGGTTGGGTGACGCACAGGGCGCGGGCGGCGGCGCGGATGCTGCGGTGTTCGGCGATCAGCACGAAGGCGCGTAACTGGCGCAGGTTCATTGGGGGCTACCGTCCGGCAGAGGGTATAAGAAAAAGGCATCGCTGCGCCAAAAATACTGTCTTTCGCGTTTCAAGGGCCATCCGTATATTCACTAGCACCGCACGGCGCCCGATACAGGGGCCGGCGGCCAAGGATCGGACATCAAGGGGAAAACATGTCTATCGCCATCGCAGCCGGCGCCCGTGCGCCCAGCCTGCACACGCCGTCCATGCGCCGGCGCGTCATTGCCGGCACCACCATCGGCAATGCACTCGAGTTCTTCGACTTCACCGTCTTCACCTTCCTGATGCTGGTGATCGGGCCGCTGTTCTTTCCAGCGGCCTCCAGCTACGGCCAGTTGCTGTTGACCACGGCCACGTTCGGCGTGGGCTTCCTGATGCGCCCGGTGGGCGGCATGCTGATCGGTTCCTACGCCGATCGTCATGGTCGCCGCGCCGCCATGACGCTGACCCTGTGGCTGATGGGGCTGGGTTGTGCGCTGATCGCCGCCGCCCCGACGTATGCGCAGATGGGCCTGGCGGGTCCGGTCATGATGGTGCTGGCGCGGCTGATCCAGGGTTTCGCCGCGGGCGGCGAGGTGGGCGCGTCGACCACGCTGCTGGTCGAGCACGCGCCGGCCTCGCGGCGCGGCTTCTATTCCAGCTGGCAGTTCGGCAGCCAGTCGCTGGGCGTGGCGCTGGGCGCGCTGGTGGTGGGCGGGTTGACGGCCGCGCTGACGGCCGAGCAGATGCAGGCCTGGGGCTGGCGCCTGCCGTTCGTGATCGGCATCCTGACCGTGCCGGTGGGCGCTTACATTCGCCGCAACCTGGAAGAGACGCTGACCCCCCAGGACGAGCCGGACCGGCCCCGTGCCACCGCCCATCAGCCGCTGCGCCGTATCTTCGCCGAACACAAGGCTGAAGTGGCCAAGGGCATCCTGCTGATGATCGGCGGCATGGTGTGCGCGCAGATCATCGGCTTCTACATGCCGGCCTATGCCCACCGCGAGCTGGGCCTGCCCGCCACGTCCACGCTGTCGGCCAGCGTGGTGGTGGGGGCTGTGGGCTTTTTCTGCGCACCGCTGGTCGGCATGCTGGCCGACCGCGTCGGGCGCAAGCGGGTTATCTTCTGGTCGAGGGTGGTGACGGTGGCGGTCTTGCTGCCATGCTTTCAATGGCTGGTGGCCGAACCCGGCAGCGCGCGGCTGATGACGGTGGTGGCGCTGTTGTCGGTGCTGCTGGCATTGCAGTCCGCGCCAGGCATCACCATGCTGCCCGAGCTGTTTCCGAAATCCGTGCGCACCACCGGCATGTCGGTCGTGTACGGACTGGGTATCTCCGTGTTCGGCGGCTTTGCCCAGTTCTTCGTGACCTGGCTGCTGCACGTGACCGGCAACCCCATGGCCCCCGCCTGGTACCTGATGGTGGCGGTGGCGATTTCCACGGTGGTGCTGTTCTGGATACGCGACCGCACCGGTGACGACATCGACAACTAGGAGACGTGATGCAATCCGCAACCCCTTATTTTTCCCGCAGCTACGCCCAGGCACGCGAACGCTTCACGGCCGCCGCCCGGCCGCTGGCGGCGCACTTCACGTCCTACGCCATCGACCCCAAGGGCTCCGAGGGCGAGGCCCTGGCGACCGACGTGGCGCTGATCGGCGACCCGGACGCGCAGCGGCTGCTGATCATGACATCCGCCACGCACGGGGTGGAAGGTTTTTGCGGCTCGGGCTGCCAGCTCGCGCTGCTGGATGACGCCGACATGCTGGCGCGGGCCCGCCAGGCCGGCGTGGCGCTGCTGCTGGTGCACGCGGTAAATCCGCATGGCTTTTCCTGGATTGCCCGCACCGACGAGGGCAACGTCGACCTGAACCGCAATGCGCAGCCGTTCGGTGCGCAAGCCCTGCCCGCCAATCCCGGCTACGCGCAGATCCATGACTTGCTGCTTCCCGAGCAATGGCCGCCCACGCCAGCCAACCGCGCGCAGATCGCCGCCTATGTCGCTCAACACGGCATGCCCGCTCTCAAGCAGGCGGTGACCCGGGGGCAATATACGCACCCCGACGGCCTGTTCTATGGCGGCGATCGTCCCGCCGCGTCGCTGCTGAACCTGCGACGCATCCTGACCGAGCATGCTGCCCGCTATGCCCAGATCGGCTGGATCGACGTGCATACCGGCCTGGGGCCGCGCGGACATGGCGAAAAGATCTACGCAGGGCGTCGTGACGAAGCCGAAGTCGCGCGCGCCCGCCGCTGGTGGGGGGCCGACATCGCGGTTCCTTACCTGGGCACGTCCGCGTCGGTGGACATCACCGGCCATCTGGCGGGCCTGATCTACAACGCCTGCCCGGCCTCGGTGCCGACGCTGATGGCGCTGGAATTCGGCACGCTGCCGTCCGAAGACGTGGTGGATGCGCTGCGCGGACGCAACTGGCTGCGCGCGCATCCCGATGCGGATGCCGCACGGCGCGATGCGATTCTGCGGGCCACGCTGGACGCCTTTTACTGCGACGCGCCGGACTGGCATGGCGCCGTGCTGGGGCAAAGCCGCGTGGCGGTGCTGCAAGCGTTGTCCGGGCTGGAAGGCACGGGTGCCTGAAGGCATGACGGCCTGACGTCGCATCGGCCGATCCTCCGCGGATCGGCTTGATTTACTTTCAGAATGTTATATCATCCTTCAGCTATTTGTAATGATATAACATCTAAGAGAGTGACGATGAAAAGCAAAACGCTGGGGATGGCGCGAGCAGACGGCAAGCGAGGAGGCGGCAAGGCCACGGGGCGACGAGCCGGCCGCAAAAGCGCGCTCAAACCCCTGATGTGTTCGCTGATGCTGGCCGCGCCGATGGCGCAGGCCGAAACCGAAGCGGACCCCACCCGCACCAAGACCCTGGCGCCCATCACGGTGTCGGCCAATCCGCTGGGGCTGGACTTGAACAGCACCACCTTGCCGGCTTCCGTGCTGGAAGGCGACGCGTTGATCGAGCGCCGTGCCGGCACCCTGGGCGAATCGCTCAAGAGCCTGCCGGGCGTCAACAGCGACACCTTTGGCGGCGGCGCCAGCCGTCCTGTGATTCGCGGCCAGACGGCGCCGCGCGTGAAGGTGCTGTCCGATGGGTCCGAAGTAATGGATGCCTCCGGCATTTCGCCGGACCATGCGGTGACCGTCGAACCGCTGCTGGCCGAGCGCATCGAGGTGCTGCGCGGCCCGGCCACCTTGCTGTATGGGGGCGGTGCGATTGGCGGCGTGGTCAATGTGGTGGACAAGAAAATCCCCACGGCCGTGCCGGAAAAGGGCGTGGAAATGGAAGGCGAACTGCGCGGCGCCACCGGCACCAAAGAACGCGCGGGTGCCATCGGCATCACCGCCGGCGAAGGCCAGTTCGCGGTGCGGGTGGAAGGCATGAAGCGCCGCACCAGCGACTACGACGTGCCGGACTGGCCTGGCGGCAAGCTGGCCGGCTCGTACAGCGAATCCACCCAGGGCTCGGTTGGCCTGTCCTGGATCACGCCGCGCGGCTACGTCGGCCTGGCGTTCACGCACCTGGAAAGCAAGTACGGCCTGCCTGGCCACAACCACGAATACGAAGGCTGCCACCCGCACGGCACGCATCTGCACTGCGGCGGGCATGATCATGATCACGGCGACGAAGAAGCGGGCCACGACCATGACCATGAGCATGGCGGCGTGCCCTACGTGAAGCTGCGCAGCGACCGCCTGGACCTGCGCGCCGAATACCAGGACCCCTTTGCCGGTTTCGAGAAAATCCGCTTGCGTGGCGGCCTGACCGATTACCAGCATGAGGAAATCGAAGGCGGCCAGGTCGGCACGCGCTTCAAGAACAAGGGCTATGACCTGCGCGTGGAGTTGCAGCACAAGCCCATCGCAGGCTGGCGCGGCGTGATCGGCCTGCAGAATGCCTACAGCGACTTTCGCGCCGACGGTGAAGAAGCCTTCCTGCCGCGCAGCCGCACGCGTTCGAACGGCCTGTTCGTGCTCGAGGAATACCAGCTGAGTGACTGGCGCTTCGAGGTCGGCGCCCGCCAGGACTGGCAGCGGATTTCCCCGTCGGGCGGCGCCTCGCGCAGCAGCCTGTCGGGCACCTCGCTGTCGGCCGCCGCCATCTGGGACTTCGCGCCGCAGTACTCGGTGGCCCTGTCCCTGTCGCGCTCGCAGCGCCTGCCGACCGCGCAGGAACTGTATGCGGATGGCGTGCACCTGGCCACCAACACCTACGAACTGGGCAATGCCGGCCTGGGCCGGGAAACGTCGCACAACATCGACCTGACCCTGCGCAAGCATGCGGGCGACACGACGTTCTCGGCCAGCGTGTTCCACAACCGCGTCAAGAACTACATCTACGCCGACACGCTGGACCGCTACGAGGATTTCCGCCTGATCGAATACACCCAGCGCGATGCGGAATTCACCGGCGTCGAAGGCGAGGTCCGGCACCAGTTCACGCCGGTGTTCTCGGCCGCGGTGTTCGGCGACTACGTGCGCGGCAAGCTGACGGGCGGTGACGGCAACCTGCCGCGCATTCCGGCGGCGCGCGCCGGGGTGCGTGGCAATGTGAAGTGGCAGCAGTGGTCGGGCGGCATCGAGTACGCACGCGTGTTCTCGCAGAAGGACATCGCGTCGTACGAGAACAGCACGCCGGGCTACAACCTGGTCAACGCCGTGGTCGCCTACCGCGGGCGCTACGCCGCGACGGGCTACGAGGTCTACCTGCGTGGCACCAACCTGTTGAACAAGCTGGCCTACAACCACGCATCGTTCATCTCGTCGGTGGCGCCGCTGCCGGGCCGCAGCGTGATGCTGGGCGTGCGCCTGACGTACTGAGTTCGGGCCGAGCCCTGCGCTGCCGGTTCGGGCGCGCAGGGCGGACAGGCGCGCGGCAGGGGCCGCCGGGGCGGGCAGGTGTGCTAATTTCCAGGCATGCCGCCCGTCACGGAAACCGCCATGCTGAAATTCGCCGCCAACCTGTCGATGATGTACACGGAACACGCCTTCCTGGACCGCTATGCGGCCGCCGCCGCGGATGGCTACGCGGGCGTGGAATGCATGTTCCCCTACGAGGCGCCCGCCGCGTTCGTGCGCGAGCGCATGGACGCCGCCGGCGTGTCGCAAGTGCTGTTCAACGCCCCGCCCGGCGTGGCCTCGCGCGGTGAACGCGGCCTGGCTGCGTTGCCGGGCCGGCAAGACGAATTCCGCGCCGGCATCGAACAAGCGCTGGGCTATGCCACCGCACTGGCCTGCGCCCAGGTCCATGTCATGGCGGGCCTGGCGCCCGAGGGCGCCGAGCGCGGCGCCTTGCTGGATTGCTACCGCGAGAACCTGGACTGGGCTGCCCGCCAGGCACGCTCGGTCGGTGTGACCCTGCTGATCGAACCCATCAACACCCGCGATATTCCCGGCTATTTCCTGAACCGGCAGGACGAGGCGCATCAGGTCGTGCAGGCCGTCAATGCGCCCAACCTGAAAGTGCAGATGGACCTCTACCACTGCCAGATCGTCGAAGGCGACGTCACCGCCAAGCTGCGCCAATACCTGCCCACCGGGCGGGTGGGCCACGTGCAGATCGCCGGCGTGCCGCTGCGCCAGGAGCCGGACCGCGGCGAACTGGACTACGGCTGGATCTTCTCGGTGCTGCGCGAGCTGGAATACAACGGCTGGATCGGCTGCGAATACCGCCCCGCTGCCGGTACGTCCGCCGGGCTGCGCTGGCTGGCCGCGGCGCGCGCCTGAATTGACCCGATGCCCCCGTGTAATGGTCTTTCCGGATGTCAGGCGCTTGCTGCGTCGAAATATAATTAATGTGTTAACTAAATAAAGAACATCAGGAGACAACCCCATGTCCAGACGAGGCTTCATCCGCCGCACGCTGGGAATCGCGGCCGCCTTGGCGCTGGCCACGGGCGCCGGCCCCGCGGCCGCGGAATACCCTGACCATCCCATCCGCTGGCTGGTGCCCTTCAGCGCCGGCGGCGGCAGCGACCTGGCCACCCGCATCGTGGCGCGCCACGTCAGCCAGACGCTGGGCCAGCCCGTGGTGGTGGAAAACCGCCCCGGCGCCGCCACCATCGTGGCGGCCCAGGAAACGGCCCGTGCCGCGCCCGACGGCTACACGCTGATGACCGCGGGCATGAGCACGCTGGCGCTGAACCCCTGGTTGTACAAGCAGTTGCCGTACGACCCCTGGAAAGATCTCAAGCCCGTCTCGACGCTGGTGGCGCTACCCATCGTGCTGGTGGCCTCGCCCGCGTCCGACCTGGACAACCTGCCCGAGGTGATGGCGTACCTGAAAGGCGGCAAGCAGGCCAGCTACGCGTCATTGGGCGTGGGCAGCCCGCACCACCTGGCGATGGAATTGTTCCTGTCCCTGTTCGGCGGGCAGGCCACCGCCATTCCGTACAAGGGCACGCCGCCGGCCTTGCAGGACGTGGCGTCGGGCGTCGTGCCGCTGATGATGGCCGACCTGGCTGCGGCGCGGCCGCTGATCCAGGCAGGCAAGCTGCGCGCCATTGCGGTGCCGGCGATTCAGCGGTCGGAGCAGTTGCCGGACGTGCCGACCTTCGGCGAAGCCGGCGGTCCGCCGCTGGAGGCCACCGCCTGGCAAGGCGTGGTGGCGCCGCCGCGCACGCCCAAGGCGGTGGTGGACAAGCTCAGCCAGGCCATCGTGGCGGCGTTGCAGTCACCGGACGTGATCAAGCAGTTGAAGCTGCAAGGCATGGAGCCCATGGGCAGCACGCCCGACGCGTTCTTCGACTATGCCCACCGCGAATACACCAATTGGGGCGCGGTGATCCGGCAGAAGCATATTTCGGTGGATTGACGCGGGTCGGGCCCGGGCGATTGCCCGGGCCGCCCGCTGTGGATTCAGCCCGCGGCGGCAGCGCGGTTCTGGCGGCGGGCAGTGGCCGCGCAGCCGGCCGAGGCGATGATGATGCCGCAGATCGCCAGCCATTGCGTGCTGGACAGGTGTTCGTTCAGCACGATCACGCCGGCCAGCGCGCCCATCGCGGGTTCCATGCTGAGCAGCACGCCGAACGTCTTTTGCGGCAGGCGCCGCAGCGCCACCATTTCCAGCGAATAGGGCAGGGCGCTCGACAGGATGCCGACGCCGATGCCGGCCAGGATCAGCTTGGGGTCCAGCAGCGCCATGCCGGCATGCGCCGCGCCCACCGGCAACGCCACCATGGTGGCAGCCAGCAAGCCCAGCGACGTCGCCTGGCCGCCGTGCACATTGCCCGCCATCTTGCCGAAGATGATGTACAGCGCCCAGCAGACGGCGGCGGCCAGCGCGAAGCCGATGCCGGCCGGGTCCAGGTCGTGCACGGATTGGCCGGTGGGAATCAGCAGCACCAGCCCGGCCAGCGCGCAGGCAATCCAGACGAAGTCGATGGCGCGGCGCGACAGCACGACGGCCAGCGTCAGCGGCCCGGTGAATTCGATGGCGATGGCCACGCCCAGCGGCAGGGTCCGCAGCGCCAGGTAGAACAGCAGGTTCATGCATGCCAGCGTCACGCCGTACAGGGCGATCTTGGCGGCATTGACGCGCGTCAGCGGAAACCGCCAGGGGCGCCAGAACGCCAGCAGGATGATGGAGCCGATGACGATGCGGTACGCGGTGGTGCCTTGCGCGCCCACCTCGGGAAACAGCGACTTGGCGAACGAGGTGCCCACGCACAGCGACGCCATCGCAGCGATCAGCGACAGCGTCGGCATCAGGGTGGAAGCGGACGCGTTGTGTCCGGGGGTGATCGTGGCGGCGGTCATGGTGCTGCGTCAGGAAAGGGGCGGAAGATCGACATCAGGGATTCAACGTCACGGCGGTGGAGTGGAGCACATACAGTGCCAGGCCCAGCATGATGGCGCCCAGCAGGCCCTGCTGCATGCGCAGGAACCACGGGTTGCGTCCCACCCAGCCGCGGATGCGCGACGCACCGTAGGCAAAGCAACTGCCATACGGCAGGCTCAGCGCCTTCATCGTCACGCCCAGGACCAGCATCTGGATCCAGACGGGTCCGTTGTCCGGCGTGGTGAACTGCGGCAGGAAGGCGATCATGAAGAGCAGTACCTTCGGGTTCAGCAGATTGGTCATGAAGCCTTGCCAGAACGCATCGCGGGCGTCGCCAGGGCGCGCGGTGAGCGACACGTCGGCGTCGCGGGCGCAGCGCAGCATGGCCTTGATGCCCAGGTAGCCCAGGTACAGCCCGCCCGCCGCCTTGATGGCCAGGAACAGCGTGGGAAACGCTTGCAGCACCGAGGCCAGCCCCAGCACCACGGCCGGCACCTGGATGAACCCGGCGGCTACATTGCCCAGCACGCTGTGGAAGGCGGGCCGGAAGCCCTGGGTCATGCCTCGCGACAGCGTCAGTGCCATGTCCGGCCCCGGGGTGAGTTTGAGCGCCGCGTCGGCGGCCAGGAAAAGCAGGAAAAGCTGGAGTGACGGCATGGGAATCGGGCTGCGCCTGGCCGCGAGGTCGACCAGAGGGTTCCCAGTGTAAGCAAGCCGGCTGATTATTTCCTGCAGCCGGCGGGTCGGAAATGAAGTTTCCCGTCAAATTTGGGGGCAGGTCAGGGAGGCGCCCGATTAGAATCCTTCCACAGGCCCGCCCCGCCTGGACTGCCGCCGTTCGAGACCCCTCATGGAACTAGACGATTTCGACCTTCAGATCCTGCAGAGCCTGCAGGAAGACAACCAGCGCACCAGCCAGGAAGTGGCCGAACGCGTGAACCTGTCGCCGGTATCGTGCCTGCGCCGCATGAAGCGGCTGCGTGAATCGGGCGCGGTGCTGGGCGATGTGTCGGTGGTGGATCCGGCCGCGGTGGGGCGGGGCATCATGATGGTGGTGCTGGTGTCCCTGGAAAGCGAGCGCGCGGACAAGCTCGACCACTTCAAGCGGGCCATGCAGAACGCCCCCGAGATCATGCAGTGCCTGTCGGTGACCGGCGAAGTCGATTTCGTGGTCAACGTCACCGTGCGCGACATGGCCGAATACGACGCCTTCGCCCAGCGCCACTTCTGGGGCAATCCCAACGTGAAGCGGTTTTCCACGCTGGTGGTGATGAACCGGGTGAAGTACGGCCTGACGGTGCCGGTGGGGCAGTCGGACGCGTAACGGGTC
Organism: Achromobacter sp. NCFB-sbj8-Ac1-l; assembly: GCF_052695805.1. Lineage (NCBI taxonomy): Bacteria > Pseudomonadati > Pseudomonadota > Betaproteobacteria > Burkholderiales > Alcaligenaceae > Achromobacter > Achromobacter sp. NCFB-sbj8-Ac1-l. The sequence continues at coordinate 5,931,284 of NZ_CP199812.1, read as the reverse complement.
GTCCGGCGGCGCGCGTTGTCCCCGCAGCCTGACGCCGGCGCTCAAAGAGCGCAGCCGTCCATGTCGACAGGCTGCGGACGTTCACGCCGCTTCGCGGGCCCCCAGTTCCTGCGCCAGCGCTTCCATGGCCGGGGTGCGGGGCGCGCCCTTGCGAAACACCAGCTCATAAGGTTCGCTGCGCGAGCGCAAGGGTAGCGGCAGCACGCCCACCATGCCGTGGCTGGCGCAATAGTTGGCTACGTCCACCGACACCAGGGCCACGAACGTGGCGTTGCGGTGCAGGAGCGACAACGTGGCCAGCACCGATGTGGTTTCGACCAGGTGCAGCGGAAACGGCAGGCCGGCCTCGTGGAATTCGCGTTCCAGCAGGCGCCGCATGGGCATGTTGGCGCGATACACCACCCAGCGGCTGTCGGCCAGGTCGGCCAGCGACAGCGGCGCCGCGCCCAGTAACGGGTGCGCCACGTTGGCGATCACGGCCAGCGACTCTTCTTTCACATGGAGCGACTGATAGAGCTGCGGCGTGCCGCTGACGGTGGTGCGGCACAAGGCGGCATCCAGGCGGCCGCTGTCGATCATGGCCAGCAGGGTTTCGCTGGTGTCTTCCACCACTTCCACCGACATGTCCGGCTGCGCGGCCAGCAGCGCCGACACCGCGTCCATCAGCAGCGGCACGGCGCCCATGATGCTGCCCACCAGCAGGCGTCCGCCGACGCCGCGGGCGATGGCATTCAGTTCAAACCGCAGGTGTTCCAGGTCGGCCTGGATGAGGCGGGCGCAACGCGCCGCGCTGCGTCCGGCCGCGGTCGGCATCAGTCCGCGATTGGTGCGGGTGAACAGTTCCGCGCCGAACGTGGTCTCCAGTTCCTTCAACGCCTTGCTGGCGCCGGGCTGCGTCAGGCCGACTTTTTCGGCCGCGCCCAGGAGGGACCCTTGTTCTTCCAGCGCGACCAGCAGGCGCAGTTGCTTGGCGTGCAGCCGGGACATGACGGAGTTCAGCGTGGGGACCATTTGACTTGATTAAAAGTTATAGCGCTATGGAATATTGTCAGTATCTCGTGTTCTTTGCGCTACGTAAAATTTTCCTCGTTGCCTTGGTATGAGGCGTTGTTATGAACCACGAGGGGAAAGCATGTCGCTCATCGCTTATGTCACGCAGATCCAGTTCGGGCCGGGCGTGTTGTCCACGTTGCGGGAAGAATGCGCCCGGGTGGGTATCCGCCGGCCGTTGATCGTGACCGACCGCGGCGTGCGCGCCAGCGGCATCGTCGACAAGGTGCTGGCCGCACTGGGCCAGCCGGATGCGCCGGTGTACGACGGCACGCCATCCAACCCCAACGAGGCGGCGGTGCGTGACAGCGTGGCCGCCTTCGCGGCGGGCGATTGCGACGGCATCATCGCCGTGGGGGGCGGCTCCCCCATCGACCTGGCCAAGGGCACGGCGGTCTGTGCGCGCCATCCGGGGCCGCTGCGCAGCTTCGCGCTGATCGAGGGCGGCCTGCAGAACATCACTGCGGCGACCGCGCCGGTGATCGCCGTGCCGACCACCGCCGGCACCGGCAGCGAAGTCGGCCGGGGCGCGATCCTGATCCTGGACGACGGCCGCAAAGTCGGCATCCTGTCGCCTTATGTCGTACCGCGCGCCGCGATCTGCGACCCGGAACTGACGTTCGGCCTGCCCGCCGGGTTGACCGCTGCGACCGGCATGGACGCCATCGCGCACTGCATCGAAACCTTTTTGTCGCCGGCCTTCAATCCGCCGGCCGAGGGCATCGCGCTGGACGGTCTGCGCCGGGCCTGGCGCCATATCGAGACCGCCACCCGCGAACCCGGCAATGTCGAGGCGCGCATCAACATGATGAGTGCATCGCTGCAAGGCGCGCTGGCCTTTCAGAAAGGGTTGGGCTGCGTGCATAGCCTGAGCCACTCGCTGGGCGGCATCAACCCGCGGTTGCACCACGGCACGCTGAACGCGATCTTCCTGCCGGCCGTGCTGCGCTTGAACCGCACAGCCGCCAGCGTGATCGCCGACGACAAGATGGCGCGCCTGGCGCAGGCCATGGACCTGGCCGGCGGGGACGCGCTGGAACAGGCGCTCCAGGACAAGTCGCGCGCGCTGGGCTTGCCCCAGGGACTGGCCGCGCTGGGCGTGACCGAAGACCTGTTCCCCCGCATCGTGGCCGGCGCGCTGGCTGACCACAGCCACCGCACCAATCCGCGCGACGCCAGCGCCGACGACTACCTGCGCATGCTGGCCGAATCGATGTAGCGCCAGGCCCGCGCCGCGGGCCCATAAAAAAACAGAATTCAATTGGAGGAGACATGAGCAATCTCGACGCAGTCGCGGGCTATCTGCCCAAGGAACGGCAGATCACCGGCCAGGACCGACGCCGCGCGCTGTTCGGCAGCGCAGTGGGCAGCACCATCGAGTGGTACGACTATTTTCTGTACGGCACGATGTCGTCCATCGTGTTCGCCAAGCTGTTCTTTCCCACCACCGATGCGCTGACCAGCCAGCTGCTGGCGCTGGCTTCGTTTGCGCTGGCCTTCCTGGTGCGGCCGCTGGGCGGCATCATCTTTTCGCACATCGGCGACCGCATCGGCCGCAAGAAGACGCTGGCCGTCACGCTGTCGATGATGGGTCTGTCGACGGTGTTCATGGGCCTCTTGCCTACTTACGACCAGATCGGCGTCTGGGCGCCGGTGCTGCTGACGGTGCTGCGCCTGATGCAGGGCCTGGCGCTGGGCGGCGAGTGGGGCGGCGGCGTGCTGCTGGCGGTGGAGTATTCGCCGCGAGAGAAGCGCGGCCTGTACGGCGCCGTGCCGCAGACGGGCGCGGTGCTGGGCCTGGCGCTGGGCAACATCATCACGTCGGCGCTGGCGTCGTCGATGCCGCAGGAGGCCTTCCTGGCCTATGGGTGGCGCATTCCGTTCGTGGCCTCGATCGTGCTGGTCGTGCTGGGCATGTGGCTGCGCAACCGCGTCGATGAAACCCCCTCGTTCAAGAAGATCCTGGCTACGCACGCCGCAGCCAAGGTGCCGCTGGCGCAGACGCTGCGCTATCACTGGCGCGAAGTGCTGATCGCGGTGGGCGCCAAGGTCATCGAAACGTCCACGTTCTTCCTGTATGCCACCTTCTCGGTCGCCTACATGATCGGCCTGGGCTATCCGCAGGCGCAGGTGCTCAACATCGTGCTGGTCTGTGCCTTGCTGGCATTTCCGGTGATGCTGTTCTTTGGCCGGCTGTCCGACCGCATCGGACGGCGCAAGGTGTTCATGTTCGGCACGGTCGCGTTCATTGTCTGGGTCATGCCGTACTTCTGGCTGCTGAACCAGCACTCCGTTGCTGCCGCCATCCTGGCCATCGGCGTGGGCTTCACGCTGATCTGGTCGTCGTACGGCGCCATGATCGGCACGCTGCTGGCCGAGGCCTTTCCCGCCGCGGTGCGCTACACCGGCATGTCGCTGGGTTACCAGATCGGCGCCGCGCTGGTGGGCGGGCCGATGCCGCTGATCGCCACCGCGCTGGTGGCGCATTACGGCGGCAGCTATGTGCCGGTGGGCGTGTTCCTGATCGGCTGCGGCGTGGTGTCTTTGATCGCCGTCGGTCTGACACGCGACCGCAGTGGGCAGGAACTGGACGACTGAGCCGCTTTTTCCGATACCTGAACGTCGGGGCGCCGCGATCGGCGCCCCTTTCCTGGAGCCTGATGATGAACCGCTACCCCAATTACATCGCCGGCGAGTGGACCGCCGCCGACGAATACGCCGTGAACCGCAACCCGTCCGACCTGGACGATGTCATCGGTGAGTATGCCCGGGCCTCCGAGGTCCAGGCCGCGCTGGCCATCGATGCGGCCGACGCGGCCTTTTCGGCCTGGTCGCGCACGACCGGCCAGCAGCGCCACGACCTCCTCAAGCGCATCGGCGACCAGATCCTGGCGCGCAAGGAAGAACTGGGTCGCCTGCTGGCGCGTGAAGAAGGCAAGACCCTGCCCGAGGCTATTGGAGAGGCCGGCCGCGCGGGCCAGATATTCCTGTTCTTTGCCGGCGAAGCGCTGCGCCTGGCTGGCGAGAAGCTGCCGCAGACGCGTCCCGGTGTGGACGTCGACGTCACGCGCGAACCACTGGGGCCGATCGGCATCATCGCGCCATGGAATTTTCCGCTGGCCATTCCCGCCTGGAAAATCGCGCCCGCCCTGGCGTACGGCAACACCGTGGTCTTCAAGCCCGCCGACTTGGTGCCCGGATCGGCGTATGCGCTGGCCGAGATCATTGTCCAGGCCGGCGTTCCGGCCGGCGTGTTCAACCTGGTCATGGGGCCCGGTTCGCGCATCGGCCAGGCGCTGATCGACAGCCCCAAGCTGCGCGCCATCTCCTTCACCGGCTCGGTCGACACCGGCCGCAAGGTGGCCGCCGGCTGCGTGGGCGGCCCGCATATGAAGAAGTTCCAGCTGGAAATGGGCGGCAAGAACCCGCTGGTGGTGCTGGATGACGCCGACCTGGCCACTGCCGCCGAATGCGCCGTCAATGGCGCTTTCTTTTCGACCGGCCAGCGCTGCACCGCGTCGTCGCGTCTGATCGTCACCGACGGCATCCATGATGCGTTCGTTGCCGCGGTCAAGGCACGCCTGGCGCAGCTCAAGGTCGATCATGCGCTCAAGGCCGGCACCGACATCGGCCCGGTGGTGGACGAGCGCCAGCTGGCGCAAGACCTGGAGTACATCGCCATCGGCGGCCGCGAAGGGGCCGAGCTGGTCTGCGGCGGCGAGGTATTGACGCGTGACACCCGGGGCCACTACCTCAGTCCGGCGCTGTTCACCGGCGTGACGGCGGGCATGCGGATTGCGCGCGAGGAGATCTTCGGACCCGTCGCCACCGTGACGCGCGTGCGTGACTACGACGAGGCGCTGGCGCTCAGCAACGACACGCCTTTCGGCCTGTCTGCGGGCATCTGCAGCACCAGCCTCAAGCACGTGACGCATTTCAAGCGCCACGCCGAAGCCGGCATGGTCATGGTGAACCTGGCGACAGCGGGGGTGGACCATCACGCGCCTTTCGGCGGCCGCAAGGATTCGTCGTATGGGGCACGAGAGCAAGGTCGGTACGCGGCGGAGTTCTACACCACCGTGAAGACGGCTTATACGTACGGGGGGTAGGGGCGGGCTGCGGATGGGCGGGAAGGGCGTCAGCGGCGGGTGCTTTGGCAGGCGCAAGAAGGTAGCGCACGGGCAGCACGCAATTGGGTCGGCGTGGATCGGCAGATTGCCCGCCCGCCGGGGCAGCGTTAGACTGGCCGCTTCCCGTGATTCTCGTATCTCGCGCCATGGCCTTGCATAGCTGGCTCATCTATCTGGTTGCCGTCACCGGCCTGTCCGTCACGCCCGGCCCCAACACCCTGCTTGCGCTGACCCATGGCGCCCTGCATGGCCATCGCAAGGCCCTGTGCACCATTGCCGGCGGCGCGGTCGGCTTCATCCTGCTCATCGCCTTGTCGATGCTTGGTATCAGCGCGCTGCTCAAGGCCTGGGGGCCGGCGCTCACGGTGCTGAAGTGGGCCGGCGGCGCCTACCTGATCTGGCTGGGCATCCAATTGTGGCGCGCGCCGGCGGTGCAACTGCGCCCGGCGCCCGACATGCCGCGCCTGCGCGGCACGCGCATGTTCAGCCAGGGTTTCCTGTCGGCCATCTCGAATCCCAAGGCCTTGCTGTTCTACGGCGCCTTCCTGCCGCAGTTCATCGACCCGGCGCGCAGCCTGTTTGCGCAATTCGTGATCATGGCCGCGACCTTCGCGGTGATCGAATTCGTGGTCGAGTACGTGCTGGCCCGCCTGGCACACCGCGTGCGCCCGTGGCTTGAACGCTGCGGACGGCGGTTCAACAAGGTGTGCGGGGGATTGTTCGCAGCGATGGGCGTGGCGTTGCCGGGGTCTTGAGCATCCTCGGATCGGATCGGTGCTGTAAATAGCAATCGTCCGCAATAAGCGCAGGGTGATCATGGTCGGATTGGATCCAACGGGGGCTGTGGTTATATTTCGACCTATCGTTAACCATACTAGAATGTACGGTTTGCCCAAAAAAGCGTCATTTGGCGCGAATACGGCTAGCCTGGGAATCGGGCCGAAGATAGGACACGGAATATGGCTCAAGTGCGGCAATTCGAGAATTTGGTGGCTGGCCGAAAGATTTTCGTAACCGGTCATACAGGCTTTACCGGTGGCTGGGCATGCCTTTGGCTGAAAGCCATTGGTGCGCAAGTTGCAGGGTATTCACTGCCGCCGGACACTCAGCCCTCATTGTTCGACGCGATCGGCCTCGCGGCCGACATGCCCTCCACGTTCGGCGACATTTGCGACTATGACGGTCTGCACGCCGCGATCGACGCATTTCAGCCTGATCTGATTCTGCATCTGGCCGCCCAGCCTCTGGTGCGCAAGTCGTACCGGGAACCGGTCAGGACGTTTCTGGTGAACGCCCAGGGCACCGCGCATGTGCTTGAGGCCGCGCGCACCGTCAAATCGGTCAAGGGCGTGCTTTGCATCACGACCGACAAGGTCTACAAGAACAACGAGTGGCCGTGGCCCTATCGTGAAAACGATCCGCTGGGCGGCAAGGACCCCTACAGCGCCTCGAAGGCCTCCGCAGAAATGGTCATCCAGAGCTACGCGGCTTCCTACCCCTGGCAAGACGGTCAAGGGCCGGCCATCGCAACCGCCCGCGGCGGCAACATCATCGGCGGCGGAGACTGGTCCGAAGATCGCCTGATTCCGGATTTCGTCCGAGCCGTGGTGAATGATGGTTCCCTGGTCCTGCGCTATCCCGATGCGACGCGGCCGTGGCAGCACGTGCTGGCGTTGGTGCACGGCTACCTGGTCATCCTTGCGGGACTCGCATCCGAAGATCCGGGGCGGGTGGCCAAGGCCTGGAACCTGGGGCCGCACGACGCCCGGCAGTACTCGGTACGCGATGTTCTCGAACTGATGAGCCAAAACTGGAAACGGCCGCAGCTGGACTATATGGATAATCCGCTGCCCGAAGCGCAGGCGTTGGCCCTGGACAGCTCGTTGGCGCGCAATCAATTGGATTGGGTGCCGGCGTGGGATGCCGAGCAGGTGGTCCGCGAGACCGCTGCCTGGTACCGCGACTACTACGCCGACCCGGTGGCCGCCCGGGCCATCACCGTGGCGCAGATCAACGCCTGGCGTGCCGCGCTGCAATGATGCGCTATGTGATTGGAGCGCGAGGCCGTCTGGGCCATGCCATCGTGCGCGAATATGCCGGCCAGGACGTGCAGTCTTTGGATCGGGCTGTGTATCAGGCGTGGTCCCGGCCGGGGGTGGCGGGCGACGTCACCCGCTATTTCGAGGGGCTTGCAGGTGCGCAAGAGGCGACCATCTACGTCGCATCCGGGTTACTGGATCCGGCGTTGCCACAAGAGGAATTGCTGGGCGTCAATTATCACCTGCCCAGGAATGTGATTGACGGCGCGGCTGCGATCGGTGCCAGGGTGATCACTTTCGGCACGGTGATGGAGAGCCTGCTGCGCTCGAAAAATCCCTACATACAGAGCAAGACGGCATTGGCCACGTACGTTGCCGAGGCTGTGGACGCTGGCGCGCCGGCGGCGCATCTGCAGATCCACACGCTCTTTGGGGCAGGCATGCCCAGTCCCTTCATGTTCCTGGGGCAGATGCTTGCCGCGTTGCGGGAAGATCGACCGTTCAAGATGACATCGGGCCGCCAGTTGCGTGAATACCACCATCTGGATGACGAGGCCGGCGCGGTCCGCAAGATCGCGGAGTCTTCGGTGACGGGCGTGTTGAATGTGAGCCACGGCAAGCCCGTCAGTTTGCGCGCGGTGGCGGAAAGTGTGTTCGGCGCGTTCGGCAGGGACGATCTGCTTTGCGTGGGCGCCCTGGCCGAGCCGCCCGAGGAAAACTACCAGATGATCCTGCCGCCCACCGGATTGCTGGACCCTGGTGCTTTTCGGGAAACACTGCCGGCTATCGCCAAATATATGCAGGATTGCTATTCCGGCCGAGAGACCCAAGCATGAGTGAACAGAACAAGCCGTTGATTTCCATCTCGATTCCCGTCTTGAACGAAGCCGGTAATATCGACGCTCTTTATCGCCGGCTGTGCGCGCTGGCCGATGTCATGCGCGACCGCTGCGACCTGGAATTCGTGTTCTCGGATAATCATTCCGACGACGAATCCTGGGCTATGTTGACCGCGCTGGCCAAGACCGACCCGCGCGTGAGAGCAATCCGTTTTTCGAAGAATTTCGGCTTCCAGCGTTCCATCCTCGCGAACTACATGCATACGCGTGGCGATGCCGTCATGCAGATCGATGCTGACCTGCAGGATCCGCCGGAGATGCTCGAGGCCTTTTTCGAGCAATGGAAGCAGGGCTACCAGGTTGTCTACGGCATACGTAAGAAGCGGCCGGAAAGCGGGGTCCTGCAGGCGTTCCGGAAGTTCGGCTATTGGGTGATCGACCGGATCAGCGAGCATCCCATTCCCCGGGACGTTGGCGATTTCCGCTTGATCGACCGGAAGGTCATCCGGTCCCTATGCCAGATCAGGACGGCCAACCCGTATCTGCGCGGCATGATCGCCGGACTGGGATTCAATCAGATCGGCATTCCCTATGATCGCGATGCGCGGACAGTGGGGGAAAGCAAATTCAACGTATCCCGCCTGATCCGGCTTGGGCTGACGGCGGTGTTCAATCACTCCACGGTGCCGTTGCGGGCGGCGTCATTCCTGGGGGCGATCATCCTGGCGGCCAGCGTTGTGGGTGCGCTGTACTACGTGACGTTGAAGATTCTGCATCCCGAATTGCCGCCCGGTCTGGCAAGTATTCACATATTGGTCCTGTTTGGTATCGGCCTCAATTCATTTCTGCTGGGCATCATTGGGGAATATCTTCTGCGTATCTATCTGGTCATGCGTGCTGATCCCGTTGCGATTGTCGAGCAAAGTGTGAATATTGATTCTTCCGAGTTGAAACTCTGAATAGGAATGTTATGAAAGCAGTCATTCTTGCTGGCGGACTGGGCACTCGCATTGCCGAAGAGTCCGATACGAAGCCGAAGCCGATGATAGAGATCGGCGGCAAGCCGTTGCTCTGGCACATCATGAAGACCTATGCGCGCCATGGCGTGAAGGATTTCGTGATCTGCCTCGGCTACAAGGGCTACGTGATCAAGGAATTCTTCTTCAACTATTATCGTCATATGTCCAATATGACGATCAATCTCAAGACCGGTGATCACCAGATATTAGACAGCCAGGCGGAAGACTGGCAGATCACGCTTGTCGATACCGGTGCAGATACGATGACGGGCGGCCGCCTGAAGCGCGTTGCGCCTTATCTCGGCAACGAGACGTTCTGTCTGACGTATGGCGACGGGTTGTCGGATATTGATGTTTCCGCCGAGCTGGAATTCCACCGCAAGCACGGCAAGTTGGCCACGGTGGCGGCTGTGCAGCCGCCTGGACGTTTTGGTGTGCTCAATATTGACGCCCAGGACCAGGTCTTGAGTTTCGAGGAGAAGCCGAGCGACGAGATCGGCTGGATCAACGGTGGATTCTTCGTGCTGGAACCCGGAGTCATTCCGTACATCGCGGGAGACGAGATTTCCTGGGAACGTGCGCCGTTGTCGAACCTGGCCAAGGACGGCCAATTGTCAGCGTTTCATCACACGGGCTTCTGGCAGCCCTGCGATACGTTGCGCGACAAGCGCGAACTGGAAGCGTTGTGGGCAACCGGCAAAGCGCCGTGGCGTACGTGGGCCGAGGCATGACAGCAGCGTCGCGTCAGGGGGCGGCGCGATGGTTCAAGCACATGGCAGGCGCAGGCGTAACGGTTCTGTGCCTGGTCGTTTTCTTGCGGCAGGTGAACATTTCTGATGTGCTGGATGCGTTGGCGCATTTCCATTGGGCCTACCTGGCGCTAGGCATTGCGTCGCTGGCGGCCGGATATGCCCTGCGTATTGTCCGCTGGTCCATGATGTTGAGGGCGGCCGGCACCAATATCACCTTCAGTAACTGCTGTGCGCCATTCCTGGGGTCCATCGCCTTGAACAACGTCTTGCCGCTGCGGCTGGGCGACGTCGTGCGTGCGTTGGTTTTTCCCCGCTCGATGGGTATCACCAAGACCATCGCGACGAGCAGCCTGATCGTCGAGCGGCTGGTTGACCTCATGACCTTGCTCGCCAGCCTGGCGATCGGCCTGTTCGCCATCCGGGCGATCGCCATTCCGGAGGCGCTCAAGGCGTCGGCCGTGTCGCTGGCGATCGCGGGCGGGGTGGTCCTGGCGCTCGGGTTCTTCTTCAGCGGCGCCTTGGGACGGCTGCTTGACCGTATGGCCGACCGGGCCCGCGAACAGGGCACGGCCAAGCGCGCTGCCGTGTGCGGCATGCTGGCAGGCTTGTTGCATGGTTTCAATGTCATGTCGCGTCCGCGCCTGCTGCTGTCCATGTTGGCGGTATCGATGCTGGTCTGGGTGGGTGAGGCGGGACTGTTCTATTTCGTCCTGCTGGGCGCGGGCGTCGAGGGTTCGCCCGTGGTGGCATTGCTCGTCATGGCAGTCGCAACCCTGTCGACGCTGGTGCCATCCTCCCCCGGCTATGTCGGGCCGTTCCATCTCGCCGCCTTCACCGCGATCTCGCTGGTGGGCGGAACTGCCGCGCAAGCAGGCAGTTATGCAGTCATTGTGCACCTGGCGTTGTGGTTGCCCACGACGCTCGCAGGCGCTGTCGCCATTTGGGCAAGACCCGAGCTATTCCGAGCGGCCAAATCTCAGGCCGGTTGACGCTCAAGAGCAATAAGGTAGACATTCATGGAAAAATTCGACGTGGTCATCGTCGGGGGTGGTTTCACCGGCCTCACCGCTGCGTACGTACTGTCCAAGCAGGGCAAGCGCGTACACGTTCTGGAAGCCGACGACACGCCGGGCGGATTGGCGGGCACCTTCAATTTCAATGATGGGGTCAAGGTCGAGAAGTTCTACCATCATTGGTTCAACAACGACGTATACGTGCCCGAGCTGGTCAAGGAACTGGGCCTGGATGGCGACATCATGTTGTTGCCCACGCGGACGGGCATGTATTTCAACGGCCGCTTGTGGAAACTGTCGACGCCGCTGGATTTGCTGCGCTTCAAGGCGCTCTCGTTCATGGATCGCATTCGCCTGGGGCTACTGGTTTTCCAGGTACGGCGCATCAAGGACTGGAAGACGATCGAGCACCTGAGCATTCGCGAATGGCTCGAACCGCTGTGCGGCAAGACCGTCTACAAGATCGTCTGGGAACCCCTGATCAACTCCAAGTTCTCCGTTTTTGCCGAAGCCGTCAACGCGGTCTGGATGTGGAAGAAGCTGGTGCTGCGTGGCGGGACCCGCAATGACAAGGGGGGCGAAGAGCTGGCGTACTTCAAGGGAGGTTTTGGTCGTCTTGCGGAAGCGTTGGCCGAAGGCGTCAGGCAACATGGCGGGCAGGTCAGCTACGGACGCCGCGTCACGGGTATCGAGGCCGATGGCGCCGAGATCGTGCGCCTGGCGACGGATCGGGGGCCGGTCCAGGGCGACAAGTACCTGTTCACACCGTCGTTTCCCATCATTGCGGATATTTTCGACGGCTCGGCCGACCCGCAGTGGGTGTCGGCGCTGCGACGCGTGAAGTACCTGGGCAACATATGTCTGGTCCTGCGTCTGAATCAGAGCCTGTCCGAGACCTATTGGCTGAACGTGAATGATCCCGGTTTTCCGTTCGTCGGCGTCATCGAGCACACCAACTTCGATTCCCCGGACAACTATCGCGGTTCGCGCATCGCCTATCTATCGCGGTATCTGGCCACGGACGATCCCGTTTGGGCCTATTCGGATGAAGAATATTTCCAGTTCGCGATGGGCCATTTGAAGCGAATGTTCCCCAAGCTGGATCAGTCGTGGGTGCTGGACTACAAGGTATGGCGTTCCGAGTACGCGCAGCCGGTGACCGAACGCAACTACTCGTCGTATGTGCCGGGTCGTGAGACGCCCTATGCAAACGCGTACATTTCGACGATGGCGCAGATCTATCCGGAAGACCGGGGCACCAACTACGCGATCAGGGAAGGCCGCTGCATTGCGCAGACTCTATCGCAGGCGTAGCCAGTTCATAGGTTGAAAGGTATTTATGGCAGCGCAATTTTTTAAGGGACGATCGTTCCAGATTGCTGCGATCATCTTCACAGCATTTATGGTGCTGATCGTCAATCGTGAGTTCGGGGTCGCGGACAATGGGGATTTTGTTCGGTACATGGGCGACTACGCGTCCGCTCCGATCGACATGAAGGACCGGAGCCCTCCCGCTCTTAGTGAGGCTTGGTATGCGCGTTATTTCGACCAGCCATCGTTTTACTGGAGTCCGGAAGAGCCGGGATTCTCGCGGCCTTGGTTCACGTCGGCGACTGTTTTTTGGCGTTTTGGGGACGTGCTGGGTAAGTATCTGTTCAGCCCTTCGGTTGTCAATATCAAGTACATCGGTCTGCCTTTATTTCTGTTTCATTTCTTAATTGTACTTTTGCTGATCGGACGAGTTCGGCCAGTGACACCGGCACCGGCACTTGTCTTGGCAGGTACTTTTCTGATCTTGACGGACGCCCGTATCACGGCGTTTTACAATTCCTTCTACGCTGAGGTTGTGCCATTTTTGGCGTTGTTTCTTCTCTTTGTTTTTCTTTCATGCCGAACTTGGGCTGGCCAGGCAGTGCCGCGAAACTGGAGCGAACAAACCCTGTATGCATTGGTGCTGGCCATGCTGATGGCTGCCATCTTTGCCAAGCGCCAGTATCTCTATTTGATCGTTCCTGTTCTGATATTTGGGCACTTCTACGTGAAAACCGAGGTGCGCCTGAGCAGAGTGGCGCGTACTGTCTTGTTATTTTTTTTCGCGGTTCTGTTCGCCGGTGTTGTAGGTCTGGTGACAACGTCTCAACGAATCGATAACCCGAGCGAACTGCGGGCGTCGCGTGTCACCAGCTACCATGCGCTCTATTTCGGCATGCTGCCGCATTCAAAAAAACAAACGGAATTATTAGCAGAACTTGGCTTGCCAGCTGAGTCCAAGGCGCTCATCGGCCGCGACGCCTGGAATCAGGCAAGTTCAAAACTCATTGCAGACAATCCAAATCTTACGATCAAGACATTTCTGCGCGCGATAGTCATTGACCCTCGGGCCTTCCTGGGCTCGTTGTGGCAAAACGCGAAGGAGGTCGGAAATTTCGATGTCGACCTGGGCATGATTTATGGCGAGCGCAGACAGCCCCCACCGGTGCTCATCACTGCGTTTTCCACCGGTTTTACCAAGGTGGCAGGTGCTGGAATTCTGTTGCCGTCGCTTTTGCTCGCCTGCATCCTTGCCGTCTTTCCTGTTGGAGTTCCGTCGGAGCGCAGATTCGCATCGCGTACCCTCTCTCTTATCTTGCTCGTGATTATCGTGGGTGATGTCGGCATTTCGACGTTTGATGGACGTCAGGAGGCTAACAAGCACGTGATGCTGGCAAGCTTGGCGGCAGCCTTGATGTTGGTGCACGCTTTGTCTTCTCTGGTTGGGCATTGGTGGCGTCCCGCGTCAGCGAGAGCCACGGTGGCTTAACAAGGTCGAGCTCGTAGCCAAGGGGCGGCCGTGGCCCGCCCCAAGGTAAGGCACGCCGCAGCCCAATGTGAAAAGCCCCAGTGCTCTTGCGAGCGCTGGGGCTTTGTATTCTGGTGGCCTGGGGCGGAATCGAACCACCGACACAAGGATTTTCAATCCTCTGCTCTACCGACTGAGCTACCAGGCCAACGAAGTCCGCAACTATACACAATTTTTTGGACTTGTGCCAGTCGGCGCGAAAAAACTTCAAATATTTTTCGCATCGGTCGTGAGGGGCGGCGATTGGGCGGCGCAGGTGGACCGCGGAGGGTTGCGGGATCGGCGCCGGATGGCGACTGAACGCCCGCCCGACTGTTGGGCGAAAGGCACGCTTGGGTGCGACCCAGGGTCGCGGCCGGGGCGCCGGTTGGTCTGGGGATAACCCGCAGGGGTATAATCATTAGCGGTCTGCTGTTACATGCGTGCTGTACCGCATGACCCGCAGGGACCACCGCTCTTATTACTTACGGCCTCGTCCTTTACATGTCGGTAGCTGTTCTAGCCTTCGGTCTGAATCACACGTCCGCGCCGGTTTCGGTTCGCGAACGCGTGTCCATGCCCGTTGATCTGGTCAAGCCGGCGCTCGAAGGCCTGCGTTCTGCGTTTGGCGGATCGGTGCGCGAAGCGGCCATCCTGTCGACTTGCAACCGCACCGAAATCTATTGCGCTGCCGACGGCCACGTGGCCGACCAGTTGCCTGCGTGGCTGGCCGAGCACAACCGCCTGGACGCCGGCACGCTGCGCCCCCATCTGTATCGCCACCATCAAGACGACGCCGTGCGTCACGCCTTCCGCGTGGCCAGCGGGCTCGATTCCATGGTGCTGGGTGAAACCCAGATCGTCGGGCAGATGAAAGACGCCGTGCGCGCGGCCGGCGAGGCCGGTGCGCTGGGCACGTTGCTGCACCAGATGTTCCAGCGCACCTTCTCGGTCGCCAAGGAAGTGCGGTCGCAGACCGCCATCGGCGCGCAGTCGGTGTCCATGGCCGCCGCCGCGGTGCGCCTGGCCGAACGCGTGTTCGGCAACCTGGACCAGGCCCGCACGCTGTTCATCGGCGCGGGCGAAATGATCGAACTGTGCGCCACGCACTTTGCCGCGCAACGTCCGCGCAGCATGGTGGTAGCCAACCGCACGGCCGAACGCGCCGAGTTGCTGGCCAACCGCTTTTCGGCCAGCACCATGAAGCTGTCGGACCTGACCGACCGGCTGTCCGAATTCGACGTGATCGTCTCCTGTACGGCAAGCTCCCTGCCCATCCTCGGGCTGGGGATGGTGGAACGGGCTACGCGCCTGCGCCGCCACCGCCCGATGGTCATGATCGACCTGGCCGTGCCGCGCGACATCGAACCCGAAGTCGGCCGCCTGGACGACGTCTACCTGTATTCCGTCGATGACCTGGGCCGCCTGGTGCAGACCGGCACCGATGCGCGCCGCGCCGCGGTGGTGCAGGCCGAGGCCATCATCGAAACCCGCGTCCAGGGCTTCATGCACTGGATGCAATCGCGTGAAGTGGTGCCCGTCATTCGCGACCTGCACCAGGCCGCCGAAGACGTGCAGGCCGCCGAACTCGAACGCGCCCGGCGCCTCCTGGCGCGCGGCGAATCGCCCGAGGCCGTGCTCGAACAGCTGGCCCATGGCCTGACCCAGAAGTATCTGCACGGCCCGCTGGCGGCGCTGAACCGCAGCGAAGGCGACGACCGCAAGCAACTGCTTGCCTGGATGCCGCGCCTTTTCCCCGGCCGCGACTCGCGCCGTTAGCGGCGCTGTCCCACGCCCCGCCTCCTGGCGGGCGTTCGTCTTGTGGGCGCCCGCTATCGTCGTTTTTCCTTTGCAGAATTCCCATCATGAAATCTTCCATGCGCAGCCGGCTGGAGCACCTGTGCCACCGCCTCATCGAGGTGGACGCGTTGCTCGCTGAACCGGAAACCGCGTCCGACATGGATCGCTTTCGCAAGCTGTCGCGCGAACGCGCCGAGCTTGAGCCCGTGGTCGAGGCCTTCACGGCCTTCGTGCGCGGCGAGGAAGACCTGGCGGCCGCCCAGGAAATGCTGTCGGACCCCGAGCTGAAGTCGATGGCCGAGGACGAGATCAAGACCGGCCGGGTCAAGCTGGAATCGCTGGAGGCGGCGTTGCAGCTGTTGCTGCTGCCGCGCGACCCCAACGATGGCCGCAGCGTGTTCCTGGAAATCCGCGCGGGCACGGGCGGCGACGAAAGCGCGCTGTTCTCGGGCGATCTGCTGCGCATGTACACGCGCTATGCGGAACAACGCGGCTGGAAGGTCGAGCTGATGTCCGAAAGCGCGTCGGAACTGGGCGGCTACAAGGAAGTGATCGCGCGCATCAATGGCGACGGCGCCTATGGCCGCCTGAAGTTCGAATCGGGCGCGCACCGGGTGCAGCGCGTGCCCGCGACCGAGGCGCAGGGCCGCATCCATACGTCGGCCTGCACGGTGGCGATCATGGCGGAAGCCGACGAGGCGTCGGAAATCGTCATCAACGCCAGCGACCTGCGCATCGACACGTTCCGCGCGAGCGGCGCGGGCGGGCAGCACATCAACAAGACCGATTCGGCCGTGCGCATCACGCACTTGCCGACCGGCCTGGTGGTGGAATGCCAGGACGACCGCTCCCAGCACCGCAACAAGGACAAGGCCATGCAGGTGCTGGCCGCGCGCCTGAAAGACAAAGAAACCCGCGAGCGCCAGAGCAAGGAAGCCGCCGAGCGCAAGAGCCTGATCGGCTCGGGCGACCGGTCCGAGCGCATTCGTACCTACAACTTCCCGCAGGGCCGCGTGACGGACCACCGCATCAACCTGACGCTGTACAAGCTGCAGCAGATCATGGAAGGCGACCTCGAAGAACTGACCGGCGCGCTGATCGCCGAGCACCAGGCCGAGCAGCTGGCGGCGCTGGGTGACGACCTCTGACGCATCGCGCCCCATGACCGCCCAGATCAAGAGCCTGCTGCAGGATGCGCGCCTGCCGCGCCTGGAAGTGCGCATGCTGCTGGAACACGTGCTGGCCAAGCCGCGCGCCTGGCTGCTGGCGCATGACACCGATCCGCTCGAACCCGCCACGGCCGCGGCCTACGAGGCCCTGGTGCAGCGGCGCCTGGCGGGCGAGCCGATGGCGTATCTGGTGGGCCAGCGTGAGTTCATGGGGCATATGTTTCGGGTGACGCCCGACGTGCTGATTCCGCGTCCCGACACCGAGGTGTTGGTGGAAACCGCGCTGGAATGCGTGGCCGGGCAGGCCGCGCCCGCGGTGCTGGACCTGGGCACGGGCAGCGGCGCCATCGCGATCTCGATCGCGCTGGCCCGGCGCGATGCCCGCGTGATGGCCAGCGACGTCAGCGCCAAGGCATTGGCGGTGGCGGCGGCCAATGCCTGGGACCTGACGGCGTCGCTGCGTTTCGTGGAAGGCAGCTGGTACGACGCGGTGCCGGCGGGCGAGGGGTTCGACCTGATCGTGTCGAATCCGCCTTACGTGGCCAGCGACGATCCGCACCTGGCGCAGGGCGACGTGCGCTTCGAGCCGCGCGGGGCGCTGACGGATGGTGCTGACGGCCTGGAAGACCTGCGCCGCATCGTGGCGGGCGCCCCTCGCCACCTGAAGGCGGGCGGGGCGCTCTGGATGGAACACGGCTGGGACCAGGCCGAGGCCGTGCGCACGCTGCTGGCCGACGCAGGCTTTGCCGACGTGCACAGCCGCCAGGACCTGGCCGGCATCGAACGCATTTCCGGCGGCCGCTGGCCGGGGCGCCGCTAACGCAAGCCCGAGTGCCAACGGGGCGTTGGCAGCCCGATTTGTAACCGCCTCCCGTCGCATTTCCCGGCCCCGCCCCGGGGAATCCGGGCGGTTTTCCCGCCTGTACCTATAATTGGCGTATTCCGTTATGCCTGTCCAAGAGACCACCATGAGCGACGTTCAAGAATTCATCCGCGAAACCGTGACCCAGCACCCCGTCGTGCTGTTCATGAAGGGCACCGCCCAGTTCCCGCAATGCGGCTTTTCCGGCAAGGCCATCCAGATCCTCAAGGGCTGTGGCGTGAAGAAGCTGGTGACCGTGAATGTGCTGGAGGACGACGAAGTCCGCCAGGGCATCAAGGAATTCTCCAACTGGCCCACGATTCCGCAGCTGTACGTGGCGGGCGAATTCATCGGCGGCTCGGACATCATGAACGAGATGAACGAGTCCGGCGAACTGAAGACCCTGCTGGAGCAATCCGGCGCCACGGCCTGATCCCGTGCGGCGTCTGGTGATCGGCATCACGGGGGCCACGGGGTCCTTGTACGCGGTGCGCATGCTGCAGGCGCTGCGCGGCGTGGACGATGTCGAGACTCACCTGGTGGTATCGGCCTCGGGCGTGCTGAACATCAAGCACGAGCTCGATGTGAGCCGCCATGATGTCTACGCGCTGGCCGACCACGTGCACAGCGTGCGCGACGTGGGCGCCACGCTGGCCAGCGGGGCGTTCCAGACGGCGGGCATGGTCATCGTGCCGTGTTCGATGCGTACGCTGGCGGCGGTGGCGCATGGCCTGTCGGACAACCTCATCACCCGCGCGGCCGACGTGACGTTGAAAGAACGCCGGCGCCTGGTGATGATGGTGCGCGAAACGCCCTTCAACCTGGCGCACCTGCGCAACATGACGGCCGTGACCGAAATGGGCGGCATCGTGTTTCCGCCGTTGCCGGCGTTTTATCACCGGCCTGCCAGCATCGAGGAAATGGTGGACCACACCGTGGCCCGCGTGCTGGAACTGTTCGATATCCACGTGCCCGGCCCGCACTGGGAAGGCACGAAGTAAGCCTTCCGCCACGGGCCGTCGTGTTG
Source organism: Achromobacter sp. NCFB-sbj8-Ac1-l (assembly GCF_052695805.1). Classification (NCBI taxonomy): domain Bacteria; kingdom Pseudomonadati; phylum Pseudomonadota; class Betaproteobacteria; order Burkholderiales; family Alcaligenaceae; genus Achromobacter; species Achromobacter sp. NCFB-sbj8-Ac1-l. Next base: position 5,912,766 of record NZ_CP199812.1, on the reverse strand, counting down.
ACGCGGCCACGCGGACCCGACCGATCTGAATCCCACCCCGAGCGTTGGACGCGAGTCCAGCCGTCGGGGTGTTTTTCATGGCGCAGGCATGGCGGGCGGCCGCGCTTATTCCACCAGGCCCAGCCCGTTCAGGGCGGCCAGGTTCTCGGGCCAGCGGCGGGCGCGCGCATTCTGCAATTCGATGCGCGCCCAGGCCATCCAGCCGGCCCATTCGATGCGCTTGTCCCAGGCGGTGCCCCAGGCTTGCAGCGCGGCAAGGCCGGCTGCGGCGTGGCGCTCGGCCGCGTCGAAGTCGCCCGCCGTGAGCGCCAGCTGGGCCAGCAACAGGCGCGGCTCGCCCACCCACGGATTGTGTTCGACCGCGGCTTCCAGCATGTGGCGGGCGCTGTCCATTTCGGTCAGGGGCTGCATGCGCGTGATGACCTGCCAGTACAGGGCGCTGGCCGCGGCTTCGTCGCGCGGGGTGAGCGTGGCGCGGCAGTGATCGAAGGCCGGCGGTACGGGGATGCCGGTATCGGCCGGCAGCGTGGCCAGCGGCGCCAGCAGGTGCGACAGCATCGACAGGATGTTCGACGGCGGCTTGAGCGGGCCGGGCCAGAGCGAAGCGGCCCAATGCGTTTTCAGGTCGCGGCGCTGCTGCTGGGGATAGCCGGCGAAGATCTCGTCTTGCCAGCTGTGCCATTGCTCGCCGATGTCGGCGGCGGACACCACGATGAAGGCGGCGACCTGGCGCGGCGTGAAGGTGAAGACCTGACCGTCGGTGCCTTCGAGCGTCAGGCCTTCGGGGCCTGCCCCTTGGCCCTGCAGCACGGCCTGGACGAATTTGGTGCGCGGCATGGCGCAGAACAGGCTGACCCAGGCTTCGGCTTCGTCACCCAGCACGTCGCGCAGCGTGCTGCGTTCGCGCTCGCGATCGAATAGCGTCAGGTCGACGTATTCGTTGCCGTAGACACTGTGGAACAAGCCCAGCAGGCGGACTTCGCGTGGCTGGTTCCAGAGCGTGAGCGTGCGATACACGCCCAGGAGGTGGTGCTTGAACGTGCCGGCCTTGTGCCAGTCTTCGCCGGCGCTGCGGGCGAACAGCAGGTCGAGCAGGGCGGGCAGGTCGGCATCCACCGCGGCGTAGTGATCAGCCAGCAGGGCGCGCGCGTGCGGGTGGAGGTCGGTAGGGGTGGACATGGGCGTAGCGGGTGGGTGATGAAAGCCAGCCGCTATTGTGTCGCGCCGACGCGCGCTTGTCATGGCGGGGCGTCTTATATGCGTTTCCGCATATCAATATGAAAATTCATCGCTTCCGGTTTTGAAGCGCGGTCACTAGAATCCGGGGCTTCCTTTACCCGTTTGCCTCGTCGAGATTCGCCATGCGCCTACGCCACACCCTGGCCGCCTTTGCCACCCTTATCGGATTCGCCGCCGCCACGCCGGCCCTGGCGCAGGACGCCGAACTGAAGGTCGGCGTGACCGTCGGCCCGCACGCCCAGATCGGCGAAGCGGTGCAGCAGGTGGCCGCCAGGCAGGGCCTGAAGGTCAAGCTGGTGGAGTTCAGCGATTTCATCCAGCCCAACGCCGCGCTGGACGCCAAGGAGCTGGACCTGAACATCTACCAGCACAAGCCATTCCTGGAATCGCAGAACAAGGCGCGCGGCTACAAGCTGGTGCCGGTGGCCACCGCGGTGGTGCAGCAGATGGGCATCTATTCCAAGCGCGTGAAGTCGCTGGACGACCTGAAGCCGGGCGCCAAGGTGGCGATTCCCAATGACCCGACCAACGGCGCCCGCGCGCTGCTGGTGCTGCAGGCCGCCAAGCTGATCAAGCTGAAAGACGGCGTGACGGTGACGGCGTCGCTGTTCGATGTGGTCGAGAACCCCAAGAACCTGAAGTTCGTCGAGATCGAAGCGGCACAGCTGCCGCACTCGCTGGCGGACGTGGACGCCGCCGCCGTGAATTCGGCCTATGCGATTCCGGCCGGCCTGTCGCCCGCCAAGGACGCGTTGGCGCTTGAAAGCAAGGATGCGCCGTTCGCCGCCGTGGTGATCGCCGCCCGCGAAGACAACAAGAACGACCCGCGCATCGCACGCTTCATCAAGGCTTACCAGTCCGATGAAGTGAAGGCGTTCGTGGCCAAGCAGTTCCCGGGCGCCTACAGCACGTCCTGGTAAGCCCGCTGCCGATGTCGACGCTGACGATCTACCCACAGCACGATCCCGCCGCCGGCCGCCGCATCGATGATGCCGGCGAGATCCGGCGCGAGCTGGCCGCCATCGGCGTGACGTTCGAACGCTGGCAGGCGCGGGTGCCGCTCGCGGCGGGCGCGCCGCAGGCCGAGGTGCTGGCGGCGTATCGTCCCGAGATCGACCGGCTGGTGGCCGAGCGCGGCTACCGCAGCGTCGATGTGGTGAGTCTGGATCCGTCGCATCCCGATCGCGAGGCGCTGCGCCGCAAGTTCCTGGCCGAGCACACGCATGCCGACGACGAGGTGCGCTTCTTCGTGGCGGGCAGCGGTTTGTTCACCTTGCATGCGGCAGGCCGCGTGTATGCGGTGCTGTGCGAGAAAGACGACCTGATTTCGGTGCCGGCGGGTTTGCCGCACTGGTTCGACATGGGATCGGCGCCGGCCTTTACCTGTATCCGGCTGTTCAACGATCCGGCCGGGTGGGTGGCGCAGTTCACCGGCGACGCGATCGCCGCCCGCTTTCCCGCGCTGCCGTAGCGCAGGCAGCACGGCAGCGGCCGCAGGTTGCGGGCCACCCCCGTCAGCCCGGCCGTGGGGCCCGAGGTCCTACGCGTACTTGCCCGTCAGCCCGCCATCCACCAGCAATTCCGTGCCGGTGATGTAGGACGCTTCGTCCGACATCAGGAACGCCACCGCGTTCGCCACTTCCCAAGGCGTGCCCATGCGGCCCATCGGCACCTGCCGGTCGCGCGCGGCGCGGGCGGCTTGCAGGTCGTCGGCATCGAACATGCGCGCCACGTTCCTGGCCACCCGCGGGGTGTCGATCAAGCCCGGAATCACCGTGTTCACGCGGATGCCGTCGGCGGCGTACTGCTGCGCTGCCATGCGCGCGAAATGGATCACGGCGGCCTTGCTGACGCTGTAGGCCAGGTGCGGGTAGCCGGTGTAGCGGATGCCTGCCACGGACGAAACCGTCACGACGGACCCGCCGCCTTGTTGCCGCATCAACGGCGCCAGCAGGCGCATGGCGATGAGCAGGCTGGTGACGTTGACCTGCTGGATGCGGTTCCAGTCCTGCAGCGAGATGTCTTCGGGACCGCCCACCTGGCCGATGCCGGCATTGGCCTGCAAGGCGTCGATGCGGCCGTAGCGGCGCACCGCCGCATCCACCGCGGCCTGCATGGCGTCCGGGTCGGCCACGTCGGCCTGCACGGGCAGGGCGCTGCCGCCGGCCTGCTCGACCTCGTGCGCCGCGTCTTCAGCGGCGGCCAGGCTGGCGTCCAGCGCGACGATGGCGGCGCCCTGGCGCGCCAGCGTCACGCAGCTGGCCTTGCCGATGCTCCAGCCGGCAGCCGACGCGCCGGCGCCCGCCACCAGCACGATCTTGTCGGTCAGGCGGGCGCCGGGCAGGGGCGTCACGACGCGTCTCCGCTGTTCTGGTGTGATTTGCCTTTGCCGACGTACGGGATGGCGTGGTCGATGGTTTCCCAGATGTAGCGGCCGGACGGGCTTTGCTGTTCTTCGGCCACGTGGGACACCAGCCCGGCCGCGCGCGAGATGACGGCAAAGCCGCGCATCAGGGCCGTGGGCACGCCGATTTCGCTCAGCAGTGCGGCGACCGCGCCGGTGGCGTTGATGGTGATGTGCTTGCCGTAGGCCTCGTCCACGGCCGCCGCCAATTGGCGCAGGGCCTTGAGCGAATCGCCGGGCAGGTCGGGTTCGGCTTCGGCCAGCGCCAGCAGCTTGATCGAGCGCGGGTCGTCGGGTTTGTGCAGGTGGTGGCCGAAGCCGGGCAACGCCTGCCGGCTCTGCCGGAATTCACGCGCAATCGCCTGGGCCTCGGCCGCGCCGTCGGCGGCCTGGCGGATGCGGTCCAGCAGGCGCGAGCAGTTTTCCATGGTGCCGACGAACTGGCTGCCCACCGCCATCAGGCCGGACGCTACGGCGCCTTGCAGGTTTTCGGGGGCGCTCATGTAGATCAGCCGCGTGGCGATGGCGCTGGGCGTCATGCCGTGTTCCATCAGGGTGACCAGCACCGCGTCGACGATGCGCATGTCCACCGGCCGCGCTTCGCGCCCCAGGATCTGCATGATCATCACTTCGGTGAAGCTCTTCTTGCCGATCAGGTCTTCGACCAGGTCGACGTCGCGGTACGACATGCCGGTCAGGTGATGGGCGCACAGGCGGGTTTCGGGCGTGTTCATGGGGTCTCCTTCAGGGCCGCGTCGCGCACGGCGTTTTTCAGCACCTTGCCGACGGGCGAACGCGGCAGGCTGTCGTGGATATGGAACTGCTTGGGCGTGGCCACCGGGCCGAGCAGGCCGCGCACGTGGGCCTTGAGCGCGTCGGCATCGGCCGTCGCGCCGGGGTGGAATTGCACGGCGGCGTGGACGGCTTCGCCCCATTTGTCGTCGGGCAGGCCGAAGACCGAGCATTCGTACACCGCCGGGTGCGCCGACAGGGCATTCTCGACGTCCACCGGGTACACGTTGAAGCCGCCGGTGATGATGACGTCGCGCAGCCGGTCTTTCAGGAACAGGTAGCCGCGGGGGTCGATCAGGCCGGTGTCGCCGGTGTGCAGCCAGCCGTCGATGACGGTCTCGGCGGTCTTCTCGGGCAGGCGCCAGTAGCCGGACATGACCAGGTCGCCGCGCACCACCACTTCGCCGATCTCGCCGCGCGGCAACAGTGCGCCATCGGGCGCCATGATGGCCACGTCCGACAGCCAGGTGACGCGTCCGACCGAGGCGCGGTTCTCGGGAGCGTCCAGGTCGGCGGGGCGCAGCACGGTGACGATCTGCGGTGCTTCGGTCTGGCCGTAGGTGGTGCCCAGCACGGGGCCGAAGAACGCGCGTGCGCGTTCGATTTTCTCGGGCGGCATGGGCGCGCCGCCATAGATCAGGTTGCGCAGCCGGGGAAAGTCGGCGCGCGAGACGCCCGGCTGCGCCATGATCATGTAGATCAGGGTGGGCGGCATGAAGCTCAACGTGCCGCCGCGTTCGCGAAAGGCGGCGGTGATGGCGGCGGGCGTGGCGGCCTCCAGCAGCACGTGTGCGCCGCCGCTGGCCAGCACTGGCAGCAGGTAGGTGCCCGTGCCGTGCGTGACGGGGGCGGCGACAACATAGCGGTCGTCGGGCGTCAGCCCCCAGTTGGTGATCTGGTTGATGATGCCGGCGTTCCAGGCGTGATACGGCTGCATCACGCCCTTGGGCAGGCCGGTGGTGCCGCCGGTGAACTTGATGGCCTGGGTGGCCTCGCGCGGCAAGGCGTGGCGCAGCGGCTCGCGGCCGGCGGCGCCCGCCAGCAGGGCATCCACGGCCAGGCCGGCCGCGTCGGCCCCCAGGCTGATGCGCTGGCCCACGCCGGTGGGCACCAGCGCGTCGCCGGCCGCATCGACGATGACGATCGACGGCTCGGTAGCGTCCAGGATGCGCCCGATTTCGCGCGCGGTGCTGCGATAGTTCAGCGGCACCCAGATCTTGCCGCTGGCCAGCACCGCCAACAGCGCCAGGATATGGCGGCTGGAATTGCCGGCGCACAGGGCCACGCGGGTCTGCGGCGCCGGGTCCAGGTCTTGCAGGGCGGCCGCCAGCGCCCGCACGTCCGCGGCCAGCCGCGCATACGTCACCTGGCCTTCGGGCGCGTCCAGCGCCACGCGGTCCGGGTATTGCTCGGCGGCGCGGAAGAAGAAATCGATCGGGTACACCCTGTGCTCCTCAGTTGGCTTTGATGTCGGCGCTCTTGACCACGGCGCCCCATTTTTCGATTTCGCTGGCGATCATCCTGGCGAATGTCTCCTGCGTGTTGGGCGGTTGCGGCGCGTAGAAGCCGGATTGCTTGTAGGACGCCTGCAAGGCCGGATTGGCCAGCGCCTTGTTCATGGCCTGGTTCAGGCGGTCGACGACAGCCTGCGGCGTGCCTGCCGGCGCCATCAGGCCGAACCAGGATTCGACGTCGAAGCCGGGCAGGCCCGATTCGGCCAGCGTGGGCACGTCGGGTACGGCCGGCAGGCGCTCTGGCGAAGTGACGCCGATGGCGCGCAGCTTGCCGGCCTGCACGTGCGGCAGCGACGAGGGCAGGTTGTCGAACATGGAATCCACCTGGCCGCCGAGCAGGTCGGCCACGGCCGGGCCGCTGCCGCGATAGGGCACGTGCAGGATGTCGGTGCCGGTGCGCATCTTGAACAGCTCACACGACAGGTGGATGGACGAGCCGCTGCCCGACGAGGCGCAGGTCAGCTTGCCGGGGTTCTTCTTGGCGTAGGCAATGTATTCCTGCACGCTCTTGATCGGCACCTTGGGGTTGACGACCAGGATGTTCGGAATGGTCGCCAACAGGCCGATGGGCTTGAAGTCCTTGACGAAATCGTAGTTGAGCTGGGTGTAGAGCGAGCGGTTGATGGTGTTGGCGATGGACCCGACATACAGCGTGTAACCGTCGGGCGCGGCGCGCGAGACGATTTCGGCGCCGATGTTGCTGTTGGCGCCCGTCTTGTTTTCCACCACGATGGTCTGGCCGAGTTCTTCGGTCAGCGCCTTGGCCACCAGCCGCGCCACGATGTCGGTGGCGCCGCCGGCGGCATAGCCGACCACCAGCGTGACGGGGCGTTCGGGGTAGGGCTTGGCGGCAGAGGCGGCGCCGCCCAGCGTCAGGGCGCCGGCCAGAGCCGCCGCGGCGGCGGTGCGCCGCCTGGTGAATATCTTCATGGTTGTCTCCGTCCTGTTTGTCTAATATTTGGACAGATCTTTGCCTGCCCGACTTCATATTGGGCTTTGATTGGCGCGTCATCAACGCAAGGTGTCCAGAAAATGAACAAGACGGAGACAGAGGGCGACGGGCCGAGGGTGCTGCGGCGCGGGCTGCGGGTGTTGGGCGTGCTGCGTCAGGCAGGTGCGGTGGGCATGCACGTGACGGACATCGCGCGGGCGGCGGGCATGCAGCGGTCTACGGTGTATCGCTACCTGGATGTGCTGGCCGAAGAGGGCTACGCGCTGCGCGAGGCCGACGCGCCGCGTTGGCGCATGGCGGAACTGGGCGTGTTGATGGCCGGCGATCCGCACGCCCAGGCCGTGCGCAGCCTGCGGCCGGTGCTGCGGCAGATCAGCGATGTCAGCGGCGATTCGGCCTTTCTGATCTGCCGGGCGGGGGGCGACTCACTCTGCCTGCACCGCGAGGTGGGCAACTATCCGGTACAGGTGCTGGCCGTGACGGTGGGCCATCGGCAGCCGCTGGGCGTGGGCGCGGCCGGGCTGGCGCTGCTGGGGGCGTTGCCGGCGAGTGAAGCCGACGAAGTCATTCTGCAGAACGAACAGGCCTTGCGCGCTTATGGCGGCATGACGGTGACGCAGATGCGGCGCCTGGCCGAAAACACCCGCGACCGCGGCTGGGCGGTGGTGGGCAATGCCGCGGTGCCGGGTGTGCTGGGCGTGGGGGTGGCGCTGTGCGATGCCAACGGCTATCCGCGGCTGGCGGTCAGCGTGTCCAGCCTGATCAGCCGCATGCAGGCGCCGCGCCAGCGCAGCATTGCCGACCTGATCCGCGCGCAGCTGGCGCAAGACGAGATCAAGCGCCAGCGCTGGACCCTGCCGGGGGAGCAGGCCTGATGGCCGTCGGGAACCTGGGGGCACGGGCGACCCGGGCGTGCGACCCGGGTCGACGCGTGGGGATCAGACCTGGGCCGGCGCCGGGGCGCGGTAGGTCTTCTGGTAGTGCACCGTGAACGTCTTGAATGCATCCAGCGCCTTGCGCGGGTCGTGGCCCGGCTTGACCAGGAAGCTGTCGAAGCCGACGCGCGCCTGGTAGTGGATGGTGTCGATCATCACGTCGCCGACGGCGCGCAGTTCGCCCGTCCAGTGGTAGCGGGTGCGCAGCAATTGGGCCAGCGAGTAGCCGCGGCCATCGGTGTAGACGGGAAAGTCCACCGCGATGAAGGCGATGCCCGCAGGGTTGAGCGTGCCGTCGGCATCGAGCAGGTCGCGCAGGTCGGCGTCCGGTTCGAGCAGCACGGCCACGGGGTGCCGGTGGCGCCGCAGCGTGGCGTGCGAGGCCTTCCAGGTGGCCAGCGGCACGATCCAGCCGGGCTCGTCGCTGGGCACCTGGCCTTCGGCGGCCACTTCGGGTTCGGGCACGAAGGTACGCGCGGTGTCGGCCTGCAGCCGGCCATCGCGGATCAGGTGCGGGCCGGGCGCGTCATGGGCGTAGACCTCAGACATGAGCGGCCTCCTGTGCGGGCTTGGCAAACGCCGGGTCGGAATAGACGTCCTGCTTGAAGGGGTCGATGCCGACGCGGTCCACCACGTCGATGAAGCGTTCTTCTTCGCTGTCGCGCAGGCCCAGGTAGGTCTGGATCAGGCGGTCGACCACGCCGGGCACCTGGTCGCGGGCGAACGAGGGGCCGATGATGCGGCCGATGGCGGCGCCGCCGCCCTTGGTGGATTCAATGTCGGGCAACGGCTTGGCGGCGCCGTTCTGGCGTCCGCCGATGGTGACCTGATACCACTCTTCGCCGGCCTTATCGACGCCGAGGATGCCGATGTGGCCCACGTGGTGGTGGCCGCAAGAGTTGATGCAGCCGGAGATGTTCAGGTCCAGCTCGCCGATCTCGAACAGGTAGTCCAGGTTGTCGAACTGACGCTGGATGGCCTCGGCGACGGGAATCGACACGGCATTGGCCAGCGCGCAGAAATCCCCGCCCGGACAGGCGATGATGTTGGTCAGCAGGCCGACGTTGGCCGTGGCCAGGTTCAGCGCTTCCAGCTTGCCCCACAGTTCGTGCAGGCGCGAGCGGCGCACGTCGGCCAGGATCAGGTTCTGTTCATGCGACACGCGCAGTTCGCCGAAGCCGTACTCGTCGGCCAGGGCCGCCACCGCGTCCATCTGGTCGGCGGTGATGTCGCCCGGCGGCACGCCGGTGGCTTTCAGCGAGACGGTGACGGCGGCGTAGCCGGCGACCTTGTGGGGGTGCACGTTGGTGCGGACCCAGCGCGCGAAACGCTGGTCGGCCGCGGCCAGGGCGGCCGTGTTGTCGGGTTCGTCCGCGGCGCTGGCGTCGTACTGCGGCCAGACGAAGCGGGCGGCGATGGTGTCGACGAATTCCTGCGTGATGGTGTCCGGGCCGCCCTTGATGAGCTGCCACTGTTCATCCACCTGCTGGGCGTACACCTCGGGCGTCAGGTCCTTGACCAGGATCTTGATGCGCGCCTTGTACTTGTTGTCGCGGCGGCCGTGCAGGTTGTAGACCCGCAGCGCAGCCTGCATGTAGGTCAGGAGGTCCTGCCATTCGACGAAGGGGTTTATCAGCTTGCCGACGATGGGCGTGCGGCCCATGCCACCGCCCACCCAGACGCGAAAGCCCAGCTTGCCGTCGCGCTCGACGGCCTGCAGGCCGATGTCGTGCACGCCCACGGCGGCGCGGTCCTGCACGGCGCCGCTGACCGCGATCTTGAACTTGCGCGGCAGGAAGGCGAACTCGGGGTGCAGGGTGGACCACTGGCGGATGATCTCGCACCACACCAGCGGATCGATCAGCTCATCGGGCGCGACGCCCGCGAAATGGTCGGTGGTGGTGTTGCGGATGCAGTTGCCGCTGGTCTGGATGGCATGCATCTGCACCGTGGCCAGTTCGGCCAGGATGTCCGGCACGTCTTCCAGGCGGGGCCAGTTGAACTGGATGTTCTGGCGCGTGCTGAAGTGGCCGTAGCCGCGGTCCCATTTGCGCGCGATGTGCGCCAGGGTGCGCAGCTGGCGCGAGGCCAGGATGCCGTACGGAATCGCCACGCGCAGCATCGGCGCATGGCGCTGGATGTACAGGCCGTTCTGCAGGCGCAGGACGCGGAATTCATCTTCGGTGAGCTGGCCGTCGAGGAAGCGGCGCGTCTGGTCGGCGAACTGCGCCACGCGCTGCTCGACGAGCTGCTGGTCGACGGGGTCATACACGTACATGTCTACTGCCCTTGAAGTCTTCTCGGTCTGAGTCCCCAAGGCAAGGCCCGCCGCAGGCGGGCAATGGGGGGATTCATAACCGTAACAGGCAGCCTGAATGGTCGTCTAAGTCATTCTAGTAATAACGGTATGCCTGGCTGCGGGCCCCCGCGCCGCGCACGCCACGCGTGCTTGCTGCCCCGAAGGGGGGTGTCCGGCCTTCGGACTGCGGGGCGGCCGGACGGCGGTTCTAACGGAGGTTGTTGCCGCGCGCTTGCGGGGTGGCCTGGCGGCGGGGTTGGTGTGTACCGAATGCGAACCGGCTGGCCAGGGCCAGCAGCGCGGCGGCAGCCGCGCCGTAGAGCATGACGTCGCCGAAGCCTTGGGCCAGGGCGGCGTGGGCCGCTTGGGCCGGGATACCGGTGCCGCTGGCGAGGCTGCCGGCGGACAGGCTTTCGGCCAGCAGACGCAGCGCGGCGCCGTCGGGGGCGTCGGGCCACTGTTGACGCAGCGCGGACAGCACGCCTTGCACCAGCAGCAATCCCATCAGCGCGATGTTGATCGACAGGCTGATCATGCGCACGCTGATGTCGATGCCCGACGCCATGCCCGCGCGTTCGCCAGGCACCGCGCCCGTGGTGGTATTGGTGACGGGGGTATTGATCAGCCCCAATCCCGTGCCGGCCAGCAGGCAGCCGGGCAGCATCGTCAGCCAACTGGCCTGGGCGGTACCGCTGCCGTACTTCATTAGCAGGAAACCCAGGCCGATGGCGAACAGGCCGGCGGGAATGACCGTGTCGGGGCGGTAGCGCAGCGCCAGCTTTTCGCCCAGTGGCGGCGCCACCAGGGTCGGCAGGGTATAGGCCAGCAAGGACAGGCCGGTGCCCAGGCTGCTGTACCCCAGGCCGTTCTGGAAATACAGCGGCAGGTAGATCATGAACGGCCAGAAGCTGAAGTTCATGCCGGCCGACGCCAGCAGCGCGCCCGAGAAGCGGCGGATCCGGAACACCGAGAAATCGAACATCGGGTCTGCGCTACGGCGTTCGGCGATGACGAAGACGATCAAGCCGAGGATGGCCACGGCCAAGCTGGCGATCGCGCTGCCGCTGGTGAAGCCAGCGGCGGGTCCCTGGGTGATGAACCACGCCAGGCCGAACACCGCCAGCGACAGCGACGCGATGCCGGCCAGGTCCAGCTTGCGTTGCTGCGGATCGCGCGATTCGTCCACGCCGGGCACGACCAGGGCCAGGGCGATCAGCGCCAGCGGCCCGTGCGCCAGGAACACCCATTGCCAGCTGGACGCCGCCACGATGGCCGAGCCGATGACCGGGCCAAAGCCCAGGCCTGTGCCGAAGGCGATGCCCCAGGCGCCGAAGGCCTTGCCGCGCGCGGCACCGTCCGGGAAACGGTGCGACAGCACCGCCACCTGGCAAATCAGCATGGCGCCGCCGGACATGCCCTGCAGGAAGCGGCCGGCGATCAGGACGCCTGTGTCCTCGGCCCAGCCGCAGATCAGCGAGGTGACGCCGAATATCGCCAGGCTGATGACGAACAAGCGCTTGCGGCCATAGCGGTCGGCCAGCGTGCCGGCGGCCATCAGCACCGTCGTGCAGGCGATGGTGTAGGCGTTCATGATCCATTGCAGGTCTTTGAAGCTGCTGTGCAGCGCCTGTTCCAGCGTGGGCAGAATCACCGGCACGCTGGAGATTTCCAGGCCGAACATCAAGGCAGCCAGGCAGACGGCGGCCAGCGTAAATGCTTTTTTTCGCGCGGGGGAGAGCGGCATCGGGGGGCTCACGGCAAATCGGGACAGCCATTCTGCGAGCGCCTTGAAAATGATGGAAATGATTTAATTTTGTAGAATTCATCAATATTCATCATGAGTGAAAGCGATGGACTTCGATCCCGCCCTGTTGCGCGCCTATGTTGCGGTGAAAGAGGCTGGCGGTTTCACCCGCGCGGCCGAGCGGCTGCACCTGAGCCAGTCGGCCATCAGCCACCAGATCCGGCGCCTGGAAGCGCAAGCCGGTACCGCCTTGCTGGTGCGCACCACGCGCAGCCTGGCGCTGACCGAGGATGGCGAGGATTTCCTGCGCTATGCCGAGCAGGTTCTGCGGGCGCAGGATGCCCTGGCGCGGCGTTTTCAGCGGTCGTCGGTGGCGGGGGCCGTGCGGTTCGGCGTGCCCGAGAATTTCATGGGCGAACGCCTGCCGCTGCTGCTGGCGCGCTTTGCCCGCGTGTTTCCCGCGGTGCGCCTGGACGTGTTTGTCGGCACCTATCTGGATCTGCGCGCGCAGGTCGAGGCCGACGCGCTGGACCTGGCTGTCGTCATGTCCTTACCGGGCGAGCCCGAGAGCGGGGCGATGTTGCGGCAGACGCGGTTCGTCTGGGCGGCCGCCCACGCCTTCGACTTTGACGGCGACGGGCCGCTGCCGCTGGCCTTCGCGCCTCCGCCGTGCGTGCACCGCGAGGTGGGCGTGGCCGCGCTGGAGCAGGCCGGGCTGGACTGGCGGGTGGCTTTCACGTCGCCCAGCCAAGAGGGTTTGCGGGCCGCGGTGCTGGCTGGTCTGGCGGTCACGGCGTTGCCGCAGGAAGACGTGCGGCCCGGCATGGACGTGATCGACGGCCGCTACGGCCTGCCGTCGTTGCCGGAGGCGGATTTCAGGCTGATCGCGCGCGCCGGCGATAACTCGCCCGCGGTGCATGCGTTCGGGCGCTTGTTGGTGGAGATGTCGGCGCTGGCGCTAGCGTAGCCGGATGGCGCGGCGATGGACGCTGCGGCGACGGGCGCTTACGCAAGGTTTCCCGTGACGGGGCTACAACGCCGCGTTGACGGCCCAGCGGGCGACGGCGATCAGGATGGCAACCAGGCACGCGGCCATCAGCAGGCCGGTGAGGATCAGGGGGGCGGGCTTGTTGTGGGCGATGTCGGCGTCGTAGCCGCGGCCGCGGCGCACGCCGAAAAAGCCCCACAGGACGGATTTGGCCGTGCGCAGGAAGCTGAGCATGAGGGTCTCCAGGCAAGGAAGGGGATGCTGCGACTGTAGGCGTTGCATCCTGGCGGCGACAGGGGCAGATCCGCGCGAAAAGACCGTATCAGATGCGGTGTATGGGCGGCGTTATCTCAAAGCGCGGAAGACGACGGGGCGCCGATGCCGCGCACGATATGGTCCAGCAGTTCACGCGCCGCGGGCGAGATGTGCCGCCCGGCACGGCTGAGCACGTGCAGGCTGCCCTGGTTCAGGATCGGATTGGCCAGCGGCAGGCTGGCCAGGCGCTGGGCGGCCATGTCGGCGGTGACGGCAATCGGCGGCGTCAGGGCGTAGCCGATGCCGGTCGCGGCGAACTGCCACAGCGCCTTGAAGGACGACGTCGTCAGCACGTTGCGCAGGCGCACCTGTTCGCTGATCTCGGCGGCCTGGATGTGCTGGCGCACGCCGAAGCCTTCCTGCATGGACGCGCCGGGGTAGTCGACCAGGTCGGTCAACAGCAGCGGGCGTTGCAGCCGCGTCAGCGGGTGGTCCTGCCGCACGATGGCGCGGATGGGTTCGGGGCGCGAGTAGTGCGTGCGCAGCCGGGCGTCGTTGGGCGGCTGGAATACCAGGCCGATGTAGGCCTGGTCGTCGACGATGCGTTGCACGATTTCGGAGGTGCGGGCCACGTCGATGTCCAGCGTCACCTCCGGGTGGCTGCGCCAGTAGCCGGGCAGCACGCGGTCGAACATCAGTTCGACGAAGCCTTCGCCCAGCACCAGGTCGATGTGGCCGCGCTCGGCCTTGCGCAGGCTGTCGATTTCCGAGAAGAAGCTTTCCTGGATGTTCTGCTGGCGCTTTACGTAGCGCGCCAGGATGTGGCCGGCGTCGGTCGGCACGACGCCGCGGCCGCGCCGTTCGAACAGCGCCATGCCGCAGTCGCGTTCCAGCGCGGCGATGGCGCGGCTGACGGCGGACGGATCCATGTTCAGCACTTCGGCGGCGCCGCGCACCGAACCCCGGCTCATGACCTGCATGAAGTAGTGGGTGCGGCGGGCGTCGAGTTTTTCGTCCATGGGGCGGCTCCGTGGCAGCAAGGCATCGGAAAATTTGCAACAATACCAAGGGTTTACCCTGAGTTATTGCGTGATCTTGCAAAAAATTCCCAGGAAAAGCCAGTCCGTTGCATTTTACGCAACGCAATAGCCCAGGTGGTGTCATGGTTGGCGTGCAGCCCCCCGGCGAAAATCGCCGCTGCCGCCCGCCGCGCCGTGGGCGGCCCTAAAACCTACTCACGTTCATCAGGGGAATTCGATGTCTCATGCCAGCGCCAGCCTGGCCGCGCCCACCATGTCGCTGTCCAGCCGCGTCCGCATGCTCGCCGCCATCTTGCTGGTGGTGATCGTGTCCGAAGCGATCGGCAGCGTCACCTTCGCGGTGGGCCCGGGCAAGATCGTTCTGCAGCCCATGCTCTGGGCCATTTTCATCGGCGCGATCGTGGCCGCCTTCGGCCAACGCCTGCCCGCGGGCGCCGGCATCGACACCGCCATGCAGACCCGCATCAGCGGTTACCTGCAATACGCGCTGCTGCCCTTCCTGGCCAAGCTGGGCCTGATGGTGGGCGGCTCGCTGCCGCAAGTGCGCGAGGCCGGCTGGGCGCTGGTGTTCCAGGAATTCGGCCACTTCTTCGGCACCATGGCCATCGGCCTGCCGCTGGCCCTGCTGCTGGGCATCAAGCGTGAAGCCATCGGCGCCACGTTCTCGGTGGGCCGCGAGCCCAGCCTGGCGATCATCGGCGAGCGCTACGGCATGAATTCGCCGGAAGGCCGTGGCGTGATGGCCGAGTACATCACCGGCACCGTGATCGGCGCGCTGTTCGTGGCGCTGATGGCCGGCTTCATCACCAGCCTGAACATCTTCGATCCGCGTTCGCTCGCCATGGGCGCCGGCGTGGGCTCGGGCAGCATGATGGCCGCGGGCGTGGGCGCGATCGCCTCGCAGCAGACGCCGGAAGTGGCGCACCAGGTGGCCGCGCTGGCCGCCGCCGCCAACCTGCTGACCACCGTGGTGGGCGTGTACTTCACGCTGTTCATTTCGTTGCCGACGACCATCTTCCTGTACGGCAAGCTGGAACCCGTGCTGGGCCGTTTCTCGCGCGCCAAGGCTGAACCTGCCGCCGCCGCCGCCGCGGCCGATGGCGAAGTGCCCTCGCACTCGGTGAAGATGGGCTTTGGCGATCGCCTGACCGCCTACGCCGTCTGCGGCCTGTTCGCGCTGGTGGGTAACCGCCTGGGCTACAACGTGCCGTTCCTGGACGCGTTGCCCGGCATGGCCATCATCATCCTGCTGGTCGTGATTGCCGACCTGCTGCTGCGCGTGGTGCCCAAGCTGCCGGCCGTGGCCGTGCTGTCGCTGATCGCGATGACCGTGGGCTGCCCGGGCGTGCTGCCGTACTCGGACCAGATCATTGCCGCCGTCGGCAAGGTCAACTTCCTGCCGTTCACCACGGTGATCCTGGCGATGGCCGGCCTGTCGATCCTGAAAGACCTGCCTGCCTTCCGCAAGCTGGGCTGGAAGATCGTGGTGGTGTCGCTGGCCGCCAATGCTGGCACCTTCATGGGCGCCACCCTGATCGCCGAGTTCTTCCACTGATCGTGAAGGGCCGTCCGGCCGATGGCCTGGACGGCAGCGTCGGTGAGGTTCAGCGCCCGCCAACAGAAAGCCGCCTTTTGCAGGGCGGCTTTTTTGCGTGCATCAGGTGCGGGCGCCGGGACGGTAGCGCGCGTTGTCGGTGACGTTTTCCGTGGGGCCGATGTTCTCGACCTTGGGAATATTCAGGCCGGCGGCCTTCATCGCGACGGTGGTCTGCAGGTCCTGGACCTGCGGGTTGCCCATCGCCACGCGATACGGCTGCAACGGCGTCAGGCCTGCGATGGTGCCCAGGTCGTTGGCGGTGTCGCCGCGCAGCGCGACGGGATCGGGGCGCGCCGAGAAATCGTCCACCGCGCGGCGCAGGCGGGCGTCGGCGTACAGGTCGCGCAGTTGGTCGACATTGACGGCGGCGGGGGCGGCGGCCAGCGCGTGCGGCGCTTGCGTCGTGGCGGGTTGCGCAGCACGCACGTCGCGGTCGGCCTGGGCCGATTCCGTGGCCGTGCGGGCAATGCGCTGGGCTTGCCAGGCGGCCTGCGCCTGGGCGCTACGCTGGGCCTGGCGGGTGGCGGCGTTGCGCGCGGCCCATTCGGCTTCCCAGACCGGGCGGGTGTCGTCCAGCAAGGGAATGCGCGCGGCGTAGGGCGCGGCGACTCGGCTGATGGGGGAGACGGCGGTCACGTTCATGCGTGGCTCCCTGGGCGGGTGGGTCTATCGGTTGGGCTGGCAGGCCCCGCGAAAGTTCAATATAGACGTCGGCCCCGGCACCGTCATTTCCATCTGTAAGAAAAAAAAGCCCCTGGCAAGCGCCAGGGGCCAGCGGCGGGTTCAAGCGAACGCGCCGTACCAGGCAGCCGCCCTTCCTGAAGCCCGGCGGGTTCTTCAGGCGTCGTGGCTGCCCAAACCGTGTTCAGGCGTGCGGCAGCGTGGCCTGCATCGACGGACGTTGGTTGAACGTCTTGAACCAGGCCGCAACGGCGGGGTGGCCGGCGCGCCAGTCGAAGTCGGGATAGCGGAAATCCAGGTAGCCCAGGGCGCAGCCTACGGTGATGGTGCCGATGTCCAGGCGCCCTTCCAGGCCGGCGGCGGTTTTTTCCAGTTGCGCCAGGCCGTCGCGCACCTTGCCCAGCTGGCCTTCGTACCAGCCGTCCCAGCGCAGGGCTTCGGGGCGCAGCACGGTTTCGTAGCGGGCCAGCAGGGCCGCGCCCAGCATGCCGTCGCCCAGCGATTGCTCGGCCAGGGCGCGCCAGCGGGCGGCGCCGGCCGGGAACAGCGCGCCGCCGCCCAGCTCGTTCAGGTATTCGCAGATGACGCGGCTGTCGAACAGTGCCTGGCCGTCATCGGTGAGCAGGGTAGGCACCTGGCCCAGCGGGTTGCTGGGGATGATGGTCTGGTCGCGGGCCACGGGGCCGGCGGCGCTGGGCAGCTTTTCGATGCGGTCGACCAGCCCCAGCTCGTGTGCGATGACCATGCATTTGCGCACAAAGGGCGAGGCGGGCGAAAAGTAGATCTTCATGTGGGGTCCTTGAAGGTTGGCGTAGCGTCAGTGTTGGCCGTGGGCCAGGTGTTGTCCAGCGACCCAGCCGAAAGTCAGCGCGGGGCCCAGCGTGATGCCGGGCGCGGGATAGGCGCCGCCCATGACCGAGTGCATATCATTGCCCACCACGTACAGTCCGGCTATCGGATGGCCGGCTTCGTCCACGGCCTGGGCATTGCGATTTGCCGCAATGCCGCACGCCGTGCCGATGTCGCCGGGGTAGACCTTGACGGCGTAGTAGGGACCGGCGCCCAGCGGCGCCAGGCAGGGATTGGGCGCGTGGTCGGGGTCGCCCAGGTAGCGGTTGTAGGCGGTGCCGCCCTTGCCGAAGTCGGGGTCGTGGCCTTCTTCGGCATGCTGGTTGTAGCGTTGCACCGTGGCGGTCAGTGCGTCGGCGGGCACGCCCAACTTTTGCGCCAGGGCTTGCAGCGTGGGCGCTTGCAGCAGGTAGCCGGCGTCGATCAAATGCTGCCGCGGCCGGCCGCCGGGCAATGCCAGGCCCAGGCCCCAGGTGTCGATGAAGCGCTGGTCGCACAGCAGGTAGGCGGGCACCGTGGGCGTGTCGGCGTGGCTGCGGTACATGGCTTCGACGAACGCGTGGTACGAGGTCGATTCGTTGACGAAGCGGCGGCCGGCGCCGTTGACGGCGATCAGGCCGGGCTTGGCGCGGTCCCATACCAGGTGCGGATAGTGCAGCGGCCCGCGGCCCGGTTGTTCCAGGATGGATACGGGCGCCCAGAATGCGGGGCTGGCATGGCCCTGGCCCAGCGCCGCACCCGCGCCTTCGGCCAGGCGGATGCCGTCGCCGGTATTGTCGCGCGGCGACATCGACCAGTCGCCGGTGGGATGCGGGTAGGCCTGCTGGCGGCGCGCCGAATCCCACGGAAAGCCGCCGGTTGCCAGCACCACGCCGCGGCGGGCGCGGATATTCATCCGCCGGCCTTGGTGCACGACGGTAGCGCCCAGCACCGCGCCGTCGTCGCCGCGCACCAGCCCCAGCGCGGGCGTATCGAGCCAGTACGGGATGTTGCGGGACAGCAGGGCATGGAACAGCTGCGCGGCCAGCGCGTTGCCCAGCAGCAGGCGGGTGCCGCGGTGATAGCCGCGCAGGCGGTCGGCGTAATAGCGCAGCACCAGCTTCATGGCGTGCCGCCACGAGGTGAAGGCGCGCGTGGCGCGCAGCAGATGCCGCACGTCGGTGATGTTGACCATCATGCCGCCCAGCACCGTGAATTCCTTGAGCGGGTCGCGCAGCGTCTTGAAGTGGCGGCCAAGCTTGCGGCCGTCGAATTCCACCGGGTCCAGCGACCGGCCGCCCAACGCCGCGCCAGGCCGGTCGGGGTAGTAGTCGGGTGATGCGGTACGCGCGGCGACCTGCAGGAAGCCGCGCTCGACCAGGTCGTCCATCATGCGCGGCCCGGCTTCCAGGTAGGCCCGCTTCATGTCGTCGGACGCCGCGGCGCCGACGGTTTCCTGCAGATAGGTCCAGACCTTGTCGAAACTGTCGGGATGGCCGGCGGCGTCGGTCTGCGCGTTCAGCGGTATCCACAGCGCACCGCCGGAAATCGCGGTCGAACCGCCGATGTGGCCGGTCTTTTCCACCACCAGTACATCCAGGCCTTCGACGCTGGCGGTGAGGGCGGCGCTCATGCCGCCGGCGCCCGAGCCGACGATCAGTGCGTCGACTTCCTTGTCCCACTTGATGCTGTCCATGCCGCTTATGCTCCCGACCCGCCCAGCGATTTGCCGCCGTCCACGAAAATGACCTGGCCGGTGATGAAGTCCATGTGCGGCGCGGCCAGGAAGGACACGGCATTGGCGATGTCTTGCGGCTGGCCCGCGCGGCCCGTGGGCTGCAGGGCCAGTTGCGCGGCCAGGCGCTCGGCGCTCAGGTTGCGCAGCAGCGGCGTGTCGATCAGGCCAGGCGCGATGGCGTTGACCAGGATGCCGAGCGGCGCCAGTTCCATGGCCGAGGCCCGCGTATAGCCCACCAGCGCGGCTTTCGAGGCCACGTAGTGCGGGTGGTTCTTGGCACCCAGATAGGCGCGCGAGGCGATGTTGACGATCTTGCCGCCGGGGGCCATGTCGCGCGCGGCTTCCTGCGTGAGCGTGGCCACGGCCAGCAGGTTGACGTTAAACATGCGGCGGTAGTCGTCGCTGGTGACGTCAAAGAACTTGCGCTCGTCGAAGAGGCCGGCGTTGTTGACCAATGCGGCCAGCGGCGCCAGTTCGCGCACCAGTTGGCGGGTGGCGTGCTCGTCGGTCAGGTCCACCACGCGGTAGTCGACGGCAAGGCCTTGCGCTTGCAAGGCGTCGGTTTCGCGGGCGGCCAGTTCGGCGTTGCGGTCGGCCATGACCACGCGAAAGCCATCGCGTGCCAGGCGCTCCACGATGGCCAGGCCCATGCCGCTGGCGCCGCCCGTGACCAGCGCGGTGCCCGGTGTGTTGTCTGATTGCATATCGACTCCTATACGGCCAGGTAGCCGCCGTCCACGGGCAGCACCACGCCATTCACGTAGCTGGCCATGTCGGATGCCAGGAACAGCACGGGGCCGACGATTTCGTCGGCGCGCCCGGCCCGCGCCATCGGGGCGCGTTGCAGGTACCAATCGGTGCCGTGCGCTTGCGAGCGCTGGCCGGCCGTCATTTCCGTTTCCATCAGCCCGGGCGCCACGGCGTTCACGCGCACGCCGTGCGGCGCCAGGTCGCGCGCCAGCACTTCGGTGAACGAGCGCACGCCGCCCTTGGACACCACGTAGCCCGCCGTCGAGATGCCGCAGCCATACGCCACGATGGAGCACAGGTTGACGATGGCGCCGCGCGTGGCCTTGAGCTGTTCGACGAAGGCGTGGGTGACGTTGAACGTGCCTTGCAGGTTCACGCCCATGACGCGGTCCCAGATCTGCGGCGTCTGTGGGTCGTCGAACGGGGCGCGCGCCGAGATGCCGGCGTTGTTGACCAGCACGTCGATGTTGCCGTGGCGGCTGGCGGATTCGGCAGCGAAGGCGCGCACCGCTTCGGCGTCGGTCACGTCCAGCGCCACGTCGAACGCGCGGCCGCCTTCGGCCGCGATGGCCTGCGCGCTGGCGCGTGCCAATGCGGGGTCCAGGTCGGCCACGATTACCGTGGCACCTTGCTTGGCGAAGCCCTGGGCGATGGTGGCGCCCAGGCCGCGGCCGGCGCCGGTGACGAGGACTCGCTTGTCTTGCATCATGCTCATGGCAATTTCCTAGGCGCCCAGGTAGGCGCGTTGCACGGCTTCATCGCTGGCCAGGGCGCTGGATTCGCCTTCCAGCGCGATCTCGCCGTTTTCCAGGATGTAGGCGTAGCTGGACACCGACAGCGCCAGCTTCACGTTCTGTTCGACCAGCAGGACGGTGATGCCCTGTTCGCGATTCAGCCGCAGCACGATGTCGAAGATCTGCTCGACCACCAGCGGCGACAGGCCCATGGACGGTTCGTCCAGCAGGATCATGCGCGGGCGCGCCATCATGGCGCGGCCGGTGGCCAGCATCTGCTGCTCGCCGCCCGACAACGTGGCTGCCTTCTGCTCGAATCGTTCGCGCAGCCGTGGAAAGGTGTCGCAGACCATGTCCAGGTCCTGCTTGACCGCCTGGCGGTCGTGGCGCAGGTAGGCGCCCATCTCCAGGTTCTCGCGCACGCTCATGTCGCGGAAGATTTCGCGGCCTTCGGGTACCTGCACGATGCCGCGGCCGACGATGGCATCCGCCGGCTGGCGGTGGATGGCCTCGCCGTCGAAACGCACGCTGCCCGCGGTGGGCGACACCAGTCGCGAGATCACGTTGAGCGTGGTGGATTTGCCCGCGCCGTTGGCGCCCAGCAGCGCCACGATGGCGCCTTGCGGCACCTTCAACGACACGTCCTGCAAGGCGCGGATGTTGCCGTAGGCGGCGCTGACCGATTCGACTTCAAGCAGATACTCAGCCACCGGCGGCTCCCTTGCCCAGATAGGCTTCGATGACGCGGGGGTTGCTGCGCACCTCCGCGGGCGTGCCTTCGGCGATCTTCTCGCCGAACGACATGACGGTGATGCGATCCGAGATCGACATCACCAGCTGCATCACGTGCTCGACCAGCAGCACCGTGATGCCGTCGCGTTCGCACAGCTCGGTCAGGATGCGGTCCAGCGTTTCGATTTCGCGGTTGCGCAGGCCGGCTGCGGGTTCGTCCAGCAAGAGCAGCTTGGGCGAGATGGCCAGCGCCCGCGCCAGCTCCAGCATCTTCTGGCGGCCGAAGTCCAGGCTGCAGGCGGGGGTGTCCAGGAAGTCGGCCAGCCCCACGCGTTCAAGCAGGTGCTCGACGCGTTCGCGCGCTTCGGCGCGGGCGGGGCGCAGCAGACGCGACGCCGTGGACGCGCCGTGCGCATAGGTGCCCAGCAAGGCGTTCTCGCGCACCGTCAGCGCGCTGAACAGCTCCAGGTTCTGGAAGGTGCGGGCCACGCCCAGCGCGGCCATTTCGTGCGGCTTCTTCGTCGTGATGTCGACGCCGTCGAACACGATACGGCCCTGGGTGGGGCGGTAGTAGCGCGAGACGCAATTGAAGGTGGTGGACTTGCCGGCGCCGTTGGGACCGATCAGCGCATGGATGCGACCGCGTTCCACCTGCATGGACAGGCCGTTGATGGCCGTCAGGCCGCCGAACTTCACCGTCAGGCCCTGGACGTCGAGATAAGGCTGGGCGCTCATGCGGCGCTCCTTTGCGTGGGTTTGGCGGCCGGGGCGGCGGCGCCCGTGCGCGTGGGCAGCGGGGCGGCCGGCGGGGGCGCGCGGCGGCGCGCGTCACGGCTGGCGAACAGGCCCTTGGGCGCGAACATCATGAAGCCCATCAGGATCACGCCGTAGATGATTTCCTGGAACGACAGCGCCTGGCGCAGCAGTTCCGAAATCAGGCCGAAGCCCAGTGCGCCGGCGATGGCGCCGCGCACCGAACCGATGCCGCCTACCACCACCATGGTGAGAATCAGGATGGTGGTCTGGAAGCCCAGGCTTTCGGGGTGGATGAACGAGGCAAAGGTGGTGTACATGCCGCCCGCGATGCCGGCGTACGCCGCCGACAGCGTGAAGGCGGTGCGCTTGATGGCGTTGACGTTCACGCCCATGGCCTGCGCCGCCACATCGCTTTCGCGTACGGCCCGGAAGGCCGACCCCAGCTGCGAGCGCGACAGTGCAATGGTGGCCCACAGCAGCAGCGCGGCTATTGCCACGACAAACGGATAGGCCTTGATGTCGGACACCAGCTCGTAGCCGAACAGCGTGGCAGGCGAAATCCGGAAGCCGTTCGAGCCGTTGGTGACCGATTGCCAGTTCAGGAACACCCACTGCATCGCCTCGCCAAAGGCAAAGGTGGACAGCGCCAGGTAGATGTCACGCATGCGCAGGGCCAGCGCGCCGATGATGTAGCCCAGCACGGCGGCCAGCAGGCCGCCCGCCACGATGGACACGAAGAAGGGCGGATGCCACAGGTTGTTGATGAGGCCCGCGGTATAGATGCCCACGCCATAGAACGCGGCGTGCGACAGCGCGAACTGGCCGGTTTCACCGATGACCAGGTGCAGGCCCAGGGCCAGCACCACGAACACCATCAATAGGTTGACGACGTAGATGACATAGCCGCTGGCCACGAACGGCAGGGCGACGAGCGCCACGGCCATCAGCGCCAGCAGGGCGGGATCGAGCTTGGATTTCATACTTTCTTCACCTGCAGTTTGCCGCCCAGGAGGCCTTGCGGACGCAGCAGCAGCACCACCATGATGGCGACGAAGGGCGCCACCACGATGGCGTTGGTCGAAATGAACAGGCCCACCAGGTTCTCGGCCACGCCGATCACGAAGCCGCCGACCACCGCGCCGGGCAGGCTGGTGATGCCGCCGACGATGGCGGCCGCGTAGGCCAGGATGGCGATGTGGCCGATGTCGGGCGTGATCAGGATCTTGGGGGTGATGAGCAGGGCCGCCACGGCCGAGATCAGGCCGGACAGCGCCCACACCATCATGCGGATGCGCGTCAGGTTCACGCCCACCAGGCGCGCGGCCTTGGGGTTCATGCCGACGGCGCGCATGGCCTTGCCCACGCGGGTGTAGGTGAACATCACGTAGAGCAGCAGCATCACGCCGACCGCCACCGCGAAGATCACCAGGTCCAGCTGGGTCAGCACCGCGTCGCCGATGATGACGGCGTCGGTGGGCGCCAGCGGCGGCAGCGAGCGCGGCGTGTCGCCCAGCCCGGTCTGGCGCACCAGCCCTTTCAGGGCATAGGCCAGGCCCAGCGTGGCGATCACCATCTGCACACCGACGCCCTTGGAGGCGATGACGCGTTCCATCACCACGCGCTGGAACAGGCCGGACACGACCGCCACGACGGCCAGCGTCACGGGGATGACAACCAGGTAAGGCCAGCCCATGACCAGGGTCAGGAACAGGGCGATGTAGCCGCCGACCATGAAGATTTCGCCTTGCGCGAAATTCGGCACGTCGGTGGTCTTGAAGATGATGACAACGGCAACGGCCAGCAGCGCGTACACGCTGCCCGTCACCAGCCCTGACAGCACCCCTTGCTGCAGGAACAACCAGAAATCGGCAAAGCTCATGATGGTCTCCGGCGGTCCGCGCGGCGCTGCGCCGCGGCGCGGACCTGGCCTGTGGCCGTGGTAGCGGCAGGTTTACGGCTGGTACTTCCAGACGCTCTTGAAGGCGCCGGGCACCAGCGACATGTTGGTGCCGTCGAACTTGATGTAGATGGCCGATTCCTGCGCGGCGCGGTCGTTGGGGCCGAATTCGATCGGGCCGGCCATGACGCCGGAATCGAACTTCATGGTTTCCAGCGCGGCCAGCACCTTCTCGCGGGTAGGCTGCGGGCCGGCGGCCTTCAGCGCATTGACCACCGCCATGGCGGGCGGCAGGCCATAAGGCATGTAGGTCTGCGGATGGCCCGGCTTGGCGGCCAGGTCGGGGTAGGCCTGCTTGTACATGTCGTAGACCCAGGTCAGCTTGGGACCGCCGGGCATATCGGCCAGCACGTCCTGGATGTAGACGTTCTTGAAGGCATCCTTGTTGCCGACGTTCTCGACCAGTTGCTTGAGGTCGGCCGTGCCGTTCACGGCCAGCACGATGGGTTTGTTCCAACCCAGTTCCTGCGCCTTCTTGATGATCAGCGCGGCGGGGCGGGCGTAGGTGGTCAGGAGCAGCACGTCGGGGTTGGCGGCGCGGATCTTGAGCATCGGCGCGGTGACGTCGGTGATGTTCGGGTTGACCGACTGCACCTGCAAGCCCAGGTTGTCCAGCTGCTTGGCCTGGGCCTGCGCGGCTTCCAGGTTCCAGCCGCCGTAGGCGTCGTCGTGGTTGATGTAGCCGATCTTTTTGGCCTTCAGGTGTTCGGCGGCAAACTGCACCATCGATCCGCCCACGGCGTGCTGCGAGATCGAGAACGCGCCATAGATGTACTTGGACGGCGGATACAGCGCGCCGTCGCCGGACGCGTTCAACATCACCAGCGGCATCTTTTCGCGTT
Organism: Achromobacter sp. NCFB-sbj8-Ac1-l; assembly: GCF_052695805.1. Lineage (NCBI taxonomy): Bacteria > Pseudomonadati > Pseudomonadota > Betaproteobacteria > Burkholderiales > Alcaligenaceae > Achromobacter > Achromobacter sp. NCFB-sbj8-Ac1-l. Next base: position 5,887,989 of record NZ_CP199812.1, on the reverse strand, counting down.
CGACGTATTCGCGCGCGGCGACCACCGCGGCCGAGCACGAGCCGCCATTCAGCAGAAAGACCTTGTCCTGTTCGGTCAGCTTCTTGACCGCGGCGACCAGGTCGTTGGCGTTGCAGCGGTCGTCTTCGATCACCAGTTCGATCTGGCGGCCGTTGACGCCGCCTTCCTTGTTGACCTTGGCGTACCACATCTTGGCGGCGTTCAAGACGTCAAAGCCATAGGCCATGCCGCTGCCCGACAGGGGCGCGAACAGGCCGATCTTGATGGTCTTGTCGGTGATGCCCGGTTCCTGCTGGGCCTGGGCGGTGGCGCCGACGGCCAGGGCGCAGAGCGCGGCGGCCGCGTAGCGGCGGGGGTGGATCATGGTGTGTCTCCCGTTTTATGTGTGCGCGCCTTTATGCATGGCGCGTTGCTGCGTAGGCGGCCTGGCCGCCGGATAGGGGTTACTGCATGCGGGTTACTGCATGCGATAGCCGCCGTTGACGTCGATGACGCTGCCGGTGATGTAGCCGGCTTCTTCCGAGGCCAGGAATCGCACGGCGGCGGCCACGTCGTCGACGGTGCCGATGCGGCCCAGCGGAATGGCTTGCGCGGCGGCGGCCAGGGCGCCGCTGCTGGTGACGGTGCTGCGCAGCATGTCGGTGTCGATCAGGCCGGGCGCGATGCCGTTGACGGTGACGCCCAGGTGCGCAGATTCACGCGCCATGGCCTTGGTCAGGCCCAGCACGGCGGATTTGGCGGCGATGTACGAGGCGCTGGAGCGGTAGCCGCCCAACTGCGCGGCGACCGAGGTGAAGGTAACGATGCGGCCATGCGCGAGCGGCGCGGCTTCGCGTCGGCGCAGATAGGCGCGGCCACACAGGAAGACGCCGCGCGCGTTGACGGCGAAGCTGCGTTCCCAGATGTCCAGGGTGGTGTCTTTGATGAGCGGGCGTTCGCCGTTGGCCTGGAACAGCAGCAGGCCGGCGGCGCTGACGAGGACGGCGATGGGGCCGTGGGCGTGCTCGATCTGGTCGAAGGCGGTTTCGACGGCGGTTTCGTCGCTGACGTCGAAGGCATGGGCGGCATGCGGGGCGCCCAGTTCGTCGGCGACGCGACGGGCGCGCTGGGCGTCGACGTCGGAGACGATGACGCGGTAGCCGGCGCGTGCCAGTTCCTGGCAGATGGTGGCGCCGATGCCGCCGCCGCCGCCGGTGACGAGCGCAAGACGCGGGGCCGGGCCCGCGGCCGGCGTGGATACATTGGACATGCTGTCTCCTGTTGCACGGGTCGCCTCGCCTTGGGGAGTGCGCCCGCCTGTCTGAATTTTTTGCGATTATGTATACATGGAGGGTGGGCAGGTATAGGGGGTTTCCCTAGATTTCGGATGCGACTCCGGTGTCTCATAGGGGAGATCCCTAGCGGCGTAGTCCACATGACCGTCGTATGTATTCTTCATGTATACAATGAGGCTATGGATACGCTCTCTCAACACGTTACCGATACGCTGCGGGACTGGGTGCTGCATGGCAAGTTCAGCCCCGGGGCCCGTCTGGAGGAAATCCCGCTGGCCGAGAAGCTGGGGGTGTCGCGCACACCGGTGCGGGCGGCCCTGGCAACGCTGGGCAATGAGGGGTTGCTGGAACATCTGCCCAAGCGCGGCTATACGGTGCGGGCCTATGACATCGCCGAGATCGTGGCGGCCTACGAGGTGCGGGCGGCGCTGGAAGGGCTGGCCTGTCGGCAGGCGGCGCTACGCGGACTGTCGAACGATGCGGTGGCGGTGCTGAAGAACTGCCTGGATGAAGGGGATCGGATTCTGGGCAAGGGGGTGCTGCTGGCGGAGGACCATCTGCCTTATCAGCAGGTCAACATTACCTTGCACAACGGGATTCTGGAGGCGGCAGGGAACCCCTGGGTGAAGCGGTTTGCGACGCAGGCGCAGGCGATTCCCTATGCGTCGGATCGGATCATCCTGTGGGAGGACCATGGGATTATCTTGAGGTCGCACGATGATCATCATCGGATCGTGAACGCGATCATCGGGCGGGATGGGGCGCGGGCTGAGGATCTCATGCGGGAGCATGTCTACTACGCGGGGATTATTCTTAAGAATAATTATGAGAGGTTGGCGCAGGCTTATCGGGTTTAGGGGGGGGGTTTTTTTTGCGTCGGTTTGAGTTCTTAAGGCGCGCGTGACGGGGCAGGCGGGTGAGGGCGGGGCTACGATTGCGGTCCGGAGCCTTCGCTCCGGACTGGCCCGTCCTCATCGTCGTCCAGGCCTTCGGCCTTCCCTTCCGATTCCGTCGGGCGCATCTACACGCCCCGCCCTCACCCGCCTGCCCCGTCACGCGCTCTTGATGTCCATTAGTGCCGGACGTTGGGGCGAATTGCGTGCTTGGCGTTTTGGCCAAGATCGTTTGGGGTTGGAGCGGTTTGCGGGGCCCGCCTCGTGCCGGCCGCGCGGGCGGCCTTGCTCGGCTTACGGGGTGTCTTGCGTCGTGGGGATGACGCTGCGCGCTTGCGGGTTACCGGCTTGCGTAGCGTTAGCGGCCTGCTGAGGGTGCGGCCGGTGTGACTTGTGTCTGTGATTGCTTGCGGTGGGCGCGCACGCTTTGGGGCGTGCGCGCCACTCGCGGGCGGCAGCTTGGGGCTGGGTGCTGCGTCGCCGCGCCGCGCTGGGGTTACGCCGGCAGGCCGGTTTCCAGGCAGGGGTGGAATTCGCCGGTGGCGGGGTCGCGCAGGAAGAGGACGCCGGTGGCGACGCCGAAGTAGGTGCCGTGGAGTTCGAGTTCGCCCTTTTCCACGCGGCGGCGGATGGAGGGGAAGGTCATCAGGTTGTTCAGGCTGTGGCCGATGACGGCGAGTTCCAGGCGCTTGAGGTTGGCGGCGCGGTCGTCGGTGCCGGGGCCGATGGCGTCGGCGACGGGGGCGATCTGGGACATCCACTTGCCGATGAAGTCGCCCTTGGTGAGGGGCTTGGCGTCGTCGAAGAAGGCGCGGATGCCGCCGCAGGAGGCGTGGCCCAGGACGACGATGTGTTTGACGTTCAGGCCATTGACGGCGAATTCGATGGCGGCGCTGGTGCCGTGGTACGAGGATTCGGAGTCGGGGTCACAGGGCGGGACCAGGTTGGCGACGTTGCGCACGACGAACATTTCGCCGGGGCCGGCATCGAAGATGGCTTCGGGCGAGACGCGTGAGTCGCAGCAGCCGATGATCAGGATTTCCGGGCTTTGCCCAGTTTCGGCCAGTTTTTCGTAGCGGCTGCGTTCGGAATGGAAACGGCCTTCGAGAAACGATTGATAGCCTTCGGTGAGTCTTTTGGGAAACATGATCTTCACTTCCTTGGTAACGATGCCAGGCGTGCTGGCGCGCCGCGGACGCAACAAGGGGCTTCGTGTGGAAGCCCCTTCTGTCGAGTCGGCATACGGAATTTTCCCATACTTGGACCCGGACTTGTTTGACTAAACCCTGATATCGCCAGGGTTTTTAATTCCTTGCAAGGATAGCCCCCCCCGGCCGCCCGGCCGCCCGAAGGCCGGGGCGCCCCCTTGGGGGGCAGCAAGCGCGAAGCGCGCGGCGTGGGGGCATTATCTAGCCCTGATGTCTAACGCCGTGACCTTGGCGAATTGCAGGGGGGTGATGGCGCGGATCATCTTGATCTGGCCGGGGGCGAGGGGGCCGATGTCGTCGTCGCGGACGCGGCCGACTTCGCGGCCCTGGGCGTCGTAGAGGACGAAGGTGAGCATGACGTTGTTGATGGCGCGGGTGGATTGGTTGGCGAGCGAGCCGGTGATGGTGGAGACGTTTTCGTTGGTGTCGCGGACGGCCTGGATGTTGCCCAGGGTGACGCCGTAGAGGAAGCTCTGGGCGTTGGCGGCGCCGGTCAGGCCGGCCAGCAGGGCGACGAGGGCGAGGGCGGTTTTCATGCGGGTCTCCTGTGAGGCCGGCGCGGCAAGCCGGGCTGCCTGGGCCGCGGTCTTGTGCCTGGCGTTGCCGCGGGATATGCGCCTATCTCACACCTTTCCGCTGCCCGGCACAACGGGCTGAAAGGATGAATGGGTAACAGGTTGCGCGGGTTTGCCCCAGATTTCTCTGCGGATGCCACAAGTGCATCGGAATGTCTCCAAGTTGGGGATTTCTGGGCACATTTTCCGCGCCTTTCCGCAAGCTGAATGGGAGCGGTGGCGTTAGCATTTGTTGTCTTTTGGGCGCTTGCGAAGCGGTCTGGTTTGTCCGATGATGACCGGGCCGGCACCTTGGCCGGCGGAACGTGCGGCCCGGTTGTGCGCGTGGATGGCGTCGGCGGGCGCTCAAGGGAGGAACCCATGCTTTCCCGTACTAGCCAGTTGGCTTCGGCCATTGTGTTGTCCGCCAGCTTCCTGGGCGCCGCCTATGCCCAGACGCCCGCGGCCACGACGCCCGCTCCCGCCAAGACGCCGACCGCGCAGCAGCAGCGCATGGCCGATTGCAACAAGTCGGCGGAAGGCAAGAAGGGCGACGACCGCAAGACGTACATGAGCGCGTGCCTGAAAGGCGAGGCCCCGCCGCCCGCCAAGCAGCTGACGCCGCAGCAGCAGAAGATGAAGGACTGCAACGCCAAGGCCGGTGAACAGAAGCTGACCGGCGACAAGCGCAAGACGTTCATGAGCACCTGCCTGAAGGGCTGAACGCCGCTTGATGCAAAAAAGCGCCGACCGTTGAACGGGTCGGCGCTTTTTCTTTTGGGGGATACCGCGTGGCTTACACCGTGGCGATCGGCGTGACCGGCGATCCGATCGCGTGCGGCAGGCGCAGCGGCGGGGCGGTCAGCATGAAGCGGTGGCGGCCGTTGGCGTGCAGCCAGTCGGCCAGGTCTTTGAGGTACCAGAGTTCGGCCAGGGGCAGGCCCAGCTTGAACAGGCAGTGGTGGTGCAGCGGCAGCATGGCGCGCGGGCCGGTCTTTTCGCGGGCGGGGTAGGCCTCGACCGCGTAGTTGTCGGCGCAGATGGCGGCGATGCCGCTGTCGGTGATCCATTGCAGCAGCGCGGCGTCAGTGCCGTCCAGCGCGGCGCCGTAGGTGTGCAGCACCTGGGCGTCCGGTGTGCCGTTCATGGCGACGACCGCCTCGGCGTAGCCGGTGCGCAGCACCAGCATGTCGCCGGGTTCGACGTCGATGTGGTCGGTGGTCAGCACGTGCATGAGTTCGGCGTGGCCGATCAGGGTGCGGCCGGGACCGTAGTGGCGGAACAGGTCGACCAGCACGCCGCGGCCCTGCATGCCTTTCTGCGCCAGGTTTTCCACGCCGAGTTTGAGCGCGGCCGACGGGCCGCCGCTGTTGCAGCCGCAGCCGGTGTGGTCGCCATCGGCCGGGCCGAGCACGTCCACGCCGGCCTGGAAGCCGTTGTAGTAGCGCAGTTCGGGCTTGCCGTCGCCGTCGGCGTCGAACAGCGCGCCGACGTGCGCCAGCGCGTCCCACTGGGTGGAATACTGCATGGACAGCAGTACCTGGTCGTCGCTCAGCACATCCACCGCATCGGGGTTGACGTTGCGCAGGGGGAAGTTCAGGTAGGGCGTGTCCTGCAGCTTCGTGGGGCTCAGCTGCGGCGGATGGCGGCGCGGGTTGAGCACGTTGCCGCCGGGCAGGTCCAGGGGCAGGGACAGGCAGAACGTCTTGCCGGCGCGGATTTCGCGCGCGCCTTTCAAGACTTGTTCTTCGGTAATGAGGTTCAGGCGGCCGAGTTGGTCGTCGGGTCCGAAGTCGCCCCAGTTGGAGCTCTCGGGCCGGTGGGTCCAGCGCTGCATGCGGTTTACTCCGTCAGGAAGTCGACGACCGCGCGGGTGAAGGCTTCCGGTTGCTCCCAGTTGGAAATGTGGGAGGTGTTCAATTCCAGGTATTGCGCGCCGGCGATGGCGTCAGTCAGTTCGCGGCCTTGGGCGGGCGTGGCGGCCAGGTCGTGGGTGCTGGCGATGACCAGCGTGGGGGCCTTGATGGCCGAGACCTGTTCGCGGAAATCGGCGTCGCGCAGCGCGGCGCAATTGCCCGAATAGCCGGCGTCGGGGGTGCGGCGCAGCATGTCGACCAGCACCTGGGTCAGGCCCGGTTCGGCGGCGCGGTAGTCGTCGGTCAGCCAGCGCTGGACCAGCGTGGGCGCCATCTTTTCCAGCGTCTGTTCGGCGACTGCGGCAATGCGGGTGCTCCAGCCTTCGGCCGAGCCGATGCGCGCGGCGGTGTTGCACAGGATCAGTTTGTTGATCAGTTCGGGGCGGTTCAGCGCCAGCCACAGGCCGGTGGGGCCGCCCATCGACAGGCCGCAGAAGTGCGCCTGCTTGATGTTCAGGTGGGCCAGCAGTTCGGCCACGTCGTTGCCCAGCTGCGCAAAGGTGTATTCGCCATCGGGCACCGAGGATTTGCCATGCCCGCGAGTGTCGTAGCGCAGCACGCGGAAGTGCTTGCTCAGTTCGGGCACCTGGCGCGCCCACATGTCGGCGCAGGTGCCGAGCGAGTTGGACAGCACCAGCACCGGGGCGTCGGCGGGGCCGTCGATGACGTAGAACAGCCTTGCCTGGCTGAGATCGGCGTAAGACATGGGGAAATCCTCGGGAATGGGCAACGGCCGCCCGGGGGCGGCCGTGTCTTGATTACAGATGGCAGGTGCCGTTGACGTAGGCTTTGCGCCAGCGGGTGATGGTCACGCGGTCAAACAGCTGGGCCTGGGCGAACGGGTCGGCATCGATGAACTGTTGCGCGGCTTCGCGCGTGTCCAGGTCGACGATGTACAGGCCGCCGCCCGCATCCGTGCCGTCGTCCTGCAGCTTGGCGCCGCAGGCCAGCAGCAGGTGCTTGTTGGCATCCAGGTATTCCAGGTGTGCGGCGCGGTGCTGCTGGCGCACGGCCTGGTGGCCGGGCTTGTCGAAGGTTTCGATGATGTAGGGCATGGGCGGCTCCGGTCAGATCGCGGACGGGTGGCGCGCCAGCGCCGTGACGTTGATGTCCATGTACGGGAACAGCGGCAGCGACGACAGCAGCGTGTGCAGTTCGTCGTTGCTTTCGACGTCGAAGATGCTGACGTTGGCGTAGCGGCCGACCACGCGCCACAGGCTCTTCCATTTGCCATCGCGCTGCAGCTGCTGCGCCAGGGCCTTTTCGTCGGCCTTGAGCTTGTCGGCGCGTTCGGCCGGCATGTCGACGGGCAGGTTGACTTGCATTTGAACCATGAACAGCATTGCTTATCTCCTTATTGGGAAAACTTCAGCGGCAGGCCGGTCAGGCGCAGCAGCTCGTCGGCGGTGACCTCGCCGAACATGTCGATGACGGTCACGCCGTCGGCACGGATGTCGAACACGGCCACGTCGGTGTACACGCGAGACACGCAGCGCACGCCGGTCAGCGGATAGGTGCAGGCCTCGACCAGCTTGCTCTGGCCTTCGCGGGTGGTCAGTTCCATCATGACGAACACGTCCTTGGCGCCGATGGCCAGGTCCATCGCGCCGCCCACGGCGGGGATGGCGTCGGGCGCGCCGGTGTGCCAGTTGGCCAGGTCGCCGTGCTGCGACACCTGGAAGGCGCCCAGCACGCAGATGTCCAGGTGGCCGCCGCGCATCATGGCGAACGAGTCGGCATGGTGGAAGAACGAGCAGCCGGGCAGTTCGGTGACGGGCTGCTTGCCGGCGTTGATCAGGTCGTAGTCTTCTTCGCCCTTGGCCGGGGCCGGGCCCATGCCCAGCATGCCGTTTTCGGTATGCAGGATGACTTCGCGGTCGGCCGGCAGGTGGTTGGCCACCAGGGTGGGCAGGCCGATGCCGAGGTTGACGTAGGCGCCTTCAGGGATGTCCTGCGCAACGCGGGCGGCGATCTGGTCGCGGGTCAGTTTGGTGCTCATTGCTGCTCCTTGGCGGCCGGGGTGGCGGGTATCTGCACGACGCGCTGCACGAAGATGCCGGGGGTGACGACGGTTTCCGGGTCCAGGGTGCCCAGTTCGACGACTTCACGCACCTGCGCCACGGCCACGCGCGCGGCGCTGGCCATGATGGGGCCGAAATTGCGGGCGGTCTTGCGGTACACCAGGTTGCCCCAGCGGTCGCCGCGCTCGGCCTTGATCAGCGCGTAGTCGGCGTGCAGCGGATATTCCAGCACGTACTGGCGGCCATTGATTTCGCGGGTTTCCTTGCCGTCGGCCAGCGGGGTGCCGTAGCCGGTGGGCGAGAAGAACGCACCGATGCCGGCGCCGGCGGCGCGGATGCGCTCGGCCAGGTTGCCTTGGGGCACCAGTTCAAGCTCGATCTTGCCGCTGCGGTACAGGCCGTCGAAGATCTGCGAGTCCACCTGGCGGGGGAACGAGCAGATGATCTTGCGCACGCGGTTGGCGCCGAGCAGGGCGGCCAGGCCGGTGGTGCCGTTGCCGGCGTTGTTGTTGATGATGACCAGGTCTTTCGCGCCTTGTTCGAGCAGGGCGTCGATCAGTTCCATGGGCTGGCCGGCGGTGCCGAAGCCGCCGATCATGACGGTGGCGCCGTCGGGGACGTCGGCGAGGGCGGCCGCCGCGCTTGCAACAAGCTTAGAAATCATGGTGTTCGCTCATAGGTGGCGTGTCATAATTTGTTCTTAATTAGAACTTTCGTTCTTCTGAAGAACATCGTTTCATGGGGAAAGTCGACCGTCAAGGCAAGCCGGCGCGGTGCGATCTCCCCCGTTCAGGGTTGCCGGCAACGGCAACGCTTCTTTTCGCGGTAGACGGATGGCCGAGCAAGAAACCCAGCAACCCAGCGACAGCTACGTTCAATCCTTTGCACGCGGCCTGTCCGTGATCCGGGCCTTCGGCCCCGAGCGTTCGCAGATGACCTTGTCCGAGGTCGCCGCCGTCACCGGCCTGACTCGCGCGGGCGCGCGCCGCATCCTGCTGACGCTTGAGCACCTGGGCTACGTCACGGTCGAAGACCGCAAGTTCACGCTGACTCCGCGCATCCTGGAACTGGGCTACGCCTATCTGTCGGGCACGCCGCTGTGGAACCTGGCGCTGCCCTACATGGAAGAAGTGGCCGAGCAGACGCGCGAGTCGTGTTCCGTGTCGGTGCTGGAAGGCGCGGACATCGTCTACATCCTGCGGCTGTCGACGCACAAGGTCATGACGATCAACCTGGCGGTGGGCAGCCGGCTGCCGGCGTGGGTCACGTCGATGGGCCGGGTGCTGCTGGCGGGGCTGCCCGCTCCCGAGCTGGACCGGGTGCTGGCCATGAGCCAGATCCAGGCCTATACCGCGCACACGGTGACCGACATCGCCGAACTCAAGCGACTGCTGGCCGGCGTGCGCGCCGACGGCTACGCCTGCGTGGCGCAGGAACTGGAGCCCGGCCTGCAATCGGTGGCCGTGCCCATCGTGGACCGCAGCGGCCGCGTGATCGCGGCCATGAACGTCAGCGGTCATGCCAACCGCTTTTCGCGCGAAGAGATGCTCGCCGCGTTCCTGCCGCCGCTGCGCCGCGCCGCCGACCAGATCAACCACGCGCTGCTGCGCCGCTAGGCGGCGCGCGCAGGGGCTGAGGCGGGGGCGGGCGCGCATGGCGGCGGGCCTCAGATCGGGGCGACGCCCAGCGTCGTGCCGCCGCAGACATACAGCATCTGGCCGGTGACGAAGCCGTTGTCGGGCGACAGGAAGAACATCGCGGCGCGCGCCACGTCTTCGGGCGTGCCCAGGCGCTTGACCACGATGCTGTTGATGATGCGTTCGGTCTGGGGCGCGCCGGCGGGATTGCTCTTGGTGAACAAGTCGGTGGCAATGGGGCCCGGGCCGATGGCGTTGACGGTGATGCCGTCGCCGCCCAGTTCCATGGCCAGCGTGCGCGTCAGCCCCACCAAACCGGCCTTGGTGGCCGAATAGACCACGCGGTCCGGCTTGCCCAGCGCGGCGCGCGACGACATGTTGACGATGCGGCCGAAGCCGGCTTCGCGCATGGCGGGCAGCGCGGCCTGCACCAGGATCAGCGCGGTGCGCAGATGCAGGTTCACCACATAGTCCAGGTCGGCCAGCGTGGCCGTGTCGGCGGTGCCCGGGCGCGTGGCGCCGGCATTGTTCACCAGCCCGACGATGTTGTAGGCCGCGGTGACCTCGGCGGCGACCGCCTTGGTGCGCGCTTCATCGGTCAGGTCGGCCTGGTACGACACCAGCCCGGCGGGCGGGTTCTCGGGCAGCTTGTAGTCGATATTGACCACCTGATGCCCCGCGTCCAGCAGCATGCGGATGATGGCGGCGCCGATCCCGGCGCTGCCGCCGGTCACGAGATATGCGGTAGGTTTGCTCATATCGGTTTCCCGTTCCAGTCTTTGGTGCGCGGCGCCCCGCGGGGCGCCGCGGCGATCAGTGGGTGAGATATCCCCAGGCCAGGACGGCCGTGATGTGGATCACGCCCACCCACAGCATCATGATGACCGTGTAGCCCATCACGTCGCGCAGCTTCAGCTTGGACAGCGCCAGGGCCGGCAGGATCCAGAAGGGCTGCACCAGGTCGTTCCAGGCATTGCCCAGCATCACGGCCATGGTGGTCTGGTTCAGCGCGCTGCCGATTTCGCGGGCAGCATCGATCATGAACGGACCCTGGATGACCCAGTGGCCGCCGGCCGAGGGCGCGAAGAAGTTGATGACGAACGAGCTGATCAGGCCCCAGAACGGCAGCGAGGCCGGCGTGGCGACGTCGACGAAGACCTTCGAGATGGTGGTGACCAGGCCCGAGGCGGCCATGATGGCCATGATGCCGGCGTAGAACGGGTACTGCAGGATGATGCCCGAGATCGTCTTGATGCCTTCGGTCAGCTTGGCCACGTAGGCGGCCGGCGTGCCCAGCAGGATGATGCCCAGGAACAGGATGATGAAGTTGATCAGGTTCAGGTCGAGCGAGCCGCCGTCGATGAAGTGGAAGGCCACGTAGGCCACGCCCAGGGCGCCGATCAACAGGCTGAGGATGCGGCTGTTGTTGAGCTTGGAGGCAATGGTGCCCTTTTCCAGCATGTCTTCGGCCGCATTGGACGCGTTGGCGTCGCGGTCGATGGCCGGGTCCACTTCGACGATCTTCTCGCCTTTCTTCGGATGCAGCCAGGCGTTGAGCAGCGGCAGCGTCACGATGATGACCAGGCTGGTGATCAGCATGGGCACCGAGAAGATGGTTTCCGTCAGCGGGATGATGCCCATCTGCTTGGCGGTGGGGTGGCCGGGGGTGGCGACCAGCACGGGGATGCTGGCGGACAGGCCCAGGCCGTACATGGTGAAGCCGCTGTAGGCCGAGGCGATGATCAGGGGGTAGTGCACGCCCTTGACCTTGAGCGCCAGCTTCTTGGCGACGATGCCGCCGATGACCAGGCCGAAGCCCCAGTTCAGGTAGCTGCCGACGCCGCCGACCAGGGTGGCGACGATGATGGCGGTGTGCGGCTTGTGCACGTGACTGACGATGCGGTTGAGCAGGCGGTCGGTCAGCGGCGCGGTGGCCAGCACGTAGCCCATGGCCAGGATGACGGCCATCTGGGTGGTGAAGGCCAAGAGGCTCCAGAAGCCCTTGCCCCAGGCGCGGGTGATGTCGCCGATGCCCTGGCCCTCGATGCCCATGGCCAGCAGCACGGTGAGCAAGGTCAGCGCGATCGCGAAAACGAAAGGATCGGGCAGATACTTGCGCATCAGCTCAGTAAAAAAAGATGCCAATTTATTCATGATGCCTCCAACGAACTCCGGTAAGGCGTATTGCTCTGGTGTCTTGCGCCGCGACGCGCCGGGTAGGGGCGCGCAGCGGGTGGGACGATCGGTTTCTTTGTGTGGTGGGCTCGTGGCCCGCTGGCGCGTCAGGCGGATTGCCGCGCGCCTTATGTAATGGGTATTCGGGGTGCCTGCGGGGGCGTCAGGAATCGCCGGCTTTCTGGTTCAGCCAGGCAGCCAGTTCGCCCAGGGCGGCGCTTTTCTCGCGCAGCACCTGTTCGCGGCGCTCGGGGCTCCAGGTGTAGAAGCCCTGGCCGCTCTTGGCGCCCAGCTGGCCTTGTTCGACTTTGCTTTTGAGCAGGTCGGACGGCTCGGTGCGGTTTTCCAGGTCTTGGTAGAGGTAGCTGGCGATGGCGTAGTGAACGTCGATGCCGTTCATGTCGCGCTGTTCGAGCGGGCCGGACAGGGCCAGGCGGATGCCGAGGCTCCATTTCACGACTTCGTCGATGTCTTCGGCGCTGGCCACGCCCTTTTCCAGTAGCGAGATGGCTTCGCGGGCCAGGGCGTGCTGGATGCGGTTGGCGATGAAGCCGGGGATGTCCTGGCGCACCAGCACGGGCCGCTTGCCGCCAAAGCGCAGGGTGGCCATGACGCGGGCGACGGTGTCGTCGGAGGTGTCGTCGTTGCGCACGACCTCGACCAGCGGGATGACGTCGGCGGGCGTGAAGAAGTGGGTGCCGACGAAGCGGTCGCGGCGCGCGACGGCGCTCGCGATGGCGTTGATGGACAGGCCCGAGGTATTGGTGGCGAAGATGGCCTGGGGCGGGCACAGGGCGTCGAGCTTGGCGAACAGGCCGCGCTTGAGTTCGAGGTTTTCCGGAACGGCTTCGATGATGAGGTCGCTGCCGACGGCGGCGGACAGGTCGGCTTGCATGCGGATGCGCTGCAGGGTTTCCTGGACCTGGCCGGGGGCGTAGACGTTGAGCTGGCGTTCGATGGTGCCGCGGGCCCGTTCCAGGGCGCCGGCCATGGGGTCGATCAGGACGATGTTCAGTCCCTTCGAGGCGAAGAGCGCGGCGATGCCGCTGCCCATGGCGCCGGCGCCGATGACGGCGAGATGCTTGAGGGGAGTATCCATGAGGTTCGCTTGGGCCTTACGGGCCGGGCGCCAGGGCGGCACAGGCGGGAACCAGGGACGTGCTGCTGTCTCTTCCGTCGGTGTCTTCCTGTGCGCGGGGGCCGGGAAAATCTGTTTGTTCTATATACGAACATTTGTGCGTATATAGAATTTCTGAGGAAGATAGTACTAAAAGTTGCCGGGGGTGGACAAATGGGGTTTTGAGGGTGTACGCCAGGTGGACGGTGGGGGCGAGCTGCCCCCGCCGGTCACCGCGCTACCAGCGATAGCTTGCCGTGCCGATCACCCGACGCGGTTCGCCATAGAAGCAGCCGTAGGTGCAGCTGCCGATGTAGGTCTTGTCGGCCAGGTTGGTGGCGTTGAGCGCGAACCGCCAGGGGCCGGTGGTGTAGCTGACCATGGCGTCCAGCAGCGTGAACGACGGTACTTCGACCGCCGTGCCGTGCGCCATGCCGCGCGTGCTGCCGACATAGCGCACGCCCGCGCCGACCCGCAGCCCCGGCAGGCCGAATGCGCCGAAGCCATAGTCGCCCCACACCGAGAATTGATTGAAGGGCACCGAGTTCAGGCGCTTGCCGACCTCGTCGGGCTGCAGCGGGCTGGCCTTGAGCGTGCGCGCATCGGTATAGGCGTAGGCGGCGATCAGGTTGGCGTGGCGGCCGACGCGGGTGCGGGCTTCCAGTTCCAGGCCGCGTGCACGGGCCTGTCCGGCCTGGATTTCATAGTTCGTGTCGAACGGGTCGGCCACGTTCACGTTCTTGCGCGTCAGCTGGTAGATCGCCGCGGACAGCAGGGTGTCCGACCCCGCCGGCTGGTAGCGCAGGCCGGCCTCGTATTGTTGGCCGGTGGTGGGCTTGAAGCGGTTGCCCTGGCGGTCCTGGCCGCTGGTCGGCTCGAACGATTCGCTGTAGCTCAGGAACGGCGCGAGGCCATTGTCGGCCAGGTAGACCACGCCGGCGCGGCCGGTGAAGGCCTGGCTCTTTTCATTGTCCGCGAGCTTTTCACCCGTGAAGAAATTGCGCTCATTGACCGTGACCCAGTCGTGCCGCCCCCCCAGCAGCACGACCCATTTGTCGGCGATCTTGATCTGATCCTGGAGATAGACCCCCAGACGTTTCATGTCGCTTTTCGAGGACGATCCCGGGAACGGTTGCGCGGGCCCCAGGGGCACGCCGTAGACCGGGTCGTAGAGATCGATGTTGTTGTTGGCGCGCACATAGCGCTCGGTCTCATGCTTGGGCAGCGAATAGTCCAGGCCGGCCAGCCACGTGTGGTGCAGCGGGCCGGTATCCAGGTCGTACTGCAGCGACGTATCGGCCACCACGGCGGATGAACGGTCCCAGCGCGGCATGGCGCCGCGGTCGGCCGTGTGGCGCTGGTCGGCTTGCAACTGCCAGATGTCGGTAGAGAAATAGGTGCTGTCTGCGTGGAAGTAGCGCACGCTGTTGCGCAGCTTGAGCTGGTCCGTGAACGCGTGTTCGAACAGGTAGCCGACCGAATAGCGCTTCATGACGAATTTGTCGAAGCCGGGTTCGCCGGTGTAGCGGTTGCGGGGGATCTTGCCGTTGATGTTTGGCAGCACCGTGCCCTGGGCCGGCAGGCCATAGACATAGGCCGTGCGGTCTTCCTGGTATTCGGCCAGCAGCGTCAGGGACGTGGCATCGGTGGGCTGCCACTTGAGCGCCGGGGCGACATAGGTTCGGTCATCCGGGACGTAATCGATGAAGGCGTCGCTGTCGCGCTTGAGGGCGGTCAGGCGGTATGACCATTTGCCCTCGTCGTCGAGGGCGCCGCCAAAGTCGCCGGAAATCTGCTTGCGGCGAAAGTTGCCCGCCTCGATGTTCAGTTCATGCAGCGGTTCGACAGTGGGGCGCTTGCTGACCGTGTTGATCACGCCGCCCGGCGGCGCGGCACCATAGAGCACCGAGGCTGCGCCTTTGAGGAATTCGACCCGTTCCAGGCCGTAAAGCTCCTGGCGCCCGTTGTAGATATTCACTGTGTACAACGTACCGTCGCGGAAATAGTTGCCCTGGCTGCCACGAAAGCCGCGCAGGAACAGGCTGTCGGAGGTACGGTCCTGGCCTTCCGCGCGGCTCACGCCCGCCACGTAGCCCAGCGCGTCCTGCAGGCTCTGCGCCTTGAGCGTCTCGATTTCTTCCGCCCCCACCACCGTGATCGATTGGGGCGTTTCGATGATGGGCGTGTCGGTCTTGGTGCCGGTGGCGCTGACGCGGGCGGCGTAGCCATGCAGCGGACCGGTGGCGCTTTCCGGCCGTGCGGTGACGGTGACGGCCTCCAGCGTGGTGGCGTCCGACGACGTGGCTGGCGCGGGCGCGAGGGTGTAGCTGCCGTTGGCTTCGCGCCGGGCTTGCAGGCCGTGGCCGCGCAGCAGCGCCGCGAAACCTTCGCCCACGGTGTAGCTGCCGGCGATGCCGTCGCTGCGCTTGCCTTGCAGCAGGCCGTCGTTCATGGTCAGTTCGACGCCCGCCGCGCTGGCGTAGGCATTGAGCGCCTGGCTGAGCGGGCCGGCGGCCACGGTGTAGGGGCGGCGCGCCTCGGCGCTGGCCTGGGCCTGCGCCAGCGGCGCGGTGGCGCAGGCGGCCAGCCCGCCGCCCATCAAGAGCGCCAGCCGGATCGCGGCGGCGCGCTGCGAGGCGACCAAGCGACGAAGCGGGCGGGAAGACGGCGCGGCAGCGGGGCGGCGACGGAACGGCGGGTGAACGGACATGAAGTAAGCCTTGCTGATCGGGTCGAGGGAAAAGGGGAGTCACCCTGTATCCCGAACGAGCCGGCCTGAGGGACAAGCGATCGCGAAGAAAAGTTGTAACGGTGGTGGCGGGCGTCAGTCTGCGGACCGATCGGCCGCGCGCAGCGTGACCCAATAGCGCGTGCGATACACGACGTCCACCGGTAGCCCGCGCGTCAGGTTCTCCAGCGCCCTGTCGGTGTCGCGCAGTGAAAACACGCCGCTCACGCGCAGGTCGGCGACCGCCGGGTCGCAGCGCACGACGCCGGACCGATAGCGCGCCAGTTCGGCGGTGAAGTCTTCCAGCCGCATGCCGTCGGCCACCAGCAGGCCTCGGCTCCAGGCGGCCGCGTCATCGTTCGCGGCCGCGGGCGGCTCGACGCGGTCGCGCGAAAAGCGCGAGCCCTGGCCTGCATCCAGGCGGACGGCCTGGCCCGGCGCGTCCATGGGTCGGATTTCAACCGCGCCTTCGAACACCGCCACACGCGTGGTGTCGTCGTCATCGCGCACGCTGTAGCGCGTGCCCAGCGCCTGTACCGAACCGTGCCGCGTGCGGACCAGGAAGGGGCGGGCCAGGGCGACGGTATCGGGCGCGGTGGCAATCAGGATTTCGCCTGCCCGCAGCACCACCAGCCGTTCCGTATCGGAAAAGCGCAGGTCGATGGCCGACGCGGTGGACAGGGTGACGCGCGTGCCGTCCGGCAGGGTCAGGTCGCGGATCTCGCCAGTGGCGCTGCGGTAGTCGGCAGCTGCGCGCTGCCAGGTGCCGGTGCTGCGTGCGGCATAGCCGGCGCCCAGCACGATCACTCCCAGGCTCAGCGCGCGCAGGGCGCGGCGCCGGCCGGCGCTGGTCTTGGGTCGGCGCAGGGCATGGCGGGCGGCCTCGCGGGGCAGGCCCAAGAGCTTGCCCTCGAACGCCAGCAGGCGCTGCCAGGCCTGTTCGTGATCGGGATGCCTGGCGCGCCAGCGGGCGCAGTCAGCGCGGTCCTGGTCGGTGACATCGTCCGACCACAATTGGGCGATCCATTCGGCAGCCTGCTGCAGGATGGCGGGGTCCAGGGCCGGTTGGGCCGTGCGGGAGGCATCTGTCATGGCGTCAACCGCGCGCCGCCCACTGCGCCTGGTAGCAGGCCAGCAGGGCGGCAGCGATGTACTTCTTCACCGACGACACCGACACGCCCAGCCGCGCCGCGATGTCGCTGTAGGGCAGGCCGTCCAGCTTGCACAGCAGCAGCGCCTCGCGCGCCTTGGTCGGCAGCTGGTTGAGGATGGCGTCGATCTCGACCAGGGCCTCGATGGCCAGCGCGCGCGCTTCTTCCGACGGCGTCTGCGGGCGCGGCAGGTGGGCGATGGTTTCCAGGTAGGCGGCTTCGATCTGGCGGCGGCGGTGCAGGTCGATCACCAGGCAGCGGGCGATCTGCGCCAGATGCTGGCGCGACTGGTGCGGCTCGGGCAGGCGGCCGCTGTGCAGGATGCGCAGGTAAGTGTCGTGCGCCAGGTCGGCCGCGTCCCAGGCGTCGCCCAGCCGCCGCCGCAACCAGCTGCGCAGCCAGCCATGGTGTTCGGCATACAGGCTCTCGATGCCCTGTCGCGGCACGGCGGATTCGGGGGGGGACATGGCACGGCCTCCGGCGCAAAGGCATGCGGAAGGCCTGGCGCAATGAGATGAGAATAATACTCATTTTATAGCGTAGGCCGGCACCCCCGCAATGCATGGCCGGGCGCCGGGCCCTGCCATGCGCGGTCACTCAACCCGAGTTGCGCAACCCCGCCGCGATGCCGTTGATGGTCAGGTGGATCGCGCGTTGCACGCGTTCGTCGGCGTCGGGGTTGGGGTGCTTCAGGGCGGCGCGGTGGCGGCGGATCAGGTCTATTTGCAGGTAGTTCAGGGGGTCGATGTAGGCGAAGCGTTCGCGCAGGGAGTCTTGCAGGGTGGGGTTGTCGGCCAGGAGTTCGCGGCGGGTCAGGAGCTTGAGCATGGCCAGGGTGCGGGCGTGTTCGGCGCTGATCTGACCGAAGATCTTTTCGCGCAAGCCGCGCTGGGGCACGAGCTGGGCGTAGCGGGCGGCAATGGCCAGGTCGGATTTGGCCAGCACCATTTCCATGTTGGACAGCAGGGTGCGGAAGGCGGGCCAGTCTTGCGCCATCTCGCGCAGCTGGGCCAGGCGGCCGCGCTTGGAGCGCGGGGCGTCGGGGGCGCCGGTTTCCAGGTAGGCCTCGATGGCCGAACCCATGCCGTACCAGCCGGTGAGCATGAGGCGGCATTGGGCCCAGGAAAAGCCCCAGGGGATGGCGCGCAGGTCTTCGATGCGCTGGCCCTTCTTGCGGGAAGCGGGGCGCGAGCCGATGTTCAGGCCGGCGATTTCGGCAATGGGCGTGGCCGCAAAGAAGTATTCGGCAAAGCGCGGCGTGTCGTAGACCAGGCCGCGGTAGCTGCGCTGCGCGGTTTCGGACATGAACGTCATGGCCGGGCCGTGGTGGGCCATGTGGGCGTCTTCGGCGCTGGTGGCTTCGGCGCGCGGCGCGAGGCTGGATTCCAGGGTGGCCGCGACCAGCAGTTCCAGGTGCCAGCGGCCGACTTCGGCGTCCTTGTATTTGCTCTGGATGACTTCGCCCTGTTCGGTCAGGCGGATCTGGCCGGCGACGGTGCCGGGGGGCTGGGCCAGGATGGCGTCGAAGCTGGAGCCGCCGCCCCGGCCGACGGAGCCGCCGCGGCCGTGAAAGAGGCGCAGGCGGACGTGGCGGGCGGAAAAGACGTCGACCAGGGCGCGTTCGGCCTGGTAGAGCGACCAGTTGGACGTGAGGAAGCCGCCGTCCTTGTTGCTGTCGGAATACCCCAGCATGACTTCCTGGGCGCCGTTCTGCGCCTGCTTCACGCGCTGGCGGATCTCGGGCAGGTCGAGCCAGGCGGCCATGATGTCGGCGCCGCGCTGCAAGTCGGGAATGGTTTCGAACAGGGGCACGACCATCAGGCCGTCTTCGGCGGGGATGTCCTGGCCGGCGGAAGCGATGAGGCCGGCCTCTTTCTGCAGCACCATGACTTCAAGCAGGTCGCTGAGGGTTTCGGTGTGCGAGACGATGGTCTGGCGCACCGCCTGCTTGCCGTAGCGCTGGCGGCCGGCGGCGGCCGCGCGCAGCACGGCCAGTTCGCGGGTGGTGTCTTCGCTGTAGGCGATCCAGGGCGAGGCCAGCGGGCGGGCCTGGGCAAGCTCGGCGCGCAGCAGCGCGACGCGGGCGGCTTCGTCCAGGGCCAGGTAGTCCAGCGGCTGGCCGTCGTGGGTGGCGCCTGCGCGGGTGAACAGTTCGGCGAGCGCGCGTTCGTGCACATCGGAGCTTTGGCGCAGGTCGACGGTGGCCAGGTGAAAGCCGAACACTTCCACGGCCTGCTGCAGGCCGGCCAGGCGCAGCTTGCCGATGGGGGCGCCGTGGTGGGCGGCCAGCGACGCGGCGATGATGGCGAGGTCGGCGGACAGTTCCTGGGGCGCATCGTACGGCGCGGCGGCCACCGTGCTGCGCCGGGCCAGGTTCTGGCCGGTCAGGCGCTGGGCGGTGGCGGCCAGGCGGGCGTAGACGCCGACCAGGGCGCGGCGGTAGGGTTCGTCGCTGCGGTGGGGGGAATCGTCGCCACTGCGGTCGGCCAGCGCCAGCAGGTCGGCGTCGGCGGCGATGAGCAGGGTGGTGATGGAAAGCTCGGCGCCCAGCGCGTGGACTTCCTGCAGGTAGTGCTCGAACAGCACGGTGGCCTGGCGCAGCAGGGCGCGTTCGAGCGTGCCGGCATCGACGTTGGGGTTGCCGTCGCGGTCGCCGCCGATCCAGCTGCCCATGCGCAGGAAGGGTTCGAGCGGCGCGGGCGGGGCGGCAAAGGGCTTGGGGCCGTCGCGGTTCAGCAGCTTGGACAGGTCGGCGTACAGGCGCGGAATGACGGGCAGGAAGGTGCTGCGGTAGTACGACAGCGCGTTCTCGATTTCGTCGGCCACCGTCAGGCGGGTGTAGCGCAGCATGCGCGTCTGCCACAGCGTGGCCACGCGGCCGAGTAGCGCGGCGTCGAGCTCGGCCAATTCTTCGGGCGTGAGCGGCGTGTCCCGCTGGGCCAGGGCGCTGGCGATTTCACGGTGCACGTCCAGCGTGCTTTTGCGCTGCACTTCGGTGGGGTGCGCGGTCAGCACGGGCATGACGCAGGCCTCGGCCAGCAGGCGGCGGATGCGGGCGGGAGAAACGCCATGGCCGGCCAGGGTCTGCACGGCGTCGCGCAGGCTGCCGCGCGCGGGGGCGTCGCCGGTCAGGGCGCGGGCCCGCTGGCGGCGGTTCTGGTCGCGGTCTTCGGCGATGTTGGCCAGGTGCAGGAAATAGCTGAAGGCGCGCGCGACCGAGTTCGGGTCGCTGCCTTCCAGGCGCTTGACGCGCTGTTCCAGCAGCCTGCCGTCGGCGTCGTTGCCTTCGCGGCGGAATTTGACGGCGGTGCGGCGCAGCGTTTCGATGGTGTCGAAGACGCGTTTGCCTTCGCATTCGGCGATGACGTCGCCCAGTAATCGGCCGAGCAGCCGGATGTCGTGACGCAAGGGTTCTGCTGAATCGGACTGCAAGCGGCTGGCATTCATCGGGCGGGAGATCCGTCGGGCTGCGGGAATGGGAAGGGTGGGTACGTGCGCGCTACTGAGAAACCGTGATGAAAAGCGGATCGATTTTACGCAGGCTTCCTTACGGGAAAGGCGCGTGGCTGCGGTAAAGTCTGGCCTATCCCTTCGTCTTTCCAGAAACCCCCTTTCATGCAAAATCACCAACGTCGCGCGCTCGTGCTGTTTTCGGGCGGCCAGGATTCCACCACTTGCCTGGCCTGGGCGCTGGACCGCTATGCCCATGTGGAAACCGTGGCGTTCGACTACGGCCAGCGCCACCGCATCGAGCTCGATGCGCGCCTGAACGTGCTGCGCGAATTTCGCACGCGCTTTCCCGAGTGGGCGCCGCGCCTGGGCGAAGACCATCTGCTGGACCTGAAGGTGCTGGGCCAGGTGGGCGACACCGCCATGACCAGCGACCGCGCCATCGAGATGCAGGCCAACGGCCTGCCCAATACCTTCGTGCCGGGCCGCAACCTGCTGTTCCTGACGCTGGCCGCGGCGCTGGGCTACCGGCGCCAGCTGGACGTGCTGGTGGGCGGCATGTGCGAAACCGATTTCTCGGGCTACCCCGATTGCCGCGACGACACCATCAAGGCGCAGCAGGTAGCGCTTGGGCTGGGCCTGGGCAGTCGCGTCACGATCGAAACGCCGCTGATGTGGATCGACAAGTCCGAAACCTGGGCGCTGGCGCACACCTTGGGCGGCGACGCGCTGGTCGAGACCATTGTCGAAGAAAGCCACACCTGCTATCTGGGCGAACGCGGCGCGCGCCATGCCTGGGGCTACGGCTGCGGCACCTGCCCGGCCTGCAAGCTGCGGCTGGCAGGGTGGGAAAAATGGGTGGCGGCCAAGGGGGCCTGACAGGCCGCAGTGGCGGATGCACCCGCGCCCCGGGCGGGGGGGAGGGCAATCGGGCATGGCAGCGCAGCGCGCAGGCGCCAGACATGTACCGCCACGCATATCGCTACGTTTCGCCGATCGCTGAATTCTATTTCGATATATTGAATATTTCTCATTTTAAAATGAGGAATATTCAATAATTTGTCCAGTTTGGAACGCTGTTCGAGGATTGAGTGCGCTTTTTTTGCGACCCTGTTCCAGGTGTTGAGATGCAAATAAACATTTCAATACCGTTCGATGGAAAGACGTCATTAATCAGGGCTCAATCTCATGAATCGGTCGCGCATCATCCTTATTTTCGACAACGAATTTGCCAAGCAGGGCATCTCGAATTCCCTGGAACAGATCGGTTTCGTCCTGAACCCCGTTTCGTTGCAGGAGTCGGCGCTGCCGCGCCAGCCCGGCGACATCCAGGTGCATCTGTGCCTGCCGCGGGATCTGGACATCACGATCGGGCAACTGCGGGCTCGCTTCTCGCATTCCACGATCATCGCCATCCGCAACATTGAAAGTCCGGCCGTGCGCATCAATGCGCTGCTGGCTGGCGCCGACAGTTGCTACGGCACCAGCATCAGCTACAGCGAGGTGGCCGCGGCGATCCAGTCGGCGCAGCGCAAGCTTTCGCTGTGCCTGCCGGCGCAGTCGGCGGCCCGTCGTGTCGAAACGCCCGGCGTGCCGGAGATCAGCGTGGCGGACAAGGCCTGGCGCCTGTGTGACAACGAGTGGACCTTGCTGTCGCCGGCGGGCGCGGGCGTCAGCCTCACCCCGATGGAACGGGCGGTGCTAAAGGGCATGCAGGGGCATCCCGACAAGGTCGTGCGCCGCAGCGATTTCGCGGTCGACGACATGGACATTCCGGGCAATGGGCGCGCGCTGGATCTGGTCATCAGCCGCCTCAAGCGCAAGGGTGAGGCGGCGGGGCTGTCGATCCCGATCCGCAGCATGCGCGGATCGGGTTATTCGTTTTCGGGCGCGCTGGTGCAGGACGCGGAAGACGGTCGTGCGCCGATCAGCCTCGCGTCCGGGCGATGAATCGACTGCGCAGGATCAGCGCCGCGGCCAATATGGCAGTGGCCAGGCTGGCGGACAGGCCCATCGCGGCGCGCGCGCCGTGCTGTTCGACGACGTAGGCATAGGCCACCGGCGCGGCGGCGGTCAAGAGGAAGCTGGGAATGAGCAGGGCGCCGACCAGCGCGCCGTAGCTGCGAAAGTCGAACAACGCCAGCGGCAGGGTGCCGCGCGTGATCGTCATCAGGCCGTTGCAGGCGCCGTACAGCAGGGCGTATGCCGCCAGCGCGGCGAGGTTCCCACCGGAAAACAGCGCCAGCCCGAAGCACAGCGGCAATAGCGCCGCCACGGCCAGCGTGAGCGTCAGCGGATGCAGGCGCGAGCCCAGCGCCACGTCGGCCAGCCGCGAGGCGAATTGCCCGACGCCCCACAGTGCCGCGATGTTCACGGCCATCGCGCCGGCCAGGCCCAACCCCGACAGCAGCGGAATCAAGTGAGCCGCGTTGCCCGCGGCCAAAAAGTTGGTCAGCATGGCGATCGCCGCGTACAGCACGCCGGCCAGGCGGCGCTCGGCCTTGTCGCGCGCCAGGCCCGTGCCGGCCAGGCCGGTATCCTTCAGCGAAGCGGCATAGCGGGCGCGCGGCAGCGCCAGGTAGAGCGGCAGCGTCGCCAGCGCCAAGGCGCCATAGGCCAGCACCGCGCCGCGCCAGCCCAGCCAGCCCGACAGGGCATGGCCCACCGGCCACATCACGGTGGACGCCAGCCCGCCGAACAACGTGATCTGCGACATGGGCCGCCGCGCGGCCGGCCCGGCGGCGCGCGCCAGCGAGGCGAACGCGGCGTCGTACAGGCACAGCCGCATGCCCACGCCCAGCAGCATCCAGGCCGCGAAGTACGCGACGACGCCGTGGGTGGCGGCCAGGGCGGCGCAGCCGGCGGCGGCCAGCATGGCGCCGGCGGGCATGACGCGGTGGCCGCCCCAGAGGTCGACCGCGCGGCCGGCCAGCGGCGACACCAGCGCCATGACGACGATGGCGGCCGAGAAGCCGCCGTACACGGTGGCGGCGTTCCAGCCCAGGTCCGCGGCCATGTCCGGTCCCAGCGCGCCGATCAGGTAGAAGGTGACGCCCCAGCCGACCAGTTGGGTCAGCCCCAGGCAGACGATGGCCCGCGGGGCGATCACGGGCGTTGCGGCGGCGTCGTGTCGCCTTCGCCCAGCGCGCGCTGCATCAGCACGGTGTCGCGCCATTCGCCATGCTTGTGGCCCACCGACCGCAAGGTGCCGACGGGATGGAAGCCCTGGCGCGCATGCACCGCCAGCGATGCCGCGTTGCGGCTGTCGCCCACCACCGCCAGCATCTGGCGCCAGCCGGCGGCGGTGCAGCGCTCGATCAACGCGGCCAGCAGCTTGCCGCCGATGCCCAGGCCGGCGCGGCCCGCCTTGACGTAGACGGAGTCCTCGACGGTATGGCGGTAGGCCGGGCGCGGACGGTAGGCGGTGACGTAGGCATAGCCCACGACTTCGCCGTTGATCTCGGCCACCAGGAAGGGCATCTCTTTTTCCAGGATGCCGGCGCGCCGCTGGCGCATTTCGGGGATGGACGGCGGGTCCAGTTCGAACGAGGCGGTGCCGTGCTGCACGTGGTGCGCATAGATGGCCTTGATGGCGGGCAGGTCGGCTTCCGCGCTGTCGCGGATCAAGACGGTGGGGGCGGGTTGCGACATGGAAACGGGGTGCGAAAAGAGGGAAAAAAAGGCCGTGCAGGCGGAAAAAAGCAGATGCCAGTGTGGCGCAACCCCATTCATAAATAAAGCTTTGGTTTATTATAAAATGCATAAGCAAAACTTTGGTGTGCGAGGCTGCTGCGCCGCGCGCGCTGCCGCTGAGAGCCGGGGCGGCATGGCACACGAACCCAACGGAGCCCCCGCATGCGCGGACTGAATCTGGACGCCCTGCGCACCTTTGCGCAGGTCATCGAACTGGGCAGCTTTTCGGCCGCGGCCGAGCGCGGCGGCATCACGCAGCCGGCGGTCAGCCTGCAGGTGCGCCAACTGGAGCGCCGCTTTGGCCTGAAGCTGGTCGAACGAGTGGGCCGCCGTGCGGGCCCCACCGCGGCCGGGCTGGAATTGCTGACCCACATCCGCGCCATCGACGCCGCGCTGGCGCAGGCCGAACAGGCCATGACGGCGCATGCCTCGCAAGTGACGGGCCGGGTGCGCCTGGGCACCGGCGCCACGGCCTGCACCTATCTGCTGCCGCCGCTGCTGGCCGACCTGCGGCGGCGCTTTCCAGCGCTGGACGTGGTGGCCAGTACCGGCAACACGGCCGACATGCTGCGCGGCCTGGAAAGCAACACCTTGGACATCGGCCTGGTGACGCTGCCAGCCCCGGGTCGCATGATCGAGGCCACACCGGTGCTCGAAGACGAGTTCGTGGCGATTTTTCCCGCGCGCGGCACCCTGGCCATTCCCGACACCGTCACGCCGCAGGCGTTGGCGGCGCTGCCGCTGGTGCTGTTCGAGCCGGGCGCGCGCACCCGCCGGCTGGTGGACGACTGGTTCGAAGCGGCGGGCGTGGCGGCCAAGCCGGTCATGGAGCTGGGCAGCACCGAGGCCATGAAGGAAATCGTGGCCGCCGGCCTGGGCTGCGCGGTGCTGCCCAGGCTGGCGGTGTCGGGTGCCGGCCAGCGCAGCGCGCTGGCGGTGCGGTCGTTGACGCCCCGCCTGTCGCGCACCCTGGCCGTCGTCGTGCGCCGCGACAAACCGCTCAGCCGCGGCCTGCGTCACCTGCAGGACGCGCTGCTGGCGTTGCGGGCGTGAACGCATAGGGGTGGAACACGTCCACCGGCAGCTGATTGCACGCCTCGACGCACTCGCGCACCGCGGCCATGCTTGAAAAATCCAGGCCGCTGGCAATGCCTTGCGTGTCCAGGTTCATGGCCAGCGTGACCAGGTCGACGTTGCCGGTGCGTTCGCCGTTGCCGAACAGGCATCCTTCGACGCGGTCGGCGCCCGCCATCACCGCCAGTTCGGCCGAGGCCACCGCGGTGCCGCGGTCATTGTGCGGATGCACGCTCAGCACGATGCTGTCGCGCCGCGCCAGGTGTCGGTGCATCCATTCGATCTGGTCGGCGTAGACGTTGGCCGTGGTGCATTCCACGGTGGACGGCAGGTTGATGATCATCTTGTGTTCAGGGGTGGGGCCCCAGATGGCGCTGACCGCATCGCAGACCTCCAGTGCGAAATCCAGTTCAGCCAGGCTGAAGGTTTCGGGGGAATACTCGTAGATCCATTCGGTTTCAGGGTGCGCGTCGGCCAGCGCGCGGATCTGGCGCGTGCCGGCCAGGGCGATCTCCTTGATCTCGGCGCGGCTCATGCCGAACACGATGCGGCGCCACTGCGGCGCGATGGGGTTGTACAGGTGCACGACGGCGCGGGGCGCGCCGTGCAGCGCCTCGAAGGTGCGGGCGATCAGGTCGGGCCGCGATTGGGTCAGCACCTCGATGGTGACGTCGTCTGGAATGCGCCGTTCTTCGATCAGCTTGCGCACGAAATTGAAGTCGGTGTCCGAGGCCGACGGAAACGCCACCTCGATTTCCTTGAGCCCCACGGCGACCAGTTGTTCGAAGAGGCGCAGCTTGCGGGCGGCGTCCATCGGTTCGATCAGGGCCTGGTTGCCGTCGCGCAGGTCGGTGCTCATCCACACGGGCGGCGCGTGCAGGCGCCGCGTGGGCCAGGTGCGCTGGGCGTAGTCGTGCGTGAAGGGTTGGACGGGGCGATATTTGTGTTGGGGATGGTCAAGCATGCAAACCTCCGGCCGCGCAGGACAGCGCGGCGTGTGTAGGCCGCCGGTCTGCGGCGGTCGGGCAAGGGAGGTGGCGAACGGGCCCGTCAGAGGGCCCGGGGCTGCCGGGCGGCCACGGGACGCAAGGCCCGGCAACCGCGCGCTAGTCGTAGCGCGGCGCGTTGTCCGTGCACGGCCACGGCGGCCGTGGCCGGTCCGCGAAGGGCGGAACGGGCGCAGGCGGCGGACGGGCGGGCGGACATGGTTCGGACAGGCCAACAGGGGATTTGGACGGGATGAGCGGCATGGTAGGTACACTGGAAAAGACCGTCTAACGCCATCCAGGCATCAATCGTCGAGAAATGGACAAATCCTCTCCGCCGTCCAACCCACCCAAGGCGCGCAAGCCTGCCGACCTGGACCTGTTTCCCTACGAATCCTCGCTGCGCCCGGTGGCCGGGCTGGCGGTGGACTACGAGGACGGCCATCGCGTGCGGCGCCACCGGCATCGCCGCTCGCAGCTGCTGTACGCGATCTCGGGGGTGATGGTGGTGGATACCGACGCCGGCATCTGGGTGGTGCCGCCCACGCGCGGCGTCTGGGTGCCGGCGTGGATGCCGCACGCCATCCGCATGAGCGGCGAGCCGCGCATGCGCACGGTGTTCGTCGAGCCGGGCGCGGTGGCGCATCTGCCGGCGCAATGCTGCGTGCTGTCGGTATCGCCGCTGCTGCGCGAGCTGATGGTGGCGGCGGCCGAGGTGCCGCTGGACTGGACGCCCGGCACGCGCGACGGCCGCCTGATGATGCTGCTGCTGGACGAGCTGAAACAGGAGCCGGTGCTGCCGCTGCACCTGCCGCAGCCTGCCGAGCCGCGCCTGGCCCGCATCTGCCGCACCATCGTGCGCCATCCGGAGCGCCAGGCGGGCGCGGCCGACTGGGCGCGGGAATTGGGGGTGGACCCCAAGACGGTGCATCGGCTGTTCCTGCGCCATACGGGCATGACCTTCGGCCGCTGGCGCCAGCAGGCGCGGCTGCTGGCGGCAATGGAGCGGCTGGCGCGCGGCGACCGGGTGCTGGACGTGGCGCTGGACCTGGGCTACGAAAGCCCGAGCGCGTTCGCAGCGATGTTTCGCAAGGCCCTGGGCGAGCCGCCCAGTGCATTCGCGGCCCGCGGCGCGGCGTCCGCCTGATGGCCATGTAACGGCCCCAGGGTGGCCTGCGGGCGCTGCCGGCCGGAACCAGCGTATTATTTACCGTTTTGCCGCCCACGCTAACCGCCTGAGACAAGATCATGCCGCACTACCGTTCCCGCACCTCGACCCACGGCCGCAATATGGCCGGCGCCCGCGCCCTCTGGCGCGCCACCGGCATGAAGGACGGAGATTTCGGCAAGCCGATCATCGCGGTGGTCAATTCGTTCACGCAGTTCGTGCCGGGCCACGTGCACCTGCGTGACCTGGGTGCGCTGGTTGCCAAGGAAATCGAAGCCGCCGGCGGCGTCGCCAAGGAATTCAACACCATCGCCGTCGATGACGGCATCGCCATGGGGCACGGTGGCATGCTGTATTCGCTGCCGTCGCGCGAACTGATCGCCGACTCGGTCGAATACATGGTGAACGCGCACTGCGCCGACGCGATGGTCTGCATCTCGAACTGCGACAAGATCACCCCGGGGATGCTGATGGCCGCGATGCGCCTGAACATCCCGGTGGTGTTCGTGTCGGGCGGTCCGATGGAAGCGGGCAAGGTCAAGTCGCCGACGGACGGCAAGGTCATCGCCAAGATCGACCTGATCGACGCGATGATCAAGGCGGCCGACCCGAAGGTGTCGGACGCGGAAGTGGCGGAAGTCGAACGCAGCGCGTGCCCGACGTGCGGTTCCTGTTCCGGCATGTTCACGGCCAACTCGATGAACTGTCTGACCGAGGCGATCGGCCTGGCGCTGCCGGGCAACGGCACGATCGTGGCCACGCACGCCTGGCGCAAGGGCCTGTTCGAGCAGGCCGGCCGCCTGGTGGTGGACCTGTGCCGCCGCTATTACGTGGAAGAAGACGCGTCGGTGCTGCCGCGCAGCATCGCGACCAAGTCCGCGTTTGAAAACGCGATGGCGCTGGACGTGGCGATGGGCGGTTCGACGAACACGGTGCTGCATTTGCTGGCCGCGGCGCAGGAAGCGGGCGTGGATTTCACGATGGCGGACATCGACCGCATTTCGCGCAAGGTGCCGTGCCTGTGCAAGGCGGCGCCCGCCACCGACAAGTACCACATCGAAGACGTGCACCGCGCCGGCGGCATCCTGGGCATCCTGGGTGAACTGGCGCGTGCGGACCTGCTGGACCTGTCTTGCGGCAACGTGCACAGCGGCACGCTGGGCAACGCGATCCAGCAATGGGACGTGGCGGGCGGCGCGGGTGAAGCGGCGCAGAAGTTCTACCGCGCGGCCCCGGGCGGCATCCCGACGACGGTGGCGTTCAGCCAGGACGCGACGTTCCTGACGCTGGATACGGACCGCAAGACGGGCTGCATCCGCAGCAAGGAAAACGCCTACTCGAAGGACGGCGGCCTGGCGGTGCTGTACGGCAATCTGGCCGAGAAGGGCTGCATTGTGAAGACGGCTGGCGTGGACGAGTCGCAATGGGTCTTCACGGGCCGTGCGCGGGTGTTCGAGAGCCAGGACGACGCGGTGGAAGGCATTCTGGGCGACAAGATCGTGGCGGGCGACGTGGTGGTGATCCGCTACGAAGGCCCGAAGGGCGGTCCTGGGATGCAAGAGATGCTGTACCCGACGTCTTACTTGAAGTCCAAGGGCCTGGGCAAGACGTGCGCGCTGTTTACGGACGGGCGTTTTTCGGGGGGCTCGTCGGGGCTGGTGATCGGGCATGCGTCGCCGGAAGCAGCGGAAGGCGGCACGATCGGGCTGGTGGAAGACGGCGATACGATCGAGATCGATATTCCGAATCGGAAGATGCATCTGGCGGTTTCCGATTCGGAGCTGGCTCGGCGTCGGGCTGCTATGGAAGCTCGGGAGAATGCTTGGGAGCCTGTGGATCGGGAGCGGGTTGTGTCGTTGGCGTTGCAGGCTTATGCGGCGTTGGCGACTTCTGCGGATCGGGGGGCTGTGCGGGATTTGTCGCAGTTGAAGCAGAAGCGGTGATGCTTTGCTGGTGAATTAGGGAACGGCGCCTTGGGCGCCGTTTTTTTTGTGGTGGATTGAATTGTTCTTCGTGGGTCGTCCCTTGCGGCGGTGGCATGCGGGGCGGGCGCCCACGATTGCGGTCCGGAGCGTTCGCTCCGGACTGCCCCTTCGTCATCTTCGTTGTCGCCTTCGGCGACTGCCTCTCAAGAAACTCCCGTCAAGCTGCTGATTTGTTTGGGGTTTTTTCACGGAGTCTCGGGAAGTGGCGTGAGGCTATAGCCCATCGCCTGGGCGCGCTTGGTCAAGTGATGCATGACGCGCTGCTTGTAGCGTTCCTCGTAATACAGCTCTCCCTGGTCGACATATTCGGTGCCTTTGGTGAGCATGGCGTAGATCAGACGAGCCAACTTGTGGGCCGCAGCGGTGATGGCGCGAGGCTTGTCCAGGCGTGCGCACAGCCGTCGGTAATAGGCACCCAAGGCCGACTGGCTTGTTCGCAACGCAGCGGCGGCCAGGCGCAGGGCTTGGGCGGCGCGGTTTGGCGAGCGCTTGGTGGCGCTGCTCAGGACCTTGCCCCCGGAGATCCGTGTCCCCGGGCACAACCCGAGCCAAGAGGCGAAGTGCTTGGATGTGGGGAAGCGGGTCATATCAGGCCCGACCTCGGCCAGGACTTTGAAGGCGGTCATTTCATCGACCCCATTGATGCGGGTCAGGTCCACGCCGCACAGGGCGAACAGGTGCGTGCGCAGGTCGAAGGCCATGGCCTTCTTGGGCCAGCGACGCTGGGACTTGCCTGGGTCGCCGTCATGGCGCTGTAGCTTATGCAGCTCAGTCTGGATGAGCTGATCGCACTCATCGAGCTGGCTCTGATACGCGTCGTACAGGGCAAGTGCCTGGCGTAGCGCAAACAGGTGCTCATGGCGCCAGGTCCCTTGCAGGGCTGCGGCGATATCGTCTTCGCTGGCCTTGACCTGGCGCTTTTTAAGGCGGGCCAGGACGTGGGGATCACGCTCGCCGGCCACGATGGCGCGGATGATGGCCTGGCCGGTGACCCCGACGACGTCCGAGAGCACTTGGGTCAACTGGATGTTCATCTGCGTGAGCGCCTTCTGCATGTGCTGCACGTGGCGCACCTGTGAGGCCAGCAGCATCTGGCGTTGGCGCGAGAACTCGCGCAAGACGCAGATCTGGTCCGAAGGCCGGAAGGCGCTGGCCAGCAGGCCGTAGCTCATGAGCTGTTGCAACCACTGGCAGTCCAGGACGTCGGACTTGCGGCCGCAGACGTTCTTGACGTGCCGGGCGTTGACCAGATAGACAGTAAAGCCCTGGCTGTCGAGCAACTCGTACAAGGGGATCCAGTAGACGCCGGTGGACTCCATGGCGACCGCGGTAATGCCGCAGTCCTTGAGCCACTGCGCCAGGCGATAGAGATCGGCAGTAAAGCTCTTGAACTCACGAACGGGCTGCTCATCGCGGTCGGCAGGCACGGCGACAAAGTGACTGGCCGAGCCGATGTCGATGCCTGCGGCATCGGGGTGGGCCAGGGTTAAGGGTGCAACAGACTTGCGCAGGGACATGGCTTGCTCCATGATCACAAACGGAATGCCGCCAGGCATGGGTACGTCGTTGTACTCACTCTCTCAAACGGGATGCACGCGCTATGCGTGTGCTCACCAATGTCGGTGACGTCACCCGGGGCCATGCTTCAGAACGGGCGTGCGCTAACACGCACCACTGGAAGGTCGGTCTTTACTTGGCGGCATTCCACCTTGCCACAGCCGATGCCACGGAGAAAGTTTCTTCGTCACGGGTGTCGTGCATGACGACTATTGGGCTTCAGATTCCCTCGGGCGCATCGAGGTTGCCCGCCCCGCATGCCACCGCCGCAAGGGACTACGTGCGTCTTGGGTCGTTGCGCTGCTGGACCTGTGGTCAGGGCATGAGATCTACGGGGTCGCCAAGCCGCGGCCGCGCGGGCGGCCACGTTTGGCATTGCGTTTCTAGAAAATGTTGCGGGGGCGCTTCGCGCTGATGGAGATTGGTTTTCTATTGGGTCCACATCGTGGGGGTGGGGGCGGTGATGGGCGGCGCGGCAGGGTCCTGCTTGCGCATGCTAACCGTCTTGCGCGCCGCCCATCGGGCGCGGCAGATTGACTTGGAAGGTTACGGCATCCGCGCCGCTTGGTGGGGGGCTATAGAATTTGGGTATTCGTGACTGGGGGGCAAAAATGAGCCTGAATTCTGATGCTTTGCGGTTGTTCCTGGGCGTGGTCGACGCGGGGTCCATGAGTGCTGCGGCGGAGATGTTGGGGCAGACGGCTTCTGGGGTCAGTCGGGGGTTGTCGCGGTTGGAAGAGGATTTGGGGGTGGCGTTGTTGACGCGGACGACGCGGCGGATGGAGTTGACGGCGGAGGGGGCGCACTTTTTGCAGAAGGCGCGGCAGATTGTGCAGTCGTTGGAAGAGGCTGAAGAATGCATGCGCATCGTGAATCAGCAGCCGGCGGGGCGGTTGCGGGTGGATGCGTCGGTGCCGGTGATGCTGCATTGCGTGGTGCCGCATGTGGCGGATTTTCGGCGGGAGTATCCGGCGATTTCGTTGGAGCTGACCAGCAATGATCGGATCGTGGATCTGATCGAGCATCGCACGGACGTGGCGTTGCGGATGGGGCCGTTGAATGATTCGACGTTGCATGCGCGGCCGTTGCGGCCGCGGCCGCGGTGGTTGATGGCGAGTCCGGAGTATCTGGCGTGGCGTGGGGTGCCCGAGACGGTGGAGGATCTGGACGGGCATGAGCTGCTGGGGTTTACGCAGCCTGAAAGCCTGAATGTCTGGCCGCTGCGGCATGCGGGCGGGTCGAGTTATCTGGCGACGCCTACGTTGGCGACGTCCAGTGGCGAGACGCAGCGGCAGCTGGCGTTGCGGGGGGTGGGGATTGCCTGCCTGTCGGACTTCGTGTCGCAGGAAGACCTGGAAGCGGGGCGGCTGGTTCGGATCATGGAAGATATCCATACCGATTATTTGCAGCCGATGCATGCGGTGTATTACCGCAATACGCAGCTGTCGAGGCGGATTGCGTGCTTCCTGGATTTCTTCGCCAGCCGGTTGTGAAAGGGGCGTGCCAGGTGTGATTGCACCTGGCACGCAGCGTTCGGGACGCAGCGCCCAGCTCGCGGCATCCTGCACGCAGGCCGTAGCACGGCATGCCGCGTGCCGGGTGCTGCGATGCTTTATCCGTGCAGTGCGCGGCCGAACGCGGACAGCACCGATTCGTGCAAGGTTTCCGACAAGGTCGGGTGCGCGAAGATGGTGTGCATCAGGTCTTCTTCGGTGGCTTCGAGTGCGGTGGCGACGCCGTAGCCGGTGATCAGTTCGGAGGCTTCGGGGTGGATGATGTGGGCGCCGAGCAGTTCACCGGTGGCGGCGTCGAATACCGTTTTGACCAGGCCCTGGTCTTCACCCATGGCGATGGCTTTGCCGTTGCCGGCGAAGGTGAATTTGCCGATGCGGATGTCGCGGCCGGTCTGCCTGGCGTGTTCGCGGGCGCGGGCTTCGGTCATGCCGATGCTGGCGACCTGGGGGTGCGAGTAGGTGCAGGCGGGGATGCGCAGCGGATCGATGGGATGGACGGGCTTGCCGGCGATGGCTTCGACGCACAGCACGGCTTCGTGGCTGGCCTTGTGGGCCAGCCAGGGGGCGCCAGCGACGTCGCCGATGGCATAGATGCCGGGTTCGGCTGTGCGGCACAGGCCGTCGGTGACGATGTGGGTCTTTTCGACTTTGACGCGGGTCTGTTCCAGGCCCAGGTTTTCGACGTTGCCGACGATGCCGGCGGCGACGATGACGCGGTCGAATTCCAGTTCGGTCTGTTTGCCCTGCTGGTCGAGCACGACCTTGACGCCGGCGGCGGTCAGGCTGGATGACTTGACGGCGCATTGGGTCAGCACGCGGATGCCCTGCTTTTCGAAGGCCTTGCGGGCCAGGGCGGAGATCTCGGCGTCTTCCTGCGGCAGGATGTCCGCGGTCATGTCGATCAGGGTGACGTCGACGCCCACGGCCCGGTAGAAGCTGGCGAATTCAGCGCCGATGGCGCCTGCGCCCACGACCAGCAACGATTTGGGCAGGGCGGGGGGCGTCAGGGCCTGGCGGTAGGTCCAGATGCGCTCGCCGGGGGGCAGGGCGGGCAGGTCGCGGGCGCGGGCGCCGGTGGCCAGGATGATGTGACGGGCGGATAGCGTGGTGCCGTTGTCCAGGGCCACGCGGCCGCCGCCGGCCAGTTTGGCGCTGGCGGTGAAGACGCTGATGGCATGCTTTTTCATCAGGTGGGTCACGCCCTGGCCCAGGCGGGCGGCGACCTTGCGCGATCTGGCCACCATGGCGGCCAGGTCGGGTTGGGCATCGCCGGCGCCCGTGACGCCGTAGTGGGCGGCGTCGCGGCAGGCGCGCAGCACGGTGGCGCTGTGCAGCAGGGCCTTGGTGGGAATGCAGCCCCAGTTCAGGCAGATGCCGCCGAGTTCGGCGCGCTCTACCAGCGCGGTGGACAGGCCCAGCTGCGCGGCGCGGATGGCGGCCACGTAGCCGCCGGGGCCGCCGCCCACGACCACCAGGTCAAACGTCGTCTTGGTCATGGCGGGGCTCACAGCAGGATGCGCACGGGGTTTTCGATCAGCGACTTGAAGGCCGCCAGCCAGCGCGCGCCCACGGCGCCGTCGACGGCGCGATGGTCGGCCGACAGCGTCACGGTCATCACCGTGGCGGCGACCAGGTCGCCGTTCTCGGCCACGAGCGGGCGGCGTTCGGCGGCGCCGACGGCCAGGATGGCGGCTTGCGGCGGGTTGATGATGGCGGCGAACTGCTTGATGCCATACATGCCCAGGTTGCTGACGGTGAGCGAGCCGCCGGTGAATTCTTCGGGTTTCAGGCGGTTGATCTTGGCGCGGCCGGCCAGCTCCACGATTTCCATGGCGATGGCGGACAGCGGCTTCACGTCGGCGTCGCGCACGATGGGCGTGACCAGGCCGCCGTCGGTGGCCACCGCCACGCTGACGTCGGCGCCGGCATGGAATTCGATGGCGTCGTCGTGCCAGCTGACGTTGACCTCGGGCACTTCGCGCAGGGCCAGGGCGGCGGCGCGGACGATGAAGTCATTGACCGACAGCTTGACCGTGCCGCCGTGGTTGGCCTGGGCACGCAGGGCCAGCAGCGCGTCCATGCGGCAGTCCAGCGTCAGGTAGAAGTGCGGCACGTGCTGCTTGCTTTCGGTCAGGCGGCGGGCGATGGCGCGGCGCATGCCAGTGTGCGGCACGCGGCGGGCCGGCGCGCGGCCGGATGCCGGCTGGGCGGGGGCGGCCGTGGCGTGGTCGCGCGCGGCTTCGACGTCGCGGCGCACGATGCGGCCGTGCGGGCCGGTGCCTTGCACGGTCAGCAGGTCCACATGCCATTGGGCGGCGAGGCGGCGGGCGAGGGGGCTGGCGAAGACGCGGGCGCCGGATGTGGCGCCGGGCGGTGCATTGGGGGCCACTGCGGTACCCGCGGGGGCGGCGCCGGTCGATGCGGCCGCCGACGACGCGGTCGCGGTTGCGGCGGCCGGTGCTGCGGCCGAGGACCCGGAAGCGCCCGTCGGCGCGCCGGCCTGTGCCGCTTGCACCGGCGTGTCCGCGCCGCCTGCGGCACCGCTTTGCGCCAGCGCACGTTCGATATCCGCCGCGCCTTCGCCCGGCGCCAGCAGCACGCCGATGACGGTGTTGATGGGCACCGAGGCGGCGCCCGCCGGCACGACGATGCGGCCCAGCACGCCGGCCTGTTCGGCGTTGATTTCGACGATGGCCTTTTCGGTTTCGATTTCGGCCAGGGCGTCGCCGACCGCGACGCTATCGCCTTCCTGCTTGAGCCACTGGTGCAGGGTGCCGCCATCCGCGTCGGCGGCGACAGAGGGGAGTTTGATCAGGGTTGCCACGTTGTTCGTCCTATTCTGCGTGCGCGGCCAGGTCGGGCCGGTAGGCCGCCGGGTCGTCGTATTCGACCAGTTCCAGCACATTGCCTTCGGGGTCGCGGAAGAACGCCAGCCAGGTGCCGGGACGCACTTGCATCGGCGCGGGCGCGCTGTCGAAGGCCACGCCGCGCGCCTGCAGGCGCGCCACGGTGCCCGCCAGGTCGCGCACGATGAAGGTCAGGTAGGTGGCGCCTTGGCGATCCAGGATGGCGGCGCCGCGCACGGCGGGCGCCGGGGCGGCGGTGGGTTGCAGCAGCTTGATGCGTTCGCCGTAGGGGGTTTGCAGGCGTGCCACGTCGTAGCCGTGCGTCGTCAGGCCGGTGGCCCGGGCCTTGTCGGCGGGCACGGTGACGCGGTTCACCAGCGTCAGGCCGACCACGTCGGTATAGAACGCCAGCATGGCGTCCAGGTCGGCGCAGCACAGGCCGACTTCCATCGGCACGGTCATGTCCAGGGTGGCGCTCATGCTTTTTCTCCCAGGTCGGCCAGCACGTCAGCCAGGCCGGCGATGACTTCTTCGGTGTCGGCAAAGGCGGCGCGTTCCAGCACTTTGGAAATGCTGGGCGAGGCTTCTCCGCCCGTCACGCGCTTGATCGGCTGGTCCAGCCAGTCGAAGTAGCGACGCTGGATTTCATCGGCCAGCATGGCGCCGTACGAGGTGCCGCGCACGCCTTGTTCCACGATCAGCACGTTGTTGGTCTTCTGGATGCTGGCGCCGATGGTGTCCCAGTCCAGGCTGGCGCGGTCCAGCGTGCGCAGGTCGATGACTTCGGCGTCCACGCCGGCCTCTTCGGCGGCCTTCAGGGCGCGGCTGACCATCGACAGGTAGGTCAGCACCGTGACCTTGGCGCCGCTGCGGCGCACGCGTGCCTTGCCAAAGGGAATGGCGTAGTCGAGGTCGCCATCGGGCACCTCGCCCGACGAGGCGTACAGGTCCACGTGCTCGATCACCAGCACCGGGTCCTTGGAGGCCAGCGCGGTGTTCATCAGGCCGATGTATTCGTAGGGCGTGGACGGGGCGACGATGCGCCAGCCGGGCGCGGTGGCGAACACGCCGGCCGGGTCCATCGAGTGCTGCGAGCCGTAGCCCGTGCCCATCGCGACCTTGGTGCGCAGCACGAACGGCACGTCGATGTCGCCGCCGAACATGTGGCGGGCCTTGCCGATCTGGTTGAAGATCTGGTCGGCCGCGACCCACATGAAGTCGGGGTACATGAATTCCACCACCGGCTTGTAGCGGCCGTCCATGGCCAGGCCGCCGCCCAGGCCGGCGAAGGCGTTTTCGGAAATGGGCGTGCCCAGCACGCGGTCGGGGTACTTGTCCTTCAGGCCGCGCGTCGCGCCGTTGGTGCCGCCCTTCAGGCGGTGCACGTCTTCGCCCAGCACGACCATGCCGGGGTCGGTTTCCATGCGGCGATCCAGCACGTCGGCCACGGCGTCGACGAATTTGCGTTCGACGCGGGCGCCGGGGTGGTCGGCGACGTCCTGGTAGCGCAGGCCTTCGAGTTCCGAGCCGTCGC
Organism: Achromobacter sp. NCFB-sbj8-Ac1-l; assembly: GCF_052695805.1. Lineage (NCBI taxonomy): Bacteria > Pseudomonadati > Pseudomonadota > Betaproteobacteria > Burkholderiales > Alcaligenaceae > Achromobacter > Achromobacter sp. NCFB-sbj8-Ac1-l. The sequence continues at coordinate 5,851,508 of NZ_CP199812.1, read as the reverse complement.
TGCGCAGGCCCACGTCACGGAAGTCAGGGCGCGGCCACAGGTCGGCGCGCACGCGGCGCTTGCCGCCCTCCGCGGCTTCGGTCAGGCGGCCGGACACGTCCTTCATCACGTCCTTGCACTGTTGGCGCAGCGCGTCGACTTCGGCCTGGGTGATCAGCTTGCGGCCGATCATCTCGGCGGCGATCTTGTCCAGCGGATCGCGGCGGCGCCACGCGGTTTCTTCTTCCTTGCTGCGGTAGCCGAAGGCGCTGCCGGGGAAGGGGCCGTTCTGGTGGAAGAAGCGGTACACGTCCACTTCGATGATGGTGGGGCCGTTGCCGGCGCGCATGTGGGCCACGGCTTCGGACATGGCCAGGTGCACGGCCAAGGGGTCCATGCCATCGACCTGCCAGGCGGGGATGTTGAAGGCCTGCCCGCGGGCCGACAGGCGCGGTTCGGCGGTGGATTCTTCCACCGTGGTCGACACGGCGTAGCGGTTGTTTTCGATGAAGAAGCACAGCGGTGTTTTCCACGCGGCGGTCAGGTTCATCGTTTCCAGCACCGAGCCGATGTTCACCGCGCCGTCGCCGAAGTAGGTCACGGCCACGCGGTCGGTGCCGGCATGGCGATGCGCCCAGGCGGCGCCGGCCGCGAGCGGCACGCCGCCGCCGACGATGGCATTGGTGCCCAGCGCGCCGGCTTCCAGCCAGCGCAGGTGCATGCTGCCGCCACGGCCGCGGCAATAGCCTTGCGCCAGGCCCATGATCTCGGCCAGCGTCTTGTGCAGCACCTCGTCGATGGCGGGCGTCAGCGGGTTGCGCGGGTCCAGGCCCAGCGGCGCGACGTGCTGCAAGGCCTTGGCCAGGAACTGGTGGTGGCCGCGATGCGAGCCGTTGATCTGGTCGCCGGCGCCCAGCGCCAGCACCGATCCGACGGCGCCGCCTTCCTGCCCCACGGACGAGTGCGCCGGGCCGTGCACCAGGCCTGCGGCGGCCAGGTCCAGCACTGCCTCTTCAAAGGCGCGGATCCAGTGCAGCTGCGTGAGCATGGTGGCCAGCAGCGCGGGGTCTGCCTGCTGCCAGTCGCGGGCGTCGACCGTCAATTGCCGCCAGGACGCTTGCGAGCCGAGCGGTTGGTAGGTGGCCATGAGTGAATCTCCAGAAAATTAGATAAGCGTCGATGCGGTCAGAGGTAGCTGTAGCGGCTCCAGCCGCCATCGGCCACCAGGGTGTGTCCGGTGATGTAGGCGGCCTGGCGCGAGGCCAGGAAGACCGCCAGGTCAGCCATTTCGGCCGGCTGCGCCATGCGCCGCAGCGGCGTGCGCTGCTTGAGGCGTTCGGGGTCCAGGCGGCCGCGTGCAGCCAGGTCGCGCACCAGGTCCGTTTCCACGTAGCCCGGTGCCAGCGCATTGACGCGCACGCCCTGCGGGCCCCATTCCACGGCCAGGGTCTCGGTCAGCAGCACCACCGCGCCTTTGGTGGCGCAATAGGCCGCGCGGTCGGGCGCCGCCACCACGCCGTACATGGATGCCAGGTTGATGATGCAGCCCTCGCCCTTGGGCACCATGCGGCGCCCGGCGGCCTGGGCGCACAGGAACACGCCGGTCAGGTTGATGTCGACGGCGCGGCGCCATTCGTCCACCGTCACGTCCAGGGTGGGCTTGTTGGCCGAGATGCCGGCGTTGTTGACCAGCACGTCGACGCCGCCCCAGGCCTGTTCGACCTGCGCGAAGGCGCGTTCGACCGCGTCGGCGTCGGTGACCGAGGCCTGCGCGGCCAGGGCTTCGCCGCCCGCGGCTTGCAGGCCGGCCACGGCCTCGGCCAGCGCGGCCGGGTCCATGTCCAGCAGCGCCACGCGCGCCCCCTGGCGGATGAAGGCCTGGGCGGTGGCGTAGCCGATGCCTTTGGCGCCGCCGGTGATCACCACGGTCTTGCCGCGCAGATCGGGGTGGATGACGTCCGATTGCGATACTTCAGGGGTCATGTCCAAGTGCTTGCCTTTTACGGTGCGTGGTGGAGGTATGGCGGGGGCAGGTTCGCAGGCGGTGTCAGACCGCCAGCCATTCCTGCACCACGTCCTGGCGCTCGTGCAATTGCGCGGGCGGGCCTTCGAAAACAATGCGGCCGTGGCCCATGACGCTGACGCGGGTCGAGACCTTCAGCGCGATGGTCAGCTTCTGCTCGACCAGCACCACCGACACCCCGCGCTGGTGGATGTCGCGGATCACGTCGGCGATCACTTCCACGATCTTGGGCGCCAGGCCTTCGGTGGGCTCGTCGATCAGCATGACCTTGGGGTTGCCCAGCAACGAGCGGCACATGGTCAGCATCTGCTGCTCGCCGCCTGACAGGTTGCCGGCCCGGGTATTGCGCCGTTCCTTCAGGCGGGGGAAATACTCGAACATCTGCTCGACCGTCCAGGCCGGCGCGTCGGCGCGCGGCGGTTGCTCGCCCATGCGCAGGTTCTCGTCCACCGTCAGGTTGGCGAAGACCTCGCGCTCTTCGGGCACGAAACCCAGGCCGGCGCGGGCGATCTCGAAGGGTCGCTTGTTGGTGATGTCGCGGCCTTCGATGGCGATGCGGCCGGCGGTCACGTCCACCAGGCCCATGATGCTCTTCATGGTGGTGGACCGGCCGGCGCCGTTGCGGCCCAGCAGGCTGACCACTTCGCCGCGATTCACCGTCAGGTCGATGCCATGCAGGATGTGGCTCTTGCCATAGTGGGCGTGCACGCCTTGCAGCGCCAGCAGGGGGGATTGCATGCTCATACCGTTTCCTCTCCCAGGTAGGCTTCGCGCACGCGGGCATCGCCGCGGATCTCGGCCGGCGTGCCGGTGGCCAGGATTTCGCCGTAGACCAGCACGCTGATGCGGTCGGCCAGCGAAAACACCACCTGCATGTCGTGCTCGACGATCAGCAGGGTGCAGTCGCGCGTCACATCCTTGATGAGCTCGACGGTGTAGTCGACCTCGTGCTGCGACATGCCCGCCATGGGCTCGTCCAGCAGGATCACCTTGGGGCGCGAAGCCAGCGTCATGCCGATTTCCAGCGAACGCTGCTCGGAATAGTTCAGGTCGCCCGCCGCGGTGTGCTGCTTGGGCGCCAGGCGCACCTTTTCCAGCAACTGGTCGACGTTTTCGTTCACCGCGCGGTGGCGGGCGATGGGACGCCAGAAGTTGTAGACCAGCCCGTGCATGCGCAACACCGCCAGGCGCAGGTTTTCTCGCACCGACAGGCGCGGGAACACGTTGGTGATCTGGAACGAACGCGCCAGGCCCAGGCGGTTGATCTGCTCGGGCGGCAGGCCGCCGATGGAACGCGAACGCAGGTTGATGTCGCCCGACGTCGGCGCGAACGAGCCGGACATCAGGTGAAACAGCGTCGACTTGCCGGCGCCGTTGGGGCCGATGACGGCATGGCGTTCGCCGGCTTGCACTTGCAGGTTCACGCCGCGGATGATCTGCGCATCGCCAAAAGACTTGCGCACGTCCGTCAGGGTCAGGATCTCGTGGCTCATCGCGCGGCCTCCAGCACGGGTGCGGCATCGGCGCCGCTGCGCCACAGGGCAATGGCCCAGCGGCAGGCGGCCAGGCCGACGGCGAACAACGCCAGCGGCACCAGCCAGGTGGACAGCGCCAGCGGCGCCCAGTCGCGGCCGAACAGCGCGATGGCGGGCCAGCCGGCATCGGGATTCATGGCCAGCAGCGCGCGGTAGTCGCGGGCGAACATGCGTTGCAGCAGTTCCACGCTGAAGACCGTGGCGGCCGTCAGCAGCAGGCCGCTGGCCACCGACACCAGCGCGCGCGGCAGCCAGTTGGCCAGGCCACGCTCGCGCAACGACTTGGCTGCGCGCTGCACCAGACCCACCAGGCCGTCCGGCACGAACAGCATCACCAGCACGAACAGCACGCCCTGGTACAGCAGCCACGACCGGGTGATGTCCGCCAGCGTCTGCGACAGGAAGGTCAGGATGGACGCGCCCAGCACCGGGCCCAGGAAGGCGTTGACGCCGCCGATGTAGGCGAACAGCACCGCGTCGGTGGACAGCTTGACCTCGAACAGCACGTAGTTGCCGGCTTCGATGTTCAGCGCCTGCAGGCCGCCGGCAATGCCGGCAAACATGGCCGACAGCGCGAACACCAGGGTCTTGAGCGCGTGGGGTCGATAGCCCAGGTAGCGCAGGCGGTTGGCGTTTTCGCGCAGGCCCAGCGTCAAACGGCCCAGCGGCGTGCGGGTCAGGCCGTACAGCGCCGCCAGCGACACCAGCACCCAGGCCAGCACCAGGAAATACACCTCGATGTCGGACCCGAAGGAAAAGCCCCAGGCCGGCATGCGCATGGCCGACAGGCCCGCTTCGCCGCCGAACACGCCTTTCAGGTGCGGGGCCAGCGCGTGCAGCAGTTCGGCCAGCGCCAGCGTGATCATCGAAAAATACACGCCGGACCGCATGGTGGCGAACCAGCCGGCGACCAGGCCGAACAGCAGGCCGGCCACGCCGCCTGCCAGCGGCATCAAGGGCGTGGGCAGAAGGCCCGCGCCGCCCAGCGCGTTCATGGCGTGGATGGTGGCGAAGGTGCCCACGCCGAAATACGCCGCATGGCCGAACGACAGCATGCCGCCCTGGCCCGCCAGCAGGTTGAAGGCGCAGGCAAACAGCGCCGCGATCAGCATCTGCACCGCCGCAACCAGTTGCCCTGCCGGCAGCAGCCAGGGCAGGGCGCACAGCGCGCCGACACAGATGAGCAGCAGCAAGGCGGCCGAGACGCGGCCGGGGGAATTCAGGGGCCGGTTCATGCTTGCTCTCCTTTCAGGCCCGACGGCTTGACCAGCAGCACCACCAGCATCAGCAGGAAGGGCAGCGTCGCGGCCAGGCTGGAGATCTTCACCGTCATCAGGCCGCCTACGCTTTCGGCCCACTCGCCGGCGCCGAACAGGCCGAACAGGGTGGCGAGACTGGCGTCGATGCCGACCGAGAACGAGCTGATCAGGCCGATCAGCAGCGAGGCGATCATGGCGCCTTCGAGCGAGCCCAGGCCGCCCACCACCACCACCACGAACACCAGCACGCCCAGCTCCAGCGCCATGTTCGGATTGGTCGTGTAGAAGGCCCCGGCCACCGCGCCGGCCAGCCCCGCCATGGCCGCGCCCACGCCGAACACGCTCATGAACACCAGCGGCACGTTGTGGCCCAGGGCCTCGGCCATGCGCGGCCGGTAGATGGCCGAGCGCACCACGATGCCGACGCGGGTGCGCGACAGCAGCAGGTAGATCACGCCGAACATCGCCAGCGACACGCCGCCCATCAGCAGGCGATAGAAGGGGTAGTCCGCGTCGAACACGCGGAAGGCCGCGAAGTTCAGGAACGCCGGCACGCGGTAGTCGACAGGGAAGTCGCCGTAGAACAGCTTGATGAGCTCGGCGACGATGAACGCCAGGCCGAAGGTCACCAGCAGTTCCTGCGCGTGGCCGAACTTGTGCACCCGGCGCAGGAAGAAGCGTTCCACCCCCATGCCCAGCACGCCCGCGATGACGGTGGCGAGCACCAGCGCGGTCCAGAACCCCGTCACGGGCGCCAGGGTGTAGGCGGCATACGCGCCTATCATGTAGAACGAGGCGTGCGCGAAGTTGAGCACGCCCATCATGCCGAAGATCAGCGTCAGGCCTGCCGACACCATGAAAAGTAGCAGGCCGTAGATCACGCCGTTCAACAGCGAGACCGTAAAGTATTCCATGTCCGCTCCAAAATCCTTGCGCGCCAGGCGCAATGCGCCCGGCGATTCATCACGCCCTGTTTGCCGGCCCCGCGCCGGTGAGCGTTGTTGTGATGCCGCCGCGGGCCGTCCGGCCCGCGGCGGGGGCCATCAGTCCGGGCGCACCATCTTGCAGGTGGCCTGCACCGGGGCGGAGACGTCCGCCGCGGCCAGCACCTTGACCGGCTCGAAGCCCATGTCGGTGCCGTCGGCCTTGTACTTGGCGTTCTTGCTGACCTTGGACACCACCATCGGCAGCTGTACCTGGTGGTCTTCGGCGCGCATGGTGTAGGTGCCCAGCGGCGACGTGTAGGTGACCTTTTCCAGCGCACGGGCCAGGTCCGGCACCGACAGCTTGCCGTCCTTGGGCTGGACCTGCTTGAGCGCCTGGCCCAGGAAGGTGATGCCGATGACGGTCTGCGGTTCGGTGTAGCTGGGGTAGTGGCCGGTCTTGGCCTTGTAGTCTTCGGCGAACTTGGCGCCGTCTTCGCCGGCGGCCTCGATGTTGTAGGGGTGGGCGATGTAGTGACCCAGCGCCACCTCGCCGGCGTTGGCCAGGTTGCCCACCTGGTCCAGGAACACCGTGGCAAAGCGCACCTTCAGGCCGGCCGATTGCGTGGCCTTCATGAGCAGCAGCAGGTCGTTGGACCAGTTGCCGGTGATGACGGTGTCCGGCGTGGCAGCGCGGATGCGGGCCACGTAGGGCGCGAAGTCCTGGATCTTGTTGACTTCGTGCAGCGTCTTGCCCACCACTTCATAGCCGTACTGCTTGGCAAAGCGCTCGGTGGCGCCTTCCATGTCCTGGCCCCAGGAATAGTTCTGGTTGATGGCGTACACGCGCTTGCCCAGCGTGCCGTCGGCCGACATGACCGAGGCCAGCGCCTTCACGCGCAGGTCGGCATTGGTGGTGAAGCGGAAATGGTAGAAGTGGCACTTCTGGCCCGTCAGTTCCAGGGCCTCGCCGCCCACGTTCAGGAACACGACTTCCTTGCCCGGATTGCGCAGGTTGTGCTTGCGCACGTCCTCGGTCAGTTGGCCCGAGATCGCCGACGACGACCCTTGCACCAGGATCTGCACGCCTTCGGCGGCCGCCGCGCGAAAGCGGTCGGACGCGCCCACCGGGCCGCCCTGGTTGTCGAACTCGACCAGCTCCAGCGGCTGGCCGTTCCAGCCGCCGGCCGCGTTGATGCGGTCCAGTTCATATTTGACCGCGGCGCGGAACATCAGGCCGGTCGAGGCCTGCGGGCCCGACAGCGTTTCGATCAGGCCGATCTTGACGGGCGCGGCCTGCGCCGATGCGGCAATGCCGGCCAGGCACAGCAGGCCGGTGGTGAAAGCCAATTTCATGCGTGTCTCCTCCGTGGAACGGGAGTGTGGGGTCCGTGAATCGATCAAGCTGCTTGATGCGGCTCTTGTATGCCCAGGAAGCGGGCAATTTCGGTGAGCTGGCCTTCCAGCATGTACAGGCCGGGGTGGGTGCGGCAGCCACGCGCGGCAGCGGCGCGCAGCAGTGGCGTGTCGACGCGGCTCATCACGGCGTCGGCCACGACCGTGCCAGGCGCCAGGGCGTCAAGCTGGAAGGGCAGGGAATCGGTATCGGCCAGGCCAAGCGAGGTCGCGTTGATCGCGATGTCACAGGACTCGGGGCGGGGGCCGGCAATGTGGAGGGCCAGCGCAGGGTAGTGCCGCGCCAGGCGTTCGGCAAAGGCCTCGGCCTTGGCCGCGGAGCGGTTGTAGAGCGACAGGCTGGCCGGGCCGGCATCGGCGATGGCACAGGCGATGGCCTTGCCCGCGCCGCCCAGGCCCGCCAGGTAGACATGGCGGCCGGCCGGATCGTGGCCCTGGCTGCGCAGGCCCGCGACAAAGCCCAGGCCGTCGAAGTTGCCGCCGGTCAGGCAGCCGTTCTGCAGACGCACGGCATTGACCGCGCCGATCAACTGCGCGGCGGGGGTCAGGGCATCGCACAGGGCGGCGGCGCTTTCCTTGTGCGGCACGGTGACGACGATGCCGCCCAGGTTGGCCAGGCCGCGCAGGCCGGCAAACAGGGCGGGCAGCGCGGCGGCCCCGACGTGAAACGGGACCATCACGCCATCCACGCCGCGCTCGCGCAGCAGGGCGTTGAGCCGCTGGGGCGTCCTGACGTGCGCGATCGGGTCTGCCGCGATCGCAAATACGGTAGTGCTGCCGGTGATGTCCACCTGGTTGTCCCCTGCCTGTCATGCGGCCCTAGGCCGTGCTTTTTGCTGACGCCCTTGCCTGGAAGCGCGGGTTGATTTACGCTTTCATCACAAGTTGTCAGGCAACTTTATTAAGTTGTCCGATAAATCATAGGGCAAGCGTTTTTCCCGTGTCAAGCAACGGATTCGGCGGTTCAATCGAATTCGTGGACAACCCCCGGGACCCGGCGCGGGCCGCTCGAACATCGCTAGGGAGACAGCATGATTTCGTTTGAAGGACAGGTAGTGGCCATCACCGGCGCGGGCAACGGCATCGGTCTGGCAACCGCGCGGCTGATGGCCGCCCACGGCGCCCGGCTGGTGCTGACCGATATCGACAAGGCGCGCCTGGAAGAGGTGGCGGCCGAACTGGACGCCACCGGCCAGCGCGTCTACACCCATGCGCTGGACGTGGCGGCTTCGGCCGATTGCGAACGCGTGCTGGAACGCGCCGCGCAGCACTTCGGCGGCCTGGACCACCTGGTGCACTGCGCCGGCATCTATCCCGAACAACTGGTCAGGGACACCACGGACGAGGCCTGGAAGAAGCTGATGGGCGTGAACCTGGACGGCACCTTCTACGTCTGCCGCGCGGCCCAGCGTCACCTGCGCCAGAATGGCTCGATCGTGCTCCTGACGTCGCTGGCCGCGCAGCGCGGCAGCTACGCCCACGCCGCCTATTCGGCATCCAAGGGCGCGGTGCAGAGCTTCGCCCGCAGCCTGGCGCTGGAACTGGCGCCGCAGATCCGCGTGAACGCGGTGGCGCCCGGCATCATCGCCACCTCCATGACCCACGACCTGATCGGCCAAAAGGGCGCCCAGTTGCTGGAAAGCACCCCGCTCAAGCGCTTCGGCACCGCCGACGAAATCGCCGGCGCCATCGCCTTCCTGTGCTCACCGCTGGCGGGCTTCGTCACCGGCGAAGTCATGCAGGTCAACGGCGGCATCTATATCGCGTAAAGTCTCAAACCGCCGTGCCCTTGCAACCCGGCAAAAGACTATGATTTTCAAGGGCGCGGCCGCAGTGAAACGTCGAAAACTCCTATAACCCAAGGTAGCCGCCCCGCGAGCCGCCTTACGTTTTAATGAACCTCATGCAGCCCATATCCGAACAGGACCGGCGGGACCCCGACCCGCAACGCGCCGCTCCCAGGCACTCGCTATCCGCGGGCGTGGCCGACGCGCTGGCCGAGCAGATCCGCCAGGGCGCGCTGGCGCCCGGCGACCGCCTGCCCACCGAAAAGCAACTGACCGAGATCTACTCCGTCAGCCGCGCCGTGGTGCGCGAGGCGCTGGCGCGCCTGAAATCCGAAGGCCTGATCACGTCGCAGCAAGGCAGCGGCGTCTTCGTCGACCCGAACTTCCAGCGCAACGCCTTTCGCATTGCCGCGCCATCCCCGGGCGACAGCCAGGACCTGGAACACATCCTGGAACTGATGCTGTCGATCGAAGTCACCGCCGCCCGCTACGCCGCGCAGCGCCGCACCGACGCCGACCTGAAGAAGATGCGCCAGGCGCTGGTGGGCATGGAGTACGCGCTGATCAACGACAAGCTGGGCGACGAAGAGGACTACCAATTCCACCAGTCGATCGTGCAGGCCACTCACAACCCCCACCTGGTGGCGCTGAACGACTACCTGGAAGCCAATGTGCGGCGTGTCATCCGCAGCGCGCGCAACAACACGGCGCGCAGGTATGCCGAACGCATGGCGGCGGTGCAGAGCGAACACCAGGCGATCTTCGCCGCCATCGAAAACGGCGATCCGGACGCCGCGGGCCGTGCCGCCGAGCAGCACCTGCGCAACGCGGCCGACCGGCTGCGGCTGTTCCAGGCGGAGCGGCCCGCACCAGTGTGAGCCCTGTTGGCGGGGACCGATGAGCGCGCTGCGGCGGGCGGGTCGTTGCATCGCCCCCCCGCGGGCCAGGGCTCAAGCGAAGGTCTGCTCCATTTCGCGGCGAAACTGCACGGCCTGCGAGCGATCGTCGTATTCGACGTCGCTCCAGCGGATCGCCTGCGATTGCCGCACGGCATGCTTGAGCTTGACCTGATGCGACAGGCCCAGCGGCAGATAGCCTTCTTCCACGGAATCGCGCGCCGGCATCAGGCGTCCGTACACCGTATAGCCGCCTTCGCCGTCCAGCAGTTGCCCGGCCTGCAGATCGCGCTTGGCCGTGGCCACCACGTCGCCATGCCAGCCTGCCGGTGCACCCGTGGGCTCGCGCCGCAGCCCCACGCTGGCTACGCTGATGCCCAGTTCCAGGCCCAGCAGGTGATACGGCTTGTACATGGCGGTGTAGTTGCCGCCCGGATCGGTGACCAGCCCGTACTCCTTGAAACAGCGGCGCACGTAATCGCTATCGGCGGCCAGCGTCACGTACACGCCCCAGCGCAGGTCGCGAAACACCGGCCGGCCGTCGCGCTCGAGCGAGGAAATCACCTCGACCTGTCCGCGATGATGCAGGATGCCGCCGTCTTCGCGCGGCCGCAGCACCCGCGCCAGGTCATCCACGCCGCAAGGCGGAAAATGCAGTCCGGACGGCGATGGCAAGAGCCCCGTGGCATTGGACACCGCCGCCATCTCGATGGCGCTCTTGGTGCCATCCAGGAAACTGTTGAACATCTGCGCATTGAAATCGCCGGCCGCCACCATCTCGGCAGTGAAGCCGTAGTACGGCCACACGGTGTCCGGCGTGGACGTATGGAACTCAGGCAGATACTTGGTGCCCTTGCCCGCCGCCATGACCTCGAAGCCGCTGGCCCGCGCCCAGTCGACCATTTCGCAGATCAACGCCGGCTGGTCGCCATAGGCCAGCGAATAGACGATGCCGGCCTCGCGCGCACGCCGCGCCAGCAGCGGCCCCGCCAGCGCATCGGCTTCGACATTGACCATGATGATGTGCTTGCCCTGCTCGCAGCAGGCCAGCACGTGCCCGATACCCGCGGCCGCCTGGCCGGTGGCGTCGATGACGATGTCGACGTCGGGGCTGGCGATGACCGCGTAGGGGTCGTCGCTGAAATAGACCTTGCCGTTCTTGAGGGCGTCATTGACGGTGGTGGCATTGAGCGCCGTCGCCGGCCACCCCACCCGGGTCAGTGCCGCGCGGGCCCGGTCGGGCGCCAGGTCGGCCACCGCCACCAGGCGCATGCCCGGCGTGCGCGGAGCCTGGCTCATGAACATCGAGCCGAACTTTCCGGCGCCCAGCAGCGCGACGCGCAAGGGCTTGTGGTCGGCTTCTCGCTGCTTGAGCAGACGGTGCAGATTCATGGTGCGGGCTCCTCCAGGAAATGGGGATACAGCACCACAGGATAGTCCTAAAACATGACGGCTGAACAGGGCCTGCAAACCGCCCGGAAAGCCCTCATCCGAAGGGCTTGCGACCCTATCATCCGGGCGTCACTCGTCTGCGGTATAGAGTTCGCCGGCCAGCACGCTGCGCCAGTTGCTCCAGTTGATGCGCGGCCGGTCGGTCACCTCGCGGTTGTAGGGCGCATCGAACAGAATGTGCTTCCAGCGCGGCTTGACCGCGCCCTGGATCAACGGCTTGTCGTCGATCAGCAAGTTGCCGTGCACCAGCGTCTTGTCCTTGGTCAGCACCAGCCGGTTGGTCGCCTCGCGCCCCAGGTGCTTTTCCACCCACAGATACTTCTCGGCCACGCAGTTCTCGAACTGCGACAGCGGCGAGGTGCAGATGCGCACATCCATGCCCAGCGCCAGCAATTCCTTCACCGCATCCAGCGCCCCCGGAACGGGAGGCAGGTTGCGAATGAACCCCGGCGCGGTATAGATGGCCTCGGCCATGCCCCGCAGTTCCGGCGCATAGTCTTCGCGAATGTAGAAGGACTTGCGATCCTCGAACGCCACGGGCGCAATATCGGGATGGCGCTCGCGCCAGGCATCGATGAACGCATGTTCGAAGTCGGCCAGCACGCCGTCTTGGTCGAGCAGGATGATCATGAAGATCCTAAGTCGTTGCGACGGGCTCGATTGTGCCAGAGCCGTGAGCGGGCGGTCCGCTCGCCTGGCCGTCTCTACGCTAGGCCGGTCGCGGGCAAGATTGGGCCACGACCCGATAGCGGCTGCCGCCGGTGGAAGATTCCGACGCCACCAGCACCATGCGGTCATACCTCCAGGTCAGCGGGGCCGGTGGCGCTGCGGGCGGCGCATCGCGTTCGATATTGCGCAGCAGCGTGACGTGCGGGCGGAACGGTTGGGTGGGCGGCACCAGGCCGAATGCCGACAGCCAGAGCCAGAGGCCGTCATGCGCCGCCTGCAGCAGATCGGGCACGTGGCTAGGTCCAGCCCACAGGATGCGCTGCCGGGCAAAGACGCCGTACTGATCCAGGGTGAGCTCACCGGGTATCAGGCGATGAAAGGGGGTGGCCTCGATGAGTTCGTCGGCGATCGCCCGGTCCACCGAACCCAGGAAGGCCAGCGTCAGATGCAGGGTTTCCGTGCGCATGACACGGCCCTGTGCGTGGGCGTGGGCGTGGTCGGCCCACGTGGCCAGGTTGCTGGCCAGGGGCGCGTCGGGCCAGAGCGCGTAGAAGAGGCGGGTGGTCGGCATGACGGAATTGTAGGCCCGACTTGCGCCGGGGTCAGACGATTCTGAATCGCGAGGGGCCGTCCGGCGCGGCGGCCGCGACCGGCGCAGATCCGGAATCGTCTGATGTCAGGCGATCCCGACGATTGATGTAATGCCTTCCGAACCGAAAGACGCCCGTGCGTATTCGGGGATTCAACCTCTTCCCATTCCTTCAGACCCGAATAACTTCATGAAACAGACTCTCTTGAACGCCGCGATCTTGTGCGGTTGCTCGATTGCCGGCGTGGCATCCGCCGCGGCAACGGACCCCGCGGCAGCCCCTGCTGCAGCGCCCACTTATACCGCCGGCGAAGTCCGGGGCCAGCTGGCGGTCGAACTGACCATCGGCAAAGGCTGCGAAGTGGTCAATGGCTCGGCCAAGGACTTCAACTCGTTCGGCACGTTGAGCTTCGGCGAAGTCTCGGCCCTGACCCAGAACTTCGTTGACGCCCAGGCCAAGGGTTCCGGCGGCGCCGTCGTCAAGCTCAACTGCACGCAGGGCGTTCCCTACCGCGTGTCGTTGGACGACGGACGCAATGCGTCCGGCGAGGGCGCCCGACGCCTGGCGCTGGTCGGCGGTACCACCGCTGCGTACGTCCCCTACTACCTGTATCAGGACGCGGCGCGCAAGACGGTCTGGGACAGCAAGAATCCCTACACCGGCTCCGGCAAGGGCGCGGCCGAGGAAATGGTGGTGTACGGCCGCATTCCTCCCATGGCAGCCACCCCCGCGTCCGGCAAATACGCCGATGTCGTCATGTTGACGGTCAGCTGGTAAACCTCTTGTGCAACGGGTCCGGTGCGTCGCACCGGACCCGTGGATGATCATGTTCCGCCCAGCATTTCATTTTCTGCTCTGCCTTGGCGCCGCCAGTGCGGCTCACGCGCAGACCTTTTCGCAATCCGGCAGTGCGACCCTGGGGGTGCGCGTGGTCATCGCCACCCTGTGTTCGGCCGGCGCCGCGCCCGCAGGCAACGCGGTCTCGTTTGGAACACTCGATTTCGGCACGCATCCCAGCCTGGCCAACGTGGTCAAGGCCCAGGCGGGCAAGGGGCAGGCAGGCATACGCGTGCAATGCGCCACCGGCGTTCCCTATCGCGTGGTCCTGGGCGAAGGCGAGAACAACGCAGGCCAGCAGCGCAGGCTGAAAGGGCCGACCGGCGCCTTCGTCGGCTATGCGCTCTACAGCGATGCGTCCTACAGCCGTCTCTGGACAGGGGCCACGCCGCTGGCGCGGTCCGGCACGGGCGCCGAAGAGCTGATTCCGGTGTACGCCGCGATCGAGCCGGCGCAGGCCACGCCGGCTGCGGGCGTGTATCGAGACACCGTCAAGGTGACGATCCAATGGTAGCCGGCAAGCGGGTACCGGGGCCGCGGCGCATGCTGCCGGCCCTGCTGGTGGCCGTCCTGACGCATGCGCCGGGCGCCAGCGCGGACCTGGTCACGCAGGCCATGACCGTCAAGGCGGCGATTACGCCGGGCTGCTGGTTTGGCTCCAGTCAGAGTCCCGTGACGTCGCTCGGCGTCATCGACTTCGGCACCGTGTATCGCCTGGACAAGAGCGTCAAGACCAAGTCCACCGTCAGTGCGGGGAGCATCGTGATGCGCTGCACGCCCGGCACGACATTCCGGGTGGATATCAATGAGGGCAGCAACGCCACCCGCTCTTCATTCGCCTATAGCGGCCGGCAATTGAAGAGCGCCGCCGGCAAGGTTCTGAAATACGAGCTGTACCAGGACAGCGGCTATCTCAAGCGCTGGGGCCAGAACAACGATGGCGTGCTGCTGACCGCGACGAGCAGCGCCATCGATCTGACTGTCTACGCCGAGTTGCGCAGCACACAGGCCATGCCGGAGCCCGGCCTGTACACCGACGACTTGATCGTCACCGTCTACTACTGATTGCCTTTGCCATGAAACCCCTCATTCATTTTGCCGGCGCGCTGGCCGCGCTGTGCCTGTCCGGATCGGCCGTTGCCGCCGCATCCATCCTGGTCTGGCCCATCGATCCGGTGATCGAACACGACGATACCGGGACGGCCATCTGGTTGGAAAACAACGGCAAGTCCGCCTCGCGCATCCAGATCCGCGCCCTGGGCTGGACCCAGGCCAATGGGTCGGACGAGCTGGTCCCGCAAGACAACATCGTGGTCAGTCCGCCCGCGGCCGAGATACAGCCGGGCCAGCGTCAGTTGCTGCGCCTGATCCGGACGGTCACGGTCCGAGCCGGCGAGGAACAGGCCTATCGCATCCTGATCGATGAAATTCCGGGCAATGCCAATGCCGGACAGACCCGTGAAGCGCCCCCCGTGGCAGAGGCCGGGCAGGGCGCCGGGCTGGCGTTCCAATTGCGCTATTCGGTGCCGCTGTTCGTCAGCGGCGCCGGCGCCTGGACGCGTGAAGACGCCCGCAAGCATCCCGATCCGAAAGCGGCTGCCCAGCCTGTGCTGACCTATACCGTGCAAAGCAAGCAGGGCCAGCGCTGGCTGGTCGTGCGCAACACCGGTCCGGTGCACGCACGCCTGTCCCATGTCAGTTATGTCCAGGGCGGACGCGAGGTGTGGTCGGTGCCGGGATTGCTGGGTTACGTCCTGGCGGGCGCCGAAATGGCGTTCGAGGCGCCGGCCTCGGTGCAGGCGGGAGGCGCCCTGAACGCGTACGTGAATTCCGATCGCGAAGCCCGTGCGATCGCACCGCGGTGAACCAGCCGTGGCAACTCGCTTTTTCCATGCTTTTCGACAACGCGCGGCTGGGGCATGCAATCGCCTGGCCGTCCTGTCGCTGGCAGCCAGCGCCTGCGCGGTGCAGGCACAGCCCCACGGGGCCGCATTCTCGCTGCCGGATGGAATGCTGTACCTGGACGTCGTGGTCAACGGAAAGGCGGCCGGCCAGGTACAGAAAGTCGAGCACCGCCAAGGGCATTTCTACTTGCAGGCCGCGTTGCTCAAGCAGCTGGGAGTGAAGGTCGACAACCCTGCGCAGGACCTGGTCGCGGTCGACAAGATCCCCGGCGTGCGGGCAGTGCTCGACAACGCGGCACAGCAACTGGTGCTTACCGTGCCGCCGGACTGGCTGCCCCAGCAGGTCGTGGATATGGATACGCGTAGCCAGGTATCGGTGTCGGCCGCCAGTTCAACGGGGTTGCTGCTCAACTATGACACCTATCTGAACCGCAGTCGGCGAGCCTCTGCACTGTCGGTGTGGAGCGAGCAGCGATTCTTCAGTCCCTACGGTTCGGTGTCGTCGACCGGGGCCTGGCGCAACACGTTGCGCGGCGAGGACCTTTCGGGCGCCCCTCGCTACATGCGATACGACACGCAATGGCGCTACAACGATCCCGCCACGGTGCGCAAGTACGTCCTGGGCGATCTCATCACCGATGCGTTGGCGGATTCGGGCGCCGTGCGCATGGCGGGCTTCCAGCTCGGGCGCAACTTCGCCACGCGTCCCGACCTAGTGACCTATCCGGTACCCCAGTTCGCTGGCCAGGCGGCCGTGCCGACCGCGGTGGATCTGTTCATCAACAATTATCGGATGGGATCGCGTGAGGTCGACCCTGGTCCGTTCACGCTGCAGAGCCTGCCGTATATCAATGGCGCGGGCACGGCGACGGTGGTCACCCGCGATGCGTTGGGCCGGGAAGTCAGCCAGGAGGTGTCGTTCTATGTCTCGAACGATCTGCTGCGGGCCGGCCTGTCAGACTACAGCGCATCGGTCGGCCTGTTGCGCCGGCAATACGGCGTGTCGTCCTTTGACTACGGTGACATTGCGGCAAGCGGCGTGATGCGCCACGGCCTGACGTCGGGCTGGACCGCCACGGGATGGTTGCAGGGCGCGCCAGGCTTTGCCGCCGGCGGCATCGGCTCGAACGTCCAGTTGGGCGTGTTCGGCGTGTTGAACGCTGCCGTTGCCGGCAGCCGCGCTTCGCCGGGAACGATAGGGCGGCCGGCCATCGACACATGGCGCCCGCTTTCGCCCTACGACAGGCAAGCAGGTTTGACGGCGGGCTCGCGCGCCGCCACGACGGTCTACAACGCCGATACGGCTCAAGGCGGGCAGTGGTCGCTGGGGTACTCCTACAGCAATCAACGCTATAGCGTCGGTCTGCGCCGCACTCGCCGTGACGAAGGGTTTGCGAATCTGGGCCTGTACCGCAATGCGGGCCGGCTGCCGCGTCAGGAAGACCAGGCCACCGCCAGCGTTTCTCTGGGGCGCTATGGCTCGCTGGGCATGGGATGGTTCGACCTGGACTACGCGCCGAACCAGCGTACCCGGCTGCTGAACGTGTCGTATGGCGTGACGCTGGGCTACGGGGTCAGCCTGTATGCCAGCGCCAATCGCGAGATCGGCTCGCAGGGCTACAACGCCCAGTTGTCGCTGTCGATCTCGTTGGGCGACGGTACATCGGGCAGTCTCGGCATGACTCGCGACCGCGACGGGCGGCGTTCGGAACAGGCGAATTTCATGAAGGCCGCGCCCTTGGCCGGCGGCGTGGGCTGGAGCCTGGGCGCCAGCCATTCCTCGACCAGCAGCGTCTACCGCCAGGCGGAGGTCAATTGGCGGGCTTCGCGCTTTGACCTGCGCAGCGGTGTCTATGGCGCCGGCGATGACCTGTCGCAATGGGCGCAGGTGAGCGGATCGATCATTGCCATGGACGGCGCGCTGCATCTGTCGCGCCCGGTCACGGACGCGTTCGCGCTGGTCTCCACCGACGGCTATGGCGGCGTGCCGGTCAGCTTCGAGAATCAGTACGTGGGCGATACGGACGCCAGCGGCCACCTGCTGATCCCGTCGGTCAGTTCCTGGTATGCCGCGCATTTCGAGATCGATCCGATCAATCTGCCGGCGGACGTGAAAGTGCCCCTGGCCAAGACCGAAGCCGCCATCCGCGATGGCAGCGGCCTGGTGCTGCGTTTCCCGGTGCAGAAGCTGCGGGCAGCGGTGTTTTCGGTGGTCGGCGCCGACGGCCGGCCGGTGGCGCCGGGCAGTCAGGTCCAGGCGGATGGCCAGGATGTGGCCTGGGTGGGCCGTGAGGGCGAGGTGTACCTGGACACGCTGCCTGCGGCCACGACCCTGCATGTGTTGCCGATCAACGGTTCCCCTGCTTGCCGCGTCACGCTCGGGCCTGTGCCCCCGCAGGCCGGCATTGCCCGGCTTGGCCGCCTGGCTTGCCAATGAGCGTGGTCATGCACCCTGTACAACTGCCTCTGTGAGCGACTTCATCATGCCCATCTTCTTTCAACGCGTTCTGCTTTTCGTGGCGCTGCTGGCGGGCCTGTCCGCCGTTGCAAGCGCAGACAACAACTGCCAGGGAGGGGCTGGGGCGGAAATCAAATTTGGTTCGTTCTATTCCTACGAGCTCTACAAAAGCAAGAACTCCCGGCAATTCGATTCCAGCTTCCAGTGCAATTTCTTTTCCCTTATCAACCTGGGCACCAATTCGCAGCTCAAGGTGACAGCCATCAGTTCGAACAATGGCGCCATGACCGTCTTGTTCGGCCTGGGCCGCGTGCCCTACAAGCTTTACAGCGACGCGAAAGGGACGGTCAGTCTGCCATTCGGGCAACAGGTAAGCCTGCCCCAGGGCGGGTTGAGTTTTCTGGGGTTGGGCGGGTCGGTGGGCGGCAATGTGCAGCTGTTCCTGGAGACGCAGGCCGGTGCCAATCCCACCGCCGCGACCTATCGGGACACCATTACGCTGCATTGGGAGTGGGGTTATTGCTCGCTGGGCGCGCTGGGCCTGTGCGCGCCATTTTCGTGGCATTCCGGGACGGCATCGAGCATCGTGAATGTGTCGCTTGATGTGCGCAAATCTTGCGCGTTCAACGGCGGCGCCGCCACGCTGAACTTTGGCGCCCAGCCGCTGGTGTCCCGGTTCAAGCCATCCACCGCCAACGTCGGCCTATATTGCACGGTTCTGGTGCCGTTCAAGATTTCCATCGGCGAGGGTGAGAATGCCGTCAATGGCACGCGCAGAATGAAGGGGGCAGGGGGCAACTATATCGAGTATCAGCTGTACCAGGCCGGCACGGACAAGATCATGACCCCGGGCGTGGCGATAGACGGCGTGGGACTTGGCAACGTGCAGACGTTCACTGTCGAGGGCCGCATCAACGGCCAGCAAGGCGACGTGCCGGTGGGTGAATATTCTGACCATCCCATCATGTTGATCGAATACTGAGTCCAGCCGCGCAGGTGGCCAGGCATGGGCGGCCGCCCCATGAAAATGCCCCGCAGGCGAACGCACCTGCGGGGCAGAACGTGCAGGCAAGCACGTTTTTTACGGGTTCGCGGCCACCGTCTCGGCCCCGGGCACCGGGTTGCCCCAGCCGCCGCCGATCGCGCGGATCAGGTCCACCGCCGATCGCGCCTGTTCGCCGCTCAACTGCACCGATACGCGCTGCTGCAACAGCACGCTGCGGTCCGCCTCGATCACATCCAGGTAGCTGATCGAGCCTTCGCGGTACTGCGTATGCGACAGCTTTGCCGCCCGTGCCGACGCTTCCACCGCCGCGTCTTGCGCACGCGTCTGGTCGGCCAGGATGCGCAGGTTCGCCAGGTTGTCTTCCACCTCGCGGAACGCGTTCAGCACCGTCTGGCGGTAGACCGCCACGTCTTCTTCATAGACCGCGCGGGCGCGGTCCAGGCCGGCCTGGCGGCGGCCGCCGTCGAAGATCGGCATCGACAGCGCGGCGCCCACCAGCGGGCCCAAGAGGAACGTGCGGCTGGACCATTGGAACAGATTGCCCAGTTCCGAGGATTCGTAGCCGAATGCGCCCGTGATATCCAGGCGCGGGAAGAACGCCGACTTGGCCGCGCCCACGCGGGCATTTGCCGCGGCCATGGCGCGCTCGGCGGCCGCGATGTCGGGGCGGCGTTCCAGCAGCGTCGACGGCAGGCCCGCCGGGATCGACAGCGCCACCTTCTGTATCGGCTGCGGTGGCATCGTGAATTCCGACGGGGCGCGGCCCAGCAGGACGGCCAGCGCGTGCTCGGCCGCCGCGCGGCGGCGGTCGATGCCCAGGGCTTCCGATTGTGCCGACGCCAGTTCGGCCTTCGCGCGCGCCAGGTCCAGCTCGCTGATGTCGCCCGCGTCGTAGCGGCGCTGGATCAGTTGCAGCGTATCCGTGCGCAGCTTCACCGTCTGGTTGTACAGCGCCGATTCCGCGTCCTGCTCGCGCACCAGGAAATACGTGCTGGCCACGTCGGCCTGCAACGCCAGCAGCACCGAGCGGTACAGCGCCTCGCTTTGTTGCGCGTCGGCCGTCGCGGCGTCCGCCGTGGAAGCCACGCGGCCGAACAGGTCGGCTTCATACGAAACCGTGCCCTGTGCGCGCCAGGTCGTGCTCGGACTCGTCGGCGTGCCGTCGGGCAGGCCTTGCGACACGGCCGACGGGCGTTGGCGGCTGGGGCCGAAGGCGGCGTCCAGGCTCGGGAAGAAGCCGGCGCGGGCCTCGCGTTGCAGGGCGCGGGCCTGGGTCAGGCGGGCGGCGGCGGCCTGCAGGTTCTGGTTGGCCTTCTGGGCCTCGTCCTGCAGCTGGTTCAGGCCTTCGTCGCCGAACACTTTCCACCAGGCGCCGCGCAGCGCGTCTTCCGACGGCTCGGCGGCCTTCCAGGTGCCCGCTTCCGAAGCGGGCAGGGCGGCTTCCTTGTAGGCCGCCGGCGCGGCGGCCGCGGGCCGTTCATAAGTCGGGCCCACCGCGCAGCCGGCCAGCACAAGCAGGACGGCAAGCAGGGCGGAACCTCGGATCAGTCTTTTGGTCTTCATGACGATTCTCTTGGGGGCGCGCCCCGCCGTTCGGGACGGGGCGCGCTGGCTATTTTTTCCGGGCCGGCTCAGGCGTGGTGTTGCGTGGCGGGCGGGGCGTTCGGGTCGATGTGCGGCACGCACACCGGCGCTTCATGCTGCGCGGCCGAATGCAGCGTCTTGCCGCTCATCGAACGCAGCAGCACGTAGAACACCGGCGTCAGGAACAGGCCGAACAACGTCACGCCCAGCATCCCGAAGAACACCGCGACACCCATGGCATGGCGCATTTCCGAGCCTGCGCCCGACGACAGCACCAGCGGCACCACCCCCATGATGAACGCGATGGACGTCATCAGGATCGGGCGCAGACGCAGGCGGCTGGCCTCGATGGCGGCTTCCAGCGGTGTGCGGCCGTCGTTCATCTCCAGCTCGCGGGCGAATTCCACGATCAGGATCGCGTTCTTCGCCGACAACCCCACCAGCACCATCAAGCCGATCTGCGTGAAGATGTTGTTGTCGTTGCCCGTCAGGTACACACCCGTCAGGGCCGCCAGGATGCTCATCGGCACGATCAGGATCACGGCCAGCGGCAGCGTCAGGCTTTCATACAGCGCGGCCAGCACCAGGAACACCAGCAGCACGCTGATCGGGAACACCCACAGGCCGGCATTGCCCGCCAGGATCTGCTGGTACGTCAGGTCCGTCCACTCGAACTTCACGCCGCGCGGCAGGGTTTCCGCCGCCACGCGCTCGGCCGCGGCTTGCGCCTGGTCCGACGAATAGCCGGGGGCCGGGCCGCCGTTGATGTCGGCGGCGGTGTAGCCGTTGTAGCGCACCACCATTTCCGGACCGAACGTCTGCTTGACCGTCACCAGCGACGACAGCGGCACCATGTCGCCCGCGGCATTGCGGGTCTTCAGTTGCAGGATGTCGTCGGCGTGGGCGCGGAACGGCGCGTCAGCCTGGGCCCGCACCTGGAACACGCGGCCGAAGCGGTTGAAGTCGTTGACGTACATGGAGCCCAGGTAGATCTGCATGGTGTCGAACACTTCGGTCACCGGCACGCCCAACTGCTTGGCCTTCACCCGGTCCAGGTCCACGTCCAGCTGCGGCACGTTGATTTCGTAGCTGGAGAACGCGGGGCCCAGTTCAGGTGTCTGGCGCGCCTTGGCCAGGAAGGCCTGCTTGGCCTTGTCCAGCTCGGCATAGCCCAGCGCCGCGCGGTCTTCCAGTTGCAGCTTGAAGCCGCCCAGCGTACCCAGGCCCAGCACCGGCGGGGGCGGGAACACGGCGATGAACGCCTGCTGGATGGCGCCGAACTTCTGGTTCAGCGACGCCGCGATGGCGTTGCCCGACAGCGCCGCGCCCTTGCGTTCGTCGAACGGTTTCAGGGCCACGAACACGATGCCCGCGCTGGAACTGTTGGTGAAGCCGTTGATCGACAGGCCGGGGAACGCGATCGCGCTTTGCACGCCCGGTTCCTTCAGGGCGATGTCGCTCATCTGGCGGATCACTGCTTCCGTGCGGTCCAGCGACGCGCCGTTGGGCAACTGGGTAAAGCCGATCAGGTACTGCTTGTCCTGCGCCGGCACGAAACCGCCGGGCACCAGGTACGACACGCCGATGGTGGCCGCCACGAGCACCACGTACACCGCCATGGCACCGGCCTTGCGCCGGATCACGCCCGACACGCCCACGCCATAGTTCTCGGAGGCGCGGCCGAACATGTTGTTGAACCAGTTGAAGAAGCGGCCGAACACGCGGTTCATGCCGCGGGTCAGCCAATCCGGCTTGTCGTGGTGGCTCTTGAGCAGCAGGGCCGACAGGGCCGGCGACAGTGTCAGCGAGTTGAAGGCCGAGATCACCGTCGAAATGGCGATGGTCATGGCGAACTGCTTGTAGAACTGGCCGGTCAGGCCCGTCATGAACGCCAGCGGCACGAACACGGCGCACAGCGTCAGCGCGATGGCGATGATGGGCCCGCTGACCTCACGCATGGCGCGATAGGTCGCATCGCGTGGACTCAAGCCCGCTGCAATGTTGCGTTCGACGTTTTCCACCACCACGATCGCATCGTCCACCACGATCCCGATGGCAAGCACCATCCCGAACAGCGACAGGGCGTTGATCGAATAGCCGAACATCAGCAGCAGCCCGAAGGTGCCGACGATGGACACCGGCACGGCCAGCAGCGGGATGATCGACGCACGCCAGGTCTGCAGGAACAGGATCACCACCAGCACCACCAGCGCAATGGCTTCCAGCAGCGTGTGCACCACGGCCTCGATACTGGAACGCACGAACTGGGTCGGATCGTATTCGATGCGGTATTCCACGCCCGGCGGGAAGTCCTGGGCCAGCTCGGCCATGGCGGCGCGCACCTTGGACGACACGTCCAGCGCGTTGGCGCCCGGCGACTGCATGATGCCCATGCCGACCGCCTGCTTGTTGTCCAGCAGCGAACGCAGGCCGTATTCCTGCGCGTCCAGTTCCACGCGGGCCACGTCCGACAGGTGCGTCACGGCGCCGTCGGGCGAGGTCTTCAGGATGATGTCGCGGAATTCCTCTTCGGTCTGCAAGCGGCCGCGTGCATTCACGTTCAACTGCAGCGGCACGTCGCCCTGGGTGGGGGATGCGCCGATGACGCCGGCGGCGACCTGCACGTTCTGTTCGCGGATGGCGGCCACCACTTCGCTGGCCGTCATGCCGCGCTGTGCGACCTTTTGCGGATCGAGCCACACGCGCATCGAGTAGTTGCCCGAACCCCACACGGTCACTTCACCCACCCCGGTAATGCGTGCCAGGCGGTCCTTGACGTTCAGGATCGCGTAGTTGCGCAGGTAGGTGATGTCGTAGCGATCGTTGGGCGAGATCAGGTGCACCACCAGCGTCAGGGTGGGCGAGCTCTTGGTCGTGGTCACGCCCAGGCGCTGCACGTCCGGCGGCAGGCGCGGCAGCGCCTGCGACACGCGGTTCTGCACCAGCTGCTGCGCCTTGTCCGGGTCCACGCCCAGCTTGAAGTTGACCGTCAGCGTCAGGTTGCCGTCGCTGTTGGCCTGCGACTGCATGTACAGCATGTTTTCGACGCCGTTGATGGATTCCTCCAGCGGCGAGGCGACGGTTTCGGCGATGACCTTGGGGTTGGCGCCCGGATACTGCGCGCGGACCACCACGGACGGCGGCACCACTTCCGGGTATTCCGAAATGGGCAGCTGGAACATGGCCAACAGGCCGCCCAGCAGCACCAATATGGACAACACCCCGGCGAAGATCGGCCGGTCGATGAAGAATTTCGAGATATTCATGAACGTTCTCGTTCTGCTTGTCTTGTCACCGGCCGCTTAGTTGGCGTTGGCCGATGCGGTCTTGACCGGGTTGCGCTGGGCCGTGACCATGGGCACCACGGTCGGGCTCACGGCGTCGCCGGGGCGTACGCGCTGCAGGCCGTTGACCACGATGCGGTCGCCGGGGGCCAGGCCGGAATCCACGACCCGCAGGCCTTCCTGGTTGGCGCCCAGCTTGATCTGGCGGTAATTGGCGTGGTTCTTGTCGTCCAGCACCAGCACGAAGCGCTTGTCCTGGTCGGTGCCGATGGCCTTTTCATCGATCAGCACGGCGCTGCGCGGGTCGCTGCCGCCCAGGCGGATGCGGGCGTACAGGCCGGGCAGGAGCGAGCCATCCGCGTTGTCGAACTCGGCGCGCACGCGGATGGTGCCGGACGTGGCGTCCAGGCGGTTGTCCACCGATTGCACGAAGCCCGTGCGCGAATAGCCTTCCTCGTTGGCCAGGCCCAGCTCGACCGGTACCGAGCCAGCCTTGCCGTTGCGGGCGGGGTTCACGTACTTCAGGAAGGTCTGCTCATCGACGTCGAACGACGCGTACATCTTGGACACCGACACCAGGGTCGTCAGCGGCACCGACGTGGCGCCGGCGGCGACCACGTTGCCCACCGTGACCTCGGCCCGCGAGACGCGGCCGGCGACCGGCGCTTCGATGCGGGTGTAGCCCAGGTTCAGCTTGGCGTAGTCCAGCGCAGCCTGCGCGCCTTGCAGGTTGGCGGCGGCTTCGCGGGCGGCGTTCTGCTTTTCCTCGAAATCGCGGCGGGCGATGGCGTTGTCGGTCAACAGGCGCTGGCCGCGGGCCAGTTCGGTGGCCGTGTACGAGGCGCGGGCCTTGGCGGCCGTCAGGGCGGCGGCGGCGCGATCCACCTCGGCCGCGTAGGGGCGCGGGTCGATGGTGAACAGGACGTCGCCCTTCTTGACGATGCTGCCGTCCTGGAAGTGCACGGCGGTCAGGGTGCCGGAGACCAGCGGACGGATGTCCACGCGGTCGATGGCTTCCAGGCGACCGGAATACCGCTGCCAGTCGACGATGGTCTTGCTGACCACTTCGGCCACTTCGACGGGAGGCGCCGCCGGGGCGCCTTGCGCCTGGGCAGCATTGGCGCCGGCAGGGGCGCGAAACAGGGCGTAGCTACCGCCGGCCGCAATGACGGCCGCGAAAACGACGAGCACAGCAATACGATTACGCGAAACCATGATGTTCCTTGAGGGTGGTGTCGGGGTGAAGCGCACTTGCCGGGAACCGCGAGGGGGGCGGGGGGCGGCGGGGGCGGCATCGCGGCGGGTCTGTCAGTCCTGAAACACCGATGTCATACTGCGGTGCAGCATGCAACACTGTTACGTCTCCCTGGGCTGAGAGTGTCTTTGGGGGACGGACTCTCGCGGGATCGGAATCTGAGGATTGACAGGCCCTTTGATGGCGCCGGGCGGCACGGGCACTTCAAGATGATTGAATTCTGAGTGTTTTGCCGGTGCGGATAAACACGTGTTGTTCGGCAACACTGTTCGGCAGAATTGTCTAATCCCGGCCGGAAACGCGTTATGCTCCGTACACCCCGACCAACTGCCCTAATAGGACACCGTCGCCATGGACCGTTTTCAGGCTATGCAGGTGTTTGTGCGCGTCGTGGATGCCAATAGCTTCACCCGGGCGGCCGACAGCCTCTCGCTTCCGCGCACCACCGTCACCACCATCATCCAGAATCTCGAACGCCTGCTGGGCGTGCGATTGCTCAACCGCACCACGCGCCGTATCGGCCTGACGCCCGACGGCGCAGGCTACTACCAGCACTGCGTGCGCATTCTGGCCGACGTCGAAGAAACCGAGGCCTGCTTCCAGGAAGCGGCCCTGCGCCTGAAGGGGCGCCTGCGCATCGACGTGCCCACGTGTATCGGGCGGCTGATTCTAATCCCCTCATTGTGTGATTTTCACGACAAATACCCGGACGTCGAGCTGGTGCTCGGCCTGGGCGACCGCCCCGTGGATATGGTGCAAGAGGCCGTGGACTGCGTCATCCGCGCGGGCGACCTCGAAGATTCCAGCCTGGTCGCGCGCCGCATCGGCACCTTGCAGACGGTGACCTGCGCCTCGCCCACCTACGTGGCGCGTCACGGCATGCCGCAGACCATCGAAGACCTGCGCGACCACCACGCGGTGCACTATTTCTCCAGTCGCAGCGGCCGCAATTGCCCCTGGGACTTCAAGATCGACGGCAAGCACCAGGAAGTCGACATGCGCGGCACCGTCGCCGTCAACGAAGCCGGCGCCTACCTGGACTGCGGCCTGAAGGGCTTCGGCCTGATCCAGACCCCGCGCTACATGGCGCTGCCGTACCTGCAATCGGGCGAGCTGATCGAAGTGCTGCCCCAGTGGAAACCCAGCACCACCGCGATCTCGGTGCTGTACCCGCAGAGCCGCCAGCTGTCGCCCAAGGTGCGCGCATTTGCCGACTGGGTCGCCGAATTGTTCGCCAGCTGCCCGCTCTTGAGCGGCCGCGACGAAACCGATCCGGCCGCCGTCAGCTGCGGGGTGTTCCAGCAGCGCCAGACCAGCCAGGCCAGGCAGATGGCCGTGGCCGGCGTGGCGGCCGCCAATGCCCCCGAAATGCCGCAGCGCCGCCGCACCGCCCGGGAAGAAGCCGCCGAGTACGCGCTGTAGTCGGCACCAGCGGCGAAATCGCGGGAAACCCCGTAGTAAATACAGGGCTTGTGTCCCTCGTATTTCTGGAAACGTATGTATAGTCCGACAGTCAAAGCCTAAACGCATTCACTGTCGATCTCTATGCAGCCTGTACTTCCCGCTTACCTGATCGCCCGTTGGCTTTTGCTGCTGGTCCTGCTGGCGGGCGTGTATTTCCTGAGCGGATTCCTGGTGCCCGCACTGGCCGCGCTGATCATCGGCCTGGCCAGCTGGCCCTTGTACCGGCGCCTGGTCGACCGCTGCGGCGGCCGCACGATGCTGGCCGCCTCGCTGGCGCTGCTGGTCGTTGTGGTGGTGCTGATCGTGCCGCTGTCGCTGGCGCTGTCGTACGCCATCAAGGAAGCCAGCACGTTCTTCGCCTGGGCCATCGCAGCCAACCGGCATGGCGTGGCCGTGCCAGCCTGGATCACCTCGATGCCGGTGGTGGGCGACCGCCTGGGCGAATACTGGGAAGCCTATATTGGCCAGCCCCACGCGCTGGGCGCGCTGGTCGAAGCCGTCAGCGGCGAACACCTGGGCAACATCTACCGCATGGTGCTGGCCGCCACGGGCAATGTGTTCCAGTTGCTGCTGACCGTATTGTTCATGCTGATCACGCTGTTCTTCGTCTACAAGGACGGCCTGCGCATGGTGGCCCAGCTGGACGTGCTGGGCGAACGCATCCTGCCCGCGCGCTGGCAGCGCTTTTCGCGCGTGGTGCCGGCCACCATCAATTCCACCGTCACCGGCATGGGCCTGATTGCACTGGGCGAAGGCCTGGTGCTGGGCGTCGCCTACTGGGTGGCGGGCGTGCCGTCGCCGGTGCTGCTGGGCGTGGTGACCGGTTTCATGGCGCTGATTCCCGGCGGCGCGCCGCTATCGTTCACGCTGGTGTCGCTGTACCTGGTGGGCTCGGGCCACGTGGTGGCGGGCATCGCGCTGATGGTCTGGGGCAGCGTCGAGCTTTTCATCGTCGACAAGACGCTGCGCCCGCGCCTGGTGGGCGGCCCGGTCAAGCTGCCTTTCCTGCCGACGTTCTTCGGTCTGGTGGGCGGGGTCAAGACCATGGGCATCGTGGGCCTGTTCGTGGGGCCGGTGCTGATGGCGCTGTTGGTGGCGGTGTGGCGCGAATGGGTGCACCACGAGGAAGTCGAACGCGATACCGCGCGGCTCAGGGCGGCCGAACCCCCCGAAAAAACACCGGCCGGCTGACGCCAACCTGAGCGTTTTCATGGCATAGATGGCGGCCGCCTTCCCTCAGGAATTGCGGCCGCATTTCCAGTAACGGTCCCGCCCGCACATTTGGTAATCTAGCTCTCCCCGCGCTCGCCGGCGCCTTGCCCGGCACGCGCCTGCCCTGTGCGCAGACGCTTTGCAGCTTACGCCGCGGGGTGTGAGGGTCGAGATGTCCGGGTCACTGCAAGAAAAAGAGTTGGCGGTCCTGCGCGAGCAGGGCTTTTTCGTGGCGCGCCAGTTCGTGGATACGGCGCAGGTCCAGGCGCTGCGGGCGCTGGCCGAACGCCATCTGCACGACCACGTTGCGCCCATCGAATACGAAGCGGATCTGCGCTACCCCGGCGCACCGGAATCGCGCAGCGCCGAAGGCGGCTTGACGGTGCGGCGCCTGCTCAACGCCTACGCCCGCGACCCGCTGTTCGCGCAATGGGCCACCGACGCCCGCATCGGCCAGTCGCTGGCACGCTATTTCGGCGAGGCCCCGGTGCTGTCGACGGTGCACCACAACTGCGTGATGACGAAGCACCCGGCCTATGGCAGCCTGACGGGCTGGCACCAGGACATCCGCTATTGGTCGTTTTCCGACACGGACCTGGTGTCCTGTTGGCTGGCCCTGGGGCCCGAGACGCGCGAGAACGGCGGCCTGTCTTTCATCCCCGGCTCGCATGCGGCGGCATTTCAGCCCCAGCAATTCGACGACAAGAAATTCTTCCGCGACGACGCCCCTGGCAACGCGGACTGGATCGCGCGCGCCGTCTGCCCCGAACTGCAGGCGGGCGACGTGGTGTTCTTCCATTGCCGCACGCTGCATGCGGCCCAAGGCAACCGCAGCGACCGCGTGAAGCTGTCGGTGGTGCATACCTATTACCCGCAGTCCTGCCACCCGGTGCCGGGGTCGCGTTCGGCCAGCCAACCGGGCGTGCCGTTGGCGGGGTAGTGCAAGCGCGTCGGGGGTACGCGACGCGGTCAACGGCGGCAGGTAGCGGCGAGTCCGCCACCGGAGGGTCGAGAGCGGGGGGGCTGGCCATTCAGGTTGACGCAGCGCGCGGCCACCGGGGGCATTAAGTCATTGGAATTCGCTATTAATAATTGAATTACAATTAAATAGTGTGCACTTCGCGCGATCGCCCCCGGCAAGACGGCATCGCGCGCCCTGGCTCGTGCACGTTCCTTCACTGAATAGGCTGTTTCCCGTGCCCAACCGCAAGCCCGACGATACGGACAAGACGCAGGCAACGACCGAAACCCGGTCTTCGCTATTCGTAGGCTCTACCGAAAAAGCCTTCCAGGTGCTGCACGCCTTCGACGGCCCGAAGCGCCACATGACGCTGGCCGACATCGCCCGCGCATCGGGCCTGGACCGCAGCGCGACGCAACGCCTGGTGTACACGCTTGAAACGCTGGGCTATCTGCGCCGCATTCCCGATACGCGCAATTACGGCCTGACGCCGAAGGTGCTGCAATTCTCGTACAACTATGTGCGCGCGAACGAGCTGATCGACAAGGCGTCCCCCTACCTGCTGGACATCAGCCGCACGCTGGGTGAAACGACGAACCTGCAAGAGCTGGACGGCCACGAAATCGTGTTCGTGGCCCGCTTCCCCGGCCACCACCTGGTCAACGTGGACATCGCCGTAGGCAGCCGCCTGCCCGCCTATTTCACCGCCTCGGGCACGGCCATCCTGTCGCGCCTGTCAGACGAACAGCGCCGCGAAATCCTGTCCCAAACCCGCCTGGACCCCATCACCCCCTACACAGAGGTGAACCCGGACAAGCTGCTGGAACGCGCGCAGCGCGTGGCCGAGAAGGGTTACGCAATCATCGTGAACGAAACGGTGCTTGGGGATATTTCGGTGGCGGCGCCGGTGATCGATCATCGGGGGTTGGCGGTGGCTGCTATCAATATTTCTGTGCCGACGACGCGGTGGACGGTGGCAAGAGTCGAGGCTGAATTGGCGCAGCATGTGCAGGTGGCGGCGACTTCTATTTCGAAGTCTAAGTTTTCGGCTTATTCGCGGTAGTTGTGGGTCTTGGTTTGTTGAATTGATCTTCGTGGGTCGCCCGTCGTGCAGGGCTTCGTGGCAGCGGGCGCCCACGATTGCGGTCCGGCGCGCCGGCGCCGGACTTCCCCTTCGTCATCCTCGTACGCCTTCGGCTCCCTACGGATTCCCTCGGGCGCATCGAGGTTGCCCGCTGCCACGAAGCCCTGCACGACGGGCTACGCGCGTCTGGGTTCGTTGCGTCGCTAGACCTGTGGTCAGGGCATGAAATCTACAGGGCCGCCAAGCCGCGGCCGCGCGGGCGGCCACGTTTGGCATTGCGTTGGTGGAATGTGTTGCGGGTGCGCTTCGCGCTGTTGGAGATTGGTTTTCTAATGGTTCGCAGTCAGGGGGGAGGGGGCGGTGATGGGCGGCGCGAGCAGGCACTGGCTTGCGCATGCTGGCTGTCTCGCGCGCCGCCCATCAGGCGCTGCACATTGATGTCAACGCCACGGCATCCGCGCCGCTACAGGCCAACAGCATTTCTGATGCCACGTGCTCCGCTCACACGCAAGAGCGACATCCTGACAGCACCAACATCACTACCTACACGCGAGAGCGTCATCGGCGCACGCAAGACGCCGCGTAAGCTTCGTAAGGCCGCCCGCGCGGCCGGCACGAAGCGGGCACCGTCCCACCCCGCCCACCCCCCTCTGACCGTGGCTAACATGCCAAGCACACCGACCGCCCCAGGGTCCGCCATTAAGTCGCATCAAGAGCGCGTGGCGGTGTCGGGGTGGGGTGGGCGGGGCGTGTAGATGCGCCCGAGGGAATCCGTAGGGAGCCGAAGGCGGGCGAGGATGACGACGGGGCAGTCCGGAGCGAAGGCTCCGGACCGCAATCGTAGCCCCGCCCACCCCACCCCGACACCGTCACGCGCGGCTTAAGAACTCAATTCTTCAAACACTCAATTCTTCAAACGCCCTCAAACTCCACCAACAACGGCTTCAACACAACCCGCAGCGCTTCCTGCAACTCAGCCCCCGGCTCCACCAAAGGATCCAAAACACAAGGAGAATCGACGCCGATAAGATCCATCACAGACTTCATCGGTCCAGGATTCGTCTCCGCGAATGCCAGGTTCATCAGGGGGATCAGGCGGCGGTGCAGCAGCATGGCGGGTTGGGTTTGGCCGGCCGCGGCCAGGTCGTAGACCTGGCGCCAGGCCTTGGGCAGCAGGCTTGCCGTCACCACGATGCCGCCGCGGGCGCCGGCGGCCAGGTGGACGGGGAGCAGCGTATCTTCGCCGCTGAAGACGGCGAACGAATCGTCTACGCCTGCCACCGTGCGCAGGAAGTGGTACATGTCCGTGTTGCAGGCCTTCATCCCGATGATGTTCGGGTGGCGCGACAGCTCGTGCAATACCTCCGGGGCAATCGCGATGCGCGTGCGGTACGGAATTTCGTAGATCATGATCGGCAGCGGCGAGGCGTCTGCGTAGCGCAGGAAATACTCGCGGATGCCGGCTTGCGTCGGTGTCGTGTAGTAGGGCGTCAGCACCATCAGTGCGTCCGCGCCTGCGTCGGCGAATTCCTGGCCGGCTTGCAGTGCGTCGTGGAAGCCGGGGTCCAGTACGCCGGGGATCACCGGCACGCGGCCGGCGACGGCGTCTACGGTCAGCTTGCACATGCGGATGCGTTCGGCGCGGGCCAGCGCGCCGTATTCGCCCGTGCCGCCCAGCGGCACGATGCCGTCGATGCCTTGCTTGAGCAGATAGGCGATCAGCGCCTGGGCGGCCGGGGCGTTGATCGTGTCGTCGGCGTTGACCGGGGTGGGGATCGCGGGGAACACGCCGCGCAGTTGGCTTGCATTCAACATGGAATAGATCCTGATAAAAGGGAAACGGCGCCGCGTGTCAGCCCGCCAGGCTGCGGCGGCGCAGCCGGTCGGCGAGCCAGATCAGCGCGGCGATGAAAATGAACAGGCAGGTCGATACCGCGGCGATCACGGGCGAGATTTGCAGCGTCACCTCGTCCCAGAACTGCTTGGGCAGGGTGGCGTTCAGGCCGCCCGAAGCGAACAGCGCAATCGTCAGCTCGTCGAACGACGTTGCAAACGCGAAGAGGAACGACGACATCAGGCCCGCGCCCAGGATCGGGAACGTCACGAATCGCAGCGTCGACCACGGGCCGGCGCCCAGGCTTTGGGCCGCCAGGTCCAGGCGCGTGTCGTAGTTGCGCAGCACTGCCATCATCGTGATCACCACGTACGGCACGGCCACCACCGTGTGGGCCAGGATCAGGCCGATCGTCGAGCCCACCAGGCCGACACGGGCAAAGAAATAGAACATGCCCACCGCGATGATCATGCGCGGCACCACGATGGGCGACAGCACGAAGGCCAGCATCGCGGACTTGCCGCGCATGTCGGCGCGCACCAGCAGGAAGGCCGCTGGCGTGCCGATCAGCATGGCCAGGAGGCCCGTGCCCACGCCCACGATCAGTGACCGCGTGATCGCCTGCATCCATACCGGCGATGTGAACATCTGCTCGTACCATTGCAGTGAAAAGCCCTTGGGCGGCCAGGTCAGGCCCGAACCCGAATCGAACGACAGCGGGATCATCAGGAACGCGGGGGCGGACAGGAAGGCCAGCACCGCCAGCACGATCCACCACAGCGTGCGGGACTGGCCGGTGCCGGACACCGAGCGGCGCAGGCGCTTGGGCAGCAGCGAGAACAGGCGGTCGGACAGCGCGGCCAGCACGTCCAGCAGCGCTTCGCCCGCGCGGCGCATCAGGCCGGGCTGGCTTGACGTACGAGGGCGCGATGCGCTGCCGCCGGTCATGGTCGACAGCCCCAGGATCTTGTCGTACAGGGCGAAGACCACCAGCACCACCACCAGCAGCAGCACCGACACCGCGCCGGCGAATTCCCAGTTCATGGTCTGCTGGACCTGGTCGATGATGATCTGCGTGATCATCGTTTCCTTGCGGCCGCCCAGCAGCGCAGGCGTGATGAAAAAGCCGATCGCGGTGACGAACACCATGATGGCCGCGGCGGCCACGCCGGGCATCGACAGCGGGAAATAGATCTTCCAGAACGCCGTGCCGGGGCGCGCGCCCAGGGTCGATGCGGCGCGCGGCAGGTTGCGGTCGATGTTCTCCATGACCGACAGCATCGTCAGCACCGCCAGCGGCATCAGCGCATGCACCATGCCGACCAGCACGCTGCCGAAGTTGTAGAGCAGGTTGGCCGGCGCATCCAGGATGCCCAGCGCCTGCAACAGCTGGTTGACCACGCCGTTGCGGCCCAGCAGCACGACCCAGGCGAAGGTGCGCACCAGGAAGCTGGTCCAGAACGACAGCAGCACCCAGAACAGCAGCGAGGTCTTGCGCCGGGCCGACAGGCTGGAGATCAGGTAGGCGACCGGGTAGCCGGCCACCACCGCAAAGAACGTCGTCCACAGCGAGATCTTCAGCGTGATCAGCAGCACGTTGACGTACACCGACGACTCGAACAGCCGGTGGTACTGCGCCAGCGTGAAGCCCTGGTCGCCGTAGAAGCTGAGCAGCAGCAACTGGCCGACCGGATAGATCAGCAGCACCAGCAGCAGGATCACCAGCGGTGCGGCCATCAGGAAATGGCGGCGGCCCTGGCTCATGCGCTTGCGGGGAGGGGCGAGGGGGCTCATGCCGTCACTCCGCGATGGCGACCGCGTCGGCGGCCTGCCAGCTGACCGACAAGGGCTGGCCGATGGCGTATTGCTCGGCCTCTCGGCGGGTGGGGTAGGCCACCACGATCGGGGCGCCGTCGGGCACGCCCGAATCGAGGTACAGCTTGGTCAGGCTGCCCGTCACCATCACGTCGAGCAGCTTGCCGGTCAGGGCCGGGCCGTTGGGGCCGGGGGCCGCGGCGGGGCCGGCTTGCAGGTTCTGCGGTCGCAACATCAGCGTGACCTTCTGGCCGACCTTGATGGCGGCGCCGTTGGACAGTGCCTGGCCGGTCACGCCCTGGTGCGCCAGCTTGACGGTCAGCGTGTCGCCATCCACCGCGGTGACTTCACCCGGCAGCAGGTTGGATTCGCCCAGGAAGTCGGCCACGAACAGCGTGCGCGGGCGGAAGTACAGGTCGGCCGGGGTGCCCAATTGTTCGATCGCGCCGCCGTTCATCAGGCAGATGCGGTCGGACATGGTCATGGCCTCTTCCTGGTCATGCGTCACGTAGACGATGGTCGTGCCCAGCTCGCGGTGGATGCGCTTGATCTCCAGCTGCATCTGGTCGCGCAGCTTCTTGTCCAGCGCGCCCAGCGGTTCGTCCATCAGGATGATCGCGGGGCGGTAGACCATGCAGCGCGCCAGGGCGATGCGCTGCTGCTGGCCGCCAGACAGTTCGCGGGGCAGCCGCGTGCCGACCTGCGGCAGCCGCACCATGTCCAGTGCTTCCTGGGCGCGGCGCTTCGCTTCGGCCGCCGGGATCTTGCGCATCTTCAGCGGAAACGCGATGTTCTCCAGGATGGTCATGTGCGGGAACAGCGCGTAGTTCTGGAACACCATGCCGATATCCCGCTCGTACGGCGCGCCGTAAGTGACGTCGTGGCCGTCGATCAGCACGCGGCCTTCGTCGGGCCGGGCCAGGCCGGCGATCAGGCTGAGCAGCGTGGTCTTGCCCGATCCGGACGGGCCCAGCAGGGTCAGGAATTCGCCGCGGGCGACGTCCAGGTGAGTGGGCGCCAGGGCGACGAAGTCGCCGTAGCGTTTGCCCAGGCCGGAGATTTGCAGATTGGAAGAAGACATGGTGTTCGGCGTATGCAGAGAATTACTTCAGGACCCAGCCGTTGAAGCGCTCGAGCACGTCGCGCTGCTTGTCCAGCCAGTACGCGGCGTTGATGTGCAGGCCGGTCTTGATGTTGTCGGGATGGGTGGGGCAGTTGCGCGCCACGTCGGCCTTGATGAAATCAAACGCGGCGGGTTGGGTGACGCCGGCGGCGAAGTACTCGACCAGCGCGGCCTGGCGCTTGGGGTCGGACGCGAACTTGATGAATTCGCGGCAGGCGTCGGCGTTGGGCGTGCCCTTCAGGATGGACCAGTTGTCGCAGCCCCAGATGTTCTGGTCCCACACGATCTGCACGGGGGCGCCGTTGGCGATGGCCGATTGCGCGCGCGAGACCCAGGTGGCGATCATGTCGACCTCGCCCGAACCCAGCATCTGTTCGACCTGCGCGCCGGTGTTCCACCACACGTCGACCGACGGCTTGATCTTGTCCAGGCTGGCCAGGGCGCGGTCGACGTCGCAGGGGTAGACCTTGTCGGTGGGCACGCCGTCGGCCATCAGCGCTTCTTCGATGGTGTCGAACGGATGCTTGCGCAGGCCGCGGCGGCCGGGGATGTTCTTGACGTCCCAGAAGTCTGCCCACGACGCCGGCGCACGGCGGCCCTTGAAGGCGTCGGTGCGATACGCCAGCACCGTGGTGTAGACGTTGTTGCCCACGCCGTAGGGCGACATGTATTGCTTGGGAATCGTGGCCACGACCGGGTCGGATTCCAGGCCGTGCTTTTCCAGGTAGACCTTGTCGCCTTCGGTCAGCATCAGGATGGCGGGCTGGCTGATCTTGGCCATGTCCCAGGTGTAGTTGCCGGTGTCGACCATGCTGCGGATCTGCGCGGTGGGCTCGGCGTTGGCCTGCACGCCCACCACCTGGATGCCGGTGGCGTCGGTGAACGGCTTGTAGAACACGGCGCCATAGGCCTTGCTGTAGATGCCGCCGTCATCGCGCACGACGATGCGCTTGGAGGCCGCGCGCGACGGCGTCCAGATCATGGGCATGGTCAGGGCGGCGACGCCGGCGGCGGCGGTCTTGAGCGCGCTGCGGCGCGAGGCGTTGTACGTAGTGCGTTTCATGGAAGGCTCCAGCGGGGCGGGGACGGCGGACGGAAAGGGCGCTTCAGGGCAGAAAGCGGCCGGGATTGAAGAGGGCGGCGGGGTCGAAGCCGGCTTTCAGCGTGCGCATCATGTCCAGCTCGACCGGCGACTTGTAGTGCGCCATTTCGGCCAGCGACGTGCGGCCCACGCCATGCTCGGCGCTGAAGGTGCCGCCCAGCGCATCGGCGGCATCGTTGACGGCGCGGCGGATGGCGGCGGCCGTGGCGTCGCGCTCGGGCAGCGCGTTCCAGGCGTCGAACGTGAAGAACGGAATGAAGTGCACGTTGCCGTCGCCCAGGTGGGCCACGATCAGGATGGGCAGGCCAGGCACCAGGCGATGGACGGCTGCGGTGGCGTCGGCAATGAACTGCGGCACGCAGGAAACGGGCACCGCGCTGTCGGTGGTCAGGCCGACGCCGGCCTTCTTGTTGCCTTCGGACACGCTGTGGCGGACTTCCCAGAGCGCGGCGCGCTGGCTGTCGTTGGTGGCCAGCACGGCGTCGTGCAAGAGGCCTTGTTCAGAGGCCTGTTCCAGGATCTGCTGCAGCACGTCCTGCAGTTCGGGGCCGCTGCCGGTGTCCGACAGTTCCACCAGCACGTGCCACGGATGCGTGCCCGCCAGCGGATTCTTGCGGCCCGGCACATGCGCCATGACGATGTCCAGCTGGTTGCTGTCGATCATTTCGAAACCGGACAGGCGCGAAGCGCATTGCTGCTGGAACAGGCCCAGGATGTCCAGCGCGGCCTGCGGATCGGTCGGCGCCAGCCAGGCGACGGCGTGGCGGGCGGGCAGCGGGTGCAGCTTGAGCACCGCCGCGGTCACGATGCCCAGCGTGCCTTCGGAGCCGATGAACAGGTGCTTCAGATCAAAGCCGGTGTTGTTCTTGCGCAGCGCGGTCAGGCCGTGCCAGATCGTGCCGTCGGGCAGCACCACTTCCAGCCCCAGGATGTTGTCTCGCGTATTGCCGTAGCGCAGCACGCCGGTGCCGCCGGCATTGGTGGCGATGGTGCCGCCGATCTGGCACGAACCTTCGGCGCCCAGGCTGATGGGGTACAGGCGGCCGGCCTCGGCGGCCGCCTGCTGCACGGTGGCCAGCACGCAGCCGGCTTCGACTTCCATGGAGTTGTTGGCGGGGTCGATGCGGCGGATCTTGCGCAGGCGGGCCAGGTTGACGATGACGGGCGGCGGGCCCGCCGCATCGGGCACGGCGCCGCCGCACAGGCTGGTGTTGCCGCCTTGCGGCAGCACCGGGGTGGCGTGGACATTGCACAAGCGCACGATGTCGGCCACCTGCTGCGGGGTCCCCGGCAGCGCCACGCACAGGGCCGGGCCCTTGTAGCGGCCGCGCCAGTCTTCGGTGTAGCCGGCCATGTCGGCCTCGTTGCGCAGGATCGCGTCGGCGCCCAGGGCCTGGGTAAGCGCGTCGAGCAGGGCAGTGCTGGTCATGTCTGTCGTCCCATGGGGATCGGGGGGAAGGAAACCCGATCACGTTGAGACACAGCATACGATTACTTAAATCGCTTTTCGATTTGATTAATCGTATATCAATTGATTTTAGGGTATGTCCTAGGGTGGAAGGCCCGAATGGCGGTTTTTAAAATAATCGAAATACAATCGATACGTTCGATATGTAATTTAAACGGAATCCGGCCAACAAGGAAGAGCCATGCTGCCCAGCGTGATGGATTACCGGACGCAGGCGCGCAAGCGGCTGCCCCGGCTGGCGTTTGATTATCTGGAAGGCGGGGCCGAAGACGGCGCCACCCAGCGGCGCAATACGGCCGCCTATGGCGAGCTGGAATTCCAGCCCCAGGTGCTGGCGGACGTGAGCGACTGCCAACTGGGCACCACGGTGCTGGGCGCCGCCGCAGCCATGCCCGCGATCGTCGGGCCGACCGGCCTGAACGGCCTGTTCTGGCCCGACGCAGACGTGCACCTGGCGCGCGCCGCCCACCAGGCCGGCCTGCCGTTCGTGCTGTCCACCGCGTCGACCTCGCTGCTGGAAGACGTGCGCGCGGCCAGCGCGGGCGAACTCTGGCTGCAGCTCTACGTGCAGCGCGACCGCCGCATCGCCGAGCACCTGATGGACCGCGCCTGGCGCAGCGGCTACACCGTGCTGTTCCTGACCGTGGACGTGCCGGTGCACGGCAACCGCGACCACGACAAGCGCAACGGCTTCAAGCTGCCGCTGCGCCCATCCGGCCGCCTGTTGCTGGACCTGGCGGCGCACCCCGGCTGGTGCTGGCGCATGCTGCGCGGCGGCGGTCCGCAGCTGAAGAACCTGGCCGTCAGTTCCAACGCGCGCGAAGACATCACCGAGCAGGCCGGTGCGCTGAGCCGGCAGATGGATCTGGCGTTGACCTGGGACGACATCGATTGGCTGCGCCGCAGATGGCACGGGCGCATCGTCATCAAGGGCATCCAGACGCTGGCCGACGCGCGTCGCGCCCGGGCCCGCGGGGTCGATGGCATCGTGCTGTCCAACCATGGCGGCCGGCAGCTGGAAAGCGCCCCCTGCATGCTGGATGCCTTGCCCGAGGTGGCGGCTGAACTGGGGCATTCGCTTGAGATCCTGGTGGACGGCGGCGTGCGGCGCGGCAGCGATATCGCCAAGGCGGTGGCGCTGGGCGCGCGCGCCGTGCTGCTGGGCCGCGCACCGCTGTACGGATTGGCCGGTCGCGGGCCGCGTGGCGCGGGCGAGGTGCTGGCGATTCTGCGGACCGAGCTCGAGAACACATTGAGGCTGCTGGGGCGGGACCACATCGGCGCCCTGGACGGCGCCGCGGTGCGCCGGCGCCGCGCCATTTTCGATTGACCTGAGGAACGGAACATCATGCGCGAAAAGATTGTCTTCATCGGCGGCGGCAACATGGCCAGCGCCATCATCGACGGCTTGCTCGGACAAGGCCGCAAGCTCACCGACTTTCTGGTGGTGGAACCCTACGAACCCACTCGCGCCAGCCTGCTGGCGCGCGGCCTGGCGTGCCGCGAAAGCGTCGGCTCCGAACTGGCCGACGCAGCGTTGTGCGTGCTGGCAACCAAGCCCCAGGGTTTGCGTGAAGCCTGCACGCAGGTACAGGCGCACTTGCCGGCGCACGCCACCGTGGTCAGCATCGCGGCGGGCGTGAACCTGGCTTCCCTGTCGCAATGGCTGGGGGGCCATGCGCGTATCGTTCGCGCGATGCCCAACACGCCCGCCAAGGTGGGGCTGGGCATGACGGGCCTGTACGCCACCGCGGCTTGCGAAACGGCGCAGCGCGACCAGGTGGACAGCCTCTTCGCGGCGGTGGGCGAACGCATCTGGGTCGACACCGAAGCCATGATCGACGCGGTCACCGCCGTGACCGGCAGCGGCCCGGGCTACGTGTTTTATTTCATGGCGGCGCTGGAAAAGGCGGCGAGGGAGTTGGGCTTTGGCGCGGCCGATGCGCGGCGCCTGGCGGTGGCGGCGTTTCGCGGCGCGGCCGAACTGGCCGCGGGCGACGATGCGGCGCTGACCGAGTTGCAGGACCGCGTGACATCCAAGGGCGGCACCACCTACGCCGCGCTGACGCACCTGCGCGAGGCCGGCGTGGCGCAGGCCATCACCGAGGCGGCCTTGAAGGCCGAGCAGCGCGCACGGGAATTGTCGGCGGGGTAGGTCGACGGGGTCAGCGCTGGCGGCCCAGCCACGCCAACAGCAATACCGATGCCGCGATGGCGGCCACGTTGAATTGCATGGCGCTGGCGAACGCGTGCGCATAGCGATCGCCGACCGCAGCATCGGCATACGCATCCAGCGCGCCGCTGAACAGCATGCCTGCTGCGGATACGCCCAAGGCTGCGCCCACCTGCTGCAAGGTCGCGACCACGCCGGCGGCCATGCCGGCGTGGCGGTCTTCGACCAAGCCCAGCGCCAGGTTCACCAGCGGCGTGTTCACCGCGCCTTGCGCCGCACCGAGCCACACCAGCGCGGGCACCAGCGACCAGGGCGCCAGTGCGCCGCCCGCCGCCCCCACTTGCAGCATCAACGCCGCCGTCGCGCCGCCATACAGCACGGCGGCCACCAGGATCGCGCGCGTGCCGTAACGCGCCACCAGCCGCGGCGCCGCCATCGAGCCGGCCACGAAGCCCACGCTGGCCGGCGCGAACACCGTGCCCGCCGTCAGCGCGTCCACGCCCAGGCCGGTCTGCAAGAGCAGGGCGTAGCAAAGGAACATGGCGCTGGCGGTGGAAAACACCAGCGTCACCAGCAGGCAGCCCGCCGCAAAGCGCGGTTGCGTCAGCAAGGCCATGTCCACCAGCGGCGTGCGGCCTGCGGCAGCGGCGCGGCGCTGCAATTGCGTGAACCACGCCAGCAATGCGATCGACGCGACGCCCGCGGCCCAGGTCCACACGGGCCAATGGCGCGCGGGGCCTTCGACCAACGCCAGCAGCAGCAAGCCCAGGCCCAGGCCGACCAGCGCGGAACCCGGCCAGTCCATGCTGGCGCCCGCGGCATCGCGCGATTCGGGAATGTGACGGGCCAGCCGCCAGGCGATCAATCCTAGCGGGACGTTGACCAGGAAGATCGTGCGCCAAGCCAGCCCGAACAGATCGGCATGCACGATCCACCCGCCCAGCACCTGGCCCGCAATGGCGGCCAGCCCCAGTGTCATGCCGAGCAGGCCGAAGGCGCGGCGGCGCGCATGGCCGTCGTAGCTGACGCGGATCAGCGCATAGACCTGCGGAAACAGCATCGCCGCGGCCGCGCCTTGCAGCACGCGCGCGGCGATCAGCGCGTTGGCGCTGGGGGCCAGGCCGCACAGGGCAGACGCCAATGCAAAGCCCGCCATGCCCAGCATGAACAGGCGCCGCCGGCCATGCCGGTCGCCCAGCCGGCTGCCGGCAATCAACAGCACGCCATAGGCCAGCTCGTAGGCCACGATGATGAAGTTGATCTGCGCGAAGCTGGCGTCCAGCGTGGCCTGCATGCTGGGAATGGCGACGTTGACGACGAACAGGTCGAAGATGGTGATGAAGCCGCCGGACAGCAGCACGGCCAGGCCGAGCGGGCCGGGCGTGGCGGGTGATGATGCGGGGGCGGGGCAGGCGGCGGGCAGGGCGCTGGAAGACATGGATAGGCCAGGGGAAAGACGATTGGCGCTATTCTGGGCGGGTCCGCAGCCTTATACAATTTAGCTGTTTATGCTGTTACTGAAGGCAATAGCCGATGCCCCATTCCCGCAAGCCTGATCCCGTGATCGACGTGGCGCCTGTCGCCGCGTCGGTCTCCTCCTCCCGCGCCACATCGGTTGCCGCAGGCGGTGCGGCGGCGGCATCGGCTCCCCCGTCCGCGGCACGCCTGGACCGCACGCGCAGCGACCTGGCCGAATTCCTGCGCCTGCGTCGCGAACGCCTGAGTCCGGCGGCGTTGGGCCTGCCCGCCGGCGGGCGACGCCGCACGCCGGGCCTGCGGCGCGAAGAAGTGGCGGCCCTGGCCGGCGTGGGCCTGGCCTGGTACACCTGGTTCGAGCAAGGCCGCAACATCAGCGTGTCGGCGACGTTCCTGGAAAACCTGGCGCGCGTGCTGAAGCTGGATGCGGCCGAACGCCGCCACCTGTATCTCCTGGCGCATCAACGTCCGCCCGCCGAACCCGGCCGCACCTGGTGCACCGTGCCGCCGCAGGTACGCCGGCTGATGGACGACCTGCCGACGCGCCCCGCCTACATCCTGAACCTGCGCTGGGACGTGGTGGTGTGGAACGCCGCGGCCGAGCGCGTGTTCGGTTTTGGCGCGCAGGCTCCGGGGCGGCGCAATCTGCTGTGGATGCTGTTCACCGACCCCGCCATGCGGCAGTTGTTCGTCGACTGGCCGGCGCAGGCGCGCGCCATGTTGTCGACCTTCCGGCGCGACTTTGCGTCGGCCGCGGGCGTGCCCGACATCGCGGAGCTGGTCGACGAACTTGAGCGGGTGTCGCCGGACTTCAAGGCGTGGTGGCGCGAACACGATGTGCACGGCAACTGCATGGGCGTGCGCAGCCTGCACATCGGCCCGCTGGGCGACGTGGCCTTCGAGCATTCGACGTTGTCGGTCGACGAAAGCCGGCATCTGCGCCTGGTGGTGTACGCGCCCGCACCGGACGAACCGCAGGCCCGCGCCTTTGCGCAGTGGCTGGGGCGCAAGCCGGCGCGGCCCGCGCGTGGCTCCAGAGAATAAGCGCCGCGTGGGTCTACGGCGGGGGCGCGGCGCACTCCTATAGTCGGCGCCATGCCTGCCGAAAACCTCTCCCGCCGCCATGCCCTGACCCTGCTCGCCATCGTGGTATTGGCGTGGGGATTCACCTGGGTCGTCAGCAAACTGCTGCTGCAATACATGACGCCGATCTGGGCGGTGGCGGCGCGCAGCCTGGTCGGCACTGCCGCGTTGCTGATGCTGGGCCTGGCGTTGCGCCGGGTCGCATGGCCGGTCAAGGCCGACATTGCCGTGATCCTCAGCGTGGGCCTCTTGCACATGGGCGCCTTTGCCGCGCTGGTCAGCCTGGGGTTGCAATACGTGCCGGCGGGCCGCTCTGTGGTGCTGGCGTACACCACGCCGCTCTGGGTGATTCCCGCCGCGCGGCTGTTCCTGGGCGAGCCGATCGGACGCGGCCGCCAGGCGGGCCTGGCGCTGGGCCTGGCCGGACTGGCCGTCATCTTCAATCCCCTGGCATTCGACTGGCACGACGGCGACGCCGTGTTCGGCAACGGCCTGGTGCTGCTGGCCGCGCTGTGCTGGGCCGCCAACATCGTCTACGTGCGGGCGCATCGCTGGGTCACGCCGCCGTTTGAGCTGGCGTTCTGGCAGGCGCTGCTGGCGTCCGTGGTGCTGGCGGGGGTGGCGTGGGCGGCCGAAGGTACGCCACGCGTGGTCTGGAGCCCGGACCTGGGCTGGCTGCTGGGCTACGGCGGCGTGTTCGGCATTGCCGTGGCGTACTGGGCGGCGGTGAATGTGAACCGCTCGTTGCCTGCCGGCGTCACGTCCATCGGCTTGCTGGGCGTGCCGGTGGTGGGGCTGCTGTGTTCGGCGGCCATCCTGCACGAGCCGCTGAGTACGCCGCTGGTCGTGGGGATGGCGCTGATCGTGGCGGGTATCGCGGCCGGGGTGTTGGACAAGGGGCGTCGCTAGCGAGATTTGAAAAAGGCGCTTGACGCCGGGAAGTCGGGCTGTGTATCGTAAGATATATATCTTAAGATACATCGTAAGTCATATCCCAGATACCCAGCGAGGCCATGCCATGCGCCACTTCCACTTCCTGGCCGCGTTTTCACGCGGTCTTCGCCATGAATCCCGCGACGGCCACGGCCGCGGCGGCCACGGCGGCCGCCATCATCATGAACGCGGCAGTCACCATCACGAATACGCCGGGGGGGCGTATGCTGGCCATGGCCGGCATCACGATTACCCCGGCAGCCCATACGAACAGCCTGGCGCCCGTCACGCCCAGGACATGCCTGACGGCAATTTCTGCGAAGGCGGCCGTGGCCGTCATCGTCGCCATGCCGGGGGCGGCGGTGGCTGGTTTGGCGGCCCCTGGGGCGGCCGTGGCGGCGATGCCGACGACAGCTTCGGCGGCGATGGCCGCGGCTGGGGCCGTAGCCGCAAGGTGTCTGCCGATGACCTGCAACTGATGCTGCTCGGCCTTCTGGAACAGAACCCCAGTCATGGCTACGAGCTGATCAAGGCGCTTGGCGCACTGTCCAACGGCTTCTACACACCCAGCCCCGGCATGGTCTACCCCGCGTTGACCTACCTGGAAGAGCTGGGCTACGCCACCGTCGAACAGGAAGGCACCAAAAAGCGCTACCACCTGGCCGAGCCGGGCCGCGCCCACCTGCAAGCCAACCGCGAGCGCTTGTCGGTGATGTTCAACAAGCTCAAGCACGTGGCGCGCAAGATGGACTGGATGCGCCAGGCCTGGAGCGGCGAATCGCGCGCCGCGCCCGCGGACGACGAGAACGCCACCGGCTGGATCGACGAATTCGTCCATGCCCGCCAGGCGATCCGCCATGCGCTGCTGGAACGCACCGAGGCCTCGCCGGCCGAACAGCGCCGCATTGCCGCGATCCTGCGCCGCGCCACCGAGGAAATCACCGGCAAGAAGGACTGTGCCTGATTCCGTTCATTCCATTGGAGTACCCATGACCCGTAGCGACCTGACTGTCGAACGCGTGCGCCATTCGCTGAAGATGCGCATCCTGACCGTGGCGCGCGTCGAGCGCATCGCGGGCCTGTTGGCCCGCGTCACCTTTACCGGCGAAGACCTGCACGACTTCGTCTCGGCGTCTTTCGACGACCACGTGAAACTGTTTTTCCCCGCCGATCCATCCCAGCCGCCGGCTTTGCCCGAAGTCGGCCCCGACGGCATCAAGTTCCCCGAAGGCGTGCCGCGTCCGGCCGCGCGCGACTACACGCCGCGCCGTTTCGATACGGTCCGCCAGGAACTGGATATCGACTTCGTGCTGCATGGCGATGGGCCTGCGTCCACCTGGGCCGAGCAGGCCGAGGCGGGCCAGCGGCTGGGCATCGGCGGCCCGCGGGGTTCGTTCGTCGTGCCCACGGGCTTTGACTGGCATGTGCTGATCGGCGACGAGACCGCGCTGCCGGCCATCGCGCGCCGCCTGGAGGAACTGCCCGCCACCGCGCAGGCGCTGGTGCTGATCGAGGTGCCTGGCGCCGACAACGAAATCCCGCTGGCTACGCGCGCCCAGGCCAATGTGCGCTGGCTGCATCGCAACGGCACGGCCGCCGGCTACAGCACGTTGTTGCTGGAGGCCGCGCGCGAACTGACGTTGCCGCCGGGCGAGGGCTATACCTGGATCGCGGCGGAATCTGCGGCGGCCAAGGCCGTGCGCGGAATCATGGTGGCCCAGCACGGCATCGACAAGAGCCGCATTCGTGCCGCCAGCTACTGGAAGCGCGGCGCGATAGCGGTGCACGAGTCGCACGAAGACTGACGCAACGCACCCATCGGCCCTGGGCTGTCGTCCCACCGCTGCACATGTCGGCCGCGTGCGGGCGTCTACCCCTGCGCCAGCGCCAGCAGATTGGCCACGCGCCCGCGCGGTGAGTCTTCGCGCACCGCCAGCCCCAGCACCGCGCGCGGCCAATCCAGCGCAAACGGGCGGTACACCACGCCGTCCGGACGCAGATGGCGCAGCGACGCGGGCACGATGGCCACGCCCATGCCCGCGGCCACCAGGTTCACCGCGGACGACAGCTGCGGCGCGCGCTGCCCCGGCAGCGGGTTCAGCCCATGCTGCCGGCAGGCGGCCATGATGTCGGCGCTGAGCCCATAGCCGGACTTGCGCGAATACTGGATGAAGCGTTCCTGCACCAGGTCGGCGGGCGCGAGCCGCTTGCGTCGCGCCAGCG
Source organism: Achromobacter sp. NCFB-sbj8-Ac1-l (assembly GCF_052695805.1). Classification (NCBI taxonomy): domain Bacteria; kingdom Pseudomonadati; phylum Pseudomonadota; class Betaproteobacteria; order Burkholderiales; family Alcaligenaceae; genus Achromobacter; species Achromobacter sp. NCFB-sbj8-Ac1-l. The sequence continues at coordinate 5,806,700 of NZ_CP199812.1, read as the reverse complement.
CGTGGCCCAGCGGCAAGGCCACCATCAACGGCTCTTCGGTCAGTTGCAGAAAGCGCAGCCCGCCGTCCATCGCGAAGGGCGGGCGCACGAACGCCGCGTCGATCCTGCCGTCGCGCAGCTGCGCGACCAGCGTTTCGCTGTCGTCCTGCGACAGCGTCATTTCCACGTCGGGATACTGCTGCCGATACAGGCGGATCAGTTCGGTCACGACCGGGTGAAACGACGCCGATTCGGTAAAGCCCAGCGCCAGTTCGCCGACCTCGCCACGCGCGGCGCGCTGTGCCGTCTGCACGGCCGCCTGGGCGCGTTGCAGGATGTCCTGCGCGCATGCCAGGAAGGCGCGGCCCGCGTCGTTCAGGCTGACGCCGCGCCCGCGGCGGTCAAACAGCGGGGTGCCCACTTCTTCTTCCAGTTGCCGGATCTGCTGCGACAACGGCGGCTGCGCCATGCCCAGCTGTTCGGCGGCGCGGGTGAAGTGCTGGGCCTCGGCCGTGGCCACGAAATAGCGCAGGTGACGCAGTTCCATATCGATACCTGAAAAGTACTGATTATCAATTTTCCATATATTGGACATTCTATTGCAGCGGAACGATCATGCAGGCATCGATCTTTCGTTTTCAAGGAATGCACATGGCCCCCTCTCTGACCCCCGGCGCGCGGCTGCGCCAGCTTCTGGCGCAGGACATCGTGGTGGCGCCCGGCGCCTACGACGGGATGTCGGCCCGCCTGGTGACGGCCGCCGGTTTCAATGCGGTGTACGCCAGCGGCGGCGCCATTGCCCGGGCCGCCGGCTACCCGGACATCGGGCTGCTCAGCTTTACCGAGGTGATGGACCGCGTGGAAAAGATCGTCGATGCCAGCGGCCTGCCGGTGGTGGCCGATGCGGATACGGGTTTCGGCGGCTCGGCCAACGTCGAACGTACCGTGCGCATCATGGAGCGCGCCGGCGTGGCTGCCTTTCATATCGAAGACCAGTCATTTCCCAAGCGCTGCGGCCACCTGGACGACAAGAGCCTGGTGGACGCCGGGGAAATGTGCCGCAAGGTGCACATCGCGCGGCAGACGCTGGCCGACGCCGATACCCTGGTGATTGCGCGCACCGATGCCATTGCGGTGGAAGGCTTTGACGCGGCCATCGCGCGCGCCGAGCAATACGTGAAGGCGGGCGCCGACATGGTGTTCGTCGAAGCGCCCGAAACGCTGGAGCAGATCCGCGCCATCGCCGCGCGGTTGCCCGGGCTGAAGCTCATCAACATGTTCTACGGCGGCAAGACGCCGCTGGTGCCGCTGCCCGACCTGGCGGCCATGGGCTATCGCCTGGCGATCATTCCGTCTGACCTGCAGCGTGCAGCCATTCACGCGATGCAGGCCACGCTGGCCGCCATCCGCGAGACGGGCGACAGCCGCGCGCTGGCCGACCGGCTGACCAGCTTCAAGGAACGCGAAGAGATCGTGCAGACGCGCCGCTACCTGGCGCTGGATACGCAGTAACCGCGCGCTGTGGACCGGGCGCGGAACGCCCGGTCACGGCAATGCATCCGGCAGCCGCAGCGCACCCGGTGACTGCGCCGTTGCGACTGCGCGCTAGCGCTGGCAGCGTTGCGGCATCGACAGTGGCCACAGCCGCTGGTTGTACGCACCGTACAGCGTGCGGATGCCACATTCCATGCCGACCCGCGCCACCATGGCGCCTTGCTGATCCAGGATCATCGACATGTCGCGCGTGGACACCACGGCGCGTTGGCCCGAGAACGGCGTAGCGTATTGGTACACCGGCGCGATCGCCAGCTTGCCCTGGCCGTCGGCATAGCCCAGCAGGCCGCCCACGCGGGCCAGGGCCAGGCCGTCGCGTCGCAAGCCCAGGTATTCAAACACCGGGCCATCGGCCACGGCCTTGTCGTTGACGGCGCGCTCGGTGCCGTTGGGCAGCGTCATGACCGCGCGGCCCTCCGAGAAGCCCGAGCCGAAACCGGCCAGCGTCATGCGCGTCTTTCCCGTCAGGTCCGCATAGTGGGTGATGTGCCGGCCCTGCTGCTGGTCGCGCCGTACCAGCCAGGGCGAGCCCGTCGGCCAGCTCCATTCGCCCGCAGGCAGCGTGGCCACGGTCTTGCCGTGTTCGTCGATGAGGCGCGCACCGTCATCGTCGCTGAGCAGCGCGCGGGCGGGCTTGCCCTGGAAGGGCGTGCCGGCGACCGGACCCGGGGCGATCTGCCAGCGGCCGGCGCCGTCCAGGTAGCCGTAGCGGTTGGCGCGGCGGATGGACATCCAGCTGCCCATCGGGGTGTAGCTGGCGTCCTGCACGTCCAGCGCATCGGACGCGTCGGGCGCGATCATCCAGCGCTGCTTCTGGCTGTAGGCCAGGTAGGCGCCGTCGTCGGTGCGCGAGACGTCCATGCCGGACTGGAACGTGGTCAGCGCGCGGCCGGCGGTATTGATGACGGCTTGCGGCCGCTGGTAGTCCTCGCCCTTCCAGCCCGCCTGCGACACCAGCCACAGCTTGTCGCTGACGCGCGTGGCGCCGTGATGGCTGGCCGGCACGACCCACTTGCCTTGCTGGTCGATCACGCCGACCTTGTCCGCGCCCAGGGCGGCCACGGCCTGGCCCTTTTGGAAGACGCCTATGAACTGGAACGCGGGCGCCGACACTTCCTTGCCGGCGATGAAGTCGTACAGGCCCCACGGATCGCCTTCCGCCGCGGTCTTCAGGTAGCGCACCAGGCCGGGCGCCACGACCTCGGCCTCGAAATAGTCGGGCAGGGCGTAGGTCTTGCCGGCGCGGTCGATCAGGCGCGCTTCGCCTTTGGCGTAGATCAGCGCATAGCCATGGCGGAAAGCGCCGATGTGCTGCTGCAAGGGCAGGTCCATCGGCTTGCCGCGCGCATCCAGCAACTGCATGCCGTCTTCGGTCTGCGCGGCGTAGCGCAGTTGGTCGGCGGTGGGCGTGTCGCCGGCTTCGTCTTTCGCGGCGTATTCGTCTTGCGGGCCGTCCAGCGGCAGCACGGCGGTCCACGTCTTGTCGGTGGCCACGCTGCCATCGGCCAGCAGCAGGCCGGCGCTGCTGTCGCCGCACTGGCAGTAGCCCTGGCCCAGCAGGCCCAGTGGGCCGCCGGGCACATCCAGCGGCATGTCGCGCAGTTGCGAACCCTGCGCGGCCGCCAGGGCCTCGGGCTGCAGTATCGCGCGGCCCTCGGCATCCAGTGCATTGAACAGCTCACCGTCTTCGCCGGACAGCCACAGCTTGCCCTGGCGCAGCGCGAGCCGGCTGACATTGGCCAGCCAGGGCGGCGCGGTGTCGCCATGCAGCCACGTGCCCTTGGGCGTGAGCAGCCCGGCGACGCGGCCCGCGGGGTCGCGGAACAGCACGTAGTTGCCTTCATTCTCGGCAGCCGTCATGCCCGTGCCCAGGGTCACGGGTTCGGCGCGGCCCGGCACATAGGCCTTGAGCGTGTCGCCCGTGGCGTAGACCAGCGTGTCGCCGTGCAGCACCGTCGACTGCGCCTCGGCGTCGGTCAAAGTGCCCAGCGGCTGGCCGGCGGCGTCGAGCAGCGCATAGCCGCCGCGCGGCAGCTGCGCGCTCCAGAATGCCTCGCCCACCTTGATGATGCGGCGATAGTCCTTGCCCTGGCCGATGACGTTGCCGGCGGTGTCGATCAGCGCCACCTCGTTTTCACCCTCGGCAAGCGCCAGGGTGTCCTTGGATCGGCGCGAGATGTCCAGGTACTGCGGTTTCACGCGCCAGTTCCAGTCGCTGCCGAGCAGCCCATACCGACCGTTCGCGTCGGCGGCGATGAACAGGTCGGGGCCGTAGCCGGACAGGATGCGGATGTCGTCGGTGGCGTAGCGGCGTTCGCCGGTGTTGGAGCGGTATTCCTCGCGGTAGGTGATGGCCACCTGCGCCGGCTTGCCCTCGCCCAGTTGCACGCTTTGCACGCTGGCATCAAGCGCATCGCCCACGGTGTTGCCGCTGCGGTCGATCAACTGGTATTGGCCATCCCGCGTCACCACCGCCAGCCCCGCTTCGACGAAGTCGGACACGCTGCTGTAGCGCGGCGGCACGGCCATCTTGCCCTTGGCATCGATGAAGCCCCACTTGCCCTTCCAGCGCACCGCGGCCAGGCCATGGTGGAAGTCGCCGACCGCCTCGAATTGCGGATTGATGGCCAGCTTGCCGTTGCCGTCCAGAAAGCCCCAGGCGTGCCGGCGCAGCGATTCGTCGGTGGGGACGCGGTCGATCTCTTCCAGCGCCGACGGCAACAGCACGGCGGCGCGGTTGTCGGACAGCGCGCGGATGCAGCCCAGGGCCGCATTGCCGTGGCCGTCGCGATCCTCGACCATGGCGCTGGTGTTGACGGCCGACGCATCGACGCAGACGCTGCGCGCCTGGCGGTACTGGGCGTGGGCGGACAAAGAGACGCCCAGCGCGGCGAGGGCGCAGGCGAGACGGGTGGCGTGAAACGCGCGTGAGGTCATGGTCATTCTGCTTTGGCGGATGCGGGGACGGGCGCCAGTTCGATCTCGGCGGCTTCGGGGCAGGTCAGCTTTTCGCGCGGCCAGGCCTGGCGCTCTTGCGCGTCCAGCACCACGATTTCGTCGCACAGCTTGCCGAACAACGCGGTGGTCTTGCCCTGGGGGTCGATGAATTCCAGCAGGCGGCCGCGGCGCACCAGCGCGCGTTCGTCCTGGAAGTCGGAGGCCCAGCCGAAGTCCGGCGCGATCACGTAGCGGCCGGTCAGGTCGATGTAGCCGTACTGTTCGCCGGTGCGCTGGGTGCGTTGGGCAAGCGCCCGCCCATTGCGCAGCGGGCCCAGCTTGTCGAAGTAGGGGCCGACGATGCGCTTGCCGTCGGCGTTGATGAAGCCATAGCGGTCGTTCTGGCCGCGATACGGCACGACCCCTTCGCTGGCCTTGCGTTCCTCCAGCGAATACTTGCCCTTGATGCGGGTGATCTCGCGGCCCTGCAGGTCGGTGATGATGCCTTCGGACGTCTCTTCGTCGTCGAACACCAGGCGTTTCATCGACGCCAGCGGCGTGCCGTCGCCGCGCTGCGCAAGCAGCGTCTTGCCGTTTTCGTCCATCAGCCGGTAGCTCTGGCCGTCATAGACGCGGGCCAAGCCCTCGGGCTGCACGAAGAACGGGTTGAATTCACCGTTCACCGCGGCGATCTTCATGTTGCCGCGGGCATCGATCGCGCCATTGCGTGAACGGTATTGCACGTAGATCCAGTCGCCGTACTGTTCCTGGCGGTCAGGGCTGCCTTCCCACAGGCGGGTGGTGCCGCCCTGGCGGTCGAACAGCAGCGTGGCGCCGTCCTGCCCCTGCCCCAGGAAGCGGCCCTGCCGCAGGTCCTGCGGCTTTGCACTCAGCAGCGGGCTGCGCTGGCCGGTGCGCAGGTTGATCAGGCGATAGCTTTCGCGATAGCTGCTGGAAGCCCCCTTGCCGCGGGGTTCGCGCGCCAGCAGGTAGCCATTGCCCAGGTAGTCCAGGTCGTAGCTGCCGGCATAGGTGGCGGGCACCACCCATTTGCCCTGGCGGTCGATGACGCCCCAGCGGTCGTTGTCCTGGGCGTTGGCCCAGTCATCCTTGAATTCCTCGATGCTTTCAAGCGTCGGCTTGACGGCCACGCTGGCGCTGCGAATGTTCCACAGGCCCCAGCGTTGCCGGCGGTTGTCGTCCTGCGTGTAGTAGTAGAGCAGGTCGCCGTCGATCTTTTCGCCGTTGACTTCCACCCGCGCCGGCAGCTTCTGCACCTGGCCGCGCGCATCGATCAGCAACGCCGAGCGGCGGTCCATGCCGGTCGTGCGGGCCCAGGAATACGGGCCGTCGAACCCGCGGATGCCCTCGTAATCGGGCGGCAGCAGCCAGTTGCCTTCCGCGTCGATCAGGCCCACGCCGCGCTGGCGGGTCTTGACCACCAGCGGCGCGCTGGCGTTGTAGGTATTGATGTCGTCCCAATCCGGGTTGGTGACGATCCTGCCGGATGGGGTCAGGATGCCGGACGGCTGCGTGTAGTCGTCGGGGCGCAGCAGCGCCAGGGGCAGTTGGGCGTTGTCTTGCGTGCCGGCCTGGGCCTCGTCCGGTGCGGCGTCGGCTGCGTTCCGGGGCGTGAATTCCGACACCCGGTAGCGGGCCAGGCGCGCCGCGGTGTCGGCGTCCAGCAGCGTCGTGCCGTCTGGCCGGTAGATCTGCACCAGGCTGGCTTCGGTCTGCGTGCCGCTGCCGGTGATGTCGATCGCGGTTGCGGTGTCGGCGGCAGCAGTGGCGGCAGGGACGGCCTGGTCCGAGGCGGCATCCACCGCGGCATCGGCGACGGTGGCGGTGTCCGCGGCGGCGGTGGCCTCTGCGGGAACCGTGTCGGCGGCAGCGGTGGCCTCGGCCGGGGCCGCGGCCGTGGCGTCCGTTTCTTGCGGCGGCCGGACGGCATCGCTGGCGCCATTGGCGGGCGGCGTCGGGGCAAAGGCATACACCCAGGCCAGGCCATTCTTGATCGTCACCTGAGGCATGTGGCCGGGAATCTTGCGCATCTTGCCGTCGGGGAAGACCAGCATCACCGCATCGGCATCGCTCAGGATCTTCCAGCCGTTTCGTTCTTCGACGGCCGCGTAGTTGACCGAGAAGGTGTGCAGCGTGGCCAGCTTGCCATCGAGCAGCAGGGACGGGCCGTCGCCTTTGGACCTGACCAGCCACAGGCCGGGCGCGACCTGTTGCACGTCGCTGTAGCGGGTGTCGGACAGCGGCGTGCCGTCGGGGCGCACGAACATCCAGGTCTCGTCGCGGCGCACGGCGATCGTGTCGCCATCGCGTCGCGGCGGTTCGTGCGAACGCAGCACATCAGGGGCGATGGCCCAGCGGCCTTCGGCATCCAGCAGCCCCCAGGCGCCGCCGTAGCGGGCGCTGCGGCGCTGCGCGGGCAGGTAACCGCCGGTGGTGGGCTTGGACAACGCCATCACGTCGCCCGGCAGCGTCAGGGCGCGTCCGGTCGCCGTGTCGAACAGCCGCGGCGCTTGCGGCACTTCCATGGACGCCAGTTTCTGGCCGGGCTCGAAGCCCCACGAACGCATGCCCAGCTCGAACGTCTTGACGATCTGGCCCTGCCGGTTGACCAGCACGTCGCGCTCGTCCAGTTCGACCAGCGCGGTGCCTTCGGCGTTAAAGCCGGTGGCGCGCGTGAAGCGCGGCTGGATCGCCCACTCGCCGCGGGCATCGATGTAACCCCACAGCTCGCCCTGTTGCACGGCGGCCAGCCCGTTCTGGAAGGATTCGGCTTCCCGGAAGGCGGGCTGTATCGCCATGCGCCCTTGCTTGTCGATGTAGCCCCAGGTGCCGGCCGGGTCGCTCGTCTTGCCGACCTGCACGGCCGCCAGCCCCTCGGCATAGGCGCGGTTGCAGGGCGTGTCCGGGTTGATGGCATAGGTGCTGCCGAGGCACGCGCGCTGCCAGTCTCTGTCGTATTGGGCGCTGGCCGGCGCCGCGTACGAGCCGGCAACGGCCGTAGCGAGCGCCAACAGGCGGAATGAGCGAAGCCGGACGTGCCGCATGGTCGGGTTGCCTGCCAAAAGTGGGGGGAAGGCAGCACTGTAACCAGCAGTAGCAGTCAAAAAACCGAGAAATGTAACGATTAAGAACGAACCGTTAATCGTCCAGCCAGGCACCCTGGGCGCGCATGCGCGAACGGACCAGGGCGCGGGCGCGCGACAGGCGGCTGCGCACGGTGCCCACCGGCAGGCCCAATTGTGCCGCGGCATCCTCGTACGACAGTTCGTCCACGCAGATCAGCACCAGCAATTCGGCCAGGTCGGGCGGCATCGCGGCCAGCGAGCGGTCCAGGATGCGGAGCAACTGCAGCAGCTCGACGCGGTTGGCCGGATCGGCATGCAGGTCCGATTCGTCGGTCAGCGCGTCGTCGCTGACGAAGGTAAAGCGCCGTTCAGGCGAACGCGACAGGTGGTTGCGGATCAGGTTGCGCGCGATGCCGAACAGCCAGGTCGACGGCTTGCTCTCGCCGCGGAACCGGTCGTAGCAACAGGACATCTCGACGAACGCCTGCTGCGTGATGTCGTCGGCATCCGAGCCGTTGCCCACGTGGCGCAGCACGAAGCGTCGCAAGCGTTCGGATTCCTCGCGCACCAGCTGGCTGACCGGGTCGGGTTGGGCGGAGGCGGCGTAACGGAGAGCAGGGTGCATGGTGACGGTGCAACGGTGCATGGACGGGATGCTCGGCACGCCGGGCAAGCGGCGCCTGGCTTGGGCGCGCACCGTCCCGCCGCGGAGCCGGTGCGGTCCGCGCACGTTCTGATGGGCATGAGGGAATTCGGTGCAGGCCTGTGATCTCCCATGGCCCCTCGCAGGAAGAGATCGCAGGACGCTGCGAAATCAGTCTACGTTTGGAAGATTCGGTAGCAAATACGGCGGGCGCCGTATTTTTGGCCAACTTTTTGCGCGGGCAAGGCGCTTGGGTGGCGCGGGGCCGCGCCGTCAGGCGCTGGGCAGGCCCAGCCGAACCGCGTAGGCCACCAGCTCCGCGGTGCTGTGCAGCGTCAGTTTGCGCATCAGGTTTTCGCGATGCTTGCGCGCGGTCAACGGACTGATGTGCAGCGCCTCGCCGATCTGCGCGGACGTGGCGCCTTGCGCGGCCAGCGCCAGCACCTGTTGCTCGCGTCGCGTCAGGGTTTCGGCGGGGGCGGGGGCATGGCTGGGCCGGGCGCGGGCGGGTCGGCGGGCGTGGTCATCGTGCAGGCGCTGGATGGCTGCCATCAGTTCGCGCGAGCTGCCGGTCTTGGCCAGGTAGGCATCGGCGCCGGCCTCCAGGATGGCCTGGCGGCTGCGCGCGTCGGTATTGGCGGTGAGCACCATGATGTACAGCGCCGGGTGGCGTTCGCGCAGGGCGCGCACCCAGCCCGACCCCGCCACGCCGGGCATGCCCAGGTCCAGCACCAGCACGTCGGCGCCATGGGCGGCCAGCAGGGCCAGCACCTGTTCGCCGGTTGCCGCTTCATCCACCGACCCGATCAGGTTGGCCGCCTGGTGCATGACCATTTTCAAGCCCTCGCGCACGATGCCGTGGTCATCGGCCAGCAGGACGCGCAGCAGGGGAGGTGGCAGGGGCAGGGTCATGGAGGGCGGGAGGGGGCGCCGCAAGGTTGTGTCAGAATGATGCGTCATTATAGGGACCGATCCAGGCGCATGACCGACCCCGCCGCGCTGCCCCCACCTCGCTCGCCAGGCGAGCCTTTTTCCGGCACGCCGGGCGGCACGGCGCCCGATGTCGCCGATGCCATCGCGGCCGAGCTGGCCGCGCTGCTCTACCAGCAATCCCATGGCGTGCTGTTCGCCAACTTCGCTGTCGTCGTGCCCGTGGCCTATGTCATGCACGGCAGCGTGCCGACCTGGCTGCTGGCGTCGTGGGTCGCCATTGTCTATGTGCTGACCTTGCTGCGGGTGGCTGTCAGCCACCGCTTTGCGCGGCGCGGCCCCGGGCCGTTGCGGCCCTGGGTTCGGGGTTTCTGCCTGCTGTCCTGGACGTCAGGCCTGCTATGGGGGCTGGCGGGCGTGGCGGCGGTGCTGTCAGGGCAGGACATGCTGCTGGCTTTCGGCTGCGTCATGCTGGCCGGCATGTGCAGCGGCGCCGTGCCATCGCTGTCGGCCTACCCGCCCGCGTACACGGGGTCGGCGCTGGGCATGGTGGCGCCCTTCATCATCGCCTGCCTCGCGGCGGCCGACGGCCTGCACCTGGTGTATGCGGCCTTCGGCGTCTGCCTGTTGGGGGTCAACCTGTACTACAGCGCCGTCACCTATCGCAGCTTGCAGACCACGGTGGCGCTGCGCTTCGAGAACACGGCCCTGATCCACAGCCTGGAGCGTGAACGCGATCGGGTGGCCGCGGCCGACCGCGCCAAGACCCGTTTCCTGGCCGCCGCGGGGCACGACCTGCGCCAGCCGGTGCACGCCCTGGGCATGTTCACCGATGTGCTGGCCAGCCGCGCCGAACAGGGCAGCGTCACGCCACAGGACGCGCTGCAGGTGGCCCGCCGTCAGCAGACCGTGCTGGACGGCCTGAACCGCCTGCTCGACGGCCTGCTGGACCTGTCGCGCATGGACGCGCATGCGCTGCGGGTGGAACGCCAGGCGGTGGCGCTGGACTCCCTGTTCGACGATATGCGCCAGGACTTCGAACCCCAGGCGCGCACGCGCGGCCTGCGCTTGTCGGTGCTGCCCACCGCCGTCGTGGTCGACACCGACCCCGCCTTGCTGCGCCGCATCCTCGACAACCTGCTGGGCAATGCGCTGCAGTACACGGCCACGGGCGGTGTGCTGCTGGCGGCACGGCGGCGGCGCGGTGGCGTGCTGATCCAGGTATGGGATACCGGCGTGGGCATCGCGCCCGAGCGGCAGGAATCCGTTTTCGCCGAATTCACGCGCGGCGACGCGGCCCCGGCCGCGGCCATGGCGGGCCAGGGCCTGGGCTTGGGGCTGGCGATCGTTCGACGGCTGGCAGGGTTGCTGCACGGCTACATTTCGCTGCGGTCGGTGCCCGGCAAGGGGTCGGTGTTCTCGTTGTGGCTGCCGGCTGGCATTCCCGCCGCGCATGCCGCCGACGAAAATTAATCAGTTGAACGCCGGCGGCAGCGGCCCTGTAATAGCGCAAGCTGCCCGCCCGCGCGGGTGTTGACGTTTCCCACCCGAGGTCCGCCATGCCTGCCGCTCCGTCCGCCACGCCCGTTCATCCCGCCACCGTGCGCCGCCTGTGGGTCATGGTATTGGCCGGCGGCATCGTCATGGGCCTGGCGCTGGGCGTGCGGCACGTGCAGGGCCTGTTCCTCTTGCCCATCACGATGGACCGCGGCTGGTCGCGCGAGACCTTCGCCATGGCGCTGGCGGTGCAGAACCTGACCTGGGGCGTGGTGCAGCCGTTCACCGGCATGATCGCCGACCGCTACGGTTCGGCCAAGGTCGTCCTGGGCGGTCTCGTGTGCTACGCCGTGGGGTTGTTCGGCATGGCCCACGCCGCCAGTCCGGCGGCCTTCATGTGGACCGCCGGCATCTGCATCGGCATCGCGTTGTCGGGCACCGCGTTCGCCGTCATCTACGGCGTGCTCAGCCGCCTGGTGCCGCCGGAAAAACGCGGTTGGGCGCTGGGCATGGCCGGCGCGATCGGCGGGCTGGGGCAGTTCACCCTGGTGCCCGCCGCGCAATGGCTGATCGGCGGCTGGGGATGGGTCAGCGCGCTGCTGACCTTCGCGGTGGTGCTGGCGGTGGTGCTGCCGCTGGCCTGGCCCTTGAAGGACACCGCACGTCGGGCGGCGCCGGCCGCCACCGGGGCGTCCGCCACGCCTGCCGACCTGCCCATGGGGGCGGCCATTCGCGAAGCCTTCGCCCAGCCCGGCTTCTGGTTGCTGAACCTGGGCTTTCTGGCTTGCGGCTTCCAACTGGCGTTCATCGGCACCCACCTGCCGGCCTACCTGATGGACAAGGGCCTGCGCGCGGCCGACGCCGTCGCGGCCCTGGCCATCATCGCGCTGACCAATGTCATCGGCACCTATGTCTGCGGCATCCTGGGCGCGCACCACCGCCGCAAATACCTGCTGGCCGGCATTTACCTGCTGCGTACCGCCGCCATGGCGCTGTTCTTCCTGCTGCCGCTGTCCACCTGGTCGGTGTATGCCTTCGCGGCGGTCATGGGCTTCGTGTGGCTGGGCACGGTGCCCCTCACCAACGGCCTGATCTCGCAGGTGTTCGGCGTGCGCTACATCACCACGCTGTTCGGCTTTGTCTTCTTTGGCCATCAGGTCGGGTCTTTCCTGGGCGTGTGGCTGGGCGGCGTGGTGTTCGAAACCACCCATTCCTACGACCTGATCTGGCTGGGCGCCATGGCGCTGGGGGTGCTGGCGGCGGCGCTGCACTGGCCCATCGACGACCGCGAGCTGCCGCGCGTGCGGGCGGCAATGGCCGGCTGAAGGCGCCAAGGGCGCGCGCCGGGCGGGCGCAACGCCAATCCGCGCTATAACCTTGCGGTGCGCCGCGCTGGCGCGGACCGTTGCGGCAAGGAGCCCGACATGCAGATTCAATCCCGTTGGCTGTTCCCCTGCGAACCGCGCCATGTCTGGCCGCATTTCCTGCATGCCCGCATGGACGACAACCGTCCGCTGCTGTTTCGGCTGGGCGTGCCCAAGCCGATCAGCTGCAAGGTGCTGGAAGGCGTGGCGGCCGTGGGCAACACCCGTCAGTGCACCACCGACCGCGGCACCATCGACCAGCGCATCCTGATATTGCAGCCCGACGAACGCTTGCGCTATCAGATGCAGCAGAGCACCGTGTGGTGCGCGGACTGGGTCGGCAAGCTGGTGGATACCTTTGAGCTGCGCGCAGTGCCGGGACAGGGCACCGAAGTGCGCCGGACCACCCAGTTCGAGGCCGCGGGCAGCCTGCGCTGGATCAAGCAGGTCAGCCTCTGGGCTGGCTTGCGCCAGGCGCACGCCTACGCCAGCCGCAACTGGCGCCGGCTGGCCTTGCAGGCGCAGGCCTCGGAAGCGCAGGCCGCACCTGGCAGCGTCGCAGCGCGCTGACCGCCGCATGTGATCAACCCTGCGCATGTGATCAACCCCGCATCGGAGCAACGACAGGCATGAACAAAGGATTCGACGGCGTGCGGCCGGCTTCCGAATCGTCCATCGAGATCGGCTTTTTCTACCAGGGCCGGCATTGCGTGGAACGCATCCGCGTCAAGCCCACCGCCGCCAACCTGAAACGCGCGACCGCGCGGCGTGCCGCCATCCTGGCCGCCATCGCCCGCGGCGACTTCGACTACGACGCTGAATTTCCCAAGCGCGCCGCGTCCAACCTGCGCGCGCAATCGCAATCTTCCCTGCCTTCAACCCCTTCCGCCAAGGACGACGCATGACCCGCGCTGCCGCATTGCCTGTATACGACCTGACCGACGATGCCTTCAAGCCCTACGGCTGGATGCTGGGCAAGCCGATTCCGCAGGGCAACGGTGTGCCGCTCTTTACCAACGACGCCACCGATTTCTGGCAAGAGCACGTGTTCAACACCGGCGCGGGAGGGGACGCGGAAGTGCTGTGGGTCAATTACCGCAGCGCGTCGGCCGATATCGCCAGCCTGGAAAAGCACTTGCTGACGCAACAAGCCATCGTGCCGCTGACAGGCAGCATCATCCAGGTCGTGGCGCGCAGCGCGGCGGACGGCAGCCCGGACCTGTCCACGCTGGCCGCCTTTCATGTGGCCCAGGGGCAGGGCGTCTGCATGCGGCCCGGCTGCTGGCACGCAACCCGCGTGGCCGACACCGAGGTCACCTGCCTGATGCTGACCCGCCGGTCCACCACCGTGGACTTGATCCAGCACCTGACCACCGACGCCGCGGCCACCGAAAGCGCCATCACGCCGATTCCGCTGGCCCGGCTGGAAGGCTTGCCGCTGCCGGGGTGAGCGCGTCTGGGGTCGAGGAATCAGACGACAGGTAGTGCGATTGAGGGGGCGCTGTTTCACTATGGTCACAAAAAGTGTGCCAGAATTTCGACCACCCTTTTGTCTTGCCCGCGACGCTGCCGCCATCTGGGCGTTGCCAACATCCGCCCATGTTGGAGCATCGAATGCGCGACCGCCTGGTTGGCACTGCCCTTCTTTCCACCCTTCGCGGCATGGCCGGCGTGGCGCTGGCCGCCACCCTGGCCGGATGCAGCTTCACGTCGCCCGACGCGGCAACGGGGTCTCAGTTCGTGGGCATCGACGGCGTCTCGGCACCTGAAGCACGTCGCATCGCCAAAGAGGCCTACGTCTACGGCTACCCCATGGTCGCCAGCTACCAGGCCCTGTACGCCACGAACATCGATTCCGCCAGCCCGCAGTATCGCGGCCCTTTCAACACGCTGCACCTTGATGCGCGGGGGGGCACGCCGGAAGACGCCGGCCTCGCGGCGCCCGATCTCGACACCGCCAGGTCGTCCGCCGTGCTGGATCTGCGGGCCGAGCCGGTCGTCATCAGCGTTCCTCCCATGGAATCGCGGCGCTACTTCGCGCTGCAGCTGACTGACCTGTACGGCCAGAACTTTGCCTATATCGGCAGCCGCGCCACGGGCAATGGCGGCGGCCATTTCCTGATCGCAGGTCCCCGCTGGAAAGGCACGGCGCCCAAGCACGTTTCCAAGGTCATCGTCGCCGAAACCGAGCTGGTCACGCTTTCCGGGCGCACCCTGCTGTTTTCCTCGGCCGACCTCGCGAACGTCAAGCGCATCCAGGCGGGCTACAAGCTCCAGCCCTTGTCGGCCTTCCTGAAAAAGGCCGCGCCGCCCGCGCCGGCGCCGGTCGCCTGGATCGTGCCGGAAGCCCCCGCCCAGATGCGCAGCTCGCTCGAGTTCTACAACCAGCTGGCATTCCTGCTGCAGTTCGCGCCTGTCGAGCACAGCGAAAAAACGCTGCGCCGGCGCCTGGACAGCCTGCGCATCCGGCCGGGGGATCCGGTCGTGACCGATCGCATGAACCCCCGCCTGCGCCAGATGATGCAGGAAGGCATGCACGACGGCCAGAACGACATCGACAAGCGCCGCGTGGCGCTGGCCGGCAAGACCGATACGCTGTTCGCCGACCGTCGTACCTTCAAGAACGATTACCTGGCGCGTGCCGCCGGCGCCCAGGTCGACCTGGGCGGCAGCAGCCGCGAAGAAGTGCTGGCGCCGGTACTCGAACAAGACAGCGCCGGGCAGCCGCTGGATGGCACGCGCGCCTACACGTTGCGCTTTGCCCCGAAAAGCCTGCCGCCGGTCAATGCCTACTGGTCGGTCACGCTGTATCGACTGCCCGGGCAAACGCTGGTGCCCAACGCCGCCAAGCGCTACACGATCAACGCGTCAATGCTGTCGTCGCTCAAGCGCGACCGCGATGGCGGCATCACGCTCGCCCTGCAACCGTCGTCGCCCGGCAAGGGCCACGAGGCCAATTGGCTACCCACGCCACCGGGGCCGTTCGTGGTGGCGCTGCGTTATTACTGGCCCAAGCCCGCGTTACGGGATGGCACGTGGCAAACCCCCCAGCCGCAGCGGGTGGCGCAGTAGGGCGGCGAATCGCCGAATGCCTCACGCAAGCCCGCGCGCATCAGATCGTGCCTGTCTGATCGCGCGCCTCAGAAATCGTCGCTGCGCCACACCTTCAGCACACGCCCGAAAATCTGCAGGTCCATGTCTTCGGTGATGTCCCAGGCGTCGTACTTGGTGTTCTCGGATTTGGCGCGAATCAGCAACCCCCGCGCGCTGGGAATGCGTTGCAGCCGCTTGATGAAGCCTTCGTTGCCCACCCGAAAGAAATAGATGCCATCGATGTCGGCCTTGGCCACGCCCAGGTCCACCAGCAGCGGATCGCCGGGGTTGTACATGGGCCGCATGCTGTCGCCGAAACCCGTCACGACGCACAGGTTGCTGACCGAGGTGTAGTGCCGCAGGTTCTTGTGCAGCCATTCCTGGCTGACGCGCAGGCTTTGAATCACGCCTGGCTGGTCGCGCAGTTCGACCCCCGCGCCCATGGCACCGCCGGTATCGAAGCGCGGGATGCGCAAATCGTCGGCCAGGCCGTCGTCCAGGCGCAGCAGGGTGTCGGGCGCGGACAGCACCGTATCGGGCGGATATTGCGCCGCTTCGTCCAGCAATTGTTCCAGCGACAGCCCCAACCCGGCGGCCAGCCGGGCCGCGTATTTCGAGCGTTCGCTGTCGCGCCCTTCGAGGGCGGCGATGGTGCCCACGCCCACGCCCGTGCGGGCTTCCAGCTGTTCCAGGGTGAGACCGAGCGCGGCGCGATAGCGCCTGATTTGTTTTCCGAGAGCCATGGTGCGGACGCTAAACAGTTGTGGAATGTTGTGCAACAACAAGTGTTGAAAAGGCGATTATACACTTGTAGAATTCCAGGTATGAATTACCCAAAACGCGTGCTGTTATCAGACGGAAGCGTAGGTAGCGTTTCGCTACCAGAAGACTTCTCCCGACAATCTTTCCGACCGGCGGCGCAGCCGGTCCGCGCACCAGGCGCCCGCGCGGCGCACTCCCGGGACAGCCAGGCGGCTTACCCCGGCAACGAACTCAACGGCAAGGAGCGGCATATGGATCAGGCAGCAAACATGGCATTGCGGGCACCGCAAGGCTGGGCAGTGGCGGCATCGCAGGCGGGGGCCGCGATTGCGCGCTCGTTCGCCGCGCGGCCGGCGGGCAACGCGGACCGCACGGCCCGCGCAAGCATTCAGAAGGGGCAGGGCATGACGCGAGAAGAATCGGACCAGGTCGAAGCACTGATCATGGAGTGGTACCACTGGAGCCGCGGCTACCGGCCCAAGCTGGGCGTGGGCCGCGTATCGGCATTCGCGCGGGGCATGGTGCCCGACGACGCCTACGTCGACGACGAAGACATCGATGCACGCCTGACCGCCGCGCGCGGCGAGCAGACCGAATTGTGCATCGACGAACTGCCCTGGCAGCAACGCTCGGCCATCGGCGTGCACGCAGGCAACAAGGCCGCCGGCGCGCGCGTGTTCAGCAACCCGCGCATGACGCCCGAGCAGCAGCATGCCGCCTACCAGGAGGCCAAGGCCGCACTCTTGCCCGCCCTGCGTCGTCGTTCGCTGGTGACCGCGCCGCAAGTGCGACACGCAGATCGCGCCAGCGCTTGCAGCCCGTCCAAGGCCCGCGCATAATTCAGTCGTCGGGGCAAGTTGCGCCCGAAGAAAACCCACCCGCTGGCCTACACGAAACCCGTGCTTGCCCGCGGGTTTTTTCTTTTCAGAACATGTGCAATGCCAGTCCCGCGCAGTGGGCGGGCGGCGCTGCTTCGACACTTCATCCTCAACACGCTGATCAGGCCCCGTGGCATTCGCCACGGGGCCTTTTTCATGGCCGCGCCGACCCTCGGGGTGGCCACAGTTGCCCGCCATCGGCGGGCTTTTTTCTGGAGTCTGCAATGGCAGGTACTACCGTTTCGCAATTCGTTCAAACCCAGGGCACGCAGCTGGACGTGTCCACCACGGCCACCGAAGACCTGGGCGCCGCTGGCCTGACCTACGCCGATCTGGCGATCACCATCAAGGATCCGAACTTCCAGGGCGGCCAGACCACCGAGATCGACGTCACCGTGCTCAAGTCCACTGCCAAGGAATATGCCCTGGGCCTGGACGACAGCGGCACCTTCAGCATGGCCGGCAACTGGAAGGCCGGTGACCCCGCCCAGAAGGCGCTGGTGGCCGCGCGCAGCGACAAGAAGACCCGCGCGTTCCGCGTGACCTTCGCCGACGGCGCCAAGTTCGAGTTCCTCGGCCTGGTCACGCAGTACCAGTGGCAAGGCCAGCTGGACAACGTCGTGTCCGCCACGTTCAACGTGCGCGTCACTGGCGCCGTCAAGCTGACCGACGCACCCGCCAACGGGGGCTGAGCGCCATGACGGACACGTCGATCAATCCCCTGGCTCGCGCAGCGGGCCTGCGCGGCCTGGCCGCCGATCCCCTGGCTGGTTTCCATCATGAAACCGTCACCGTGCCGCAATGGCAGGACGCGCGCGTCATCGTGCGCGCGCCCAGCGCCGGCGACCATCTGTTCCACATCCGCGCCATCTGGGCGGCCGCGGGCGTGGTGCCGGGCGAAGACAACGACACTGTGCGCGCCAAGCTTGATGCGCCGGGCGTGGATTACACCCGCGCCTCGGCCAGCCTGCTGGTGCGCACCCTGTTCGAGCAGACCGCCAATGGTCCGCAGCGTGTCTTTCGCGACGAAGACGTGGACATCGTCGCGGCGGCCTACGGGCTGGCGCACGCCACGCTGGTGGCCAAGGCGATCGAACTGGGCAACCTTGGGGAGGGGGCGCAGGAGCGCGCAAAAAAGCCCTCCAGGAAACGCCAGACCTCCGTTTCCTGATGGTCCTGGCGCTTCGGCTGGGGCGCACGCTGGGCGAGTTGATGCAGGCCATCGACACCCATGAACTGTCGCTGTGGCGCGAACTGGACCGCACGTCTCCCCTGGGCGACGAACGGGCCGACCTGCTCGCCGCCAGCCTGGCCGCCACGGTGGCGCAGGCTGCCGGCGCCAAGGTGCGCGCCACCGACATGCTGGTGCGCTGGGGCGCCGACGATGCGGAACCGCCGGCCGAGGCCGGTGCGGACGCGTTGAAGGCGTTCCTGCTGTCGAAGGTCAAGAAGGGGTCTTGACGACGTGTCCGGCCCGCGCAAGCGGGCCGGAGGCGGATTTATAAGAGGTGAAAGACCATGGAAAGTAACAAGACAGCGGCGCAGCTGGCTGCGGAAAACCTGGCGCTCAAGCAGCAGAACGATCTGCTGGCTCGCAACATCGGAGCCCAGAAAGCGCGCTGCAGTGAATTGGCGAAGGCCGCGACGGCTGGCACGAAAGACAACACTGTCACCAAGCTCGGCACCACTGAAAAGGCAAGGGCAACGCTGGCGTTGAAGCAGAACGCCGAAGCGGTCAAATCGGCCGTAGTCGAGCAGGTGCTTGCCGACCAGAAGCGCACCGCGGCGTATATGAGCCTGAAGTCCGAGACCGGCAAGATGCTGTACGAGACGGAATTCGGCAAGTACGCGGGCGAGAGCGAGCCTGACAAGGATCGGCTGATCGAAGGGGCGACGCGTCTGGACAAGCGCCAGGAGCAGATGAAGATGAGCGATTACATCGCAAGTCTGAAAACCGCGGAGACTGCAAAAGCCGAGAAGGACCAAAAAATGGCGGCGCTGGACCAGGCCCTGCGAGACGGCAGGCTGGATCAGGGCACGTACGACAAGGAAAGACGGAATCTCGGCTTCAGGAAGGACGGCGATTTCATGCTGGACCTGAATGACAAGCTGGTCGAATCCGCGCGCACCAGCGCAGGCAAGATCCAGGACGTGCTGGGCACGAAGATGTATGACTTCGTGGCCGAGAAGTTCGACAAGATGGGGCTGTCCTTCTTGAACAACGTCGCCAAGATGGTGACATCGGCAGCCTCGGCCAAGCTGATGGAAACGCTGTTCGGCAGCAATTTCATGAAGAACGAGAACGGTGGCGGCCTAGGCGGCTGGATCAGCACGGCGGGCAATTTCATCTCCGGTCTGTTCGGAGGCGGGGGCGCCGCCGCCCAGGGAGCAATTTCTGTGGGAAGCAATTTCGTTTCCGGCGGGACCGCGCTTTCGTCGTTTTCATCGCTTTTCCCCAGCGCCAAAGGCAACGCCTTCACCAACGGCATGGTCAGCAGCCCGGTCGCCTTCCCCATGGGCGTCATGGGCGAAGCCGGCCCCGAAGCCATCATGCCGCTGCATCGCGGCGCTGACGGCTCGCTGGGCATTCGCGCGGCCTTCCCGAACGTAGCCGGCGACACCGGCCAGATGGGCGGCGGGGTCGCCGTCAACGTCTATGTGCAGGACGGCAACGTCAATTCGGAAACCGAGTCGGGCGAAGGCGGCTGGAAGCAGTTCGGCCAGCAGATCGGCGAATACGTCAACCAACTGGTCGACCGTCGCATGACGCAGTCGTATCGACAGGGTGGCCTGGCATGGCAGGCCAGCAACAACCGTTTAGCAGGGGCTTGAACATGGCAATCGAAACCTTCACCTGGTCGCCGCGCGTGAATCCACAGGGCCGGACCAAGTTCCGCGTGCTGAACGTGCAGTTCGGCGATGGCTACAGCCAGTCGGCGGCCGATGGCATCAACAACAAGGTCGCGTCCTGGCCGTTGCAGTTCGCAGGCTCGGCAGCACAGATCAGTCCGATCATCGCCTTCCTGGACAGGCACCACGGCTATCGCGGATTCCAGTGGCAGCCGCCGCTTGGCGAGCCGGGGTTCTACTCCGCGACGGATTACGACCTGACGGCGCTAGGCGGCGAGATGTACACGCTGGCCGTCACCTTCCAACAAGTCTTCAGGCCTTGAACACTATGGCGAATACGCAACCTATCAATGTCGGCAAGACCGACAACGACCAGACGGGCGATCCCCTGCGCGTCGCCTTGCAGAAGGTGAACGCCAATTTCACTGCGGTGCAGGCCGATCTGGCCAGCGTCTGGGATGCTGCGCCCCTCGGCGCTTCGGTCGACCTGAATACGATCACGGCTCCGGGGCGCTATCACCAGCATACGAACGCCAATGCGCAAACGGGCAGCAACTACCCGATCGCCAATGCGGGCCTTCTGGAGGTGGCTGGCTCCGCGGACAGCGCATTTGTCTACCAGGAGTACACCCAGTACCGTTCGGGCGCGTATTCGCGGCGCTTCTGGCGATCGCTCTACGGTGGCACCTGGGCAGCATGGCAGGAACTGCCCGCGCTGTCGCTAAAGGGGGCTGCGAACGGCTTGGCGGCGTTGGACGCAAACGGCAAGGTGCCCGTTGCACAGATTCCTGCCGCGTACTCGGCTGCGTTGCCCACGACGGCGCACGACCTGAACGAATACGTGACGCCCGGATCGTTCTATCAGACCACCATCGCCGGTGCGACGGCGGGTGCTAACTATCCGGTGGCCAATGTGGGGTTCCTGGAAGTCACCGCCACCGGTACGCCCGTGGTCCAGGTCTATACAACGCGCACCAACGTCGTGACGGCCATGCAGCGCTTCTGGCGCGTGCGCATGTCGGCTACCGTCTGGTCGGCGTGGAAAGAGCTGGCAGATGTCACGACTGTGGTCTCGTACGCGGGTGCAATGGGGGGCGCTCAGGATCTGAACAGCTATACCCAACGAGGCTTGTGGGCAGTCGGAACGTCGGCGATTGCGGCCGGCGGGTCGAACTATCCCGTGGGCCAGTCGGGCCATTTGCTGGTCATATCGGGGGTGTCGCTGGGCGGCCCCGCCCTTACTTCCGGTGTATGCCAAGTGTATTACGCTGCCAATGGCAACAAGGTCTATAACCGTTCGTTGATCAACGGCAATTGGTCTCCTTGGGTGGCCAGCCTGGATTCAAGCCAACTGGCGGCGTCCGGCGGTGTGGCCACCCTGGATGGCAATGGCAAGATCCCCCAAGACCAGGTTCCCGGCGTAAACGCGACGCCGTTGGGCGCTGCCGAGAATCTGAACAACTTTTCGACCCCCGGCGACTATAGCCAGAACACGAATGCGGGCGCGACGGGCGGGGTCAACTACCCTGCGCCCCTGGCCGGTCTGTTGTCCGTGAGATTCGGGCCCGGCAGTAACAATGCGGTGTATCAGGAATATACGACCTACCTGTTGGCCAATCCACGCAAGTTCATCCGGAATCGTTTTCTTAGCGCAGGGGTGGCAACCTGGGGTGCATGGTTCGAGCTGGCGCGCAGCGACCAGGCAATGACGCACGTCTACCTGACTGCGGCAACCGACGCCAATACGCTGGTTGCGGACAATACCTTCTACACCTGGGGGACGGCTACGCCTATGTCGGCAGGCTCGAACTGGCCCGCAAGCGCCGCCGTGAATGCCGGTTATATGAACGTCCGCTGGCTGGCGGCCGGTATGGTCAGCCAGGAAATTTCTGTGCTCTTTTCGGGTCAGAAGCCGCGCAAGTACGCACGCTACGGCAACCCCGCCAGCGGTGCCTGGCATCCCTGGCGCGCCGTGGGTGCCTGGAGCAACACGGCTCAGATGCCCACCGCGGATTGCGGTGACATCTACGTGGACGGCGCGGGTTGGTATCGCTGGAATGGGACCGCATACGCGAAATATGACCCGAGCGTAGCCCAGGATCTCACGTTCGACTCGGCGACCTGGAAGGTCCGAGGCGTAATGGGCTTTGGTCCCAATGCGGGCGGCGTATTTCAAAGCAGTGCCGGCGAGGCAAACTTGAATATCGCGCCGGGTACCGCGGCGGGTGGCAGCCGGTTGAATGTGTGGCAAGACAACGGGGCGAATTCCAGCCTGTTGTCACTGCAGTGTTTTCCCTCTGGCGCCCGCATCACTAGTGGCAGGACAGGGACCGGCGCTTTCCAGCCGCTGATCTTCGAGGCCGTCGGCCAGGAGTGCGGCCGGATCAATACTGCGGCAACGTGGGTTATCGGCCCCGAATACAGCCGCAACTATCTGGTCAGGCAGGCGATCCACTTCGAAGGGGGTGGAACCCGGTTCGGTACCTTGTACAGTCCGCGAGCGGACGACACGGTGGCCATCGGCTTCTCGAACGCGGCGGGTGGTCTTGTCGGTTCTATCCAGACCTCGCCTTCTGCTACGTCCTATTACACGACTTCGGACTATCGCGTTAAGTACGACGTCGCAGACATGGAAGGACCTTGGGCGCTGGCGTCGATTCTGAAGATGCGTCCGCGCACGTTCAAGATGGTGATGGACGACAGTTTGCAGGACGGCTTCATTGCGCATGAATTGCAAGAGGTAGCGCCCCTGGCTGTGTCCGGCGAGAAGGACGCCGTGATGCCAGAGGGTCATGGTTCGGGCCCGCGGATGAAGCTGCAAGGCGTCGACAGCTCGAAGCTGGTTGCACGCATGGTCTGCGCGATGCAGGAGATGCATCGCAAGATTGAAAGCCTGACGCACCGGCTTGAACAGTTGGATGGCGGCGCGGCCGCATCCGAACCCGTTGCCTCGATGCAAGAGGAGGGATAGAAATGACTATCAACGCAGACGTACAAAAGCTGGAACCAGGCGCCCTGGTAGAACTGTTCGAGCTGGACGCCAGCGAAATCGGCGGCGCCGTGCAGAGGTTTCACAGCTATACGCAGGTAGGCCCGATCTACTGGCAAGGCAAACAGTACGACCCCTGGGCGATCCAGGCCGAAGGCTTCGAGCAGGTGGGTGAAGGCCAGCAGCCGTCGCCCACCTTGCGCGTGGGCAACATCGGCCAGGACGAAAAGGGCAATCCGCTGCCCGGGGTGATCTCGGCCCTGTGCATCCACCTGGACGACCTGGTGGGGGCGCGGGTGGTGGTGCGCCGCACGCTGGGCAAGTACCTGGATGCGGCCAACTTCCCGGAAGGCAACCCGACGGCGGATCCGCAGGAAGAGCTGCCGCCCGAAGTCTGGATCGTGCAGCAAAAGACCGCGGAAACCGCCCAGGTGGTGGAATTCTCGCTGTCCAGCGCGCTGGACTTCAACGGGCAGAAGCTGCCCGACCGGCCGATCATCGCGGGCGTGTGCGCGTGGCTGCGCAAGGGCGGCTATCGCGGTCCGTACTGCGGCTACACCGGCAGCCGCATGTTCGACCTGGACGGCAAGCCCGTCAACGATCCCACGCTGGACCGGTGTTCGGGCCTGATGTCGGATTGCAAGCAGCGCTTCGGCGAATACGAAATCATCAACTTCGGCGGCTTTCCGTCCGCCGACCTGGTCAGGGGATAAGCATGCGCAAGAGCACGATGCAGGCCATCCGCGACCATGGCGTGGCGACGTATCCGCAGGAATGCTGCGGGCTGGTGGTCAAGGCCGGCCGCCGTGAATGGTATGTGCCGTGCCGCAATACGGCTGCCAGCGAAGAACATTTCGTGATGTCGGCCGAAGACTACGCGGCCGCCGAGGAAACCGGCAAGATCGCGGCGGTGGTGCATTCGCATCCGGATGCCGCGGCGGTGCCCAGCGAAGCCGACCGCGTGGCCTGCGAGGCCTCGGGCCTGCCCTGGTACATCGTGGCGGTGGAAAAAGGCCTGGATGGCAAGATCCGGGCCGGCGAAATCCGCGGGTTCACGCCCGAGGGCTTCCAGGCACCGCTGTTGGGCCGCCAGTTCGCCCATGGCGTGCTGGACTGCTATTCGCTGGTGCGCGACTGGTACGCCCGGGAACGCGGCATCCGCCTGCCCGATTTCGCGCGCGAAGACGGCTGGTGGGAAGCGGGGCGCGCCGGCAATCTGTACATGGACCACTACGCCGAAGCGGGTTTTCGGCCGCTGGCGTCGCACGAGACCATGGCGCCGGGCGACGTGGTGATCATGCAGGTGCGGTCCGACCGGGCCAATCACGCGGGCGTCTTCATCGGCGCCGAGCCGCTGGCCGAGGCGCCGGGCCTGTTTCCGCTGCCGGACGCCATGCTGCATCACCTGTACGGACGTGATTCCGAAAGGGTGGTGTACGGCGGTTTCTGGCGCGAGGCGACGCGCATCGTGTTGCGTCATGGGGGGATGGCATGAACGAAAAACTACGTTTGGTGCGGCTGTACGGCTGGCTGGGCGCGCGCTTTGGCCGCGAGCACCGGCTGGCAGTGGCCAGCCCCGCCGAAGCCGTGCGGGCGCTGTGTGCGCTGCTGCCCGGCTTCGAGAAAGCGCTGGCGCATAGCGACGCGCGCGGCGTGCGATTTGCGTGCTTTGCCGGCCGTCGCAACCTGTCGGAAGACGAGCTGGCGTATCCGGTGGGCGAGGATGCCATCCGTATCGCACCGGTGCTGGCAGGCGCCAAGAACGGCGGCTTGTTCCAGACCGTGCTGGGTGCCGTGTTGATCGCGGCCGCGGCGTGGTACAGCGGCGGCCTGGCGGCGGCTTTTCAGGCGGGTGGCATGGTGCAGGCTACGGCAACCCTGGGCCTGTCGATGATGCTGGGCGGCGTCGCCCAGATGCTGTCGCCCCAGCAACGCGTGCTGAGCGCCAAGGACGGCCCGGAAAACGGCGCCTCCTACAACTTCAACGGACCCGTGAACACCACGGCGCAGGGCAATCCCGTGCCGCTGCTGTACGGGGAAATGTTCGTCGGCAGCGCCACGATCTCCGCAGGCATTTATTCGGAAGACCACGTATGAAACAACGACATCGCATCAGGAACAAGGCGCCTTCGGGCGCCTTTGCTTTTGGCGGCAAGCGGGCGCCCGGCAGCCAGGACCTTATCGGCCACAAGGGCAAAGGGGGCGGCGGCGGCCGTGCGCCGGTGGAATCGCCGGACAGCCTGCACAGCACCGCCTATGCCCGCGTCATCGACCTGCTGGGCGAAGGCGAGATCTACGGCCCCGTGCACGGGCTGGACAACGCCTTGCGCGACGTCTACCTGAACGGCACGCCCGTGGCCAACGAGGACGGTTCGCTGAACTTCACCGGCGCGTCCATCGACTTTCGCACGGGTACCCAGCTGCAGGACCCGCTGCCCGGCTTTCCCGCGTCGGAAAGCACCATCGGCATCAATGCCGAGCTGAAGTCCGGCCAGCCGTGGAACCGCCTGTTCACCAATCTGCAGGCGTCCGCTGTGCGCATCACGCTGGCCGTGGAAGGCCTGAGCCGCGCGGACACCAAGAACGGCGACATCAACGGTTATCGGGTGGAATACCTGATCGAGGTGAACACCGACGGCGCCGGCTACCAGGTGGTGCTGTCCACCGCCTTCGATGGCAAGACCACGCAGCGCTATACCCGTTCGCATCGCATCGACCTGCCGCGCGCGCGCCAAGGCTGGAACATCCGCGTGCGCCGCATCACGCCCAACGCCAACAGCAACACCATCTCCGACCGGACGATGGTGGATACGGTGACCGAGATCGTCGATGCCAAGCTGCGCTATCCGATGTCGGCCGTGGTGGGCATCAAGATCGATGCCTCGCAGTTCCAGAGCATCCCGACCCGCGCCTACCACGTGCGCGGCCGCATCATCCGGGTGCCCTCCAACTACCACACGGACCTGCGCAGCTACGACGGCGTGTGGGACGGCACCTTCAAGCTGGCCTGGACCAACAACCCGGCCTGGGTGTTCTACGACCTGATCAGCAACGACCGCTATGGCCTGGGCACCCGCGTGCCCGCCGGCTGGCTGGACAAGTGGGGCCTGTACCAGATCGGGCGCTATTGCGACGAGATGGTCGACGACGGCTTTGGCGGCAAGGAACCGCGCTTTACCTGCAACGTGTATCTGCAGCAGGCGGCCGACGCCTACCGCGTGGTACAGGACTTCGCGTCGATCTTTCGCGGCATGGCCTATTGGGCCAACGCCGCAGTGTTCGCGTCGGCCGACATGCCGGGCGATCCGGTCTACACCTTCTCGTCGGCCAACGTGGTCGAAGGCAAGTTCAACTACGTCGGGTCGGCGCTGACCACGCGCTACACGGTGGCGCTGGTGTCCTGGAACGACATGTCCGAAATGGGCCGCCAGAAAGTCGAATACGTCGAGAATCGCGAAGGCATTGCGCGCTACGGCATCCAGCAGATCGAAGTGACGGGCTTTGGCTGCACGTCGCGCGGCCAGGCGCATCGCATTGGCAAGTGGATGCTGCTGACGTCCAACATGGAAACGCGTTCGGTGACGTTCTCGGTGGGGCTGGACGCCTGCCGCGTGCGGCCGGGCAGCGTCATCCGTGTGGCCGACCAGCACCTGGCCGGCCGCCGCATCGGCGGCCGCATCCATGAAGGCAGCGCCAGCAAGATCACGGTGGACGCCGAACTGGGCGTGCGCCCCGGCGACCGGCTGACGGTCAACCTGCCCAACGGCCTGTCGGAAACCCGCGTGGTCGCCAAGGCGGTGGGTACGGGCCTGACGGCGGACAACACCGTCTTCACGGTCGATTCCACCGAACTGACGGCCGATCTGGTGGGCCTGCCCGGCACGGTGCTGCACATCACCGTCACCACGCCGTTCTCGCAGGCGCCCGAGGCCGAGTGCGTCTGGACGCTGGAATCCGAAGTGCTGTCGGCGCAGACCTTCCGCGTGCTCAGCGTGAAACGCAAGGAAGGCCTGGTTGCCGAGATTTCGGCGGTGCAGCACGAGCCCGGCAAGTTCGATAACGTGGACTTCGGCACCCGCCTGGACCCCAAGCCCATCACCGTGGTGCCGCCGTCCGTGCAGCCGGCGCCCACGAACATCCGCCTGGCTTCTCGCTCGGTGATCGACCAGGGCATGGCGCGCCACGTCGGTGTGATCAGCTGGGACGCGGCGGCGTCGGCCGTGGCCTATCAGGTGCAATGGCGCCGCGACAATTCCGACTGGGTCGAAGCGGGCCGCACCGGCGCGCTGACCCTGGAACTGCCGGACATCCGTGCCGGCGCCTATGTGGCACGCATACGCGCCATCAACGTGGCGGACGTCTCGTCGGTGTGGGTCAATTCCACCGAGACGAAGCTCGAAGGCGACATCGCGCCGCCGCCTGCGCTGGCGTTGCTGGCCACCAAATCGCTGGTGTTCGGCATCGACCTGCGCTGGGCCTTCCCGGAAGGGCGTTTCACGGCGCAGCGTACCGAGATCTGGTACAGCGCATCCAACGACCGTGCCAGCGCCATCAAGCTGGGCGACTATGCCTTCCCGCAAAGCGCCCACACCTTGATGGGGCTGTCGGCCGGCAAGCGTTTCTACTTCTGGGGGCGCATCGTTGCGCTGAACGGCGAGATCGGCGCCTGGTATCCGGGCGAGCAGGGCGTGATGGGCGAGGCCAGCTGGCAGGCCAGCGAGATCCTGGAATACCTGAACGGCCAGATCAGCCGCGACGAGCTGGCCAAGGAACTGGTCGGCACCATCGACGGCCTGACCGACGGCCTGGAGGAAACCCGGGCGGCGATCACCGCAGAGGAAATCAAGCGCGCCGACGAGGATGGTGCATTGGCCTCGCGCGTGGATACGGTCATGGCGACCGCCAACGGCGCGGCTGCCGGGGTGCAAGAGACCCGCTCCGCGTTGGTCGATGTAGACGGCCAGCTGAAGGCCACCTACAGCATCCGCGCCCAGATCACGAAAGGCGGTGATATCTATGCGGCCGGCATGTCGATGGGCGCCTACGCCCAGCCCGACGGGACGGTGCAGAGCTCGGTGTATTTCCTGGCGGACCGCCTGGCGTTGTTGAACCTGGCGAACGGCCAGACCACCACGCCCTTCGTGATCCAGGGGGGGCAGACCTTCATCAACGATGCGGTGATCGGCACGGGTCGGATCACCAACGCGATGATCCAGAGCCTGGAGGCGGGCAAGATCAACGCGGGGTTCATGAGCGCGGAACGGATCGATACCGGGTCGTTCAACGCCAAGGTGGCCAATATCGGTCAGGCCTACATCAAGCGCGCGCACATCATCGACGCGCAGGTGGATACGCTGGCCATCGCGGGTAACGCGGTGACGATACCGGTGGCGTGGTCTGGCACAGGCGCTGGCTCGGTGTCGCTGGTCAGCAACGTGGCGGGGCCCGCCGTCATCATTGCCTATCGCGGCGGGTATCCATCCCAGCCTAGCGCACTGAGGATACTCGCGAACAATGTCCAACTGGATCGAGTGGAGCCTTCCTATACCTCCACGACGCCCAATGAGGGTGGCGGTCTCATTTACAACACGATGCCCTTGTCGGTCATGGCGGTGACGCAGTTGCCAGCGGGAACGTCGACCATCACCGTGAATTCCGAGGGCTACACCGGCAATGCTCCGCTTCGGCTGCTTGCCCTGATGGTCAAGAGGTAAATACATGGAAACTGTTTCTTTCTACGACGCCGACGGCCGCATCGTCGGTGTGATGAGCGGGCCGCACGACTGCATCGTCGCCACCGGCCAGCACAACCAACAGCAATGGGTCGACGGCCGCAGCGATCCCGACACGCATTATGTGAAACAGGGCGTCCTGACGCCGCGGCCGCAGAACCCGGCGGTCCTCGATGGCGGAACGCTGTCCGGCTTGCCGGTGCCCAGCACCATCAACATCGGTGGCGTCGACTACCCCTGCGACGAGCCCGTCGCTGAACTGGCTTTCGACCAACCTGGCACCTATCGAATCGTCGTCCGGGCCTGGCCCTATCTGAACAAGGAGTTCACCGTTGAAAATCCGGCACTATGAACCGTATGCGCCGCTGCGCGCACGCGCCTATCCCGCCATCGGCGACCAGCTCGACGCGATCATGAAGTTCGCCCAGCATCTGCAATCGTCGGGCCAGGTCTTGCCCGACGAAGTGGCGCAGTGGGTGGCGCAATGCAACCACGTCAAGCAGCGCTTTCCGAAGACTGCGGGCAGCGGCGCCGAGCCGCTGCCCGCCGCCTAGCGACGCCCAGCGAGAGCAGACCATGACACAACAACTGAAGACCATCCGCCTCTACGGCAGGCTGGGCGCGGAGTTTGGCCGGTTGCACCGGCTGGCCGTGTCCAGCACGTCCGAGGCGATCCGTGCGCTGTGCGTCCTGCTGCCCGGCTTTGAAAACCGCCTGCTCGACAGCGAATCCAAGGGGGTGCGCTACGCCTGCTTCATCGGCCGGCGCAACTTGGGCGAAGACGAGCTTGCGCGGCCGGCAGGCAACGAAGACATCCGCATCGCGCCCATGCCGACGGGCGCCAAGCGCGGCGGCCTGATGCAGGTGGTGGTGGGGGTGGCGTTGATCGTCGCGTCCTTCATTCCTGGTTTGAACGCCATCGCCTGGGGCGCCATGACGCTCTCGGGCGCCATGGCGTCGATGGGCATGGCCATGGCCCTTGGGGGCCTGGTCCAGATGCTGAGCCCCCAGCAGCGGGCGTTGAGCGCCAAGGACGGGCCCAACAACGGCGCGTCGTACAACTTCAACGGCCCGGTGAACACGACGGCACAGGGTAATCCCGTGCCGCTGCTGTACGGCGAGCTGATCGTGGGCAGTTCCACCATTTCGGCCGGCATCTACTCGGAAGACCAGGTGTAACGCCAGGCGCTTGCCCGTTGCCGGACGGATTTCCCGTGTGGCGACGGGCGGATCAGCCGTGATACCCCCTAGAATCAGGAACCGGGCGGGGCGTGGCCCCGCCGGCCGTGTTCTACCGGGAGCCGCGATTTCGCATGAAGCGCAACTTCAACATCCACGACCTGCGTATCTTCTACACCGTGGTCATGACGGGGTCGACCCGCCAGGCCGCGCAGGCCATGCACCTGACGCAGCCGGCAGTCAGCCACGCCATTTCGCGGCTGGAAGCCGCCACCGGCGTGCTGCTGTTCGACCGGTCCCACAAGACGCTGCGCCCCACCGAGGCCGGCCAGTACCTGTACAGCGAGGCCAAGTTCGTGCTGGACGAACTGGTGCGAATCGACGAAGCCCTGCACAGCATCGAACAGTTCGGCGGCCGCAGCCTGCGCATCGCGACGTCGCCCGCGTTGGCGCTGGACTACGCGTCCGACGCCGTGCGCCGCTACGTGCAGGCCAACGGCACCCGGCCGTTCTCGATCGATCTGGAATCGTCCGTGCAGCTCATCAGCGCGGTGGAAACCATGCGCGCCGATGTCGGGCTGGGCGCCGTGTCGCAAGACAGCGCGCGCCTGAGTTTCAGGCCGTTCCTGCGGACCGAGGTCATGGCGATTGCCCATCGCGACCATCCGCTGGCAGGCGGCAGCACGGTGGCCGTGGCGGATATCGCACCGGACACGTATGTGCAGCCCTTGTGGTCGGACTACGTCATGCCCCAGGGCGACATCGCCGATACGCTACAGCTGCGGTCCGGCATGCAGGCGCACATGACGTTGCTGGCGGGGACGGTCAGGGCGGTGCGTGGCATCAGCCTGGTCAATGCGCTGTCGGCGTCCGATATCGTGTCGGCCTATCCGGATCTGGTGGCCTTGCCGCTGACGTCGCGCCAGTGGTTCGATTTTCTGCTGATCACCCGCAAGGACAGCGCCAATCAAGACGTGGCCGAGCGCCTGCTGGAAGCCTTGCATGCCGGCGCCCAGGCGCGCCGGCAGGGCGTGTATGCCAATACCATCCAGCTGTTGGACTGGGGCCTGTAACACTACAGGGCCCCAGGGGCGCCTCAATCCGCGGGCGGTTGCCAGGGCAGCGACTGCAAGTCGCCGTCGATGCTGATCGCCTGGCCGCTGATCATCGCGCCAAACGGGCTGGCCAGGAACAACGCCATGTTGGCGATGTCGGCCGCGCGGACGAACTGGCCCAGGCTGACGCCGGCCAGTTCCAGGCGGGTTTCTTCTTCTACCGTCAGGCCCATGTTCCGGGCGCGTGCCTCGATCACCCGATCGATGCGCGGCCCGGCTACCAGTCCGGGCAGCAGCGCATTGACGCGGATACCGTAGCCGCCCAGCTCCACCGCCAGCGAGCGGGTCAGGCCCACCACGCCCCATTTGGTGGCCGCGTAAGGGGTGCGCATCGGCACGCCCATGCGCCCCGCCACCGAGCTGATGTTGATGATGCTGCCGCCGCCCGCCTGGCGCAGCGCCGGCAACGCGTGCCGCACGGTATGGAATTGCGCGGCCAGGTTGATGTCCAGCGTCGCGTCCAGGGCGTCGGGTGCGATGTCGGCGATGCCCGCCGTGGGGCCGGCGATGCCGGCGTTGTTGACCAGCACGTCCAGGCCGCCCAGGTGCTCCAGCGCGGCCTGCATGTAGCGGTCGATTTCATCGCGGCGGCTGACGTCGGCGCGCAACCACGGGTGGGGGCAGGCCGCCAGGGCCTGCTCGTCCACATCGCACACATGGACCCGCGCGCCGCGGGCCGCGAATGCACCGGCGATGGCGGCGCCGATGCCGCCGGCGCCTGCCGTCACGATCACGCGCTTGCCGGCCAGGTCCACGGGCAGGGCACCGATGTCGCCGGGGACAGGATTTTTCTCAGCCATTCAGGTTCCTTGTATCGGGTCAGGGCTTCATCAGCCGGCAGGTCGATTCCGCGGGCGACGTGTAGATCTGGTCGCCGGGGGCGCGCGCCACCAGCTTGTAGTAGTCCCACGGCCCCTTGGATTCGGCCGGGGTCTTCACCTGCATCAGGAACATGTCATGCTGCATCAGCCCGTCGGCGCGAATCTTGCCGTCCTTGACGAAGAAGTCGTTCACCGGGTTGGCCTTCAGCCACTTCATCACCGTGTCGCCGTCCGTCGTCCTGGTGGCGGCCACGGCCTTCAGGTAGGTGGTGGCGGCGGAATAGTCGCCCGCTTGCAGCATCGAGGGCTTTTTCTTCATCCGCTCTTCGAAGCGCGCGGCCCACTGGCGCGAGGCGTCGTCCTGGTCCCAGTACCACGCCGTGGTCAGGTACATGCCCTGCGCGGCTTGCAGGCCCAGTGCGTGGATATCGGTGATCAGCACCAGCAGGCCGGCGATCTTCATCTTGGGCGTCAGGCCGAATTCCGCGGCCGCCTTGACCGCGTTGCTGGTGTCGCTGGCCGAGTTCGCCAGCCCCAGCACCGTCGCGCCCGATGCCTGCGCCTGCAGGATGAACGACGAGAAGTCGGCGGTGTTCAGCGGATGGCGCACGCGGCCTTTGACGGTGCCGCCGTCGGCCGTGACCACCGCCGACGCATCGCGTTCCAGCGCCTGGCCAAAGGCATGGTCCACCGTCAGGAAATACCAGTCCTTGTTGCCTTCCTTGAGCATGGCGCGCGCGGTGCCGCGGGCCAGCGACACGGTGTCGTAGACGTAATGCACCGTGTAGGGCGTGCACTGCGAATTGGTCAGTTCCGACGCACCCGCGCTCACCACGAAAAAGGGCGTCTTCTTTTCTTCGGCCACCTTGGCCATCGCCAGCGCCGCCGCCGAATTGGCCCCGGCGATCAGCATGTTCACGCCTTTCTGGTCCAGCCATTCCCGAGCGCGCGACGACGCGATATCTGCGCGGTTCTGATGGTCGGCCACCAGCACCTCGATCTTCTTGCCCGCCACCGTGCCGCCGAAATCGGCAATCGCCATCTTGATGGCCTCGGCGCCGCCCGGGCCGTCCGCGTCCGCCGACAGCCCGGACATATCGGTGATGAAGCCGATGCGGATCACGCCGTCATCGGCCTGCGCCGCGGCGCCCCAGCCCAGCGCCGTGGCCAGCGCGGCCGCGCACAATGTCTTGTTCATGGTGTTGTCTCCCTTGGATGTTGTTATCG
Source organism: Achromobacter sp. NCFB-sbj8-Ac1-l (assembly GCF_052695805.1). Lineage (NCBI taxonomy): Bacteria > Pseudomonadati > Pseudomonadota > Betaproteobacteria > Burkholderiales > Alcaligenaceae > Achromobacter > Achromobacter sp. NCFB-sbj8-Ac1-l. Next base: position 5,774,064 of record NZ_CP199812.1, on the reverse strand, counting down.
CGCCCGCCTGGCCGGCGTGCGCGCAGGCATGCCCGACGCGTTCAGAACGCGACGTTGCTGCCGCCCTTCAGCTGCAAGGCTTGGCGCGCGTCGTCCGGTGTCGCTACCTGCAACGACAACCCTTCCAGGATCTTGCGGATGCGCCGCACCTGGTCCGCGTTGGACTTCGCCAGTTCGCCCGGCCCGTCCCACAGCGAGTCTTCCAGCCCCACGCGCACATTGCCGCCCATCGTCGCGGCCTGGGTCGCCAGCGGAATCTGCTTGCGGCCGGCGGCCAGCACCGACCAGGTGTAGTCATTGCCAAACAGCCGGTCGGCCGTGCGTTTCATCATCATCACGTCTTCGGGGTGCGTGCCGATGCCGCCGCGAATCCCGAATACCGACTGGATCAGGAACGGCGGCTTGAGCAGCCCGCGGTCCACGAAGTGCGCCGCCGTGTACAGGTGGCCGATGTCGTAGCATTCGATCTCGAAGCGCGTGCCGTTGTCGTTGCACGACCTGAGGATGTGCTCGATGTCCTTGAACGTGTTCTTGAAGATCAGGTCGTTGCTGCCTTCCAGGTAGGGGCGTTCCCAGGCGTGCTGGAATTCCTTGAAGCGTTCCAGCAACTCGTACATGCCGAAGTTCATCGACCCCATGTTCAGCGAGGCCACTTCCGGCTTGAACCGCAGGGCGGGCGCCATGCGGTCGGCCAGCGGCAGAATGGGCGATCCCCCGGTGGTGATGTTGATCACTACGTCGCTCGCGGCCTTGATGCGCGGCAGGAACTGCGCGTACAGCGCCGGGTCCTGCGTGGGTTGCCCCGTATCCGGTTGGCGCGCGTGCAGGTGCACGATGGCCGCGCCGGCTTCGGCCGCCTCGATCGCCGATTGGGCGATCTGGTCGGGCGTGACGGGCAGGTGGGGCGACATCGACGGCGTATGGACCGAGCCGGTGATGGCGCAGGTGATGATGACCTTGTTCCTGGACTGCTTCATGGCCTGGCACCTTCTGTGTTTTTTGCGGGGCCCGGTTGTCTCCTCCGGGTGCAGGCCATTCTGTCGCAGGGTGTCCGGGCTGTCACCTGAACAGAAATTATCAATTGATAGGGAATCCGGTGCTGCGATGCAGCGCACGGCTGGGCGCAATCATGGGACGCATCGCCTGGCAGCGTGATGCCCCGTGCCATGGCCCCCTGCGTCATCGACAAAGTCAGCCGCAAACTTCACAGACCTTAACAAGGTTCGTGCGTAGCATGGGCGGGTCTGGTTTTCGAGAGACGTCTCATTCATGACCCCCACCGCCGCCTGCCGCTTCGGGCTGCTTTCCCAACGCCTGTCCGGCGTCTTGCTGGCCTGCGCGGCGCTATTGGCTGGCGCCTTGCCCGGTATCGCCGCCGCGGCGGTCGAGGCCACCCCGGCCGCCGGCACAGTCGCCCCGACCGCGCCCGAGCGCTGCATGCACATCGGCGTGCATCAGCAAGATGACCGCCTGGCCCTGCAAGCCGAATTCGACGCCGTCACGCAGACCGTCAACCCCGAGCGCTCGGCCGGCATCCTGTCCCGCGAGTTTCGCCGCGTCTACGACATGCTCGAAGAAAACCGGCGGCTGGATGCGCGGTTCGACGCGCGCATGGCGGTGCTGTCCCATGAACTCTTCGGCCCGCTGCTGCCTGGCCTGCGCAAGGCGCCGTGCGTCATCTTCCAGATCGAGCCCACGTCCATGCATTTCGCGCTGGACCTGCTGCCCGTCGACGGGGTGCCGTTGTTCGTGTTGAAGCCGGTCGCGTTCAGCTTCGACAAGCTGGGCGGCGGCTCTGCGATTCAGGCTGCGGCCGCGGACGGGCGCACCCCTTCCGTCAAAGGACTTGGCCCGCAGTCCAAGGGTTTCATCCTGCGCGACCTGGAAACGGATCCCGACGACGCCACCGGTGACGTGCAGAAACTCTATCCCGGCTCGACCTTCCAGCGCATCAGCACCGCCACGCCCGACATGTTCGCCCGCAGCCGCTACGATTTCCTGCTGATCAGCGGCGAAGGCGTCGTCAGCCCCACCTGGGGCAAGCCCGAAAAAGACGAAAACGACGCCATCGGCCTGGGCGAAGACGACCTGTATGCCAAGGACCTGCAAGGCGCCGCCTTCAAGCTGGTCTACCTGGACGCCAGCCAGTTGGCCATGAGCAAGGCCTTCATCGACGCCGCCCGCCGCAGCGGCGCGCGTCATTACGTGGCGCCGCTCATCAGCAACGAGGCCGGGCATTCCTCCACGCTCACGCTGCGCTATTTCTTTGGCGGCCTGAACAAGGGCGAGGCCCCGATGGACGCCCTGTACCAGACCCGCAGGCAGCTCTACAAAGAGTTCGAAGGCCGGGTGAACCGGACCGAACAGATCTACTACGCGTACCCGTTCAGGTTGTATCTGCTGTAGGGGCGCGTGGCCAGCGGGATAAGCCCGCAGCCGGACGCCTGCGGCACGACAAGCGTTCAATCGATGAACAAGGCCGCCGCCAGGAAACCCTGGCGGCGGCCTTTTGTCGTGCAGCAGCGGGGACTTAGTCCTTGCGGCTGGTCACTTCAACCAGGTGATAGCCGAACTGCGTCTTCACGGGGCCCTGGACTTCGCCGACCGGGGCGCTGAACACCACGGTGTCGAATTCCTTGACCATCTGGCCCGGGCCGAACGTGCCCAGGTTGCCGCCGTCGCGGCTGGACGGGCAGCTGGAGTTTTCCTTGGCGACTTGAGCGAAGTCGGCGCCGTTGGCGATGGCCGTCTTCAGTTCGTTGGCGCGGGCTTCGGTCGAGACGAGGATGTGGCGGGCGGAGGCTTGTGCCATGTTGGGCTCCTTGCGGGGGGAATGATTGGGGAGGGGAGAGTACCGCATTTGCGCGGACTCGCTACCCCGACATCATAAACGGGCCTACGGAAAAGCCATGGCGGGGACGGATCACGGCTCGGCCAGCCAGGTCCTGAACGGCTCCAGGTCCAGGTGGTCGGGGACGTACCAGACCTTCCGGGTGCGATCCCATTGCGCGCCCAGCGACTTCACCGCGTCCTTGTTGGCGTAGGCCACCTTCAGGTCGCGGCGGCCCGCGGTTGCGGTGGGCGCGCCGACATTGCGGCGAACGGCATGGTTGGCGCGGCTGAGCGTGCCCGCCAGTTGCATCCGGGCGATGAACGGGCTGCGCCGTGCGGGGTCTTCGGCCATCACCAGCGTCAGCCGGGATTTTGCCCGCGTGGCGGCGACATAAAAGAGGTTTTCCTCTTCAGCCAGGGCACGCAGCGGATTCGGGAACTCGCCCTGATCCAGGAAGGGCAGGATCACGTGGTCGAATTCCTTGCCCTTCACGTTGGCCACGCAGTCCAGCAACACCGTGGCCTTGCCCGGCCGCGCGCCGGCGACTTTCTCCGCGGTTCCGATCCATGCGGAAAAGTCGGTCAGGTTCTGGTTCAAGTTGCGCGCCGTGCCGATGAAGCCGCTCACGCATTTGGTCACGACAGAGGCCTCGTACGGGTGGACATACAGGCGCTGCGCCAGTTTTTCCATTTCCACGAAGTCGCACACCGCTTCCAGCGCGGCATGGGCGGGGGCAGCCGGTTCCAGGCTGCGCAGATATTCCACCGCCTGTTCGATGCGTGCCCGGGCGGCCGGGTTGCCGACACGCTTGATCTGGCCCTCGAAGAAATACTCCAGCGTGGCGGGGTCCCGCGCGATCGTCGCCTTGGCTTCGCTGAGTTCTTGCGGCGTCAGCGGCACCTCGGCAAACGTCGCCAGCGCTTCCACGATGGCGGCCCGGGTTTCAGGCGATGCCACGTTATGAAAATCGCCCAGCGCAATCGCCAGCATGCCGCGCAAGAACAGGATTTCGTCGCGTTGCAGATAGCTGTGCATCGTCAGCGTGCGATATTGCACTTGCGCCTGCATCAGCGCGTTTTCGACGTCGATGGATTGATGCTGGTCGCGAAACAGAATGCAGCAGGCATCCAGCGGCTTGCCGTCCTGCTTCCATTGAAGAACGGCCTGGACGACCTGTTGCCCGCAGGCGCCGGGCAGGTCGGCATAGGCAGTCTCGATAATCTCCGTGCGCAGCGGCAGATTCGACTCCACCGCCTTGTTCTTGAACGCTTCCATGGCGTACGCCAGGTGCGGACCATGGCGGTAGGTCATCGACAGCGGAAACGTCGCGCAGTCCGGAAAGCTGGCCGCAATTCGATACTGCAAAAAGACATCGTCCGCGCCCAGGTGTGAATAAATCACCTGGTCCTTATCCCCCACGCCTACAAAGTAAGGCTGGTGGACATTCAACAGCGTCTCGATGATGCAGAAAGACGCTTCGTTGATGTCGTGCAACTCGTCGCACACCACCAGTTTGCAGGCGGGCAGGGCCTCGTGCATTTCAGGCGTCGTGCGCAATGCGCAGGCCAGGTCGTAGGTAGCGTCAAAAAAACCGCGCGCCTCGACATACCCGAACAGGTCGATGCGCAGTTTTTCATATTCGATGGCCCACAGATAATCGGTCACCGGAATGGCAAGGCCTTCCGCGGAAAATTCCGCGTCGTTGCCTTCGCCGCCACGCATGAGGGTCATGGTGGCCTTCAGTTTGAGCAGATTCTCCAGAAACTGGCTGACCGCCGTGTTGTGGGTGCGGATATCCAGCACATCGCCCCGGTCCGGATTATTGGGGGCGACGTTCTCCAACGCATCCAGCGCGAACGCCTTCTGTTCCCGCACCGACGCCAACGCGCTCGGCACGGCATCTTCCATCCCGGCCAGCACCTGCCGCGCAAATTCCTCGACCGTCTGCACGCGAACCCGCCGGGCCGTGTTGTACGCGATGCCCACGGCCGTCAGGCGTGCCTGCAGCACCTGCCTGGCTTCGTCGGTGAACGTCAGCGCCAGGATCTCTTCCGGCGCGGTTCCCTTGCTGATGGCTTCGCCGATGCGCAGCGCCAGCGTCGTGGTCTTGGCCGCACCCGCATTGGCCAGCACCAGATTGATGCGATGCCGTGACGCCTGGATCTTTCTCTGTTCGTCGGTCGGAACAAAACCTGTGGGGATGAATTGAACGGAGATCGATGAAGAAGACATGTACCTGAGGGAAGCGGAAAGGCCGGGGCCGTCAACGATACTACGTAAGTGACATCCGGGTGCGGTGCCCCGCAATGCCATGCGTCACCCACGCGGCAGGCAAAAAAAACGAGCGCACACGGCGCTCGTTTTTCCGGGCGGGACGTTCCTAGCGGACCGGCCACCCATACATCAGCCCGCCCTGGCGGTACGACGCATTCAAGCCCCGCGCCAGCTTCAGCGGGCTGGTCTCGCCCAGGTTCTTCTCGAAGCTCTCGCCGTAATTGCCGATCGTCTTGATGACGTTGTAGGCCCACTTGTCATCCACGCCCAGGTTCTTGCCCATGCCCGGCGTCACGCCCAGAAGGCGCTGCACGTTCGGATTGGTGCTTTTGAGCATCTCGTCGACGTTCTTGGACGTCACGCCATACTCTTCCGCTTCCAGCATCGCGAACATCGTCCAGCGAACCACGTTGAACCATTGCTCGTCGCCCTGGCGCACCATCGGGCCCAGCGGTTCCTTCGAGAAGTTCTCGGGCAGGATGTCGTATTGCTCGGGGTTGGCCAGGTTGCTGCGCGCGGCCGCCAACTGGGATTTGTCGCCCGTGAAGGCGTCGCAGCGGCCCACCGCGAAGGCGCGGATGATTTCGTCCAGGCGTTCGACGACGACGGGCTTGAACACGATGTTCTGCGAACGGAACCAGTCGGCCAGGTTCAGTTCGGTGGTGGTGCCCGGCTGCACGCAGACCGTGGCGCCGTCCAGCTCCTTGGCGCTTTTCACGTTCAGCGACTTGTTCACCATGATGCCCTGGCTGTCGTAATAGTTCACGCCCACGCCGATCAGGCCCAGCGTGGTATCACGCGTCAGGGACAAGGTGGTGTTGCGCGGCAGGACGTCCACTTCGCCCGATTGCAAGGCGGTAAAGCGCTGCACGGCGCTCACCGCCATGATCTTGGCCTTGGACGCGTCGCCGAACATGGTCACGGCCAGCGCGCGGCACAGGTCCACGTCCAGCCCCATCCAGCCGCCCTTGCTGTCATTGACCGAAAACCCCGCCACGCCCGTGGACACGCCGCATTGGACGAAGCCCTTGTTCTTGACGCTTTCGAACGTCACGCCCGCGCTGGCGCCCCACGACGAAAGAAGCAACGCGGCGCCTGCCGCGACAGTGGTCAAAGTTTTCATGGTGTCTCCGCGCGAGGGGCGCAACGTATGGATTTCATCCCGCCAGCCGGCGGAAGTGCGCCGAATGGTATCGGCCGGGCTGGGGGCGGAGAATCGGGGAATTCCCCTTAAATCCACTGGGCGGAATTTATGGGGAGCGGGCGGTAGAGCCGCACCCACCCCGGCCCGCCGCCGAAACCGCCTGAAACCACCCGCCCCCGCCGCGTAACCGTTTCGATAATTCCCGCCGCGCACACTAGCCTCACCGCGCTCGCCTCGTCGAACGCGGCGATTGCAAGGGAGAAACCGTTATGAAAAGCCTCATCAAAGCCGCGATGACCGCGGGTGCCGCGGTGGTGTTGTCCTTGGGGGCGCTGAGCGTGCCGGGCGTCGCGCAGGCCGGCGTGGCCATCAGCATCGACGTGGCGCCGCCGCCACCCCGGGTCGAGGTCGTGCCGCCGCCCCGCGTGGGCTACGTCTGGGCGCCCGGCCATTGGGAATGGGTTGGCGGACGCCACGCCTGGATCGAAGGCGTGTGGCTACCGGCGCGGCGCGGGTACGTGTACCACGGGCCGGAATGGCGCCAGCGGCATGGGCACTGGGTGTATTACGAGGGTAGGTGGGGGCGGCATTGAGAAGGGGAGAAGGTCCTGCCCGTTGCTGTGGGGCGGGACCGCTCTCTCAATGCGTGTCTGCGCGTTCTATGAAGGCATCCGCCCGAACGTGAAAGCGCTCGACCAATGCGGCAATCTGGCGGGTGTTGAGCATCCGGCGGCCTGCCAGAATCTCGGACATGACGCTCTGGCTGCCCACCTCGGGCAGGTCGGATTGGTTCAGCCCGTGCTGATCCATCAGAAAGCGCAGCACCTCACGGGGCGATGACGCCGGGATGGCGTGGTGATCGGCCTCGTACTCATGCACCGCCGCCGTCAGCAGATCGAGCAGATCCGCCAGCGGATGCGAGGGGTCTTCGCGTGCAGGCAGGCCGCGCGTTTTATCCAGGATCGCCTCGATCAACGCAAGCGCGCGGTCGTAGTCTGCTTCATTGCGGATCGCACCCACGCCCGCGATTGCGCGGAATTCAGCATAGCTGCGGGCCACTTCGGTCAGGTCGGGGATTACGGCTTCCATGAGTCGTACTCCTTATGCGTGAAAACGTACTTGATGAAGACGGTCTGCGATCGGAACACCACATCGGCAACGATGCGGTACTTGTTGCCGCCTATGTCGAAAACCACAAGGCCGCCGACCCAGTCCACCGTGTTGAACACCGTCTTCAGCGCCGAGAAATCAGCGGCCTCTGCGTGTTCCAGCGTCGTGTGCCAATGAAGCAGGGAGTTGGTGGACCCGGGATGGATCAGCCAGAACTCACGCAACGATCGCTTGGAGATGATGTGCATGGGAAATTATCGCAAAAGCAAATAAAAATAGCAATTACCGATATGGCAAGGTGCGAGAGCGGCGCCCGGACAGTCGGCAGGAGCGAGTTGATGGGGGAGTTACATGCAGGAAGGCAAAGTCCACCCGTGAGGCGCCAAGTTTGCCGAATTTCCGGCCGCCTGAATTGGGCCGGGTGACAAATAGCGCGCGCTTTTTACAGCCTGCGGTCACACGCAAGCACTGGAACTTCGATTGGTCAGGGCGATGGATCGAATCAGGTGAACCCACCGAATGGTCTCGATGAGTTCGTGATGCGAGTGTGCGCGCAATGAGATCGCCGTATCCCGCTGTCGGGATACAGGGCGTGGCAATCACGGGGAATATTCTTGATGGTGCCCGGGGCCGGAATCGAACCGGCACGCCTTGCGGCGGGGGATTTTGAGTCCCCTGCGTCTACCAATTTCACCACCCGGGCAAGGGGGTCGCGAACGCGTCCGGTGCTACTTAAGGACGGCTGCGGGAGAAGCGAAGACCGCGATTATATGCGGTCTGGAAAAAATTGTCAGGCGACGGGCCGGCGCCTGGCAAGGCATGCAGGCGGGCGGGCCGGCGCGCGGCCCGCAGGACCCTGCGCGACGTCGCGCCGCGCAAGGTCCGGCCTGCTACCGCTTACTTCTTCTCCGGCAGGAACCAGTTCATCACCAGGGCGCAGATGCCGCCCGTGGCCACGCCCGATTCCAGCACGCTCTTCACGGCATGCGGCAGGTGCGACAGGATTTCCGGCACTTGCGACACGCCCAGGCCCAGGGCCAGGGACACGGCAATGATCAGCAGGGCGCGGCGGTCCAGGTGGATGCCGGCCAGGATGTTGATGCCCGATGCGGCCACCGCGCCGAACATGACCATGGCGGCGCCGCCCAGGACGGGTTCGGGCACGGCCTGCAGCACGCCAGCCACCGACGGGAACAGGCCCAGCAGGATCAGCATGCCGGCGATCCACACGCCGACGTGGCGGCTGGCGATGCCGGTCAGCTGGATGACGCCGTTGTTCTGCGCGAAGACCGAGCTGGGGAAGGTGTTGAAAACCCCGGCCAGCAGCGAGTTGGCGCCGTTGACCAGCACGCCGCCCTTGATGCGCTGCATCCACAGCGGGCCTTCGACCGGCTGCTTGGACACCTTGCTGGTGGCGGTGACGTCGCCGATGGCTTCCAGGGACGTGACCAGGTAGATGATCAGCATGGGCACGAACAGCGCCCACGAGAAGCCCAGGCCGAAGTGCAGCGGCACGGGAATCTGGAACAGCGCGGCTTCGCGGGCGCCGGTGAAGTCCAGGCGGCCCATGTAGGCCGCGGCGATGTAGCCCACGGCCAGGGCCAGGACCAGGGCGGTGCTGCGGATCCAGACGACCGGCACGCGGTTGAGCAGGATGATGGTGCCCAGCACCAGGCCGGACAGCGTCAGGTTCTCGGCGCTGGCGAAGGTGCCGCTGGCCATGGCGCCGAAACCGCCGCCCATGCTGATGAGGCCGACCTTGATGAGGGTCAGGCCGATCAGCAGCACGACGATGCCGGTGACCAGCGGGGTGATCAGGCGTTTGACGAAGGGCAGGATGCGGCTGATGCCCATTTCCACGAAGGACCCGGCGATGACGACGCCGAAGATCGCGGCCATGACGGCTTCGACCGGGGTGCCTTGCTTGACCATGACCGAGCCGCCGGCGATCAGCGGGCCGACGAAGTTGAAGCTGGTGCCCTGCACGATGAGCAGGCCGGCGCCCAGGGGGCCGAAACGTTTGCACTGGACGAACGTGGCGATGCCGGAGATGACCAGCGACATGGACACGATCAGGGTGGTGTCGCGGCTGCTGACGCCCAGCGCCTGGCAGATGAGCAGGCCGGGGGTGACGATGGGCACCAGGATGGCCAGAAGGTGCTGCAAGGCGGCGACGAAAGCGACAGGGGCGGCGGGACGGTCGTCGGGGCCGTAGACCAGGTCGTGGCTGGGCTCGGCGTCGTCGGCGGCGCCGTGGGAGGCGGGTTGGGTCAGGGAGGCGGGTTGCATGGCGGAGGGGCCGGCAAGGTGGGGGGAGGGAAGAAAGTGCGGGATTTTAGCGGGGAAGGCGGCCAGGCGCCCTGGGCAATCGACGACCGGATAATCCGGGGCGGATCGGCTTGATAGAATTTGCAGCCACCCACCCGACCTTCGCACCGGGCCTTTCTGGCCGAAAACCATGCAGAAACGCACGAGATGGATCGCCATCGTTTGCGCCTTGCTGATTGCCGGTTTGCCGATGACCCTGCTGTTTCTGGTGATTGACGGCAATGATGACTTTGCGGCTGTCGACCAGGGCGAGTCCTACCGCAGCAGTATCTATAAGCGGTATCAGGGCGCCATCTATGCGGCCGTGCCCAGCAATGGCTATTACCGGATGGATGCGGCGGACCCGGCGAGTTTCGATGCCTTTGAAACCCGCACGTACGATGGCCGACAGGCGGGGCGCGACAGCCGCCACGTGTATTGCGGCAACCAGATCCTGCCGGAGATGCAACCTGCGTCGGCCAGGTTCCTGGGCAACGGCTATTTCACTGACGGTACGGTCACTTATTTCTGCGCTTTCCATTCCGAGTCGAACGCGGCATTGGGCGGCCTGCGGCAAGTGTGGCAGCAGATATTGTTCAGGGCGGGCCGGGGCGAGAAACCCCAGACCTATCTCTATCCGTTCAAGGCGTTGCCGGCCAGTGCGCAGCCCTACCGGCCGCTGCTCGAGCGCGAGCTGGCGACCGACGGCGCGCGGGTGTTCTACAAAGGCACGGAAATGCCGCAGGCCAACCCGGCGACGTTGCGGCGCATCGCGGCGCGGCAAGAGGGCGAGACGCGGCCCGGCGATCAATTCTTCGCCGACGGCCGTCACGTGTATTTTCGCGAGACGCTGCTGCCGCTGTCGGATGATCCGGGCTTGTATTCGTTCGAGGTGGGCGGCCTGGACCGCCAGCGTTATCTGCGCGACCCGCGCGACGGCATGGTGTACGTCGGTGCGCAGGCCTTCGATGCGGCGCGTGCGCCGTACCGGCTGATCAGCGAGAAAGGCGGCCACGTCAATCAGGCCTTGTTTGCCGGCCAGGACGGCATTTACTTCTATAACAGCCAGACCCGGCAGGTCGAGCGTGCCGGCGATGATCCGTTTGCGTCGGGGGCGTTTACCGCGCTGTCGCCGTTTGTATTTTCCGATGGCCGGCAGGTGCTGTTTCTGCGGGGCAAGGAATCCTGGAATCGGTCTCGTAGCGGTGGCGGGCTGATATCGCGGTCGACGCTGATCTACCGGCTGCCGGACACGGCGGGGGGGGCCTGGCAGAAACTCGGCGATGTGTATCACCGCTTCGGCTCGGTCTGGCGCCATGGCGACGCGCTCTATTATTTTGACGAGATGGGTGCGACCCAACTGGTCTTCAGCCCCATTTACCGCATCCTGGACCCTGCCGCCGCCGATTTTCTGCTGCGCTCGCAGCAGACCCTGCAGATCCGGGCGGACGATATTCGCAAGCTGATCCGCGACGGCAAAATGGCCGCGATCGAGGGCGAAGCCATACTGGAAGCCAAGACCCGCTACCGGAAGTCATGGGGGCTGTTCTGATCGGTCTTGAAAAGCTGCCGATGGCCCCCATCACAGTAGGGTTTCCCGGAAACCGCGCGGGCGCTTCGTCCCGGTAACCGGTTTCTTTTGTCCCTAATTTTTTAGACCTTCACGTAGAACTATGAGCCAAAACGCCGCGTCGTCCCCGTCCGAAACCCTGGGATTCCAGGCCGAGGTGAAGCAACTGCTGCACCTGATGATCCATTCGCTGTACAGCAACAAGGAAATCTTCCTGCGCGAGCTGGTGTCGAACGCATCGGACGCCTGCGACAAGCTGCGCTTCGAAGCCATCGACCAGCCGGCGCTGCTCGAAGGCGACGGTGAGCTGGCCATCACGGTCAGCTACGACAAGGACGCGCGCACGGTCACGATTTCCGACAACGGTATCGGCCTGTCGCGCGAAGAAGCCGTGGCCAACCTGGGCACCATCGCGCGTTCCGGCACGCGTGAATTCTTCTCGCAACTGACCGGCGACAAGCAGAAAGACGCGCAACTGATCGGCCAGTTCGGCGTGGGTTTCTATTCGTCGTTCATCGTGGCGGACAAGGTCACGGTGGTCAGCCGCCGCGCGGGCGCGTCGGACGCCATCCGCTGGGAATCCGACGGCCAGGGCGAATTCACCATCGCCGCCGCCGAAAAGGCCACGCGTGGCACCGACGTGACGCTGCACCTGCGCGCCGACGAAGACGAACTGCTCAACGGCTGGAAGCTGCGCGAGATCCTGCGCCGCTATTCCGACCACATCTCGCTGCCGATCCGCATGGCCAAGGAAGAATGGGACGCGGAAAAGGGCGAGCAGGTCAAGAAAGACGAACTGGAAACGGTGAACCAGGCCAACGCGCTGTGGGCCCGCAGCAAGTCGGACGTTTCGGATGAGCAATACCGCGAGTTCTACAAGACCGTCTCGCACGACTACGACGATCCCCTGGCCTGGACGCACAACCGCGTCGAAGGCCGCAGCGAATACACCCAGCTGCTGTACGTGCCCAGGCACGCGCCGATGGACCTGTGGGACCGCGACGGCCGCCGCGGCGTGAAGCTGTACGTCAAGCGCGTGTTCATCATGGACGACGCCGACCAGCTGCTGCCGTCGTACCTGCGCTTTGTGCGCGGCGTGATCGATTCGGCGGACCTGCCGCTGAACGTGTCGCGCGAAATCCTGCAGGAAAGCCGCGACGTGCGCGCCATTCGCGAAGGGTCGGCCAAGCGCATCCTGTCGCTGCTGGAAGACCTGGCCGAGAACAAGCCGGAAGACTACGCCACGTTCTGGTCGGAATTCGGCCAGGTGCTGAAAGAAGGCGCAGGCGAAGACCACGCCAACCTGGAACGCATCGCCAAGCTGATGCGCTTCGCGTCGACCCACAGCGGCGACCAGGCGCAGACCGTGTCGTTTGCCGACTACGTGGCGCGCATGAAGGAAGGCCAGGACAAGATCTACTACGTCACGGCCGACACCTTCGCCGCAGCCAGCAACAGCCCGCACCTGGAAATCTTCCGCAAGAAGGGCATTGAAGTGCTGCTGCTGTCCGACCGCGTCGACGAGTGGATGCTGTCGTACCTGCGCGAATTCGACGGCAAGTCGCTGGTGTCGGTGGCCAAGGGCGGCCTGGACCTGGCCGAGCTGGCCGACGAGGAAGAAAAGAAGCACCAGGCCGAAGTGGCCGAAGACTTCAAGCCGCTGGTCGAGCGCCTGCAAAAGACGCTGGAAGACCAGGTCAAGGAAGTGCGCGTGACGCTGCGCCTGGTGGATTCGCCGGCGTGCGTGGTGGTGGGCCAGAACGAACTCAGCCCGCACCTGCTGCGCATGCTGAAGGCCGCCGGCCAGGAAGCGCCCAACGTCAAGCCGGTGCTGGAAATCAACCCCGAACACCCGCTGCTGGCGCGCATTCGCGCGGCCGACGACGGCGAGTTCGACCAGTGGGCCCGCCTGCTGCTCGACCAGGCGCTCTTGGCCGAAGGCGCCCAGATCGCCGACCCGGCGGCGTTCGTGAAGCGGTTGAATGCGTTGCTGCTGAAGTAAGCGGCAGTCTGCCCGGAAATGGCGCCCGAGTCCGGGCGCCATTTTTTATTGTTGCGCACGGCATGCGCTTGTTCAGCGCAAATGCGCGGCGTGCAGCTTGAGGTCACGATCACGGGCGAAACCAATGCCCGCGGTGAAAAGGCGGACTATCACAAGGCGGCCTATGAACTGCTGGCTGGCTTGTCGGGCAACGTGCACCCGCATTCAAGCATCCACGTCGCGAACTGCCGGCCCACGGCCTACGGGTATGGGGGCGTGACGCAGGCGTGGCGGTATCAGCACGGGTGAATCGTGGTTCGCGCCTTCGGAGGAGGGTCTGTCGCGAAAATTCCCGATCGGGAATTTTTCATGGGTTTCTGCCCCCAAATGGCAATAAAATTACCGAACGGTAATTTTGGAGCAGCCCATGTCGACGCAGTCCCCATCCAGCGATGTTCTTGCCACTATCCGGACTGCTGCCGATTTGGGCGAGCTGGTGAGAAGCATGCGGCGCGAGCAGGGCTTGCTGCAGACGGACCTGGCGGGCTTGGCGGGTACCGGCAATCGCTTCGTCGTGGATCTGGAGCGGGGCAAGCCCACCTTGCAATTGCAGAAGGTGCTGGACGTGCTGGATCTGATGGCCCTGGAGGTGGTGATTCGGCCCAAGCGCGTCGGGCGGCGATAAGCGGGCGGCGCGCGCGACCCCGTCATTCATGACTCCAGATCAAAAGTGTTTCCCCGTTTAGTCGCTTTTTCCGCAAGGGTATCCCCGGCATACTGGGCGCCTGTCTTCCGATCGGGTTTTCCCTAGGTGCCGGCTGGTGTAGCTGGATCGCCCCTGAACCATCCGGTCGGCGCAATCCCTCCAAGGAACCCGCATGTCTACCCATGAATCCCCGCCGGTGAAAGCCGGCTTGCCGTTGCTGGCGCTGGCCGTTGGCGCCTTCGGCATCGGCGTGACCGAATTTTCCCCCATGGGCCTGCTGCCCGTGATTGCAGACGGCGTAGGAGTGTCGATTCCCAGCGCCGGCATGCTCATCAGCGCCTACGCCATCGGCGTGATGGTGGGCGCGCCGCTGATGACGCTGGCGTTTTCACGCTGGTCGCGGCGCAAGGCGCTGATCCTGCTGATGGCGATCTTCACCATTGGCAATATCCTGTCCGCCCTGTCTCCCAATTACACGACGCTGCTGCTCGCGCGTCTGGTCACCAGCCTGAACCACGGCGCGTTCTTCGGCCTGGGGTCGCTGGTGGCGGCCAGCGTGGTGCCGCGGCACAAGCAGGCCAGCGCGGTGGCGACCATGTTCATGGGGCTGACCATCGCCAACGTGGGCGGCGTGCCCGCCGCGACGTGGCTGGGCCAGGTGATTGGCTGGCGCATGTCGTTTGCGGCCACGGCCGGACTGGGCCTGGTCGCGATGTTGTCGCTGTGGTTCGCGCTGCCTTCGGGTGAAGCCGGCCGCCGTCCCAACGTGCGCCACGAACTGGCCGTACTGAAGAGCCCCGTCGTGCTGCTGGCGTTGCTGACCACGGTGCTGGGCGCGGGCGCCATGTTCACGCTGTACACCTACATTGCGCCGACGCTGGCGGACATCACCGGCGCATCGCCCGCCTTCATTACCGGGATGCTGGTGCTGATCGGCCTGGGCTTTACGCTGGGCAACGGCGTGGGCGGCCGCATGGCCGACCGTTCGCTGGACGGCACGCTGATCACGTTCCTGGTGATCGTCATCATCGACCTGCTGGCGTTTCCGTGGATCGGCCAGACGTCGGTCGGCGCGGCGATTTCGCTGCTGATCTTCGGCGTGGCGACGTTTGCGGTGGTGCCGCCGTTGCAGATGGGCGTGATGCGCGCCGCGACCGATGCGCCGGGCCTGGCGTCGTCGGTGAACGTGGGCGCCTTCAACCTGGGTAATGCGGTGGGGGCGGCCGCGGGCGGCGCGGTGATTTCGGCGGGCCTGGGCTATGCCGCCGTGCCGATCGCCGGAGCGGTCATCGCCACGGCCGGCCTGGCCCTGGTGCTGGTGCAGCGCGCCGCCAACCAGCGCCGCAGGCTGGCGGTGCAAGGCTGCTGATCGGTCAGAACTCGAACGTAGCCCCCAGCTCATACGTGCGGCCGGGCGCCAGCAACACCTGGCTGGTCGCACGCCCGCCATAGTAGGCATACAGCCGGTCCGTCAGGTTGCGCACGCGGAAGGTCAAGAGAGCGGGCCGGATGCGGTAGCTGATCGCCGCATCGACCGTCGTGTGGCTGTTGATGCGGATCTGGTTGGCATTGTCGGTGTAGATCTTGCCGGTGTGGTTCAGGCCCACGAAAAGATTCATCGGCAGGTCGGCCAACCGATAGTTGGCGTACAGGTTGGCGACCCGCTCGGGCACGTTGGGCGGGGTGTTGCCCACGCGTGATGCGCCATCGGCCTCGGTCAGGGAATCGAAGCGCGCGTTCAGCACCGCGACGTTGCCCGACAGCGTGAACTGGGGCGTAACGCGCCAGTCGGCCGACAGTTCCACGCCCCGCGACGATTGGCGGCCGTTGTTGACCGTCAGGCGCGCGTCGTTCTGGTCGCGCGACAGCACGTTTTCCAGCTTGATGTGATAGACCGCCGCTGTCCACTCGACGTTGTCCAGCGTCTGTTTGAAGCCGGCTTCCCATTGTTCGCCCTTGGCCAGCGGATACGAGGCGTTGGCTTGCGACAGCAGGAACAGCGAACCCACCGGAATGGTGGCGTTGGTGTATTGGGCATAGACCGACGACGACGGCGTCAGGTCAAAGACCGTGCCCAGGCGCGCCGAGTTGGCGGAATAGCGGGTGCCGAATTCGCTGCGGCTGCCGACGTTCAGGTCCGTCACGCTGCGATCGACGCGGATGCGGTCGTAGCGGTAGCCGGCCACGACCGTCCAGGGCTCGGCAAGCTTGAGCGAGTCTTCCAGGAAGAACGCCGCGCCGCGTACGTCGGTGGTGAAATCGGTGCGATTGCCGGGGCCGCTCATCAGCGCCGGGTCATCATTGAAGTAGCCGACCGCGGGATTGCGCAGCGACACGCGCAGTGCGTCGGCCGTCGACGCGCTGCGGTTGGAGAAACGCCGTTCGCTGTCCAGGCTGGTCTTGCTGAGCTCGCCGCCCACCACGAATTTATTCGACAGCCCCGCAATCGTGCCGCTGTGGGTGGCGTCGAAGCGGTCGATCAGGTAGCGCTGGTGGTGCGTGATGATGGTCTGGTCGCGGTTGATGAAGCCGGGGGCGCTGTAGGTGGCGGATTCCGAGTTCTTCCACAGGCGGTCGACCTTGTTCATCGCGAATTCGTTGCGCAGGGTCCAGGCGGGCGTGAGCTTATGCGTGACGCGGGCCCGCAGCCAGTAGGCTTCGGCTTCGTTGCGGTCGTTCAGCACGTTGTAGTTGTTGCCGGCCAGGCTGCGGTCCAGCACGCGGCCGTCGGGCGTGCTGACCACGCCGGTCGGGTCGCGGGCGACGCTGCGCGGCACCAGCGGCGTGCCCCAGTAGGCGTGGCCGGTGTCGCGCGAGTAGTCGAACGACAGGTCCAGGCGGGTGGCGGGCGCCACGTCGAAGGCGATGCCCGTGGTCAGGTGGTCCAGCTTGTTGCTGTTGCGGGCTATGGTGCCGACGCGGCTGTCGTTGTGGCTGTAGTCGATGCGGTAGGCCCCGGTCTCGCCGACGTTGTCGCCCAGGCCGATGCCGGTGCGCGTGCTGCCGTAGCTGCCATACGAGAACATGGCTTCGCGGCCGGGGTTGTCGCGGTCGGGGCGTTTGGTCTGGAAGTTGACGATGCCGCCGATGGCGCTGTCGCCCTGCAACACCGACGCGGGGCCTTTCAGGACTTCGATGCGTTCGTAGTTCCAGGTGTCTTCGACCCGGTTGGTCGAACCGGCGCCGGACATGCGCAGGCCATCGTACAGGTACAGGATGTCGGTGAAGCCGCGCGACGAGAGCGTGGTGGGCGAGGACGGCGGGCCGCCGCCGGCCAGGCCGGTGGCGCCGCGCAGCGCATCGCTGAGGGTGCTGGCGCCGCGCTCGCGCAGGGTCTGCTGCGCCAGGATTTCGACGGACGCCGGCGTTTCGCGCAGGGTCAGGCCCAGGCGCGACGCGGTGCTGCTGCGCGAATCCAGCCGCAGGCCGTCGGCCTCGCTGGCGGCTTCCACGCGGATGGCGGGCAGCTCGGGTTCCTGTGCCTGGACGCCGGGCACGGCGGCGCACGCCGCGAAGGCGGCGGTGGATACGACTTTCCTCATGACTCTTTCCCGTTGGGCTTGAAGGGGGGTACAGCGTGTCTTGGGCGGTGGCCGGTGCTAGACGACCCGGTAGCGACGCAGGCGCCAGCCGGCCAGGGCGAGCAGCAGCAGCGTGGGCGCCAGCAGCTGCAGCAACGCCCGCAGGGCCTGCGCGCGCACGACGCCGGGGTCTTCTTCCTGCCAGCGAAACACCGGCATGGCCGCGAAGTCTGCGGGCGCGATGGCGCGGCCGGCTTCGATGCGGGGCAGGAAAAAGTCCTTCCAGGCCTGGTGGTAGGCGTCGATCTGTTTCATGAAATGGGCATGGCGGCGCTGGCCGGTGCCGGCCAGGGCGGTGATGCCCTCGTACGCCACGGCCGCGGGCGACAGCACGCTGTAGCGCGCCACCAGCGCCTGCTGGCGGGCCAGCTGGGCGTCGAAGCGGTCCAGCTCGGGCTGCATGGCTTCGTCCACCTGGCGCTCGACACGGGCCTGGCCCATGGGCCGGCCGGTGATCTCCAGGCGGCCGTCGCGGGGGACCAGCACGTCGGGCTTGTCCATGTGCTGGTAATCGGTAGACAGCAGCGCGGCGTTGTCGCGCATGGCCAGCGCCGTGGCGACGCGGGTGCGGGTGGCCAGCTCGGCGCGCGACGGCGCGGGGCTGGCGAAGGCGGCGGCCAGGTTCAGCAGCACCGGCGCCACCAGCACCAGCAGCACCCAGCCCACCATCAGGATCATGGCATTGGCCGCCGACGATTTGCCGAAGGCATTGACGGCCACCACCGCCGAGAACCAGAACAGCGCATAGGCGCCGACCAGCAGTGCCCACCACAGTGTCGTGCCGGCCGCGTGCAGGGCCTGGGGGCGCACCAGCAGCAGGGCCGCCATCGGCAACAGCACCGCGGCCCCCAGCAGCACGGCGGCGCGCAGCGAGATCTTGCCGGCGATCAGCGTCAGCAGCGCCAGGGGCTGCGATAACAGCAGCCGCAAAGTGCCGTCTTCTTTCTCGCCCGACAGCAGGTTGTAGCTCAGCGCAAAGATCAGCAGCGGCAGCAGGTAGACCACCACGAACGCCAGGTCGAAATGCCCGCTGAGCAGGTGCCAGGGGTTCTCGATGTCGTTGTTGTGGATGAAGTTGACCTTGCTTTGGTAGGTCACCTTGAATTGCGAAGGGAACAGGTCGGTCTGGCCCAGCGCCACGGGCGCCAGGGCCACGCTGGGCATGATGGCGTAGTGCGCGCCCAGGCCGCCGCCCATGTTGGCCGGGCTGGCGGGGTTGCCGAATGGCGTGGGGGTTTCGCGGCCATCCATGATGCGGTGCAATTGCGCCAGCTGGCCGGCGCGGGCCTGCGCATCGGCGCGCACCAGCGCGGCCTGGGCCTCGTCGCGCAGCGAGGTCTGCCACAGGCCATTGAAGACGGCATAGGCCACCAGCAGCAGGAACAGCAGGCCGCACAGCCACAGGGCGCGCTCGCGGGTCAACAGGCGCAGTTCGTGCCGCAGCACCAGGGCGTAGCGGCGGGATTGTCGGGCGTGCACCAGGGGGTCTCCTACAGGGCGGTCTGGCGGGCCACGGCGCGCCAGGCAAAGGCCAGGCTCAGCAGCAATGCGGCGGCCAGCATCAAGAGGCTCAGGCGGGCCTCGTGCAGCGCCCAGCCGGCGGCGGGCGGCTGGTACTGGAAGGGCGGCACACGGGCCCATAGCGATGAGCTGGCCTGATACGAAAAGTGCTGGTGGTCCAGCGTGTCGGCGTGCGCGACGAGGTCTGCGCTGACGATGTCCTGGATCACGCGGCGCTGGCGTTCGGCGGCCACGGTGAAGTCGCGATGGTGGGCGAAGTCGGTGCCGGCCATCGCGGCCGAGAAGGCACGGATGGCCAATAGCGGCATCAGCCAGCCGGCGGATTCCTGCACGGCCTGCTGCCTTTCCCAGGTGTCCCACAGGCCGCCGAAATGGCGGTCGTAGACGGCGTAGCTGGACTGGTCGTCCAGCTTGAGCGCCAGGCCCCATTGGTTCAGCGGCACGTCGCGGCTCCAGCGTTCGGTGGTGCCGAAGGCCTGCATCCAGACGCGGTCGGACGTGGCTTTCAGGTCGTCCTGCAAGGCCTGGTTGAATTCCAGCCGGGTGGGGCTGGGGTGCACGCCGCGCGATAGCTCGGCCATGACGCGCGGCGCGACCACGGTGTTGGCGATCCATAGCGCCAGCAGCACCGTGATGGCCACGCGCGATGACCGTGCGGCCGCCGACACGCCCAGCGTGATGAAGACGAAGGTGGCCAGGTACAGCGCATAGCCGGCCCCTAGCGCAACAAGGCGCCACAGCGCGTCGGCGCGACCGCCCGCCCACCACACCGCCACGCCGGCAGCGATGGCCGCGGGCGCCAGCAGCAGCGCCAGGCTCAGGCCCAGCGCGCAGGCCTTGCCCCACAGCAGGCGCCACGGCGCCACGCCCAGGCTCAGCGTCTGGCGCAGGATGCCCTGCTCGCGTTCGCCCGAAAACGCGTTGAAGCCCAGCACGATCACCAGCAAGGGCCCCAGCGCTTGCAGGATCCACGCGGCCGACAGGTCGCCGAAGCGTTGCAGGCCGGTGGCGTCCTGCGCCGGCCGGAACTTCACTTCGCTCTGGCGGTGCGCCTGCAACCACACGGTGCTGCCGATATACGGGTTGATGCCCGCGTCCAGCAGCGCCAGCGCGGTATCGGGCTTGAACACGTGCATGCCCTGGTGGGCGGCATCGTGCGGATGGCGCGCGCCCTGCTTGAGCCAGTCGCCGTAGTCGGCGTTCTGGGCGGCGGCCTGCTCGGCGCGTGCTTCCTGCTGGTGCAGGTAGCCGACCGCCAGCGCGGTCAGGAGCAGCACGGCGACGATGCCGCCGGCCCAGTAAAGGCGGCCGTCGCGCAGCCGTTCGCGCAGGTCCTTGAAGGCGATGAGCAGGATCATGCGTCGGCCTTCATGTGCGCCAGGTACAGGGCTTGCAGGTCGGTGTCGCTGATCTGGCGGCTGTCCAGGCTGTCGACCAGCCGGCCGCGTTTCATGATGCCGACGCGGGTGGCGGTCTGGCGGGCGTGGAACAGGTCGTGCGTGGTGTTCAGGATGGCGACGCCGCGTTCGCTGGCGCGTTGCAGCAGGCGCGTGAATTCGGCCGCGGCCGACGGGTCCAGGCCGGACGTGGGTTCGTCCAGCAACAGGGCCCGCGCGTTCTTGGCCATGGCCACCGCGATCCAGACCTTTTGCCGCATGCCCTTGGAATACGCGGCCACGCGCTTGTCCGCCGCGGCGGGTTCCAGCCCCACGTCGGCCATCAGTTCCAGCAAGCGGGCGCGCGGCGGCGCTTCGCCCAGCGCCAGCGCGGCGAAGTAGCGCAGGTTTTCCAGGCCCGTCAGCGTGCCGTACAGGTTCACCTGCTCGGGGATGTAGGCCACGTGCTGCTTGGTGGCCAGCGGCTCGCGCGCCGCATCCAGGCCATTGATCAGGGCCTGGCCGCCGTCGGGCGCGATGAAGTTCAGGAACAGATTGATGGTGGTGGTCTTGCCAGCGCCGTTGGCGCCCAGCAGGCAATAGATTTCGCCCGGCTCGATGCGCAGGTCCAGCGGATGCAACGCGATCTGGTCGCCGTAGCGTTTGGTCAGGCCGATGGCTTCAAGCACGGGGTGTCCTTCTTCGGTTGAAGATGTCGGAAAGGGGAAGGGCGCGAGGCGGCGCGGAACGGGGGCCAGCGGGTCCGCGTGGTTCAGGTTCTTAAATAGATATGTTATATCATAACAATAATGAGCCGCAGCGCGCCAGCGGATGCGTCAACGGGCCTGCCGTGGCGCGGTGGCGGGCGCAGGCGCCGCGCATGAAAAAGGGCGCCTGTGCAGGCGCCCTCGGTTGCGGCAATGCGCGGGATCAGGCGTCGATCCGCTCGACCTTGCCCACCAGCAGGATGTACGACAGCGCGCCCAGCAAGGCCAGCGACGACACGTACACGATGGCCGGCGCGAAGCTGTCTTTGGACACCAGGAAGCCGATCACGATCGGCGTGCAGATCGACGACAGGTTGCCCACGAAGTTGAATACCCCGCCGGTCAGGCCCAGCAGCCGCACCGGCGCCAGCGTCGATACCAGCGACCACGTGATCGACGCCAGACCGTTGCCGAAGAACGCGACGGCCAAAAAGAAGATGACCCAGGGCGTGGAATCGGTGAAGTTGGCGCCGATCATCGACGTCGAAATCAACAGGCCCAGAATGATGGGCAGCTTGCGTGCCAGGCCCACAGTGGCGCCGCGGCGGATCAGGAAGTCGGACAGCACACCCGAGCACAGCACGCCGACGAACGCGGCCAGGAACGGCACCGACGCCAGGAAGCCAGACTTGATGAAGTCCATGCCGCGGTACTTCACCAGGTAGGTGGGGAACCAGGTCAGGAAGAACCACAGGGTGGATGTCAGGCAGAACTGGCCCAGGTACACGCCCCACAGCTTGCGCTTGGTCATCACCAGGCCCAGGTCGTTCCAGTTGAATGGGGCCCTTTTCTCCCGCGCGCGCTTGTCCAGGTCGACCACGCCGCCGCCTTGTTGGATCAGGTCGATCTCAGCCGCATTGGCGCCCTTGAACTGGCGCGGTTCGCGATAGATCAGGTACCACAGCACGCCCCAGATGATGCCCAGGAGACCGGTGCTGACAAACACCATGTGCCAGCCGTAGTGGTGCTGCAGCCAGGCCAGCACCGGCGTCAGGAACGCCAGGCCGACGAACTGGCCGGACGTGTAGAAGCCGATGGCGGTGGCGCGTTCCTTTTCCGGGAACCAGGTCGTGACGACGCGGTTGTTGATCGGATAGGCCGGCGCTTCCAGCGCGCCCACGGCCAGGCGCAGCACGAACAGGATCACGAAGCTGCCCGCAAAACCCATGAAGAACGTAGCCGCGGACCACAGGATCAGCGCGGCCGCGTACAGCACGCGCGGCGACACGCGGTCCACCAGCCAGCCGCCGGGAATCTGCATGGCGGCGTAGGTCCAGCCGAAGGCCGACAGGATCAGGCCTTCATGCACCGTGTCCAGGCCGAACTCGTCCTTCAGCGCGGGGGCGGCGATGGACAGGTTGCTGCGGTCCAGGTAGTTGATGACGACGGTGATGAACAGCATCACCATGATGAGATAGCGGCTGCGCGTGGGCCGCTGGGCGCTTTGCAGGCCCGGGTGGGTGGCGGTGGTCAAGGGGGTCTCCTCTCTCTTTTATCGGCGTGCGGGCCTTACCATTCGGCGAAGCTGCCGTCGGCATGGCGCCAGACGGGGTTGCGCCAGCGGTGGCCGACGGCGGCGCGTTCCTTGACGTATTCCTCGTTGACCTCGATGCCCAGGCCCGGGCCTTGCGGAATCGCGACCATGCCGTCTTCATAGGCGAAGACTTCGCGGTTGCTGACGTAGTCCAGCAGGTCGTTGGCGGCGTTGTAGTGAATGCCCAGGCTTTGCTCCTGGATGAACGCGTTGTAGCAGCCGGCGTCGATCTGCAGGCAGGTGGCCAGCGCGATCGGACCCAGCGGGCAGTGCAGCGCCAGCGCCACGTCATAGGCCTCGGCCATCGCCGCGATCTTGCGGGTTTCGGTGATGCCACCGGCATGCGACGGATCGGGCTGGATGATGTCGACGTAGCCTTCGGACAGCACGCGCTTGAAGTCCCAGCGCGAGAACAGCCGTTCGCCCAGCGCAATGGGGGTGGACGTCAGTGGCGCCAGTTCCTTCAGGGCTTCGTAGTGCTCGCTCAGCACCGGCTCTTCGATGAACATCAGCTTGAACGGGTCCAGCTCTTTCATCAGCACCTTGGCCATGGGCTTGTGCACGCGGCCGTGGAAGTCCACGCCGATGCCCACGTTGGGGCCTACCGCGTCGCGCACCGCGGCCACGTTTTCCAGGCACTTCTCGACCTTGTCGAACGAATCGATGTACTGCAGCTCTTCGGTGCCGTTCATCTTCACGGCGGTGAAGCCGCGTTCGACGGCGCTCTTGGCGGCCGCGGCGGTATCGGCCGGCCGGTCGCCGCCGATCCACGAATACACGCGGATGCGGTCGCGCACGTTGCCGCCCAACAGTTGCGACACCGGCACGCCCAGGTGCTTGCCCTTGATGTCCCACAGCGCCTGGTCGATGCCGGCCAGCGCGCTCATGTGGATGGCGCCGCCGCGGTAGAAGCCGCCGCGGTACAGCACCGTCCAGTGGTCTTCGATGTTGCGCGGGTCCTTGCCGATCAGGTAGTCGGATAGTTCTTCGACGGCGGCGGCCACGGAATGCGCGCGGCCTTCGACGACGGGTTCTCCCCAGCCGACGATGCCGGCGTCCGTTTCAATCTTCAGGAAGCACCACCGCGGCGGCACGATGTAGGTGGTGAGCTTGGTGATCTTCATGCTTGGGTCTCCTGGGCGGGATAGGCGCGTTGCCAGGCCGCGATGAATGCGCGCGCGTTCTGGCCGACTTCGGTGGCCGACAGGCCGGGTTTGTACAAGGCGGAGCCCAGGCCGAAGCCGCTGGCGCCCGCCTGGGCGTAAGTGGAAAGGTTGTCGGGGGTGATGCCGCCGACCGGCACCAGCGCGATCGGCGGGCGCATCACGGCGCGCCAGGCCTTGAGCACGACGGGTCCGAGCTGTTCGGCGGGGAACATCTTCAACACGTCGGCGCCGGCGGCCAGCGCGGCAAAGGCTTCGGTGGGCGTGGCCACGCCGGGGCAGGACGCGAGGCCAGCGGCCTTGGCCGCGCGGATCACGGCCGGGTCGCTGTGCGGCATCACGATGATCTCGCCGCCGGCATCCTTGATGCGGGCGACGTCGTCGGGGTTCAGCACGGTACCGGCGCCGACCAGGCAATCGGCCGGCAGCGCGTCGCGCATGGCGCGGATGCTGGCCAGCGGCTCAGGCGAATTCAGCGGCACTTCGATCAGGCGAAAGCCCGCGGCATAGAGTTCGCGGGCGACGGGCTTCGCCTCGGCCGGCGTGATGCCGCGCAGGATGGCGATCAGGCCGCAGTGGGCCATGGCGGTTTGCAGTCCGGGATGGGTCATGGGGTTTCCTTGGTCGATGCGGGCGATGTCGAATGGGCTGCCTGGGCGGTCGGCGCAGGCACCAGCCCGGCGCACACCGCCAGGTGCCACAGGCCGCGCTCGGTGGCGTTGCGGGCCTGTTCGGGCGTGCCCAGGCCGTAGTGATGCAGCGCCAGCAGGTAGCGTTGGCACAGCGCGTCGTCGCCGCACAGCACGATGCGCGGCAGTTCGCCCTGCTGGCGCAGCATGTCGGCCAGGGCCGCGACCTCGTGGCCGATCAACAGGCCCGACAGGTAGTCGGCCTGCGAGGCGCCGGCCAGTTCGCCGGTCAGCCCCAGCGCACGCGTGCTGAAAATCGTCGACAGCACGCCGGCGCGGCCGGCAGGGGCGCCGGCCACTTTCACGCCGCGCTCGAACGCGGCCATGTCGGGCGCGGGCGCCTCGGTCATCGTGCGGCCCAGGATGGTGTGGCCGCGCAGCGCGGCGTAGACCTCGCCGGTCATGAAGGTATCGAAGTGGGTGACGCGGCCGCGGCGCGCGTTGACCCATTTCGAGTGCGTGCCGGGCAGGCCGATCAGCACGTCGTCCGCGCCGCCGCCGGCCTGGTCGAACAGCACGCCGAACACCTGGGTCTCTTCGCCGCGCATCACATTGGGCAGCCCGTGGCGCTGGATCAGGCCCGGCACGATATGCACCGGCGTCGCGCCCGCGCGGTCGATGCGGGTCAGCAAGGTGCCGATGCGCGGCAGGTCGACCGGTACGTCCAGGTAGGCGGCTTCCTGCCAGCCTTGCGCGCTGCCGACCATGCCGCAGGCAATGACGGGCAGCGTCGGCTCGGCGCGCAGCCAGTCGCCGCAGGCCTGCTCGAATGCCAGTTCGAATCCCGATTGGGTGCTGGCGGTGGCGGCGCCGTCCTGCAGCGGCTGGGGCAGCCGCATGATGCCCCAGGGCAGGTGGCGGGTATCCAGCGTGCGGCCGGCGCCGTCCAGGCGATAGGCGCGCAGCGAAGAGGTGCCCCAGTCCAGCGCTATGAGAGCCGCGCGGGCAGGCAATCCGGTTGTCATCAGAGTCTGTCTCGTCTCGGGCCGCCGGCCCGCCTGCCGGGCGCCGCGAGCGGGCGTGATGAGGCAGGGGATCGCCGACCTTGTTTGTCGTCAAGCGCGTCGCGAAGCCGGAGAGGCCCCGCGCGGGCATTGCGAAAAATTCTAGATCAGCGCTTGAAAAATCTCAAAATATAGAATCTAATCCCACATATAGGGAAACTGGCTGTGACAAGATACCAGGCAGCCCTCCCTCCCGCCCGCCCGCCCGCCCTGCGAATCTGCCGTCTCCATGAACGCCACGCCGTCCCCTGCCTCGTCTTCCCCCATCGATCCCGATGCCGCGGCCCCCGCCGGCACGCAGACGCTCATGCGCGGCCTGGCCGTGATCCAGGCCGTGGCGGGCGGCGCGCGCGACCTGAAGGAAATCTGCGCCCGCATCGGCGTGGCGCGCAGCACCACGCACCGGCTGGCCAGTTGCCTGGTGCAGGAACGCTATCTGCGGTCGTTGGCGGGCGTGGGCTACGTGCTGGGCCCCAAGCTGATCGAATTGGGCTTCCAGGCGCGTGAAGCCTTTCCCATGGCGACGCTGGCGCGCCCGTACCTGGACAGCCTGGCCGAGCAGACGGGCGACACCATCCACCTGGCGGTGCGCGACAACGACGAAGTGCTGTACCTGGAAAAGATTCCCGGCAAGAAAGGGCTGGAGATGCGTTCGCGCGTGGGGCATCGCATGCCGCTGGCCGCCACCGGCGTGGGCAAGGCGCTGCTGCTGGACGCCGACGAACCGCAATGGAAGGCGCTGCACCGCGTGGGCGCGCCGGTGTCGTCGCGCGCGCCCGGCGGCCGCCAGACGTGGGAAGCGTTTCGCGACCGCATGCGCGATTACGCTGCCAAGGGCTACGCGTTTGACCTGGAAGACAACGAGCCGTCGATCCGCTGCGTGGCCGCGCCCGTGCGCGATGCCTCCAGCGGCATCGTCGCCGCGATCAGCGTGTCCAGCACGGTGCCGTACATGTCGCTGGAACGCATGCAGGAAATGGTCGCCGTCGTGCAGGGCGCGGCGGCGGATATCTCGGCGGAACTGGGCTGGAAGGTGGCGCGCGGCTGATCGCCGCGACGCGATCAGGCAGCCACCGGCGGCAACGGCAATAGCTGCCGCGCAATGTTCTCCATGGCGATTTCCAGTTCCGCGACCAGCGCCTGCGCCGCGGGCGACAGCGATCGATCGCGCCGGTGCAGCAGCCCGATATAGCGGCGCGCCGACGCATCGCAGAGCGGGGCGGCGCGCAGCCCCGCCAGATTCAGTTCCGGCAGGGCCAGGCGCGGCAGCACGCTGACGCCCAGGCCCTGGCGCACCATGCTGGCCGCGGTGCCCATGTTGGTCACGTCGTAACGCAACGCAGTGACCGGCGCGCCGACTTCGTCGCGCACCGCGCGGTCGAATTGCTGCCGCGCATTCGAGCCCTGCGACAGCAGCACCAGGTCGTAGCGCAGCACGTCGCGCCAATGCAGCCGCCCCGGCGCGTCGCCCAGCGGATGGCCGGCGGGAAAGATGGCGCAGAAGCAGTCTTCGGCCATTGGCGTGAAAGACAGGTCGGACACCGGCTCGGGCAAGGCGCCCACCGCGAACTCGATCTGGTTGGTGCGCAGCATGGCCATCAACTCATCGTTGTGCGCTTCCACGACCCGCACTTTCAAGGCCGGATGCGCCCGGCTCAGCATGCCCACGGCCGCAGGCAGCAAGGCCAGGGCCGTTGACGGCAGGGCGCCCAGCGCGACGCTGCCGCGCCGTACGGCCGCCAGGTCCGCCAGGCTGCGGTAGGCCTCTTCCAGGTCGGCGATGGGCCGTTGCACCCGCGCATAGAAGTCCTGGCCCGCCGAGGTCAGGCTGATGCTGCGCGTGGTGCGCTCGAACAGGCGCAGGCCCAGCACTTCTTCCAGGTCCTGGATCAGGGCGGTGAATGACGGCTGCGTGACGCCCAGCTGATTGGCCGCGTGGGTGAACGACCCGGTGTCCACCGCCAGCAGAAAGGCCTTGAGCGGCCGGTATTTGATATTCATAGCCATGGGCTAAGAATAGTAGAAAAATATCTATTTGTGTCTAATAATCGACCGGCCGATGATGACGCCTACCGAAGAACTCCCGGACCCAAGACGTTATGGACGCATCGAGCCACAAGCCCTTCCGCCTGGGCGCCAACTGGCGCCACAGCCAAGACGGCGACGCCGTCATCACCTCCATCAATCCGGCTGACGGCAGCATTGCCGGCATCGTCACGCGTGCCACGGCGCAGGACGTGGACACGGCCGTCGCCATTGCCTGGGACGCGTTCCAGAACAAGCCCTGGCGCAAGCTGCGCCCCGACCAGCGCGCCGCCACCCTGTACGAGATCGGACGGCGCCTGTCGGCCGAGCGCGAGCCGCTGGCGCGCCTGCAGATGCAGGACAGCGGCAAGCCCTGGAAGGAATGCCTGCACATGGTCGACAGCGCGGCCGGACATTTCCGCTATTACGCCGCGGTGTGCGAGACCTGGCAGAACGAGATGACCTCGCCGCGCGGCGAGTATTTCTCGATGGCCCTGGCCGAACCGTTCGGCGTCATCGCGGCGATCACGCCGTGGAACTCGCCCATCATGAACGAGGCCCAGAAGGCCGCCCCGGCGCTGGCCGCCGGCAACGCCGTGCTGCTCAAGCCGTCCGAAGAAACCCCGCAGCTGGCGCTGGAACTGGCGCGGCTGTGCAGTGAAGCCGGCTTGCCCGAAGGCCTGCTGACGGTGCTGCCGGGCCACGGCGAAGACGTGGGCGCGGCGCTGGTGAAGCATCCGGGCGTGCGCATGGTGTCGTTCACCGGCGGCACCGAGACCGGCCGCATCATCGGCGGCATCGCGGGCCAGCGCCTGATTCCGGTGGGGTTGGAACTGGGCGGCAAGTCGCCGCACATCGTGTTCGACGACGCCGACCTGGACCGCGCCGTGGCGGGCGTGATCTCGGGCATCTTCGGCTCGGCCGGCCAGAGCTGCGTGGCCGGCTCGCGCCTGTTCGTGCAGAAGTCCATCTACAAGCGCTTCATGGACGAACTCGTGACCCGCACGCAGCAGGTGCGCGTCGGGTTGCCGGACGACCCGGCCACGCAGATGGGCCCGCTGGTGTCGCGCGCCCATCGCGACAAGGTCGCGGGCTACGTGGACATCGGTCGCGGGGAAGGCGGCCGCGTGCTGGTGGGCGGCGCCGCGCCGTCGCAGGCCGCGCTGGCCAACGGCTGGTTCTACCTGCCCACGATCATCGACGGCCTGGGCAACCAGGCGCGCGTGTGCCAGGAAGAGATCTTCGGCCCGGTGCTGGTCGCCCTGCCGTTCGACGACGAAGACGACGTGATCCGCCAGGCCAACGACACCCCCTTCGGCCTGGGCGCCGGCATGTGGACGGGCGACTACGCCCGCGCCTGGCGCGTGGCCCGCGACATCGAAGCGGGCTCGGTCTGGATCAATACCTACAAGCAATCGCACATTGCCACGCCGTTCGGCGGCTTCAAGGCCAGCGGCATCGGCCGCGAGAAAGGCCTGCATGGCCTGCGCCTGTACAGCCAGGTCAAGAGCCTGTACTGGGGCATGCACGACAAACCGATGGGACTCTGAACACCATGACGACTGACAAGAAAAGCGCGGCCCTCACGCTGGCCGACTCCCGCATCCTGATCGCCGGCGCCGCCAGCCTGGTGGGCTCGCACACCGCCGACGCGCTGCTGGCCGCCGGCGTGCGCGAGGTGATCCTGCTGGACAACTTCGCCTTCGGCACGCCCGAAGCCATCGCCCACCTGCAGGACAACCCGCGCGTGAAAGTGGTGCGCGGCGACCTGATGCGCCTGCCCGACCTGCTGGCCGCCACCGAAGGCGTGGACGGCGTGCTGCACCTGGCCGCCTACATGACGCTGGGCTTTGCGCAAACGCCGTGGCAGGCGGTCGACGTGAACGTGCGCGGCGCGCAGAACATGCTGGAAGCCTGCCGCGTCAACAAGGTCAGGAAGATCGTCTTCGCCTCGTCCAACGCGGTGTACGGCTATGGCACGGGCATCGCGGGCGCGCTGGTGGAAAACGGCCCCTTCCATTCCGTGGGCGCGCCACCCGCCGCCATCCTGTACGGCGCGTCCAAGATCATGGGCGAACAGCTGTGCCGCCAGTACTACCAGAAAGCGGGACTGGACTACGTGGTGCTGCGCTATTCCACCGTGTACGGCGAACGGCAGCACTACCGCGCCGCCAATTCGCTGTACATCATGGAAACCTACGACCGCGTGCGCAAGGGCGAACGTCCCGTGCTGCCGGGCGATGGCACCGACACCAAGCACTTCGTGCACGTCTCGGACGTGGCGCGCGCCAACGTCGCGGCCTTCCAGAGCGCGGCCACCGACGTGGCCGTGAACGTGTCCGGCCCCGCGCCCATCACCACGGGTGAACTGGTGCGGCTGGTGCTGGACTACTGCAAGAGCGACCTGCAGCCCGAGATCAAGCCCGACCCGCCGGGTACCGTGCGCCTGACCTCGGGGGGCGCGTTCCATATTCCGCACGACCTGGCGGGCCAGCTCATCGGCTGGCAGCCCAAGGTCGGCATGGCCGAGGGCGTGGCGCGCCTTCTGGCCTGGCGCGAGCAACAAGGCGATGGCTGACGTGTCGCCCACGCAGCACCCGTGAAGTTCCGTGCACCGCGCCATAGAGCGCGGGCACCTGCAAAAGTGCCGATCCGGCACACCACGAGGAGACAAGGCAATGAGGAAGCTGAAAAGCATGGGCAGGGCGCTGCTGGCCCTGGGATTCGCGTTGGGCAGCGCCGTGGCATCGGCCGCGGCTTTTCCCGACAAGCCGGTGACGCTGGTGGTGCCGTACCCGCCGGGTGGCGCCACCGATGTGATCGCGCGGCTGATCGCCGAGAAACTGCCTGCCGTCTGGGGGCAGCAGGTCATCGTCAACAACCGTCCCGGCGCAGGCACCACCGTGGCGGCCGAAGCCGTGGCGCGCGCACCGGGCGATGGCTACACCCTGTTCATGACGACGGCGGCGCACACCATCAGCGCCAGCCTGTACAAGAAGCTGAACTACGACCCGCTCAAGGACTTCGCGCCGCTGACGCTGACCTCGACGATTCCGCTGGTGCTGGTGACCGCGCCGTCGCTGCCGGTGAAGAACCTGGCCGAACTCATCGCCTACGGCAAGGCCGCGCCGCAGGGCCTGAGCATGGCCTCCACCGGCAACGGTACGCCCCAGCACCTGACGGGCGAACTCTTCAAGGCCAAGACGGGCATGAAGCTGGTGCACGTGCCGTACCGCGGCGACGCGCCGATGCTGACCGACCTGATCGGCGGCCAGGTGCAGATGGCGTTCGTGACCCTGTCGGCCGCGCTGCCGTACATCCAGTCGGGCAAGTTGCGCGCGATTGCGCTGGCGCATCCCCGGCGGGTCGAGGCCGTCGGCCAGGTGCC
This sequence comes from Achromobacter sp. NCFB-sbj8-Ac1-l, assembly GCF_052695805.1. Classification (NCBI taxonomy): domain Bacteria; kingdom Pseudomonadati; phylum Pseudomonadota; class Betaproteobacteria; order Burkholderiales; family Alcaligenaceae; genus Achromobacter; species Achromobacter sp. NCFB-sbj8-Ac1-l. Next base: position 5,743,091 of record NZ_CP199812.1, on the reverse strand, counting down.
CACGCTGGACGAAGCCGGCATGAAAGGCTTCGAGGCGGCGACCTGGTTCGGGCTGTTCGCGCCCGCCAGCATGCCGGCGGACCTGCGCGAGAAGATCTATCGCGATGTCGCCAAGATCGTCGCCACGCCCGAGATGACCAAGAAACTGCAGGACATGGGTGGCGAGGTGAACAACAGCTCGCCGCAGCAGTTCCAGTCATTCATCAATGCCGAAGCGCAGCGCTGGGCCGAGGGCGTCAAGCTCTCCGGCGCGCAGATCGATTGAGTCCGTACCCCCGAGATGGCCGCCGCGCCGTCCCGACAGGAGACCCCGCAAGATGAGCAATACCGAACACGCTTTGCTGGCGCGATGCGCCGCCTATGGCACCAGCACCTGGGCCGACGCCCTGGATACCCTGGGCATCGCCGGGGTGGTGCAGGGCATCCCGCGACGCGGCGGGCAAGGCCGCATCGCCGGCTTCGCCGTCACGGCCCGCCACGTCAGCGGCGCACTGGGCGACTTCGATCGCGCCGATTTCGCGGTGGGACGCCTGGTGGCCGCCACCGGCCCCGGCCGCGTGCTGATGGTGGACGCGGGCGGCGCCTGCATATCCACCTTTGGCGGCATTGCCTCGCTGGCCGCATCCATGCGCGAGGCCACCGGCGTGGTGATAGACGGCGCCTGCCGCGATGTCGACGAGATCGAAGCCACCGGCTTGTGGCTGGCGGCCCGCCATGTCACGCCCTTGACGGGCAAGACGCGCCTGCGCCTGCAAGCCATGGGCCAGCCCGTCATCATCGGCGGGGTGACGGTGGCCGAGGGCGACCTGGTGGTGGGCGACGACACCGGCCTGGTGGTGGTGCCGCGGGCGCAGCTGGAAGCCGTGCTGGCCGCGGCGCAACAGGCGCAGGACACCGACGCGCGGGTGGAACAAGGCATTCGCGACGGCCTGTCGTTCGCCGAGGCCGCCGCCGCCGCGAACTACATCCCCGCCCGTGCCGGAGCGCCTGCGTGACTGCTGCATACGACATCGTCCAGGTGGCATCGCTGGGCCCGGCATTCGACCAGCAACTGGCGTCGCGCTACCGGGTCCTGCCCGCCTGGCGCGAACCCCAGGGGCTGGCCGCCTTCGGCGACGAACTGCGCGGCTTGCGCCTGGCCGTCACCTCGGTGCGCCATGGCTTCACGCAGGCCATGTTCGACGCGCTGCCGGCCTTGCAGGCCGTGTGCAGCTGGGGCGTCGGCCACGACACGCTGGATTTGCAGGCAGCCGCGCGGCGCGGCATCGGCGTCAGCGTCACCCCTGATGTCTTGGACGACTGCGTGGCAGACCTGGCCTGGGCGCTGCTCTTGTCCGCCGCGCGCCGCACGGCGGTGGGCGACCGCTACGTGAAGGGGGGGCACTGGCGCGCCCTGGGGCAGTTTCCGGTGACCACGCGGGTATCCGGCAAGCGGCTTGGCATTCTGGGGCTGGGCCGCATCGGCGACGCCATCGCGCGGCGGGGGGCGGGGTTCGACATGGACGTGCGCTATCACAACCGCACGCCGCGGCCCCAGGCGCCCTACCGCTACGAGGCCCGTCTGGTGGACCTGGCCGCGTGGGCGGATTTCCTGGTGGTGGCCTGCGTGGGCGGCCCCGCCACGCGCCATCTGGTCGACGCCGCCGTCATCCGCGCGCTCGGCCCGCAGGGCATCCTGGTCAACATCGCGCGCGGCAGCGTGGTGGACCAGGCCGCCGCGCTGGCGGCATTGCGCGCGGGCGAACTGGGCGGCGCCGGCCTGGACGTGCTGGAACGCGAACCCACGCCCGCCACGGAATTCGCCGATCTGGATCAGGTCTCCCTGATGCCCCACGTGGGCAGTGCCACGCACGAAACACGCGCCGCCATGGCGCAACTGGTGCTGGATAACGTGGCGGCCTTCATGGAAAGCGGCAAGCTGCTGACGCCGGTGGCCGCGCGGGACGGGCAGTCATGACCGCGCCCGGCGTGCAGGCGCGTGCGACGCTGCTGGCCGATCTGGTCGCCTGCCTGGGCGCGGCCCAGGTATTGACCGGCGCGGATGCCGAGCCCCACCTGACCGACTGGCGCCGGGCCGTCACCGGCCGCGCCCTGGCCGTGCTGCGGCCAGGCTCGTGCGACGAGGTGGCGCAAGTGATGCGCCTGTGCGCCGCCGCGGGCGTGCCCGTGGTGCCGCAGGGCGGCAATACCGGCCAGGTGGCCGCCGCCACGCCGAGCGCGGACGGCACCGCCGTGGTGCTGTCGCTCGTGCGCATGAATCGCATCCGCGCGGTGGACGTGGATGGCGACACCCTCACGGTCGAAGCCGGCTGCGTCTTGCAGGCGGTGCAGGACGCCGCCCGGCAGGCGGGCCGCCTGTTCCCGCTGTCGCTGGGGGCGGAAGGCAGCTGCACCATCGGCGGCAACCTGGCCACCAACGCCGGCGGCACGCAGGTGCTGCGCTACGGCAATGCGCGCGACCTGGCGCTGGGCCTGGAAGTCGTCACGCCGCAAGGCGAGATCTGGCACGGGCTGCGCGGCCTGCGCAAGGACAACACTGGCTACGACCTGCGCGACCTGTACATCGGCAGCGAGGGCACGCTGGGCATCATCACCGCCGCGGTGCTCAAGCTGTTTCCGTTGCCGCGGGCACAGCGCACCGCCTTGATGGTCGTGCCGGACCTGCACGCGGCGCTGCGCCTGCTGCAACGTGCCCGCGCGGGCTTTGGCGCCGCGCTGACCGCGTTCGAAGTCATGGCGGCATCCTGCCTGCACGATGTGGTGCGGGCGTTTCCCTCGCAGCGCCTGCCTTTTCCGGCGCTGCCAGATACGGCCTGGTGCGCGCTGCTGGAAATCTCCGACAGCCAAGACGAACAGCATGCGCAAGCGCAGCTGGAATCGGTGCTGACAGCAGCGTGGGATGCGGGTGAGGCGCTCGATGCCGCCGTGGCGGTATCCCAGGCGCAGAGCGACGCCTTCTGGCATCTGCGCGAAAGCATCACGCTGGCGTTGGCGCAGGCCGACGCATGCGTCAAACACGATATCTCGCTGCCCGTCTCGCGCATTCCGGATTTCGTGCGGGCCACCGACCAGGCATTGGCCGAAGCGTTTCCCGGCGTTGCGATGCGCGTGTTCGGCCATCTGGGCGACGGCAACCTGCACTACAACCTGTTGCCCCCGCCAGGCGCGCGGGAAGCGGACATCCAGCGCCTGGTGCACGACCGCGTGCACCAGGCGGGCGGCTCGATCAGCGCCGAACAGGGCATCGGCCAGCGCCGCGTGGACGACCTGCAACGCTACAAGGGTGCAGTGGAACTGGCGCTGATGCAACGCATCAAGCAGGCGCTGGATCCGCAGGGCCTGATGAATCCGGGCAAGGTCCTGGCGGCCGATCCCCCCACGAAATAGACACAAGCAAAAAAACCCACAGGAGACAAGCATGTTTTTTTCGAACAAGACCGTTGCGCGCGCCGCGCTTGCCGTCGCGGGGCTGTGCGCCGCGTTGCCCGCGTGGGCCTGGCCGGATCATCCGATCGAACTGATCGTAGGCTTTGCGCCCGGTGGCGGCACCGACCTCACCGCCCGCTCGCTGGCGGTGTTCCTGGAAAAGGAGCTGGGCGCCACGGTGGTGGTGCAGAACAAGCCGGGCGCCTCCAGCGCCATCGCGCTGTCGTACGTGGCCCGCGCCAAGCCCGACGGCTATACGCTGGCGATGACCAACATGCCCGGGCTGGTGTCCCTGCCCATCGAGCGCAAGGCGGGCTTTGCCACGGGCGATTTCACCTACCTGGCGAACCTGGTGCGCGACCCCAGCGCCTTCAGCGTGGCGGCCGACAGCCCCTACCAGACGCTGGACGCGCTCATCGCCGCGGCAAAAGCCAAGCCCGGCGCCATCAGCTACGGCTCTACCGGTGTGGGCACCGACGATCACCTGGCCCTGGTGCTGTTCCAGAACCTCACGGGTACCCAGCTGAACCACGTGCCCTACAACGGCGCGGGGCCGCTGCGCAGCTCGGTGCTGGGCGGGCATACGGTGATCGGCGGGTTGAACCTGGGCGAAGTCATGCCGTATCACGGCAAGAACATGCGCGTGCTGGCGCAGGCCAGCGCCGAACGATCGCCGTTGGGGCCGGACGTGCCGACCTTCAAGGAATTGGGGGTGAACCTGGTGTTTGCGTCCGAACGCGGCATCGTGGCGCCCAAGGGCCTGCCGGTGGACGTGGCCGACAAGCTGCGCAAGGCCTTGGGCAACGTTGCTGCCAACCCGGAATTCCAGGCCCAGATGAAGCAGCAGTTCACCGAGATGGACTACCTGGACGGCCCGCAATGGCAAGAGCGCCTGAAAGGCGACGACACCCGCCTGCGGGCCATCTGGGCCAAGACGCCCTGGGTGGAATAAGCGGGCTTATTCCAGCGGCAGCGTCAGCACGCCCTGCGGCGCGGGGCGCATCATCACGCGGCGGTACCAGGCCGACAGGGCGGGCGTGTCCGGGCGTTCGATGGGCAGGGCCAGCCAGCGATGCGCCGAACAGACCAGGGCGATGTCGCCGATGGTCAGCTGGCGGCCGGCGATGAATTCGCGGCCTTGCAGCGCCTGGTCCAGGATCTGGGCGCGGGCGTTGCTGCGCGTGACCGACAGGTCGATGGCGGCGCGGTCGCGCTTGTCTTCGGGCGTGCGGATCAGGCCCAGGAAGGCCGGGCCCATGGCGCCTTGCCATTCGGTCGTCTGCCAATCCATCCAGCGGTCGGAGTCGGCCCGCATGCAGGCGTCTTCAGGCCACAGCGTGCCGGCGCCGTAACGCGAGGCCAGGTAGCGCACGATGGCATTCGATTCCCACAGCACGAAGCCGCCGTCGTCGATGGCGGGCACGGTGCGGTTGGGATTGATCTTGGCGTAGTCCGGCGTGTCGACCACGCCGAACGGGCCGCCCGCCTGGATGAATGTGTGCGGCAGCGCCAGTTCGCGCACCGCCAGCATGACTTTCTGCACGTTGACGGAAGTCAGGCGTCCCCAGATCTTCAACATAACGAATCCTTGTAAGGGTCAGGCGGGCGGCAATTGCCGCCGCGCAAAGCCGCTGTCGCGCGAAAAGCGCGTCCAGTTGAATGCGGGCCCCGGGTCGGTCTTGCGGCCCGGGGCGATGTGCTCGTGGCCCCAGGCGGCCGCCAGGGGATAGCGCGTGCGCAGCACCGGTGTCAGCTTGCGCAGCGCCACGTATTGCTCGTCAGTGTAGGGCAGGGTGTCCGTGCCCTCCAGCTCGATGCCGATCGAAAAATCATTGCAGCGCTCGCGCCCCGCGAACCTGGACACGCCGGCATGCCAGGCGCGGGCGTCGGTGGACACGAACTGCACGATGCGGCCATCGCGCCGGATGAAGAAGTGCGCCGACACCCGCAGCCCGCGCAGCCGTTCCAGCCAGGGATGCGAGCCGTAGTCCAGCGTATTCAGGAACAGCCCGGCGACCTCGGGGCCGCCGAACTGCCCGGGCGGCAGGCTGATGTTGTGCAGGACCAGCAGCGACACCTGCGTGCCCGGCGGGCGCGCGTCGCAGTTGGGAGAGGGCAGGCGGGAAACACCAGGGGCCGGCGCCAGCCAGCCATGTCGATCCAGAAGCAGGGCCATGGGAAGGAAGCATGCATGTTGTATCCAACATGCATTATGCCTGCGAGGCGCGAACGGCAGAATCGATGGGCGTTTGTGCTGAATTATCGATATTTCTGACGGGAATGTAGCCATTGGGCCGCGTCGATTATCGCGTCCAATTCGGCCATGACTTGAGCATGCGGAACTACAGGTCGTGTATCCATGAGGCTGTCTGCCACCCCCAACCAGCCCCTTCCGTCCTATTTCGCTGCCGGCCCCAGCCGCGCGTGTTCCGCGCTGCACCAGGTGTGGCCGCCTTGCAGCAGCGCTTCCGAGCGCGGCAGGTGGATGCCGCAGTGGGCGCAGCGGACCATGGATTCGGGGGCGCCGGGGGCGGGTTGGCCGGCCGCGGGGCGCGGCTTGGCGCCCGGGGGCGGGGCCTGTCGGGCGGCGGCCATGCGGCCGGCGATGCGGGCCACGAACAGCACCAGGATGATGATGACGATCCAGAACAGCAACTTGCCCACGTCAGCCTCGATGCAGAATGACTTCCAGCACAAACCGGCTGCCGGTATAGGCCAGGATAAGGAACCCGAAACCCGTCAGGGTCCAGCGCAGGGCCACGCGGCCGCGCCAGCCCCAGATGTGGCGTCCGGCCAGCAGCACCCCGAAGGTCAGCCAGGACAGCAGGGTGAACACCGTTTTATGGTCGAACGGCAGGATCATGCCGGTCAGCTTCATGGACGCCACCGACCCCGACCCCACGGCCAGCGTCAGCACCACGAAACCGATCCAGATGATGCGGAACAGCAGTTGTTCCTGCACCAGCAGCGGCGGCTGGGAATCGAGCACCCGGCCGATGATGCTGCGTTCGGCGGGGGCGTCCAGGGGGCGGTGCAGATGGCGGTCGAGCAGCGCCATCATCATGGCGTGCAGGGCGGCGATGGTGATCAGGCCGTAGGCCGCCAGGGCGATCAGCAGGTGGACGCGCAGCCAGGGGTTGTCGGCATGGGGCACGAACTGCCCCTGGGGAAACAGGGCCGCCAGGCCGCTGGCCAGGGTGGCGGCGGGCAACAGCAGCAATTGCAGGCCGTCGATGCGCACCAGCAGGCTTTCCAGCCAGAACACCACCAGGCCCAGCCATACGGCGGCGGACAGCGCCAGTGCCCACCCTATGAACAGGTGGGGGGCCCCCAGCATGGATTGTTGCAGCCCGATTCCATGCAAAACCAGGGCCCCCAGCAGGCACGCCCGGGCGATTTTGCCCGTGTGCTCGACTTCCCCGGCGCCGGCCAGGCGGACCCAAAGAGAGCCTCCCAGCACTGCGTACGCCAAGGCAGCCGCTGTGTGAAATACAATGCCTAGTGACATAGAAACCGTTGTCTGGATGGGGCCTTGGGGTGCATACCACCGGAAAGCGCAGAATCCGCGCCTGCGGCCACCGTTCAATCAGCTAGTTTAAGCGGAAACGCCTCTCATGCTCGATAACCTAACTCAACGCCTTTCGCGCGTCGTCAAGACGCTGCGCGGCGAAGCCCGCCTGACCGAGGCCAACACGCAAGAGATGCTGCGCGAAGTGCGCATGGCATTGCTTGAGGCCGACGTGGCGCTGCCCGTGGTGCGCGAATTCGTCGCCCGGGTCAAGGAAAAGGCGCTGGGCGAAGAAGTCGCCGGCAGCCTCAGCCCCGGCCAGGCCCTGGTGGGCGTGGTCCACAAGGAACTGACCGCCCTCATGGGGGGCGACCTGGGCGCCGATTCCGGCGAACTGTCGCTGGCCGTGCAGCCGCCCGCCGTCATCCTGATGGCCGGCCTGCAGGGCGCCGGTAAAACCACCACCACCGGCAAGCTGGCCCGCTGGCTGTCCGAAGGCCAGCACACCCAGCATGGCCGCAAGACCGGCAAGAAAAAGGTCCTGGTGGTGTCCGCCGACGTCTATCGTCCGGCCGCTATCGACCAGTTGAAAAGCGTCGCGGCCCAGGTCGGCGTCGATTTCCTGCCGTCCGACCCCAGCCAGAAGCCCGAAGACATCGCCCGCAACGCGGTCGACCATGCCCGCCGCCACCACTACGACGTCCTGATCCTGGATACGGCCGGCCGCCTGGGCATCGACGAAGCCATGATGCGCGAAATCCGCGCCCTGCATGACCTGGTCAAGCCGATCGAAACACTGTTCGTGGTCGACGCCATGCAAGGCCAGGACGCGGTCAACACCGCCCGCGCCTTTGCCGAGGCCCTGCCGCTGACCGGCGTGGTGCTCACCAAGCTGGACGGCGACGCCCGCGGCGGCGCGGCCCTGTCGGTGCGCCACGTCACCGGCAAGCCGCTCAAGTTCGTCGGCGTCTCGGAAAAGCTGGACGGGCTTGAACCCTTCTACCCCGAGCGCATGGCACAGCGCGTGCTGGGCATGGGCGACATCGTCTCCCTGGTCGAGCAGGCGCAGAAGAACATCGACATCGCCGAAGCCCAGAAGCTCGCGGCCAAGATCAAGTCGGGCAACAAGTTCGACCTGAACGACTTCCGCGACCAGCTCGGCCAGGTGAAAAAGCTGGGCGACATGGGCTCGCTGCTGGAAAAGCTGCCGGCCCAGTTCCAGCAGGCCGCCGGTCAGTTGCAGGGCGGCCAGGCCGAAAAGCAGTTGCGCCGCACCGAGGGCATCCTCAATTCCATGACCGCCGCCGAACGCGCCAAGCCCGAACTCATCAAGGCTTCGCGCAAGCGCCGCATCGCCGCGGGGTCGGGCGTGCCCGTGCAAGAGGTCAACCGCCTTCTGGCTCAGTTCGAGCAGATGCAGGGCATGATGAAGCAGATGAAAAAGGGCGGCATGGCCAAGATGATGCGCGCCATGGGCGGCATGAAGGGCATGGGCCGCTTCATGAAGGGCTGATGGCTCAAAAAAATGGCCAGACGTTGCGTCTGGCCAAATGATCGCGGCAGTCAGGGGGTTCTGCGCCGCGATGTACAAGCCGACCACTGCAAAGGCGCAGCCGGCTTGTTCGCTGTTCTGATTTACGACAGGGGCGGAATGCGCAGCACCTGGCCCGGGTAGATCTTGTCGGGGCTGGTCAGCATCGGCTTGTTGGCCTCGAAGATCAGGGTGTTCTTTGCGCCCTGGCCCTTGCCGTACTGCGCTTCGGCGATCTTCCACAGGTTGTCGCCCTTTTGCACCGTGTACATCTTGGCTTCGGGGGTGGCTTGCTTCACCTTCAGCTGGTTGTCCACCGCGGCCACGCCGACGGTATTGCCCAGCGCCAGCGAGATCTTCTCGGCGGCTTCGGTGCTGGCGGCTTCGCCCGCCACCGTGACCTTGTCGCCGTCCACGGTGATCTGCAGGCCGTCGGCGTTCAGGCCGTGCTTATCCAGTTCTTTCTTCAGTTCGTCCGCCGTTGCCGCCTTGGCTTCGCTGGCGCCGAAGAGCTTTTCCCCAACATCCTTGATGAAATTGAGCAGACCCATAGTGTTTCCTTTATCTATGTTGCGGTGAGAAAGAGAGAACGTGCTGTCAGGACGCGCGGCCGGCAAGCATCTTGCGCACGGCGCCGGCAATAAGCGTCAGGACCGCCCCGCCCACGCCGCCGCCGACCACGCTGCTGGCAATGGCGGAAAGATCCATGCCGCTGTTGCCCGCCGCCATGGCGCCGGTGCCGGCGGTGATCATCGGGGCCAGCCAGGACCCGCCTGCCAGGCCGCCGATCGCGCCTGCGATCGTGTTGCCCAGGGGCCCCAGCGTGAATTGCTGGAGCATCTTGCCCAGGCCATTGCCCCCGGCTGCGCCGGCGACAAGCTGGATGATGAGGTTAATGATGACCGCGGTGTTCATGATGCCTCCTGTGCCCATGGGGCAATGTGCAACGCTAGAACAACAACACGACAACCGTACGACGACAACGCCAGCAACGACGATTATGACCCCCTCTGTCGGCCCGAGACGAGGGGTTAACGTGTAACAGGTTGCTAGCCCCGCGTCAGGTTACGCAAGAATGCGTGCCAGTTGGCCGCAACCGTGCAAAGGGACGATCCGGGCCCTGACAAGGGGCATGGGGGCCGGAGAGAAGGGGGCCGGCTAGAACTTCAGGTTGAACGTCGCCCTGACGCCATGGTCGCTCAGGCCGGATCCTGCCTGACCGTTGTAGGCCAGGCCCACAACCGTGTTCGAGGTCGCCGCATAGTCGAGTCCGGCTTCGAGCACCGCGGTATTTCGAGCCAGGGGAAGGCCGCTGACGGAGTAGGCGTCGCCGCCATCGGCAAAGCGCATCGTCGCCGCCGGCGCCCCGGGTCCGAAGGCATGGCGCCATCCGGCCATGCCTCGGATCGTCAGGGGCGCGCCCCGGGTATCGAACGTGGATGCCGCCCGCAGCCCGAGCGTGGTGAACGCGGCGTGGGTGTCGGCACGCCGGCCGGTGAGGGCGGCCGCGCCTCCCTGTTCGGTGAAGCCCCGGGTGTGCAGCTTCACCCAGGCCATATTGACGAAGGGCTCGATGGTGGCGGGGCCGACGCGGGACCGGTAGCCCAGTTCCCCGTATAGCTGCGAGGTGCCGGCACGGTAGTCGCTCGTGAGCCGGTCGGCGAAGCTCGGGCTATTGATATCGCGACGGGCCGACAGGTCATGCCAGGTGTGGCTGGCGCCGCTACGCAGGACGACGTGGTCCCAATTTGCGCCGGCATACACGCCAAGGTGGTAGTTGTCGCTGGACCCCGATGTGCTGCGGTCTTTCACATTGAAGCGGGTGCGGCTGTAGCCCGCCAATACGCCCAGCCGCCAGTGCCGCGATACCGGTGCATCGGCGCCGGCCAGAAAACCGCCATTGGAACGGGACAGCCGCGCGGCATTGTCGTTGCCTTGCGTTTGCGCCCAGGCGCCGAAAGCCTGTCCCCACAGCGCCGCGCGCTCGGCATTGGCCTTCGCCAGTCGCGGCTGGCCTTCGGTCGCCCCGATACTGGCGGCACCCGCCTGCCCTGCATCATCGAAGGCACTGCGAAGCCGGTCATTGATCGCCTCGCGCAGATAGCGGCTGTCCTCGATCAAGGCCGTCCTGATCGAAGCGTAGGCCTCGCCCGAGAATTGGTCGAATGCCGCTTGCGCCTGCGGAGCGGACAGGCTGAGCACCGCTCCATAGAGCGGGTTGCCTTGCCCGAGGCTGTCGACGGCTGCGCCGGCCGCCCTCTGATTGCGCGTGACGCCAATGCTCTGGAAGCCGACCTGGTTGCGGGTCATGGTCAGATAGACGTGGCTGGCGTCATAGCCCAGGGTGGGCGACAGGAAGGCCAGGTTCGAGGTGACACCGCTGAAAGCGCCGGTGAGGCCACCGTCGGCCGTCAGGATCGTGTAGCGCCGGGACGGCAGATAAGTGCCCTGCCCGCCCAGGACCTGGACGGCGCTGCGCTCCAGGATGGCGCTGCCGGATGTGACGATCCTGTCTGAGGCGCCCGATGGATCCACCTCGACCTCGTAGAGGGCGCCGGGACCTAAGACCAGGTTGCCCGAGACATTCAGCACGCCGATCGAGTTGCCCGGTGCCACCGTGCCGTTGATCCGCGTGTTGCCCACCGTACCCGTGCCCTGAAGGCGGGCCGCGGCATCAACGGTCAGTGCGCCGCCGAGCTTGCCGTTCACCGCCAGCGTGCCCGCCGTGACGTCGGTGACGCCGGCGAACCCCGAGGAATCGCCGGTCAGTTCCAGCTTGCCGAATCCGCTTTTCTGCAGACGACCTGCACCGGCCAGCAAGCCGTCATAGGAGGCGTTGCCGGTTTGCTCCAAGGCCAGGGTTGCGCCGGCATCGATCGTGGCATTGCCGCCCAGGCGCTCGGCTGTCGTCACCATTTTCCCATCGGCAATCCTCAGGTTCGGTGCCCGCGCGCCGGTCAGCGTCAGGGTGCCGCTGCCGCGTTTGATGAGGGTGCCCGAGCCCAGGAAAGCACCGGCATAGGCCGTGTCGGCCACTTGGTCGACCGTCAGCGCCGCGCGGCCCAGCGCCACCTGCCCGCCGTTGCCCGCCAACGACGAGACGGTCAGGTCGTAATCGTTGAGATCCAGCATGCCTCCATTGATGGTGTAGGCGGTCCCGGCGGCGAACGCGCCGACGTTGCCGGCGCGCAGGATGCCGCTGTCGATGGTTGTGCCGCCGGTGTAGCGGTTGGTGCCGGCCAGGATGGTGGTGCCAGCCCCCATCTGGCGCACGGCGCCATTGCCGGAAATGTTGCCGCTGAATGTGAACGTATCGCCGCGATTGAAGGCCAGCGTGCCTTGCGTGACGACGTCTCCCGCGATGGCGCCGCTGCTGCCGCCGTCACCCACCTGCAACGTGCCGCTGGCGATGTGGGTGCCACCGGAATAGGTGTTGTTGCCCGTCAGGACCAGCGTGCCTGCGCCCGCCTTGGTCAGGGACCGCCCGTTCCAGCCGGTGGCGGCATTGGCGGACTGGTCGGTCAGCACCGTGCCGATGGTGAAATGGTTGCCGGCGTCGGCCAGGGTGAAGGTGCCGTGCGCAAGATTGCTGCGGGCGACCCAATTCAGTCCGTAGGTGGCCAGATATTGCATGTCATTGGCCGATTTGCGGGCCGAAAGCGACAGGTAGTCCACCGCGCCCGTGTAGCCGCCGATGTTCACCGTGGTGAAATTGCCCTGGATCTCGATCCGTGTGTCGATCAGTACTTTGTCGTGCTCCAAGGGGCCGCTGATGCTGCTGAGGTTCAGTGTGGCGCCGTTGTCGATGATCAGGCGGTCCGCCGTGAGGGACGGGCCGTTTGCATTCGCGCCAATCGACAGCCCGGCACCGACGCCGGAATTGGCAATCAGATTGACGTTGTTGGCGACGTTGACGGTCGTGGGGCCTTGGATCGACAACACCCCGTTTTCGCGCACGAAGACATCGCCACCCAGGTTATTGACGCCGGTCGACACGCCATCGCCAAATTGCAGCGTGCCGCCGTAGATGGAGGTATGACCGCGCTCGCCCCGCAGGCTGCCGGCATAGTTGTTGGACCCCGTCAGTATCAGCGTGCCGTTGCCGCGTTTGGTCAACGACAGCGTCGCCGAGGAAGAGTCCGACAGGACGCCGCCGAAGGTCGAGTCCTGGCCGCTGTCCACCGTCAACGTACGGGTGCCATTTCCCAGGTTGGTGACTCTTCCATTGCCGGAAAGCGCCCCGACGCTCACGTTGTAGCCGCCGATATCGAATACGCCGCCGCTTGCCACTTTCAGTGCGCTGTGCGACCCGAACGCATCCTCGGATCCCGCGGCCAGCACACCGCTCAGGACGGTCGTCGCACCGGTATAGGTGTTCTTGCCCGCCAGCGTCAGCGTGCCGGCGCCGGTCTTGGTCAACGCCCCGCCGGTCCTGCCGCTGTCGCCTTTGTCGGCAATGATGCCCGTGACCACAGACGACGTGTCATTGCCGCCCACCGTCAGCTCGTTGCCGCCGAGGTAGAACTTCCCGTCGCCGGCGATGCTTCCGGCCGACAGCTTTCCGGTCCCGTCCGGGCCGGCGCTGTAGCCGAAGTCGACGACGCCGCTGGCGCCATTGATGAAGGCCGCGTTGCCGCCGTTGGCGTTGCCGTAGAAGACCACGCGGGAGTCGTTGTAGAGCGTGGCATTGCCGGCCGAGCTATGGGTAATGAACTGCAGATGGCCTTTGTTGTGGAGGGTTGCCTGGCCCGCCGAGCTGCTCTCATAGAAGCCCATCAGATTGCCGTTGACGATCTGCGCGTTGCCCGGGTTGGCGGTGCCATAGAAGTAGGCCGAGCCCACACCATCGGCGACGGTGATGTTGCCGAGATTGCTGCTGTCGACGTTGACGATCTCCAGTCGGGCGCGGGTATGAATCGGGCCCGCCATGGAGGCGGCCACGTCCGTTGTGCCCAGCACCAGCGTGCCGGCGGAAATCGTCGTATCGCCGGTATGACCGCCGCTTCCCGTTACCGTCCAGATGCTGGTGCCCGATTTGTCGAAACGATCAAAGCCACGGTAGGCCTGGCTTGGACCCATCTGCGACAGGTCGAAGGTGCCATTGAGCGAGCCTCCCAGCGCCAACGTGTTGTTGGCGCCGCCGCTGGCCACCTGCACCCCTCCCAGCAAGGTAGACCCCTGCCACAGTTCCAGCCGGTTGTTGCTGCCGGAAAGCACGATGGCGCGGGCGCGGGTCAACCCGTCGCCCTTCAAGCCGCCCGCGATCGTGCCTGCGTTGACGATCGAGGTATTGCCGGACGCGGCGCCGTAGACTCCCACGCCGCCATCGCCATGCGTACCCTGGCCGAGAATCGGCGTGCCGCCGGCCCCCGCCTGGATCGTGCCGGCATTGAACAGGCTTGCTGGCTGGCCACTGTTGAACAGGATTCCCGCGCCGCCGGTACCCGCCACGCCGCTGGCAGGGGCGCCGTAGAGCATGCTGCCGTACCCGCCCGTAATCGTGGCGCCCGCCAGGTTCTGGATCGAGCCGCCCCAGGCTTGCACGCCCGCCCCGCCAGTCCTGCCTTGGCCGATGGTCATGCCACTCGTGCCGCCGGTGATCGTGGCGCGATTGACGATCGTTCCCTGGTTGCTGAGAACGCCCGCGCCCGCCGCACCGGCAGATGTGTACCCGCCGCCGCCGTCGCCGCCGCGGATGCTGCCGTCGTCCACGAGCAGCGTGCCGCCGGCGTACAGAAACACGCCTGCACCGCCATCACCGCCGCCGCCGCTCAAGCTGGGGTTCCGGCCGCCATTGCCACCGATGACGGCACTGCCGCCATTGATCGTCACGCGGCCCCCCTGGGTCAGCACCAGTGCCGCGCCGCCGCCACCGCCGGCGCCATAGAACGTGAGGTCGCCAGGGCCGCCGTTGCCGCCGTTGCCTCCCCTGACCCGGCGGCCGAGTGTGGACAAGTCCACGTCGGCACGGGTCAGGACCAATCCGCCTCCCCCGCCGCCACCGCCCGGGGCCAGCATGGCACCACCGCCGTTGCTGCCGGGGGTTCCGATCTGGTCCACCGCCAGGCCGCCGGTGTCCATGTCGCTGACACTGCCCGTACCGCCGCCGCCACCGATGCCGGAAGCATCTCCGGCCCCCCCGGCGGCGCCGCCTCCCCCGCCCGCCAGGCCTGCGCCGCCGAGGCCTCCCGTCACACCCGCGCCATTGCCCGCGTTGAGCGCGGCGTCGGGGGTTTGCGCCGCATCGCCGCCTTTCCCGGCGAATCCGCCTCCTCCACCGCCACCGGCAATGCCGCCCAGGCCGCTGATGCTGCCGCCGGCACCGGCGCCATGGCCGCCGCCATGGGTGATCTGCTGTGCCTGCGCGCCTGGCAGTCCCCCCCAGCAGACGGCGGCCATGAGGGCCAACAGAGACAGCGGTCGCGGGCCGCCCGCGCGCACGCCGGGGTGGGGGGCGGCTGCAGGGCGGGTGGAGGGGGCGCCGGGCGGGTCGGTTGCCAAGGCTGTCGTCCAGGCGGACGCAGCGTCTTTCCAGGAGGCGCGATAGGGCAGGGGCATTCGGAAGTCCGCAAACTGAAAACGGACAATGTTCCGAGATTCGTCTTGCTTTTACTGCACGCAGCGTCCCCGAAAACCATACCTTGCGTCCCAAGCGGCAGGCCAGATGTCCCATGGGGCGGCCGCGGGCCCGATGGGGCTGGCAGTCCGATGAGCTTGGGGGCGGCTAGCGTGAGGCGACAGTGGGCGCGCGCTGGATGCCCGCCAGCCAGCTCTGGATCAGCGCGGCATCGGTGGGCGGCGGGTGGGTGGCGGATGCGTCGTGCCTGGCTTGACGGGCGTTGGCGCGAACTTCGCGGGGGCTCGCCCCGAATCGAAGCCGGAAGGCGCGGCTGAATGCGCTTTCGCTGGAGAATCCATAGCGGTAGGCGAGTTCGGCGATGCCGATGCGCTGCCCTGTCGCCAGCAGCAATTCGTCAAAGCATTTGTCCAGCCGGCGTCCCTGGACGTATGCGGAGACACCGCCGTCTTCCAGGAACAGGCGGTACAGGCCCGATCGCGAGATGCCCATTTCTGCCGCGATTCGCTCCGGCGACAGTTGATCCGAATCGAGGTGGCGTTCAATGTGGCGGCGGATCAATCGATGCATGCCGTCGCGTACCGCCTGGCGCGCTTCGCCATGGTCGTCGCGCAGCTTCGACAGGCTGCCGCCCAACAGGACCAACGCGGCATTGACGGACGCCGCCATTTCTTCGCGAGTCAGCAGCGGCGCGCTTTGCATCAGCTGCGACAGGTGCGACGCCAACAGATGCGTCGCGCCCTGGCTGCGGTCCAGCGTCGCGCCGTGCAGGCCATGGCTACGCAGCGCAGTCGGCAGGCGGTCGCGCGGGATAGTCAGGGTGATGGTGGAAAACGTCGTGGTGCGGCTGTCCATCGTCTGCCCCAGGTCAAGCAGGCCGATCGAGCCCGTCTCTGCATGGACCTGCCGTTTTCCGTAATCGCCCCGGGTTCCCCCCGCCACGAACAGCTGGACCAGCAAGTGGTCGACGTGGCTGCGCCGAACATCCAGCGGGGTGCGCCGATGGCGCATGGTGGCCGAGCAGGTGCTGTGGCTGATCAGGCTGTCGCCCAGGTGCGTGCCGCTCATCTCGCCGCGGAAGTCCCGTGGATCGGATTCGATCTGCAGGTCGACGTAGGGGCGCACCAGCGTGCGCCAGATATCCGCCGCATCCGGCATGAGGCGGCTGTCGAATTGCGCGCGGAACTGTGGGGGCGCGTCGGCCTGGCCCTGGGAGGGCTGGCGGGACGAAGGGCTGCGGCTCACGATGCGGGAGGACGCGGGGCGCGGCGCGTTCAGCCCCCGCCCACCGCCACCACGATCTCGATCTGGTCGCCGTCGGCCAGCGCGGTCTGGCCGTGCTGGCTCTTGGGGACGATCTCGCCGTTGCGTTCCACCGCCACGCGCTTGCCGGCGTAGCCCAGGGTTTCGAGCAGTTCGTTCACCGTGGTGTCCAGCGGGAACTCGCGGGCGTCGCCGTTCAGGGTGATGTGCATGCGGGTCTCCTTAGCGTTTTGCGTAGGCGTCGGTGGTCGCGATCAAGCGCGCCAGCGTGCCGGGTTCGTCAAAGGCATGCCCCGCGTCGGGCACGATGTGGAAGTCGGCTTGCGGCCACGCGCGGTGCAGGTCCCAGGCGGTGCGCATGGGCGTGCAGGTGTCGTAGCGGCCCTGCACGATGGTGCCGGGAATGCCGTGCAGCTTGTGCGCATCGCGGATCAGCTGGCCTTCTTCCATGAAGCCGGCGTTGACGAAATAGTGGTTCTCGATGCGCGCGAAAGCCAGCGCCGCGCGGTCGGCGGCGTGGCTTTGCTGGTGCCGCGGGCTGGGCAGCAGCGTGATGGTGCTGTCTTCCCACTTGCTCCAGGCCTTGGCCGCGCGCAACTGCTCGGCGGGGTCCGAACCCGTCAGGCGCTTGTGATACGCCGCGACCAGGTCGCCGCGCTCGGCTTCGGGGATGGGCGCCAGGTACTCTTCCCAGCGGTCGGGAAACAGCCACGACGCGCCTTCCTGGTAGAACCAGTCGATCTCGGCGCGGCGCAACGCGAAAATGCCGCGCAGCACCAGTTCGCTGACGTGGTCCGGATGCGTTTCTGCATACGCCAGCGACAGCGTCGAGCCCCACGAGCCGCCGAACACCAGCCATTTGTCGGCGCCCATCACTTCGGCGCGCAGGCGTTCGATGTCGGCGACCAGGTGCCAGGTGGTGTTGTTGTCCAGGCTGGCATGCGGCGTCGACCGCCCGCAACCGCGCTGGTCGAACAGCAGCACGTTGTAGCGCTGCGGATCGAACAGCTGGCGATGCACCGGCGAGCAGCCGCTGCCCGGGCCGCCATGCAGGAACACCGCCGGCTTGCCCTGCGGATTGCCGCAGAGTTCCCAATAGACCTGGTGGCCGTCGCCGGTATCCAGGAAGCCGTGGCGGTAGGGTTCAATCGACGGATAGAGCATCAGGCGACTCGCTTGAAGATCAGGTCCCAGACGCCGTGGCCCAGGCGCAGGCCGCGTGTCTCGAATTTGGTCAGGGGGCGGTAGTCCGGGCGCGGCGCGTAGCCGTCCGCGGTGTTTTGCAGCAGGGGCTCGTTGCCCAGCACGTCCAGCATCTGCACCGCGTATTCTTCCCAGTCGGTGGCGCAATGGATGTAGCCGCCGGGGGCGATGCGGCTGGCCAGCAGCGCGATGAACGGCGGCTGCACCAGGCGGCGCTTGTGGTGGCGCTTCTTGGGCCAGGGGTCGGGGAAATAGATGTGCACGCCGGCCAGGGAATCGGGCGCAATCATGTCGCGCACGACCTCGACGGCATCGTGCTGGATGATGCGCAGGTTCGGGATGCTGGAGTCTTCGATGCGGCGCAGCAGCGAGCCCACACCGGCATTGAACACTTCCACGCCCAGGAAATTGTCGCCAGGGCGGGCCAGCGCGATCTTCTCGGTGGTCTCGCCCATGCCAAAGCCGATTTCCAGCACCGTCGGCGCCGCGCGGCCAAAGGCGGCGGCGGGGTCCAGGCGGCGCGGCGCGTACGGAATGGACCATTGGCCCATCAAGCGCTCCAGCGCGGCCAGCTGGCCCTGGGTGATGTGGCCGCGGCGGTGCACGAAGCTGCGGATGTGGGTGGCGCCGGGGCTGTTCGGCGCGTGCGGCGTGCTGGCCAGCGCGGCCTGCGTTTCCGGGGAAATGGGCGCGGCGGCGGCGTCGCCGGCGGGTGGTGCGGGGGTGTTCACAGGCGTGGTCGCGGAGTTGTTCGCGGGGGTGTCCGCGGGCTTGTTCGTAGTCATGGGGCGAATTGTAGTGGCAGCCCAGGCCGGCCGTCCCTGCCAGGGGGGATTAAAATAGGGACATATTTGTCGCGGATCGCCCCGGCGATGAGGCTATAGTTCCCTGCCTGGCTTTCTACAGGGCGGATGCCGCCCCGCTTGCTTCCCATGAATGTTGCCCGCTTCGACCTCGTCACGCTTTCCTTGTTTGTGTCCGTGGCACGCCAGGGCAGCATTTCGGCCGGGGCGCGCCAATCGCATCTTGCCGTGGGCGCGGCCAGCAAGCGGATTTCCGACCTGGAGGCCGCGCTGGGCACCGCGCTGCTGTACCGCAACGCCGCCGGGGTGGAACTGACCGACGCCGGCCAGGCCTGCCTGGTCCATGCGCTGCGCGTGCTGCAGGAAGTGGAACAGATGGCCGGCGCGCTGTCCGACTTTGCCCAGGGCGTGCGCGGCCAGGTGCGCATTGCCGCCAACACCTCGTCGCTGACGCAATTCCTGCCCGAAGACCTGGCCGCCTTCATGGACGGCCACCCGGCCGTGCGCATCGACCTGGAAGAGCAGAACAGCAGCGACATCGTTACTGCCGTGCTGGAAAACCGCGCCGATATCGGCGTGTTTGCCGACCGCACTCCGGCCGACGGCCTGGCCACCTTTCCCTACCGCCTGGATGAACTGGTGCTGATCGTGCCGCAGCGTCACCCGCTGGCCGGTGAACCCCAGGTAGCCTTTGCCGACACGCTGGCCTACGACTACGTCGGCCTGCCGCCCGCCACGTCCCTGGCCACCCGCCTGGCCGACGAAAGCGGGCGCCTGGGCCGGGCGATCCGCCTGCGCATCCAGGTGCGCAGCTTCGATGCCATCTGCCGCATGGTGTCGGCCACCCGCGGCGTGGGCATCCTGCCGCGCATCGCCGCCGAGCCGCATGCGCGCTCGATGCCGATCAAGCTGATTCCCCTGACCGACGAGTGGGCGCGCCGCTGGCTGCTGCTGGGCGTGCGCGATGCCGACACGCTGACCGTGGCGGCCCGCCTGCTGCTGGCGCATCTGCGCAGCGACAGCTGATTCCTGCGGTTGCGGGTTTGCCCGGGGTTTCTCGTTCCGGGAATGCCCCTTTCCCCGATTGTCCATTCCGCCCGGCGCCGCTTTGCGCGCACACTGCCGTCCATTGATATCGAGTGTCGCCAGGGAGGCGAAATGGCAGGGCAGATTCTTGCCGGCATCCGCGTGCTGGAGCTGGGCCAACTGATAGCAGGGCCGTTCGCCGCCAAGACGCTGGCGGACTTTGGCGCGCAGGTCATCAAGATCGAGCCGCCGGGGCAGGGCGACCCGCTGCGCAAATGGCGTTTGCTGCATGAAGGCACGTCCGTATGGTGGGAAGCGCAGTCTCGCAACAAGCAGTCGGTCTGCGTGGACCTGCGCCAGCAAGAAGGCCAGGACATCGTGCGCTTGCTGGCCCAACAGGCCGACGTGCTGATCGAGAACTTCCGCCCCGGCACCCTGGAAAAATGGGGCTTGTCGTGGGAAGCCCTGCATGAATTGAACCCCCGCCTGATCATGCTGCGCATCTCGGGCTACGGCCAGACCGGCCCCAAGGCGCGCGAACCCGGCTTTGCCGCCATCGGCGAAGCCATGGCCGGCCTGCGCTACCTGAACGGCGAACCCGGCCGCGCCCCGGTGCGCGCCGGCCTGTCGCTGGGCGACACCATCGCCGGCCTGCACGGCGCGTTGGGCGTGATGCTGGCGCTGTACCAGCGCGATGCGCGCGGCGGCGTGGGGCAGGTGATCGACGCCGCCCTGTACGAAAGCCTGTTCAACCTCAGCGAAAGCCTGTTGCCGGAATACTCCGTGTTCGGCGCCGTGCGCGAGCCCGCCGGGGCCGCGCTGCCCGGCATCGCGCCGTCCAACGCCTATCCCTGCTCAGATGGCTATGTGCTCATCGCCGGCAATGGCGACGCCATCTACACCCGCCTGATGGCAAGCATCGGCCGCAACGACCTGGGGCAGGACCCGGACCTGGCGCACAACGACGGCCGCGCCCGGCGCGTCGCCGAGATCGACGCGGCCATCGGTGCCTGGACGCACACCCGCCACATCGACGACGTGCTGGCAGCCATGCGCGAAGCCGACGTGCCTGCCGGCCGCATCTATTCCGTGGCCGACATCGCCGCCGATCCACACTACCGTGCCCGCAACGCCATCACCACCGTCGAATCCGCGGCCGGCGTCGCCGTGGAAATGCCGGCCGTCTTTCCTTTCCTGTCGTCCCATCCCGGCGCGGTGCGCGAGCGCGCGCCCACCCTGGGCGAACACACCGACACCGTGCTGGCGCAGGCGGGCCTGACGGATGCACAACGCGCCGCGCTGCGCGCCAAGGGAGTCATCGCATGAACGCCGGCCCCGCCAAGATAGCAATCAACGAAGTCGGCCCCCGCGACGGCCTGCAGATCGAAAAAGCCCTGGTCGCCACCGACGACAAGGTCGCCCTGGTCGACGCCCTGTCCGACTGTGGTTTCGCACGCATCGAAGTCACCAGCTTCACCTCGTCCAAGGCCATTCCCGCCCTGGCCGACGCCGCCGACGTCGTGCGCCGCATCCGCCGCCAGCCTGGCGTGATCTACACCGCGCTGGTGCCCAACATCCGCGGGCTGGAACGCGCGCTGGAAGCCGGCACTGACGAGATGAACCTCGTCATGTCGTGCAGCGAAACCCACAACCGCGCCAACCTGCGCATGACGCGCGACCAGTCCTATGCCGAACTGTCACAGGTGCTGGCCGCGGCGGCGCAGACCGGCACACCGTGCAACGTATCCTTGTCCACCGCCTTCGGCTGTCCGTTCGACGGCGACGTCGTGGCCGATCAGGTACTGGACCTGGCCGCACGCCTGGTGGATGCGGGCGCCGCCGGCATCACGCTGTGCGACACCACCGGCATGGCCTTTCCGACGCAAGTGGCCGCGCTGTGCGAACAGGCATCCGCGCGCCTGCCCGGCGTAGCGCTGACCGTGCACCTGCACAACACGCGCGGCATGGCCCTGGCCAACGCCATGGCCGCCTGGCAAACCGGCATCACCCGTTTCGATGCGGCGGCCGGCGGCCTGGGCGGATGCCCCTACGCGCCGGGCGCCAGCGGCAACGTCAACACCGAAGAACTGGTGCACATGTTCGCCTGCATGGGCGTGGATACCGGCGTATCGCTGGAACCCCTGATGGCCATCGTGCGCGGCTTGCCCGCCCTGGTGCAGCGGGACCTGTCCAACGCCTTGCTGCAAGCCGGGCCGCGCCTGGC
Source organism: Achromobacter sp. NCFB-sbj8-Ac1-l (assembly GCF_052695805.1). Taxonomy (NCBI): domain Bacteria; kingdom Pseudomonadati; phylum Pseudomonadota; class Betaproteobacteria; order Burkholderiales; family Alcaligenaceae; genus Achromobacter; species Achromobacter sp. NCFB-sbj8-Ac1-l. Next base: position 5,721,530 of record NZ_CP199812.1, on the reverse strand, counting down.
AACGCATGCGGCGCCGGCGTGGCTGGCTGAACGATTTCCCCAGTAATGCGGCAGCAGTCCCGCGGCCGCGCCATAGCGGGCCGCGCTTGTCGCAGCTCAGTATCGCCGTTAGATCCATCCGTTTTGACCACACTATAAAAACCCAAGGAGACACACCCATGGCATTGCCCAGCTTGCCCCCCATCCTGCGCGTCGGCGTCGCCGCCGCCCTGACATTCGCCGCCGGCGCCGCCAGCGCGCAAGCCGACTTTCCCAACCGCCCCGTCACGCTGATCGTGTCCGCCGCGCCCGGCGGCACCACCGACATCGCCGCCCGCCTGATCGCCCAGCCCCTGGGCGTGGCGTTGGGCCAGAGCGTCGTCGTCGAGAACAAGCCCGGCGCCTCGGGCGGCATCGCCGCGCAGGCCGTGGCCCGCGCCAAACCCGACGGCTACACGCTGCTGCTGCAATATTCGGGCTTCCAGGTCATCACGCCCCACGTCACGCCCGCCTCGGGCTGGGACCCCATCAAGGACTTCGCGCCCGTCGCCAACGTGCTGTCGGCGCCGCAAGTCGTGGTGGTCCGCCCGGACCTGCCGATCAAATCGCTCAAGGACCTGGTGGCCTACGCCAAGGCCAACCCGGGCAAGCTGAATTACGCCTCGTCCGGCAATGGCTCGCTGCAACAGGTGGCCACCGAACTGCTCAACCAGATGGCCGGCACCCAGATCACCCACATCCCCTACAAGGGCACCGGCCCCGCGCTGAACGACCTGTTGGGCGGCGCCGTCGACATGACCATCACCACGCCGCCGCCGCTGCTGGGCCAGATCGCCGCCGGCAAGCTGCGCGCGCTGGCCGTCACCGGCACCACCCGTCTGCCGTCCCTGCCGAACGTGCCCACCGCCGCCGAGGCCGGCTATCCCGACCTGATCGTGTCGTCGTGGTTCGCCATGTATGCGCCCAAGGACACGCCCGCGCCCGTCGTCGACAAGATCGCCGGTGAAATCCAGAAGATCATGAAGACCGACGCCTTCCGCCAGAAAGCCGCAGAGCAGGGCGCCGAGGCCATCTTCATGGGGCCGAAAGAACTGGGCGCCTATACGCAGTCGGAACTGGACCGCTGGGGCAAGGTCGTCAAGGCCGCCAATATCACGGCCAACTAAGATCACGGCCAGCTAAGATCACGGCCAACTAAGCCCTGATCGCTGAGAAGCCGGGGGGCGGCAAGCCGCCTCCCGGCGCAGAAAAACCCGCGCTATAATTCGCGCCTCTGTCCGGGTTTGAGTCCCGGGCACGACACCCGAGCGGGTGTAGTTCAATGGTAGAACGGCAGCTTCCCAAGCTTCATACGAGGGTTCGATTCCCTTCACCCGCTCCAGCTTTCCCCTCATCGCCCAGGCCGCAGTTCTTGCGCTGAGCGATGCGTTCGCCAGATTTTCCTGGCAAATCCCCTGAAGACTTTTGCCGATCGGCGTGCTGCTGCGCGTTGGGTTCTGTGCTGCGTGCTCGTTTTCAGAATCTTCCAATTCCTGCGTGGTCGAGTGCCTTCTAGCATGGCGGGTGGAGTTTTGAACGACAGCTACTGAAAACGTAATTTGGTTCGTTGTTAAGCCCTCTGACTCAACAGATTGAGTCTGATGACTGAGTAAGTCAGGGTTTGAATTTATTCTTCACACAAAACGTCGAAAAATTCTCCGCGTAAATCCAATCGACATCATGCAAAACGGAAACCGATATTTCCAACATATCTGCCGCCAGATACTCGGGGTAATTGCTGTATTCCAACATGCCTTTTTCGGTGGCCAATCCGGTTGTTAGTAATTTAATGACTTTCCGAAAGGTGGCTGAGGCATCGTCACTCAATTTCAAAAGAGCGACTTTTTCTTTAACCAGGTCTGATGTAGGCAAAACCCCCTTGGCGTTAAGCTTCAATATGTTGAGCTTTTCTTCAAAAAACGCGCAGTCATTCTTACCAGCATACATTCTGAAGCCATCCATCGACGGCAAGGTCTCAAGATATTCGACGTACGTCATCAATACGTCTCGAAATTCAATTGCTTCGAGATCTATAAGGATGCCGATTTTTTCAATTATCTGTTTGGTGGTCGGTTGGATCATTTAATTGGCTCCTTGTGCTGTTTTGAAAACGTAGTCTGGTTCGCTATTTTGTTCAATGGTAGAACGGCAGCTTCCCAAGCTTCATACGAGGGCTCGATTCCCTTCACCCGCTCCAGCTTTCCCCTCATTGCCTAGGCCGCAGTTCTTGCGCTGAGCGATGCGTTCGCCAGTTTTTCCTGGCAAATCCCCTGAAGACTTTTGCCGATCGGCGTGCTGCTGCGCGTTGGGTTCTGTGCTGTGTGCTCGTTTTCAGAATCTTCCAATTCCTGCTTGGTCGAGCGCCTTCTAGCATTGGGGGGGTGAGCCTTGGACGACGGTCCTTGAAAACGTAGTTTGGTTCGTTATTCTGATTCTGAAAATTGCCATGCAAGATTTAATTATTCGCTTGAACGAACAGCGCGACGTGTTGCAATTGTTGGTACCTAAAAAAGGCGGTAAGGTTGAGAAGTTACGCGTCTTTTATGAGATTGCTGCTAACGAAATTCCGAATACGGAAAGTCTTGAAAGCCACCTTGGTTCGATTGTTCTTGCATTTCTTTCGGTGACCTCTACTGCGAAGTCATTTCATCTTGACCAATACCGACAAGCTGGTAAAGACTTCGGTCAATTCATGTCTAATGAGGCTGCCGAGCTACTGGACAGCGGCGACGCTGATAGTGAGTTCGACGGAGCGTTGCTGCGCCTCAATCTATTTGACGATACGTGGTCGCTTGAAGACATTGATGGGATAACGGCCTTGCTTGCGAGAGCAGCAGAGAATGGTTCCGAAAAGGCCGCTCAGTTTTTGCGAGATGATTGGCCTGCACGATCCAAGATGCTGAAAAAGCGACTTGGACGAGCTACTGGCAACTAGCCGATGAAATAACGAACCAGACTATGTTATCGCTTCTTTGAAAGGTTAGGCCGAATCGTTGTCCCACAGAGTCATGAAAAAAACAAGCGCACTAGATTTGATAAAGGAGAACATAAACTCCTATGGCTATCATGTTTATGTGGTCGCTGGCGGACCTTTGCCGAGATTTTTGTACACCATTGGCCTCACGGAAACTGTCGGCTTTGAGTTAATAATAGCGGGGGCCTCGTTCTACTCGTCAGATGAGTTAAAGATAATTATCGACCTGGTAGCGAAGAAGGCGGATACACATCCGGCATCAATGGACTCAAAAATAGTTGATTCAACTCTCGGCTCGTTCACCCTCCAAAAGACAGATGATTCATGGGTGGCCAAGTTAATGCTGGGAGCATTGAACTTCTATAGAGCAAAAGAGATTTCCGCACTTCAGATCGTCCCGGACGTTGATCATTGGCCAATCGACACGCCTGATTTAAGTAAGCCATGGACTATCGACAATGCCCCAATATGGCGTTGGCTGTACTAACCTTGGGGTTATCAATCAATTTCAGATCACTCAGTTTCTATCACCAACCTTAGAGCGTTGCGTGGTGGAAAAGTCACAGAGGCTGCCAGATGGGAGGAAGACCAATGGGAGTTGTTTGCCGGTTCAGGGCCTGATACGCCTCGTGATGAGATACGCGTGGTTCCACTTGGAGTGCTTATGGAATCCGATGCATCTCTTGTGAAGGTAGGTGATTTAGCAGTCGGTCATGCTCTTTGGCGTGAGGAGCATGAGGCGAAATGGCATAAATGGGGTTGAGGTAGTCCTAGGCGCCAAAAAATATCCGACCAAAACGTAGTCTGGTAGTCATTTTTGGGCTGGCGCGAAAACGTAGTCTGGGTCGTTATCCTTGTTTGGTGTGAACCGAAATAACGAACCAGACTACGTTTTCGAAAATTAATCTCTTGCGGGGATCAATCATTCCTCCATCAATACCAATAATACAGGAGGATGCAAGTTCTCTTTCATCAGTTTTTACAAAGACAGCGAATATATATGGAAATAGACATGAAACGGATCGAGATTGATTGTAATTTCAACTACTTGGGACCGGGATATCCGGCTCTAAGTGAGAGAGAGGTTGAATCTCTTGATTTGCACGAAAATGAGAGCGTTACTGTTTATCAGGATGGGGGCGAGTGGAGCGGGATTTTGTGCTTTGATGATAGTCTCCCCTTCCAGTATCAGTGGTATGTGAAAATATAAGCGAATGGAAATAACGAGTCAGACTCTGAGGTTTCCCCACGAATCCTCGGAAGAATTCTTTATTTATCAGCAAACTACGGTGAAAGTGGCAGTTTCGAGCGCCGCAAACGGCGGAAGCCCCCATAGCCTAGTGCTCCTCTGGTTTCATCAGCGCCGCTTCAGGGAATCAAGTGTCGCTGTGCTTTGCTCCCTTGGGAAGCGCTTGCCTGAAGGCTCGGCTGTAAGTCCTTGATTTGGCTTGTGCCTTCGAGGAAATTCGTGGGGAAGCCTCAGAGTCAGACTACGTTTTCCCGGATACCTGCTCGGGTGGGGGCTGTGAAAAGGTAGTTGGCTCGCGATTGAGCCAAGTATCGATATGAACAAGAAAACTGCATCGGAATTGATGGCGGCTATTGAACAGATGAATGCCGCATTGGGAGTGATGGCAGCAACCGTCGAATCAATCCAAGATATGGATGAAAGAAGAGAGTTCCGCAAGCATGTGGCAGAACTTATGGGCTACGTTTACGCGGGCTTGATGGTTCCAGTGCTACGTCAATACTCTGAGCTTGATCCTGACTCAAATCCGGGGCCCGCCACGGCCTGACCCTGTCCGAGATTTCGGTATTGCTCTGCTGACGATATGCGATCGAGTGCACTGGGGCGCATATCCGCTCCGTCAAGACCAAGAATGTATGCGTTGTGAGAGAAGAAATTTCATGCACTGGATGAAGCCGTGCGACGAGGAAAAGTATGACATTTGCGCCCCGCTTGGAGATCTGCCTGGGCAATCGACAAAATCTTTGCATGTCCACGGTTAAAAATCAGAATGCCGAGCCTCGCCTGCTTGTTGATATACCGTTAGACGAGCTAAAAGCGCTTGGCTCAGAGGATGCCGCCCACCGAATAGGTGGAACCATCCTGAATGTCTTGGCGCTTTGGCACAAGCAGGCGTTTGAAGATTGGCAGAAGCTGGCAGTTCGAAATTCGGAGGTGGTTGTTGGTGGCGAATCCCACGACAGCGATGATGAGTATTGCTCTGCATTAAGGTTGATTGGTCAGGCTCTATCGGCGAAAACAGCGTTGCATAACTCATCCATCGAGTATTTCTTAAGGCAGGCGGCAAAAGATAATGAGGATGTGCGAAAGTATTTGGAAGATGTCTGGCCGTTGCTGCGAGATCGATTGGGGGCGCAATAAATTCCGTTGGGTAGGATTCGAGGGCGCAGTGTGATTCTTTATTTACGCTGTCCGGCCACAAAATGATTATCGTAACGGTGCGATTTAGAACGACGGTAGAAGGAGGGCGGCATCAGCCGATCTACCCACGCGACCTTTCCTGCACTGACTTTGGCTTGTCTGCCGAACATGTATGCTGCGGACGAGAACATCCGCCTGTTAGCGATCAGGCACGGCAAGTCAATCGATCAGGGTGAAGTAATGCTCGACCTCCATTCCTCGTCTCCATCAACCAAAGCGAAGCTTCGAGTCACATTCTGCGTGACTCTGGTCATGGCACTTGCTCCGGCGCTTGGCGCTGCCAAAGGGTATGTTCCCAGTGACGTTGAAGCCGCTCTTCTAACGCTTGTCCGACAGGATGATCTGCGGACGTTCGGTGAGGGGCAACAGAGCTTTGCTGCCCAGGCTCTCAACATCGACGTTGCGACAGCGTCTGAAATTGCTCACGTCTATAAGAGTGGAAATGACGCCAAAGCAAATCTACGGTTTCTCAACAGGCGAGTGCTCGTGTCGGGCACCATTGATGCGGTGCAGTCCGGTAGCCCTGGTCGCACAGCGCTTGTCTATGCCGACACCGGAACGACTCAAGTGCGCGCAATGACGCACGATGAACAGCCATCGCGTACGAGTGCACGGCAGGTGGGGAGCAAGGTCGCGCTGGTCTGCACGGGGGCAGGCGGAACCTCACGTGCAGTCACATTTGACGATTGCGAGAATGCGGACAGCTTTGCCCGGCGTGAATGGGGGCGCCTGAATGCCTGGTTTGTCGATTTCTATCAGGGCAAGTACGTGCCGAACATCATGGTGGTGACGATGGCCATCAATATTGCAGCACGGGCCAGCAGGATGCCTGCAGACCACCATTGCGGCGTAAGTGCTGAAAAGTGTCGTGAGGCTGCGATGGCGATCGGTTCTCTGACCGACGATGATGGTCTTTTCAGGGACACCGTCAAGCGATTCGAGGCACAAGGGCTGGATTTAAGCTTGTTTGCGCCCGTGCAATCGAAGCCCTAGCCAGTCGCAGGAAATAACCGAAATAGGAAATAACGAACCAGACTACGTTTTCTCATCGCTTAGGCCACAGTCCCTGCACTGAGCGACGCGATCGCCAGTCTTCTTGGCAAATCTCCTGAAGACCTGTGCCGATCGGCGTGCCGCTGCGCGTCGGGTTCGGTCCTGCGTGCTCGTTTTCAGAGTCGTCTAGTTCCTGCCTGACCGGGTCACTCCTAGCATGGTCGGTTGGCTCATGACTAATGACCAGTCGGTGCCGGTCTTCCCGCAGGTTCGCGAGGCAGCTTCAAGAGTCTGTGAATGAGAAGTGACTACCGCTTGCCGCGCCTGGGGGCCAACAGCTCCGATTGCCCGATCTTCGTGCGCGTCGACGCTGGCGGCTGAGGATCGGAAAACCCGGCCGCGGCGATAGCCGCATCCAGCGCTCGGAATTGCACCGCCGACTTGGGACTGCGTAGCGAGGCCATGCCCTCGTTCCAGGCATGTACCATCTGCTTGGCTACGTCACGCCAGCGTGGTTCATTCTTCGCCGCTTCGATTACTTCCTGGCCCACGGCTACCGCCGATTCACATAGACGTTCGATCATTTCCGCGTATTGCCGTGGCGGAATACCTAGCCGCGCGTTGAAGAACCGCTCCAGCGTCTTGCCGATTGTCCAGGTTTGGTGCCCGTCGATGGACAAGCTCGGCGGATTGCTGGCATAGCGCGGATAGGCCTGCGTTGTCACAATGTCGTAGGCTGGCGTGTAGGCCACGTCGGCCAGCGAGTTGTAGTAGAGCGCGATGTTCTTGGCGTGGCAGTCAGCGTTTCGTACCACATAGTTGGTGAGCAGCAGCCAGCCCAGCCGCGTCAGTTGTTCTCGTACCTGTGCGGCAGGTAGGTAGACCCGTGTGGCGTTCAGCACCTTTTCCGTGGTGGTCGCGTACTTCTCGTGGGGCGGCAAACCAAGCAGGCTGCACGCATCTTCGAGGCCATGCGTCGGGATGCCATGCGCATCGACATCGAAGCGTTCAACCACCAGCACGCGGCCATCATCGGACATTTGCGCCTGGACGACCGGCACCACGTTCAACCGTGCCAGCACGCGCAGGCTGTAGAACTCGTTGAAACCCAGGTAAGGCGTGCTGTCGTCCGAACCCTTGATGATGTGGCGGTGGGTGCGCAGAGTGGGTTTGCCCAAGGGGCCAGCCGCATCGGAAGACGTGGCCTCCGGTGCCAGGAATTTGGGCACCATGCCGGAAATGGCGGCGCGCGCGTAACGGCGCACCAGCGAGGAGAACTGTTCGACGCTGTTGTCCGCTTTCAGCAGGCCTTCGATCTGCAATGGCGCCAGATCGGCACCCGGCTTGCCACCTTCGGGCGTGACGGTGACGCGCCCAATGCCCATGCCGCCGACGACAGCGAGCAAGGACAGGTCTGTGCCGTCGAGCAGCGGCCCAAACTCTTCGCGGATGATGCCCAGCAAATAGCCTTCAGGAAGGTTCTGGCGGAAGAATGGATGTAGATCGCGCGGCCAGCGCCAAGGCTCCTCGCGTACTGGCATGGTCAGGCTAATGAAGTCGGCCGGATTGCTGCCTGGTAGGTATTTCAGGACGTATTCGTCCCGTTCCCGGTAGAGCTGTGCTCTCGTTTCCCCACTAACCTGGACGTCGAGTTTCATGGCGTGTCACCTCGACGTTGTTCGGCCAGAATGTCTTCGACCGTACGGACATGACCCAGCTTCACCGGCTTGAGGTCATAGCCGGCAGCTTCGAGCAGCCGCACCAAGATCGACACACTCATGTCGCCCTTGGCCAGGGTTTCCATGCGTGCCACCGTCGTGCGCGATACCCCCGCCCGCTGGGCCAGTGCTTCCTGGCTCAGGCCGGCTTGGCGCCGTGCCTTCTTCAGCATGTCGGCAACGTCAGAGAGGGTTGTCATTGTGTCCCCTGGGCATCAAAGATAGGCTAATCAAGTAAAATTGTAGCCCAGAAGATACTTTAATCAACCTCTTTTCTGCAGGCTTTTCAATGAGGCGGGTTCCTGCACGCGCCGCTCAACCTTGGCGCGCCGGTTGGCGAGCAAGGCCGCCATCACATCATCAAATTTCTTGCCATGTCTCTTTTTAATCAATTGGTTGAGTGGATTTTTCGATTCCCTTCACCGGCTCCAGCTTTCCCCTCATCGCTTACCTCGCAGTTCTTGTACTGAGCTGTGCGATCGCCTGATTTTCTTGGCAAATCTCCTGATGGCCTTTTCCGATCGGCGTGCCGCGGCGCGTCCGTAGCTGTACCGCGTGTTCGCCAGGTTGTCCGATTGAAAACGCAGTCTGGTTCGTTATTTCTTTAGAATGCCAAGCATGCAAGACGATCTTTTCGCAGATGCGCTACCCGTGCCGCCGGCCAACGCCTCGCAGCATGTCGCGTCTCCTGCCACTCCCGACCTTTCCGCCCTCCGAAGCATGGCCAGAGTGCTTCCTGCCCCTGCGGCGCAGGAATGGTGTGCGCTTGCGCAGCAGTTGCCGGCGCAGTTGCGCTTTGGCGTCTCCACCTGGTCATACCCCGGCTGGGAAGGGCTGGTCTGGGACGGCGAATACGATTCAAGCACGCTGTCCAGGCACGGCCTTGGCGCCTACCATCGGCATCCGCTTTTGCGCACGGTTTGCGTGGACCGCACGTTCTGGCAGCCGTTGACGGCGAGCCAGTATGCCGGTTATGCGGGGCAGGTCGATGATGATTTCCGCTTCGTCGTCAAATGCCCCGCCAGCATCACTGACGCCCAGGTGCGTGGCGAAGAAGGCAGGACGCGCGAGGCCAACCCGGTTTTCCTCGATCCGTCGCTGGCTGTCCAGGACTTCGTACGGCCAGCGCTCGAAGGCCTGGGGGCCAAGCTCGGCGTCCTGGTGTTCCAGCTGAGTCCACTGCCGCTGGGCTGGCTGAGTGGCCAGACATCGCTGTTCGAGAAACTGGGGCACATGCTGGCGGCCGTCCGGGAGGCATTGTCCACGCATGATGCCGTGATCGTCGCGGTGGAAGTACGAGACCCGGAACTACTGGGCCAGGCGCTGGTCGACACGCTCAAGGCGCATGGGGCCACTTTCTGCCTGGGGCTGCATGGCAAGATGCCCCCGATCGAAGCGCAACTGCCGATGCTGCGCGCGCTATGGCCGGGGCCGCTGGTCTGCCGCTGGAATCTGAACCGCGTTTTTGGCCCATATGGGTATGCCGCCGCGCAGAAGAAGCATGATCCGTTCAATGCCATTCTCAGCGAGGACATCCCCACTCGCATGGTGTTGGCGCGCACGGTCCGCGGCATTACGGGCGCGGGCCAGCCGGCCTACGTGACGATCAGCAACGACGCCGAGGGTTGCGCGCCGCTGTCCATCCAGCAACTGGCCCAGGCCATTGCGGGGTAGGTGGGGCTTCTAAAGCTGACAACGGCGGCCCGTTCATTTTTGATCTTTGAGGCTCAGCCCGGCATCAAGCGCATTCGCCTGTGTCAAAAAATCATTTGGGCGCTTTTTGCGGAACGCCTCCAGGTTGGCGAGCTTCCACCGTAAAGCTGGCAGTTGGGCAGCGTGCCGGCATTGCAGTAATGCCCAGTCAGGTTCAGCACGCACTAGCCCACTCAGGAATCGCTTGTGATGTGCGGTCATTCGTTGCGGCAGTTCTTGCCGCAATCTGGCACGAGCCTTCAGCAGCATTTCTAGCGAGCAGTCCGCTTCAGTCATGCCGACGAAAGCACGCTCATACTCTGCCGAAATGTCCTTGTCGTTGCCGAACAGCACTTCATGGGGCGGCCGATTGTGGCCGGCCAGATAGATCACGAAGCACTCGACCATGTCATCGCTGACACCACCTGATTCGTAAAGCTGCCATACGTCGAACAGATCACGCGGATGCTGCCGGTCCAGGGCCGCGACCAGCTTGCCAGCATATAACTCGTCTCGCGCGAGGATCGGTGCCGTGAACTCGACGCTGAACATGTCACTGGTTCTGGCGCTCAGCGGCCTATGCTCGATAGGCAGCACTGTTCCACGGAATACTACATTGACTTCGATCTTCACCTGGCTGGTATCGTTTCCGATGATCAATTTGGTGTCGCCGAGGTCATTGCCGCTAATCAGACGTGTCTGCACGCCAAGTGGCGCAACGCGCTGCGTGATGGCTGCCAGTTCGCTGTTGATCGCGCCCAGCGCCTCGTCCCGCGCTACATCCCAAGGCCGGTACACCACGTCGATATCCACCGACAGGCGGGGCATGTCCTGCACGAACAGGTTGATCGCCGTGCCTCCCTTCATCGCAAATACATCGTTAGCGAAGACTTCAGGCGTGACAGCGAGTAGCAGGCGAACCGTATCGGCGTAGTCCTTATCCATATGGGTTCAGGCTCAGCAGGGTGCCGTCGGCAAGCCGGCTCATCCAGCGTTTCGTACTGCCAGTACGTGGCGAATATCGCGTGAGCAAATCGTCCACATCCACTACCTGGGTCTCGCGGGCCCAGGTAAGGAACAGGCGGACGGTCTTGACGCTCGTGCAGCAGGACAACAATTGGCCCAGCAATTCCTTGCGCGGTGAACGCAAACCATCGAAGAGATTGCGGGCCTCTTCCAGGCTTTGCCTAGTGCCAGCGTCATACAGCAGTTCCAGCACAGCGCGTTCGGGTGCTGCCACGGCTAGCCCCTCGGGTAGGCCAGGGGGGGTACCCAGGCTTTTGCTGGCCAGGGCAGTACCCGGCCAATCGAACAGGCTGGCGTGCACATAACGCGCCGGAAAGCGCGAAGTGAACCAGGCTGGCAGCATGTAGCGGCTACCTCCCCACAACACCAGCGTGTCCCGGCTGCCCAGGTTGTGCCGTACACCCTGTAGGGCTAGCGCACTTCTGCCCCCGATGTGCAGGCCAGGCACGCGCCGTTGCAGAAGCTTCAATGCGCCGTAGGCCCCGAAATCATCATTCGGGAAGGCGTAGACGCCTTGTGCCAGCCGCACGAGCCAGCCCCCCTCAGCGTAACGTGCAGCAAGTTGGGGAGACACCCCGAGCTGAGCGAGAATGGCCAAGTCAAACGGTGCGCCACGGGGAAGATCCGCTTGGAGTCGCTTGATTACTTGGTATCTAGAATTTCCTTCCATGGTTGAAAATTAGCACAATATTCAATCGTTTTGTTCTCGTGGACAGAGAAGTTGCATTAGAAATAGCCTTATGGACTATTTCTAACGCTGAATCTAATCACGGGATCAGTCTCACAGATCCGTCACCCCTTGCCTGCTCAGGGCCGCGTTTAATGACCGCAGTTCCAGTCTTAAACCTGCTTAAGGGCTCAAATTGCGAACATCTCGACGTCGAGACCATAGCTCGACCTCTCACTCGCTTCCAGAGGCTTTCGACTGATTTTGCCCGGTTGGTGCGGGTAAAATCCGCTCCCCATGCGCTTCTCCGACTTCCACCCCCGTCTCGCCGCCCTCGGCGCCCAGCCGGCTCATCGCGGCCGGGTCATGCGCGCCTGGCTGAGCGGACAGGCCTTCGACACCGACACCTGGCGCCGGCGTTTCGACAACTACTTGCCGCTGGCGCTGCGTGACGCGTTGCCTGCCCTTGCCGCGGAACTGGGCGGTCTTGCCCGTGTTCATGCCGAACATGCCGGTAACGACGGCTCGCGCCTGCTGCTCGCGCTGGCAGACGGCCAGATGGTGGAAAGCGTGCTGCTGCCGCGCGATGGGCTCTGTGTTTCCACGCAGGTCGGCTGTGCGGTGGGCTGTCGGTTCTGCATGACGGGCAAGAGCGGCCTGATCCGCCAGGTGACCAGCATGGAAATCCTGGCCCAGGTCGTGCTGGCGCGACGTCAGCGTGCGGTGAAGAAAGTCGTCTTCATGGGCATGGGCGAGCCGGCGCACAACTTGGACAACGTGCTCGAAGCCATCGACTTGCTCGGCACGGATGGCAACATCGGCCACAAGAACCTGGTGTTCTCCACCGTCGGAGACCGGCGGGTGTTCGATGCCTTGCCGCAACAACGCGTCAAGCCCGCACTGGCGCTGTCACTGCACACGACCAAAGCCGACCTGCGCCGGCACCTCCTGCCACGCGCGCCGCAGATTACGCCGGACGAACTGGTCGAGCTGGGTGAAGCCTATGCCCGCGATACCGGCTACCCGGTGCAGTACCAGTGGACGCTGCTCAAGGGCGTCAATGACGGCGACGACGAGCTCGACGCCATCCCCCGCCTGCTCAAGGGCAAGTTGGGCGTGCTCAACGTCATTCCCTTCAACAGCCTGGAAGGCGACGACTACCAGCGTCCTGATACCGAACGCATCCGCGAGATTGTTCGTACCCTGCACCGCCGCGGTGTGCTGACCAAGGTGAGGAACAGCGCCGGGCAGGACGTGGAGGCCGGTTGTGGCCAGCTGCGTGCGCGGGCCGTGGGGGCGGAACAGGTGGTCGAACTGCGCCGCCGGCCGCGTGGCGCCGGGGCGGAAGCCGCCTAGCGCCTTTCTGGTCCGAGCAATAGCTCGCTTCACGTAGGGGTCGGATTGCGTTGATCCGCTCCCACTTTGCCCTTCATCTTCTTCATGGTCCTTGTGCAGGACCACGATCGCTAGATCGTCTTGGCAATCTCCTGATGACGTTCCCTGTGCGCTGCGCTGCCTGCGCGCCGCTCGTTTCTGCCTCATCGGTCCGTTTTCAGAATCTTCCAATTCCCCCTGGGGAGGGTGAGGCCTAGCATGGCCGGTTGAGCCGTGGACGACGAACGGGGCGCCTGTTGGTTGCTGGTGTAGCGTCGCTGAACGCGCAGTCCGGGCCAGTCGTTTCTTACCGCCCCAGGAATATCACCAGGGGCCATCATGGAGCAAGATTGAATGCGTAATGTCTGGATGATCGTCTCGAGCTTTGCGGTCGCTGTCGCAATTGGCGGAGCGGTTTACTACTTCTTCCCACGGCAGCCGACGGCTATCACCCCTAGTGCATCGCAAATGCCATCAACTGAAGGCCATGTGCTCATACTGTCGACCGGCAATCCACTGCTGTCTGCGGTCAAAGGTCAACTTGACCGATGGGTGCCGTTCTATCCAATTCGCTGTGGCGAAATCCTTTTCGAGAAATCCGATCCCAAAGCCCAGCACTTCGAGTTTTGTATCAATGAGATTCAGCGTCGCGTATCTGGGGCTGCCGGGAAGGATTTAAGCAGAGAGGATGTGCTCGACCCGCGCGTCAAAGCGCATTGGCGCGAAGTGATGGGAGCCCAATAGCAGCTGCCGTCTCCCCGAAGTTCACCGCTTCCCTGGGGTTTCGCCAGACTGCTTCGAAAAATCCATTTGCGACGTTTTCGACCGGTGTGGTGTGCATCGTCCGATGCTGTCCTGCCTGTGCGTTTTCAGAATTTTCCAATTCCTGCTGGGCAGGGTGCGTCCTAGCATGGCCGATTGAGCCGTGGACGACGGGCGGGGCGCCTGTTGGTTGCTGGTGTAGCGCCTGCGACCGCATGGGTCTGGCCCGTCATTTCTCATGCCCCCGCAACTTCACGCCGGGCAACTTTGGAGCAAGATGGATGCGCAATGTCTGGATGATCGGGTCGAACCTTGCGATCGTTGTCGCGATTTGCGCGCTGGTTTACTACGGGTTCCCGGCGCGCCCGGCCACGCTGGCGGTTGCCGCGTCTGGCCTGCCGCAACGGCAAGTGGCCGATGGGCATGGGCTGGTGGCGCTGGCCGACAATCCTTTGCTGATCGCTGACAAGGGTCAACTTGACCGATGGGTGCCGTCCTATCCGATTCGATGTGGCGAAATACTCTTCGAGAAGTCCGATCCCAAGGCGCGGCATTTCAAGTTTTGTGCTGATGAAATCAGACGGCGGGTATCGCGGGCTACTGAGCACAAACTGGGCCGAGAAGAGGTGCTAGACCCACAAGTCAAAGCGCACTGGCGCGAAGTGATGGGAGGCCAGTAGCTGGTCCATCTGTCCGCAGTCTTGCCATCGCACCAGTCGTTCGCGGGGCTGTCCGGACATTCCCTCCATGACGCTTTCTGATCGGCGCGGATCGTCCAAGGCTTTCCCGCCAACTCGTTTTAGAAATCATCCAATTTCTGCTTGGCCGCGCGCCGCTTGGCGCGGGAAGTCCAGCCGATGCCGGCTTCGGGGTTATCACGCAGGGTGATCCCGCGTCGGCATGCGAGGCGGAAGACTCCCTGCGCAACGACGTACGACCGTGCATGCCATAGCCACCCAAGGAGACAATGATGAGCAAGCCGGACAGAGACACCGAACAGCAACAAGCCGCCTACCTGGACCGCCTGGATAAATGCTATTCAGGGATTCTTCACGATGTCATGCGGGCCGAAGGGCTGCGCAATTTCACGCTGCCTTCGACACTGCGTCCGTTGGTCCCCGGTCAAAAGCTGGCTGGCCCGGCCTTTACCGTTGCGGGGCGTGTCGATCGCACAGCCGATGGACATGACACCTTGCTGGGCTGGACGGGTCTGCTGTCCAAGGCGAGGCCGGGACACGTGGTGGTGATACAGCCCAATGATTCGACGGTTGCGCACATGGGCGAACTGTCTGCCGAAACGCTCAAGTACAAGGGTGTGCGCGGCGTGATCGCTGATGGCGGCGTGCGTGATTCCCAATCCATCCTGGATATTGGTTTTCAGGTATGGCACCGCTATTACACGCCTCGCGACGTGGTGGGCTATTGGTTGCCGTATGCCTTCGACGTGCCGGTGACCATCGGTGAGGTCAAGATATGTCCTGGCGATTACCTGTTTGGCGATGGGGATGGCGTGGTGCGCATTCCGCGCGCGCATCTTGATCGGGTGTTGCAACTGGCGGAAGCGGCCATGGGCAAGGAGAACCTGGTTCGCAAGGCAATCCTTGGCGGGATGGATCCGCAGGAAGCGTATTTGATGTATCGGAAGTTCTAACCGTGTCGCGCCATATGGTCGGCTACCAGATTTAGAGAGCGTTGACAAGAGAATGCGGACAGATAGCGTGGTTGATGCTCTTCAAAATTGGTACGCCTCGCAATGCGACGAAACTTGGGAGCACTCTTGCGGTATAGAGATTACCAATATAGATAACCCAGGCTGGAAGGTGAGAGTGAGCGGTTCATCGGGGAAGCAATGCTTCAAGATGAATGTGGAGCGCAATGGGGAAGACTGGGTAGTGGTGAGAGCGACCGGAAGTGAGTTTTCCGGATACTGTGGCCCGGGCAATCTCAATGAGTTGCTGCTGCTCGTTGTCGAGTGGCTGCGATAAGTCCGAACTACTTGGTTGTGTTGCCATGGCGGCCATGCTTGCATGCCTGCTGGCATTCGCCGTTTGGTTTCGCAATGCGCACTAGTCGGAAGGAGGAATCAATGGGTGGCCTAGTCCTGCATTTGGTCGGGATAGTGGTTGGGGCAGTCGTGTTCGTGGCGGGTATCTACGTCTATTTGGTTCCGCAGGTCTTTCCAGCCACATCTCTGTTCTTGATTGTCGGCATCTGTGCCGCTGCAATCCTTGGCGGCTGCCGGATCTATCTCTTCACCGAGGCTGGATCGTATCGATGGCTTACAGTGGCGTTGGGTGCGGCCATCCTAGCGTTCTGCGTCTTTTACATTTCTATGTTTATCATTTTGAACACGAGGGGCTCGTGCATGCTGGAGTGCAATGAAGGCATGGTGATGAGTCATCAACCGTTCATTCACAGCATAGGAAATGTAGTCTGGTTGGCTATTCTGCAGGTAGGGAATTGGAAGATTCTGATTTTCGGAAACGGTGCGGCGTCAGACTACATTTTCGTGGGTGAGTCTAACCTTTGAGCAGGGCTGCCGTGGCGTCCATTTGCTCATGTTCGAACGCCGCTGCGAAGTCATCCAGCTCGTTCGAGCGCAGTCCGACTTCCTTTCCAAGAGCGACTTGTCGCCAGCTCATGACCGCTGTGTAGACCTCGGCCAGCACGGCCAGCGCTTGGGTCTTGTCCAGTGCGAAATAGGGCGCGCGGGCGAGCAGCATATGCATATCGGTGATGGGGCCGTCTGCCTCGGATAGCCAAGTCTTGGACTCCCGCTCTTTATCGGGAAACGGGTTGATGTCAAAGGCGGGTGCAAGGCGCCATTGTCCATGTTCTACGTGCAGAAAGCCGTGATTCTGAAGGTGATCGTCCACATTGGTGATCAATAGGTTGAACACCAAACGGCGCCAGAGTTCGTGCAAATCCCGAGTGGGGGCTTGACCGTGGGAGCGGATGGCATCTGCAATTTCCGTGTAACTACGGTCTTCCTCGCGCGAGGCCTGCAACAACGAGGCTGCGGATTGATAGGGAATGCGGCCATTACTGCTGTCGCGGTCAAATCTTCGAATGACGGCTATCGGCGCATCGGCCAGGAGGGCGATGCGCGCGGGCGCGGCGTCGATTCCCGCCAGCCGAGCCAACGTCAGCGCCAGGACTTCGCCGCGTGTAACGCTGCGAATATCGTTGACGCTGGGAAACTTGCCGATGGCGAGCCAGCCGTCTTCGTCAATGATTGTGCATTTTGGACGCATGCCGCCAAGCGAGGTGCCTTTGCCCTGTAGGTAGCGCAAGTCTTCGGCCGTTTCTTGCCCGCGCTCGACGGCACGGCTTGCTTGATAGATGTGCTCGAGCTCAATCAATGGTGGGGTGGTACGCCGACCTTCTGGCGCTGTTCGATGCCAGACTCCATCGGAATCGCGCAGACGTAGCGCGCCAACGCGGCTGAAGTCATCGACGGCAAGCAGATAGTCCAACTCGGTGAGAGCCGGTAGCTTCGGATCCGCTCGGCGGCGTTTGGCATGATCGCGCGCGATAACGCGGCGACCCCAGGCGTCGGGGACGGTATCCGCTAGCGCACCATGAAAGACGGAGTCATGAGGCGAGGCCGCCTTATGGGGTTGGTGGCCATGCACTAACTGCAGGTCCGCTGATACGTTGAACCGTGCAGGGCTGGCCAGCCACGTTTCGTCGTAGGCAAAGGCACAATTCTCACGCCGGCCTTGCTGGACGTATACGAGCGAGCCTAGCGGCAGGCCAGCTGTGCCGATACAGAGTTGGACGTGTCGACGGATCGGTGCAATGGTCGCCATCACAATGCTCCCGACGAGCCGCCGGACTTGCTACGCACGCGCTTGGGCAGGTGCTCGTCCATCAGTGTGAGTCCAATCTCGTCGTTCGGTGTGTCCAGCAGGTGCTCAAGCGCGTGGATCTCGCCGAAGACATGTAGGGCGCGGGCGTAGAAGTGGATAGGCACGCGGGCGTCACCCTTCTCCATGCGGCGCACCGTTGATAGGGATGCGCCCATGCGTTCGGCTAGCGAAGCCTGGGATATGTGGCGCCGCCTGCGGGCCAGCGAAATGTCGTTGCCGAGTTTCTGGATGGCGCGTTCGACTGGCAATGGGAGGGGGGATTCCATTTAAAAGCTCCATAGGGGCGTTTAACGGCATTTAAAGGTTCCCTGGAGAGTGATTATATGGGTTGGCGGTTGCTAATGTGAAATATTTTTGCCGCCCTATGCCGCCGGAGATTCGACCTAACGGCGTTAGTCCGGTCGACAAGGCCCAAGGCGACAGAAGGCACGCAAGCCCTGAAGCGAATCCTAGTCCGAAGCGCCTCAACCCGCAGCGGGCTTTCGACTGATTTTCGCTAAGCGATATAGCGCGTCGGTATCCAGCACCGTCAACCCGCCATAGTGGGTCCGCAGCACCCCCTCGCGTGCCAGCATAGTCAACGTGGCGTTGCAGCGTTGCCGTGACACTCCGCACAAGGCCGCGATCTCTTCCTGCGATATCTTCAATCGCCCATCGAACCCCGAATGCTGTTCCGCATCGCATTGCGCAGCCACCGCGCGGGCCACCGTCGTATCCACGTCCAGCAGCACGTTGCCCGTGTAGCAGGCCATCAGCCAATTGACCCGTTGCGCCAGGTGCATCATCAGCACCTTGGTGAATTCGATGTTGTTGTTCCACAGGCGTTCGCAGGTGTCGCGCGGCAGGATGACGATCTGGCTGGGGCGCAGGGCGACGACTTCGTATTCAAATTGCTCGCGGCGGATCATGGTGGCTTCGCCGAACCAGCTGCCTGTGCTGAAGCCGGCCAGCGACAGGGACCGGCCGTCGGGGCCGCGGGACGACCATTTCACCAGGCCGGCCACCACGCCATACCAGCCGGGCGAGCGCGAACCCGAGCGGAACAGGTATTCGCCGGCGGCCAGCGACACGGTGCGCAGTTCGGACCGGACCACGCTGCGTTCCAGCGCGGGCAGGCTCTTGTACCAGGGCACCACGTCCAGCATGCGATCGACGGGGCAGGTCGCGGGGCGGCGCCTGGCGGCGGGCGACTCGTTGGCATTGGCATGCGCGTTGGCGCTGCCGGCGGGCGATCCACGCATATCCATTCCTTTTTGCAGTGCGATATCGCTCAGGTAAACCCTAGGGCGCTCTGTCACCGTGATGACTGTTCGCATCCCGGGCGGGACGCAGAATAGGCCAGGGCCTGTCAACACGCAAAGTCGCCTGCGCACGCAATGAACGCGTATCAACGCGCGAGGCGCAGTCGTGACAGGCTCTTGGCCCCAAGAGCCCAAAAACCATAAGAGGAGATAACGATGTTGTCAATGCAACAGGCGGTCTGCCGTGCTGCCGTCGCCTGCGGGGCCGTGGTCTCGCTGCTGAATGCCCCGGTCGCGCAGGCCCAGTATTCCGACGATGTGATCCGGATCGGCTTCATTACGGACCTGTCGGGCGTGTATTCCGGGCCGGACGGTCCGGGCGGGGTGGAAGCCATCAAGATGGCCATCCAGGAGATGGGCGGCGAGATCCACGGCAAGAAGATCGAACTGCTGGTGGCAGACCACCAGAACAAGGCGGACGTGGCGTCGGCCAAGGCGCGCGAGTGGTTCGACCAGAAGGGCCTGGACATGCTGATCGGCGGCACCAATTCCAGCACGGCGCTGGCGATGTCGAAGGTGGCGGCCGACAAGAAGAAGCCGATCATCGTGGTGGGGGCAGGCGCCCCGGCGCTGACGAACGAACAATGCACGCCCTATACGCTGAACTATGCCTACGACACGGTTGCGCTGGCGCGCGGCACGGGGGCGGCGGTGGTGAAGGCGGGCGGCAAGAAGTGGTATTTCCTGACGGCCGACTACGCCTTTGGGCATGCGTTGCAGGCGGATACGACGAAAGTGGTGGAAGCGGGCGGCGGCACGGTGGTGGGGTCGGTGAAGCACCCGCTGTCGTCGGCGGATTTCTCGTCGTTTCTGTTGCAGGCGCAAAGCAGCAAGGCCGAGATCCTGGCGCTGGCGAACGCCGGGGCCGACGCCACCAATGCGATCAAGGCGGCGAATGAGTTCGGCCTCACCAAGACGATGCGCCTGGCCGGGCTGATCATGTTCATCAACGACATCCATGCGATGGGCCTGCAGGCCACGCAGGGCATGTACCTGACCGACAGCTGGTACTGGAACGCGTCGGAAGAGACTCGCGCGTGGAGCCAGAAGTTCTTCCAGGCCCGCAAGGCAATGCCGTCGTCGTTGCAGGCGGCCGATTACTCGGCGGCGCTGCAATACCTGCGTGCGGTCAAGGCCACGGGCACGGATGACGCGGACCGCGTGCTGGCCTATCTGCGTGAGACCAAGCTGAACGACCTGTACATCAAGGACGGTGTGGTGCGCCCTGATGGCCGGGTGGTGCACGACATGTACCTGCTGCAAGTGAAGACGCCGGAGCAGTCCAAGGAACCGTGGGACTACTTCGACGTGGTGCAGACCATCGACGGCAACGAGGCCTTTACCAAGAAGGCCGAGACGCGCTGCGCACTGTGGAAGTGAGCGGCGCCGGCCAATCCAGCTTGAAAGAGAAACTTCATGGCGAAACGCAAAGTGATCGTGACCATTGCCCCGACGGGGGGCATGGCCTTCAAGACCCAGAACCCGCATCTGCCGACCCAACCGGCCGAGATTGCCGACGACGTCTACCGTTGCTACAACGCGGGCGCCAGTGTGGTGGCGCTGCATGCGCGCCGCCCGGACGACCAGGCGACGTGCGACGCGGGCATCTACCTGGACATGAACCAGCGCATTCGCGACCGCTGCGATATCGTGCTGAACAATTCGACGGGCGGCGGCGTGCATGGCGACATGGTGCGGGAAAGCTATCCGGGCATGTGGGAAATCGTGTGGGAAGAGCGGCTCAAGGGCATGGATGCCGGTGCCGAGATGTGCACGCTGGATGCGACGACGCTGAATCTGGCTTTCGGCGACCACGAATACCTGATGAACACGCCGCTGACCAAGGCCCGCGAGCTGGCGGCGGGCATGAAGGCGCGTGGCATCAAGCCCGAATGGGAGGTCTTCAGCCCGACGCACATCCTGCAGGACACGACCACGCTGATCAACGAAGGGCTGGACGACGGGCCGCCCTTCGTGAACCTGGTGATGAACGTGCACCGCAATTTCCAGAACGCGATGCCGTTCTCGCCGCGCTATTTGCAGATGATGGTCGACATGCTGCCCAAGGACAGTGTGTTCTGCGTGAGCGGCATCGGGCCGTCGCAGCTGGAAGCCAATATCAGTGCGTTGCTGCTGGGCGGGCACGCGCGCGTGGGGCTGGAAGACAATCTGTATTACCGCCATGGCGAGCTGGCCACCAATGTGCAGCTGGTGGAACGCATCGTGCGCATCATTCGCGAGATGGACATGGAACCGGCTACGCCGGCCGAAGCGCGCGAGATCATGGGCTTGCCGCGCCGCGGTGGCGTGCGGCCCCAGTTCGCCTGCTGACGCAGCGGGCGTTATTGCAGGCAGGCGGCGCGATCGATGATCGCGCCGGTTTTTATTCTTTTACCGGCAGAACAACATGAGTGAATCCTTGAAGGGCAAGCGGGTCCTGGTGACGGCGGGGGCGCAGGGCATCGGCCTGGCGATCGCGAAGAAATTCCTGGCGGCGGGCGCAGACGTGCATATCTGCGACGTGGACGAGGCGGCCGTGAAGGCGGCGGCCGCGCTGTCGCCGAGCCTGAGCGCCAGCGTGACGGACGTGTCGCGCGAAGCCGAGGTGCGGGCCATGTTCGCGGACCTGGCCCGGCGCTGGGGCCGGCTGGATGCGCTGGTGAACAACGCGGGCGTGGCTGGCCCGACCTGCCGCCTGGAAGAGATTGGGCTGGATGCCTGGCAGAAGACGCTGGATGTGAACCTGACCGGCACGTTCCTGTGCGCCCGCAGCGCGGTGCCGTTGCTGCGGGAAGCGGGGGGCGGCGCCATCGTCAATATCTCGTCGGTGGCGGGGCGACTGGGATTCTCGCTGCGCACGCCCTACAGCGCCACCAAGTTCGGCCTGGCGGGGCTGACGCAGACCTGGGCCATGGAGCTGGGGCCCGACAATATCCGCGTCAATTCCGTGCTGCCGGGCGTGGTGGCGGGCGAGCGGGTCGAACGCATCATCGCCGCCCGCGCCGAGGCGGGCGGCGTCAGCCATGAAGAAATGCGCATGCGGCTGGTGGACAAGGTGTCCCTGCGCCGCATGACGCAGCCCGAGGACGTGGCCAATCAAGTGGCGTTTCTGTGCTCGGACGAGGGGGCGATGGTCAGCGGGCAGAGCATTTCGGTGTGCGGGAACGTCGAGTATCTGGGGTGACCTGACGACCGAAATAGATCAGCGTATTAGCGTTTTCGTCTAAAAATATGATTTTGGTATCAAAAAAATGTTACCAATAATGTTATTGGCGAAGCTGCTACGGGGTAAAGTTTTCGGTTAGGATTGGCGAATCATTAGCATTTTCGCGTGCTAAGTAGAGGATTTTTGCCATGCTGGTCGGATTCAAGGCTCTCGCTGAACGCTATGGCATTACGCCGGTGCAACCGCTACGTATCGAATCCGTGATCGGTACCGTACGGGCAAGCTTGCAGGCCGAAGGTTTGCTGGAAAACAAATACCCGCCCAGCTACCTGCCCAATGATGACTTCGCTGGCCATTTTGAATTTGGACTGAAGTACGAAGAGATTCATCTTGAGTTCTTTGCTCGCTTGTTTGCAGCCGTGGGCCCAGAGCCGGTCGAAGCTTGGTGCAGAAATGCACCCTTCGGTCAGTACGCGCGTCGAGCGGGCTTCCTGTTTGAGTGGCTTACTGGGCAGCGTCTTGATGTTCCTGACGTAGCCAATGGGGCGTACGTCAATGCGATTTCACCAACGGCATATCTCGCTCGCACAACACCGCTTCGTTCCCGACGGTGGCGCGTCAACGACAATCTTCCCGGCACCACGGCGTTTTGCCCTTTGGTTCGACGCACGGAAGCTATCCAACAGGCACTACGGTTTGATTTGAAGGCGGCGTTACGCGAATTGGACCGAGTTTTTGGTCCCGACATCCTGATGCGAACGGCCACTTGGTTGACGTTGAAGGAGTCGCGTGCAAGCTTCTTGATTGAAAAAGAAGCCGATCAAGCTGATCGCATTCAGCGTTTTGCGCACGTGATCGAACAGTATTGCGGTCATATCGACGATGCCTTGGCCGTCCAAAGCCTGCAGACCCTGCAAGCCGGGATTCTGGGAAAGGATGCTCCTGGGTTGGGCGTCAGGCGTTCTCCTGTCTTCGTAGGCCAGGCGACATTGCGTGAAGATATCGTGCACTACATCGCGCCACCTTTCGAGGATTTGGCCTTGATGCTGGCCGGTCTTAAGGTGTTTGAAGTTGCTACGCGAGGAGCCGAATCGCTGGCACGCGCGGCAGCGCTGGCGTTCGGATTCGTCTACATCCATCCCATGCGTGATGGTAACGGGCGGATTCATCGCTTCTTGATCAATGACACGCTCGCGCGAGATCAGGCGATTCCCGACGGCGTGATACTTCCAATTTCAGCGACCATAACGGGCTCGCTGGCTTTCCGTACGGGCTACGAAAAAGCCCTTGAGGCGTTTTCGCGTCCGTTCATGCGGCATTACGCGGCCGCCTATCGATTTGGCAAGTTCATCACTTACGAGGACGGCACGCGTAGCAATTTTGTGTTCGATGAGTACGCCGACGCGCGCTACGCCTGGCGGTTTCCAGACCTGACTGAGCAGGTGTTGTACACCGCAGGCGTTGTCGCCAGGACGATTCGGGTCGACATGGCTGACGAGGCCAGAATCTTGGTGGAATTTCAGCTTGCCCAAGCGCGCTTGAAGGAGGTCGTGGAAATGGCCGACCTAGACGCAAGTCGCATTATCCGATCCATTAAAGAGAATGGCTGGATCGTCTCGGGCAAGCTCAAACAACAGTATCCCCAACTGGCTTCGGCGCGTGTAGCGGCGAGCGTTGTGCAGGCGGTGCGATCGGCATTTGATGATCAAGAGGATGTGTCTACG
Organism: Achromobacter sp. NCFB-sbj8-Ac1-l; assembly: GCF_052695805.1. Classification (NCBI taxonomy): domain Bacteria; kingdom Pseudomonadati; phylum Pseudomonadota; class Betaproteobacteria; order Burkholderiales; family Alcaligenaceae; genus Achromobacter; species Achromobacter sp. NCFB-sbj8-Ac1-l. The sequence goes on along the minus strand of NZ_CP199812.1, from coordinate 5,697,794 downwards.
GGGAAGTCGGCCTGACACTGCGCCGTCACTTCCACTACCTGATCAATCGCCCCGAACGGCATGGCGCCATCCGGCCCGCGCGCAAAGATCCGCACCCGGTCGCCGTGGCGCAGGTAGGGCGGCAGCTGGTCTTCGCGGGCGCCATCCAGCTGCGCGCGCACGCGGGCTTCGGTAATGCAGGCGCTGCCTGAGGCCGGGGCGGCGTTGCTGATGGTGCCGGCGCCAACGATGCTGCCCGCGACCAGGCCGCGTGTGCGGGCCAGGTGTTCGATGATCTGCGCAAAATTGAAGACGACTTCGCTGCTGGCGCTGGGTTCGCCGAAGCGGGCGCCGTTGACCTCGATGCGCACGGGCAGGTCCAGCATATTGTCGTGCCAGGCACTGCCCAATGCGGCGGGCGTGACGGCAATGGGAGCGAAGCTGGTAGCGGGCTTGCTTTGGTAGAAGCCAAAGCCCTTGGCCAGTTCGGACGGGATCAGCCCGCGCAGCGAAACGTCGTTCAGCAACACCACCAGCGCGATCAGGTCGGCCGCCTGCGCGGCGGTCGTGCCCAGGGGGACGTCACGGGTGATGACGGCGATTTCGGCTTCCAGGTCGATCAGGTGGCTTTCGTCGGTGGCGATGATGGGGTCTTGCGGGCCCAGCAGGATGTCGGACCCGCCCTGGTAGACCAGGGGTTCGTCTTCGTAGCGGGGGGGAATGGGTTCCTGGCGCCATTGGTAGATCAGGCGCGCATGGTTGCGGTAGACGGACGCGTCGGCCCATTGGTAGGCACGGGGCAGGGGCGCCATGCATTGGGCCGGGTCGAAGGCGCTGGCGGCGGCCCAGGCGCTGGCGTCCAGCCCGGCGCGACGGTGGTCGAGTTCGGGCGCCAGCGTGCTCCAGCCGTCCAGCAAGGCTTGCAGCGTCGGGGCGTTGGGGCCTGCGGCCATCCAGCGGTCGCCTGCCGGGCTGACGAGCATCAGTTCGCCGTCACGCGTGCCGGTCTTGCGAGTGGCCAGGCGCAGTTGCAGGGCGGGGTGGGTCATGGGCGGTCCTGTTGGGCGGGGGCGGGCTGTTGTCGGGTGGTCCAGCGGTCGAGCAGGCTGTGTGCGTCGCGGGCGAACCCGTCGACGACGGACGGGGCGGCGACTTCGACGGTGAGTTCCAGCCGCAAGCCGTTGGGGTCGAAGAAATAGATCGATTCGATGAAGCCGTCGTGGTCGGTGACGCCGACCACGTCGACGCCGTGGGCCTGCAGCCGTGCCTTCATGGCGTGCAGGTCGTCGCGGCTGGCCAGGGCGAGGGCGATGTGGTTGACCCAGGCGGGGGTGTTGGCGGACGGCAGGGCCGCGGTGTCGTCGCCCAGGTCGAAGAAGGCGATGCAGCCGCCGTTGCGCATGCGAAAGAAGATATGCACGTAGGGGCAGTATTCGCCGGTGCTGGGCACGTGGTCGTTCTTGATGACGTGCACCAGCGGCAGGCCCAGCAGGTCTTCGTAGAAGCGGCGGGTTTCTTCGGCGTTGCGGCAACGCCAGGCAAAGTGGTGCAGGCCCTGGACGGGGCGGGCGGTGGGTGTGTTCATGGCGGTCCTCAATCGAGTGAGATGTTGTTGGCGCGGATGACCTGGCCCCAGCGGGCGGACTCCGACCGGGCCAGCCGCTTGAAGGCGTCGGGCGTGCCGGGCAGCGGTTCAAAGCCGAACTCGGTGAAGCGGTTCAGCACGGCGGGGTCGGCCAGGGCCTGGTTCAGCGCCTGGTTCAGCGTGGCGACGATGGGGGCGGGCAGGCCCGGCGGTCCCAGCAAGCCCTGGAAGGCAAAGACCTCGACGTCGGCCACGCCCACTTCGGCCAGGGTGGGCACGTCGGGCAGCAGCGGTGAACGCGCGGCCGAGCCGATGGCCAGCGGGCGCACTTTGCCGGATTTGATGATCTGCAGCCCGGACGCCAGGTCCAGGAACATGACGGGCACCTGGCCGCCCATGACGTCCTGCATGGCGGGGGCGGCGCCGCGGTAGGGGACGTGGGTCAGGGTGGTGCCGGTCTTGCTCTGGAACAGGGCCATGGCCAGGTGATGCGGCGAGCCGTTGCCGACCGAGGCGTAGTCGACCTGGCCGGGCCGGGCGCGCACGTAGGCCAGGAACTGGGCGAAGTCGATCACGGGAAAGGCGGGGCTGGCGACCAGCACCAGGGGGAATTTGCCGATGGCGCCGATATAGGTGAAATCGTCCGCCGGGCGATAGGGCAGCTTCTTGAAGAGGTGTTCGTTGAAGGCCAGCACGCCGTTGTCGGCCGACATCAGGGTGTAGCCATCGGGCTTGGCGTGGGCGACCTGCTCGGCGCCGATGTTGGTGGCGGCGCCCGGCCGGTTGTCGATGATGATGCGTTGGCCCAGGCCGGGGCGGATGCTCTCGGCCAAGGTGCGGGCCAGGGTGTCGGTGCCGCCGCCTGCGGGATAGGGCACGACCCATTTGATGAGCTGGTCGGGGTACGCAGGCTGAGCCTGCACGGGCGTGGCAGTGGCCCATTGTGCGGCGGCGAGCGCCAAGGCCGCGGCCATGAATGTTCTTCGGTTCAAGGTTGTCTCCGTTGGGGGGCGGGGCAGGCTTGGTGGCCTGTCTTGGGGATCGGGGCTGAAAACGCCGACAAGCGTGCCGGTCGGGTGGGCGCAGGCGGCGTCAGCCTGCCGACAGTGACGGCAGCGGCAGGTCTTGCAGCGCCTGCTCGATGGCGTGCAGGCAGCGCTGTTCGTCCTGCACCTGCTCGAACAGCAGCAGTGCCAGGCGGGCCAGGAACAGGGATTCGCGTTCGCGCCCGGCGCTGGCGATGGCGTGGCTGCAGCGGGCGTAGAGGCGGTCTTGGACGGCGGCGTCGTAGGTCATTGCGGGGCTCCTTGGGCGCCGCAGGCGCGAGCCAGGGCGGTCAGTACGTCAGGCAGGTCGGGGGATGGCCAATGGGCGCCGTGATGGCCATCGGGGCGTATCAGGAAGGCCATGTGGGCCAAGGTCTGTTCCGGCAAGCCAAAGCACCGCGCCAGGTTGGCATCCGGCGCCAGTGTCACCACGCGGCAGGGCAGCCAGGGCCAGTCGGGTGCATGCGTCTGCGCTTCAAGGGTGTCGGCCTGCGGCCAGGGGCCGAATGCGAAAAGGGTGAAGCCGCCGGCCGCCAGCCGTTCGGTCAGGTAGCGCCCGTCTGGCAGGCGGCCGTCGAGCAAAGGCGCGCCAGGGGCCGCGTTCGCTGCCGTGGCGGGCGGCGGGGTATCCGTGCGTTGCGACGCATCGGCCGTCGCACCCGACTCGGGCGTTACGGCATACGTGATGGCATGCGTCTGGCGCGGATTGATCAGCCGCGCGATGCCGGGGTGGCGCGCGGCCAGCGACAGGCAGGCCTCGCGCATCAGGTCAAAGCCCCGGTTGGGCGGCGACATGAATTCGGTGCTGCGCATGGCGTTTTCGGCGTTGACGTGAAAGGCGTGCAGGCGTTCGGCGCTGTAGCGGTCCAGCAGGGTGTCGCTGCCCTTGCCGTGCAGCACCGCGGCCAGCTTCCACACCAGGTTGTCGGCGTCGTCGAAACCGGAATTCAGCCCGCGCACGCCGAAGATGGGCATGGCGTGGGCGGCGTTGCCGGCGAACAGGATGCGGCCATGGCGGTAACGGTCCAGGGTCATGGCGCCCGCGCGGTAGAGGGACGACCAGACCGGCGTCCAGGGCAGGTGGCCTTCGCCGATGGCGTCCAGGTGCGTCTGCACGAAGCGTTGAATCTGCTCGGGCTGCATGGCCTGGGCGGCGTCCACGCTGCCCGCCAGCTGGAAGTCGATGCGCCAGATGTCATCGGGCTGGCGGTGCATGAGGATGGTGGTGCCGCGGGCCCAGGGCGGATCGAACCAGGCGCGGCGCTCGGTAGGGTGGCGGCTGGCCAGTTCGATGTCGACGATGGCGTAGCGGCCCTGATAAGCGGTGCCCGCCAGTTCCAGCCCCAGGCTGGACCGGATGAAGCTCTGCCCGCCGTCGCATGCCACCAGCCAGTCGGCCTGTGCCGCGTAGCGACCCAGCGCGTTGTCGATATGCATGGTGACGCCGTCGGCGGCGGGGGCGCAGGCGGTGATCTTGCTGGCCCAGCGGATGTCGACGCGGCCCGGATGCTGTCGGTTGACGGCATCGATGGCGTCCAGCAGGAACTGTTCGATGTAGTACTGCTGCAGGTTGATCATGGGCGGATAGCGATCGTCCGCGCGGGTGGGCATCTCAAATACCAGGACCTCGTCGGTGCCGTAGTAGCTGCGGCCACGCGTCCAGGGCAGCCCCTTGCCGAGGAAAGCGGAGGCCACGCCCAGCCGGTCCATGATCTCCAGGCTGCGGCGCGAGATGCAGGCGGCGCGGCTGCCTTCGCAGACCGAGTCGTCGGCCTCGATGACGACGCAGTCGATGCCTTGCCGGGCCAGGCCCAGCGCGACGGCCAGGCCGACGGGGCCGCCGCCGGCAATCATGACGCGATGGCGGCGGGCGTCGGTGCCGTTTGCATCCCGCGGCGGCAGCGATGGCGCAAAGCGTGAATAGCGGAAGGGGCCGATTCGTTCGAGCGGCATGCGGATGTCCTGTTCTTATGGCGTTGTCTCTGGGTATATTCTGGCGACTTGGAATCGATAATTTGTCCTGATTAATTAGGACAGGAATACCCGTCATGAAATTGCTGCCCGTGGTGCAGGACACGCCCGCTCCCGCGTTTGCGGTGGCGGCGGCCCTGATGGACGCGATTGGCGCCGACGATTTCGCCGCCCGGGTGCTGGGCGCGCTGGGCGGCATGTTTCCGGCCAGCCACTGCACGGTGTTCGCGCTGCGCAGCAGCGGGCGCGTGCAGGCCGTGTCCAGCGCCAGCGCGATTGGCGAGGTGGCCACCTTGACCGCCGTGCAATACATGCGGCTGGGGTTCGATCGCAAGGACTCCAATATGCTGTGGCTGTCGCGGCGCAAGCCGGGCAAGGCGACACAGCTGTGGATCGGGCTGCAGCAGGCCGAGGACGTGGCGGATGAACACTACCGCCGCGTCTGCTATGGCGATCCGGGCATCCGCGAGCGGCTGTCGTTGCTGGCGGTGTTCGCCGACGGCTATCGGGTGTCGGTCAGCCTGTACCGCAATCTGGCGTATCCGGAATTCCTGCCGCAAGACATCGAACGCCTGGCGTTGCACGCGCCGCTGATCGCCACGGCGGTCATGCGGCACGTGCTGGTCACTCGGCGCTCGCCGGCGGATCATGCCCCGCAGGCGCGCCTCATGGCGCAGTTGTCGGGCCGCGAGCGGCAGATCGTCACGCACGTGCTGGAAGGCCTGACGACCAAGGAAGCGGCGCGCGAGATGGGGGTGTCGGACACGACCGCGTTGACGTACCGCTACCGGGCCTTCCAGCACCTGGGCGTGCGCAACCATCGGGAACTGATGGCGCTGGTGGGGGCGGGCGTGCCCAGGCGGACGTCGGCGCGCGCTGACGCCCTCAAGCCCCGCAAAGCCTGACCTCGCAGTCTGCCGTGCACAGGGGCTGCCCGGGCGCGGCGCACGGGGGGGCGATCGCTTCACGTGGGGCGGCGCCTTCGCGTCGCGGTGCGGCGGCATGGGGCGTCAGTCGGCGTGCAGCGTCGTGCCGGGCCTGTCCTTGACCAGCGTCACGGCGATGAACGAGATGACGGCCATCGCGACGACGTACAGCCCCACCCGCCACGATTGCCCGGTGGCAGAGATGATCGCCTGCGCAATCATTGCGGCAAAGGCGCCGCCCAGAATGGACCCCAGCGCGTAGCCGGCCGACACGCCGGAATAGCGCACGTCGGCGGGGAACATCTCGGCATACAGGGCGGCCTGCGGTCCGTAGGTCAGCCCCAGCGGCACCGCCAGCACCGCCAGCGCCAGCGTGAACAGCGCCGGGTTGCCCGATTCGATCAGCCACCACATCGGAATGGCCCACAGGGCCAGCAGCACATAGCCCACCTGGAACGTGCGGACGCGGCCGATGCGGTCGCCCAGCCACCCGCCCAGAAGGGTGGTGCCCAGCCAGCAGGCGGCGGCCAGCGTGCAGATCATCAGCACCTGCTGCGCCGGCATGTGCAGCGCGCGGCTGCCGTAGCTGATGAAGAACCCCACCAGCAGGTAGCCGGCCGTGCTGTTGCCCACGAAGATCAGGGTCGTCAGCGCGATCTGGCGCGGATGCCGGCGCAGCAGCGTGCCCAGCGGCGCCGACGAGTGGCTGCGCCGGGACCGCATCTTCAGGAACACGGGGGATTCCTCGACGGCGCGGCGGATGAACACGCCCACGATGATCAGCGCAATGGACAGCAGGAACGAGATGCGCCAGCCCCAGGCCATGAAGTTATCGGGTCCGACCAGCGCCGTGATGCACCACAGCGCGCCCGTGGCGACGATCATGCCCAGCGGTACGCCGATCTGCGGGAAGGCACCGAACAAAGACCGTCGGTCGACCGGAGCATGTTCCACGGCCATCAGCGCCGCGCCGCCCCATTCGCCGCCGGCCGAGAAGCCCTGCAGCACGCGCAGCCCGACCAGGATGACCGGCGCCCACAGTCCGATCTGGGCGTAGGTCGGCAACACGCCGATCAGCGCGGTGGAAACGCCCATGAGGATGAGCGTCGCGGCCAGCACGCGTTTGCGGCCATAGCGGTCGCCCAGGTGGCCACAGACAATGGCGCCCAGCGGCCGGAACAGAAAGGCCACGCCGACGGTCGCAAACGACAGGATCAGCGACAGCTCGGGATTCTCGCGGGCAAAGGGAGCGAAGAACAGGCTGCCCAGCACCAGGCCCGCGGCCTGGACGTAGATGAAGTAGTCGTACCACTCGATGGCCGAGCCGACCAGCGTGGCCGCCAGTACCTTGCGGTCTTCGAGGCTGACCCGGGGGACGGCCGCCCGGCGGTCGGCGAGGGACGCGGGCGCAACGGCGCCCTGTCCAGAAAGATCTGTCTGCATGCATGTCTCCTTGGGGGCGCGGTCTGGGCCGCTTGCTTTTGGGGGGCTGCCAGGGCGCGGGCTCAGGCGGTGACCGCTTGGTGCGCCGGGGCCTTGGGCAGCGGGCGGGTGCCGGGAATGCGGACCTGCTGGTCGATGTCGCCAAACAGGCTGTGGCCGGCGTCGTCCTGCATGGCGATGCGCACCTGGTCGCCGTGCTTGAGGAAGGGCGTGCGCATCTGGCCTTCGCGCAGTTGCTCGCGCACCCGCGCTTCGACCAGGCAGCACACGCCGACGGCGTCGCTGGCGTTCGAGATGGTGCCGCTGCCCACGAGGGTGCCGGCGCCCAGGCGGCGGGTGCGTGCCGCATGTGCGATCAGCTCGCCGAAATGAAACTGCATTTCCTCGCCGGCCTGGGGCTGGCCCAGCAGTTGGCCGTTCAACCACACCTGCATCGGCCGGTGCAGCTTGCCACCCCGCCAATGGGGGGCGAGTTCGTCGGGGGTGACCAGCACGGGCGACAGTGCCGACGCCGGCTTGCCTTGCAGGAAGCCAAAGCCCTTGCTCAATTCCGGCAGCACCACGTTGCGCAACGTGACGTCGTTGACCAGGCCCAGCAGCACCACATGATTCAGCGCCGTGTCGGCGTCCACGCCCAGCGGCACGTCGTCGGTGACCACTACGATCTCGGCTTCAAGGTCGACCCCCAGGTCTTCGCTGGCGGCGGTGATCGGGTCGCAGGGGCCCATGAAGTCGTCAGAGGCGCCCTGGTACATCAGCGGGTCGGTGCGAAACGACGGCGGCATTTCGCCGCCGCGCGCGCGCCGCGTCAGGTCGACGTGGTTGAGGTAGGCGGATGCGTCCAGCCACTGGTAGGCGCGCGGCAGCGGCGCGGCGCATTGGGCGGCATCGAACGGCTGGCCGGCGCCGCCGGCTTGCAGGTCGTCGTATTCCGCTTGCAGGCGCGGCGCGCAGCGGGCCCAGTCGTCCAGGGCTTGCTGCAAGGTGGCGGCGATGTGCGGCACGGGGCGCTGGCGGGCGAGTGCGCGGTCGACGACGACCAACTGGCCGTCGCGGGTGCCGTGGTTCAGGGTGGCAAGTTTCATGTTGGGGTTCCGTGGTGATGGCGTCAGGCGGTGAGCTCGGCCCACATTTCGCGGTCGCGCTGCGCCGTCCAGACGCGCGGCTCGGCGATGCCGCTGGCTTCGTCGAAGGCGCGCGAGATGTCAAAGGGAATGGCGTGTTCGTAGATGACGACGTGGCCGAATTCGGGGTCCATCACGCGGCGGGTGTCTTCGTAGACTTGCTTCAAGCCCTTGCCTTCGCTGACGCCCTGGCGGGCGCAGCCGTACAGCGTCTCTACCCAGCGCTTCGTGTAGCCGATGGCCTCGCGGCAGGCGTCGGGTTGCGTGAGCGCGGGGCCGCGCCCCGGCACCAGCTGGCGCGGCTGCAAGGCTTGCAGCGCATCCAGCGTGGCGGGCCAGTCGGCCAGGTAGGCGTCGCCGGTGTAGACGCCGGCATTGAATTCGACCAGGTCGCCGGAAAAACAGATGCCCTGCGACGGAATCCACACGATCGAATCGCCGCGGGTGTGGCCGGCGCCCAGATGCATCATGCGCACTTCCAGGTTGCCCAGGTTCACGGTCAGTTCGCGCTCGAACACCACCGTGGGCCAGGTCAGCCCGGGGATGCCTTCGGCGGATTGGAACAACCGGGGAAAGCGGCCGATCTCGGAGTCCATGTCGGCCTGGCCGCGCTCGGCGATCAGTTCGTAGGTGCCGCGGCTGGCGAAGGTGTTGACGGCGCCTTCGGCGGCAAAGGCGGACGCGCCCAGCACGCGCACGGCGTGGTAGTGGGTCAGGGCGACGTGGCGGATGGGCTTGTCGGTGACGCCGCGAATCGCGCGGATCAGGGGTTGGGCCATGACCGGCGTGGCGGTCGCATCGACCACCATCACGCAGTCGTCGCCGATGATGACGCCGGAGTTGGGGTCGCCGTCGGCGAGGTAGGCGTAGGCGTTGTCGGATAGGCGGACGAAAGAGGTCTTCTTTTCGGCTACGTCGGCCTGGGAGGCAAAGGGCTTGGTCATCGTGTTCCTGTATCGGGTGGGAATGCGGGTTTCAGTGGGCCTGGCGAGCAGGTCGTCGTGGGCCGCGGGATCGGGGCGGGATGCGGCGTCTTGACGCCGTTTCCGTGGGTCAGGGGATGTGCAGGGGGGGCGGTTCGGCGCGTGCCGCCAGCACTTCATCGACGGCCGACTGCACCCGGGCGGCGTCGTCCACCGCTTCGATGAGCAGCAGCGACAGCCGCGCCAGGCTGTCGCGTTGATCCACGGGGTCGGGCTGGTCGGTCAACGCGATCAGGCGTTCGAGCAGGTCATCAAGCTGTTGCTGTGAGGGCGGCATGAAGGGAGTCTCCGGGAGAATGCCGCAGGCCGTGGGCCGGGGCAGTGGGGAACGTCGGGCTGTCGGCGCGGCCCAGCGCGGCATCGATCCAGGTCGTGATCTGCGCGGGGGGAAACGCCTGCGCGTCGCCTGCCGCCATGAGGTGCTGATCGGGTCGCACCAGCCAGGTCGCGCCGTCCAGGGCCAGGCCAAGCTGATGCGCCAGGGCGGCGCGGCCCCGCGCATCGCACAGCGGCCCCACCGCGACCCAGTGCACCCGCGCATCGGCGTGCGTGGCCACGGCAGCCTCGGGCGGCAGGGCCTCGCCGAATACCAGCACCGTGAACCAGGGGCCCAACAGCGCATGCAGGGACAGGCCGTCGGCCTGCCGCAGCACGATGTTGGGCAGCGCGCGGCCGGCGTGGGCATGGGTGCCATGCACCAGCGGCGAAGGGGGATAGACCGCGGGCATGCACAGGCGGCCGGTATTGATCAGGCGGGCGGTGGCCTCGTGTTGCGGTGCGAGCGCGATGATGGCGTCGCGCCACAGCGCGGCCGACCGGGCCGTGCCGGGATAGACAAAGCGCGACGAGCGCCGCGCCTGGCGGATGTTCTCCATGGCCGCGTGCTTGCGCTCGTGGCTGTAGCTGTCCAGCAGCGACGCATCCGCCTGCCCTTGCAGCAGCAGCGCCAGCTTCCAGCCCAGGTTGTCCGCATCCTGGATGCCGCCGTTGCCGCCGCGTGCGCCAAAGGGCGCGACCAGATGGGCCGAGTCGCCCGCGAACAGCACGCGGCCGTGGCGCAGGCTGTCCAGGCATTCGTGGCGGTAGGCCCAGACGCCATGCCAGGCGATATCGAAGTCGACCGATTCGCCCACCAGGTCGCGCACGCGTTGGCGCATGCCGGCCTCTGTTGCCGCGGCCTCGGCGTCCTCGTCGGGCCGCAGCTGGAAATCCAGCCGCCAGGTGTCGTCGGCCATCTTGTGGCGCCAGACCGCGCGGCCGTGGTTGCTGCCGGCGTCCAGCCAGGTCCAGCGCTCTTCGGGCCAGGTGGTGCCGCGCAGGACGATGTCGATGATGATCCAGCGGTCTTCGGTGCGGTCGTAGACGCGCGGTTGCAGGCCCAGCAGGCCGCGCACCGCGCTGTGTGCGCCGTCGCAGGCCACCACCCACTGGGCGCGGGTGGCATAGGCGCCATCTGGCGTCTGTACCCGCAGCGTGACGGGGCCGTCGGCGCAGGGGGCGATGCCGACGACGGCGTTCAACCAGCGCAGGTCGGCCAGCGGTTCACGCTGCAAGGCGTCGACCAGGAAGGCTTCCAGATAGTATTGCTGCAGGTTCACGAAGCCGTTGTGGCGCATGTCCGGCTGGTCCTGTAGCGTGAACGATGCCACCGCCTTGTCGCGGCACAGCACGCGGCCGATGTTCCAGCGCACGCCCTTGTCGACCACCGCGCCGGCCATGCCCAGCCGGTCGAAGATATCCAGCGTGCGCTGGGCCCAGACCATGCCGCGCGAGGCCAGGCCGCGCACGCCGACGGTGTTGTCGTCGTCCAGCACCACCACGGCAATGCCGCGGCGCACCAGGTCCAGCGCCAGCGTCAGGCCGGAAAGCCCGGCGCCGACGATGGCGACGGCATGCGGCTCGGCGCGCGGGCCGTCCATCTCGGCGGGCCGGATATAGGGGTAGAGGGGAAGCTCTGTCATCGTTTTCCCTAGCGTCTTGTGTTTTGTCTCTTGCCCCACTCTAGGAGCGCGACGCGGGCCCGTCATGTCCTCACGGAAGAGGACACACGGAAGGCGGGGGTTGACCTTAGAATCGGGAAAACACGTCCGTACGAGGACCCAGAACCATGGAAGAGACAAGCACGCCGCTGGCGGCGGCCGGGGGGACGGACCAATGGGCGGCATCCGCCGTGATGGACCTGGGCGGGCCGATGTTCCATGCCGCGCTGCTGCTGGCCCTGCGCGAAACGGTGGCGGCCGATCACGTGGCCCACGTGTTCTACGGGCACGACGGCTCGGTGCAGTATTCGTCGGCCGCCAGCCTCTTGAACCAGTCCCTGATCGAATGGACCACCAACGTCTACGTCGACGATGAGTTCTATCGCCGCGATCCCAACTACGCGCTGCTGCGCGACCTGGCCTGTCACCCCGAGGGACAGCCGGACCTGATCATCCAGACGCCCACGCCGGGGCACATCCTGGATGCCGAATACCGCCGCCTGCTGTTCGAGCGGCCGGGCTTTGCCAGCAAGATTTCACTGATCGGCGCGCGCAGCGAAGGCATCAGCTACCTGAACCTGTATTTTTCGCGCACGCATTCGGCGGACGTGACCGACCTGATGCGCGGCCGCGCGCCGCTCTTGATCGCGCTGGCGCGGCGCCATCAACAGCTATGTCGGCGCGAGGCCGCGCCGGCACCCGTGGCGGCCTGGCCGGCCGACCTGTCGTTTCGTGAGATCCAGGTGGCGAACCTGCTGCGCCAGGGCCACACGGCCAAGGAAGTGGGCCGCGCGCTGGGCCTGTCGCCCACCACGGTGGTGACCTACAAGAACCGCATCTTCAAGAAGAGCAAGGTCGCCAGCCTGAAGGAATTCCTGATCAAGGCGCCGGTGGCACGCGAGGCCTCGCATGGCCCCTCGTAGCGGCTGACAGGGTCTGGGCACGCCGGCTGTCGAGTGCCTCCCGGCCGTCACGCCATCTTCGCGTACAGCCGGATCAGATCATCGAACGACGCAGCGACGGGCATGAACCAGCCGTCGTCAATGAAGCCGTCGACCAGGGCGTCGACATCCTGGCCCCGGATGTCCAGGTCTTCGTAGACCGAGGCCATCTCGCCATCGGTGTACATGATGCGGCCCTGGTGCGTGCCCTGGCTGATTTCCACGTAGGTACAGAAGTCGCCGCCCAAACCCAGCACGGGGGCGAAGGGCAGGAAGGCGGGGTTGTGAAAGCCCATTTTCGGGGTCAGCAGCGCCAGGTCCAGGTGGGGGGCGCCATTGCCGATGCCGAAAAAGGTATTCATGTCGGCCAGCGCGGGCGAGACGCCGGCCCGGTGGGCCTGGTCGAAATCGAAGCCGAAGCGCAGGCCGTTGCTGCGCGCCAGGAACGCCTTGTAGCCATCGGAAAAGCGCGTTTGCCAGGCGTGCTCGTAGGCCTGGATGGCGGCGCGGTCGGCGCCGGGGAACGATTGCAGGATCTTGCCCGAACGCAGGAGTTTCTCTAGCGGGTCCATGGGGTGGAAGTCCTTTCGAGGTTGGCGCAGCGAATCCGCCAGGCAGCGGACGGGAAGGCAACGCCAGGATAACGCGCCTTCCACGTCACCGGTGTTTCACGATTTTTCACAAATCCCCCACAAATGGCGGCGGATCGGAGCCGGCTTTTGTCCCTATGATCCCGAGCCGCCGGCTGTCGGCGCCTGGGCCTGCAATGTTCAAATTCTTCGTTCGATTCTTCATCGTGGTCGTGATCAGCCTGTGCCTGGCCTACCAGCTGGTGGACAAGGGCCTGGGCAAGCTGTTCAAGCCGACGGTGGACGAGATTGCCTACCAGTCGCTGCGAGGCCAGGTCTACGAACTGCACCAGCGGCTGGATGGCGTGCCGCCGGCCGAGCGCGAAGCCGCGTTGCGTGAACAGGTGGTGCCGCACTACGGTCTGGCGTTGCGCCTGCTGCCGCCGGACCAGGTGCGGTTGACGCAGGGCGAACGCGAGCAGCTCGAGAGCCGGGGCTTCGTGATGCGCGACGAATACAACACGCACCTGGTGCCGTTGCCGGGCGAGCCGGCGCAATGGCTGGAATTGCGCCTGCCAGGCGAGGGCGTGGTCGATACCTTGCTGACCTGGAGTCTATGGACCTTCCTGACGGTGATGGTGGGCTTGGGGCTGCTGGCTTTGTGGGCGCTGCCGATGTGGCGCGACATGGACCGGCTGCGCAACGCGGCGGTGCGCATGGGGCAGGGCGAGCTGGGCATGCGGGTGCAGTTGTCGCGGATGACGGGCATTCGCCACGTGGGCGAAAGCTTCAACTACATGGCGGGCCGCATCGCTACGTTGATCGAGAACCAGCGCAGCCTGACCAATGCCGTGTCACATGAATTGCGCACGCCGCTGGCGCGGCTGTCGTTCGAGGTGGACGTGCTGGACCGCAGCGGCCTGCCGCCGGCACACGGCCGGGTGCTGCGCGACATGCGGGCGGATATTTCCGAACTGGAAAGCATGGTGGCCGAGCTGCTGGTGTATGCGCGGCTGGAGCGGCCCGCCGACGACGCCGTGAAGCAGGAAACGGTGGATACGCGTGATTGGCTGGGCGAGGCGCTGGCCCAGGTGGCGCACCAGGCCGATGCACGCAATGTACGCTGCGTGGTGGTGGAGGGGCATCCGCCGCACGTCAGCCTGAACCCGCGCTACATGAGCCGGGCGCTCTTGAACCTGGTGCAGAACGCGGTGCGCTACGCGCGCGGCCGCATCGAGATCGCGCTGGCGCGCTGTCCGCATGGCGGCTTCGAGCTGATTGTGGATGATGACGGGCCGGGCATCCCCGCCGAGGATCGCGCCCGGGTCTTCGAACCCTTCACCCGCCTGGATGAAAGCCGCGACCGCGGCACGGGCGGCGCGGGCTTGGGCCTGGCGATCGTGCAGCGCGTGGCGGCCAGCCACCGCGGCACCATTCAGGTGTTCGACAGCCCGCTGGGCGGCGCGCGTTTCGTGTTGCGGTGGGCGGTGCCCGCGGGGCAGCCGGGATAATTGCATTTTGATGGCGGTCCGCGCAAAAATGGCGCTTGGCATCGGGGGCTTCCCCTGCCGACTCTTCCCCATAACGAGAACGCCATGAGACATTTTCTGCCCGCCCTGGGCGCAGCCCTTGTATTTTCCCTAGGCAGCCAAGCGGCCCTGGCGCAACAGGCGCCTGCGGCATCCGCCGCTGCCAAGCCGCCCGCGCGCGACCCGTTCTTCTGGCTGGGCGAGATCAACAAGGCCACGGCCGTGATCAACACCGACGAAGGGCTGCTGGACAAGTCCATGGCGCCGCGCCTGGCGGCCGGCGTGGCCAAGGTGATCAACGATGGCAACCAGCCCGGCGCCAAGCGGCCGGCCAGCGTCATCACGTTCGAACCGCTGCTGATCAAGGCGGCCGGCGAAGACGTGACGCTGCTGCACGCGGGCCGTTCCAGCCAGGACATGCACGCCACCTACCGCAGCGCGATCCTGCGCGACAAGCTGCTGGAACTGGCGGACCAGCTGAACGCCACGTCCACCACGCTGGTGGAACTGGCGGCCAAGCACGCCGGCACCATCGTGCCGAACTACACCAACGGCGTGGCGGCGCAGCCGAACAGCTATGGCCACTATCTGCTGGGCCAGGCGGCGGGGCTGGCGCGCGATGCGCAACGCATCCGCGAAGCCTATGCGCGCATCGACCGTTCGCCCATGGGTACCACGGTGCTGAACGGCACCAGCTGGCCGCTGGACAGAAAGCGCATGGCGCAATACCTGGGCTTCGAGGCGTTGGTGGACAACGCCTATGACGCCTCGCAGATCTCGTCGATGGACCAGCCGGTGGAAGTGGCGTCCATCGTGACCAGCATCGCATTGCGCACGGGCAATTTCGTGGAAGACGTGATGACGCAGTACGCGCAATCGCGTCCGTGGATTCTGCTGGAAGAGGGCGGCGGCAATACCTATGTGTCCAGCGCCATGCCGCAAAAGCGCAATCCGGGCTTGCTCAACGATACGCGCAGCGATGCGTCGACGGCGGTGACGCTGGCGATGGGGCCGGTGATCCAGACGCACAACATCACCCCGGGCATGAGCGACCCCAAGGACGTGAAGCAGAATTCGGCGATGGTCGACAGCGGCATCTCGGCGCTCAAGCGCTGGGACCGGGTCCTGAAGGCCATGGTGATCAGCCCGGACCGTGCGCTGGAAGAACTGAACAGCGACTGGACGGCGTCGCAGGAACTGGCCGACGTGCTGATGCGCAAGTACAAGCTGCCGTTCCGCGATGGGCATCATTTCGCGTCGGAAGTGGTGACCTACGCCAAGACCAACAACATCAAGCCGCTGGACTTCCCGTATGACCAGGCGCGCCGCATCTATGCCGAGGCGATGAAGGGATCGAAGTACCCGAACGAACTGCCGATGAGCGAAGCCGAGTTCCGCGCGACGCTGGACCCGGTGGCCATCGTGAAGAACCGCGCCACCATCGGCGGGCCGCAGCCGGCCGAGATGGATCGCATGATCAAGGAAGCGCGCGAGCAGTTGGCGTCGCAGGATAAGTGGATCAAGGAACGCCGCGGTCACATCGCGGATTCGCTGGCCAGCCTGGACAAGGCGTTTGATGCGCTGGTGGCCAGCGCGCCTAAAGAGCAGGGCAAGTAAGGCCCGGGCCGTGATGCAGGGCAGCGGCTGGAGCGAATGCCTTGCGGGTCGGGCGGCGCGCCAGGTGGGCGCCGGGGCGTGCCCGGAACGGTTCCATCGATGGAGGGCCTGCGGCAGCGCATGCCGCAGGCCCTTCCGATTCAGAACCCCGTGCGCGGCACGTGCACGCGGCCTTCCATCAGTACGCGTGCGCTGCGGCTCATGATGGCCTTGGTGACGGTCCATTCGCCGTCGACCAATTGGGCCTCGGCGCCCACGCGCAGGGTGCCCGACGGGTGGCCGAAGCAGACCTGGTCGCGCTGGCCGCCGCCGGCCGCCAGGTTGACCAGCGTGCCGGGCACGGCGGCGGCGGTGGCGATGGCGACCGACGCGGTGCCCATCATGGCGTGGTGCAGCTTGCCCATGGACAGGGCGCGCACCAGCACGTCGATGTCATTCGCGCCGATCTGCTTGCCGCTGGACGCGGTGTAGGCCTTGGGGCCGGCCACGAAGGCGACCTTGGGGGTGTGCTGGCGGGCGGCGGCTTCTTCCAGGGATTTGATCAGGCCCATGCGCAGCGCGCCGTGGGCGCGGATGGTTTCGAAGCGGGCCAGCGCGGCGGCGTCGCCATTGATGTCGTCCTGCAGTTCGGCGCCGCTGTAGCCCAGCGCGTCGGCGTTCAGGAAGATGGTGGGAATGCCGGAGTTGATCATGGTGGCCTTGAAGGTGCCCACGCCGGGCACTTCCAGGTCGTCCACCAGGTTGCCGGTGGGGAACATCGAGCCGCCGTCGCCTTCTTCGGCCGGGTTCATGAATTCCAGCTGCAGCTCGGCGGCGGGGAAGGTCACGCCGTCCAGTTCGAAGTCGCCGGTTTCCTGCACGGCGCCGTCGGTGATGGGCACGTGGGCGATGATGGTCTTCTGGATGTTGGCCTGCCAGATGCGCACCACGGCGATGCCGTTTTGCGGCACGCGGGCCGGATCGATCAGGCCGTTGGTGATGGCGAAGGGGCCGACCGCGGCGGACAGGTTGCCGCAGTTGCCGCTCCAGTCGACAAAGGCCTGGTCGATCGAGACCTGGCCGAACAGGTAGTCCACGTCATGGTCGGGGCGGGTGCTCTTGCCGACGATGACGGTCTTGCTGGTGCTGGAGGTGGCTGCGCCCATGCCGTCGATCTGCTTGCCGTAGGGGTCCGGGCTGCCGATGACGCGCATCAGCAGTGCGTCGCGGGCCGGGCCCGGCACGCGGGCGGATTCGGGCAGGTCGTCCAGCTTGAAGAACACGCCTTTGCTGGTGCCGCCGCGCATGTATGTGGCGGCAATCTTGATCTGGGGTGCGTGGGCCATGGGGCAGTCCTGATGTCTTGAATGTGGGCGGCGGGCGCGCGGGGCGCCCGCCTTGATGAGGGTTGCGGGGATCAGCCGGCCTGCTTGGCCGAGCCGGCCGATTCGGCCTCCAGGAAGTCTTGCGCGAAGCGCTGCAGCACGCCGCCGGCTTCGTAGATGGAGACTTCCTCGGCTGTGTCCAGGCGGCAGGTCATGGGCACTTGCAGGGTTTCGCCGTTGCGCCGGTGCACGACCAGCGTCAGGTCGGCGCGCGGCTTGCGTTCGCCGACCACGTCGTAGCTTTCGGTGCCGTCCAGGCCCAGCGTCTTGCGGTTCACGCCCGGCTTGAATTCCAGCGGCAGCACGCCCATGCCGATGAGGTTGGTGCGGTGGATGCGTTCGAAGCCTTCGGCGGCGATGGCTTCGACGCCGGCCAGGCGCACGCCCTTGGCGGCCCAGTCGCGCGACGAACCCTGGCCGTAGTCGGCGCCGGCCACGATGATGAGCGGCTGCTTGCGGTCCATGTAGGTTTCGATGGCTTCCCACATGCGCATCTCTTTGCCTTCGGGTTCCACGCGCGCCAGCGAGCCCTGTTTGATCGTGCCGTCGGCGTTCTTCACCATTTCGTTGAAGAGCTTGGGGTTGGCGAAGGTGGCGCGCTGCGCGGTGAGGTGGTCGCCGCGGTGGGTGGCGTACGAGTTGAAGTCTTCTTCGGGCAGGCCCATCTTGTGCAGGTATTCGCCCGCGGCGCTGTCCATCAGGATGGCGTTGGACGGCGACAGGTGGTCGGTGGTGATGTTGTCGCCCAGCACGGCCAGCGGCAGCATGCCGCGCAGCGTGCGCGCGCCGGCCAGCGCGCCTTCCCAGTATGGCGGCCGGCGGATGTAGGTGCTTTGCGGGCGCCAGGCGTACAGCGGGCTGACGCCGGCCTGGCGTTCGTTCTGGATGCCGAACATGGGCGCGTAGACCTTGCGGAACTGCTCGGGCTTGACGGCGGCCTTGACCGTGGCGTCGATCTCGGCATCGGTGGGCCAGATGTCCTTCAGGCGAATCTCGCGGCCATCGGCGGTGGTGCCCAGCACGTCGCGTTCGATGTCGAAGCGGATGGTGCCGGCGATGGCATAGGCCACCACCAGCGGCGGCGAGGCCAGGAAGGCCTGCTTGGCGTAGGGGTGGATGCGGCCGTCGAAGTTGCGGTTGCCGGACAGCACGGCGGTGGCGTACAGGTCGCGGTCGATGATTTCCTGCTGGATCACGGGGTCCAGCGCGCCCGACATGCCGTTGCACGTGGTACAGGCAAACGCCACGACGCCGAAGCCGAGCTTTTCCAGGTCTTCGGTCAGGCCGGCTTCGTCCAGGTACAGGGCCACGGCCTTGGAACCGGGGGCCAGCGAGCTCTTGACCCAGGGCTTGCGGGTCAGGCCGGCGCGGTTGGCGTTGCGCGCCAGGAGGCCCGCGGCGATGACGTTGCGCGGGTTGCTGGTGTTGGTGCAGCTGGTGATGGCGGCGATGATGACGGCACCGTCGGGCATCAGGCCGGGCTGGTTCTCGACCACGCCGGAAATGCCGCGTTCGGCCAGGTCGGCCACGGGCAGGCGGCGGTGCGGGTTGGACGGACCGGCCAGGGTGCGCACCACGGTCGACAGGTCAAAGCGCAGCACGCGTTCGTATTCGGCGGTCTTCAGGCTGTCGGACCACAGCCCGGCGGTCTTGGCGTAGGTTTCCACCAGCGCGATCTGCTCGTCTTCGCGGCCGGTCAGGCGCAGGTAGTCGATGGTCTGCTGGTCGATCGAGAACATCGCGGCCGTGGCGCCGTATTCGGGCGCCATGTTCGAGATGGTGGCGCGGTCGCCCAGCGTCAGGCTGGCGGCGCCTTCGCCGTAGAACTCCAGGTAGGCGCCCACGACCTTTTCCTTGCGCAGGAATTCGGTCAGCGTCAGCACCACGTCGGTGGCGGTGATGCCGGGTTGGGCGCGGCCCGACAGTTCGACGCCGATGATGTCGGGCAGGCGCATCCACGAGGCGCGGCCCAGCATGACGTTTTCGGCTTCCAGGCCACCCACGCCGATGGCGATGACGCCCAGCGCGTCCACGTGCGGGGTGTGGCTGTCGGTGCCGACCAGCGTGTCGGGGAAGGCCACGCCGTCTTGCGTGTAGATCACCGGCGACATCCGCTCCAGGTTGATCTGGTGCATGATGCCGTTGCCCGGGGGCACGACTTCGATGTTGCGAAAGGCCTGTTTGGTCCAGTCGATGAAGTGGAAGCGGTCTTCGTTGCGGCGGTCTTCGACGGCGCGGTTCTTTTCGAACGCGTCGGGGTCGTTGCCGCCGTATTCCACGGCCAGCGAGTGGTCGACGATCAACTGCACCGGCACCACCGGGTTGACCTTGGCGGGGTCGCCGCCCTTGTCGGCGATGGCGTCGCGCAGGCCGGCCAGGTCGACCAGCGCGGTCTGGCCCAGGATGTCATGACAGACCACGCGGGCCGGATACCACGGAAAGTCCAGGTCGCGGCGGCGTTCGATCAGCTGCTTGAGCGCATCGGTCAGCATCGCGGGGTCGCAGCGGCGCACCAGATTCTCGGCGTGCACGCGCGAGGTATAGGGCAGGCGGTCGTACGCGCCGGGCGAAATGGCGTCCACGGCGGCGCGGGTGTCGAAGTAGTCCAGGCGGGTGCCGGGCAGGGGCTTGCGATAGGATTTGTTCATGCCTCGGTGCGCTTCAGGTTGCCCTGAGCGATCTGATTTTCGATGTTGAGACGGGATGCGCGGATGTGGCGGCGCATCAGGAGTTCAGCCAGCTCGCCATCGCGGTCGGCGATGGCGTCAAGAATGCGGTGGTGCTCGGCATACGACTGCCGGGGGCGATTCGGGGTGGTCGAATACTGGATGCGGTACATGCGCGCCAGTTGGTAGAGCTCGTCGCAGAGCATGCGAAACAGCATGTCGTTGCCGCTGCCTTTGACGATGCGGTAGTGGAAGTCGTAGTCGCCCTCCTGCTGGTAGTAGCCGATGCCCGCC
Organism: Achromobacter sp. NCFB-sbj8-Ac1-l; assembly: GCF_052695805.1. Taxonomy (NCBI): domain Bacteria; kingdom Pseudomonadati; phylum Pseudomonadota; class Betaproteobacteria; order Burkholderiales; family Alcaligenaceae; genus Achromobacter; species Achromobacter sp. NCFB-sbj8-Ac1-l. The sequence goes on along the minus strand of NZ_CP199812.1, from coordinate 5,677,778 downwards.
TGGAAGGCTGCGTCTTTTTCGTGGGCTTGCAGCACCTGGCGCAGTTCTTCGATTTCCGCGGGCGGCATGCGGTCGGCGGCCAGGCGGCAAGCCATGCCTTCCAGGGATTCGCGGATTTCATACAGCTCGGCCAGCTCTTTGGGGCTGAGCGACACGACGCGGGCGCCGGCGTGCGGCACGCGCACCAGCAGCTTCTGGCCTTCCAGCCGGTGCAGGGCCTCGCGCAGCGGACCCCGGCTGACGCCATGGATGCGCGCCAGTTCCGGTTCTGAGATCTTGCTGCCGGGGGCGATTTCGCCTTTGACGATGGCGGACTGGATCTTGCGGAAGATGTGTTCCGCCAGGGTCTCGTTATCGCCAGGCTCGGCGCTGGGTAGCGTCAGCACTTTGCTCATTGTGTCAACAATCTGGTCTTTATCTGGGTGAAAACCCGGTGTAAGTCGCCTTTGGGCGATGGATTGTCAACAATTTACCTGCGAGGCGCCATGGCTGCAAGCCCCGGTTCGGGATGCTGCGTGACAAATAGAATGTTATTACATATCATTATTGTCTGGCCGTTGATCCCGCTGGCGCGAGATCGGGGCCTGCATTCTCATTCCTTCCGGAGCCCCGCATGAAAGTCCTTTCCTCTCTCAAAGACGCCAAGACCCGCCACCGGGACTGCCAGGTCGTCAAGCGCCGCGGGCGCATCTACGTGATCTGCAAGTCCAACCCGCGCTTCAAGGCGCGCCAGGGCGGCGCGAAAAACAAGTAACGGCGCATCGTGCAATCGAACGTGCTTGACGTTGCCGTGGTGGGCGCCGGCCCCGCCGGGATCGGCATGGCTGTCGCATTGGCGCGGCACGGGGTGCGGCGGCTCGTGGTGATCGACCGGCACCAGGTGGGCGCCTCGTTCCTGGCGTGGCCGCAGGAAACGCGCTTCATCACGCCGTCGTTCTACAGCAATCCGTTTGGCCTGGCGGACCTGAACGCCGTGACCGAGACCAGTTCGCCGGCCTTGTCCGCGGGCATGGAGCACCTGGACGGGTCACGCTATGCGCAGTACCTCGAACGGGTGGCGCAGGCCCACGAGGTGCCGCTGGCGCTGGGGTACGACGTGACGGGGCTGGCGCGCGGGCCGCGCGGCGAATTTCGGCTGGATACGTCCAAGGGGACGGCGCTGGCGCGGTCGGTGGTGTGGGCCACGGGTGAATACCAGTATCCGGACCTGCGGCCCTTTGCGGGGGCGCAGGCTTGCGTGCATTACGCCGAGGTGGACAGCTGGTCTGCCTTCGACGGCGATGACTACCTGGTGATCGGCGGCTATGAAAGCGGCGTGGATGCGGCGGTGAACCTGGTGGCCGGCGGCGCCCGCGTGCAGTTGCTGGCGCGCAAGTCGACCTGGGACCCGGCCAGCCCGCACGACCCCAGCCTGTCGCTGTCGCCGTACAGCCGTCAGCGGCTGCACCAGGCATTGGACAGCGGTCGGTTGCAGATCGCGTTCGGGGTCAACGTGCTGGAGGTGCGGCGCGAGGCCGCGGGCTTCGTGGCGCTGGCCGAGGACGGCCGCGTGTTTGCCAGCGCGCACGAGCCGATCCTGGGCACCGGCTTTCTGCGGGGCGGCGGCGCGCAGTTGATCCGCGAATGCTTCGACTGGACGGCCGATGGCCGGCCGGTCCTGAGCGCGCATGACGAATCCACGCTGACGCCCGGCCTGTTCCTGGCGGGGCCGCAGGTGCGGCAGGACCGCCGCATCTATTGCTTCATCTATAAGTTCCGCCAGCGCTTTGAAGGCGTGGCGCGGAGGGTGGCACAGCACTTGGGCCTGCCGCCGCAAGAAGAGGCGCCGGGTGCCTGGGGCCCGTTCGGCAATGCGGATTGCTGCGATGACGCCTGCGAATGCTGACACGGTGGTATTGGCCGGGCTGGAGAATGCGGGCAAATCGGCGCTGTTTCGCAGCCTGACGGGCCAGGCGGTCGGCGACGAGAACAACGTGCCGGGGTCCACCGTGGCCTGCCGCGAGGCCTGGCTGCGCGATACCGGCACCCGGCTGGTGGATACGCCGGGCGTGCGGCTGCGCGAAGACAGCGCCGCCACCCGACTGGCCCTGGCGCGGCTGACGCCCGCCGCCGTGGTGGCGGTGGTGATGCGCGTGACCGATGCGCCGGCGCGCATGCGCGAACTGCTGGCCATGCTGGCGGGGGCGCGGCGTGTGTGCGTGGTGCTGACCTTCGCGGACAAGTGCGACGACGGACCGGCGCTGGCTGCGCGTTGCGGCGCCGCGTTGGGCGTGCCGGTGGCGGCCATCAACGCGCGCACGCCTGCGACGCAGGAACTGGTGGCGGTGCGTGCGGCGTTGGCGGGCGCGGCCTTGCTGCCCGCCGCGCCTGCACCGTTGATCGCCTGGCCCGCGGCCGGCCTGCGCCGGCCGCAGCGCACGCCGTTCGACCACGCCCGGCTGGGGGCGTGGTGGGCATTGTTGGCGTTGCTATCGATGTTTGCGTTGCCGGTGGTGCTGGCCTACCTGCTGTCAGGCTGGCTGCAACCCTGGGCCGATGCCGCGCTGGTGCAGCCGCTGACCGAGGCGTTGGCACCCGCGCCGGCCGCGTTGCAGACAGTGCTGGTCGGCAGCTATGGCCTGGTCAGCCTGGGGCTGTATTCCTTCATCTGGGCGTTTCCGGTGGTGGCGCTGATCGGCGTGTCGATGGCGCTGTCCGAAGAAAGCGGGCTGAAGGACCGCATGACCGCGGCGCTGGACCCGGCGCTGCGGCACATCGGCCTGAGCGGACGCGACCTGATCCCGGTGCTGTCGGGCTTTGGCTGCAATGTGGTGGCCACGTTCCAGAGCCGGGGCTGCTCGGCCTGCACGCGGCGCGCCTGCGTCAGCCTGATCGCGTTCGGTTCGGCGTGCAGTTACCAGATCGGCGCGACGCTGTCGGTGTTCGGCGCGGCCGGGCGGCTGTGGCTTTTTGCGCCGTACCTGTTCCTGCTGTTCGTCGTCGGTGCGGTGCACACGCGGCTGTGGCACGGGGCGTTGCGGGCCGATGCCGCCGCGTCGCTGTCCGGCCAGGCGTATCTGCAATGGCCGTCCTGGCGCGGGGTGGCCTGGCGTCTGCGCGCCGTGTTGGCGCAATTCCTGAAGCAGGCGATGCCGGTGTTTCTGCTGATCTGCCTGTTCGCATCCCTGCTGGAAGGCATGGGCGCCATCCAGGCGCTGTCGTCGTGGCTGGCCGCGCCCATGGCGGCGCTGGGCTTGCCGGCGCAGGCGGCGGGCGGCGTGGTGTTTTCGCTGTTGCGCAAGGATGGCCTGCTGGCGCTGAACCAGGGGCAGGGCGCGCTGCTGGCGCAACTGACGGTGGCGCAGACCTTCGTGCTGGTGTGGCTGGCGTCCACCGCTTCTGCTTGCCTGGTGACGCTATGGACCGTGGGGCGCGAACTGGGGGCTCGTCAGGCGTGGGGCCTGGCGGCGCGTCAGGCGGCGACGTCGCTGGTGTCGGCGTGGTTGCTGGCGCTGGTGTTGATCTGATGCGGCCAAGCCGGCGGCCGGCTGACGCCAGAGAAGGCGGGCCGGCACAGGCAAGGGCGTGTGATTACGGACCGGTATCCGGATAATTCGGGCCGGCGTCGCGGAAGCCGCCGCTGCTGTAGGGATTGGCGGCGCCGGGATGCGGCGGGCCGCCAGGGCCCAGGGACGAACAGCCGCCCAGAATAAGCAGGGCGGCCAGCAAAGCCAGCGCGCGTGTCGGGATGGGTTTCATGGTGATCTCCGGCGGCTGCCCCTCGGCGGCCGCGTACAGCCTGTTTGTCGTTCCAGTTTACGCCTGTGTCAGGGTTTGGGCATGACGCCGTGGCGGGCCATCAGGGTCAGGTTGCCGCCCAGGCGGGGGTCCTTGAACGGCCCGTCGGCGTGCATGGCATCGAAGTCGTGCGGATCGGTGGCATGCTGGCGGTAGAACTCGACCCAGCCGCTGCTGCCGTGTGGCCGTTCGGCCTCTTGCGGCGCACCGGCGCGCTGGGCGAACCAGGCGCTGTCGCGATAGCCATCTGCCACACGGTGCGCCAGCCGGCCCAGCGCGCCCTCGCGGTAGGCGTACCAGTCGTGGCCGGTTTCGTAGGCCAGTTCGGCCATCATGACCAGCGGGGCGGCGGCGTAGTCGTGATAGTGCAGGGCGCGGCGGGCGCGCGCCATTTCCATGGGCAGGCTGCCGTCTGGCTGGATGTCTTCCACGCCTTTGCGGTAAATGGCCTGCGCGGTGCGCAGCAGGTCGGCATCGTGGGTTGCCACTGCCGTGGCCATGATGCCGACGCCGGTCCAGTAATAGTGGTTGTTGCGCTTGTGCCGGGTATCGTCCCAGTAGGCCAGGTTGGCGCGGGACAGTTGCCTGAGCCAGGGTTCGATGACGCCGCGCTGCGCCGGCGTGGCCAGCGGCAGGGTCTTCAGGTAGGCCAGGGCAGCGGCGCCGTGGGTCCATTGACGCAGGTAGTCGGGCTGGTCGTTGTTGCTGCGGATCATGCGGCCCAGCATCGCGCCGTCCTGCGCCCACGCGGCCAGCCAGGCCTGGGCGCAGCGGCCTGCGGCGGCGTCGTTGTCGGCCAGGTAGGCGTCGGACATCGTGGCGATGCGCTGCGCGTAGTCGTCCAGGGGGCGCGTCTGGGCGCGGTTGCGGGCCTGCAGCTGCGGATCGATCTTTGAGTGGGCGGCGTCGGTGTAATAGCCCGTGCCTTGCAGGTCGCGCGGCCCGGGAGGCGGTGTCGGGCACTGCGGCGCGGCCGCCAGCGCCTGCGCGCCGGCCAGGGTCAGCAGCAGACCCGTTGCGTATCGCCAGCGGGGCGGCAGGCGGCGCGCAGGGGCCGGAGGGATGCCTGCAATGGGGCGGTGCAAGGGCGAAGTCATCATGCAAACCTGTATTGAAGCGTCGCGACGCGTTCCGAATAGACCTTCCTTCGCGATTTAAGTTGCGTGGCGGCGCGCAGCGCGTCGGCCGCCGATGCCGGGGTTCGTCGCGGTCTAGCGCGCCAGATGGGCGTCGATATAGCGCGAGATTGCGCGGGTTTCGTCGTTGTCTGCACCCACGTCCGCATTGATCTGGGCGTGATTGCGCGCGATACCCAGGATTTCCGCCTGGTTGCCATGCGCGGCGAGCTGGTCGGCGTAGCTGCGCGACCGGCGGCACGGATCCGGCCGCAGGGTCGAGCACACCAGCAGGGTTGGCGATACCGGGCCGCGCAGTTGGGCGGCGGGCGAGGCCTGGGCCCACTGGGCCGGGTCGGCGCCGAAGGCGTCGTCGTAGAAGGGGGCGTGGGGCCGGGGCATGACGTCCAGCAGGTCGAAGCCGGCGCCGTCCAGGATCACGCTGGCGCGCCAGGGCCGTGCGCCGGTGCGTTGGCGCATGGCGGCGTCGGCGGCCAGCAGCGCCAGCAGGTGGCCGCCGGACGAATGGCCCATGACGATGATGCGGTCCGGATCGGCCCCCCAGCCGGGCGCTTCGCGCTGGACCCAGGCCAGCGCCAGGCCCAGGTCCTGTGCCTGGGTTTCTGGACGCGCGGCTGGCAGTACCCGGGTATTGACCGAGACGATCGCAAAGCCCTTGGGCAGCCAGTAGCCCAGTTTGTTGTCGACGACATCCGAGGCGGCCTTGTCGCCGCCTTTCCAGGCGCCGCCGTGCACCATGACGAGGACGGGGGCGGCCGGTCCGGATGAACGACCGGGCAGATAGACGTCCGCCCGTTGCGCCGCGTCCGGGCCGTAGGGCTGATCGATCAGCGGCGCGGCGGGGGCGGCGGGGGCCGGGCTTGCCCCGGCGCAGGCCAGGGCGAGGGCGATCAACAGGTGGGGCAGGCGCATGGCGGCGGGCGGGATCCAGGGTGCCGGCTACTGTAGCGCGGGTGGGCTGCCGTGGCGACCCGGCGACGGTTTGTGGCATGCTGCGCCGCTCTCGTCCTTTTTCCTTGCTGCCATGCCTATCAGACTCTTGTCGCGGCTTTGCGATTTTCTGCTGCTGTTTGCCGCCGCGGCGCTGTTCGGCGCCTGCCTGACGGCCAAGTTGCGGACCGGGTCGTACGGACTGGCGATGCCCGATGCGCCTTATCTGTACGAGCGGTCGGACTTCTTTCTGGATGCGTCATTCGCCGGCCTGGTGGCCTGGCTGGCGCTGGCCGTGGCCGAACGGTTTACGCCGTTGGGCCGATCGGCCATCGGCCGCGCCGTGGCCGGCATGGGGGCGGCGCTGCTGGCCATTTATCTGGGGCCGCCGGCCCCGATCGTGTTCGGCAACACCTGGGCGCGCTGGGAACCGACCTTTGAATTGTTCCTGGCCCAGTGGGACATCGCGTTGCCGCTGGCGGTGGCGGTCGTGGCGGCGCGCCAGGGCATTCGCAAGCTGGCGTCCGTGATTTACCCGCGCAGCACCCGATCCAATTCAAGCACCGTCTGATACAGCACGCGCGTGCCGTCCAGCAGTTGCGCCGGTTCGATCCATTCTTCGGGGCAGTGGCTGCGGCCGTGCAGGCAGGGGATGAAGATCATGCCGATGGGGCCGGTGGGCGCCATGTAGACCGCGTCGTGGCCGGCGCCGCTGGGCAGGCGCATGCTGGCGTAGCCCAGCTGGTCGGCGGCGGCCTTGACGGCATCCATCACCAGCGGCGCGCAGTCGGTGGGCTGGGCGCGGCTGAGCTGGGTGAAGCCGGCGGTCAGGCGCAGCGCCTTCAGGTCGTCGGCCACCGAGGCCATCAGCGTTTCGGGAAACGCGTCCAGCACCGCATTGCTGTCGCTGCGCATTTCCAGCGTCAGTTCGACGCGGCCGGGCACGGCATTGGCGGCGTTGGGCGTCATGGCCAGCTTGCCTACCGTGGCCACCACGTAATGCGGATTGCCGCTGGCGGCACTGGCCTGGCGGCTGGCGGCGTCGATGAGGCGGGCCGCGCCCACCAGGGCATCGCGGCGGATGTCCATGGGGGTGGTGCCGGCGTGGTCGGGCTGGCCTTCGACCACGATCTGCACGCGGCGGATGCCGACGATGTTGGTGACCACGCCGATGGGCAGTTGGCGGCTTTCCAGCACGGGGCCCTGTTCGATGTGCAGTTCAACGAACGCCGCGGTGCCATGCGCGCCGCGCAAGGGGGCATTGAGCGCGGCCGGGTCGCCGCCGATGCGGGCGATGCCCTGGGCCAGCGTTTCGCCGTCGGGGTTGCGGGCGGCCAGCATGTCGGCGCTGAGCTGGCCGCTGAGCGCGCGGCTGCCGACGCACGAAATGCCGTAGTCGCTGGGCTCTTCGGACAGGAAGTCGATGACCTCGAAGTCGTGCTCCAGTTCGATGCCGTGTTCCTGCAGGGTGTGGGCGACTTCGATGCCGGCCAGCACGCCGATGATGCCGTCGAAGCGGCCGCCGCTGGGTACGGTGTCGCAATGCGAGCCGGTGGCGATGGGCTTGCGGGCGGGGTTGCGGCCGGCGCGGGTGCCGATCAGGTTGCCGCCGGCATCCACGCGCGTCGTCAGGCCCGCGGCCTCGAATTCGACGCGCAGCCACTGGCGCGCTTCCTGGAACAGCGGCGAGAACGCGCGGCGAGTCCAGGGCTGGTCGGGCAGGGTGAAGCGCGACAGCGCTTCGACGCGGGCCCACAGGCGGTCGGCGTTCAGGGGCGGAAAGGGCTGGGACATGGGCGCGGCCTTCACGCCTGGCGCGGGCGCAGGAAGCGGCCGTCGCCCTGCTGGTTGACGATGCGCTGGCCGTCGTAGACCTGCTGGCCGCGGCACCAGGTGCCGGCTACCCGCACGGTGAATTCACGGCCTTCGAACGAGCTCCAGTTCACGGCGGCCAGGCTGCCGGACGGATCGAAAGCGTAGCGTTCCGGGGTGAGGATGACGATGTCGGCGTCCTTGCCGATATCCAGCGTGCCCTTGCGGTCGTCGAGCAGGAAGTGCTTGGCGGGGTTGCTGCACAGCTGGCGCACCACCATGGTGGGCGAAATGCCGTGTTCTTCGCAGCCGGTCCAGAAGGCGGGCAGCAGGGTTTCCAGGCCGGGGCCGCCAGATGAGTTCTTGAAGACGTTGGGATTCTGCTTGCGTTCGAGGCTCCAGCTGACGTGGTCGGACGAGACGAAGGTGCATTCGTCGTTGGCGATGTGGGTCCAGAGCCGGTCGACCTCGGCCTTGGGGCGGATGGGCGGGTAATGCTTGGTCTTGGCGCCGAAGCGGCGGGTGTGTTCTTCGTGGTTCAGCATCAGGTACTGCACGCAGGTTTCGATGCTGGCGCGGTGGCCGTTGCGGCGGTACATGTTGCAGATCTCGAAGCCGCGCGAGGTGGACACGTGCACCGCATGGGCGCGGGCGCCGGTCTCGGCGCCGATCTCGTAGATCAGGGCGGTGGCCAGGTTTTCGATCAGCGGCGTGTGGGCGCGCATGAAGGCGTCCCAGCCGGTGTCGCCGGCGTCGATGAGGCGCGCGATGTTCTTGCGCGTCATTTCCTGCATCTGGTTGTGCACGCCGCAGGCCAGGCCCGACGGCGCGATCAGGCGAAAGGCGTCGTACAGATCGTCTTCTTCGATGCGTGGAAAGCGGCCGGGCGTGGCTTCGAAGGTCGAGAACTTGAAGGCACAGACGCCGCCTTCGATCAGGCCCGCGGCGGCCGCCAAGCCGTGTTGCGTGTTCAGCGTGCCGAACAGGGCCACGTCGACGTGGCAGTCGCGTTCGACCTCGGCGATCTTGGCGTCCAGGTGGGGGCGCGAGGCCACGGGTTCGGGGTCGTCGTAGGGCATGTCGACCATGACGGTGACGCCGCCGGCAGCGGCGGCGCGGGACGCCCAGCCCAGCCCTTCCTGGTTGGCCTGGCTGCCGGAATGCACCTGGCCGTCGACCACGCCGGGGATGATCCACTGGCCCGTGGCGTCGACGCTGTCGCGCGCCGCGGGGGCCGTGCCGGTGCCGCGCGCGGCGATCTTGCCGCCTTGCACCGCCAGCCAGCCGTTTTCCACAATGCCGTGCGGATCGACGATATTGCCGCGCACCACCCAATCGAAATCGCTCATGACCACTTCCATTCAGACCAAGGATTGAAGGGCAGTGTAGTAAGCGCAGGTCAAAACGTCTTATGCTTATATGTACGTAGGAATTAACATCAGGTTAAGCATATGAAATTGAATCTGCGACAGATCGAGGTGTTCCGCGCCATCATGATCAGCGGCTCGATCAGCGGCGCCTCGAAGCTGTTGTTCGTGTCGCAGCCCGCCGTCAGCCGGCTCATCGCCTACACCGAGCAGCGCCTGGGGCTGATGCTGTTCGAACGCATCAAGGGCCGGCTGTACCCCACGCCGGAAGCGCGTCGGCTGTTCGTGGAAGTGACCGCGCTCTATCAGAACGTGCAGCGCGTGAACGAGGTGGCCGATAACCTGGCCGAGAACCGCGAAGGCCAGTTGCGGCTGTCTTGCAGCCCCAGCCTGGGGCAGTCGCTGCTGCCACGTGCCATCGCCCGGTTCCGCCGCCAGTTTCCCGAGATCCGCATCGTGTTGCAGACGCTGATTCCCGCAGTGATGGAGCAGTCGCTGCTGACCCAGCAGGTCGAGCTGGGGGTGGCGTACATGCCGGTGAACCACCCCAGCCTGGCCACCCGGCCGCTCTATGAAAACAAGATCGTGGCGGTGCTGCCGGCGGGCCATCCGCTGGCCGCGCGCCGCCAGGTCACGGCGGCTGAACTGGCGCGCGAACCGCTGATCGGCTACAGCGCCGACATTCCGTTCGGCATGCTGGTGCACAAGCTGTTCGGCGCCGAAGATGCCCAGCCCGAACCGCGCATCGAGGTGCAGCAGGCGCACGTGGCCTGCGCCCTGGTGCAGGCCGGCGCCGGGGTGGCGCTGGTGGACGAGATCACGGTGGCGGGGCCGATCTGGTCCGATGTGGTGACGGTGCCGATCGTGGATACGGTGCACGCGCCGGTCAATGTCTTTCACCTGCAGTTGCAGCCGCTGTCGCGCTTGGCGCAGGCGTTCATCGACGTGCTGCACAAGCTGGACCTGCCCGCCGCCCCGGAATCCGACTGATATATCGCCTGGGGATATCCCTAGGTGGGGCGCGGCGCCACGTCGCGCCGCTCTCTGAGTGCGGCCAACAATTAACACAGCGTTATAGACAAGGCATAAAAGGTAATACGACATTAACAAGATTGCTTCCTATGATTCCCCGAAATCTCCAGCGCCATGGCGTCGCTGGACCGGCTGAACCGCTATCGGGAAAGGAAGGGCGAAATGGGAAGAATCTTGACGATGAAAGACGTCGAAGCCGCGGTCAGGGGCGGTTCGGTGTTTGCCTGTGGCGGGGGCGGCTGGGCCGATCATGGCCGTGAACTGGGGTCGCTGGCGGTGACCATCGGCCGGCCCGAGCTGGTCTCGATGGACGAAGTACCCGACGACGCCTGGATTGCCACGGCCGCCGCCATCGGCGCGCCGGGCGGCCTGACCGATTGGCAGATGCTGGGCATCGACTACGTCAAGGCGGCCGAACGCCTGCAAGATGCCCTGGGCGAACGCCTGTACGGGCTGATCATCGGCCAGAACGGCATGTCGAGCACGCTCAACGGCTGGCTGCCGTCGGCGGTGCTGGGTACCAAGGTGGTGGACGCGGTGGGCGACATCCGCGCCCATCCCACGGGCGATATGGGGTCCCTGGGCCTGGCCGGCAGCCCCGAACCCATGATCCAGTGCGCAGTGGGCGGCAACCGCGCCAACAATGCCTATATGGAACTGACCGTGCACGGCGCCACGGGCAAGGTGTCGCCGGTGCTGCGCAAGGCGGCCGACATGGCCGGCGGCTTCATCGCCAGCTGCCGCAACCCGATCCGCGCGTCGTACGTGCGGCGTCATGCGGCGCTGGGCGGCATCAGCCGCGCGCTGGCGCTGGGCGAAGCCATCCTGGCGGCGCAGCCCAAGGGCGGCAGCGCCGTGATCGACGCCCTCTGCAAGGCCACGCAGGGCGAGATCATCGGCTCGGGCAAGGTGGTGCGCAACACGCTCAAGTACACCGAAGAAGCCTTCGATATCGGCACGGTCGAAATCGGCGAAGGCGCGGGCAAGCGCGTCATCCACGTGATGAACGAGCACATGGCCGTGACCGACGCACAAGGCGAACGCATCGCCTGCTACCCCGACGTCATCACCACGCTGGACGCCGACGGCAACCCGGTCAGCGCGGGCAAGCTGAGGGAAGGCCTGCAGGTGTCGATCCTGCACGTGTCCAAGCAGCACATTCCGCTGTCTTCCAGCGTGACCGATGCGTCGGTGTATCCCATCGTCGAAAAGGCGCTGGGCATGGATTTCACCGGCTACGCGCTGGCACGCTGAGGGGCCGCACGATGAAACGCGAATTCAACGTTCCCGGCGGCACGGCGCTGCGTTGCAAGGGCTGGCGCCAGGAGGCCCTGCTGCGCCTCCTGGAAAACGTGCTGGCGGTGGGCGAAGACCCGGACAATCTGGTGGTCTACGCCGCGCTGGGCCGTGCGGCGCGCGACTGGCCGTCGCACGACGCCATCGTGCGCGCGCTGCTTGAACTGGAAGAAGACCAGACCCTGATCGTGCAGTCGGGCAAACCCATCGGGGTGCTGCGCACGCATCCGCAGGCGCCCATCGTCATCATGGCCAACTGCAATATGGTGGGGCAGTGGGCCCACGCCGAAAACTTCTACCAGCTGCAGGACGACAACCTCATCTGCTGGGGCGGGTTGACTGCCGGCGACTGGCAATACATCGGCTCGCAGGGCGTCATCCAGGGCACCTACGAAATCTTCTGCCGCATCGCCGAGCGCCACTTCGGCAACGACCTGCGCGGCCGCTTCATCCTGACCGCCGGCATGGGCGGCATGGGCGGCGCCCAGCCCCTGGCCGGCCGCATGGCCAACGCCGCCATCCTGACCGTCGAGATCAATCCGGAACGCATCGAAAAGCGCTTGAAGGCGGGCTTCCTGGAACGCCGCGCCGAGTCGCTGGACGAGGCGCTGGCCCTGATCCGCGAGGCCCAGGCGGCGCGCCGCCCGATCTCGGTAGGGCTGCTGGGCAACGCGGCCGACGTCTATCCGGAAATCCTGGCGCGCGGCATCGTGCCGGACATCGTCACCGACCAGACGTCCGCGCATGACCTGGTGTACGGCTACGTGCCGTCGGGCTACACGCTGGACCAGGTAGTGCGCATGCGCCAGGACGACATGGCCGGGCTGATGCACGCCAGCCGCCAGTCCATCGTGCGCCACGTCACCGCGATGCTGGGCTTCAAGGACCGTGGCGCCGTGGTGTTCGACAACGGCAACCTGATCCGTACCCATGCCAAGCAGGGCGGCGTGGACCGCGCGTTCGAGATTCCGGTGTTCACCGAGGCCTTCCTGCGGCCGCTGTTCGCGCGCGCCATCGGCCCGTTCCGCTGGATCGCGCTGTCCAACGACCCGGGCGACATCCGCAAGATCGACGACTTTCTTTTGCAGCGCTTTCCGGACAACCTGATCGTATCCAACTGGATTCGCCTGGCGCGCCAGGAAGTGCCGTTCGAAGGCTTGCCGGCGCGCATCGCCTGGCTGGGCCACGGCGAACGCACCGAGCTGGCGCTGGAAGTGAACCGCATGGTGCGGGACGGCGTGCTGGCCGCGCCGGTGGCCTTCACCCGCGACCATCTGGATGCCGGCGCCATGGCGCACCCCAACATCATGACCGAGAACATGCGCGACGGCTCGGACGCCATCGCCGATTGGCCCTTGCTGAACGCCATGATCAATTGCGCGTCCAGCGCCGACCTGGTGGCGATTCATTCCGGGGGCGGCGGTTACAGCGGCTACATGACCAGCGCGGGTGTCACGGTGGTGGCGGACGGCACCGACGCGGCGGCGCAGCGATTGTCGCTGTCGCTCACCAACGACACCGCCAGCGGCGTGCTGCGCTATGCCGACGCCGGCTACGAAGAGGCGCTGGACGAGGTCAGCAAAAAAGGCATAGGCCGCATCGATACGTCGGTGCGGGCTTGAACGGCAGGACATAACAGCCCCGGATACGGGGCGATTCAACGGGAACGTCAATGAAGAACATCGCAATCAACCCGGGCGCCGGGGTATTGGGGGGCAATCCCCCCCATGCTGGCGCCGACGAACACAAGGGCGCCAAGAAGGCCGTCATCGCCGCATCCATCGGCAATGCGCTGGAATGGTATGACTTCTCGGTCTACGCGCTGTTTGCGGTGTATATCGGGCAGAACTTCTTTCAGAACGCAGACCCGACGGTGCAGCTGATGGCCTCGTTCCTGGCCTTCGGGCTGGGCTTCGTGGTGCGGCCGCTGGGCGCGCTGGTGCTGGGCTCGTACGGCGACCGGGCCGGGCGCAAAGCCGCGCTGACCATGACCATCATGCTGATGGCGCTGGGCACCCTGCTGATCGCCATTGCGCCGCCGTACGCGGCCATCGGCGTGGGGGCGCCGCTCTTGATCGTGTGCGGCCGCATGCTGCAGGGCTTTTCGGCCGGCGGCGAAGTGGGCGGCGCCACCGCATTCCTGGTCGAGCATGCACCGGAAGGCAAGCGCGGCCAGTATGCCTCGTGGCTGCAGGCCAGCATGGGCATTTCCAACCTGCTGGGCGCGCTGGTCGCCACGCTGGTGACCACCTTCCTGACCGAAGACCAGGTGGGCGAGTGGGGCTGGCGCATTCCGTTCATCGTGGGCCTGTCGATTGCCCCGGTGGGGCTGTGGATGCGCCGCACGCTGGACGAAACGCCCCATTTTCGCGAAGAGCAGGCCCGTCAGGCGGCCACGAAAAATCATGTCAAGGCGCCGCTGCTGGCGGTGCTGCGCGACTACCCGCGTGAACTGTTCACGGGCCTGTGCATGTCGGTGCTGTGGGCGATCGGCCCGTACGCGCTGATCATCTTCATGCCGATCTACGTGCAGAAAAGCATGGGCTTCACCAGCTCGCAGGCGTTTCTGGGGGCGCTGGTGGGCAACCTGTTCCTGATCGGCGGCTGCTTCTTTTCGGGCACGCTGTCCGACCGCTACGGCCGCCGCACGGTGCTGCGCGGGTCGGCCTTGCTGCTGCTGGTGACGGTGTATCCGCTGATGATGTGGCTGCAGGCCAACCACACGCAGTTCGCACTGATCGTGGTGCAGTCGCTGTTCTGCCTGCTGGTGGCGATGTACGTGGGCACGGCGCCGGCCGCCCTGTCCGAAGTCTTCCCGACGGCGGTGCGCTCGTCCGGCATGTCCCTGTCGTACAACACCGCGGTGACGGTGCTGGGCGGTTTTGCGCCGGCCATCCTGACCTGGATCACCTACACCACCGGGGTGTCGTTCGCGCCGGCCCTGTATGTGATGGGCGCCTGCGTGGTGGCGCTGGTGGCGTTGACCCTGCTGCCGCCGAGCCGCCATGTCTGACGGCCCCGTGAAGTCGCCGCAGAGGTCGGCGCCGGGATGGCTGGCCGCGCTGGCCGCGGCGCTGGTCCTGTCGCCACTGGCGGGCGTTGCCGCGCCGGCCGCACCGGCCGGCCAGGCCGCGCCCGAAACTGCCAGTGCCGCGGCATCGACCGCTGCGCCCCGGCCCGTAGCCGATTGCGCCGTCACCCTCGACGGCCGCTCGCTGACCGCCGCCCAGGTCGTGGCGGTGGCGCGGCAGGACTGCGCCGTCACCATCGCCCCGCAAGCCGCCCAACGCGCGGCCCGCGCCTACGATCTGTTGCTGGCCTACGCCCGCCTGGACAAGCCGGTGTACGGCCTGAACCGGGGCGTGGGCCTGAACAAGGACCAGACCATCTTCCAGGGCGGCGACATTTCGCCCGAGGTGCGGCGCCTGTCCGAGCAGTTCAACCGCAACCTGCTGCATTCGCACAGCGCGGCCTACGGCAACGAGGCGCCGCGCGATGTGACCCGCGCGGCCATGCTGATCCGCCTGAACACCGCGCTGTTCGGCGGGGCCGGCATGCAGCCCGCGGTGCTGGACCAATACGCCGCCTTCCTGAACCGCGACGTGACGCCGGTGATGCTGGGCGAAGGCTCGGTCGGCCAGGCCGACATCACCATCCTGCCGCAGATCGGCCTGGTCATGATGGGCGAGGGCGAGGCCTGGCGTGGCGGGCGGCGCCTGGGCGCCGCGCAGGCGCTGCACGAGGCCGGGCTGGCGCCGGTGCGGCCGTTCGGCAAGGATGCGCTGTCCATGGTCAGTTCCAACGCCTACGGCGCCGCGGTGGCGGTGCTGGCTGCGCACGATGCGCGGGCGCTGCTGGCCCAGGCCGATGCGGTGGCGGCGCTGTCGCTGGAAGGGCTGGATGGCAATCTGGCGCCGCTGCTGGCCCCGGCGCAGTCGCAGCGGCCCTATGCCGGCCAGCGCGCCACCGCCGAGCGCATGCTGGGGCTGCTGCAAGGCAGCGCGTTGTGGAAAACCGATGCGCAGCGGCCGCTGCAGGATCCGCTCAGCTTCCGCACCGTCAGCCAGGCGCACGGGGCCGCCCGCGACATGCTGGCGCTGCTGGACAGCCAGTTGCAGGTGCAGATCAACAGTTCCGATGACAACCCGACCGTGGTGCTGGACGCCACGCCCAGCCCCGGTGCATCCGCCTACGAAACCCAGTATTTCGTGACCGACGGCCCGGTGCGGGGGGCGGTGCTGCCCAGCGCCGGCTTTGACCCCAGCGCCTGGGTGCTGCCGCTGCAGGGCACGGCGGTGGCCCTGTCGCAGGTGGCGCAACTGTCGGCGCAGCGCACCTTGCGCCTGACCGACCCGGCCTTCACGCGGCTGCCGCGCTTTCTCAGCCCGGGCAACGGCGCCATCGGCTACGGCCCGATCCAGAAGACCGTGTCGGCGCTGGCGGCCGACGTGCGGGCCCTGTCCGGCCCGGTCGTGACCGACGTGCAGGCGCAGGCCGGCAACATCGAAGACGTGGGCACCAACGCGCCGTTGACCGGGCTGCGCGTGACCGGGCAGATCGCCGCCTTGACCCGGTTGCTGGCGGTGGAACTGATGCATGCGGCCCAGGCCGTGGACCTGCGCTATCCGCAAGGGCCGGCAGCCGCCCTGGGGCAGGGCACGGCCATCCTGTGGCGGGACTTCCGCAGGCAGGTGCCGCACCTGGCCGAAGACCGCCGCAACGACGCCGACATCATCGCGGCCACGGCATTCCTGCGGCAGAACCGGGACGCCCGATCCGCCTGGGCGCCTGGCCTGTAGGCGTGGAACAGTCTGTTGCGCGGCGGCCGCCCACGGGCCGGCCGCCGAACGCTTGCCAAGCGGGTGATTTGCGTTAAATTTGCGCGACGCCCGCAGGCGCCGGATTGCCCGCCGCCCGCGCCGCCACCGCGTTTCCAATCGCCACCCCCGGATCTCCAGGAGTTCCTACGCATGTCTTCCCTAGACTCGTTCGCCATCACCCAAAAATGGCCCGCCCGGCACCCCGACCGCATCCAGCTCTATTCGCTGCCCACGCCTAACGGCGTGAAGGTGTCGATCCTGCTGGAAGAGCTGGGCCTGCCCTATGAGCCGCACCGGGTCAGCTTCGATTCCCAGGACCAGTTTTCGCCGGAATTCCTGTCGCTCAGCCCGAACAACAAGATCCCGGCGATCCTGGACCCCAACGGCCCCGACGGCAAGCCGCTGGCGCTGTTCGAGTCCGGCGCCATCCTGGTCTACCTGGCCAGCAAGACGGGCCAGTTCATCCCCGCCGACACCGCCGGCCGCTATGAAACGCTGCAATGGGTGATGTTCCAGATGGGCGGCATCGGCCCGATGTTCGGCCAGCTGGGCTTTTTCCATAAGTTCGCCGGCAAGGACTACGAAGACAAGCGCCCGCGCGACCGTTATGTGGCCGAATCCAAGCGCCTGCTGGGCGTGCTGGACAAGCGCCTGGAAGGCCGCGCCTGGGTCATGGGCGACCAATACACCATCGCCGACATCGCGATCCTGCCGTGGGTGCGCAACCTGATCGGCTTCTACGGCGCCGGCGACCTGGTCGAATTCTCGCAATTCAAGAACGTCGCCCGCGTGCTGGAAGCATTCGTGGCGCGTCCGGCAGTGGTAAAGGGTCTGACTATTCCGGCTTGAGCATTGCGCCGTGCCTGGATGTCGGCAAAGATCCGTTTAACGCAATAGCTGGTGAGCCCTCGGGCAAATGCGTTGACTGCCGCGATAGCGGTTCCGCCAAAAGCGGAGGTAACAGACGCCAGGCTACGGGGCCCCTTCGGGGGCCTTCGTTCTTTGCCGCGGCGCCGTTGTCTGAACGCCCTTTGCGTCCGGTCAAACAAGCCCGATACTTTCATGCTTTTCAGTCATATGCTTATTACCAGAAGGCGTAAGCTGGCCTCATAAGCTGGACAACGCTGTACGAACACCCGACGTGCGCGCTTGCCGGCGCGTAACGGAGGGTCAGATGAAGAAGTTCGGGATCAAGGCGGTGGTGGCGCTGCTGGTATTGGCAGGCGGGGCCATTGGCGGCGCCCAGGTGCTTACCGCCCATCGCAAGACAGACACCACGGCGACGATCGATCCGCAGGATCGGCGCCTGGTCGAGGCCGGCGCCTATATCGCGCGCACGGCCGACTGCGTGGCCTGTCACAGCGTGCCCGGCGACAAGCCCTTTGCGGGCGGCCTGGCGATGCAGACGCCGGTGGGCACGATCTACTCGTCCAACATCACGCCCGACAAGGCCGCCGGCATCGGCGCCTACACCTACGCCGATTTCAAGAACGCGGTGCAGTACGGCATCCGCAAGGACGGCACGCCGCTCTATCCGGCCATGCCGTATCCGTCGTACGCCATCATGCCGGACGCCGACGTGCAGGCGCTGTACGCCTACTTCATGGCCGACGTGAAGCCCGATGGCAAGCCCAGCGCCGATTCCACCATTCCGTGGCCGCTGAACATGCGCTGGCCCATGGCCTGGTGGCAGGCGCTGTTTGCCGGCAAGCGGCAGTTCGCGGCGCCGGCCGGCGCCGACGACATGCTGACGCGTGGCGCCTATCTGGTGGAAGGGCCGGGGCATTGCGGCGCCTGCCATACGCCGCGTGGCCTGGCCTACCAGGAAAAGACGCTGTCCATGGCGGATGGCGATGCCTTCCTGTCGGGCGCGGTGATCGACGGTTGGCGGGCCAAGAGCCTGCGCGGCGAAGCCCAGGGCCTGCAATCGTGGACGGCGGCCGACATCGCGCTGTTCCTGAAGACCGGCCGCACCGACAAGGTGGCGGCCTTTGGCGCGATGGCCGACGTGGTCGAGCACAGTACGCGTTATTTCAGCGACAACGACCTGGCCAGCATCGCGGCCTACCTGAAGCAATTGCCGCCGGTGCAGGGCAAGTTGCCGGTGTTTGCCGCCAAGGCCGATGCCACCACGGCGGCGTTGATGGCCGGTCGCTACGACAGTCGCGGCGCGGTGATCTACATGGAACAGTGCGTGGTCTGCCATCGCGCCGACGGCCAGGGCATGCCGCGCATTTTCCCGGCGCTGGCGGGCAATTCGGCCATCTTCGCGCAGAACCCGCAGTCCATCATCCAGATCACCCTGGAAGGCGGCAAGATGCCCGCCAACGACCATGATGCCATGGCCTTCGCCATGCCCGGGTTCAACCACCTGAGCGACCGCGACATCACCGACGTCATCAATTTCATCCGCACGGCCTGGACCAACCAGGCGCCGGCCATCGCCGATGGCGACGTGGCGCACATCCGCGACTTCCTGGCGGGCAAGAAACCGAACATCGTGTCGGGAGGCAAACATGAATAACAGGCTCAAGATTGCCGCGGCGCTGGTGCTGGCGGCCACGGTCGGGGGCGGCATGGCCGCGATGGCGGCGCAGGATGCGCCGGCTGCGGACCCCAACGGCAAGACCTTCGCCGTGCTGGACAAGGACGGCAAGCGGCTGGCGGACTACACCATTCCGTCCGACACGCTGATTGCCAAGGAACCCAACGCCGACCAGATCAACTACGGCAAGCGCCTGCTCAACGAAACCCGCCGCCTGCTGCCGCAGAACACCGGCGCCAGCATGAATTGCAACAGCTGCCACGTGCAGCAGGGCAAGAAGCCGCTGGGCGCGCCGTACATCAACACGGTCAATTCGTTTCCGCAATTCAACCCGCGCGCCAACCGCGTGGTGACGCTGGAAGACCGCATCAACGGCTGTTTCATGCGGTCGATGAACGGCAAGCCGCTGGACAAGACGTCGCCGGAAATGCAGGCCATGGTGGCCTACATGAAGTGGCTGGCGCAGGACGTGCCGCATGGCGCCAAGGTGCAGATCGAAAACGCCTGGCCGATCGACACCAGGCTGATCGGCGACCCTGTGCGCGGGAAAAGCCTGTACGCGGCGCAGTGCGCCGCCTGCCACGGCGCCAACGGCGAAGGCAAGAAGGACCGCGCAGGCGACATCGTGTTTCCGCCGCTGTGGGGCGACGAGTCGTTCAACATCGGCGCGGGCCTGGCGCGCACCTACAAGGCCGCGGCCTTCATCCGCAACAGCATGCCGATGGGGGTGAACACCCACGGCACCTGGGGCGAAGGCGGCGTACTGTCGGACCAGGACGCGGTGGACGTGGCGGAATACTTCACCCACATGCCGCGCCCGGACTTCCCGGGCAAGGAAAAGGACTGGCCGAACGGCAAGAAACCCAAGGACGCGCGGTATTGAGGTGATCGTTGCCGAGGACCGCCCCGAGCCGCCGCCGCGGCGCGGGACCTCGTGGCGGACGCGTTGCCGGCGGCCGTGTGCTGGCCAGACCGCCCTACAATCGGCGGATCTTCACTTGCGATCATCCGGCCCATCATGGAACTGCGCCAGCTGCGTTATTTCGTCCGCGTCGTCGAAGCCGGCAGCATCGGCCGCGCGGCCGCGTCGCTGGATATGGTGACGTCCGCGCTCAGCCAGCAGATCAGCCGCCTGGAAGGCGAACTGGCCACGCGGCTGTTGCAGCGCAGCGCCAGCGGCGTGGTGCCCACCGACGCGGGGCTGGCGTTCTTTCGCCAGGCCCAGCTGGCGCTGCGCCATGCCGATGACGCCGTGCGCGCCGCGCAGCAAGCCCGGCTGGCCGGGCACGTCAGCGTGGGGCTGTCGTCCACCACCGCATCGATCCTGGGGGCGCCGTTCGTGCAGGCCATGAACGAACGCTATCCCGACATCCGGCTGCACCTGGTCGAGGCGCTGTCGGGCCACCTGGCCGACATGCTCAACGGCCGGCTGCTGGACCTGGCCATCGTGTTCCATGCCGAGGCCGCGCGCCGCTGGAGCGTCATGCCGCTGCTGGACGAACCGCTGTACTTGTGTGCGCGGCGCGGCATGGCGGGTTTGCCGGCTGGCGCCACGACCCGCCTGGAAGACCTTGCCGACCTGCCGCTGGTGCTGCCCAGCGGCCGCCACGGGCTGCGCGCCCTGGTCAACCATGCCTTCCAGAAGTCCGAATTGACGCCACGGGTGGTGGCCGAGGTCGACGGCCTGGCGCTGCTGATGGACGTGGTGCAGCTGGGCTACGCCGCCACCATCCAGCCCAGCTCGGCCACCGCTCGCATCGCGCCCGGCCAGTTGGCGATGGCGCGCATCGACGATGCGGACCTGTTCCGGCCCAATCTGCTGGCCAGCCTGTCCGAAGATGAGCTGTCGCCCGCGGCGCTGGCCGCGCGGCTGGTGCTGGCGGACGTGTCGCGCAGCCTGGCGCGCGCGGGCACCTGGGCGGTGACGACCCTTCACGAATCGTGAAGACCCGTTGACGCAGCGCTGATATCGCGGCGCAGGGCGTAGACCTACAGTGCATTCCTTGATTCAGGAATGCTGTCATGGTCGACGTTCTGGTGGTGGGAGGGGGCAATGCGGCGCTGTGCGCGGCCCTGATGGCGCGCGAAGCCGGCGCCAGCGTGTTGCTGCTTGAAGCCGCGCCGCGCGAATGGCGCGGCGGCAATTCGCAGCACACGCGCAACTTGCGCTGCATGCACGATGCGCCGCAGGACGTGCTGGTGGACGCGTATCCCGAAGAGGAATACTGGCAGGACCTGCTCAAGGTCACCGGCGGCCAGACCAATGAACACCTGGCGCGGCTGGTGATCCGCGAGTCGTCCACCTGTCGCGACTGGATGCGGCGCCACGGCGTGAACTTCCAGCCGCCGCTGTCGGGCGCGCTGCACGTGGCGCGCACCAATGCGTTCTTCATGGGCGGCGGCAAGGCGCTGGTGAATGCCTATTACCGCAGCGCCGAAGCGCTGGGCGTGCAGATACGCTACGACGCGCCGGTGGACGCGCTGGAACTGCAAGACGGCCGCTTCATCGCCGCTCGCATCGGCGCCGAACGCATCGAGGCGCGCGCCTGCGTGCTGGCGGCCGGTGGCTTCGAGTCCAACCGCGAATGGCTGCGCGAGGCCTGGGGCCAGAACGAACGCGGCGAATGGCCGGCCGACAACTTCCTGATCCGCGGCACGCGTTTCAACCAGGGCGTGCTGCTCAAGTTCATGCTGGACGCGGGCGCGGACCGCATCGGCGATCCGTCGCAGTCGCACTGCGTGGCGATCGACGCCCGCGCGCCGCTGTACGACGGCGGCATCTGTACCCGCATCGACTGCGTGTCGCTGGGCGTGGTGGTCAACCGCGACGCGCAGCGCTTCTATGACGAAGGCGAGGATTTCTGGCCCAAGCGCTACGCCATCTGGGGCCGCCTGACCGCGATGCAGCCGGGGCAGATTGCCTATTCCATCATCGACGCCAAGGCCATCGGCCGCTTCATGCCGCCGGTGTTTCCCGGCGTCAAGGCCGACACGCTGCCCGAGCTGGCCACGCAGCTGGGCCTGGACCCGGTGGCGTTCGAGCGTACCGTGCGCGATTACAACCAGGCCTGCCGGGTCGGCAAGTTCGACCACACCGCGCTGGACGACTGCCATACCGAAGGCGTGACGCCCGCCAAGACCCACTGGGCCCGACCGATCGACACCGCGCCGTTCTACGGCTATGCGCTGCGTCCCGGCATTACGTTCACCTACCTGGGCCTGAAGGTCGACGAGACCGCCGCGGTGCGCTTTGACGACGTGCCCAGCGACAACCTGTTCGTGGCCGGCGAGATGATGGCCGGCAATGTGCTGGGCAAGGGCTATACGGCGGGGGTGGGCATGTCCATCGGCACGGCGTTCGGCCGCATCGCCGGCACCCGCGCCGCGGCCGCCGCGCGCCGCGCCCACCCTGAAGGAGCCCGCCATGCGGCAGCTTGAAGCCCTGGCCCAGGAGGCCCAGTCGTTCACCCCACCCCAGCCGGCGATGACCGAGCAGGTGGTCACGTGGCATGGCCGCGGCGCCGGGCCGGCTTCAGCACCGGTGACCGCCGAGCCCGGCGCGCTCAGCGGCGACGAGGCCGAGGTGGCCCGCGTCATGCAGATCTGCAACGCCTGCCGCTATTGCGAAGGGTTCTGCGCGGTATTTCCGGCCATGACCCGGCGCCTGGAATTCGGCAAGGCCGACCTGAACTACCTGGCCAACCTGTGCCACAACTGCGGCGCCTGTCTGCACGCCTGCCAGTACGCGCCGCCGCACGAGTTCGCGGTGAACGTGCCGCAGGCCATGGCCAAGGTGCGCATGCAGACGTACACCGACTACGCCTGGCCGCCCGCGCTGGGCCAGCTGTATCGCCGCAACGGATTGACGCTGTCGCTGGCCACCGCGGCGGGCCTGGCGCTGTTCCTGACGCTGGCGGTGCTGCTGACCGGCGGCCTGTGGCATGCGCCGATGGCCGGCAATTTCTATGCGGTGTTTCCGCATAACACGCTGGCGCTGATGTTCGGCGTCGTGTTCGGCTTTGCCATGCTGGCCCTGGGCGTGGGGGTGGCGAAGTTCTGGCGCGACGTCAGCCCGGGCGCGGCCAGCGGTGCCGCGGTGGCCGAAGCCGCGCACGACGCGCTGCGGCTGCGCTATCTGGACGGCGGCCACGGCAAGGGCTGCAACAACGCCGACGACGCCTTCACCCTGTGGCGTCGCCGCTTTCACCACTTCACGTTCTACGGCTTCATGCTGTGCTTTGCCGCCACGGTCGTGGCCACGCTGTACCACTACCTGCTGGGCCAGCAGGCGCCGTATCCGTTCTGGAGCGCGCCGGTGCTGCTGGGCACGGTGGGCGGCATCGGCCTGCTGGTCGGGCCGGCGGGGCTGCTGTGGCTGAACCTGAAACGCCATCCGCAGCATGGCGACGCCGCGCAAAAGCCGATGGACCGCGGCTTCATCGCGCTGCTGTTCCTGACCAGCGCCACGGGCCTGGCGCTGCTGGCCGGACGCGACACGGGCGCCATGGCGCTGTTGCTGGCGGTGCACCTGGGCGTGGTGATGGCGCTGTTCCTGACGCTGCCCTACGGCAAGTTCGCGCACGGCATCTACCGGTCGGCTGCGCTGCTCAAGTGGTCGATCGAAAAACGCCAGCCCAACAAGCTGCAGTTGGGATCTGACTGATCCGTTGTACCCGCTCGCATGACGGCGCCCTGGATGGCGCCGCAATCCATACCTATCAGGAGACTCGCATGTTCCCTTCCCGCATCGCCCGCGCGGCGCTTGCCGCCTGTCTGTGGTCGGCCCTGCCGACCGTGCACGCGCAGACCTTTCCCGCCAAGCCCATCACGCTGGTGGTGCCGCATTCGGCGGGCGGCACGTCCGACATCCTGGCGCGCACGGTGGCCGCCGAAGCGGCCAAGACGCTGGGCCAGACCATCGTGATCGACAACAAGGGCGGCGCCAACGGCACCATCGCGGCCAAGCAGGTGGCCTCGGCCGCGCCGGACGGCTACATGCTGCTGCTGGCCACCGCCAGCACGCACGGCATCAACCCGTCGCTGTACTCGCGCATCTCGTACGACGCGGCCAAGGACTTCACGCCCGTCACGCTGCTGGCCACCGTACCCAACGTGCTGGTGGTCGGCCCCAATGTGAAGGCTACCGACGTGCAGGCGCTGATCGTTCATATCAAGGCGCAGGGCGACCGCAGCAACATGGGCTCGGCCGGCGCCGGCACCCCGGGCCACCTGGCCGGCGAGATGTTCAAGCGTGCGGCCGGCCTGCAGTTCACCCATGTGCCCTACAAGGGCGGCAGCCCCGCCATCACCGACCTGATCGGCGGGCAGATCGATTTCCTGTTCACCACCATTCCTGGCGCGTTGCCGCATATCAAGGCGGGTACGTTGCGCGCCTTGGCGGTGACCTCGCCGCAGCGTTCGCCCGCGCTGCCCGACATTCCCACCATGGCCGAATCCGGCTTGCCCGGCTTCCAGGCCCTGTCGTGGCATGGCGTGGTGGCGCCGGCCGGCACGCCGGACGCGGTGGTGCAGAAGCTGAATGCGGCGTTGAGCGGGGCTTTGGCCGCGCCCGCCGTGCGCCAGCGGCTGATGGAAGAGGGCGCGCAGGCATCCAACGTGAACACGGCTGCGTTCGGCGTCTTCATCCGGGAAGAAATCGTGGCCTGGGCGCAGGCGGTGAAGGATTCGGGCGCGACGGCGAACTGACGATCGTCATGTGAACCCTGCGGGGGCGCGTGCTAGGATTTCGCGCATGCTCACGACCCTGCTTTTTTCGTTGCTGGCACACGCGCCGGTGACCGCTTCCGATTTCGACCTGAGCTGCCTGGCCGCGGCCCGGGGCACGGGCGGCATGATGGAAACCACGGCGCATTGCGCGCGTCGTGACGGCAGCCAGCTGTCGTTCAATCCGGCCGTGCTTGGGCAGCTGGAATACGATGCCGACGGCCTGAGCTCGGTGGCGGTTGGCGGCGGCTGGTCGTGGGTGCGCGCCGATGGTGCATCGGCGCAGGTGATCCCCTTCGACAATGGCCCCGACGATTTCGTCGACGGGCTGGCTCGTGGCCGGCGGGCCGATGGCGCCATGATCTACATCGACAAGCGCCTTGACGTCGCGTTGGCGACACCCTACACCTGGGTGGAACCCTTTGCCGACGGCATCGCCGCGGTCTGCGCGCGTTGCCGTTTCGAACCCGACGCCAGCGGGGAGCACCAGGTGGTGGTCGGCGGCGAGTGGGGCGCCATCGATCGCGCGGGCAAGCTGGTGTTGCCTTTGCGCGCGGATGCCGCCTCGTTGCGGCGGGAATTGGACGCCGCCAGAAAGCGCTAGCGGCGGCGCCTGTCAGTGTCGGTCAACGCGCCTGGTAGGCGTCGCACAAGGCCAGGTATTCGTCGCCGTTGATCTCCAGCGCCATGGCCTGGATCAGCACGCGCTTGCGATTGGGCAGCGAGGTCTTCAACTGGATCTGCTTGGCGATCGGGATACCGACGTAGCTTTGGTTGACGTAGGTGTTCTCGTTGATGGCGTGCCACGGCACGACGGTGCCGTCGGTGATCTTCAGCCCGTCGCGGGTGAAGGTGATGACGGGCGTGGGCGGGCTGAAGGCGCGCTTCAGGCATCTGATGACCAGCCAGACGCCGATGGCGGCGATGGCGCCGAAGAACGCCAGTGCGCCCATGCTGTCGCGCGACCGCGCGGCCAAAAAGCCGAAGACCCCCGCGGCCACCGTCCAGATGATCGCACCGGCAATCAGGCGGTTGCGGGAGAAAAACACCGGGCGGTCGGCCAGCGTTTGGGATTGTTGGGCGTTGGAGCTGTAGATTTCCATATCGAGGCTGCGCAAAAGGGGAAGGGGCCGCCCTGTAAAGGGGGCGGAATCGAAGTCAGGCGCCGGGCAGGTATTGGCGCAGACAGGCAAGCATCACCGGCTCATTGACGATCTTGGACCGGTCGATCTTGTGGGTCTTGCCCCGCGCGACGATGATCAGCGTCTCGTCGGTTTCCATGCCTTCGCTGTCCGATTGCGTGCGGATGGTGTCGATGGCGGTCCAGGGAATCTGCTGGCCCTTGTGCACCAGGCCGGCGGCGTTCATGCCCAGCGGGCCGAACGCCACGGTGGCGCCGGCCTGCAGCTTGCGGTGGGTGTCGGCTTCGAGATTGCCGCCCACCGCGTCTTCCAGGTGCTCGGCCAGTTCGTAGGCGTCTTGCCAGATCGCCAGGCGCAGCCGGATGCGTTCGCCGCCGTGCAGGGTCAGCAGCAGATGGTCGCGGTTGTGCAGGTGGCGCATCGACGCGATGTCGGCGTAGGGCACGGTGCGTGTGCCAAGGTGCAGCGCGTGGTCGTCAAGCGTGATTGCGGCCGGGGCGCGCCACCACGCGACCAGGTCCGATCCGCGCCACAGCAGGTAGCCGACGGTGGGCAGCGTCAGGAAGAACACCAGCCACATGGCGCGGTAGCGCAGCATTTCGACCAGCAGGCTGCGGGGCAGCAGCCAGATGTCGATCGCGGCCAGCAGTTGGGCGCAGAACAGATACAGCAGGGCCGCGGCGCCCAGGTAGCAACCCAGCGCGTAACGCGGCAAAACTCGGGGGAACGAAGCAGTCATGAGAAACGCGCCGCGACGCGGCACCGTCCGGATGTCGAAGGCTTCGCACTCTAAGGGATGTGCGTCAGGGTGGGGTTTCTATCTGTATCAAGATGGCGAATTTCATGTCCCCATCAGCTTGCCCAGGGTGGCCATGCCCTGTTCCATCTCGGCATTCCAGGGGTGTCCGTAGTTCAGGCGCAGGAAGTTGCCGAAGGCGCCCGACGACGAGAACAGCGGCCCCGGCGCGATGCTGATGCCGTGGTCCAACGCGGCGCGGTGCAGCCGCAAGGTGTCGATGTGGGCGGGCAGTTCCACCCAGGTGAAGTAGCCGCCCAGCGGCCGCGTGGCGCGCGTGCCTTTCGGAAAGTAGCGCGCCACGGCCTGAAGGACTTCGCCCTGCTGCAGCGCCAGTGTCTGGCGGAAGTGGCGCAGGTGCCGGTCGTAGCCGCCCTGGGCCAGATAGGCGGCAATGGCGGCTTGGGTAGGCGCGGCGGTGGCCAGGCTGGTGGTGAGCTTGTTGCGCATGATGGCTCGGGTGTAGCGCCCGGCCGCCACCCAACCCACGCGGTAACCCGGCGCCAGCGTTTTCGAGAACGACGAGCAATGCATCACGATGCCTTCGCGGTCGAAGGCCTTGGCGGGGCGCGGGCGGGTGTCGCCAAAGTAGAGCTCGCCGTAGACGTCGTCTTCGATCAGGGCCACGCCGTGTTCGGTCAAGAGCCGCACCAGCGCTTCTTTCTTGGCCTCGGGCATCAGGCTGCCCAGGGGGTTCTGGAAGGTGGTCATCAACCAGCAGGCGCGCGGCTTGTGCTGCACGATGGCCTGCTCCAGGGCTTGCAGGTCGATGCCTTCGCGCGGATGCGTGGCCACTTCGATGGCGTGCAGCTGGTTGCGTTCCAGCGATTGCAGCGCGGCGTAGAAGGTGGGCGATTCGACGATGACGGCATCGCCCGGCTGCGTCACGGCGGCCAGCGACAGGTTCAGCGCGTCCAGCGCGCCATTGGTGATGATGATGTCGTCGACCGGCACCGTCAGGCCGTCGGCCAGGTAGCGCAGCGCGATGGCGCGGCGCAGCGCGGCATCGCCCGGGCTGAGGTCGTCGATGGAACTCCAGGGGTCCAGCTGTTGCACGGTGGCGGCCATGAACTTGGCCAGCCGGCCGTAGGGCAATAGCGACGGGCTGGGAAAGGCCGAGCCGAACGGCAGCATGTCGCGCCGCAGGGTGGCATTGAGCACTTGCAGTACGTTGTCGCTGACGTCCACCGGATGGCGGCCCGCGCTGGCGCTGGACAGGGCGTCGGGTTCGGGCAGCGCGGCGTGCGGCGTGCGCAGCACGTAGTAGCCCGAGCGATCACGCGCGCGGATCAGGCCGCGCGCTTCCAGCAGGTAGTAGGCCTTGAACACCGTCGACGGGCTGACCCCGCGGCTGGCGCTGGTCTGGCGCACCGAGGGCAGGCGGTCGCCCGCCTGCAACAGGCCCGAGAGGATCGAGGCGGTGATGTCTTCGGTCAGGCGTTCATAGCGTTTCATGGCGGGTCCGTGAAAGGCGGGGAATCAGGTCGACATGCCGATGGCGCGCATGACCAGGCGCAGGGCGCAGGCGGTCACGCCCAGCGCCGCCACGCTGCCGGCCCAGATCAGCGCCAGCCACAACAGCCGGCTGCGCCACGTGGTGGGGGGTGTGCGAGCGTGCATCAATGGAACTCCTCGCCCGTGCGTACCTTGCCGCGGAACACGTAGTAGGACCAGGCGGTGTACATCAGGATAATCGGAATGATGGCCAGCGCCCCGACTAGCGCAAAGCCCAGGCTTTGCGGCGGCGCGGCGGCGGTCCAGATGGACACGTCGGGCGGAATCACGGCGGGCCAGATGCTGATGCCCAGGCCGCTGTAACCCAGGAACACCAGGCACAGCGCCAGCACGAAGGGACCGGCGTTGGGCGTGCCGCGCACGCGCCGCACCAGGTCGAAGCCGGCGGCGGCCACCAGCAGCGGCACGGGCAGGAACCAGAACATGTTCGGCAGGCTGAACCAGCGCTGCGCGATCTGCGGCTGCGCCAGCGGCGTCCACAGGCTGAGCGCGGCGATCACGGCCAGCAGCGCCAGCGTCAGCGGCCGGGCCAGCGCGCACATGTGGCGGTGCAGGCGGCCTTCGGTCTTCATGATCAGCCAGGTGCAGCCCAGCAGCGCATAGGCCACTACCAGGCCCACGCCGGTGAACAGCGAGAACGGGCTGATCCAGTCCCATGCGCCGCCGTGATACGCGCGGTCCACGACCGGAATGCCTTCGATGTAGGCGCCCAGCGTCACGCCCTGGAAGAACGTCGCGCACAACGAGCCCAGCACGAACGCACGGTCCCACAGCGGGCGATGGTGCGGGTCCGCCTTGAAGCGGAATTCGAACGCCACGCCGCGAAAGATCAGCCCCAGCAGCATGAACACCAGCGGCAGGTGCAGCGCGCTGAGAATCACGGAGTAGGCCAGCGGAAACGCGGCCAGCAGGCCCGCGCCGCCCAGCACCAGCCAGGTCTCGTTGCCGTCCCACACGGGCGCCACGGTGTTGACCATCACGTCGCGTTCCTCGGCATCGTTGACCAGCGGGAACAGGATGCCGATGCCCAGGTCGAAGCCGTCCATCACCACGTACATCATCACGCCGAACAGGATGATGACGGCCCATATCAGTGCAAGATCGATACCCATGGCGTCAGGCTCCCGTGGCGT
The DNA here is from genome assembly GCF_052695805.1 of Achromobacter sp. NCFB-sbj8-Ac1-l. NCBI lineage: Bacteria > Pseudomonadati > Pseudomonadota > Betaproteobacteria > Burkholderiales > Alcaligenaceae > Achromobacter > Achromobacter sp. NCFB-sbj8-Ac1-l. Next base: position 5,648,753 of record NZ_CP199812.1, on the reverse strand, counting down.
TGCGTGAGGCGGACGGGACGTCCGCCGTGGTGGAGGCGGCCGACAGCGGCCGCGAGGGTTGGCGCGGTTCGCCCGGCCCGCCGGACAGGGGCGCATGGCCGGGCGCCGGGGTCGGGCCCATGCGGATCAGGCGCAGCATGTACGACACGCCGGCGCCGAACACGAACAGGTACACGACCACGAACAGCGCCAGGGTCAGCGTCAGTTCGCCGATGCCATGGCGGGTGGCGGCATCGGCCGTGCGCATCACGCCGTAGACGATCCACGGCTGGCGGCCGATCTCGGTGACGTACCAGCCCGCCAGCATCGCCACCAGGCCGGATGGGCCCATCCACAGCGCAAAACGCTGCAAGGCCCGCGACTGGTACAGCTTGCCGCGCCAGCGCGCCCACAGCGCCCAGGCCGCCAGGGCGATCATCAGCATGCCCAGCCCGGCCATCACGCGGAATGACCAGAACACCACGGTGGCGTTGGGCCGATCTTCGGGCGGATACGACTTCAGGCCGGGAAGCTGGCCGTCCCAGCTGTGGGTCAGGATCAGGCTGCCCAGACGGGGAATGTTGAGCGCGTAGCGGGTTTCTTCGCGTTCCATGTCGGGAATGCCGAACAGCGTCAGCGGCACGCCCGCACCGGGTTCGTTGTCCCAGTGGCCTTCGATGGCGGCGATCTTGGCCGGTTGATGCTTGAGGGTGTTCAGGCCATGGAAGTCGCCCACCACGGCTTGCAGCGGCGCCGATATCGCCAGCATGGCCATCGCCATCGCGAACATCTTCTTCACGGCCGGGCTGCGGTCGCCGCGCAGCAGGTGCCAGGCGCCGGAGGCGCCCACCATGAGCGCGGTGGCCAGGAAGGCGGCGATGCCCATGTGCGCCAGGCGGTAGGGAAAGGACGGGTTGAAGATCACGGCCAGCCAGTCGGTCGGCACCACGCGGCCATCCAGGATCTCGTAGCCCGCGGGCGTCTGCATCCAGCTGTTGGACGCCAGGATCCAGGTGGCGGACACCAGCGTGCCCAGCGCCACCATGATGGTCGAGAAAAAGTGCAGGCCCGGCCCCACGCGGGACCAGCCGAACAACATCACGCCCAGAAAGCCGGCTTCCAGGAAGAAGGCGGTCAAGACTTCGTAGGCCAGCAACGGTCCGGTGACGCTGCCGGCGAAATCGGAAAAAAAGCTCCAGTTGGTGCCGAACTGGTAGGCCATCACCAGGCCGGACACGACCCCCATGCCGAAATTGACGGCGAAGATCTTGGTCCAGAAATGGTAGAGGTCGCGGTAGACCGTGTTGCGGGTCCGCAGCCAGCAGCCTTCCAGCACGGCCAGGTAGCTGGCCAGCCCGATGGTGATGGCGGGAAAGATGATGTGAAAAGAGATGGTGAAACCGAACTGTATTCGGGCAAGCAGTAGCGCGTCGCTATCCATGGCGGGGTTTTCCTGACTCAAGGCCCGCGCGGGAAAACCGCTGATGGGCGGCGCGCGCGGACAGGCTGGTGCCTGTAGCGTCAAGGTAGGCCGGCGGCGAAAGTTAGTACAGATTCAGAAAGCGCTGAAAAAAGCGGATCAGTTTGTGAGGGTGGTGGGGCGTTACGCCCGAATTTCATAGGCAAGCGGGCGATTTTTCGCTGAAGGGGACAGGCTTGCGGGTTACAAAAAAAGCAGCACAGCGGGAAGGCTGTGCTGCCTGATATCGTGCGGCCCTGCGATGCAGGCGGCGGCGCGGCGAGGGGGCCATGGCCTTGCCTGGCGCCCGCCAGCCTGCGCAGGGCTCATCCTGCGCTAGGCGCGCGCCGCCTCGTCGATCAGCGCGGCCACTTCCTCGGCCCGCGCCATGGGTTTTCGGCAGTTTGTCATCGATGGATACGACTATGTCGATGGCGCGTCTTTGGCGGCGCGTTGGCGCTGGCGCAGCGCCGTGACGGTCTCGCCGCCCACGCCCCAGCTGTCGGTGTCGACCTCTTCGATGACGACGAAGGTGGCCTGCGGGTCCTTGCCCAGCACGCGCACCATCAGGTCGGTGGCGCCCTTGATGAGTTCGGCCTTCTGTTCCCGCGTGACGCCTTCGCGGGTGATCTGGATGTTGATGTACGGCATGTCGGTCTCCTTGGGGAAAGCGGCGCTGGCGTGGCGGCCGGCGCCGGTGGGATCAGGCTTACCAGCGGCCGGCGGTGGCGCCGCCGTCCACAGGGATGATGGCGCCGGACGTGAACGACGAGTCGGTCAGGTACAGCACGGCATCGACCACGTCGCGCGGCGCGCCACGGCGGCCGGACGGCGACAGCCGATCCAGGAAGTCGGTGTCGCCGCCGTCATGCATCGGCGTGGCGATGATACCCGGCGCCACCGCGTTGACCAGGATGTTGTGCGGCGCCAGTTCCAGCGCCAGCGCCTTGGTGGCCTGGTTCAGCCCGCCCTTGACCAGTACCGGCAGCAGCGCCGGCACTTGCTGCACCGGTTGCAGGCCGATGCTGGCCGTGATGTTGATGATGTGGCCGCCGCCGTGCGCCGCCATGTGCGCGGCCGCTTGCTGCGACGGGTAGAAAAAACCCTTCAGGTTGGTGCTGAACAGCGCCTCGGCGTCGTCGACGGTGTAGTCGCCCACGGGCTTGGCGATGAAGATGCCGGCGTTGTTGACCAGCACGTCGACGCGGCCGAAGGCTTCGATGGCGCGGTCGAACAACAGGCGCGCGGTGTCGGGCTGGCCGATGTCGCCGGCCACGCCCAGAAAGCGCGGCGGGTTGCCCAATTGGCGGGCCGCCTGTGCCAGGCGTTCGGCGCTGCGGGCATTGCCCACGACGTTGTCGCCGCGTTCCAGGTAGGCGCGGGCGATGGCCAGGCCGATGCCGCTGGAGGCGCCGGTCACGATGAGGGTCTTGGCTTGCTTGGACATGATGGATTTCCGGGATGAAAAGAAGGAAACCCCACTCTACTTATGACTCCAAACGTGATAAACACACCAAATATAAAATATATGCATACACCATGTAATGAATAGGCGCGCCATCCATGCAAAGACGTTTTGAAGACCTCATGCTCGGCAGCGTCGAGCTGTTCTGCCTGGCGGCGGAATTGCAGAGCTTCACGGCGGCGGCCAACGCCGCGGGGGTGACGCCGGCTGCGGTGAGCCGGTCGGTGTCGCGGCTGGAAGAGCGGCTGGGCGTGCGCCTGTTCGTGCGCACTACCCGCCAGATCGGCCTGACGGCCGCTGGCCAGCGTTACATGGAGCAGTGCCGCTCGGCGCTGTCGCTACTGACCGAGGCCGAACGCGAGGTCACCGGCCAGCAGGCCGAACCGGCCGGCAAGCTGCGCATCAGCCTGCCTACCCCTTATGCCCACCATCGCGTGCTGCCGTTGCTGGGGGAATTTCGCCAGCGCTATCCGCAGGTGCACGTCGACGTGCATATCAGCAATCGCAACATCGACTTCGCCGAAGAAGGCTACGACCTGGCCATTCGAGGACGTCTGCCGCCTGATTCCAATCTCGTCGCCCGCAAGCTCGAAGACGCCGAACTGGTGCTCGTGGCCGCGCCCGGCTACCTGCGGCGCGCGGGTACACCGCAAACGCTGGAAGACCTGCGGCAGCATGACTGCATCCAGTTCGAATTGCCCAGCACCGGGCGCAACATTCCGTGGATATTCATGCAGGGTGGCCGCCAGATCGATGTGCCGACCACCGGCGGCGCCAGCTGCTCGGGCGACGTGCTGGGTGGAGTGAGCCTGGCGCGCCATGGCGCGGGGCTGTTCCAGGCCTATCGCTTCACGGTGCAGGATGACCTGCGGCGCGGCGACCTGGTCGAGGTGTTGCCGCAGTTCGGCGGTGCAACGCGCGCGTTCACCCTGCTTTATCCGCACGTGCGCCACGTATCGCTGCGGGTGCGCACGTTTGTGGACTTCCTGCTGGAACGGCTGCGGCACTAGCTGCGGCACTAGCTGCGGCGCGGCGCTGCACGTGCTGGCTGAGCCAGACGCTGCCCACCACGATCACCATGCCGGCCATCTGCGCCGCGCTCAGGCGCTGGTCCAGCAGTGCCCAGCCCAGCAGCACGGCGGTGACCGGGCTCAGGAATCCCAGCGACGACACCACCGCGGGTTCCAGCCGGGCGATGCCGCGAAACCAGATCACGTAGGTCAACGCCGCGCCGATCAGCCCCAGATAGGCGATGCCCAGCACGTTCAGGGCCGTGACCGGCGGCAGGGCCGGTTCGGCCAGCAGCGCCACCGGCAACAGCAGTACGCCACCCGCCGTCAGTTGCCACGAGGTAAAGGTCAACGCCGACACCGGCGGCTGCCAGCGGCGGCTGAGCACGGTGCCCAGGGCCATGGACGCCGCGCTGAACAGGCCGGCCGTCACACCGACAGGGTCCAGCGCGGCCTTGGGGCCCAGCACCAGCAGGGCCACGCCGCCGATGCCGGCCAGCGCCGCCAGCACCGCCAGGCCGCGCACGGGCGAGCCCAGCAAGGCGCGCGCCAGCAGGATGACCACCAGCGGCTGGATCGCGCCCAGCGTCGCGGCCACGCCGCCTGGCAGGCGGTAGGCGGCCACGAACAGCAGCGCCCAGAACACCGAGAAGTTCAGCGCACCCAGGACAAAGGCGCGCAGCCACCAGATGCCCTGCGGCAGTTGCCGCACGGCCAGCAACAGCAGGATGCCGGCGGGCAGGGCGCGCAGCATGGCCACCGTCAGCGGGTAGCCCTGCGGCAGCATCAAGGTGGTGACGACATAGGTGCTGCCCCAGATGGCGGGGGCCACCGCGGTCAGGAGCAGGTCAGCGCTGCGGCTCATGGCGAGAATTCCTTGGAAGGGCAAGACGGGCCGGGCGCGGGCGCGGCATCCATACCGACAGGCTAATTGAATCGTCTGGCCGCGATAATATCCATTCCAATGGCAACATCATTCACTGGCAGTGAATGATCATCCCCGGGGAATCCATGGATCATCTCACCGCCCTCAAGGTGTTTCGCCAGGTGGTGGAGCAGGGCGGTTTTGCGGCGGCCTCGCGCCAGTTGGGGCTGTCGCCGGCCGCCGTCAGCAAGAACATCGCCGAACTCGAAGCCCATGTGGCGGCGCGCCTCTTGAATCGCACCACCCGCCGCATGAGCCTGACCGAGGCGGGGCGGCAGTACTACGACCAGGTCTCCCGCATTCTGGATGACCTGCACGAGGCCGAGTCGTCACTGGGGCCGCTGCAACAAGAACCCGCCGGCACGCTGCGCGTGAGCGCGCCGCTGTCGCTCAGCCTGACGTTGCTGGCCGGTGCCATGCCGCGATTCCTGGCACGCTATCCGCGCCTGTCGCTGGACCTGCATCTGGAAGACCGCCGCATCGATCTGGTGAAGGAAGGCTTCGACGTGGCCATCCGCGGCAGCGACCGGCTGGAAGACTCCAGCCTGGTGGCCCGCAAGCTGCTGACGCTGGATCACGTGCTGTGCGGCGCGCCCGCGTATTTCCGGCAGCATGGGGTGCCGGTCCAGCCCGCCGACCTGCGGCGCCTGGAATGCGTGCGCTTCACGTTGTCGGGGCACGCCGATGAATGGACTTTCCAGCGCGCGGGGCAGGTGGAACGCATCCCGGCGCGGGGCCGCTACCAGGTCAGCTCCAGCCTGGCGGTATGCGATGCCTTGCGGGCAGGGTTTGGCGTGAGCCTGGTGCCGCGCGTGTATGTGCAGGCCGACCTGGACAGTGGCGCGTTGCAGGCGGTGCTGCCGGATTGGGTGCCCGTGCAGACGGAGGTCTACGCGGTGTATCCGTCGCGCCGTCACATGGTGGCCAAGGTACGGGCGCTGGTGGATTTCCTGGTCGAGGAATTGGGCGCGCCGGCGGCGTGAGCCGGCGCACGGGCGCATGCCATCGCAAGCGCCCGTGCTCCAGGCAGGCGAGCAGGCCTCAGTACATATGCTGCCCGCCGTTCATGGCGACATTGCTGCCGGTCATGAACGCCGCCGCATCGCTGCAGATGAACGCCACCAGCGCGGCGATTTCATCAGGTTCCCCCAGCCGTCCCAGCGGAATCTGCGGCAGGATCTTTTCCTTCAATACGTCTTCGGGCACGGCCTTGACCATCGCCGTGGCCAGGTAGCCCGGCGACACGGTATTGACCGTGACGTTCTTCTTGGCCAGTTCCAGCGCCAGGGCCTTGGTGAACCCGTGGATACCGGCCTTGGAGGCCGCGTAGTTGGTCTGTCCGAATGCCCCCTTGGACCCGTTCACCGACGAGATGTTGATGATGCGGCCCCAGCCGCGGTCGGCCATCGGTCCGCACAGCGGCTGCGTCATGTTGAACATGGAATCGAGGTTGCTGCGCATGACCTCGGTCCAGTTTTCGTAGCTCATCTTGCGCAGGCTGGCGTCGCGCGTGATGCCGGCGTTGTTGACCAGGATGTCGATCTGGCGGCCGTCATCTTCCAGGCGCCGGGCCAGCGCCTGGCACGAGGCATAGTCGGCCACGTCCACCTTGACCATGTCAAAGTGCCGGCCCTGCGCGGCTTCCTCGGCCAGCCAGGCGCGCGAGGCCTCTTCGCTGGAGTGGTACGTGACGATGACGTCGTGGCCGGCGTCGTGCAGCGCGCGGGCGATGGCGCGGCCCAGGCACCCCGCGCCGCCGGTGACCAGGGCCGTGCGCTTAGCGGCCATGGCGCGCCCCGACTTGCGTGGCTTCCTGCATGGCCGAGCACGCCGAGGTCATCTGCTCGGAAAAGCTGGACCACATGCGCGTCAGCGGCGAGGCCGACAGGCCGCCCGTGGCGGCGGCCGAGGCGTTGCTGAGCCAGCCGCTGAAGGCCTCGCTGACGCCGGCGGCCAGGGCCGCCTGGTCTTCGAGCGCGGCATGGGTGATGGCCTGGCTGGCTTCGAGTTGGCATTGCCAGTGCTTGCGCGTGGCTTCGCCCAGGGCCGGGGCGATGCTCTGCCAGTTGCCGTCGACCTTCAGCGGTCCGAACGAGGCAAAGTACTGGCCTGCGGTGTCGCCGGCCAGGCGTTGGCTCAGTTGCAGCCAGCGCTGCTGGCTTTCCTGGGCCAGTTCGGCCAGGCGTTTGCAGTAGGCGACATTGGCGCCGGCGAGGTCCGGGGGCGTGGGGGCGGTTGTCTTCTTCATCATGCGTCCTTTTAAGAGAGTGATAAGGGCCAACGAATACACAGGCCTCACGCCATCTGGCTGAGGGTCTTGCGAAAGCGCGTCAACGAGAAGGCGAACAGGACGCTGCCGATCAGCGCCAGCGCCAGGAACGGTTTCCAGACGACGCTGAATCCCGCGCCGCGAAAGAGAATGGCCTGGCCGAGTTCCACGAAGTGGGTGGTGGGGGCGGCCAGCATGATGTGCTGCACGAAGTCGGGCATGCTTTCGCGCGGCGTGGTGCCGCCGGAGAGCATCTGCAAGGGCAGCAGCACCAGCACCAGCAGCATGCCGAACTGCGGCATGCTGCGCGCCAGGGTTGCCATGAAGATGCCCATGGCGGTGGTGGCAAACAGGTGCAGCGCCACGCCGACCAGAAATAGCGCGACGGATCCTTCGACCGGCACCTGCAACAGGCCGCGCACGATGAACGTCAACGATAGCGCAGCGGACACCAGTACGACCAGCCCCATCGACCAGACTTTCGCCAGCATGATCTCGGTCGGTGTTACAGGCATCACCAGCAGGTGCTCGATGGTGCCGTGTTCGCGCTCGCGGATCAATGCGGCGCCGGTCAGGATGATGGACAGCATCGTGACGTTGTTGATGATCTCCATCAGGCTGCCGAACCACGCCTGCGTCAGGTTCGGGTTGAAACGCATGCGCACCGCCAGGTCCACCGCAAGCTCGGTCGGCTTGCGGTAGCGCTGCACGAATTCGTTGATCTCGTCGGTGATGATCTGCTGGATGTAGTTGCTGCCCGTGAACGCCTGGCTCATGCGGGTGGCGTCCACGTTCAGCTGGATCTGCGCGGGGCGGCCCGCCAGCACGTCGCGCTGGAAATTCGGCGGGATGTTGACGGCAAAGGTATAGCGCCCGGCGTCCATGCCGGCGTCGGCCTCGGCCGAATCGATCATCTGCGGCCGGGTGAAGTGCGGCGGATAGAACGCCGATGCGATGCGCGAGGACAGGGGCGATACGTCTTCGTCGACCACGGCGATGGCGGCGTTGTGCAGCGATTCGGGCACGGCCGTGGCAGCGGTGTAGATCATCAGCGTGAACGACACGCCGATCAGCACCAGCATCATCGGATCGCGCGCCAGGCTCCAGAGCTCTTTCACGCCCAGCCGGAAGATATTGGCGGCATGTCGCAGCATGGTCAGGTCTCCTGCTTCTTCAACAACAGCACCGACGCGCCCAGGATGACGGGAATCGCGACCAGCAAGGGCCAGAACGCGCCTTGCAGGTTCGAGAAGTCCAGCGCCTTGCTGAAGACGCCGCGGCTGATGGTGAGCATGTGGGTGGCGGGGTAGACCTCGCCGATCAGCTTGCCGCCGCCTTCCAGCGACGACACCGGATTGAGCAGCCCGGCGAACTGCACGGCCGGCACCAGCGTGCCGATCATGGTGAAGAACAGCGCCGCGATCTGGCTGCGGGTGAAGGTCGAGGCCAACAGGCCGATGGCGGTGGCGACCACGTTGTAGATCAGCGCGGCGGCCAGCAAGGTCAGGAAGCTGCCGGTGATGGGCACGCCGAACAGCGTCACCGCCAGCAGCGTCATCAGCAGGAAGTTCAGCATCGCCAGCGCCACGTACGGCCCCTGCTTGCCCAGCAGGAATTCCAGCCGCGTCACCGGCGTGACGTACAGGTTGATGATCGAGCCCAGTTCCTTTTCGCGCACCACCGCCAGCGCGGTCAGCATCGCCGGCATCATCAGGAGCAGCAGCGGGATCACGGCCGGCACCATGGCGGGCAGGCTGCGCACGTCGGGGTTGTAGCGAAAGCGGGTTTCGATGCTGAAGGGCGGCGTGGCGCCCGCGCCCAGCCGTTCGCGCGCCTGCTGCTGCAGCCAGCCCTGGTGCATGCCCAGGACGTAGCCGCGAATCGTCTCGGCGCGTTGCGGCATGGCGCCGTCGATCCACACGCCGATCTGCGCGTGGCGGCCGCGTTCGGCGTCGCGCGCAAAACCTTGCGGAATCTCGATCGCCAGCGACAGCTCGCCGCTGCGCATGCGCGCATCCATGTCCTGGTAGTCGGCGATGGGCGGCTGCTCGATGAAGTAGCGCGAGCCGGCCAGGTTCAGGCTGTAGTTCTGGCTCAGCGTGGTCTGGTCGCGGTCCATCACCGCGTAGCGCAGGTCTTCCACGTCCAGGCTGATGCCAAAGCCGATGACGAACATCAGCAGCAGCGAGCCGGCCAGCGCCAGCGTGGCGCGCACCGGGTCGCGGCGCAGTTCCAGCGCTTCGCGCCACATGTAGCTGAACATGCGTTGCAGGTTGAAGCCGCGATGGTCGGGGTGGGCGTTGCCGGGGGCCTCGCGCGCTGGCGGGGCGGCGGGCGCGGCGTTCTCCGCCCTGGCGGCCACCGGCTGCGCCGATGGCGCCGCGGCCTTGCCCGGCTGCGTGCCCGCTCCGGCATCGATCAGGTAGGCAATGAAGGCCTCTTCCAGCGTCCGGGCGCCGCGCAGCCGGATGATCTCGTCCGGCGAAGCGCTCACCAGCACCTTGCCCGCGTGCATCAGCGACATGCGGTCGCAGCGCTGGGCCTCATTCATGAAGTGGGTGGAAATGAAGATCGTGACCTGGTCCTGCCGCGCCAGTGCGATCAGCAGGCGCCAGAAGTTGTCGCGCGCCACCGGGTCCACGCCGGAGGTGGGTTCGTCCAGGATCAGCAGTTCGGGCTTGTGCACCATGGCCACGGCCAGCGACAGGCGCTGGCGCACGCCCATGGGCAGCTTTTCCGGCAGTTCGTCCAGGGCGTCGGCCAGGTCAAAGCGCGCCACCATCTCGTCGACGCGGGCGGGGATGTCCGCCTCGGGTACGTGGAACAGCCGCGCGTGCAGCACCAGGTTCTGCCGCACGGTCAGTTCGCCATACAGCGAGAACGCCTGCGACATGTAGCCGACGCGGCGGCGCGTGTCGATGTTCCTGGGGTCGACCTCGGCGCCGAACAGCCAGGCCTGGCCCTCGCTGGCCGGCAGCAGGCCGGTCAGCATCTTCATCGTGGTGGACTTGCCGCAGCCGTTCGAACCCAGGAAGCCGAAGATTTCGCCCTTGCGGATGCGGAAGTTGACATGGTCCACCGCCACGAATTCGCCAAAGCGCATGGTCAGGTCGCGCGCCTCGATGGCGATGGGCGCGTTGTCGTCCAGCGCCAGCGGCGTGATTTCCACGGGTTGGTGACCGCGCCGCTTTTCCTCGGGCAGCAAGGCGATGAACGCGGCTTCCAGCGAGTCCGTGCCGGTGCGGGCGCGCAGTTCGTCAGGCGTGCCGGTGGCCAGCACGCGGCCTTCGTCCATGGCGATCAGCCAGTCAAAGCGCTGCGCCTCGTCCATGTAGGCGGTGGCGACGATGACGCTCATGCCGCGGCGTTCGCGGCGGATCTGGTTGATCAGGTCCCAGAACTGGGCGCGCGCCAGCGGGTCGACGCCGGTGGTGGGTTCGTCCAGGATCAGCAGGTCGGGGTCATGGATCAGGGCGCAGCACAGTCCCAGTTTCTGCTTCATGCCGCCGGACAGCTTGCCCGCGGGCCGCGACAGGAAGGCGTCCATGCCGGTGCTGCGGGTCAGGCTGTCGATGCGGCGGCGCCGCTCGGCCTCGCCATGGCCGAACAGGCGGCCGAAGAATTGCAGGTTTTCCTCCACCGACAGGGTGGGGTACAGGTTCTTGCCCAGCCCCTGTGGCATGTAGGCGATGCGCGGGCAGACGTCATCGCGGTGGCGCTTGCTGGCCATGTCGCCGTCCAGCACCCGCACCGTGCCGGCCTGCACCGCGCGTGAGCCGGCCACCAGGGCCAGCAGGCTCGACTTGCCCACGCCGTCGGGGCCGATCAGGCCCACCATGCAGCCTGCGGGGATGTCCAGCGTGATGCCGTCCAGCGCCACGGTCTTGCCGTAATGCAACGCCACTCCCGACAGCTGCACCACCGGGGCGGGGGACGACGCTGTCGTGGCGGTGGGCATCAGGGCACCTTGACTTCAAGCGTGGCGGGCCAGGCGGCGTTGCCGTCCAGCTTCAGCCAGGCCATGCCGGGCAGGCCGGTCTTGACCTGGGTCAGGTGCTGCTGCAGCAGCGCGGGGTCGATCTGCGCCTTGACGCGGAACATCAGCTTCTGGCGTTCGGTGGCGGTCTCTACCGTCTTGGGCGTGAACTGTGCTGTGCTGGCCACGAACGACACCTTGGCCGGAATCACGTATTGCGGCGCGGCGTCCAGGATGATGCGCACGTCCTGGCCCAGCGCCACGCGGCCCGCGGCCTGTTCGGGCAGGAAGAAGGTCATGTAGACATCGGCCAGGTCCACCATGTTCAGTACCTTGCCGCCGGCGCCCAGCACTTCGCCGGCCTGCGCCACGCGGTATTGCACCCGGCCGGCGCGCGGGGCGCGCAGTTCGCTGTCGGCGATGTCGGCATCGATGCGGGCAATGGTCGCCTGCGCGGCGTTCACGGCCGACTGCCCGCCCACCTGGGCGGCGCGGGCCGCATCGATGGCCGCCTGGGCCGCTTTGACTTGCGCTCGCGCCGCGTGGACGGCGGCCTGGGCGCTGCGGACACGGGCGCGGTCATCGTCCAGTTCCTGGATCGACGAGGCGCCTTCGCGCGACAGCGTTTCCGAACGCGCCAGCCGGCGGCGGGCGGCGTCCAGTTCGCTTTCACGCTGCACCACCACGGCTTCGGCGGCGAGTTTGTCGCTTTCGCGCTGTGCGATCTGCGCGCTGGCGCTGGCGGCGTTGTTGATGGCCTGCTGGTGCTGGGCGCGGGCTTCTTCGCGCTGTGCCGTCAGCGTGTCGATCTGCATCCGCGCCAGCGGCTGGCCCGCGGCGACGAATTCGCCTTCGGCAGCCAGTACGTCCTGCACCCGGCCGGCCAGTTTGGTGGCGACGTCGATCTCGGTGGCTTCGATGCGGCCGTTGCCGCTGATGAAGCCTTCGCCGGGGCCGCGGTCGGACAGCATGCGCCAACCGCCATAGCCGGCGGCGGCGACAGCCAGGACGATCAGGACGGGAATCAGTTGTCGGGTAGGCAGCTTCATGATGCGTTTCCGGGGGGTATCGAGGAGGGCGTGGCGGGCGCCTGGGTGCCGCCGCCCAGCGCGGCATAAAGGCCGACGCGGGCCGACAGAAGCGCGCGGCGGGTCTGCACCAGCGTCTGCTGCGCCGCCAGCAGGTCGCGCTGGGCGTCCAGCACTTCCAGGTAGGGCGAGGCGCCATGGTCATAGCGCAACTTGGCCAGGCGCGCGCGTTCGGCCTGGGCGGCCACGGTGGCGCGCAGTACCTGCACCTGCTCTGCCAGCCAGCGGCGCGCCGACAGCGCGTCCGAGACGTCCTTGAACGCACTCTGGATGGATTGCTCGTAGCCGGCCACGGCCTGGTCGCGGCGGACTTCGGCCAGGTCCAGGTTGGCGCTGCGGCGACCGGCATCGAAGATCGGCAGGTCCAGGCTGGGCGTGAAGTTCCACGCGCGGCTGCCGCTGCCGAACAGGCCGTCGAGTTCGGCGCTGGCAGTGCCGAAGGCGCCCGTCAGCGTGATGCGGGGAAAGAACGCGGCGCGGGCCGCGCCGATGTTGGCGTTGGCGGCGCGCAGCTGGTGTTCGGCCGCGACGATGTCGGGGCGGTTGGCCAGCAGGTCCGACGGCAACCCGGCCGGCAGGTCGCGCATCACCGCGTCATCGTCCAGGCCGGCCTGCGGCAGGGGCAGGTCCAGCGGCTTGCCCACCAGCAGTTCCAGGGCGTGGGCCTGGGTGGCGCGGGCCTGCTCCAGGTCGGCGCCCAGCGCGCGGGCCTGTTGCCACAGCGTTTCCACCTGGGTCAGGTCCAGCTTGGAGATCGATCCGACTTCGTAGCGGCGGCGGAAGATGCGCAGGGATTCCTCGCGCGACGCAATCGTGGCGCGGGTCAGCGCCAGGCGTTCGTCCAGCTCGCGCAGCGACAGGTAGCTGTCGGCCACCTGGGTGACCAGGCTGAGCGTGGCGGCGCGGGCGGCGGCATCGGAGGCCAGGTAGTTTTCCAGCGCGGCGTCCTTCAGGCTGCGGACGCGGCCCCAGAAGTCCAGCTCCCAGGTCGCCATGCCCACGCCGGCCTGATACTGGCTGGCCACCTGGGGCCGGCCGGTCAGGTTCAGGTCGCCCGGCGTGCGGGCACGGGTGCCTTCGGCTTGCACACCGATCGTTGGGAACTGGTCGGCGCGCTGGATGCCGTAGAGCGCGCGCGCCTCTTCGACCCGCAGCAGTGCCACGCGCAGGTCGCGGTTATGCGCCAGCGCCTCCCCGATCAGGCCTTGCAAGGTGGGGTCCGAAAAGTAGTCGCGCCAGTCGACCTGCGCGGCCGGCGTCGACGCCGGCGCGGCAGAGGCGGGCCCGGCTGTCTCGGCGGCATAGGTGGCCGCCACCGGCAGCGCCGGGCGGTCGTATTGCGGGGCCATCGACACGCAGCCCTGAACCAGCAGCACGGCCAGGGCGGCCGGCGCCAGGCGGGCAACGGTTCTGGGTGCAAGGGAGCGGCGAGTCATGCTCAGGTCTCCATCACGTAGGTGCCGGGCGCATCGTCCAGCACCGGGTAGCCTTGACGGGCAGCGCCCAGCGCAGGTGGCTTGGCGGTCTTGCCCGACCGGGCATCCAGCCACGCCCGCCAGTGGGGCCACCAGGAACCTGCGTGCGTCGTGGCGGCCGCCAGCCAGGCATCGGGGGCCAGCGCCGGTTGGCCGGCGGGCCGTGTCAGGCTGCGGAAATGACGCCGCGGATGGCCGGGTTCGCTGACGATGCCGGCGTTGTGGCCGCCCCGGGTCAGCACGAAGGTCAGCGGCGCCGGCGCCAGGCCGTGCAGTTTGTAGACCGAGCGCCAGGGCGCCACGTTGTCGGTTTCGGTGCCGACGCAGAACAGCGGCGTGCGCAGGTCGGCCAGGCTCACCGGCTGGCCGTCGACGGCGTAGCGGCCCGCAGCCAGGTCGTTGTCCAGGTACAGGCGGCGCAGATACTCGCCATGCATCCGCGCCGGCATGCGGGTGGCGTCGGCGTTCCAGGCCTGCAGGTCGGTCATGGGCTGGCGCTGGCCCAGCCAATAGTCATTGATCATGCGGCCCCACACCAGCTGCTGCGAGCGCAGCAGCTGGAACGCGCCGCTCATCTGCTGCGCCGGAAAATAGCCCAGCGCCTGCATCTCGGCTTGCAGCAGCGCCACCTGGAATTCATCGATGAACAGGCCCAGCTCGCCCGGTTCGGAGAAATCCGTCTGCGCGGCCAGGAGGCTCAGGCTGGCCAGGCGGGTATCGCCGTCCCGCGCCATGGCGGCCGCGGCGATGGCCAGCAGTGTGCCGCCCAGGCAGTAGCCCGCCGCATGTACCGAGGCACCGGGCGTGATCGCGTTGACCGCGGCCAGCGGTTCGCGCACCCCCAGGTTCAGGTAATCGTCCATGCTCAAGTCGCGCTCGGCGGTGCCGGGGTTTTTCCACGACACGCAGAACACCGTGTATCCCTGCCCGACCAGATAGCGGATCAGGGAGTTGTGCGGCGAGAGATCCAGGATGTAGTACTTCATGATCCAGGCCGGCACGATGAAGATGGGCTCGGGCCGGACACGCTCGGTGCCGGGGCAGTACTGGATCAGCTCGATCAGGCGGTTGCGCAGCACGACCTTGCCGGGCGTCACCGCCACGTCGTGGCCGGGCCGGAAATGCTCCGCGCCCGCCGGCGGCAGGCCGCCCCACTGGCGCAGGCCGTCTTCCCAGGCCGCCTGCGCGCCGCGCAACAGGTTGGCGCCGCCTTCCTGCAAGGTCTGGCGCAGCACCTGGGGATGGGTATACGGGTGGTTATCGGGCGCCAGCACTTCCAGCCACTGGAGTGCCGCGAAGGCGGCCAGCGCGCGCTGGTGCGCATTGGCCAGGGGCAGCGCGCGGACATACGTGTTCCAGCCACCCTGGGCCTGCTCAAAGGTCCGGCGCCACCACGAATAGGGCCACTGTCCCCAGGCGGTGTCGTCGAACCGGCCTGCGGTCATCGCAATGTCCTTGCGTGCTGGCGGGGTCGTGTCCGACATGCTGGCTCCATGGCGTGCAGGGCAGCGCGGTCATCGCGCTGGGGGGGGGGCCGGCGCGTCGTGGTGCGGGGCTTGTGGCCCGGCACCGGGCGCACCGGTGTCAAACGTCCTGGATTGATTGTGCGCCAGCCGTCGTGCCCCCTCCTTGATCGAAATCAAGTTAACGACTGACTGGTCGGTTTTTAATGGGACTGTTGGCGGGGCCTTGATGCCGCGCCGACTCGCACAGGGAGCAGTGATGATGGGCACGCAACGTCAGCGTCTCCCCCCCACCGTGCGCGTCGGGCAGATTCTCGACGCCGCGTTGCAGGAATTCTCGATCGCCGGTTATGCCGGCACCCGGATGGACGACATCGCCCTGCGGGCCGGGCTGTCCAAGGGCGGTCTTTACGCGCATTTCTCCAGCAAGGAGCAGGTCTTCGAAGCGCTGCTTGCGCGTCATCTGTGCCCGCCGCGGCTGGACGCCCAGGCCCTGGTGGCGGGGGCGTCCACGCCCCGGCATCTGGCCGAACGCCTCGTCAACCACCTGTACGCCAGCCTGGCCAATCCGGCCATGGTCGCCACCATGCGCCTGCTGCTGGCCGAAAGTGGGCGCGTGCCGCACCTGGCGCGCCGCTGGCGCCAGGACACCGCGGATGCGCACCAGGCCGACATCGCCCAGTTGCTGCGGCTGGCCCGCGAACGCGGCCTGTGTGGCGACGGGGTGGCGCTGCGGCATCCGTGGCTGCTGCTGTCGCCCGTGGTCCACGCCATCTTCATGGCGATCCTGCTGGGTCCGGACGAACGCATCAACCTGCCGGAGCGGCGCGAGGCGCACGTCGCCATGATCTGCGCCCTGCTGTAGCCGGGGCGGCTCGCTGCCCTGTATTCTTGCGCTACTTCCACGACTCGATCCGCGAGGACGATTTGCCTACTTCCGGAATGACCGTCCGCGTGCCGTCCTGGCGTTACTTCCCGGTGGCGTTGGCCCTGGTCCTGCCGGTGCTCGGTTGCGTTGCCTGGACCTGGCTGCATGCCCAGTCCACCGAACGCGCCGAAGCCGCCACCGCCGCGCGCATCGTGCGGGTCCAGACCGAGCAGATCGTGGCCCGCGCCGTGGACATCCTGCCGCGCGTGGCGGCATTGACGTCCGGCTCCTGCGAAGAGGCGCTGCCCGACCTGTACCGCTGGGGCACGCTCAATCCGTACTTCCGCGCGCTGATCCTGGTCGAGCGCGACCACATCTATTGTTCGTCGGCCGTGGGCGAGGTCGATTTCGTCACGGGCCAGTTCCGCAAGTGGCCCGTGGATGTGCCGCCGGCGCAGTGGTTCTTCAGCGTGGCGGGTACGCCCCTGGCGCCTGAGCGGCCGGCGCTGCTGCTGGGCATGCCGGCCGCCGATGGCCGCGGCGGGGTGGTCGCCATCGACGGGCGTTACGTGCAGGACATCCTCAATTCCGTCGCCTCGCTGGGCGAATACCAGCTGGAAGTCACGCTGGGCCAGGGCGCGCCTATCCGCAGCGATTCCTGGGGGCGGGCCTCGGTGGCGCCCGAACTGCTGTTCGAGCAAGCCGCCAACGTCGACGGCCGGGCTGACCTGGCCGTGCGCGTGCTGGCCCCGCCCGAAGCCGTGGTGCGGGCCTGGCAGCAACTGCTGGTGACCTACCTGCCGATCGCCTTGTTGTTCGGCGCGCTGCTGGCCTTCGGCGCCTACCGCCTGCAGGTGAACCGGCAGTCGTTCAAGGAACAGCTGCGCCGCGCCATGGCGGCCGACGAATTCCACGTCGAATACCAGCCGGTCTACGGCAAGGCCACCGGCCGCTGCGAAGGGGTCGAGGCCCTGATGCGCTGGAACCGCCCCGGCGTGGGCCCCGTGCGTCCGGACATCTTCATCGCGGCGGCCGAGGTCGAGGACATGATCGTGCCGCTCACCCAGCATCTGCTCGCGCTGATCCAGCGCGACATGCGCGATTGGGCCACGCCGCCCGAATTCCATATCGCGGTCAATTTCGCGCCCGAGCATCTGTCCAGCCCCACGCTGTTGGCCGACGTGCAGGCCTTTCGCGCCGGCATCCGGCCGTCGCTGATGGTGCTGGAAATCACCGAGCGCAGCCTGATCGCCGACAACGGCCAGGCCCGCCGCAACATCGACGCGCTGCGCGCCGAAGGCGTGTTCGTGGCCATCGACGATTTCGGCACGGGCCATTGCTCGCTGTCGTACCTGCAGAAATTCCCGGTCGATTACCTGAAGATCGACAAGGGCTTTGTGCATGCCATCCAGCCCACCGGGGAAGAGGCACCGGTGCTGGACGTGATCATCACGCTGTCGCATCGCCTGGGCCTGGCGGTCGTGGCCGAAGGCGTCGAAACCCCCGAGCAGTTCAACTACCTGACGCAGCGCGGCGTGGCGTTCATCCAGGGCTATCTGTTTGCCCGGCCCATGCCGTCGGCCGACTTCGTGCGGTGGTATGCCGAGAAGGCGGCGCAGCCGCCGGTGCCCGCGGTCTCATAGCGCGCGCAGCGGCAGGTTCAATAACGAAAAGCGGTTACCCAGCGACCACAGGACGCCGCCGCGCCCAGCTTGCGCGAAGACCGGGCCGCGGCAGAGCCGTGCGCCCGGGTCGGCCGTGTCGCCGCAGGGGACTGACAGCACGAAGTACAGCAGCACGGCGAGCAGCGACGCGACTGCCAGGGTGGCCCGCATGACTTTCCTTTATGGGATAAAAAATTATTGTAAAACGATAATTTGTTGCTACACTACAGCAACTTCATCACCCCAGCAATGTCATCCGGAGACCGCCATGGCAGCCGCGCCGACCTTTTCATCCGCCCCGCAGACCTCGCCACCCGCCAGCGGCGCGCGGCGCCTGGCCCGCATTCGTGGGCTGTCGCGCTGGATGCGTGGCCTGCTGGTCGTCGCGGCGGTGATCCTCATCGCCGCACTGATCGGCATGTGGTTCTTCACATCCGAGGCCGTGCTGGCCCGCGGCCTGTATTCCTTTCTCGGTGTCACGGCGCCGGCCTATGCGGATGCCGCCACGCCCGTCACCTTGCCGCACCTGAACCTGGGGCCTGCGTACCGGGTGCTGGGCTTTGCCTTGTTCGGCGTATTGGCGGCCCTGGCATTGCGCGCCATCGCGCATGCCCATGCGATGTTTTCCGACTTCAGCCGCGGCGAGGTGCTGACCGTGGCCACGGCCCGGCGCCTGCGCGGCATTGCCTTGCTGGTCACGGTGTTCAGCGTCGCGGTGCCGGCCTTGAAAACCGTATTGATGCTGGCGCTGACGCTGGCCAACGGGCCGGGCGAGCGCCAGCTGATGATCGGCATCGATATCAGCGACATCCTGCTCGGCCTGCTTGGCGGCCTGTTGTTCACGCTGGCCTGGGCCATGGAAGAAGCGGCCCAGGTCGCGGAAGAAAACCGGGGATTCATCTGATGGCGATCGTGGTCCGGCTGGATGTGATGCTGGCGCAGCGCAAGATGAAGGCGCGCCAATTGGCCCAGGAAATCGGCATTACCGAGCCGAACCTGTCGCTGCTCAAATCGGGCAAGGTCAAGGGCATGCGCTTTGACACGCTCGAGCGCATTTGCGAGGTGCTGCAATGCCAGCCCGGCGACCTGCTCGAATACCAACCCGGCCCGCCCGCGGCCGGCGACGACACCGGCGTCGACTAGGCGCCGCGACGGGCGCTGTTCGCCGCGTGGCGCCGCCCTCGCGGCAGGCGCCGGTGGCCATGGCCTGATCCGTCCAGGGCCGCCCCGCGCTCGCCCGGCGGCCGCCCCTTGATCTTACTTTTCAACCGCCTGTCGCGCGGGGTTCGCCCGCGTGCCGGGTTCCCACGTCCCTTTGATGGATGCTTGCCATGCACTACCTGTCTGCGATTTCCCGCGATGCACTGCGTGTCGCTTCCCTGTTGACCTCGGCCTGCGCGCTGGCCGCCTGCGCACCCACGGCGCTGTCGCCCGGCGCCGCCTCCAACGTGCGCATCACGCACAACGAACCCGGCAAGGACTGCGTCTTCCTGGGCGACGTGACCGGCAACCAGGGCAACTTCCTGGCGGGCGCGATCACCTCGAATGCGGATCTGGAAACCGGGGCGCGCAACGACCTGAAGAACAAGGCTGCCGCGCTGGGCGGCAACGTGGTCTACCTGCTGACGCAGCGTGCGGGGCAGACAGGCGGCAAGGACCACCTGGAGCAGACCAACGTCACGCTATCAGGCAACGTGTATCGCTGTGGCTAGGAGGGGGCGCCGTGCGCAGGCCCGCGCTTGCGGCCAGGCGGCACGGGCCGCGCGCGGCGGCGGGCTCAGCTCGCCTTGGCTTGCGGCGCCGCCTTGGCAAAGAACAGATCCGTGATGGACTGGCTGTCCATCGGCTCGCCGTTGATGGCGCGCGCCAGCAGTTCGGCGCCCAGCAACTGCACCGAGAACACCAGGTCGGGCTGTACGCGGCGGATCTTTTCCAGGTGCTTGCTGGTGTTGACCAGGGCGACCGTCTTGGCGCCTTGCTCGCCCACGGCCTCTTTGGCGGCCAGCACGATGAAGGCGTTCTCGGCGTCGTCGTCGCGCAGCGCCAGCACGTAGCGCGCGCGGGTCACGCCCGCGCTGCGCAGCACTTGCACGCTGGACGGGTCGCCTTCGATCAGGTCGGTGGCGGCCGGGTATTCCTGCGGCACGCCAGGCGGCACGATGACGGTGACCTCGTCGCCGCGGCGCCGCAGGCCTTCGTAGACGCTCATGGCCAGGGGCGTGGCGCCGGCGATGATGATGTGGTTTTTTCTCATGGCGCTGGAAAACCGGCCTTTGACCAGCCGTTTCAGGTTGCCGCCGATCACCGGGCCGGCGATCGCACTGATGGAAGTGGCAAAGACGGTGATGCCAAGAATGATAATCGACGCGGTGAACAGCCTGGCCGCATTGCTGTGCGGCGTGATGTCGCCGTAGCCCACCGTGGACATCGACACGATGGAAAAGTACAGCGCCGTTGCCGCATCCTTGATGGGCGGATTGAATTCCTCGCCCAGGTACAGCGTGCCGAAGATCGCGTAGATCAGCAGCGATGCCATGCTGACCAGCGCGAACAGCGAGCCCGCCGTGACGCTGGCGCGGTCAAAGCGCCGCCAGTAGGCGATCAGCGCAATCACCAATACCAAGGTATAGACGCCCAGCCCGGCCCGACCGCTGTCGCCCAGGATGGCGAAGGTGCCCACCCCGATCAGCAGCACCAACGAAAAGGCCCACGCGATGCGGGCCTTCAGGATGAGGCCCAGCGCGATGATCTGCAGGCCCACGCCCAGCACCAGGCGGGGAATTTCGAGCAGGCCCACCACCTGCATCACGTCATGCCAGTTATCCAGCGCCAGCCAGAATGAATACTCGCGCGCCCGCACCTCGCGCAGCACGGGATGCATGAAGGCATAGCCGTCCAGCGCCACGAGAATGGCAAGGCACCAATTGGGGGGAATGCGGGTCAGCGCCAAGCGCAATCGGCGCGCAAGGCCGGACAGGGAATGGGGCATGGCAGGGGCGTCCTTTGCGGCTCATTCTATAGGGCAGGGCGGCAGGCTTCCTATATCCAATATGTATAGAAGGCTATCAACAAAGAATTACTTGAATTGCGCCCGACGTCCTAAACTTCTTTCATCACGCGGCTATCCGAGAGGAACACCGCTGATACGGGCGACAAGCCTGCCAGCTGCAAGGGCAGGCGAAATCACCCGGGCGTTGATCACGCTGCAGCTTGGGTGGGGACTAGAGACCCCGTTCGGGCTCACGGCCAGTCCGTGCGTGAGTAGTATGAGGCACGAATGTTGGAATCGCGTGATCTAGGTAGAAGGCATCAGTGCCGGCTGATGACTCCAGGCTCACGTGTTGTTTTAGCGCGGCGTCTTACCTTCGGGGCAGCGCCGCGTTTTTTTCGCCTGGCGCCAGTCGCCAGGTCGCAAGCGTATCAGTAAGTCGGCACGTTGGCATCCAGCGCGTGGCGTCGCCAGTGCTCCGGCCCGTCCGGACGACCTTCCTCTCCCCCCTCCCGATTGTCCAGTTCCAACGTGATGTCCGCCGCGAACATATAGCCCCAGCCGTGCACGGCGCGGATCGGCAGCGTCATCTCGTTGACCGTCGCCTTGCGCCGCAAGCGGCTGATCATCACGTCCACGAAGCGGCGCCGGGTAATGGCTCCATCCGCATCCTCGGCGCCATCCGGGTAGAAGGCATCGCGACTGACCTTGCGGTCGGGCGCCTGCACCAGCTTGGTCAGGAAATCGCGCTCGCCCGTGGTCAGCCCCAGCTTGCGGCCCGCCGGGCTGATCAGCGTCCACCCCTTGTTGGCCAACCGCCAGGTGCCATGCGGCCTGTCCTCGGGCAGCGACGGTTCGGCCGCGGCCTCTGATCCGTCCAGCCCGACCGCGCGCCGCACCAGCGCTTGCAGCACCGCCGCCAGTTCCAGTCCGGTGACGTCCGGCGGCAGGCAGGCGTCGGCGCCGCAAAGCAGCGTGCGGATGCGGTTTTCCTCGGCCCCGAATGGGGCGATGGCGACAATGCCCAGGCTGCGGTCGATGGCCCGCAGGCGCACCGCCGCATTATGGATATCGGGCAGGGGGGCTTCCAGGATGATGAGCGGGCTGGGGCGGCGCGAGTAACGGTCGTACACGTCGGCCAGGTCGTGGCAGCGCCGCACGCCGAAGCCCAGGTGGGACAGGGCCTCGACCAGGCGGGCGTGCCGGGCATCGTCCTGGCCGAGAAAGATGACATCCAGCGTGTTGGTCATGAATGCCCGCCTTTGCCGACGACAGCGTGATCGTTGCGTGTCATGCCCCTCTCCCTTTGCGGCGCGCCATGATGTGGCGGCATCTGGCGATGTTGTTGGTGGCGGGCTAGGGCTTTCAGTGTCGTCAGGCCAGGCAATGGCCGGTCGATCAGCGTCTGGGCCGCGGCGGATGAATGCCGCGGTCGGGGTCTGGGGCGGCATTTGGCTGCAAGCGTGTCGCGCTTGGGCCGCCGATGATCCGATTCCGCATGGAAGTCACGCCCGTGTTTCATTTAAACACGGGCGTGTTTTTTTGTGAAGATACGTTTCTGTAGTTTCTGGTAGTAACACAGGGGCGGGGGCAAATCTCAGGGAAGCGCTTGAAACGCTGTTCGTTTGCGGGCTTGCGGCCACAGGATATTAAGTATTACCGATACATTATTTTTTATTTTTCATTCCGAAGCGACATAAACTCGGGCGGGCTTTAATGGCTTGGCCGGTCCAGCGGGCGATCGGGCGCGCCGGGCTGCGTGGCCCGCAGGGTTGCGTGCAAGCCGATGATAGCAATGGTTTTTTTTACGGGTTGTGGCCTTGCCGGCGCGCCCGGCGCCGCGCCGGGCTGATGGCTGGGGGAGAATGCCGCGATTTACGGATTAGCCCCGGAATTGGTGTGCAATCCGTTTGTTTGGCGGCAGTATTGAGATGTTTTAATCAAATAAATAAATTCATATTAATGTCTCAGGTTGATCGATTGGACACGTTTAGCCATCGTCTGCGCAACGCAAGAATGCTTCAGGGATGGACACAAAAGGACTTGGCAGTCGCGAGCAACCTGTCGCAAAGCGCCATCGGCAACTACGAAAGCGGCCAGCGCCTGCAGCCTTCCAGCGACGCGCTCATCAAGCTGACCCGGGCGCTGCGAGTCAATCCCCTGTGGCTCAGCACCGGTGAAGGGCCGATGGTCAGCCCGGCGTATGACGAGCCTTCGCCCAGCCTGGGCCAACGCCCCGAGCAGCCTCCCTGGCCGTTCGAAACCGTCTCGTACGCCACCTATGCCCGCTTGAGCCTGCAGGAAAAGCGCCAGATCGAACAGGTGCTGGCGGCCTACATCAAGGCGCGCGGCGAATAGTTCCCACGCCGCGCCCACGCGGCGTGGCGGCCAGCCTGCGCACGGGCTGCACGAGACCCGACGGGCGGGGAGCGTTGGCGGGTTGCTCGCCTTCGCCTGGGGCCGCGGTGGCGCCGGCCTCGGTTCCCCGGTTACGCAGGCGCCGGCGCAAGCGCTCGACCGGGTCTGCCACCAGGGTATTGAGCAGCGCGGCAAAGCCGATGCAACCCGCCACGACCAGCACCATGAACATCACCGGCTGGCGCGCCTGCGCGCCCTCCAGCAGCCAGCCGAAGAACAGGATGACCAGCGCGTGGCAGATATAGATCGGGTAACTGAGCTCGCCGATGGCCTTGTCCAGCCGATATCGGGACTGGAAAAGGAAGGCCAGCGGCAGCAGCGCAGCGAACAGCACCACCGCCATCGCGTCGCGCACGGTGTGCGGCAGGCCGATGGAAAAATGGGCCAGCGCGTAAAGCAGCAGCAGTGCGCTGCCGGCTTCAGGCAGCCGCGGAAAACGGCGCGTCCACGCCTGCCAGCGCGGCAGCAGCACCTGGTGCGACAGCGACCCCACCAGGAATAGCGCCAGTTCGGTCGGGAAAAAGCGGTAGGTCCAGGGATCGGCCAGACCGATGCCGGTGGCGACCAGCACCGCCCGCAACGCCAGGGATGCGACCAGCAGCGCCAGCAGGCGACGCGGCGAATGCAGGACGAACGGGGCGATCAGGTAGAAGCTCATTTCCACGCCCAGCGTCCAGGCCTGCGGCACCAGCAGGCCCTGGTAGAGCGGGACCTCGCTGTGAGCGAAGCTTCCCGTGAACGCCAGGGCGCCCTGCTCGATGCCGAAGAACATCAACCAGTCCTGCCCCAGGATCAGCAGGTTCGACACGCCCAGGAACAGTTCCGCGGCAAAGGGCAGAGCGTCGTAGAAGCGCCAGAACGCGCCGCCGTCCGCCGCATGCGCCAGCAGGGTCAGCGCCGCCACCGCCAGGTACACCGGATACAGGCGCAACGCCCGGTTGGCATAGAACCGGCCGATCGACCCCTGGTAGTGGTCCGTGGCGGTCAGCACGTAGGAAATCAGGAAGCCGGAAATCACATAGAAGAGCTGCACCGCCAGCCGGCCGCCCACCAGCCAGTCGGTCGTGCCGCCACCCAGGTGGTCCAGTACAACGGACAGCGCCAGCAAGGTTCTCAAGAAGCCCATCGCCGTGTCTCCGGTCGTCATTGTTGTGTGCTGCGCGGCTCCGCCGCGGGCGGGGAGCCGGACGCGTGCGGGGTGTCAACCGATTCTGCGCGTGGCGGCACGCCGCCGCCATGCGGCGTACGATGCAGACCCCCCCTGCGCAGGGAGGACGGTGCGTGCCGCTTTCGGATTCGGCTGTCAGGCGGAGGCCCGGGACGCGCCGACCGCGTGGCGGTTACAGTTGGGGTATGTCCATTCAGGAGTGCTGTTCCATGTCTTCCTTCCTGTCTTCGCATTGCCGCCTGTTGGGCGTGGGGTTGCTGGCCGTGGCGCTGGCGGGCTGCGCCGGTTCCACGGGGGGCGCACGCGCCCAGGGTGCGGCGGCCGCCAATGCGGCCACCAGCGCCGATTCGCTGGCCCAGACCAGTTGGGAACTGGTGCGCTGGACGCAGTCCTCCGGCGGGCTGCGCAACATTCCGCATGGCGACAACGGTGAACCGATACGGCTGACGTTCCTGGCGCAGGGCAAGGAATACCGCACGGGCGGCTTTTCGGGTTGCAACCGCTACATGGGCAGCTACAAGCTCGAATCCGGCAAGCTCTTCATCCAGGCCAATGCCGCCACCCGCATGGCCTGCGTGCCGGCCGAGCGCGCCGCCCTTGAAAACGACTACCTGCGCAGCCTGGGCGCGATCGATACCTTCACGCTGGACAGCGGCGGCGCCCCGCGCCACCTGACCTTCAATCTGCGTGGCGGCGACGTGCTGGAGTTCGAACGCCGCGAGGATCCGCCCACGCCCTGAGGCCCGCCGGGCCAGGTGTTTCAGTCTGTTTTGCGCCGGCAGGCGCAGGCCCGGCGCGCGCCTACAATGGGCGCTGCCCGGGGCGCCCGGCCGTGCCGCCGCGGCGCCGTGCCGAGTGTTGCCGGCGCTGAACCAGCCCTAGTTTCTTGCGGGAGAATCCCATGTCCTTGTCCTCATCCTTGCGCTGGCTCGCGCCCTGCGTGCTCAGTCTCGGCCTGGCGGCCTGCGCGTCGCCGCCGCGCACCGCGGATGGGCGGGATCCCCGCTTCCAGCCGGCCGCGGCCTCGGATGTGCTGGCGCAGACCAGCTGGGACCTGGCCCGTTGGACCCGCCCGGGCGGCGCGCTGCGCGAGATTCCGCATCCATCATCCCATTCGCGCCCGCTCACCATCAGCTTCATCCATGACCAGGGCGCCACGCGCGCCAGCGGTTTTGCCGGCTGCAATTCGTACAACGCGCCCTATACCGTGGCCAATGGCCAACTGATCATCACGTCCAACCCCGTGGCGACGATGATGGCCTGCGCGCCCGTGAACATGCAGCTCGAACAGGAATTCCTGGCCGGTCTGACGCGCATCACGGCCACCTCGTTCGACAACACCAGCAATCCCCAGCGCATGACCTGGGCGCTCAGCAACGGCGACACGCTGGATTTCGGCCGCCGCATCGATCCCGTCGCCGGCGGCCAGGTGGGGCCCACCAAGCTGGTCTACGTCAACGCCGAACGCGTGCCCTGCAATGCCGGCGCCGGCCGCACCACCTGCTACCAGGTGCGTGACAGCGCGTCGCAGCCCTGGCAGCTCTGGTATGGCGACATCACCGGCTTCACCTTCCAGCCCGGCATCCGCTACCGCCTGCGCGTGGTCGAAATCAAGGACCCCAATCCGCCCGCCGATACCTCCGGCTTGCGCTGGGTGCTCGACGCGGTGATCGAACAGGAAATCGTCAGGCGCTGACGTACCGGTTTGACCTGCGGCAAGCGGGCAGGGCGGGGCAGCGATTACTATTACGGCCTTCTTTGCCCAATCGCCCCGCTTTGCCATGTCTTCCGTCGTCAATATTGCCGCTTATAAATTCGTCTCGCTGGATGCCCTGCCCGAGCTGCGTGCCCGGCTGCTGGCCCAGGCGGGCGAGGCCGCCCTGAAGGGCACCGTGCTGCTGGCCGAAGAGGGCATCAACCTGTTCCTGGCCGGGTCGGCTGAAGGCATCGATGCGTTCTTGCGGGCCTTGCGGGCCGACGCGCGCTTTGCCGACCTGGAAGTGAAGTTCAGCCATAGCGCGCAGGTGCCATTCCGCAAGCTGCTGGTCAAGATCAAGCGCGAGATCATCCGCATGGATCACCCCACGATCCGGCCCGAGGCCGGCCGTGCCCCGGGCGTGGATGCGCACACCCTGGCCCGCTGGCTGGCGCAGGGCGCCGACGACGACGGCCGCCCCGTGGTCATGCTGGACACCCGCAACGCGTTCGAGGTCGACGAAGGCACCTTCAAGAACGCCATCGATTGGCGCATCGACCGCTTCACGCAGTTTCCCGCCGCCGTGCAGACGCACCGCGCCGAACTCGAAGGCAAGACGGTGGTCAGCTTCTGCACCGGCGGCATCCGCTGCGAAAAAGCCGCCATCTACATGAACGAGGCTGGCATTCCCAACGTCTACCAGCTCGACGGCGGCATTCTCAAGTACTTCGAGGAAACCGGCGGCCCGGGCTTTGACGGCAAGTGCTTCGTGTTCGACGAACGCATCTCGCTGGACCCGGCGCTGGCCCCCAGCAAGGACTGACGGCGGCACCGAGACCCACGTGCCCCAAAGCAACAAGCCCGCCAATCGGCGGGCTTGTTGCTTTGGGCGAAACCGCTAGCCGGCTCAGCGCACGCGCATGCCGGGCTTGGCGCCGGGGAAGGGCTCCAGCACGTAGATGCCGGCGTCCACGGCTTCATCGGCGTGGCTGGCGGCCAGCACCATGCCTTCGGAGACGCCGAACTTCATCTTGCGCGGGGCCAGGTTGGCGACCATGACGGTCAGCTTGCCGATCAGGTCTTCGGGCTTGTAGGCCGACTTGATGCCCGAGAACACGTTGCGGTGGCGGCCTTCGCCCACGTCCAGCGTCAGGCGCAGCAGCTTGGTCGAGCCTTCGACGTGCTCGCAATTGACGATCTGCGCGATGCGCAGGTCGACACGGGCGAAGTCGTCGATCGAGATGGTCTCGGCCAACGGCTCGCCACCCGGCACCACCACCGGGGCGGCGGGCGGCTCGAACAGGTCTTCGAGCATCTGCGGTTCGACGCGCTGCATCAGGTGCTTGAACGGCGCCACGCGCTGCGGCAGCACGGCGGCATCGGCCCAGGTGAAATTGGCCTCGGACGCGAACAGCTCGCGCGCCACGCGCTCGGCCAGCGCCGGCAGCACCGGGGCGAGCATCACCGACAGGGCCTTGAAGCCGGCCAGCGAACGCGAGCAGATGTCCTGCAGGGCGGCTTTCTGGGCATCGTCGGCGGTGGCGATGCCCTTGGCCAGCACCCACGGCTGGGCCGTGTCGAACGCCTGGTTGATGCGGTCGGCGTAGGCCATGATCTCGCGGATGGCGCGGTTGTACTCGCGGGCCTCGAAGGCGGCGCGGATCGACTCGGCCTGCTCGGCGTATTCGGCCGCTAGCGCGGCGGTGTCGCCCGAATAGGCCAGGGCGCCGTCGAAGTGCTTGGTGATGAAGCTGGCGGCGCGGCTGGCGATGTTGACGTACTTGCCGACCAGGTCGCTGTTGACGCGGGCGATGAAGTCTTCGGGGTTGAAGTCCATGTCTTCGACCCGGGCGTTCAGCTTGGCGGCGATGTAGTAGCGCAGCCATTCGGCATTCATGCCGATTTCCAGGTAGCGCAGCGGCGAAATGCCGGTGCCGCGGCTCTTGGACATCTTTTCGCCGCTGACGGTGATGAAGCCGTGCACATTGATGGCGTCCGGCGTCTTGCGGCCGGCGAACTTCAGCATCGCGGGCCAGAACAGCGCGTGGAAGTACACGATGTCCTTGCCGATGAAGTGCACCTGTTCGGTGGTGCCGGCCGGGTCCAGCAGGGCGTCGAAATCCAGGCCGCGGGCGTCGCAGTAGGACTTCAGCGACGCCAGGTAGCCCACCGGCGCGTCCAGCCAGACGTAGAAGTACTTGCCCGGGGCGTCAGGGATCTCGATGCCGAAGTAGGGGGCATCGCGCGAGATGTCCCAGTCGCCCAGCTTGGCCTCGCCGTCTTCGGCGCCCAGCCATTCGCGGGTCTTGGCCAGCATTTCCGGCTGCAGGTGCTTGCCGCCGTTGACGTTGCTGCCGGTGGTCCATTGCTGCAGGAATTGCACGCAGCGCGGGTCCGACAGCTTGAAGAAGAAGTGGTCGGACGACTTGAGCACCGGGGTGGCGCCGGTCAGGGCCGAGTACGGGTTGATCAGGTCGGTGGGGGCGTAGACCGCGCCGCAGACTTCGCAGGAATCGCCGTACTGGTCCTTGGCGTGGCATTTGGGGCATTCGCCCTTGATGTAGCGGTCGGCCAGGAACATGCCCTTGACGGGGTCGTAGAACTGCTCGATGGAGCGCGTCTCGATCAGGTCCTGGGCCTTGAGCTTGCGATAGATGTCCTGCGACAGCGCCACGTTCTCGGGCGAGTCGGTGCTGTGCCAGTGGTCGAAGCGGATGTGAAAGCCGTTCAGGTACTGCGGGCGCTCGGCCGCGTAGCGGGCCACCAGCGCCTGCGGCGTGATGCCTTCTTTTTCGGCCTTCAACATGATCGGCGCGCCGTGCGCGTCGTCCGCACCCACGAAGTGCACCGTGTGGCCCGCCATTCGCATCGAACGAACCCAGATATCGGCCTGGATGTACTCCATGATGTGGCCGATGTGGAAAGATCCGTTGGCGTAGGGCAGCGCAGTGGTGACAAAAAGGGTGCGAGACATGGTTGTCGACAGAGGTTGAGGGGAAATGAGGGGGTGGCCGGCCATTTTAGGGCAACGGCGGCGATGTGCCCGGGCCGGGGCCTGAAACGACACAACCCGCATGGTCGCGGACAGGCGCCAGGCGGGTTGGGAAAGGGCAGCGAAAAACGGGCAGGGTGCCGGTCGGGGGCCGGGACGACGCCGGGCTGGCGGATGCGGCGCGGCTGCCGGTGCGCGGGGCGGGCCGGCGGGGCGCCTGCGAAACCGCGCTTAGCGGATCTCGCGGGCCTCGACGTCGATCACGTCGCCGCGGGGCTGCGTGGCGAACGGGGCGGTGGCGGACTGGAACGGACCCTGGCGGGCGCCCTGGCGCTGGCTCCAATAGGCGCGAACGCCGAAAGGCTTGCCGCGCACCTTGGCAACGACGTACAGGATCGCCACGGCGATCGCCGTGGACAACATGAAGACCAGCGCCATCGCCATGCCGATCAAGGCCAGGGCGGCGAACAAAACGGCACGGAAGAAGCGGATGAGAGTATTGGTCATGAAGGTGGGATGCAAAACGCAGCGAAAGGTTCCCGCGTATTCCGCTATCCTTTAGGGGATGGCGGCCCGCAAAAGCCGCGCTGCCTACGGAACCACAGTGATATGAGTATAACGATAGAACACATCCGCGCCGCGCTGCGCGCCGCGCAAGACCCCAATACCGGCCTGGACCTGGGGGTATCTGTAAAAGATCGTGACATTCAACTGGCGGGCGACCGGGTCGCCCTGACGCTCGAATTGGGCTATCCCGCCGATGCCGTGCGCGACCAGGTGCGCGACATCGCCGTGGCCGCGCTGGCCGCCGCGGGCGCCCCGGGCGCCCAGGTGACGATCACCTGGAAAGTGGCGGCGCATGCCGTGCAGAAGGGCTTGAAGCCCCTGCCGAATGTGCGCAACATTATTGCAGTGGCCTCCGGCAAGGGCGGCGTGGGCAAGAGCACCACCGCCGTCAACCTGGCCCTGGCCCTGGCCGCCGAGGGCGCCAAGGTCGGCCTGCTCGATGCCGACATCTACGGCCCCAGCGTGCCGACCATGCTGGGCATTTCGGGCCGTCCGGAAAGCCTGGACAACAAGAGCATGGAACCTCTGACCGGCCACGGCCTGCAGGCCAACTCCATCGGCTTTTTGATCGACGCCGACGCGCCCGCCATCTGGCGCGGCCCGATGGTCACCCAGGCGCTCGAGCAACTGCTGCGCCAGACCAACTGGCGCGACCTGGACTATCTCATCGTCGACATGCCCCCGGGCACGGGCGACGTGGCCCTGACCCTGGCGCAGAAGGTGCCTGTGGTGGGGGCGGTCATCGTTACCACGCCGCAAGACGTGGCGCTGCTCGATGCGCGCAAGGGCCTGCGCATGTTCCAGAAGGTCGACGTGCCGATCCTGGGCGTGGTCGAGAACATGGCGATCCACATCTGCTCGCAGTGCGGCCACGCCGAACACATCTTCGGCGAAGGCGGCGGCCGTCGCATGGCCGAACAGTACGACATCCCCTGGCTCGGCAGCCTGCCCCTGACGCTGGCGATCCGCGAGCAGACCGACGCGGGCACGCCCACGGTAGTGGCGGACCCCGGCAGCGAAGCCGCGGCCCTGTACCGCGGCATCGCCCGGAAACTCGCGGCGGGCGTCGCGGCGCTTCCCCGCGACATGGCGGGGAAGTTCCCGTCCATCGTCGTGCAGCAGCCGACCTGACGCATGCGGTGGGCAGCCCGGGCCTTTCTGGCTGGACTTTGCATGGTGGGGGGCGAGGCCGCGGCCAAGCGTCCTGAGATCATCGTGGACCCCGGCGGCGTGCCGCCGGCCGCGTTGCAGTCGATCACCGAGGCCGTGAATGCCATCGCGCGCCTGGCCGAAGACCAGGACGGCGGCGAAATCAACCGCCTGCGCCGCCGCGCGCGCGACGCCACGTTGGCCGCGCTGGCCACCCAGGGCTACTTCAGCCCCACCGTCACGCTCGAAGCCGGCACCGACATCGGCGGCGAAACCTGGGACATCGGCATCGTTCCCGGCAAGCGCACGATGGTGTCGTCGGTCGACCTGACCTTCACCGGCCGCATCACCCGCCCGGAATACGCCGCCCGCGTGCAGAAGCTGCGCGACGACTGGCTGCTCAAAGTCGGCCAGCCGTTCATCAACAGCGATTGGAACAAGGCCAAATCGTCCCTGCTGGACAACGTGTCGGTGCGCGACTTCATGCTGGCGCGCATGACCGCGTCCGAAGCCGAGGTGCAGGCCGACACCGCATCGGCCGCGCTGCGCGTCACCATCGACAGCGGCCCGCAGGTGCGCATGGGCGAACTCAGCACCGAAGGGCTTGAACGCGTGCCGAACAAGCTCATCACCCGTTACGTGCGCTATTCGCCGGGCGCGGCCTACGACCAGAACCGGCTGGACGAATGGCAGCAGGACCTGCAGTCCACGGCTTTTTTTCGTGGCGCCTTTGTGGCCTTGCGCCAGCCCGGCAGCGCCCAGCAGCCCGCCGAACCCGCGGCCGACCGGGCTCGCGCGCCGGGGGCGGCCAATGCGGCGGAGTCCGCGCCGGCCGGTGACCCCGTGGTGTCGGGCGCCATGCCTGCGCCGCCCGCCACCTACGATTCCGATGGCGAGGTGACGTTGCCGGTGCAGGTGCGGGTGGTCGAAGCGCCGCCCAAGCGCTTTTCGGTGTCGCTGGGCGTCGACGACGAGGCCGGCGTGCGGCTCGAATCGCTGTACCGCCAGAACGTGGTGTTCGGCCAGCCCGTCACGATGGAATCGGGCTTCAGCGTCGACCGGCTGCAACAGCGCGTCTACACCGACATCTACCTGCCGCCGACCGAGCGCGGCTACAAGGATTCCGTCGGCGTATTGGCGCAGCATTCCGACATCCAGGGCCTGGACGTGACCCGCTACGCGCTGGGCGCCACCCGCAGCCAGGAACGCAAAGGCGCCGGCGACAGCCGCGTCACCTACGAAACGCGCTGGGGCCTGCTGCTGGCGCAAGACCACGTCAAGATCGACGGCGGCGACGAATACACCTTGCCCACCCTGACCGCCACCGGCGAATGGCTGCGGCGCGACGTCGACAACAAATACGATCCGCGTGAAGGCAACCTGATCGCCCTGGGCGGGGGCGTGGGCGTCACGCTCGACACCGGCGAACCCTATACCCGCGCCCGCTTCCGCGCCCAGAAGTGGTGGCCCATCGGCAAGCTGGACGTACTGACCATCCGCGGCGAAGTCGGCCGCGTCTGGGCCAACGGCAATGTGCAGGTGCCGGACGACTTCGGTTTTCGCACGGGCGGCGCGCGCTCGATCCGTGGCTACAAGTATCAGAGCATCGGCCTGAAGCGCGACAACGCCACGGTAGGCGCGCCATCGCTGGTGGTGGGCAGCATCGAGTACGACCACTATTTCAATGAGCGTTGGGGCATGGGCGTGTTCGTCGATGCCGGCGACGCGGCCCAATCCTTCAGCGACATGTCGATGTCGGTGGGCTATGGCGTGGGCGCCCGGGTGCGCACGCCGGCCGGCCCGCTGTTCCTGGACGTAGCCTACGGCCAGCGCGAGCGCGACCTGCGCCTGCACTTCTCGCTGGGGATCGCGTTTTGACGGCGCTGCGCAAGTTCCTGCGCCAGGTGCTGGTCTGGTGGCTGCCGGGCCTGGTCATGCTGGCCGTGCTGGCGTGCAGCTTCGTGTTCTGGCTGCTGGCCTCGCAGACCGGTTCGCGCCTGCTGCTCACCACCGCCGCGCAGCAGCTGGATGGCCAGGCGCTGGACGTGCGCGGTTCGATCCTGCGCGGGCTGGATGTCGGCCGGCTGGACCTCGATGTCGGCGGCACGCGCATCGGCATCAGCGACCTGCGCCTGGATGTGCATTGGCGCGCGCTGGGCGACCGGCTGCTGCACGTGCGCGAGATTTCGGCGCGTACCGTTGACGTGGCGCTGACGTCCAGCGCCGACGCGCCCGCCGAACCGTCGTCCGATGAACCGTTCACCCTGCCGTCGCTGCCGGTGACCATCGCGGTGGACCGCCTGGCGCTGGGCGAATTCCAGTTGCTGCAGGACGGCCAGCCGCTGCCGGTGACCCTGGCGGACCTGGCTGCCACGTTCGCCGCCGGACCCCAGGGCGCGCAGCTGCGCATCGCCAATCTGCGGGTGGGGCACGAGGTGGGCCAGGCCCAGGTCAGCGGCCAGGCCGAATTGCTGGGCTTGTCCGACCCATGGCCCTTCACCGCGCGCCTGGACGTGACGGCGCGGGGCACGGGCCCGGATTCCCCGTTGTGCCAGGCCGATCATTTGAGCGGCAAGTTCGTGCCGGCCGGTCAGGCGCCCGCTGCCAACGCGCAGGCGGACGCGGCCAAGTCCGCACCCAAGGCGCAAGGCGCCGCCAAGCCTGCGTCGGGTGCTGCCAAGGCGCAAGCCGGCGCCGCCCAGCCTCGGGCCGCGGGGGCCAAGTCTCAGGCCGCCAGCGCCAGCCAGGGCAAGAACGAGGGCAAGGCTGCCACCGAATTGGCCGGCCCGCCCGCGCCGGCCTGCCAGGTGGTGCTGCGCGCCGATGCGGCCGGCTCGCTCGACAGCATCCAGGCCAAGCTCGATGGCACTGGCGCCGGCCTGGCGCTGGATGTGGTGGCCGACCTGGCGCCGCGCACGCCCCTGGTGCTGCGCAGCGCCAGGGCCGACGCGCAACTGCCGGACAAGTCGTCCCTGTCGGCGCGTCTGGACCTGCAAGCGGTGCCCGACCGCCCCGGCCGTGACCGCATTGCCGGTACGCTGGGCGCGCGGGGCCTGGACCTGTCGCACTGGCTGGGCGACGCGATTCCGCCGGCCGTGGTCAGCGCCAACGCGCAACTGAGCGCCGAACTTGAAAACCTGAGCCAGCTGCGCCAGGCCGCCATCGACCTGCGTTTCGAAGACGGCGCACGCTGGAACAAGCAGCCGTTGACCGGCACGGTGAAGGCGCAGGTGGACATCGCCGCGCCGCCGGCCCAGCCTGCCGCGAATCCTTCGGTGGCAGGAAACGCTGCCGGGCCCGCCGCGGCGCAACCGTCGGCCAATCCGGCCACGCCCGCCGCCACGCCGGCCGCCGCGGCCACAACCCATAAACCCGCCACGCCCGCCGACGACCTGCTCGCCGGCCTGCGCATCCATGGGCTGGACATCGACCTGAAACTCGGCGCCAACCGCATCCGGGCACAAGGCGAAGTCGGCGAATCCGACGGCGCCCTGACGCTGGACGCCCAGGCGCCCCAGCTGGACGCCTTCTGGCCTGGCCTGCCGGGCGGGGCTGACCTGAAGGGCAAGCTGACCGGCACGCCGGCCGCACACAAGGGCGAATTCACCGCGGGCTACAACCCGCCCAAGCCGCGGCCCGGGGTACTGGGGCAGTCGCGGGCCCAGGCGGCCATCACATTTGCGGGGGGCTGGGGCAAGGGACCCTCGGGGGATGCCGACGCGGCCCTGACCGGCTGGCGCGGCACGTTCTCGCGACTGACGGCCGAGACCGCCGGGTTCACCGTCGCGACCGAACGCCCCGTGACGCTGTCGTATCTGCCTTCGGCGGTCGCGCCGCAATGGCAGTGGCAGGCAGGACAGACCGCGCTGGGCCTGACGCTGCCTGGCAAGGAAAAACTGATCATTGCCCACAAGGGCTCGCGGGGCGATGCCAAGCGGTGGGAAACCGCCGGGCAATCCGACAACCTCGTCATCACCGCCGCCATGGCCCGCCAGGTCATCGCCGCGGTCGACCCCGAGGCGGCGGCCAGGTTGAACAAGGGCCCCAAGCGCGTCAATGCGATGGTGGCCGAGGGGCAGCGGCGTATCGCGCTGGACATCCTGTGGGACCTGAAATTCGACGGCCGGCTGGCCGGCCGCGCCCGCATCGCGCGGCGCGACGGCGACCTGTTGATTCCGGGCGATCCGCCCATCCCGCTGGGCGTGAAGGCCCTGGTGCTGGACTTGACCGCCACGCCCACTTCGGCCAACGCCAGCCGCCTGGACGCCAAGCTGGATCTGGCCACCGACAAGATGGGCAAGATCACCGGCAACGGCACCGCGGTGCTGCTGGTGGACGCCAAGGGCGGCATGGCGCTGGACCCGCGTCAACCCATCCGCGCCAAGCTCGATGCCGACATCGCCGACTTGGCCTGGGTGGGCCTTTTCGTGGGCGACTCGATGGAAATCGGCGGCCAGGTCAAGGCCAACCTCGAGGCCCAGGGCACGCTGGCCGGCAAATGGAGCGCCACGGGCGCGATCCGCGGCGACAAGCTGCGCGTGGTGCGGATCGACGACGGCGTGCGTCTCATCGACGGCACCTTGTCGGCGCGCCTGGATGGGGACAAGCTGGTGCTGGACAGCCTGCGCTTTCCGGCCTCGTTGCGGGTCATGCCGGCCGAATGGCGCACCAAGGAATGGATCACCACCGACCCCGAGGCCAAGGGCGGCTATGCCGAAGCCCGCGGCCAATGGAACCTGATCGACGGCGGGGGCAACGTGCGCCTGACCCTGTACCGCTTCCCGGCGTTGCAGCGCTCGGACCGCTACGCCATGGTGTCCGGCACCGTCGACCTGACGGCCCAGATGCCGCGCATCGATATCGTGGGCGACCTGAAGGCGGACGCCGGCTGGTTCAGCCTGGAAATCCTGCAGGGCGTGCCCTCGCTGGACGATGACGTCAAGGTGCGGCGCGTCGGCGACGACCCCGGCACGGTCTCCACGCCCCTGCAGACCAGCATGAACCTGAAGTTCGACATGGGGCCGCGCTTCTACATCACCGGCATGGGGCTGGACGCCGGCTTGCTCGGGTCGATCCAGATCCTGCTCAACGACGGCCGCCTGACCGGCGTGGGGGCGCTGCGCACCCGCGGCGGCGGCATCGAGGCCTATGGCCAGAAGCTGCGGCTGCGCCGGGGCACGCTGACCTTCCAGGGCCGGCTGGACAACCCGCTGCTCGATATCGAGGCCCTGCGCACGGGCGAGCAGGTCGAGGCCGGCGTGAAGGTCGTGGGCACCGCCCAGCGTCCGCGCATCGACCTGGTGTCCTACCCGGACGTCAGCGACGTCGAAAAGCTATCGTGGCTGCTGCTGGGCCGCGGCCCGGACGAAAGCGGCAGCGACGCGGCCCTGCTGCTGTCGGTAGGCACGGCGCTGCTGGGCGGCGGCCAGCCGTTCTACAAGCAGTTCGGCCTGGATGACGTCAGCGTGCGTACCGGCAACCTGGGCAGTTCCGGCAGCATCCTGCCGGACCGCACCGTGGCCGGCGACGTCAACCGCGACAGCGACAGCCAGCTGGCCACCCAGTTCCTGGTGGCAAGCAAGTCGTTCGCCAACGGCATCACCCTCAGCGTGGAACAGGCGCTGGCCGGCAGCGACACCGTCGGCCGGGCCAGCTACCGCCTGGCGCGGGGCCTGTCGCTGGACCTGAAGGGCGGCTCGGTCAACGGCATCGCGCTGGTCTATCGCACCTTCTTTGGCGATTGACGGGGCGCCGCTCCGGCCCTTTGGGGGACGGGGCGGCGCGCTCGGGATAAAATGAGGCCCGTTCCATCCCAAGCACTCTGCCACCATGAGCATCAAAAGCGACCGCTGGATCCGCCGCCAGGCCGAAGCCGGCATGATCGAACCCTTTGAAGCGGGTCAGGTCCGCACGGCCAATGGCGGGCGCATCGTCAGCTACGGCACCAGCAGCTACGGCTACGACGTGCGCTGCGCCGACGAATTCAAGATCTTCACCAACATCAATTCCACCATCGTCGATCCGAAGAACTTCGACGAAGGCTCGTTCGTGGATTTCAAGGGCGACGTCTGCATCATTCCGCCCAACTCGTTCGCGCTGGCCCGCACGGTGGAGTACTTCCGCATTCCGCGCAGCGTCCTGACCATCTGCCTGGGCAAGAGCACCTACGCGCGCTGCGGCATCATCGTCAACGTGACCCCGCTGGAACCCGAATGGGAAGGCCACGTCACGCTGGAATTCTCCAACACCACGCCGCTGCCCGCCAAGATCTACGCCGGTGAAGGCTGCGCGCAGATGCTGTTCCTGGAAAGCGATGAAGTCTGCGAGACCTCGTATCGCGACCGTGGCGGCAAGTACCAGGGCCAGACCGGCGTCACCCTGCCGCGCACCTGATCGGCGAGCCCCGTCCGACCCGGCCCCGGTCGCGACGGTGTATCAGGCCCTGCGCCCCGGCGCGGGGCGCAGATAATCGATATCCCATTCGCTTTCTTCCACCTGCACGAAGCCGTGCCGGCGGTAGAAGCGGTTCGAGTCGCTGCCGCGCAGCGCGCCCACGCGCACCGGCAGGCCACGGCTGTCGGCATCGCGCAGCAGGCGGTCCAGCACCTGGCCGCCCACCCCCAGGCCTTGCATGGCCGGCACCACATACAGATGGTCCAGCCGCAGCCCGTCGCCGTCCGGGCGCAGGGCATAGAAGCCGACGCGCGCGCCGTCCCGCTCGATGAACCAGGTGTGATCGGGCCGGAAGGTATTGCGCAGCCGCGCTCGCGCCCGCTCGGGGTCGAAGCGGCCCAGGCGTTCCAGGCTGTCCCGCATGGCCTCGATGCGCAGGGCCAGCAGGGCTTCGAAATCGGCATCGGTGACCGGCAGGTCGCGGAGCGAGGCGGTCGTCAGCGCGTCGTAGCCGCGGCCCAGGAACTGCAGGATGCAGATGCCGTGGCCGAACGGATCGCTCAGGTGGGCAATGCGGCCCCATGCATGCGAGACGGCGGCGTCTTCCAGCCGTGCGCCCGCCGTCACCGCCCGTTGCACCGCGCCGTCGACATCGTCGACCACCACGTCCAGGTGCACCGGCGTCCAGTGGCGGTCGTAGTCGCGTGGCTGGCGCACGCTGCCTGCGGCCGGCGTGCCGGCCGCCTTTTCCAGCAGGTAGAGGGGGGCCGAGGCGCCCAGCATCTCGGCGGCCTGGGGGCCCAGGCGTCGGTGCAGCACCAGCCCGAAGGCGTCCCGGTAGAAGGCGATGGCTTGTTCGAGATCGGGAACGTCGATATTGACCAGGATGCGCATGAGGTTTTCCGGCAAGGAGCGTCGCGAAAACATAGCACGACGCCGACCCCGCGCGGCAGGCCCCGCCCAGATCGTTGCTGCGCTAAAGAACCCCGGGCCGTGACCGTAAAAAGAGATATGTGTTTGCCGATTTGGCGACGTCATCTCAGCAAGCGTGAGCAAGGCCCTACCCGTGCGTTACCCCCACATTCCCTGGCTGCCCCTGTTGTTCTATCCTGCGCTGCCGGTATTCGCGGCGGGCGGGCTGCTGCTATGGCAGCAATGGCCGCCTGCATTGACGCAGATCGTGCCTTTCGTGCCCTGGGTCATGGCCTTGGTGGGGGCGGCGATCTGCCTGATGTACCAGCGCTCGCAGACGTTGGCGCTGATGCTCAGCGTGTTGGGGGCGGTGGCCCTGTGGCCCGTCTTGGCCAACCAGGCGCCCTGGGCGCTGGCCCCGGCGCTGGTGTGGTGGTCGCTGGCCTACACCATCAACGCCTTGTGGGCCGAGCGTTCCAGCCTGCTGCTGGACATGGCTGCCCGCATCGGCCTGATGGCGCTGGGGGCGGCCGCCATCGCCCTGGCGGGCAAGGATGGCGTGGCGGACGGGTTCGGCCCGCTGGCGGTGCAAGGCATGCTGGCCCGTCTGGGCCTGCCCGTGCAAGCCCTGGCGGCGCTGCTGGTGACGGGCCTGACGCTGACCCTGCTGCTGCTGCGCTATGGCCGCCCGCAACAGGCCGGCCAATGGCTGGGCTTTGTCTGCATGGCCTGGGCCCTGCCGCGCGGCGCCCAGCATCCGCTGGAGCTGGCCGTGATGGCGTCGGCCGCGCTGACCGCGCTGTCGATTTCGCTGGCGCACGAGGGCTTTCACATGGCGTTCCGCGACGAGCTGACCGGCCTGCCCGGGCGCCGCGCCCTCAACGAACGGCTGCAACGCATGGGCCGCGTCTATACGCTGGCGATGGCGGACGTGGATCACTTCAAGGCTTTCAACGACACGCACGGCCACGACGTGGGGGACCAGGTGCTGCGCATGGTGGCGTCGCAACTGCGCCGGGTGGCGGGCGGCGGCTATGCCTACCGCTACGGCGGCGAAGAGTTCACGCTGGTGTTCCCGGGCAAGACCGCGGTCGAAGCCATGCCGCATCTGGAAACCGTGCGGCGCGCGATCGAGGCCTACCAGATGCGCCTGCGCGACAAGCCGGCGCGGCCCAAGGCGGACCAGGTCGGCCAGCGCCGGCGCGGCGGCCGCGGCGGGCGCAATTCGCGGCCGTTGCGAGTCACGGTCAGCATCGGGGTGGCCGAGCGCGGCGATGCGCTGCGCGCGCCGGATGCCGTCATCAAGGCGGCCGACCAGGCGCTGTACAAGGCCAAGGACGGCGGCCGCAACCAGGTCTGGGCCTACGGCGCGCGCCGTCGCTCGGGTTGAACGGGCAGGGCGCTACCTGCCGGCCAGCGGCAGCGCCATCAGCAGCTCGTCGTAGAGCACGCCGTTGACGCACAGGGCCTCGCATTCGTGGCCGTATTCCTCGAATCCCAACGCGGCGTACAGATTGAAGGCGGCGGCGTTGTTGGCGGTGACGCTCAATTGCACCTGGCGCACGCCACGCATGCCGGCGGCGTGGTCGATGGCCGCACGCATCAGCAGCCGGGCCAGGCCCTGGCCGCGGAAGTCCGGCGCCACATACATGCTCCAGATATGCGCCTTGTGTCGCATCTTCAGCTTGCGTTGCCGCGCCACGCCCACCATGCCGGCCAGCGCGTCGTGCAGGAACACGCCGAACATGGCGCTGTCGTCCGCGGGGGCGATCCAGCCGCGGATATCGTCCAATGTCAGCGTGTGTTCCTCTTCGTAACTTGATCCGAACGCCTCGGGGGTTTCCTGCAAGGCGTCCAGGCGCAATTGCCGCAGGGACAGGGCGTCTGCGGGGGTAAGACGTCGGACAAGTGGGGCGCTGGAGGGCATGCGGGCAAGTGTTGGGAATAGGGAACGGTTCGGGAGCCTACTGGCCAGTATAGGCGGCCGGGTTGCCTATAATGGCCCTAACGCCGCTTGCGGTTTTCACAAAGGAGCCAATGATGTTCGGTTTCCTCAAGATAAACCAGGACGCCAAGCGCGACGAAGTCCAGGAAGAGTTCGTGGCGCGCGTGGCCAACGCCGCGCAAGATTTCGTCCAGGCCGCCGGATCCGCCGGGGCCACGCTCGACTACTCCCCCTCCAGCATCCACGCGCTCGACGCGGCGCTTGAAGCCGCGCACGTCGGCTCGTTGCCCCTGACCCCCATGCAGACCGTCGGCGCGGCCGCCTATCTGTACGAAGTGGCGCGCCGGGCCCACGGTGGCCTGTACGAGGTCTGCGACGACGAAGACCCGGTCGTGCTGGTGTGTGGCGAGCCCGATGCCGAGATCTGCTTCGGCGCCATCGCCAAGGTCGAGCGGCGCATCCGCTACGGTGACGCCGAGGCCATTCCGCCGTACTTCGATGCCTTCACCGCCGCGCTGCGGGCGGGCGAAGCGCGCACCATCCGCTAAGCAGTGCCGCCTTGGGCGGGCCCGGGGACGGGCCTGTCGCGGGCCCCGTCGGGGCCCGTGTGCGGCCATCTTCGGGAAAACCATAGGGCCTGGGGAAAAACCGCCCTACAATTCGGCCATTCCCGCCCACCTGGCGGGACCTTCGCGCCGCCTGTCATCAGACGGTTTTTCACTAGAAGTACACTCGCGTCCGCCACACCGGTCCGTTTCGCTTGCCCCAGGAGCGCCTGCATGAAATTCCGCTTCCCTATTTTCATCATCGACGAGGACTACCGTTCCGAGAACGCGTCCGGTTTGGGTATTCGTGCCTTGTCTGAAGCGATCGAGGCCGAGGGCGTCGAGGTGATCGGGGTGACCAGTTACGGCGACCTGAGTTCGTTCGCCCAGCAGCAAAGCCGCGCCAGCGCCTTCATCCTGTCGATCGACGATGAGGAATTCGACGTGGATTCGCCCGAGGACGTGGCCAGCGCGATCAAGAACCTGCGCATGTTCATCGGCGAACTGCGTTTCCGCAACGCCGACATCCCCATCTACCTGTACGGCGAAACGCGCACCTCGGAACACATCCCGAACGACATCCTGCGCGAGCTGCACGGCTTCATCCACATGTTCGAGGACACCCCCGAATTCGTGGCGCGGCACATCATCCGCGAAGCGCGCAGCTACGTGGACAGCCTGCCGCCGCCGTTCTTTCGCGAGCTGGTCAAGTACGCGCAGGACGGCTCCTATTCGTGGCACTGCCCCGGGCACTCGGGCGGCGTGGCATTCCTGAAGAGCCCGGTGGGCCGGATGTTCCACCAGTTCTTTGGCGAGAACATGCTGCGCGCCGACGTCTGCAACGCCGTGGACGAACTGGGCCAGCTGCTGGACCACACCGGCCCGATCGCCGAATCGGAACTGAACGCCGCGCGCATCTTCCACGCCGACCACTGCTATTTCGTGACCAACGGCACGTCCACCTCGAACAAGGTGGTGTGGCATGCCAACGTGGCCGCGGGCGACGTGGTCGTCGTGGACCGCAACTGCCACAAGTCGATCCTGCACGCCATCACGATGACGGGCGCGATCCCGGTGTTCCTGCGCCCCACGCGCAACCACCTGGGCATCATCGGCCCGATCCCGCTGGAAGAATTCCACCCGGACAACATCCGCAAGAAGATCGAGGCCAACCCCTTCGCGCGCGAAGCGGTGAACAAGAACCCGCGCATCCTGACGCTGACGCAGAGCACCTACGACGGCGTCATCTACAACGTGGAAATGATCAAAGAGCAGCTGGGCAGCTACGTCGACACGCTGCACTTCGATGAAGCCTGGCTGCCTCACGCCGCGTTCCACGAGTTCTACAAGGACATGCACGCCATCGGCCAGGACCGCCCGCGCAGCCAGGACGCGATGGTGTTCGCCACCCACTCGACGCACAAGCTGCTGGCCGGCATTTCGCAGGCCTCGCAGATCATCGTGCAGGAGTCCGAAACCCGCAAGCTGGACCGCAACGTCTTCAACGAAGCCTACCTGATGCACACGTCCACCTCGCCGCAGTACGCGATCATCGCGTCGTGCGACGTGGCCGCGGCCATGATGGAACCCCCGGGCGGCACCGCGCTGGTCGAGGAAAGCATTCGCGAAGCGCTGGACTTCCGCCGCGCCATGCGCAAGGTGGAATCCGAATTCGGCAAGAACGACTGGTGGTTCAAGGTCTGGGGGCCGAACCGCCTGGTGTCCGAAGGCATCGGCAACCGCGACGAGTGGATTCTCGAAGCCAACGACCACTGGCACGGCTTCGGCGAAATGGCCGAAGGCTTCAACATGCTGGACCCGATCAAGGCCACGGTCATCACGCCGGGGCTGGACATGTCGGGCAGCTTCGGCGAAACCGGCATCCCCGCCGCGCTCGTCTCCAAGTACCTGACCGAGCACGGCGTGGTGGTCGAAAAGACCGGCCTGTACTCGTTCTTCATCCTGTTCACCATCGGCATCACCAAGGGCCGCTGGAACACGCTGCTGACCGCCTTGCAGCAGTTCAAGGACGACTACGACCGCAACCAGCCGCTGTGGCGCATCCTGCCGGACTTCTGCAAAGACCATCGCCGCTACGAGCGCATGGGCCTGCGCGATCTGTGCCAGGAAATCCACGAGGCCTACCGTGCGCGCGACGTCGCCCGCCTGACCACCGAGATGTACCTGAGCGACATGGTGCCGGCGCTGAAACCGTCCGACGCCTTTGCCCGCATGGCGCACCGCGAGGTCGAGCGTGTGGACATCGACCAGCTCGAAGGCCGCGTCACGGGCGTGCTGCTGACGCCGTACCCCCCGGGCATCCCGCTGCTGATTCCGGGCGAACGCTTCAACCGCACCATCGTCCAGTACCTGCAGTTCGCGCGCGAGTTCAACGAGCGCTTCCCGGGCTTCGAAACCTACATCCACGGCCTGGCCGATGAAGTGGGTCCGGACGGCGAAAAGCGTTACTACGTCGACTGCCTGATCGAAGACTGATACGGGCCGACTGTTCCGATGTTCGATGTTGCCGTTCTCGGCGCCGGCGCCGCTGGCATGATGTGTGCAGCGGTTGCCGGCCAGCGTGGCTTGCGGGTGGTGCTGGTCGACCATGCCGAGCGCCTGGCCGAAAAGATCCGCATCTCCGGCGGAGGCCGCTGCAACTTCACCAACATCGGGGCGGGCCCGGCCAATTTCCTGTCCGACAATCCGCACTTCTGCCGGTCGGCCCTGTCGGGCTACACGCCGCAGGACTTCCTGGCGCTGCTCAAGCGCCACCACATCGCCTGGCACGAAAAGCATCGTGGCCAGCTGTTCTGCGACGATTCCAGCGAATCCATCATCGAGATGCTGTGCGCCGAATGTGACGCGGGCGGCGTGAAGTGGCGCATGGGCTGCCAGGTGGCCGAGGTGGCCCATGGCGAGGCCGGCTTCGAACTGCGCACCAGCCAGGGCCCCATCCGGGCCGCCAAGCTGGTGGTGGCCACCGGCGGCATGGCGATCCCGCAGCTGGGCGCTACCGATTTCGGCCTGAAGCTGGCGCGCCAGTTCGGCCTGAAGGTGGTCGAGCCGCGCCCCGCGCTGGTGCCGCTGACCTTCGACGCGGCCCAATGGCAACCGTTGGCGGAGCTGTCCGGCGTGGCGCTGGAGGTCAACCTGCACACCGGGCAGGGCAAGACCCGCGGCGAATTCCTCGAAGACCTGCTGTTCACGCACCGAGGCCTGTCGGGCCCGGCGATTCTGCAGATCTCCAGTTTCTGGAAGCCGGGCGAACCCATCGTCATCGACCTGGCGCCGGGGCGCGACCTGGCCGACGAGCTGCTGGCGTCCAAGTCCGGCAACCGCCAGCAATTGCATACCGTGCTGGCCGGCCTGTGGCCCAAGCGCCTGGCCGACCGCTGGCTGCACCTGGCCGAGCAGGGCGGCAAGCCCGGCCTGGCGGCGCTGCGCCTGGCCGATGCCCCCGACAAGACCCTGCGCGCGCTGGCGCAGGACATCCACCAATGGACGCTGGTGCCCAGCGGCACCGCCGGCTACAAGAAGGCCGAAGTCATGCGCGGCGGCGTCGACACCCGCGGGCTGGACCAGAAGTCCATGCAGGCCAAGACCACCCCCGGGCTGTACTTCATCGGCGAAGCCGTGGACGTCACTG
Source organism: Achromobacter sp. NCFB-sbj8-Ac1-l (assembly GCF_052695805.1). Lineage (NCBI taxonomy): Bacteria > Pseudomonadati > Pseudomonadota > Betaproteobacteria > Burkholderiales > Alcaligenaceae > Achromobacter > Achromobacter sp. NCFB-sbj8-Ac1-l. Next base: position 5,604,689 of record NZ_CP199812.1, on the reverse strand, counting down.
GCTGGCTGGGCGGCTACAACTTCCAGTGGGCCTGGGCCTCGGGCGTGGCCTGCGGCAAGGCGCTGTAGGCGCGGCGCCCGCGTTCGCGGACCGCCGCTTCGCTTTCATTCTCGGACGGTTTCACGGCAGCGATCGGCCAGGCCGCCACTGGCCGTGTCCACGCGGCCGGCGGGCCGCATCGCCCGCCGCCATGACAGCCTCGGCAACGCCACCATTGTTATATCAAATAAAAATACATATCATTTATGTTTTCGATAATCGATTCGGCCCCGCATTCGGCGGCGCCGTCCTGACGGAGACATGCCATGGCCTACACCCTGCCGACCTTGCCCTACGCCTATGACGCGCTCGAACCCCATATCGACGCCATGACGATGGAAATCCACTACAGCAAGCACCACCAGACCTACGTCACCAGCCTGAACGCGGCCCTGGACGGCGCCGGTATCGCCACCGACGAGCCGGTCGAAGCCCTGGTGGCCCGCCTGGACCAACTGCCCGAGGCCATCCGCGGCGCGGTGCGCAACCACGGCGGCGGCCATGCCAACCACAGCCTGTTCTGGTCCGTCATGTCGCCGCAGGGCGGTGGTGAGCCCGATGGCGCGCTGGCCCGCGCGATCGATGCGGAACTGGGTGGCCTGGCCGCGTTCCGCGAGGCCTTCACCAAGGCAGCGCTGACCCGCTTCGGCAGCGGCTGGGCCTGGCTGTCGGTCACGCCGGCCGGCAAGCTGGTGGTGGAAAGCAGCGCCAACCAGGACAGCCCGCTGATGCAGGGCAACACCCCCATCCTGGGCCTGGACGTGTGGGAGCACGCCTACTACCTGAAGTACCAGAACCGCCGGCCGGAATACATCGGCGCCTTCTACAATGTCGTCAATTGGCCCGAGGTGGCGCGCCGCTACGCCGCTGCCATCGGCTGATCCGGCATTGCGCGAGGGCAGGTTCATGAACACATTCAGCCGTCATCGCATCCGGCCCGCAGCCACCAGCGTCAGTGTCTGGACGTTGGCGGTGCTGGTCGCCTGCCTGGGCCTGCATCAGCTGTGGGTCTATCTCGCTGTGCACGCACCCCATGTGGCGGACGCGCTGCTGGGCGGCATGGTCGCCGCCGGCGCCACCGCGGCGGGCACGCTGCCCATTCTTTTCGCGCGCACCATTCCCCAGAAAATGCAGGACAGCATGTTCGGCTTCGGCGCGGGCGTGATGCTGGCGGCCAGCGCGTTCTCGCTGGTGGCGCCGGGCATCGCGGCAGCCGAATCGCAGGGCGCCGGCCCCTGGGGAGCCGGGCTGACCGTCGGTGCGGCCATCCTGCTGGGCGCGGCCGCGCTGCTGCTGATGGACCGGCTGCTGCCGCATGAACACTTCATCAAGGGCCGCGAAGGCATCGAGGCGCATCGGCTGCGCCGTACCTGGCTGTTCGTCTTCGCCATTACCTTGCACAACCTGCCCGAAGGCCTGGCCATCGGCGTGGGCTACGCGGGCAACGATCCGGTGCGCGGTACCGCGCTGGCCACCGGCATCGCCATCCAGGACATCCCCGAAGGGTTGGTGGTGGCCGTGGCGCTGATCGCCGCCGGCTACAAGCGGTCGTTCGCGGTGGCGCTGGGAATGTTGTCCGGCCTGGTCGAGCCGGTCGGCGCCGTGCTGGGCGCGGCGGTGGTGGGCTGGTCGGCGGCCATGCTGCCCTGGGGCCTGGGATTCGCGGCGGGCGCCATGCTGTTCGTGATCAGCCACGAAATCATCCCCGAATCGCATCGCAAGGGACACGAGGTCTATGCCACCTGCGGGCTGATGCTGGGCTTCGTGCTGATGATGCTGCTGGACACGGCGCTGGGCTAGGCGTTGCGAACAGGTTGCGGGCCGCCGGTGACAGGCCGCGCGGCGCTGGGCGAAGCCGGCGTTTCGCGGTATGCTTTCGGCGCTGTCACGCATGTTGCGGGAGAGAGCGGCTGTTACCGCAGCCGCCGCCGAAGGCGCAATTCGCCCGGAATCGCTCAGGTATCCCATACCGCACATGTTTGCCCTGTCCCGGTTTATGCCGTGCGGACGCGGCAAAACAGCACTCTGGAGAGACCTGGCGCCGCTGCCCAATCAGGGACATAGCGCGCAGCCCAGGCGCCGAAGGTGCAAACCCGCCACGCGGGGCAACTCTCAGGCAAAAGGACAGAGGGGCGGAAGATTCAGCCGTTGTGCGGGGGCGCATTGCCCATCTGCCAGCGGCATTCCGTAACCCTGGCACCGCTGCCGCTCCGGAGTCCCCTGCATGTCCGCAACCCTCAAACGCACCCCGCTGGCCGACGAACACATCGCCTCCGGCGCCCGCATGGTCGATTTCGGCGGCTGGGACATGCCCCTGGCCTACGGCTCGCAACTCGAAGAGCACCACGCGGTGCGCCAGGACGCCGGCATGTTCGACGTCTCGCACATGCTCAACGCCGACGTCACCGGCCCGGATGCCTTTGCCTACCTGCAGCGCCTGGTGGCCAACGACGTGGCCAAGCTGACGGTGCCGGGCAAGGCGCTCTACACCTGCATGCTGAACCCGCAAGGCGGCGTCATCGACGACCTGATCGTCTATTTCTTCGCCGCCGACCAATGGCGCGTGGTCGTCAACGCCGGCACCGCCGACAAAGACATGGCCTGGATGCAGCGCGTCAAGCAGGCCGGCAAGTTCGACGTCACCATCACGCCGCGCCGCGACCTGGCCATGGTCGCCGTGCAGGGCCCCAACGCCCGCGCCAAGGTCTGGGCCGCGCGCCCGGCCTGGCAGGCCGCCAGTGAACCGCTGACCCCGTTCGTGGCCGCCCGCATCGGCGACGACACCCTGGTGGCCCGCACCGGCTACACCGGCGAAGACGGCTTTGAAATCGTGCTGCCCGCTGCCGACGTCGTGCAGCTGTGGCGCGACCTGGTCGCCCAGGGCGTGCGCCCGGCAGGCCTGGGCGCGCGCGACACGCTGCGCCTGGAAGCCGGCATGAACCTGTACGGCCAGGACATGGACGAACTGACCCAGCCCGGCGAGGCCGCGCTGACCTGGACGGTGTCCCTGAAAAACCCCGAGCGCCGCTTCATCGGCCGCGACGCGCTGGAACAATTCGCCACGCCCGCCGCCTTCGTCGGCCTGAAGCTGCAGGAACGCGGCGTCATGCGCGCCCACATGGCCGTGCGCACCGCGCAAGGCACCGGCGAACTCACCAGCGGCACCATGTCGCCCACGCTGGGCGTATCGATCGGCTTTGCCCGCCTGCCGCAAGGCGTGGCCGCGGGCGATACGGTCGAGGTCGACATCCGCGGCAAATGGGTGCCCGCCCTGGTCTGCAAACTGCCGTTTGTCCGTAACGGCAAAGCCGTCGAACACTCGTAAACTCGAAGCTTCGCGCCGCAGGCCCCCCGTGGCGGGCGGGCTGCCGGCGCGAGGCGCGCAACACCATTCTTCTACCCGAATCCCTCAGGAGTTCCCATGAGTCTGCCCACCGATCGCAAGTACACCCAGTCCCATGAATGGGTCAAAGCCGAAGGCGACGTGTTTGTCGTCGGCATCACCGATACCGCCCAGGACCAACTGGGCGACCTGGTCTTCGTCGGCGACGTCAAGGTCGGCGCCAAGCTGAACGCAGGCGAAACCGCCGGCGTGGTCGAGTCGGTCAAGGCCGCCTCCGACATCTACGCCCCGGTCGCCGGCGAAATCGTCGCATTCAACGACGAACTCGAAAGCAACCCCAACCTGATCAACGAATCGGCCTTCACGGCCTGGATCTTCAAGATCAAGCCGGTCAACGCCGCCGATGCCGACAAGCTGCTGGACGCTGCCGGCTACGAAGCCGTCGCCAACGGCTAAGCCTGTCCGGGCGGGCGGCGGCGCCAGGCGTCGCGCCCGTCCGCAAGATGCATCACCGTTCGTCCCCCGACGACACCTGCTACCCCGAGATCCCTCCATGTCGCGCGCCCTAGACACCCACACCGACTTCATTCCCCGCCACATCGGCCCCTCCGACGCCGACCAGGCCGCCATGCTTGCCGTGATCGGCAGCGCCAGCCTGGACGCCCTGATCGAAGAAGTCGTGCCGCCCAAGATCCGCAGCCAGGCCCCGCTGGCGCTGCCGCCCTCGCGCAGCGAAGCCGACGTGCTGGCCGAACTGAAGCAGATCGCCGGCCGCAACAAGGTCTTTCGCAACTACATCGGCCAGGGTTACTACGGCACGCAGACCCCCAACGTGGTCCTGCGCAACATTCTCGAGAATCCCGCCTGGTACACGGCCTACACGCCCTACCAGCCCGAGATCTCGCAGGGCCGCCTCGAGGCCCTGCTGAACTACCAGACCATGGTCGCCGACCTGACCGGGCTGGACATCTCCAACGCCTCGCTGCTGGACGAAAGCACCGCCGCCGCCGAAGCCATGACGCTGGCCCGCCGCGGCGCCAAGTCGCAGAGCCCGGTGTTCTTCATCTCGCGCCACGTGCATCCCCAGACTATCGAAGTCGTGCGCACGCGCGCCGAAGGCCTGGACATCGAAATCGCCATCGGCGACGAAGCCGAGGGCCTGCCGGAATGCTTCGGCGTGCTGCTGCAATACCCGCATAGCACCGGCTCGGTGTCCGACTACCGCAAGCTGGCTGACGCGGCCCACGCCCAAGGCGCCGTGGTGGCCGTCGCCACCGACCTGCTGGCGCTGGCGCTGTTGGCCGCCCCGGGCGAATGGGGCGCCGACATCGCCGTCGGTTCGGCGCAACGCTTTGGCGTGCCGTTCGGTTTCGGCGGCCCGCACGCCGGTTTCATGGCCTGCAAGGACGCCTTCAAGCGCAACATGGCCGGCCGCCTGGTCGGCGTGTCCAAGGACGCCCAGGGCAACCCGGCGATGCGCCTGGCGCTGCAAACGCGCGAACAGCACATCCGCCGCGAAAAGGCCACGTCCAACATCTGCACGGCGCAAGTGCTGCTGGCCGTCATGGCCGGCATGTACGCCGTGTGGCACGGCCCGGCCGGCATCCGCCGCATCGCCCATCGCGTGCAGCGCTACACCGCCATCCTGCGCGCCGAACTCGGCAAGCTGGGCATCAAGGTCGCCAACGACACCTTCTTCGACACGCTGCTGCTGGAAACCGGCGCCGCCACCCCGGCCATCCTGACGGCCGCCGAGTGCGAGCACATCAACCTGCGCCGCGTCGACGGCGCCCGCCTGGCCGTCTCGCTGGACGAAACCGTCACCGCCGCCGACCTGCAAGCGCTGGTCAACGTGTTTGCCGCCGGCCTGGAGCGCGATGACGTCGAACTCGACATCGACGCGCTGGACGCCGCGGCCGCCAGCGGCATTCCCGCCGCCGTGGCCCGCGAAAGCGCCATCCTGAAGCACCCGGTGTTCTCCAGCGTGCAGTCCGAAACCGACATGCTGCGCTACCTGCGCAAGCTGGCCGACAAGGACCTGGCGCTGGACCGCACGATGATCCCGCTGGGTTCGTGCACCATGAAGCTGAACGCCACCGCCGAGATGATCCCCATCACCTGGCCCGAATTCGCGCTGATCCATCCGTTCGCGCCCGCCTCGCAAAGCCAGGGCTACGACGAGCTGATCACCCGCCTGTCGGCCGCGCTGTGCGAAATCACCGGCTACGACAACATCAGCCTGCAGCCCAACTCGGGCGCCCAAGGCGAATACGCCGGCCTGCTGGCCATCCGTGGCTACCACCAGGCCAACGGCCAGCACCAGCGCAACATCTGCCTGATCCCGTCGTCGGCCCACGGCACCAACCCGGCCTCGGCCCAGCTGGCCGGCATGGAAGTCGTGGTCGTGGCCTCGGACGCCAACGGCAACGTCGACCTGGCCGACCTGCGCGCCAAGATCGAACAGGTCGGCGACAAGCTGGCCGCGCTGATGATCACCTACCCGTCCACGCACGGCGTGTTCGAGGAAGCCGTCACCGAGATCTGCGACCTGGTGCACCAGGCCGGCGGCCAGGTCTACCTGGACGGCGCCAACATGAACGCCATGGTCGGCGTGGCGCAGCCGGGCAAGTTCGGTTCCGACGTGTCGCACCTGAACCTGCACAAGACCTTCTGCATTCCGCACGGCGGCGGCGGCCCGGGCGTGGGTCCCGTGGCGGTGCGCGCCCACCTGGCGCCGTACCTGCCGGGCGTGGTCAACGAGCAGGGCAAGCTGCCCGGCGAGGCCCACGTCGGCCCTGTCTCGGCCGCCCCGTTCGGGTCGGCCGGCATCCTGCCGATTCCGTTCGTGTACATCGCGCTCATGGGCGCCGACGGCCTGCGCCGCGCCACCGAAGTGGCCATCCTGAACGCCAACTACATCGCCACCCGCCTGCGCGACCACTACCCGGTGCTGTACGCGGGCCGCAACGGCCGCGTGGCGCACGAGTGCATCCTGGATGTGCGTCCGCTCAAGGAAACCAGCGGCATCAGCGCCGAAGACATCGCCAAGCGCCTGATGGACTACGGCTTCCATGCCCCCACCATGAGCTTCCCGGTGGCCGGCACGCTGATGGTCGAACCGACCGAATCCGAAGGCGTGGCCGAACTGGACCGCTTCATCGACGCCATGATCTCGATCCGCGAGGAAATCGCCCAGGTCGAGCGCGGCGAACGCGATCGCGAAGACAACGTCCTGAAGAACGCGCCGCACACGGCGCAGATGCTGCTGGCCGAAGAATGGCTGCACGACTACCCGCGCCAGCAGGCTGCCTACCCGGTGGCTTCCCTGCGCGACGCCAAGTACTGGCCGCCGGTGGCCCGTGTGGACAACGCCTATGGCGACCGCAACCTGGTGTGCGCCTGCCTGCCGATCGAAGCCTACGCGTAAGCGTGCGACGGGCCTGCCGCGAGGCGGGCCCGCGTGGCAAGACCGCAGCCCCCGCTTGTTTCAAGCCGGGGCTTTTTCTTTGGTGGCACCCGGGGCGGCTGCGCGCGGATGCAAAAAGGGCCGCACTGTGCGTGCGGCCCCTTGCTTGTCGTATCCGCCGCCGCGCCCGGGGGGGCGGGGCAGCCTGCGCGCGAGGGCTTACTTCGCCGGCGCGGCCGTCAAGGTCTTGGCAAAGTCTTCGGTGATGCTGAAGTACGTATTGATGAGGATCTGCAGGTTGTCCTTGCCGATACCGCCTTCCGCGTTCATGTCCATCTGCAGCACGGCCTGGTTCTTTTCGTCCAGGTAGGCGCGGGTCCAGCGGTATTCGCGGTTCCAGGCGTTGATGGCTTTCAGCGAGGCGGGCTTCTTGGTGGCGTACGTGGCGGTGACGACCAGGTCGTAGCACTTCTCGGTGAAGTCATTGCACAGGAATTCCATGCGCAGGTCGGTGGCGCCGGTGCTGCCCGCGTCCAGGATCAGCACGGGACCTTCGTCGCCGTCGGTCTTGCGCGTGGTGTAGCCCATGTCGTCGAGCATGCTGACGACCATGTCGACGTTGAAGTCCTGCAGCGTCTCGCTGCTGGACGCCGAGGCGACGTCGCCGTCCATGCCCGAGGTGGCGCCCGCGGCAGGTTCGGATTCTTCATCGTCGTCCGTCACGCTGGGCGAGATGCTGGCCGCGCTGAGCAGGCCCGAGAACAGTTCGTCGGCGGGGATCTTCTTGCCGTTCAGGTCGCCCATGCCATCGGCAAAGTGGAACTTGCCGACGATGTTGTCGCCTTCGTTCTTGCCCACGTTGAACATCTCGGCCATGCCGGACATGCTGCGCACGTTGTCGGCGGCTTCCTCGGCGGCCTTGTCGGCGGCCATGCCTCCCTTCTTGACGCCATACTGCACCATCAGGTCTTGCACCATCGGCTTGGAGATCACCAGCGTGGCATCGATCTGCTTGATGGCCTTGACGATGATTTCCTGCGGCGTCAGGTCCTTGACGTTGGGCGGGTTGGCCAGGTCCAGCGAGAACGTCAGCTTGCTTTCGCCCTTGGCGGTCTTCCAGCTGATCGGGTCGATGCTGAACGACGGGTTGCCCGCCAGCAGCTTGCCGGCGTTGTCCAGCAGCACCTGGAACTGTTCGTCGTTCAGGCCTTCGTCGCGCGTATCGGCCATGTACTGGCGGAGCAGCTGGTTGTAGGTGTCCGACAGTTGCTTGACCGCGGCGCCGTCCAGCTTGGCCAGCTTGATCACGGCCTGGGCATTGCCCAGCGCCACGTCGTTCACGTTGATGTCGCCGCTTTGGTAGGCGGCTTGCACATTGATGGTCTTGTCATCTTCGGCGACCTTGACGGTGTAGCCGAAGTTGTCGAGCGTAACCTTGACATCAGCGTCAGGCTTGAAGACCTCGGTGCGCTTGATCTTGAAGCCCGAATCGCCGATCGACAGGCCGAACTTGCCCATGCGGCTGTCGACGTCGATCGACAGGCCCGACAGCAGCATCTTGATCGGGTCGTTGCCCTTGGTGCCGTCCACGGCCAGCGTATCGGTCTGCGCGTGCGCGGTGACGCTCTGCAGGCCGCGGTCGAAGGTGCCGGTGATGGTCATGCCGCTGAAGTCGACCGAGTTGCCTTCGTGGGTGACCTTGACCGGCGCGATCTTCGAGGTCGAGGCGGTGTTGCCGCCGAAGCTGACCATGGCGTCGGTGATCAGGGGCGAGACGTCCTTGGTCAGCTCGAAGATCGGCTTGACGTTGTCCGTCTTGGCCAGTTCAGCATGGAAGAACGCCAGCTTGGGGGCGATGGCGCCGCGCGCCAGGGCGCTCTTGGGGAACGGGCCGTGCTCGATGTTGGCATCGAATTCGACCATGCCGTCGGGCATTTCCTGCGGGCTCTTGTCGTTCTTGACGAACGACAGGCCGTAACGCGCCTGGGTCGAGAACAGGCCGCGCTCATACTTGATCTGGTCGATGCGCAGACCGAACAAAGGCGTGATCTTGGCCAGCTTTTCGTTGGTTTCGGCCAGGTGGCGCTGGGCGCTTTCTTCAATGCGCTTGCCGGTGTACCACGTGGCACCTACCCAGCTTCCCGCTCCCACTATGACCACGGCTAAGGTGATCGCTACGCTCTTTTTCATCGTTTTGCTTTGTCGTTGATTATCGAGTCAGATCCGGCCGCGGTGCAGCGCCGTGAAACAGGCGGGCAGCGGCATAGACGGATTCATCGTCCTGTAAGGACCGGGGCGAGTATACCGAGGCAGATCGCGCGTGGAGGGTGCGCCCAGTTACCGAAGATTTCAAAATGAAAGCCGGCGCCGTGGGGCGCCGGCCATATTGTCGACAAAACCGGCTTCAGAGCGGGTCGAGGGGGTAGATGGGGCGCCGCACGTGCTTGAATTCCAGCTGCCCATAATCGGACGTGGTGACGCCCACGCCGGTGCATTCGATCACGTCGGTCGCCATGTCGGAAAAGCCCGCCCGCCAGTGCACGCGGCTTTTCAGCACCACGTAGCGCTTTTGCAGCGGGTCGATGCCGGCCGACAGCAGGCAATTGATGTCGAAGGGTTCCTGGTGGCGCGAGACCACCACGATCTCGACCTGGCCGGTATCGATCACCACCGTCAGCCCGGTATCGTTGCGCACGCCGCGATACATCGGGCCGCGATTCAGGTAGACCCCGTCAAACACCAGCTTGACCCGTCCCGTGACCGTCAGCGGTTCGCTCGGTTGCTTGATGGCGGGCATGGCCACCTTGCCGCCCAGCGCCAGGGTGATCGGGTTGCCCACGCCGGCCGCGGCCGCCTCGCGCGCGGCCTGCGGGTCGCAGATCGCGTAGAACACGACATTGTCCAGTTCCTGGCGCAGCACTTCGGCCAGCACGGCAGTGGTGTCCATGGTGCCGCCCGAACCGGTGTTGTCGAAGTGGTCAAGCAGCACCACCGGCCCGTGTTCGATGGCCTTGGCGCGGGTGATGGTGGGCACCAGCGGCTCAGGATGAAAGACCCATTTGGCGCGGTCGTTCCAGGCGCGGTCCAGCAGCTCGTCGCGGTATTGCTCGGCCTGGGCCAGGTTGCCGTCCGTACAGACCACGGCGCTCAGCCCGGCTTCGCGGATATCCGCGTGCGGGAAGCCCACGAAGACCGAGGCGGCCAGCACGCCGCCGGCTTCGAGCTGCTTGCAGCGTTCCTGCAGCGATTTGTTGGGTTCGGTGTGCGTGCCCTGGCACATCACGTGCGGCAGCATGGGCTTGCTGGCCCAGGTCATGACCGGTTTGATTTCACCCTTGAGGGTGCGCACGATGACGTTGGCGGCGCGCACGCCCGCCTCGCGGATATCGACGTGCGGATAGGTATGAAAGCCGCTGATGACGGTGGCGTGGTCGACGATGTCGGCATAGATGTTGGCGTGCATGTCCAGCGTCACGGCCACGGGCGTCTTGGGGTCTATTTCGCGCAAGCGGCGCAGCAGGTCGCCTTCGGCGTCTTCCACGCCTTCGGCCACCATGGCGCCGTGCAAGTCCAGCAGGATGGCGTCGAAGCCGCCGCGCCGGACCTGGTCCAGCACCCGCTTGCACAGCGCTTCGTGGGTGTCGCTGCTGGCCGGCCCGCTGGGCCAGGATTCGGCCGCCACCGGCACCACGATCTCGGCGCCGACGCGCCGCGCCACCTCGATGTAACCGCCCAGGCCGCTATCGGTGTTTTCGTAGGCCCGGATGGCGCGCTCGCCTTCCAGGATGTCAGGGGCGCCGCGGAAGAACCGCGACAGCGGGGTCGGCACGGGCGAAAAGGTGTTCGTCTCGTGCTTGATCATTGCCAGAAGCCAACGCATGGGGTGTCCTGTGGGTTGCCAAAGGGGAAAGACCGGAAAGCAAAAGGGCCGGCGGGAAGGCCGGCCCACGGAAGGAATCAGGCCGCGCCGGGTGGCTGGGGCCACGGGTGCTGGGCCGGGCGCATGCGCTCCCAGGCGTGCGCCACGCGCAGCACGCCCAGATCGTCAAAGCGCGCGCCCGCGATCTGCAGGCCGATGGGCAGCCCGGCGCGGGTGTAGCCGCAATTGACGGACGCGGCCGGCTGCTCGCTCATGTTGTAGGGCAGGGTGTAGCCGATGTGGTGCATGGTGGTCGCCACGTCGTTGGTGGGCGCAGCCCACTCGGCGTTGTAGGCCACCACGGGCGCCACCGGCGACAGCACGTAGTCGTATGGGGCGCAGGCGGCCACGGTCCTGGCGCGTACGTTCAGGGTTTCGTAGTAGCTGCGGAACACGGCCTCGCCGGCCTGGCCGCCGCCGCTTTCGGCCCAGGTACGGATGAACGGCAGGATCTTGGCGCGACGCGTCTCAGGCAGCGCACCCAGGTCGATGGCCGAGCGCGTGCGCCAGAAGCGGTCGACGCCGTCCAGCATATCGGGCGTCATCCAGGGGTTCATGGGCGTGACGATGGCGCCGGCGGCCTCGAACAGGCGGGCTGCCGCCTCGACGGCCTGGCGGATCTCCGGGTCCAGCGGCAGGCCGCAGCCGGCGTCCAGCAACAGGCCGATGCGCAGGCCGCGCACGTCCTGGGTCAGGTTGAGCCAGTCGAAATCCTGGAAGGGCAGGCTCATGTGGTCGCGCACGTCGGGCTGCGACAGCACGCCCATCATCAGCGCGGCATCGGTGATGGTGCGGGTCATGGGGCCGGCGCAGCGGCCCATGAACGGCGGGTCGATGGGGATGCGGCCCAGGCTGGGCTTGAGCGTGGCGATGCCGCACCAGGCGGCCGGCAGGCGCACCGAGCCGCCGATGTCGGTGCCGATATGCAACGGGCCGTAGCCGGCGGCGGCGGCCGCGCCTGCGCCAGCGCTGGAGCCGCCGGGGTTCTTGGTGACGTCCCAGGGGTTGCGCGTCAGCTCGTGAAAGCTCGACAGGCCCGAGGACAGCATGCCGTAGTCGGGCATGGTGGTCTTGCCCAGCACGACGGCGCCAGCCTCGCGCATGCGGGCCGCGGGCGGGGCGTCCGCCGTCGCGGGTGTCAGTTCCGTGGCAGCGGTGCCCAGCGGCACCGGCACGCCGCGGGTGGCAATGTTTTCCTTGATGGTGGCGGGCACCCCGTCCAGCGTGTAGCCGCCGCAGACCTGGGGTTCGCCCTTCATCCAGCGCGCTTCCGAGGCGCGGGCCTGGGTCAGGGCCTGCTCCGGGTCCAGTGCGTAAGTGGCGTGGATGTGCGGTTCCCAGCGCTCGATATGATCGAGCACCGAACGCGTGGCCTCGACGGGCGACAAGGTCTTGTTGCGATAGGCCGAGAGCAGTTCCTGGGCCGAGAGTTCGTGCGGTTGCGGCATGGCGGGTTCCAGTGGATGAGGGCGCGTCAGGCGGTGGCGGCAGGCGTCTGGCCGGCCGCGACGGGCCGGAAATTGCGGAAGTCCCAGTCGCGCCCGGGCGCCGCGTCGATCAGGGCGCGGGTGTATTCATGGCGGGGTTCGGTCAGCACGGTTTCGGCGCTGCCGGTCTCGACGACCTTGCCGCGCTGCATGACCATGATGGTGTCGCAGATCTGCGCGGCCACGCGCAGGTCATGGGTGATGAACAGCACGCCCACGCCGGTGCGCTGGCGCACCTGTTCAAGCAGTTCCAGCACCTGCGCCTGCACGGACACGTCCAGCGCGGACACGGCCTCGTCGGCCACCAGGATTTCCGGGTCCATCACCAGCGCGCGCGCGATGCAGATGCGCTGGCGCTGGCCGCCCGAGAACTGGTGCGGGTAGCGCCGCATCGCGTCGGGGCTCAGCCCGACCACGGTCAGGGTTTCGCCGGCACGCTTGAGGGCCTCTTCGCGCGGCATGCCGAAATTGAGCAGGCCTTCGATGATGGATTCGCCCACCGTGCGGCGCGGGTTCAGCGACCGGTAGGGGTCCTGGAACACGATCTGGATGCGGCGGCGCACCGGGCGCAGCGCGGCGCCGGACAGGGTGCTGAGGTCTTCGCCGCCCATCATCATGTGGCCGGCCGTGGGCTCGATCAGGCGCACGATGCAACGCGCCACGGTGGACTTGCCCGAGCCGGACTCGCCCACGATGCCCAGGATCTCGCCCTTGCGCAGCGTCAGGTTCACGTCCGTGGCGGCGATGACGTTCTGCGGCGCGCGGCGCGACAGCAGCGCGCGCTTGCCGCCGTAGGTGCGGCCCAGACCCTTGACGTGCAGCACCGGCTGGCCGGCGGGCGCGTCGCGCCGCGACGGCACCAGGCTGGGCACGGACGACACCAGGCGCCGCGTGTACGACTGCTTGGGCTCGGCCAGGATCTCGTGGCGCGTGCCGCTTTCGATCAGGTCACCGCGGTTCATCACCACGATGCGGTCGGCAATCTCGGCCACCACGCCGAAGTCGTGCGTGATGAACAGCACGGCGGTCTTGTGCTTGACCTGCAGTTCCTTGATGAGCAGCAGGATCTGCTTCTGCGTGGTGACGTCCAGCGCCGTGGTGGGTTCGTCGGCGATCAGCAGCTTGGGTTCGAGGATCAGCGCCATGGCGATCACGATGCGCTGGCGCTGGCCGCCCGACAGCTGGTGCGGGTAGGCGTCGAAAATGCGTTCGACGTCGGGCAGGTGCACCGAGCGGAACATCTCCAGCACCTTGGCGCGGCGCTCGGCGGCCGACATGCGGCGATGCAGGCGCAGCACTTCGTCGACCTGCTTGCCGACCGTGTGCACGGGGTTCAGGGCGGTCATGGGTTCCTGGAACACCATGGCCATGCGGGTGGCGCGCAGTTCGCGCAACCGGCGCGGCGTGGCGCTGGCGACGTCTTCGCCTTCGACGCGGATCGAGCCCGCGTTGATGCGCAGCACGCCCGGCGGCAACAGGCCCATGACGGCCAGCGAGGTGACGGATTTGCCCGAGCCGGATTCGCCGACCACGCAGACGGTTTCGCCGGCATGCACGTCCAGGCTCAGGTTGCGCACGACGCGGTTGCCTGCGCCGGCGACTTCCACCGACAGGTTGCGGATGGCCAGGACGGCGGACGAGGTATCGCCCGCGGGCGGAGTGGGAGAGTAGGTCATCGGCATCAGATCCTGCGCACCATTTTCGGGTCCAGCGCGTCGCGCAGCGCGTCGCCCAGGATGTTCACGCTGAGCACGGTCAGCGACAGGAACAGGCCCGGGAACAGGATCAGCCCCGGCAGCATGCGGAAGTACATGCGGCCTTCGGACATGATGTTGCCCCAGGAGGCGATTTCGGGCGGGATGCCCGCGCCCAGGAAGCTCAGGATGGCTTCGGTCAGCATGGCCGAGGCGAACACGTAGGTGCCCTGCACGGTCAGGGGCGCCACGGTGCTGGGCACCATGTGGCGCCACAGCAGCAGCGGCAGCGGCGTGCCCAGCGCCAGCGCGGCCTCGACATAGGGCTCGCCGCGCACGGTCAGGATCTGGCCCCGCACCAGCCTCACCACCCGCGGAATTTCCGGGATGGTGATGGCGATCAGCACGGTCATCAGGCTGGCGCCGGTGGCCGACACCAGGGCGATCGCCAGCAAGATGCCGGGAATCGCCATGATGGCGTCCATGGTGCGCATGATGAAGCCGTCCAGCGACCGGAACCAGCCCGCTATCACGCCGATGACCAGGCCGATGGCCACGCTGACGACGGCGGCGCCCAGGCCTGCGATGAGCGAGATGCGCGCACCGTAGGCCACCCGCGACCAGACGTCGCGGCCGAAGGCATCCGTGCCGAATAGATAGTCGGCAAAGGGCTGCTTCAAGCGCGCGCCGGGGTTGATCTGGGTGGGGTCCACGGTGCCCAGCAGCGGCGCGAACACGGCGATGGCCACGATGACGGCCAGCACCACCAGGGCCAGCATGACTGGCCAGCTGCGCAGCCCCTGGCGGATCTGGCGCCAGGCGGTGACGTGGGGATTGCCGCCTCCGGGGAGGTCGGCGGCCGCCTCTACGGCGGCGTCGGTTGGCGTGTGCATGGCGTGGCCTCAGTATCGGATACGGGGGTCGAACACCGTGTAGGCGCAATCGACAACCAGATTGATGAACACGTAGACGAACGCGAAGAACAGCGTCAGCCCCTGGATCACGGGGTAGTCGCGCGCCAGCACGGCCTCGACCACCAACCGGCCCAGGCCGGGAATGTTGAAGACCGATTCGGTCACGACCACGCCGCTGATCAACAGCGCGATGCCCAGGCCCACCACCGTGGCGATGGGCACGGCCGCGTTGCGCAGCGCATGCCCCAGCAGCACGCCGGTTTCGGTCAGGCCCTTGGAGCGCGCCGTGCGAATGAAGTCTTCACCCATGACCTCGATGACGCTGGTGCGCGTGATGCGCGCGATCAGGGCGATGTACACGGTGGACAGCGCCAGCGACGGCAGGATCAGCCGGTGCAGGAACGGCCAGAAGCCATTGGCCAGTGGCGAATAGCCCTGCACGTTGAACCAGCCCAGCTTGATGGCGAAGGTCCAGATCAGCAGGTAGCCGGTGACGAACACCGGCACCGAGAAGCCCAGCACCGAAAAGCCCATCACGGCGCGGTCCAGCAGCCGGCCCTGGCGCCAGGCCGCCAGCACGCCCAGCGGAATCGCCACGATCAGGGTGAAGATCAGGGTCAGCACCGCCAGGCTGAGCGACGGCTCGAGCCGTTGGCTGATGAGCTTGGTGACCGGCACGCCGGACATCAGCGAGGTACCCAGGTCGCCCTGCAACAGCCGGCCGCCCCAGATGAAGAATTGTTGGACCACCGGCTTGTCCAGGCCCATCGTCTGGCGTATCTGCTCGACACGTTCAGGCGTGGCGCCGTCGCCGGCCATGATGATGGCCGGATCGCCCGAGCCCGCACGCAATATCGCAAAGACCACCACCGCGACCATCACCAGTACGGGGATGGTCGCGAGGAGCCGGCGTGAAACGAATGCCAGCATGTAATTCCCCCAAAATCAGGGCCTGCCTGAGGGCAGGCCCTGGCTGCTGCCCTTCAAGGGGCTTTTTTCACATTCCAGAACGCGAACACCGGTGCATGCACCAGGCCGGACAACTTGGCCGAGTACACGGTGGGCACGGACATCTGGCCCAGCGGCACGTACAGGCCCTCGTCGATGCCGATGCGCTGCAGCTCGTCGGCGATCTTCTTCTGTTCGGCCGGGTCGGAGGTCAGCGCGAACTTGGTACGCAGTTCCTCGACCTGGGGGAAGTCAGGCCAGCCGAACCAGGCGTTGTCGCCATTGGCCGCGGCCGGGGCCGAGCGCACCGGGTCCATGACGTCGGTGGCATACCAGTTGGTGTTGTGGATGTTCCAGCCGCCTTCGGCCGGCGCTGCCTTCGAGGCGCGGCGGGTCGCCACGCTCTGCCAGTCCATCGCCGCCAGGTTGACGTTGAAGCCGGCCTTGCGCAGGGCCTGGGCCATGACCACCGGCTGGGCCGACAGCGTGCCCACGTCGGTGGCGTGCATCACCAGGATGGGGGTGTTGTCGTAGCCGGCTTCCTTCAGCAGGGCCTTGGCCTTCTCGATGTTCGAGGGCACCACGACGTCCTTGCCGATGTCGGTTTCCAGCGGCGTGCCGCAGCCCCACAGCGATGCGCAGGTTCGCCAGTACTTGGGATTGCCCACCAGCGCCTTCATCACGTCTTCCTGGCCGATGGCGTACATGGCGGCCTGGCGGATCTTCTTGTTGTTGAAGGGCGGGTACTTGAAGTTGAAGCGGTACATCGTGAAGTAGCCGACCGGGCTGAGCGATTCTTCCTTCAGGTCCTTGTTGCCTTCGATCATCGGCAACAGGTCATAGGGGAATTGCTCGACGAAGTCGATCTCGCCGCCCAACAGCGCATTGGCGGTGGTCAGGGCGTCGGGCATGACGTCCCATTCGACCTTGTCCACGTTCACGACCTTGCCGCCGGCCAACCCGCTGGCGGGTTCCTTGCGCGGCACGTAGTCGGTGTACTTGGCGTAGACGGTCTTCACGCCCGGCTTGAATTCGACGATCTTGAAGGGGCCCGAACCGGTCATGTCGGTGATGGGCTGGCCGATGGCGAGGTCGGCGATGCGCTTGGGCATCATGAAGGGCGCCGTGCCGGTGGGCTTGGACAGGGCGCGCAGCGCCAGGTCCGTCGGTTCTTTCATGACGATGCGGAAGCTGTTGTCGTCGATGACTTCGATCTTGTCCGTGAACTTGAGCAGGGTGCGGCCCATGCCGTCGCCCGCGGCCCAGCGCTTGATGGACGCCACGCAGTCTTCGGCCGTGACGGGCTTGCCGTCATGCCATTTCTGGCCCGGGCGCAGCGTCATGGTGTAGGTCTTGCCGTCGGCCGAGACGTCCCATTTTTCCAGCATCTGCGGCTGGATCTTGTTGTTGGCATCGGTGGCCAGCAACGTGTCGTAGATCATGTAGCCGTGCCACGTCGTGATGTACGCGGTGGTGGCGTGCGGGTCGGTCAGCCGCAAAGGCGAGTGCATCACCGATTTGATGACGGTCTCGGCGTAGGCGCCGTGGGCCATCAGCAGGGTGGCGCTGGCCAAAGCGGCCGCGCGGACAAACTTGAGCATGAAAATCCCCTTGATGCGTAGTGAGCGGCGTGTTGAGCCGCTACGTCGTTAACGCGCCGCGCCAGGGGCGCGGCGTGCGAGGGTCAGGCTGTAGCGGGTCCGGCGAAGACCGGGCCGCAAGGCGCCATTCTGATGCCCGGACGCAACCGTGTCCATGGTTGTTTAGCCGCATCCATCAGCATCGAGCCCGGTGCGGCGCACACCAGGATCGTGTGCGCGATGGGCGTGAAATCAGCCCGGAAATGCGCCGAACTTTTCACCGCCAGGATCGCCGCGCGGCGCGGGTCCACCCCGGCGAAGCGGAACATCTCCTGGTCGGCCATCTGCACCTTGCTGGACGCCACCACGATGCGCACGCCGCCGATCCGCAGGCAGGCGCTGGGGCCGAGATCCATGTGGAAGCCGCGGTAGAACGCGCCGTGCGTATCGAAGCGCCCATCGGAAGTTTTCTCTACGATGAACTCGGCGTCCAGGGGTTCGTCATCAGGAATACCCGAATGTCCACCCAATGAAATTCGGACTGTCTTACCGACGCCTGCGCGGTGTGCGGCCAAGGCGGCCTCGGGGTCGACGATCAGGCCGATGGCAGCATCGCGAACGTCGTGGCGGATCAGGGCGCGCAACAGCCCCGTGGTGTCGGAACTGCCGCCGGCGCCGGGGTTGTCCTGCGCGTCGGCGATGACGATGGGCGCGTGGGCGTCGCGTGCCAGCCGCAGGGCCGTGGTCACCGCGTCGTCAGGGGTGTAGAGCGTGCCGCCGAAGTCGCGTTCGGCGTTGAGCACGGCGCGCGCCATTTCGTCGGCGGCCGCGTCGGCCTCGGCCTGCGTGGCTCCGTAGGCCCAGACCGCGGGCAGGCAATCCGGAAAATCCGCGGCCGGGAAACCGGTGGCGAACGACAGGCTCCGGGCGCCGCGGGCTTCGATGTCGCCCAGCCGCTGGTACAGGCTGCGCGACGGCTCGATGTCGGTGGACTGCCAGCACAGTGGAATCAGATAGGGCAACTGGCGCAGCGCGACGTGGCTGCGCGGCGTGCCCGCCAGGCGCTGTGCGAGCAGGGCGGCGGCGCGCTGGCCCGTCTCGGCCATGTCGATGTGCGGATAGGTGCGATAGCAGACCAGCGCGTCCGCGTGCTGCACCATGGCCCGCGTGACGTTGGCATGCAGGTCCAGGCTGGCAACGACCGGCACGTCGGGGCCCACCAGCGCGCGCACGCGCTTGAGCAGTTCGCCCTCGCCGTCGTCCAGGTGCTCGGTGACCATCGCGCCGTGCAGGTCCAGGTAGACGCCGTCCAGCGGCATGGCCTGCGACAGCCCCTGCAGGATCAGCGCGCTGATGCGTTCGAACGCATCTTCGGTGACCAGTCCGGAAGGGCTGGCCGCAGCCCAGGTGGCGGGCAGCAGCGTATGGCTGCCCATGGCCTCGATGAAGCCGGCCACCGGAATGTTGGCGCCGGCCACGGCCTGGAACATGGCCGGGCCGCTGACCAGCCTGGGCCAGCCGCCGCCCTTTTCGGCGAAGTCTTCCCACGTCGCGCGTGAGGGCGCGAACGTATTGGTTTCATGCTGAAAGCCGCCTATCCCGATACGCATCAGGATTCCCCTTGTTGTGTCTTTCGGCAAAGCCCCGGCCGCCGCGGCCGGGGCGGTGTGGACGCGTGTGGCGCGACTACTTGGCCACGGGCATGGTGAATTCCGCGCCCTTGGCGATGCTGTCCGGCCAACGCTGCATCACGCTCTTGTAGCGCGAGTAGAAGCGGATGCCTTCTTCGCCGTAGGCGTGGTGGTCGCCGAACAGCGACCGCTTCCAGCCGCCGAACGAATGCCAGGCCATGGGCACCGGGATCGGCACGTTGATGCCGACCATGCCGACCTTGATCTGGCGGGCGAAAGCGCGCGCCACGCCGCCGTCGGACGTGAAGCAGGCCACGCCGTTGCCGAATTCATGGGCGTTGATCAGTTCGACCGCCGAGGCGAAATCGGGCACGCGCACGATGCACAGCACCGGTCCGAAGATTTCTTCGCGGTAGATGTTCATGGCTGGCTTGACGTTGTCGAACAGCGTGCCGCCCAGGAAGAAGCCCTTTTCGTTGCCCGGCACCTTCAGGTCGCGGCCGTCGACCAGCATGTCGGCGCCGGCGGCGATACCGTCTTCGATGTAGCCGATCACCTTGTTGCGGTGCTGCGCGGTGACCAGCGGGCCCATTTCGGCGTCGCCGTTCATGCCGTCCTTGACCACCAGCGCCTTGACGCGCGGGATCAGGCGCTCGACCACCTTGTCGGCCACGTCGCCCACCGCCACGGCCACCGAGATGGCCATGCAGCGTTCGCCGGCCGAGCCATAGGCCGCACCCATCAGGGCGTCGGTGACCTGGTCCAGGTCGGCGTCGGGCATCACCACCAGGTGGTTCTTGGCGCCGCCCAGCGCCTGCACGCGCTTGCCGCGGCGGGTGCCTTCGGCGTAGATGTATTCGGCGATGGGGGTCGAGCCGACGAAGGACAGGGCCTCGACGTCAGGATGTGCGATCAGCGCGTCCACGGCCTGCTTGTCGCCATGCACCACGTTGAAGACGCCGGGGGGCAGGCCGGCTTCGGTCAGCAGTTCGGCCAGGCGCAGGGACGCCGACGGGTCGCGTTCGGACGGCTTGAGCACGAAGGTGTTGCCGCAGGCGATGGCCACGGGGAACATCCAGCACGGCACCATCATGGGAAAGTTGAACGGCGTGATGCCGGCCACCACGCCCAGCGCCTGGCGCATGCTCCAGTTGTCGATGCCGCCGCCGATCTGGTCCGAATACTGGCCTTTGAGCAGTTGCGGAATGCCGCAGGCGAATTCCACGATCTCGATGCCGCGCATGACTTCGCCCTTGGCATCCGAGAACACCTTGCCGTGCTCGCGGGTGATCAGTTCGGCCAGCTCGTCCTGATGCTTGTCCAGCAGCGCCTTGAAGTTGAACAGCACGCGCGAACGCTTGAGTGCGGGCGTTTCGGACCAGGCGGGAAAGGCGGCCTTGGCCGAGGCCACGGCCAGCGCCACTTCATCGGTGGACGCCAGCGGCACGGACGTGGTCACTTCGCCGGTGGCCGGGTTGAAGCCGTCGGCGTAGCGGTTGCTGCGGCCGTCGTAGTGCTGGCCGTTGATGTAGTGCGGAATCTTCTTCATGGGAAAGGCTCGGAACGGGTTCTTTGAAAATGCCGGAGGGCGGCCCAGGGCCGCCCGCGAGTGTGTCAGTGTGCGGCGGGCAGGCCCGCGCGCAGGTGGGGGACAACGCCCCGTCGGCGTCGCGTGGACGCGGCAGCGGGGCGCGGCGTCATGCGACTTCCTTGAGCGCCTTGCCGATCTGCTCGAAGATCTGGCCGATCTGGGCCTCTTCGATGATCAGCGGGGGCGAGACGGCGATGATGTCGCCGGTGTAGCGCACCATCAGGCCGCTGTCGAAGCATTTCTGGAACACTTCGGCGGCGCGTGCGCCCGGTGCGCCGGCGCGCGGCGCCAGTTCGATGCCGGATACCAGGCCCAGGTTGCGCACGTCGATGACGTGCGGCGCGCCTTTCAGGCTGTGGGCGGCCTGCTCGAACGCGCCGGACAGCTTGCGGGCACGGCTGAACAGGTCTTCGCGGCGGTAGATGTCCAGCGTTGCCAGGATGGCGGCGGCGGCCAGCGGGTGCGCCGAATAGGTATAGCCGTGGAAGAACTCGATGCCGCCGGCCGGTCCGTTGACGATGGCGTCGTGCACTTCGCGGCGCACGGCGACGGCGCCCGCGGGCACGGCGGCGTTGCTGACCCCCTTGGCCATGGCGATCAGGTCGGGCGTGACGCCGAAGAATTCGGATGCGGTGGCGGCGCCCAAACGGCCGTAGGCGGTGATGACTTCGTCAAAAATCAGCAGGATGCCGTGCTTGGACGTAATTTCGCGCAGCTTTTCCAGGTAGCCCTTGGGCGGGATCAGCACGCCGGTGGAGCCGGCCATGGGCTCGACGATCACGGCGGCGATGGTGGACGCGTCGTGCAGCGCGATGATGCGTTCCAGCTCGTCGGCCAGATGGGCGCCCCAGGCGGGCTGCCCCTTGGAATAGGCGTTCTGCTCCAGGTTGTGGGTGTGGGGCAGGTGGTCCACGGCGGGCAGCAGCGCGCCGGAGAAAGTCTTGCGGTTGGTCGAGATGCCGCCGACCGAGATGCCGCCAAAGCCCACGCCGTGATAGCCGCGCTCGCGGCCGATCAGGCGGGTGCGTTGGCCGTCGCCGCGGGCGCGGTGGTAGGCCAGCGCGATCTTCAGCGCCGTGTCGACGGACTCGGAACCCGAGTTGGTGAAGAAGACGCGGTCCAGGCCCTGCGGCATGAAGCTGGCCACGGCGGTGGCGGCTTCGAAGGCCAGCGGATGGCCCAGCTGGAAGCCCGGCGCATAGTCCATGATGCCGGCCTGGCGGGAAATCGCGTCGACGATTTCCTGGCGGCCGTGGCCGGCGTTCACGCACCACAGGCCGGCCGTGCCGTCCAGGATCTGGCGACCGTCGGCCGAGGTGTAGTACATGCCTTTCGCTGCCGCCAGCATGCGGGGATGCGCCTTGAACTGTTTGTTGGCGGTAAAGGGCATCCAGAGATGGGACAGGTCGGGCAACTCGGCGGGGGCGTTCATGGCGGCTCCAGGGGGTGACAGGCCCGGCTTTGCTTGCGTCGCGTGCAGGCAGCCGGCGGATGCGAATGATTCTGGTGCGTCCCGCGCGGATTGAAAATATACAATCCGCGCAAAGCGGGCTAACTGTATAGTTGCAAGCATGACAACTGTACAGTTAACGTTTCTGCCGTGATTGATTTCCAGCCCGTGCGCGCCCGCGGCCAGGCCCCCACGCTGGTGGACCAGCTGGTGGCGGCCATCCTGCAAGCCATCGAGGCCCAACTGCTGCGTCCGGGTATGTCCCTACCCTCGGTGCGCGAGTTCGCGCGCCAGCACGCGGTCAGCACCTTCACCGTGGCCAGCGCCTACAGCCGCCTGGTGTCGCTGGGCTGGCTGGCCGCACGCCCGGGCGCCGGCTACCGGGTGGCCCAGCCGGACGCGCCAGCCCGCCGGGGCGAGCCGCAATCCTGGGAGCCGCCCCGCCTGAACGCGAGCTGGCTGCTGTCGGACATCTTCGCGGACCACTCCATTCCCATCAAGTCGGGCTGCGGCTGGCTGCCCGGCGAGTGGCTGAATGAAGAAGGGCTGCACGTGGCGCTGCGCCACATGGGCCGGGTGCCGGCCATGCGCATCGCCCACTACGGCCATCCCTACGGCTACGCGCCGCTGCGTGAAACCATCGCCGCCACGCTCAGCGCGCAGGGCATGGAGGTCGAGGTATCCCAGGTGCTCTTGACCCAGGGCGTGACCCACGGTCTGGACATGGTGATCCGCACCCTGCTGCGGCCGGGCGACACCGTACTGGTCGAGCAACCCGCCTACGCCAACCTGTTGCAGATGCTGCGCCTGGCCGGGCTGCGGGTGGTGCCGGTGGCGCGCACCCTGGACGGCCTGGATTGCGACGCCCTGGAGCGCGCGGCCACGCAGCACCGGCCGCGGGCGCTGTTCGTCAACACCGCGCTGCAGAATCCGTCCGGGGCCAGCATCAGCATGGCCAACGCCTTTCGCATCCTGCAACTGGCCGAACGCCATGGTCTGTGGGTGGTGGAAGACGACATCTCGCGCGAGCTGGCGCCGGGCGTCACGCCCATGCTGGCGGCGCTGGACGGCGGGCGCCGGGTGGTCTACCTGGGCGGCTATTCGAAGGTCATCAGCCCGTCCGTGCGGGTGGGCTACGTGGTGGCGCATCGCGACCTGACCCGCGACATCGCTCGCACCAAGATGGCGGTGGGCCTGACCTCGCCCGAAATCATGGAGCGCATCGTCCACCAGGTCATCCGCGAAGGCCGTTACCGGGCGCACATCGAGCGCACCCGCGAACGCCTGGCCCAGGCGCACGCCAACGTGGCCGGACAGATGGCGCAGCATGGCTTCGAGGTCTATGCGCGGCCCCAGGCCGGCCTGTTCCTGTGGGCGAAGGTGGCCGGGCAGTGGCGCGAACGCGGCGCCAATGGCCTGGCCGAGTCGGCCCTGAAAGACGGCATCTGGCTGGCGCCGGGGTCGTATTTCGAGGCCGACGAGGCCGATACGCCCTGGGTGCGCTTCAACGTGGCCTATTCCGAAGCGCCGGCGCTATGGCGCTTCATGCGCAACGCCGGCGCCGCCTAGCGGATGCCGACGCCGCCTGGAGGATGCCGGCGTATCCCCGGCCAGGCCGCGCGCAGGCTGGCGCGGGTCAGGCCCGTTCGTACGTGACGAAATCGTAGTCGTAGCCGTTTTCGGCCGGCTGCGCTTCGCGCGCCGTTTCCTTCCATTGGAAGCCCGGCAGCAGCGGGAAGAAGGCGTCGCCCTCGACCTCGGCATGGACTTCCGTGGCCAGGATGCGGCGGGCCAGCGGCAGCGCCTGCGTATAGATCTGCGCGCCGCCAATCACGAAGGCGTCGGCGCTGTCGCCGCAGGCGGCGATGGCCGCTTCCAGTGACGGCACGAGCGTGGCGCCGGCGGCGCTGAAATCCGGATTGCGGCTGACGACGATGTTGGTGCGCCCGGGCAGGGGGCGGCCCAGCGATTCCCAGGTCTTGCGCCCCATGATGATGGGGTGCCCCAGCGTGCTGCGCTTGAAATGTGCCAGGTCGCCCGGCAATTTCCAGGGCAGGGCGTTGTCGCGCCCGATGGCGCGGTTGGTGGAATAGGCGACGATCAGGGTAAGGCTGGCGGACATGCGGTCGGGAAGCTCGGGGAGGTCGGCCGGCAGGGCCGGCGGGAAGGCCCCAAGCGTAGCAAATTCAGCCCGACGCGTGTTCCAGGAACTCGCTGGCCGGCATCGGCTTGCCCAGCAGGAAGCCCTGCAGCGAGTCGCAGCCCAGCCCGGTCAGGAATTTCTGCTGCGCGGTGGTTTCCACGCCCTCGGCCACGATGCGCAAGTTCAGTTGCTGGGCCAGCGCGACGATGGCCGAGACGATGGCGGCGTCCTCGTTGTCGTTTTCCAATTGGTTGACGAAGCCGCGGTCGATCTTCAATTCCGTGGCCGGCAGCCGCTTCAGGTAGAGCAGGCTGGAATAGCCGGTGCCGAAGTCGTCGATGGAAATGGTCACGCCCAGCCCCGACAGGCGCTTGAGCACCGTCAGGCTGGCCTCGGCGTCGCGCATGGCGGTGGATTCGGTCACTTCCAGCGTCAGGCACGACGGCGGCACGTCATGGCGCGCCAGCGCGGCGCGCACGGTTTCGACCAGGCTGGCATGGGCGAACTGCAGCGCCGAGATGTTCACGGCAATGGTCCAGTGCCCCTGTCCGGCGTTGATCCACTCGCGCATCTGGCGGCAGGCCTCGTTGATGACCCATTCGCCGATCGACAGGATCAGCCCGGTCTTCTCGGCCGTGGGAATGAACTGGTCCGGGCCCACCAGGCCGCGGGTCGGGTGGTTCCAGCGCAGCAGCGCCTCGGCCCCCATGATGGGGCCGGCGGGCGCTTCGTATTTGGGTTGATAGTGCAGCACGAACTGGTCGCGCTCCTGCGCCAGGCGCAGGTCGTGCAGCAGCTCGATCTGCTCGTGCGCGTCGGCGTTCATCGACGGCTCGAAGAAGCTGTAGCCGGTGCCGCCCAGGCGCTTGGCGTGGTACATCGCGGCGTCCGCGTTGGTCAGCAGCGCGTGCGTGTCTTCACCGTCATTCGGGTAGATGGCGATGCCCACGCTGGAGGTCACCAGCACTTCGTGGCCATACACCATGACCGGCCGCGCAATGGCCTCGATCAGGCGGTCCGCCACGTTGGCGGCGTCGGTGGGTTCCACCACCTCGCTCAGCACGATGAACTCGTCGCCGCCCAGCCGCGCGACCGTGTCCTGCGTGCGCAGGGTCTGGCGGATACGCTGGGCCAGGTCGATCAGCAGGGCGTCGCCGGTATGGTGGCCGTAGGCGTCATTGACCGCCTTGAAGCCGTCCAGGTCGAAGAACAGCACGGCGAAATAGCCCTTGCGGCGGCTGGCGCTTTCAATCGCCTGCTCCAGCCGGTCTTCCAGCAGGATGCGGTTGGGCAGCTTGGTCAGCGTGTCGTGCAGTGCCAGTTGCACCAGTTCTTCGTTGGCTTCGGCCAGCGACGAGGCCAGGGCGGAGGTGCGGGCTTCCAGGCGGTTGTCCAGCACCGCCACCACCAGGGCGATGGCCAGCACGCTCAGGGTCACCGCAGTCACGGCAATGGCCAGCCAGCCCGCCGAAATGCCGCCGTTGGCCGCCATGCAGATGCTGCCTTCCGGAAAGCCGGCCGCTTCCATGCCGGTGTAGTGCATGCCGACGATGGCCAGGCCCATGACCACGGCCGCCAGCGGCCGCGACAGCGCCACCCGGGGGCCGTCCTGGCGCAGGCGGTAGGTGATCCAGAGCGCGGCGCCCGAGGCCGCCACGGCGATGCCGATGGACAGGGCGAACCACGCCGGGTTGTAGGAGATGCCGGGCATCATCCGCATCGCGGCCATGCCGATGTAGTGCATCGCCGCAATGCCTGCGCCCATCAGCAGGGCGCCCGCAATCAACCGCGACCAGGGCAGCTCGTCCTTGCAGACGATCCACAGCGCGAAGGCCGAGCAGCCGATGGCGATGACCAGCGACAGCAGGGTCAGCGGCAGGTCGTACCCCATGGGAATCGGCAGGCTGAACGCCAGCATGCCGACGAAATGCATGGCCCAGATGCCGATGCCCATGGCCGTTGCGCCGCCGGCCAACCAGTAACGCGCCGCCGGCAGCCCGTTCGCGGCCCGCACGCGGTTGGCCATGCCCAGCGCCGTATACGACGCCAGGATGGCGACCCCTAGGGATACGAGGACGAGCGAAGGGTTATATGTTCCAACGAGCATTTTTGGGGTCCTGTCCTGGGCGCATACAGCCGCCGCGCCGGCCTCAATTCAAATCAATTAGTAGTCAACAGTTGCAACTGGGCCGCAAGCGGGTCCTGCTGTCGACGCTGGCGATTCACGTACTCTCTTGTCTGGATAGGGGGTGCGGCGCTGCGGTGCAGGCGGCCGGGAAGGCCGGGCGGGGTGCCCGGTTTCGCGGCGAGCGGCAGGCACGGCGCGGCATGGGCCGTTCAGAAGCAACGGCGCGCGGGGCTTGCTGGACGCGCGTCCGAGGCTAAGGGATGGGTTATACCGAAAACGCGCTTCCAGAAGCTCACCAATCTTCACTTGCGCATCCCGGCGTCGCGGACGGCCGCCAGCCGGCCGAACCGCCACGTCTTAAACGGCCATCGGAGCGGTGAGAGGCGCGTGGTGGGTGTAGCCCGCCAGCGAGAAATCGCCCGGTTCGACCTTCTCGAGCCACTCGGGCTCGTAGCGGCCGGTCTGGGCAAAATCGGGAATACGGTCGGACAGGACGAGCTGGGGCGCTTCATACGGCGTGCGCGTCAGCTGTTCGCGCAGCATCGGCAGATGGTTCTCGTAGATGTGGGCGTCGCCAATGAAGTACGTGAACCAGCGCGGCTTGTAACCCGTCAGCCGGCCCACCAGGTGCAGCAGGGCCGCGCCTTCGGTCAGGTTGAACGGCGTGCCCAGCCCGACATCGTTCGAGCGGATGTACAGGCACAGGGAGATTTCGCGGGTGGTCGCGTTGGGCAGGAACTGGTAGAGCAGATGGCAGGGCGGCAGCGCCATTTCTTCGATCTGGGCCCAGTTCCAGCCGTGGAACAGGATGCGGCGGTCGCCCGGGCGCTCGTGGATGGCATCCAGGCACTGGCGCAACTGGTCGACGGCTTTATAGAGCAGCACCTTGGGGGCGCCGTCTTCCTGCAGGTCGGCGACCCTGGTGTACCCACGGGCCAGCGCGTCGGCGATCTGTTCCTGGCGGCCGGCATCGAGCACCTTGTAGGCCGGCCACTGGCGCCATTGCACGCCATACACCGGGCCCAGGTCGTCGGGGCCTTCGCGATAGGGGTTGGCCAGCCACTGGCTGTTTTCGTTGGCGTTCTGGTCCCAGACCTTGCACCCGAGCTCGCGGAATTCGGCGGCGCTGCGCGAGGCGCGCAGGAAGCCGACCATCTCGCCGATGGCCGACTTGAAGGCCAGCTTCTTGGTGGTCACGGCCGGAAAGCCCTGTTGCAGGTCGAAGCGCAGCGAGGCGCCCGGCATGCTCAGGGTGCGTATGCCCGTCCGATTTTCCTGCCACGCGCCGGTGTCCAGGATGGATTGAACGAGGTCCAGGTATTGTTTCATGGGTACAGAATCAGAAAAGGCTGAAAGGGCGCGGTCGCGTCAGGCCGTGGCGGGGGCTTCCTGGGTGTCGACGATGTCCACCGAGAAAGTCAGCTCGGCGGTTTTTTCCAGCATGGCCGACGCCGAGCAGTATTTTTCGTGCGACAGCTGCACCGCGCGTTCGACGGCGGCCCGGGGCAAGTTGCGGCCGGTGACGGTGAAGGCGAAATGGATGCGCGTGAACACCTTGGGGTCGACATCGGCGCGGTCGGCCTGCAGCTTGACGCTGCAGCCGGTCACGGCATGGCGGCCGCGCTTGAGGATCAGCACCACGTCATAGGCGGTGCAGCCGCCGGTGCCGGCCAGCAGCATTTCCATCGGGCGGGGGGCGAGGTTGTGGCCGCCGCCGTCCACCGCGCCATCCATGACGGCAACGTGGCCGCTGCCAGTGCTGGCGGTGAAGAGCATGCCGTTGGGGCCGCCCCAGTCGATCGTGCATTCCATGTGTCGGAGTCCTTGTGCGGGTGCTTGAGCGCAGTCAATGGCTGATGATACCCGTTGCGTACAATTCCAGGCACGAGAGCCCCGCCCCGCATCAGGGGTGTGTGCGCCCCAATTCCAGGAGTTGTCCATGTCCACCGCCCTGTTCCCATCCGGCCCCGCCTCTTTCCTGCGTCGCGTCAGTCCGCTGGACGCCGTGCTGGCCGAAGCCGACCGCGCGCTGCGCGTGCTGTCCGGCAGCGCCAGCGCCGGCCGGCCCAATCCGGCCACGGCAGACGAGGCACCGGACACCCTGTCGGCGCAGGAAAAGCGCCACGCGGCCGGGCTGATGCGGGTCAATCATGTGGGCGAGGTCTGCGCCCAGGCCTTGTACCGCGGCCAGGCCGCGGCGTGCCGCGAACCCGGCCCGCGCGCCTTGTTGCTGGACGCGGCCAGCGAAGAGGTCGATCACCTGGTCTGGTGCAACCAGCGCCTGGCGGAACTGGGCAGCCGGCCCAGCCTGCTGAATCCGGTCTGGTACGCCGGTTCGTTCGCGCTGGGCGTGCTGGCCAGCTACGCCGGCGTGCCGCGCAACCTGGGTTTCATGGCGGAAACCGAAAAGCAGGTCGAGGCGCACCTGGACGGCCATCTGCGTACGTTGCCGGCGCAGGACGCCCGGTCGCGCCAGATCGTGCAGAAGATGAAGGAAGACGAAGCCCAGCATCGCGCCAGCGCCGAAGCGGCCGGCGGCGTGCCGCTGCCCGGGCCGGTCAAGACGGCGATGCGGGCCATGTCCAAGGTCATGACCACGACGGCCTACTGGATCTGAATGTGCCGCCCGAGGGGCGCGATGCCGAAATGTTGCAATGCGCAAAAATTGCCGCATATTGGTGCCGTATGCACCTTTCTGGTGCAAATCATAGGGCGGGATTACCCGGCAAGGTCTAGGGTAAGTCCGCAAGGGGTTAACCCGTTCGGCAAAAACCCGTCGTTTCGCAAGGTCATTGCTGGGCGCGGCTTTGCGGGCAGGCGTCCGCGAAGTTGCGGCAAAAATGCAACGTGGAATGTCCGGTTGCCGCACGCTTAAAAAAATTCTTGCATCGCACAAAAAAACCCGATACTATGCATCTCATCGGATGTTGAAACGCAGTCGGCGCGGTACCCAAGCAAAACCCGTACCCCGACAGCGTAGCGAGCGAAACCTCAAGGCCGCTCCCGACATGCCAAGGTTGTCTCCTCCACCCTCCTCCTTTGGTGGATTTAGCCCGAGATCTTACGATCTCGGGCTTTTTTTTATCTTGAAATAATGCGTCCCTATTTTTTGAGGGCGCAGGGTGAAGCGGTGGTCCGGCGATGGCCGGCCCGGGGCGAAATCGCCCGCAATGATCCTGGCGTTTTCCCTTGGATATTTCGCGTGCGCCGCAGCGGAAAGCTCTACAATTAATCCATGAAATCCGTATTTCCGCGCGTCTCTCGCCGCGCCGCATTCACCCTCGTTTATCGGGGCGGCAGCCATGCGCGTAGTTCCGGATGCCGGGTGTTACGTTCTGTCCCGGTGCATTGCACTTCCTTATTCCTCCCATATATGGGCGTTACACCTGCGGCCGATAATGGCCGGCCTGTCTCGATAGACCAACCAAAGGTGACCTTGTGACCTGGCTGTACATTTGCGTGGTCGCGTTCATGGTGGGCGGACTCATCGTGGCGTCGGAGCGCTGGCATGGCGCCTTCACCGGCGACAGCGACCTCAACAAACCGCAAGCGAACCATTCGCGCGCCACGCCTCGCGTCGGCGGCCTGGCCGTGCTGGCCGGCACGCTCCTGGGCCTGCTGGTGCTCGGGCCCGACAACATGACCCTGACCTGGCTGTGGCCGGCGCTGTTCGTGTCGGCGCTGCCCGTGTTCGTGGCGGGCCTGCTCGAAGACATCACCAAAGACATCGGCGCCAGCAAGCGCCTGCTGGCGGCCTTCCTGTCCGCCGCGATCGCCTGGTGGTTGCTGGGTGGCGTCAGCCGTGTCGGCATGGCGCCCGTGGACTACGTCCTGTCGTATTGGCCCGTTTCCCTGCTGTTCACCATGTTCGCCGTGGGCGGCTGTACCCACGCCCTGAACATCGTTGACGGCATGAACGGCCTGGCCGGCATGGTTGCCACGCTGATGGCCGTGTCCATCAGCCTGGTCGCGCTGCAGGTCGGCGATGTGCCGATCTTCCTGATCTCGGCGGCGCTGGCCTCGGCCACGCTGGGTTTCCTGGTCTGGAATTTTCCGTTCGGCCGCGTCTTCCTGGGCGATGGGGGGGCGTATTTCCTGGGTTTCATGCTGGCCGAACTGGCCGTGCTGCTGGTGGTGCGCAACCCTTCGGTATCGCCGTTCTACGCGCTGGCCGTGCTGTTCTACCCCGTCTTCGAAACCGGGTTCTCCATCTGGCGCCGCCGCTTCAAGCGGGGCGTGCCGGTGGACCAGCCCGATGCCCTGCACCTGCATCAACTGGTGTTCCGCCGCCTGGTCCGCGTGACCTTCAGCCGCGGTCGTCGCCATGCGGTGCCGGCGCTGTGCAACGCCTTGGCGTCGCCCTACATGTGGGTGCTGGCCCTGATCGGGCTGGTGCCCGCCACCATCTGGTGGGACAACGCCTGGGCGCTTGGCGCCAGCCTGGTGGTGTTCGCCAGCGTCTATATCTGGCTGTACGCGCGGCTGGTGTCCTGGCGCCGTCCGGGGTGGCTGTTGCTGCCTTCCGTCTTGCGGGCCGATTAAGTCTTGGGTGCCCCGGCGATATCCGCCGGGGGCCCGGTTATCCATTACCCCGACCATATTTAAAATGCCGTAATCGTTTTACGGTGAAGGGAGAGTTATGTTGCGTATTCAGGATGTGAAACTCGCGGTTGTCGGCCTGGGTTATGTCGGCCTGCCGCTGGCGGTCGAATTCGGCAAGAAGCGCTCGGTCATCGGCTTTGACATCAACACCCGCCGGATCGACGCCCTGAAGGCTGGCCACGACCACACGCTGGAAGTCAGCGATGCCGAGCTGGCCGAAGCCAGCCAGCTGAGCTACACCGCCGACCGCGCCGAGCTGGGCCAGGCCAACGTGTTCATCGTCACCGTGCCCACTCCGATCGACGAATACAAGCAACCGGACCTGACCCCGCTGGTGAAAGCCAGCGAGACCATCGGCGCCGTGCTCAAGCGTGGCGACATCGTCATCTACGAATCGACCGTCTACCCCGGCGCTACCGAAGAAGACTGCGTGCCGGTGCTGGAGCGCGTGTCGGGCCTGAAGTTCAATGTCGACTTCTACGCCGGCTACAGCCCCGAGCGCATCAACCCGGGCGACAAGGAACACCGCGTCAGCACCATCAAGAAGGTCACCTCGGGCTCGACTCCGGAAGTCGCCGAACTGGTGGACCAGCTGTACAAGCAGATCATCACGGCCGGCACGCACAAGGCCTCCAGCATCCGCGTGGCCGAGGCCGCCAAGGTGATCGAGAACACCCAGCGCGACGTCAACATCGCGCTGATCAACGAACTGGCCCTGATCTTCAACAAGATGGGCATCGACACCGAAGCCGTGCTGCAGGCCGCCGGCACCAAGTGGAACTTCCTGCCGTTCCGTCCGGGCCTGGTGGGCGGCCACTGCATCGGCGTGGATCCGTACTACCTGACGCACAAGGCGCAGTCCATCGGCTACCACCCCGAAATCATCCTGGCGGGCCGCCGCCTGAACGACTCGATGGGCGGCTACGTGGTGTCGCAGCTGGTCAAAGCCATGACCAAGCGCCGCATCCACGTGCAGGGCGCGCGCGTGCTGGTGATGGGCCTGACCTTCAAGGAAAACTGCCCCGACCTGCGCAACACGCGCATCGTGGACATCGTCAAGGAACTGGGCGACTACAACGTCGACGTGGACGTGTACGACCCGTGGGTCGAGGCCGAAGAAGCGGTGCACGAATACGGCATCACGCCGGTCGCCAAGCCCGAAGAGGGCAAGTACGACGCCGTGATCCTGGCAGTCGCGCACAATCAGTTCAAGGCCCTGGGCGCCGAAGGCATCCGCAAGCTGGGCAAGGCCGAGCACATCCTGTACGACCTGAAGTACGTGCTGTCGCCCGCCGAATCCGATCTGCGTCTGTAAGGGGATACGGCCATGACGACCCGCTACGAAACCGTTACCCGTGAACTTTCCGCCACGCCGCGCAAATGGCTGGTGACCGGCTGCGCCGGCTTCATCGGCTCGAACCTGCTGGAAACGCTGCTCAAGCTGGGCCAGACCGTGGTCGGCCTGGACAACTTCGCCACCGGCCACCAGCGCAACCTGGATGAGGTGCGCGACACCGTCACGCCCGAGCAATGGCGCCGCTTCAGCTTCATCGAAGGCGACATTCGCGACCTGGAAGCCTGCCGCCGCGCCACCGCGGGCGTGGACTTCGTGCTGCACCAGGCGGCCCTGGGTTCGGTGCCGCGTTCGCTGAAAGACCCGATCACCACCAACGAGGTGAACATCGGCGGCTTCCTGAACATGCTGGTCGCCGCGCGCGACGCCGAAGTGAAATCCTTCGTCTATGCCGCGTCCAGCTCCACCTACGGCGACCACCCGGCCTTGCCCAAGGTCGAAGAGAACATCGGCAATCCGCTGTCGCCCTACGCCGTCACCAAGTACGTCAACGAACTGTACGCCAGCGTGTTTGCGCGCTCGTATGGCTTCGAGACGGTGGGACTGCGCTACTTCAATGTGTTCGGCAAGCGCCAGGACCCGGACGGCGCCTACGCTGCCGTGATCCCGAAATGGACCGCCGCCATGATCAAGGGCGACGACGTCACCATCAACGGCGATGGCGAGACCAGCCGCGACTTCTGCTTCGTGGACAACGCGGTGCAGGCCAACATCCTGGCCGCCATGGCGCCGCCCGAGGCCCGCAACCAGGTCTACAACGTGGCCGTCAGCGGCCGCAGCACCCTGAACGACCTGTTCGGATTCCTGGTGCAGGCGCTGGGCAAGCAGGACGTCGCCTACGGCAAGAAGCCGGTCTACGGCGACTTCCGCGCCGGCGACGTGCGCCATTCGCAGGCTGACGTCAGCAAGGGCAGCCGCCTGCTGGGTTACCAGCCCACGCACACCGTGCTGCAGGGCCTGGAAGTGGCAATGCCCTGGTACACGCAATTCCTGCGTTGATTTGAAAGCACTCATCCGAAAACTCGGCACCATCCACCCGGACCACCAGCGCATCTTCAAAGGCGCGTTCCGGGTGGCGGTGTTCCTGCTGTTGGGCAAGGCCGCCGGCGCCATCAAGGAAATGGCGGTGGCGTACCGCTACGGCGTCAGCGACGCCGTCGACGCCTATCAATTCACGATGACCATGGCCACCTGGCTGCCGGTCACGATCGTGGGCGTGCTGTCGGTGGTGCTGATCCCGGTGCTGGTGCGTCTGCGCCGCGCCGACGACGCCGAGCGGGACCAATTCATCCGGGAGCTGCAGGGCTGGGTGGCGGCGGCCGGCATTGCGCTGGCGCTGTTGACCTGGTTCGCCTGGCCGCATGTGCTGAGCAGCTTGGGGCAGGGCCTGTCCGCGCGGGTGGGCGGCATGACCGGCGATCTGCTGGTGGCGTTCGCGCCCGTGTCGGCCCTGTTGCTGGTGGCCGGCATCAGCGCCGCGCGGTTGCGGTCGCATGAACGCCACGTCAATACCTTGCTCGACAGCGTGCCTGCCGTGGCCACGCTGGCGTGGGTGATGCTGGCGGCCAGCGCCGACGGCGTCGGGCCGCTGCTGTGGGGCACGCTGGTGGGCTATGCGATCCAGACGGTGTGGCTGGCCTGGCTGGCCGCGCGGGCCGACGGCGGTTTCTGGGGTTCGCCCCGGCTGACGTTGCGCTCGCCGCACTGGCCCGAACTGATGAGCGCCGCGGGCGTGATGCTGATCGGCCAGGTGGCCATGAGCTTCGTGGGGCCGCTGGACCAATACGCCGCGGCCAACCTGGGCGCCAATGCCAACGCCACCTTGGGCTACGCCAGCCGTCTGCTGTCGCTGGTGCTGGGCATCGGCGCGGTATCGGTGGGGCGTGCGGCCTTGCCGGTGCTGGCCGACGTGCAGGCACGGGGCGATACGGCGCGTGCGCGCGCCATGGCACTGAAATGGTCGATGCTGATGGTGCTGGCCGGCGCGGCGGCCGTGGCCGTGGGTTGGCTGCTGGCGCCGTGGGGCGTATCGGTGCTGTTCCAGCGCGGTGCGTTCACTGCCGAGAATACCGAGGCCGTGGCGCACGTGCTGCGCTGGGGCCTTTTGCAGCTGCCGTTCTATTTTGGCGTGCTGATCCTGGTGCAGTTGCTGGCCAGCCAGAACCGCTATCGCATCATGTCCGCCATCGCGGTGGGCAATTTTGCGCTGAAGGCAGGACTGAACATGGTGCTGGCGCCCAGGATGGGCGCGGCCGGCATCATGCTGGCGACCAGCCTGATGTATTTGCTGTCCTATGCCTGCTACCTGGTGGTGGCCCTGCGCCGCGTTGAACCCCAAGAGGCCGACTGAATGCCCGTAGCCGACTCCGCCCGCACGCAACGCGTGCTGCTGTTCATCCATTCACTGCATGGCGGCGGCGCCGAACGCGTGGCCGCCGACCTGAGCGCGCACTGGGCCGGCATGGGCCGCGAGGTGATGGTGGTGACGCAGGCCAGCGCCGACGGCGACGTCTACACCCTGCATCCCAAGGTGCGGCGCGAAGTGCTGCATACGGTGGGCGAGGGCGGGGGCCTGCGCGGCATCTTGAGCAATGTGCAGCGGGTGCGCGCGCTGCGCCGGGTGATCAAGGCGTTTCGCCCCGATATCGTGCTGGGCATGATGACGACGGCGTCGGTCCTGTCCGTGCTGGCCTCGACCGGGCTGTCCACGCGGGTCATCGCCACCGAACACACCCATCCCCCCTCGCAAGCGATGTCCGGTTTCTGGCAGCGACTGCGCCGGTTCACGTATCCTCGGGCCGCGCGTGTCGTGGCCCTGACACGCGGCACTGCCGACTGGCTGGCGCAGCATGTGCCGGGGTCGCGGCTGGCCGTCATCCCCAATCCGGTGCATTGGCCCCTGCCCAAGGGCATGCCGATGCTGACGCCGCAAACGGGTGACGGCCGCAAGCGTTTGTTGGCCGTGGGCCGGCTGCACGCAGACAAGGGATTCGACCTGCTGGTGCAGGCCTATGCCCGGCTGGCGCCGTCGCATCCGGACTGGGATCTGGTTATCCTGGGCGAAGGCGACGAACGCCGCGCGCTGGAGGCGCAGGTGCAAGGCGCCGGCCTGCAAGACCGCGTCAGCTTGCCCGGCCGGGCGGGCAACGTGGGCGACTGGTATCAAAGCGCCGATCTGTATGTGCTGACCTCGCGTTTCGAAGGGCTGTCCAATACGCTGCTGGAATCCATGGCCAGCGGTCTGGCCGCGGTGGCATTCGATTGCGATACCGGCCCGCGCGAGATCGTGCGTGACGGCGTCGATGGCGTGCTGGTGCGGCCCAACGGCGATGTGGATGCGCTGTGCCGCGCACTCGATGCGGTGATGTCCGACGAAACCGGCCGCCAGCGCATGGCCCAGGCGGCCACGGCGGTGCGCGAGCGGTTTTCGGCCGAGCGGGTGCTGGGCCTTTGGGAAGAACTTTTTGACGGCGTGCGCGCACCGGGCCGATAGGCCGCGCGTCACGCCGTTGCTGCGGTGACCACGAGAACCTAGATCATGTGTGGAATTGTCGGAATTTGGGGCCCCCTGGGCGATAAGGCGCAAGTGCTGGCGGAAAGCTGCCGCCGCATCCGTCACCGCGGACCGGACAGCAACGGCTTCTGGGAAGACACCGGCGCCGAGCTGGCGCTGGCGCACGTGCGCCTGGCAATCCAGGACCTGACCGAAGCCGGTCACCAGCCGATGGTGTCCGCCTGCGGCCGCTACGTCATGGTGTTCAACGGCGAGATCTACAACCATATGGATATGCGCCAGCAGCTGGAACAGTCCGGCCTGGCGCCGGCCTGGCGAGGCCATTCGGATACCGAGACGCTGCTGGCGGGCTTCACCGCGCTGGGCATCGAGGCCACCCTGCAGGCCTCGGTAGGCATGTTCGCCATCGCGCTGTGGGACCGCGCCTCGCGCAAGCTGATGCTGGCGCGCGACCGCATGGGCGAAAAGCCGCTGTACTACGGGTATTCCGGCGCGGAACTGGTGTTCGCCTCGGAGCTCAAGGGGCTGATGCCGATCCCGGGATTCGGCCGCAACCTGAACCGCAATGCGTTGGCCTCGTTCATGCGCCACAACTACATTCCGGCGCCGCAATCCATCTACGAAGGCATTGCCAAGCTGCCCCCGGGCACCTGGATCGAATTCACTGCTGACGACACCCGCAGCCGCCGCATGCCGGAGCCGCACGTGTACTGGTCGGCGCGCGAAGCCGCGGACGCCGCGGCGCAATCGCGCCTGTCGTTCGGTTCCGATGCCGAAGCCACCGACGCGCTGGAAAGTGTGCTGTCCAAGGCCGTGGGTGGCCAGATGCTGTCCGACGTCAGCCTGGGCGCGTTCCTGTCGGGTGGCATCGACTCATCGACCATCGTGTCGCTGATGCAGGCGCAGAGCTCGCAGCCGGTGCGCACCTTTGCCATCGGCTTCCATGAAAAGGGCTACGACGAGGCGCAACACGCCAAGGCGGTGGCCATGCATCTGGGCACCGACCACACCGAACTGTACGTCACCGCCGACGACGCGCTGGCCGTGGTGCCGGGTCTGGCCGACATGTACGACGAACCCTTCGCCGATTCGTCGCAGATTCCCACCTCGCTGGTGACGCGCATGGCGCGCCAGCATGTCACCGTGGCCCTGTCGGGCGACGGGGGCGATGAACTGTTCGGCGGCTATTCGCGCTATTTCCGCGTCAACAACTGGTGGCAGAAATTCGAGCGGGTTCCGTCCCTGCTGCGCACGCCTGCCGGCGCGCTGCTCAGCGCGTCCATCCATCTGCCAGGCCGTGGCGCCTGGCGCGGCAAGGTCGGCAAGCTGGGCGAGCTGTTGCGCGCCGATACGCGCGGCGATTTCTATCGTTTGTTCGTGTCGTACTGGTCCGACCCGGCCCGCGTGGTCAAGGGCGGCGTCGAGCCGGTCTCCGAGTTCGCGCAGGAGATGCGCGGCTCGATCTTCGAATCCATGATGAAGCTCGACACGGTGACCTACCTGCCGGACGACATCCTGGTCAAGGTGGACCGCGCCGCCATGGCGGTCAGCCTCGAGACGCGCGTGCCGCTGATCGACCACCGTGTCTATGAATTCGCCTGGAGCCTGCCGCACCAGTACAAGGTGCGCGGCGCCACCGGCAAGTGGCTGCTGCGCCAGGTGTTGTACCGCCACGTGCCGCAGGCGCTGGTGGACCGGCCCAAGCGCGGTTTCGCGGTGCCGCTGGCCGCCTGGTTGCGTGGTCCGCTGCGCGACTGGGCCGAGGCCTTGCTGGACCCGGCGCGCCTGCGCCAGGAAGGCTGGTTCGAGCCGGAGCCCATTCTGCGCAAGTGGCGCGAGCATGTGTCCGGCCATCGCAATTGGGATAGCCATCTTTGGGGCGTGCTGATGATGCAGGCCTGGTTGGACCGCTACCGCGCAGGCGGTGAGCAAGGAGGAACGTTTGGGAGTCGCTGACGAATGAAGATATTGATGCTGGTCAGTTCCATGCACGCCGGGGGCGCCGAGCGCGTGGCCGCCACGCTGGTCAACGCCTGGTCCGAACGCGGAGACGATGTCACCCTGACGCCGACCTACTCGTCCAAGGGAACCTGCTTCTATCCCCTGTCGGAAAAGGTCAAGCTGGAATGGCTGGCAGACCTGGCGGGTACCCGGGTGTCGGGGCCGCTGGCCGCGCTGCGGCGCCTGTTGGCGCTGCGCCGGCACATCCGCGATACCGCGCCGGATGTGGTGGTGTCGTTCCTGACCAACGTCAATGTCGCCGCCATCCTGGCGACGCGCGGATTGCGCGCGCCGCTCATCGTCTGCGAGCGCACCAACCCGGTGGCCGAGACCACCACCGGCACGGTGTGGCGTCGGCTGCGCCGCCTGCTGTATCCGCGTGCCGACATGGTCACGGTGCAGGCGGCCGACACGGCCGGCCCGTTTTCGCGCCAGGTGCCGGGCATCAAGCGCCTGGCCGTGATTCCCAACCCGCTGCCCGCGCCGCTGCTGGATGCGCCGCTGGTGACGCAGAGCGATGACGGTTCGCCGCGCACGCTATTGGCGATGGGTCGGCTGGTGACCGACAAGCAGTTCGACCTCCTGATCGATGTGTTCGCGCAGCTGGCGCCCGATTTTCCGGACTGGAACCTGCGCATCTGGGGCGAAGGCCCCGAGCGCGGCGCGCTCGAACAACAGGTGGCACGGCTGGGCCTGCAATCGCGGGTCGCGCTGCCCGGCCGAACCGAAACGCCATGGGACGAATTGGCACGTGGCCAGGCCTTCGTGCTGAGTTCGCTGGTGGAAGGGTTTCCGAATGTGCTGCTGGAATCCATGGCGCTGGGCCTGCCCTGCGCCGCATTCGATTGCCCGAGCGGCCCGCGCGAAATGACGCGCGACGGCCAGGACGCGCTGCTGGTGCCCGCTGGCGACCGCGACGCGCTGCGCGAGGCGCTGCGGCGCCTGCTGGGCGACATCGCGCTGCGCCAGCAGATGGGGGCGCGCGCCGCGGCCGCCGTGCGCCAGCGCTATGCGCTGGCCAGCGTGCTGTCGGAATGGGATGAACTGTTCGAAGCCGTCAGGGAAGGGCGATGAGCCAGGCCGCATTGCGTGTCGTGCACGTCATTACCGGCCTGGGGCAGGGCGGCGCCGAATCCGTGCTGTGGCGCCTGGCCACCTATCCGGACCCGGCCGTCGAACACGTGGTGGTGTCGCTCACCGACGAGGGCATCTACGGTGCGCGCTTGCGCGCCGCGGGGGTTGCCGTCCACGCGCTTGGCATGGCTCGCGGCCGCGTCAGCCTGGGCGGTTTCATGGCGCTGCGCCGTGTGATCGCGCAGGCCAAGCCGCACGCCGTGCAGACCTGGATGTACCACGCCGACCTGATCGGCGGCATGGCGGCCCGTCTGGCTGGCGTGCGCGCGATCGCCTGGGGCATTCGCAATTCGGGCGCCCATCTTGAGCGCAGCAGCCGCTCGGCGCGCATGGTGCTGCGTGCGTGCGCGGCCTTGTCCGGCGTTTTGCCCAGGGCGATTGTCTGCGCCGCGCAGAATGCCGCCGAACGCCATGCCGCCAAGGGCTACCGGCGCGACCGCATGGTGGTGATCTCCAACGGCTACGACCTGTCGCGCTACGCGCCGGACCTGGCCGCGCGCGAACGCGTGCGGGCCCAATGGGGCCTGGCCGGCGACGTGCCGGTGATTGGCTGCGTGGCCCGCTGGGACCCGCTCAAAGACCATGCCAACCTGCTGCGCGCGGTGGCCGCGCTGGTGCGTGACGGCCGCGATGCCGGCCTGCGCTGCGTGCTGGTAGGGCGCGGCATGACTGCGGACAACCCGGACTTGATGGCGCTGGTCGACAAACTGAACCTGCGCGACCGGCTGGTGCTGGCCGGCCCCAGTGACGACGTGCCTGCGGTGATGAACGGGCTGGACCTGCATGTGTTGTCCAGCTGCGCCGAAGGCTTTCCCAACGTGGTGGCCGAGGCGATGGCCTGCGGTGTCTATTGCGTGGCGACGGACGTGGGCGATGCTGCCTACATCATCGGCGAGACTGGCGTGGTGGTGCCGCCCGAGCAGCCCGAGGCGCTGGCGCGCGGCATCGAAACCGGCCTGCGTGAAGTGGCGTCACGTGGCCAGGGACGCGCAGGCGAGGCTGGGCGCGCCCGGGTGCTGGAAAACTTCGACCTGGCGCGGATGGTGCAAAGTTACATCGCGGTCTGGCGCCGCATTTCCGGAGAAACGGCATGAGCGCCGCCCGCCGTCTGCTGTTCGTCGTCAACAACCCCGCGTTCTTCATGTCGCACCGCGTGCCGCTGGCGCTGGCCGCCCAGCGCGCGGGCTACGACGTGCACGTCGCCACGATGGACGGCCCTGCGGTAGCGGATATCCAGGCGCTGGGCATGACGCACCACGCCATTCCCATGACGCGCAGCGGCAAGCATCCGCTGCAGGAGCTGGGCACGCTGCTGGCGCTTCTACGCCTGTTCCGCCGCCTGCGGCCGCAGGTGGTGCACCTGGTGACGATCAAGCCGGTGCTTTACGGCGGCATCGCCGCGCGCCTGGCCCGGGTGCCGGGCATGGTGGCGGCAATTTCCGGGCTGGGCTTCGTGTTCCTGTCCAACTCGCTGAAGATGCGGCTGGTGCGCGTCGTGGTGGCGCGGCTGTACCGCATTGCGCTGGGGCACCCCAACAGCCGCGTCATCTTCCAGAACGCCAGCGATCGCGACATGCTCAAGTCGCTGGGCGCGGTGCGTGACGAACAGGTGGTGCTGATCCGCGGCGCGGGGGTGGACCTGGACGACTACCGGGCGCAGCCCGAACCGGCCGCGCCGCCGGTGGTGGCGACCATGGTGGCGCGTCTGCTGCGCGACAAGGGTGTACAGGAATTCGTGCAGGCCGCCCGGCTGCTGCGCGAGCGCGGCGTGCCGGTGACCATGCGGCTGGTGGGCGGCGTGGACGCGGGCAATCCCGCTTCGGCCACGCAGGCCGAGGTGGACGCCTGGCAGCGTGAAGGGTGCGTCCAGGCCCTGGGCGAGCGTTCGGATGTGCCGCAGTTGTATGCGGCTTCGCACATCGCCGTGTTGCCCTCGTATCGCGAGGGTTTGCCCAAATCGCTGATCGAAGCGGCCGCGTGCGGCCGTGCCGTGGTGACGACCGATGTGCCGGGTTGCCGCGATGCGATCGACCCCGACAAGACGGGCTTGCTGGTGCCGGTGCGCGACCCGCAGGCGCTGGCGGATGCCATTGCCCGCCTGGCCGGCGATCCGGCGTTGCGGCAGGCCATGGGCGCGGCCGGCAGGGCCTTGGCCGAGCGCGAGTTCAACATCGAGCGCGTTGCCCGAATCCACGTGGACCTGTACGACACGCTGAGCGCGTAGCGCACTCGCCGGCCCGCTTGCGGCGCGGTTGGGCGCCGCCAGGCCTGGGTTCTAGCCGCCCAGCGCGGCGCCATCGCGGCGCGGGTCTGCCGCGCCATCCAGCCCTTGCGGCGTCACGCGAATCGCGGCGGCGCCGCTTTTCATTTCGACCTGTTCGACCTTGTGGCCTTGCGCCGCCAACTGCGCGGCCGTTTCGAGTGGCACACGGTCTTTTTCGACCTGGCTGCGGCCGGTGTTGCCCGCGACGTGCGGCAGCGCCAGCGCATCGGCCGGGCGCAGGCCCCAAGCCAGCGTGCCCACCACGGCCTGCGCGATGTAGTCGACGATGTAGCCGCCGCCGGCGGATCCCGTCACCAGCACCAGCTTGCCGTCGTGATCGAACACCATGGTGGGCGCCATCGACGTGACCGGCCGTTTGTTGGGCGCCATGGCATTGGGCGCATCCTTGCCATGGGCCGACGAGAAGTTGGTCAGGGCGTTGTTCAG
Organism: Achromobacter sp. NCFB-sbj8-Ac1-l; assembly: GCF_052695805.1. Classification (NCBI taxonomy): domain Bacteria; kingdom Pseudomonadati; phylum Pseudomonadota; class Betaproteobacteria; order Burkholderiales; family Alcaligenaceae; genus Achromobacter; species Achromobacter sp. NCFB-sbj8-Ac1-l. The sequence goes on along the minus strand of NZ_CP199812.1, from coordinate 5,563,101 downwards.
GAAGAAGCCATGCGGCATCAGCCAGGAACCGAAGTTCAGGTTGATGGTGGTGGTCATGGACAAGGCGTTGCCATGCGCATCGACGATGGCGACCTGGCTGGTCTCGGTGGTGCCAGGGGCCTCGGCGCCGGCCGGCGCCGGCACGCCCGCGAACACGCCGGGGCGCGGGTGCACGGCTGCCTTGCCGGACAGCAAAGCGGTGCGCTGCTCGACGTAGGCGGGCGAGATCAACTGGCGCACCGGTGCCTGGACCTGGTCGGGGTCGCCGATATAGGCCAGCCGGTCGGCGCGCGCGATACGGGCCGTATCGATCAGAAGATGGTCGGCCGCGGCCGAGCCGGGGGCCAACCTGTCGATGCGGCGTTGCGACAGCATGCCCAGTTGCTGCAAGACAGAGACGCCGCCGAAGCTGGGGGGCGGAAAGGTGCAGACCTTCCAGGACAGGAAGGGGCCGCAGATCGGCGAGCGTTCGGCCGGACGATACGCGGCCAGGTCCTGGGCCTGGATCAGGCTGGGATACTTGCCGGCGCGGGTTACGGCCAGGATATCGGCGGTGAGGGCGCCCTGGTTGATGGCTTCGGGGTCGGCGGCTACCTTGCGCAGCGCATCGGCCAGCAGCGGGTTGCGCACCGTGGCACCGACCGGCAGCAACTGCCCTTGGGAGTCGTAGAACACGCTCCGAATGGCGGGGTTCTCGGCCAGTTGCGGCAGGCGTTGCAGGCTGTCGTGCAGATAGGGCGACATCGGGAAGCCGTCTTCGGCGCTGTGGATGCCCGCCTGGAACAGGCTGGCCCAGGGCAGCTTGCCGTAGCGCTGGTGCGCCAGTGCCATGACACGCACGGTGCCAGGCACGCCTACCGGGCGACCATAGCGCGCCACGTCTTTCAGGGGCAGGGTTTCGCCGTTGACGTCGGTGCGCAGGCTGGCGGTGGTCCGTGCCGGCGCGGCGGCCAGGCCGTCCAGCGCCGACAGGGTGGCGTTGCCCTGGTCCCATACCAGCATGAGCGAGCCGCCGCCCAGGCCTGACGATTGGGGCTCGACGACGGTCAGCACCATCTGCACCGCGATGGCTGCATCGACGACGCTGCCGCCGCGCTTCAGGGCATCCAGGCCCGCGGCCGCGGCCAGCGGATTGGCGGCGGCGACCATGCCCGGGGTGGTTTGCGCCTGGGCACTGACTGCGGCGGCGGTCAGCGCCAGGAAGGCGAGAAGCCGGGTGGTGCGACGGGCTAGCGGATGCATGGGGCGCTCCGGAATGGATGACGGGCCATTATTGGCCCGTCATCCAGCCCTGTCCATAGGGGGGGCGTCAGCCGCGGCGCGAGATCGCGTCGATCCAGAATCGCGTGGAGGGGTCCTGGGGGGCGGCCTGCGAAGCGGGCGCGTCCAGCTCGCGGATGATGTTCTTGGCCAGCGCCTTGCCGAACTCCACGCCCCATTGATCGAAGGGATTGATGCCCCAGATCACGCCCTGTGTGAAGACCTTGTGCTCGTACAGCGCCAGCAGCGCGCCCAGCGCATAGGCTTCCAGGCGCGGCAGCACGATCAACGAAGACGGGCGGCCGCCGGGATGCACCTTGTGCTGCGCCAGCACCCGGGCCTTGGCGGGATCTTTTTCGGTCAGCGAGGTTTCGGCCAGCGCATCATCGAACGATTTGCCGCGCAGCAGCGCCGCGCGCTGGGCCAGGCAGTTGGCGATCAGCAGTTCGTGGTGGCGCGCATAGTCGTGGTCAGGCTGCTCGCACAGGATGAAATCGACGGGGGCGCCCGTCGATTCCTGGTGCAGCCATTGGAAGAACGTGTGCTGGCAATCGGTGCCCGACATGCCCCACACCGCCGGCCCGGTCGGGACGCCCGCCGGGCTGCCATCGGCCGTGGCGACCTTGCCCAGGGATTCCATTTCGAGCTGCTGCGCCCAGGGCACGATGTGGTACAGCCGGGAATCGTAGGGCGAGATGACCAGCGAGTCGTAGCCCAGCACGCTGCGGTTGACGACGCCGGCCAGCGCCAGTTGCAGGGGCGCGTTCTCGGCAAAGGGCGCGTGACGGAAGTGGTCGTCCATGGCCGCAGCCCCGGCCAGCAATTGGTCGAAGGCATCGTTGCCCAGGGCCAGCGCCACGGGCAGGCCGATGGCGGACCAGAGCGAATACCGGCCGCCCACCCAGTCCCAGATCTGGAAGATGTGGTCGGGCGAAATGCCCAGGTTGAGCGCCGCTTCGACGTTGGCGGTAATGGCCACCACCTGCTTGATCGGGTCGGCCACGCCGGCATCGCGCAGCCAGTTCATGGCGACCTCGGCGTTGGCCAGCGGTTCGGTGGTGGTGAAGGACTTGGAGGCGACGATGACCAGCGTGTTGTGCGGATCGAGCCGGCTCATGGCGTCGGCGACGGAGTGCGAATCGACGTTGGAGGCGAAGCGCACTTCGCGGCGTGCGGCGCCGTAGCGCAGGGCCCGCGTCACCAGGCGGGGGCCCCAGTCGCTGCCGCCGATGCCCAGGTGCAGCACGCAGCTGTAGCGCTTGGCGGAGTCGGCCTGCTGCACGAACTGGCGCACGCGTTCGCGCTCGGCCAGCACCGCGCTGGCGACCAGGGCAGGCGGCTGCGAGGCGCGCAGCGCGGTATGCCAGGCGGGGCGCTGTTCGGTCCAGTTGGCGTTGCCGCCGTCGAACAGTCGGGCGCGTGCGGCCTCGAAGCCTTGCTGCGCCAGCAGATCGGCCGCGGCCCCTTGCAGCTCGGGCGAGTGCGCTTGTGCGCTCAGGTCCAGGCGCAGGCCAGGAGCGTTGATCAGTCGCAGTTGCTCGCCGTCCAGGTTGGCGGTTTTTGCCGCGGCGGTGAAACGCTGCCAGGCGGGGCTGTTGGGCAAGGACATGGGAATCTAGAAAGGCAGCGTGGCGTCGGGGGCAAGTTTGGCCAGTTCGCGGCGGAAATCACCCTGGATGCGGGCCAGCGCCTCGGCCGTCTGCGCCTCGAAGCGCAGCACCACGACGGGCGTGGTGTTGGAGGGACGCGCCAGGCCGAAGCCGTCTGCGTATTCGGCCCGCACCCCGTCGATGGTCACGACGCGCACGGCGTCCGGGAACTGGCCCTGCTCTTGCAGCGCCTGCACCAGCGTGAAGGGCTGGCCCTCTTCCATTTCCAGCTTCAGTTCGGGCGTGGAAATGTCTTGCGGCAACGCTTCCAGCGGCGCGCCGGCATCGGCGAAGCGGGACACGATCTCCAGCAGGCGGGCGCCGGTGTAGAGACCGTCGTCAAAGCCGTACCAGCGTTCCTTGAAGAAGATGTGGCCGCTCATTTCGCCGGCCAGGGGGGCGCCCGTTTCGGCCAGCTTGGCCTTGACCAGCGAGTGGCCGGTTTTCCACATCAGTGGTTCACCGCCTGCGGCCTGCACCGACAGGCCGACGTGTCGGCTGCATTTGACGTCATAGATGATGGTGGCGCCGGGGTTGCGGTCCAGCACGTCGCGGGCGAACAGCACCAGTTGCCGGTCGGGCCAGATGATCTGTCCCGATTTGGTCACCACGCCGAGGCGGTCGCCGTCGCCGTCGAACGCCAGCCCCAGCTCGCAATCGGTGGTGGCCAGGCAGTGGATCAGGTCTTGCAGGTTCTTGGGTTCGGCCGGATCGGGATGATGGTTGGGGAAGGTGCCGTCGACTTCGCAGAACAGCTCGGTGACCTCGCAGCCCAGCGCGCGGAACAGCTGCGGCGCAATGGCCCCGGCCACGCCATTGCCGCAGTCGATCGCGATTTTCATGGGGCGCGCCAGCTTCACGCCGGACGCCACCCGGGCGATGTAGGAGGCCACCAGGTCCAGTTCGCGGCGCACGCCCGGCCGTGCCGCCGGGGCAGCAGGGGCGCCATTCATGACGCGGGCCAGGGCCTGCACGTCTTCGCCATACAGGGCGCGACCGCCCATCATCATCTTGAAGCCGTTGTATTTGGGCGGATTATGGCTGCCGGTGATGGCAACGCCCGAGCCGGTCTGCATGGTGTTCGCAGCGAAATACACCAGCGGCGTGGGTACCTGGCCGATGTCCAGGGTGTCGACACCGCCTTCCAGCATGCCTTCCTGCAACGCTTGCGACAGCATTTCGCTGCTCAGGCGGCCATCGCGGCCCACCACCAGCGTCTGGATGCCCTGGGCCTGCGCAAGGGCGGCCAGCGCCACGCCCAGCGAACGGGCGAAGCGGGCGTCGATCAGGTCCGGGACGGTGCCGCGGATGTCATAGGCCTTGAATACCGAGGCGGGAAATTGCGTGTTGTCGGCCACGACGGTTCCTTGAGTAGCGATTGCGCGGGGAAACCCCTAGGCCGTAGAACCGGCAAAACGGGGCGCAAACGGGAATTATCCCCCATTGGGGCGAGCGTGGCATCCGGCGAGGGATGTAGGGCGTGAAGGGGCTTGTGCCGCGACCGCCGCCCGCGCCAGTTTGGTGCGCGAGCCCCCTGTGACGCCTTGTTGCGGTGCATCGGCGGCACACGTCGATCCCGTATTCGCGCGGGGGGCAGGCAATGGCATGGAACTTGCTCGTCATCCGAAGGTGATACGCTTGTCATGCAAGTGGAAAGACCGGAGGGGCCATGGGAGCCAAAGTATCCACAGTCATGTCATCGGGCGGCGCCAGACGCAGGCGGGGCCCGCCCACGGACTTCGCCGGCCCTGCCGCCGGGCGTGAGCGCCGGCTCGACATCCACGTATTCGTATCGCCCGAGGGCGACCTGGCGACCGGCCGGGCCTGGGAGCGTTGCGTCTGGCGCGATGCCCGGGTGCTGATCGCCGAATGTCCGGCGCCGCACCTGCCGGCCTCCATCGAACGCGCGCTGCGTGCCATTGCGGCCAGCGTCGCGCGCGATCGTGCCTGGAAAGGCATGGGCACCGTGGCCTTTTCGCTGGACGACCGCAGCGGGGTCTTTCGCGTGATCTGCGCCGAATCGCAACCGCGCTCGGGGGCGGCGGTGGCCGATTTCGAACCCGTTGCCGCGCATGCGCTGGAAGTGCGCATCGACGGCTGCGCCGAGCGCCGCAAACCCTGCACCCGCCTGCTGGTGTGCGGAGCCACGCGCGGCGAAGCCCTGCGGCGCGCTTACCGCGCGCTGTCCGAAATGCCTGGCCCCGCCGGGGTGGACAGGGCCTTCCTGATGAATCGCATCGCGTCGCGGGCCTACTGCACGGGCCTGACGGGCACCCGACTGGATCAGGCGGTCGGTCAGGCCGGACGGGCGCCCGAGGCGCCGCTGCCTCTACAATAGGCCGCATCTCCCTTGAACAGCGTCCGGGCGCAGCCCGGCGCGATTTCCTGTGCGGCGCGTATGAATTTGCTGAGCGATTTGCAGTCCCTCCTGGGCGAGTCCCATGTGCTGACCGGCGCGGATGCCGATTCCTACGTGCTGGACTGGCGTCGGCGCTACCGCGGTGCGGCCTTGGCGGTGATCCGCCCGGGCTCCACCCAGGAAGTGGCAGACGCCATCAAATTGTGCGCGCGCCACGGCGTGCCGGTGGTGCCGCAGGGCGGCAATACCGGCCTGTGCGGGGGCGCCACGCCCGACGATTCCGGCAACGCCGTGGTGCTGTCCACCGCCCGCCTGACCCGGGTGCGCGCGCTGGATACCGACAATGACACGATCACCGTCGAAGCCGGCTGCATCCTCCAGGCGGTGCAGGAGGCCGCGGCCAACGCGGGCCGCCTGTTCCCGCTGAGCCTGGCGGCCGAAGGCAGCTGCACCATCGGCGGCAACCTGGCGACCAACGCCGGCGGCACGCAGGTGCTGCGCTACGGCAACACACGCGACCTGACCCTGGGGCTGGAAGTCGTGACCGCCGAAGGCGAGATCTGGGACGGCCTGCGTGGCCTGCGCAAGGACAACACCGGCTACGACCTGCGCGACCTGTACATCGGCAGCGAAGGCACGCTGGGCATCATCACGGCCGCCACGCTGAAGCTGTTCCCCCGGCCGGTGGCCTCGTGCACGGCGCTGCTGACCCTGGACAGCATCGACAACGCGGTGGAATTGCTGTCCCGCGCCCGCGCCGGCTTCGGTGCCGCATTGACCGGCTTTGAGCTGATGAGCGGCCACTGCCTGCAGGCCGTGGTGCGGCTGTTTCCGCAGCAGCGCCTGCCCTTTGAAGGAGAATCCGCCGCCTCGCCCTGGTTCGCGCTGCTGGAACTGTCCGACAGTGAAAGCGAGACCCACGCGCGCGAGCGCTTCGAGACCGTGCTGGGCGAGGCCATCGAGGTCGGCCTGGTGAATGACGCCGCCATCGCCGCCAACGTGGCGCAGAGCAAGGCGCTCTGGCACCTGCGCGAAAGCATCCCGCTGGCCGAGGCCGAGCTGGGCAAGTCCGTCAAGCATGACGTGTCCATTCCCATCTCTGCCATCGCCGGGTTCGTACACCAGACCAACGCCTTGCTGCAGGCGCGCTTTCCGGGCGTGCGGCACGTGATCTTCGGCCATCTGGGCGACGGCAACCTGCATTACAACGTGGCCAATGCGCCGGGCCAGACCGAAGCTGAACTGCTGGCGCTGCAAAGCGACATCTACGGCGTGGTGCACGACAGCGTGCATGCCCACGCCGGCTCGATCAGCGCCGAACATGGCGTCGGCCAACTCAAGCGCGACGAACTGCCGCGCTACAAGAGTCCGGTCGAACTGGCGCTGATGCGCCGCATCAAGCGCGCGCTCGACCCGCAAGGCCTGATGAATCCCGGCAAGGTGCTGCAGGCCTGACGCGGGGCGCTCAACCTTTCTTTCCATGGGGAATGCAACGATGGCGGCCAGTCCCGCAGCGGGTGAGAATCAACGGATCCTGATCGTCGAAGACGATCACATCATCGCCGGCAACCTGTACACCTTCCTGGAAGCGCGCAAGTTTCTGCCGGACGTGGCCTACAGCGGCCCGGCCGCGCTCAAGCGCCTGGAAGAGCAGCGATTCGACGCGATGATCCTGGATATCGGCCTGCCGGGCATGGACGGCAACGCGGTGCTGCACGCGCTGCGCAACGAGAAGCGCCTTGCGCTGCCGGTGCTGGTGCTGACCGCGCGCGACAGCCTCGAAGACAAGCTGGCCGGCTTTTCCCATGGTGCCGACGACTACCTGACCAAACCGTTCGCGCTGCTGGAGGTCGAAGCCCGCCTGCTGGCGCTGATCCAGCGCGCCAAGGGTTCCACGGTGGACACGGTGCGGGTGTTTGGCGACCTGCAGTACGACACGCGCAGCCGCATGGTGTCCATCGCAGGCAAGCCGGTGCACCTGACGCGCAAGGCAACCATCATTCTTGAAGCGCTCTTGCGCGATCCGGGCAGGGTGGTGTCGCGGGAAGAGCTGGAAGCGCAACTGTGGGGCAGCGAACCGCCGTCTTCCGACGCCTTGCGCAGCCAGGTGCACCTGCTGCGCCGTGCGCTGGCCGACGCCGGCTTTGACGGCATCGAAACCCTGCACGGCACGGGCTGGCGGCTGGTGGCCAGCGGAGCGGCCGCATGAATCGGCCCTCGACAGGGGCGGGGACCCTGACCCAACGCGTGGTGTGGGCGTTGACAGGCACCGTGGCGTTGTTCGTCACCGCCCTGGCGTTGCTGGCCTACCTGACGTTCGACCAGATGGAAGACGACCTGGTCAACGACATCCTCAACACCGAAATGGACCGCCTGGTGCAGCACGCACGCACCAGCGACCAGTTCCTGCCGCGCCGCGGCGCCCGCGAACTGGGCGGGTCCATGCGGGCCTGGCTCAGCGTCGACGGCGAGCCGGCCGTCGGCATGCCCGAAGAGATCCGCGGGCTGGACAACGGCCTGCACCTGATCGAGCCCGGCGCCTACACCTGGCATGTGATGGTGGCTGAAACCGGCACCGGCAAGGTTTATCTGCTGTACGACGCGACCGACAACGAAGAGCGGGTGCATGATTTCGGATTGATCGTGCTGGGTGTCGGAGCGATTTGCGTGGTGGGCGCCTATGCCTTGTCACGCAGGGTGGCCGCGGTGGCGGTCGGGCCGCTGCTTGACCTGACTGACCGCTTGTCGACCTGGGCGCCGGGGGCGCCCGACCTGGCGGTGACCCGTGACGACGAGGCGGGCCGGCTGATCGAGGCCTTCAACCGGGTGCAGAACCAGGTCGACCGATCGATTGCGCGCGAGCGCGAATTTGCCGGCAATCTCAGCCACGAGGTCCGGACCCCGCTGGCGGCCATCCGGTCCGACAGCGAACTGATGCTGTTGACGCAGGAACTGACCCCGGATCAGCGCCAGCGGTTGACGCGCGTGGTGGATAACGTCGATGACGTCATCGTCTGCCTGGAGAGCGCGCGCGCCATGGCCCGCGACCAGCTGCGGCCCCCGGAACCGGTCGATCTGGCCGAGTGCATGCTGGACGCGTGGCGCGGCTATGAAACGCAGGCGGAAATGGCCGGTCTGCGGTTCGACAATCGCATCGCGGCGGACCACATCCGCATCCTGGACCGCTATGCCCTGCTGACCGTACTGCGCAACCTGGTGCGCAATGCGGTCGAACACGCCGCGCCGGCCACCCTGACCGCCAGCCTCGAGGCCGACGGTACCCTTTTGCTCCGAGACGACGGCAAAGGGATTGCGGCGGACGATCTGCCGTTCTTGTTCCGTCGCTACTACAGCGGCCGGATGCGCGATTCAGGTATGGCCGGGCGGGACGAAACCGCCCGCGGTCTGGGGCTGGCGATCGCCAAGCGGGTTTGCGACATGCAGGGCTGGACGCTGACAGTCGATTCCTCCCGCGAAGGCGACAATCGCGGCACGCGCTTTACGCTGCGGCTGGATACGGCCGGCGCAGCGGCTTGAGCGGGTGGCTCAGGGGGCACGCACGAGCGGGATGGCAGTGCGTGAGCGAATTTGACGAATTTTCGACTATTCCGAGCCTAAGCTGTCCGCTTCGGCCGACCGCCGCCGCCCCGTGCCCTTCATGCCACCGTTATCCCTGCCTGCGTCTGCCAGGCCGACGTCTGCTTCCTATTTCTTCACGCATGTCCTTGGCGTGACGCTGATGCTCGCCTGCCTGGCGTGGTGGGCAAACGCGTCAGGCCTAGACCTGGCGATCGGACGGGCGTTGTTCAGCCCCGCGCTGGATGATTTCCCATTGCATACCAACCGCTGGCTCGAACTGGTGGGGCATCGCATGGTCCTCACCCTGCCCATCGGCATCGCCCTGGGCGCCGTGGCGGTTGCCGCCGCCAGCTACCGCATCCCGGCCTGGCGTCCGTTGCGCGGTGCGGCGCTGGCCGTGGCCTTGACCTGCCTGGTCGGACAGTTGGCGGTCAACCAGCTCAAGCACTACACCACGTTGCCGCGTCCCTATGACCTGGACACCCTGGGCGGCTACACGCCGTATCCCTTGTCCTGGTGGACCTGGGACCGGAGCAAGGCGGGGGGCGCCCTGCCCAGCGGGCATGCCGGCGCCGGTTATTCCATGCTGACCCTGTATTTCGCCGGTTGGGCGGCCGGGCGGCCGGGCTGGCGGTGGTGGGGGTTGGCAGCGGGCGTGGTGGCCGGTGTGGCGTTTTCCGCCGTACGCATCCTTCAAGGGGCGCACTTCCTGAGCCAGACGCTTTGGTCCGCGGCCTTGATGTGGCTGCTCGCGGCGCTGTTCTTCTGGCCGGTGCTGCGGGGACGGAACGCCAGCGGCGCGTCCCCGCTTCCAACGGTTCAGTTGAGCAGCACGCCGGGCAGCCATAGCGAGAACGCCGGCACGTAGGTCACCAGCGCCAGGGCCGCCAAGAGCGCGCCGTAGAACGGCCAGATCGTTCGCATCACCGTGCCCACCGAGACGCCGCCGATGGCGCAGCCCACGAACTGCGTCGTGCCCACCGGCGGTGTGTTCAGCCCCAGTGCGCAATTGAGCAGCATCACCATGCCGAACTGCACCGGGCCCATGCCGTACTGCATGCAGATCGGCAGGAAGATCGGCGTGCAGATCAGGATGGTCGCGGCCATGTCCAGGAAGGTCCCGAGCACGAACAGGATGACGTTGACCATCAGGAAGATGGCCCAGGGGCTGGTGGACACCGACGCCATCAGTTCGCCGGTCTTCTCGGCCACGCCATAGAAGCTGATCAGGTAGCCGAAGGTGGCAGAAATGCCGATCAGCAGCAGCACCACGCCGGTCGTCTTGACCGCCTTGCTGGCGGCGCGCACGAACTGGTCCCAGGTCAGCGAGCGATAGACGAAGATGGTCAGCGCCAAGGCGTACAGCACCGCCACCGCGGCCGATTCGGTTGCGGTGAAGACGCCGCTCAGGATGCCGGCGATGATCAGCACCACCACGAACAGCCCCGGCGCCGCCGCCACCAGCGAGCGCGCGACGATGACCCAGCCGGGAAACGTGCCTGCCGGGTAGCCGCGGCTGCGCGCCACGAAATAGGCCGCCGCCAGGTTGCACAGCGTCAGGATCAGCGCGGGCACGACGCCCGCGGCGATCAGGGCGGCGATGGACACCTTGCCGCCCGCGGCCAGCGTGTAGATGATGATGTTATGGCTGGTGGGCATCAGCGCGCCGACCAGCGCCGCGTGGGTCGTGACGTTGACGGCGTAGTCGGCGTGATAGCCCTCGCGCTTCATCATCGGGATCATCACCGAACCCATCGCCGACACGTCCGCCACGGGCGAACCCGACACGCCGCCGAACAGCGTGCAGGCCACCACGTTGGACATGCCCAGGCCGCCGCGTACGTGCCCCACCAGCGATTTGGCGAAGGCCACGATGCGGTCGGCGATGCCGCCGTACAGCATCAGCTCGCCGGTAAAGATGAAGAACGGGATGGCCAGGAACGAAAACGCGTTCATGCCCGAGGTCATCTGCTGGAAGGCGACCGCCAGCGGCAGGTCTTCGTACATGATGGCCGTGATGGACGACAGGCCGATGGCGAAGGCCACCGGCACGCCGATCACCAGGAAGCCCATGAAGGTGAACGAGAGTAGGGTCAGCGCCATGCCGGTACCACCTTCTGGTTGCGCAGCAGGGCGATGACGTGCTCGATGGAAAAGAGCGCGATCAACGTGCCGGACAGGGCTGCGGGAATGTATTTCCAGCCATTGGAGATGCCCAGGTTGGGAATCTTGTAGAGCCAGACGGATTCGGCGAGCAGGGCGCAGTTCCAGGCCATCAGCACGCCGAACAGCAGCACCAGCAGATGGATGAATATCTTCAGGCGACGCTGGCCGGCCGCGGGCAGCGCGTCCACCAGCGACTCGAAGCCGATGTGGCCGGCATCGCGCACGCCTACCGCCGCGCCCAGCATGGTGACGTACAGCACCAGCAGCAAGGCCAGGCTTTCGGCCCAGGTGGGCGTGCTGTTGAGCACATGGCGGCCGAAGATCTGCAGCGATACGGCGACGATCAGGCAGACCAGCCCGAACACGCTGGTCCACATGCACAGGCGCGCCAGCTTGGCGCAGCCGCGGGAGTAGGCGTCCAGCGGGGCAGCCAGGGCATGCGCCCGGCCCCCCGCCGCGACATCCGGTTCATTCGTGGAGGTAGCCAACATGATGTTCCCTTACTGGACGGCCTGGATCCTGGCGACCAGGTCTTTCATGTCGGGGGTGGTGACGTAGCGGTCATAGACCGGCTTCATCGCCGCCTGGAACGAGGCCTTGTCTACCTCGACGATCTGCGAACCGGCCTTCTCGACCACGGCGCGGGACTTCTGTTCGCGCTCGTCCCACAACTTGCGCATGTAGGGCACCGATTCGCGTGCAGCCTCGCGCAGGATCTTCTGGTCGTCGGCCGACAGCTTGTCCCACTGCCGCTTCGAGAAGATGAGTATCTCGGGCGTCATGGTGTGGTCGGTCATGGCGTAGTACTTGGCCACTTCGTAGTGGTGCGCGCTCTCGTAGCTGGGGTAGTTGTTCTCGGCCGCGTCCACCAGCCCCGTCTTGAGCGAGGTGTAGACCTCGCCCATCGGCATCGGCGTGGCGTTGCCGCCCATCGCTTCCACCATGGCCACCGACAGGTCCGACTGCTGCACCCGGATCTTCAGGCCCTTGGCGTCGGCCAGCGTCTTGATCGGCTTGTTGCGCGTGTACATCGAACGCGAGCCGCTGTCATACCAGGCCAGGCCCACGAAGCCGGCCGACTCGCACGAACGCAGGATCTGCTCGCCAATGTCGCTGTCCAGCACCTTGTGCAAGTGCTCTTTGGAGCGGAACAGGAACGGCAGCGACGGCACCCGCGTGGTCTGGCAGATGTTGTGCATGGCGGCGCTGGAGACGCGCGCCATGGCCAGCGCACCCATCTTCACTTGTTCGATCGAATCGTCTTCGTTGCCCAGCGCGGCGCCGGCATACACCTTGACGGTGATGCGGCCGTTGGTGCGCTGCTTGACCTGTTCGCCGAACTGGCGCACGGCTTGCACGGTGGGGTAATCGTCGGGATGGATATCCGCGGAGCGCAGCTCGGCGGCATGGGTCGCGGGAATCAGCGTCAGCAAGGCAGCCGCGGCCAGGAGGGCGCGGGTCAGGGTCGGGGCAAGCATGTCTACCTCCGGTAGGGAGTACGGCGTTTCGTTGAGGGCCCGTGGGGCCCCGAAGCTCTTTGATGTGTCGGACCTGCCTACTACTCATGCGTGGGCGCAAGGCTTGCGCCGCGGTCGGGTGCTAGCCGGCGCTTGCGGTTTCCTCCAGCCCCCGCGCGCCGGGGCGCAGGGCAAAGACGGCGCCGGCCAGGGAGCCGGGGGCCGCGTCCGCGGGGCGGATGGACGTGACGAACAGCACATCCAGGTCCGGCCCGCCGAAGGCGCACATCGCGACTCGCGGGGCGGGCACGTCGACGCTGCGGTCCAGCCGGCCGTCCGGTGTGTAGCGGTAGATGCGGCCCGCTTCGTTGCCGCAGATCCAGTAGCCGCCGTCGGCGTCCACGGCCGCGCCGTCGGGGCGGCCGGCGGGCAGCTTCGGGATGAACACGCGGCGGTTGCTCGGCACGCCGGTGTCGGTGTCGTAGTCGTAGGCCCAGACCACCTGCCGTGCCGGATGCGAATCCGACAGGTACAGGGTGCGGCCGTCGGGGCTGAATGCCAGGCCGTTGGGCACGATCAGGTTGTCGATCACGGCATGCAGCGCGTCGCCGCCGTCATGCCGGTACAGGCGGCCGGCATGGCTGGCCAGGCTCATGTCCATGACCATGGTGCCGGCCCAGAAGCGGCCCTGGCGGTCACAGCGGCCGTCGTTGAAGCGCATGCCGGGCGCCCCATGCTGCACGCAGACCAGCGACTGCGGCAGGCAAGCCTGCCCCGCGACCAGCGGCCCGCAGGCGTACAGCCCGTCTTCCATGGCCAGCAGCCAGCCGTCGCCGCGCGGCGCGATGCAGCCGGCCATCTGCGGCAGCGCCCAGTGGTCGATCGCGCCGTTGGCCGGCGTCCAGCGCCAGAGTGCACGGCCAGGGATGTCGGTCCAATAGAAGGATTGCTCGGCGGCGCGCCAGACCGGGCTTTCGCCCACGCCGCAGAGCTGGGTGCCGATGCGTTCAGCGGAGGTCGCCATGGCGGGGGCGGGAATCAGCGGGGCGGAAAGGGGAAGGGGCCGGCCTTGACGAAGGCGCCGCCCTGGTAGCGGGCGGCCGGGTCGTCGGCGGGCAAGGGCGGCTGCGCCTCGACCTGGGCACGGAAGGTTTCGGACGAGTCCTTGGGCGCGAAACCCAGCGCGGCGGCGCGGGCATTGTCCCACCAGCTGTCTCGGTTGGCCGACGCGCCGTAGGCGATCAGGTGGCCGACGCCCGGCGTGAACAGGGATCGCACCACCAGGTCGGTCAGGTCGTCATAGCTGAGCCAGGTGACCATCATGCGGCGATCCTTGGGCTCGGGAAACGACGAGCCGATGCGCAGGCAGACCGTCTCGATGCCGTAGCGATCGTAGTAGAAGCGCGACAGGTTTTCGCCGTAGGCCTTGCTCAGGCCGTAGTAGCCGTCGGGGCGCAGCGGCACGTCGGCATCGAGTTGCACGCCTTGTTCGTAGAAGCCGATCACGTGGTTGGAACTGGCGAACACCACGCGCCGCACGCCATGGACGCGGGCGGCTTCGTACACGTGGTACACGCCCTGGATGTTGGCCGGCAGGATTTCCTCGAAAGAACGTTCCACGGACACGCCGCCCAGGTGCACAATGGCGTCGGCGCCGCGCACCAGTTCGGACACGGCGGCGGCGTCGGCCAGGTTGCAGGGCATGACTTCTTCGCCGGGGCCGGCGGGCGCCATCGCTGCCACGTCGGAAACCCGCAGCACGTCGGCATGGGCTTTCAAGCGTGGCCGCAGTACCTTGCCCAGGTTGCCGGCCGCGCCGGTCAATAGCAGGCGATGGCAACGCGGAGAAGCGGGCATGCGGTCGACAACTTGGCTCATGGCGCAACACTCGGTGGATGGCGCGGTGGAGAGGACGTATCTGGTACGTTATCGTACAACCTGCCCAAAGTATAATAACCACGAAATTTTGCAGTCAAGCTCCACGCAACCGCTTTCGGATAATCCCTGATGAACGCTCCTGTCGATACCCCCGTCTTGCCGCAGCGTCGTCCCCGCAACCTGGCCCAGGGCCTGGTCGAGAGCATCTCCGAACGCATCCGGAGCGGCGAGATCCGCCCGGGCGACAAGCTGCCCACGGAGTCCGAAATCATGCGGCAGTTCGGCGTCAGCCGTACTGTCGTGCGCGAAGCCCTGTCGCGGCTGCAGGCTTCAGGCCTGGTCGAAACCCACCATGGCGTGGGTACCTACGCGCTGGAGCCCAGCGGCGGCGGCGATTTCCGCGTGGACCCGGCCGATATCGCCACCGTGCGCGACGTGCTGGTGCTGCTGGAACTGCGCATCTGCCTGGAAAGCGAGGCCGCGGGCCTGGCCGCGATCCGCCGCAGCGAGGCCCAGTTGGCCGACATGCGCCGCGCGCTGGACGCCTTCAAGAGCGCGCTGGATAGCGGCGGCGACACCATCACCCCCGATTTCCAGTTCCACCTGCTGGTATCCCAGGCCACCGACAACCGCTATTTCGCCGACCTGATGTCGCACCTGGGTTCGGCCATCATTCCCCGTACCCGCATCAATTCGGCCAAGTTCGCCCACGAAGACCGCCCCGCCTATCTGGCCCGGGTCAACCTGGAGCATGAAGACATCTACAGCGCCATCGTCCGCCAGGACGCCGAAGGCGCCCGCGCCGCGATGCGCACCCATTTGAGCAACAGCCGCGAGCGCTTGCGCAAGGTGCAATAAGGGCCAGGGCGCCGCCGCGGCGGCGCACCCCGCGTTGGGGCCGCCGCAGCGGACGATACGGCCATCAACCCGCCCGGGCGCGATGCCGGCGCAATTGAAATACGACGTCATACAACGTTTGTATGCTTCTGTTCGTCGTCCTGCCTTCGCGACTCGCCGCCGTCGGGGCCATGAAACCGCGTTAATCTTGTGGCCGTTTCATTCACCGGACGGCACGGCATGGTTTGGCTCGGTCATCGTAGCGACGCATCAACACTAGGGCTTGGCAGCCGCCAGGGGAGGGCCGTCGCATGCGCCGCCTGACACTCCGGTTCATCCTGTCGGTCCTGATCCTGCTGACCCTCAGCCGGCTGGGCCTGGCGCTGTGGATGTGGGACCGCGTCGAAGCCGCAGGCGGCTTGTGGCCCGTGCTGTTCGGGGGCCTGCGCATCGACGTCTGCCTGCTGTCGATGGTGATCGCGCTGCCCGCGGTGTTCTCGCCGTGGTTCGGCCACCGCGCCTGGGGCGCCCGCGTCACGGCCTGGTGGTTCCGCCTCTGGTGGATGCTGTACGTGCTGCTGGAAGTGTCCACGCCGCAATTCATCGCCGAATACGACACGCGGCCCAACCGCCTGTACTTCATCTACCTGCTCAATCCTAAAGAAGTCGGCTCGATGCTGTGGCAAGGCTACAAGGGCGTGCTGCTCGCCGCCGCCATCGTGCTGATCCTGGCGGCCTGGCTGGCGATCAAGCTGTTCCCGGTGCGCGTGCGCGACCCGTTCATGGCATGGTGGAAGCGGCCGGTGGCGACGCTGGTCATCCTGGCCCTGGTCGTGCTGGGGGCCCGCGGCACGCTGGAACACCGCCCCATCAATCCGGCCAAGGTGGCATTCAGTTCCGACGCCATGGTCAATTCGCTGGCGCTGAACTCGCTGTATAGCGTGTTCGACGCCGCCTACCGCATGCGCGACGAACGCTCGTCGGCCGCGATGTATCCCAAGATGCCGGTGGACGAGATGAACGCCATCGTGCGAGAAAAAGCCGGCCTGTCCGGCCCGCCGCTGGACCCGCGCTATCCCAGCCTGCACGAGCAGAAAGCCACCGTGCGTCGCGACAAGCCGCTGAACGTGGTGATCATCCTGCAGGAAAGCCTGGGCGCCCAATACGTCGGCAGCCTGGGCGGCAAGGACCTGACGCCCAACATCGACCGCCTGGCCAAGGACGGCTGGATGTTCCACCGCGCCTACGCCACCGGCACCCGTTCGGTGCGCGGCATCGAGGCCGTGACCGCAGGCTTCCTGCCCAGCGTGGCCGACGCCGTGGTGAAATTGCCGCGCTCGCAGACCGGCTTTTTCACGCTGGCACAGGTGCTGGGCAAGCACGGCTACCACTCGCGTTTCGTCTACGGCGGCGAATCGCATTTCGACAACATGCGCGCGTTCTTCCTGGGCAACGGCTTCAATGAAATCGTCGACCGTCCGAAGTTCGTGAACCCGGTATTCGAAGGTTCGTGGGGCGCGTCCGACGAAGACATGTTCAACCAGGTCGACCGCCTGCTGCGCGAAGACGGCGACAAGCCGGTCTTCACCCTGGCGTTCTCGGTCAGCAACCACTCCCCCTGGGAGTACCCCGCCGGCCGCATCCAGCCGGTGGGCGACCCGGCCAGCGTGGACAACACGGTGCGCTATGCCGACTGGGCGCTGGGCCAATTCTTCGACAAGGCCCGCCAGGCCCCGTACTGGAACAACACCGTATTCCTGGTCATCGCCGACCACGACTCCCGCGTCTACGGCTCGATCCCGGTCCCGGTGCGCCATTTCCAGATCCCCGCGCTGATCCTGGGCGCCGGCATCACCCCCCGCCAGGACGAGCGCATCGTGAGCCAGATCGACATGGCGCCGACACTGCTGTCCCTGATCGGCCTGGACAACGTGAACCCGATGCTGGGCGCAGATCTGACGCAACGAGATCCGAATCGGGCGCTGATGCAGTACGCAGACAATTTCGGCTATCTACGCGGCGACAAGCTGCTGGTTCTGGAACCGTCGAAGGCACCAAAAGAATATCGGTATGAGGCGGCGCCGGTGGGGCGTGATGAGATCTACGAACCTGTTGAGCCGGCAGACGATGCGCTTGTGAAAGAAGCTTTGGCGCATGGATTGTGGGGGAGTTGGGTCTATCGGGAAGAGAAGTATCGGTTGCCTTGAGTTGGGCTCTTGAGCCTGTTGAGTTCTTGAGCCGCGCTTGGCGGTGTCGGTGTGGGGTGGGCGGGGCTACGATTGCGGTCCGGAGCCTTCGCTCCGGACTGCCCCGTCGTCATCCTCGTCCAGGCCTTCGGCCTTCCCTACGGATTCCCTCGGGCGCATCTAACGCCCCGCCCACCCCACACCGACACCGCCAAGCGCTCACGTTGAAGATTAGCCTCGGGCGCTGGGGCGGGTGGTGTGCTTGGCATATTTATCCCCGTTGGAGTGGGGTGGGCGGGGTGGGGCGTTGCCCGCTTCGTGCCGGCCGCGCGGGCGGCCTTACGAAGCTTACGCGGCGTCTTGCGTGCGCTGATGACGCTCTCGCGTGTGGGTGGCGGGGTTGGTGGCGTGACGATGTCGCTCTTGTGTGTGTGCGATGCAGGTGGCATCGGCAATGCTGTTGGCCTGTAGCGGCGCGGATGCCGTGGCGTTCGACATGAATGTGCAGCGCCCGATGGGCGGCGCGCGAGATAGTCAGCATGCGCAAGCAGGACCCTGCCGCGCCGCCCATCACCGCCCCACCCCCAACGTGACGAGCCACTAGAAAACCAATCTCCAACAGCGCGGAGCGCCGTCGCAACACTTTCCAGCAACGCAATGCCAAACGTGGCCGCCCGCGCGGCCGCGGCTTGGCGACCCTGCAGATTCCATTCCCTGACCACAGGTCCAGCAGCGCAACGAACCGAGACACCCCCGCGCCGGGCGACCTACGAAGCGACAACCGCACGATCCAAATAACTTAAACCCGAGCCGGCAACACAGTCCCGGAAGCCTCACCAAAGCCAATCCGAGGATACCCAGCCTTCACACACTCAGCCCGCATGATCACCTGATCCCCATCTTGCAGGAACGTCCGCTTCTCCCCCCAAGGCAGATCGAATGCCGTCTTCCCGCCATTGCTCAGTTCCAGCAGCGAACCTGCTTCCGCCGCTTGCGGACCCGATAGCGTCCCCGTACCCAGCATGTCGCCCGGTTGCAGGTTGCAGCCGTTGACCGTGTGGTGCGTGATCAGTTGGGCGATGTTCCAGTAGGCGTCGCGGAAATTGCTGCGCGAGAGTTTGGCCGGGGGCAGTTTTTCGGCGCGCGACTTGTCCGTCGTCAGCAGCACTTCCATCTGCACATCGTAGGCGCCCTTCGCGCGGTTCGCGTCCGAGGCCAGGTAGGGCATCGGCTGGGGTTCCGACGGGCCGCGGTTCCATTGCGTGCGGAACGGTTCCAGCGCTTCCATCGTCACGATCCACGGCGAGATCGTCGAGGCGAAATTCTTCGACAGGAACGGGCCCAGCGGCTGGTATTCCCAGGCCTGGATATCGCGTGCCGACCAGTCGTTCAGGATGCACAGGCCGAACACGTGCGCGTCCGCGTCCGCCAGCGTGATGCGTTCGCCCTGCGCGTTGCCCGTGCCCACGAAAATGCCCAGTTCCAGCTCATAGTCCAGGCGCGCGCACGGGCCGAACTGCGGGTTTTCGCCTTCGTTTGCCGGACGCGTCTGGCCCACTGGGCGCGGGAACTTCTGGTCCACCCCGATGCTCGAGGCGCGGCCGTGGTAGCCGATCGGCACCCACTTGTAGTTCGGCAGCAGCGGATTGTCCGGGCGGAACTGCTTGCCCACCGACGTCGCGTGGTGCACCGAAATATAGAAGTCCGTGTAGTCGCCGATGCGGGCCGGCGTCGTGTATTCCGCCTCCGCCTGCGCCACCAGCAGCGGCTCCACATCGGCCCGCAGCGCCGCGCCTTCGCGTAGCGCGCGCGACAGCGCCAGGCGCAGGGCGCTCCAGTGGGCATGGCCCAGCGCCATCAGTGCATTCAGGCTGTCGCCCTGGCAGGCGGCCAGCGCCTCGGCGGCGGCGCCTTCGAACGGTTGTTTGGCGGCCAGGGCGGCCAGGTCCACGATCTGGTCGCCAATCGCCACGCCAGGGCGGTAGGCCTCTTGCGAGCCCTTGCGGCGGAACGCGGCGTACGGCAGGTTCTGCACCGGGAAATCGGACGTGCCCGTATTCGCGCTGGCCACCCAGCTCTTGAGGGACGGGTCGTGGGTTTCGTTGATCGTCGTGGTCATGGTGTGCGTGTCTCGTTCAGTGTGTTTGTAAGGGGCCGGCAGGCGCCGGAAAAATCCAAAGCCAAACGGCGATGCGCTTGCGCGCATCGCCGTGGGCGGGCGTGGAATCGGTCTGTCCGGTCACGCCTTGCCGGGATCGAAGTGCTTCTTGATGTCCTGCCAGCACCGGTAATAGTCGCCCTGCAATTCTACCGACGCCAATGCCTGCGCGGTCGGGCGGATCACGCGGCGCGTCTCGAACATGAACGCCATCGTGTCGCGGATGTAGTGCGCCGTGCTGGTGTCGGCGCGCGACGCCTTTTCAAACGTCTCGGCATCCGGGCCGTGGCCGCTCATGCAATTGTGCAGGCTGGCGCCACCCGGGGCGAACCCTTCGGCCTTTGCGTCGTACACGCCCTGGATCAGGCCCATGAATTCGCTGGCCACGTTGCGATGGAACCAGGGCGGACGGAACGTGTTTTCCATCGCCAGGATGCGCGGCGGGAAGATCGCGAAGTCCATGTTTGCCGTGCCCGGGGTGTCGGACGGCGCCGTCAGCACCGTGAAGATCGACGGGTCCGGATGGTCGAAGCTGATCGAGCCGATCGTGTTGAAGTGGCGCAGGTCGTACTTGTACGGTGCGTGCGTGCCGTGCCAGGCCACCACGTCCAGCGGCGAATGGCCGATGGGGGCGCGCCAGAAGCCGCCCGTGAACTTGGCGATCAGTTCGAAATCGCCTTCCACGTCTTCGTACCAGGCCACCGGCGTCTTGAAATCGCGCGCATTGGCCAGGCAGTTCGAGCCGATCGGGCCCAGTTCCGGCAGGCGCAGCGCGGCGCCGAAGTTCTCCAGCATGTAGCCGCGCGCCGTGTCGTCCAGCAGTTGCACGGCAAAGCGGACGCCGCGCGGGATCACGGCGATTTCCAGCGGTTCCAGATCGATCAGGCCCAGCTCGGTGGCCAGGCGCAGGCGGCCTTGCTGCGGAACCAGCAGCAGCTCGCCGTCGGCGTTGTAGAAGTAGCGGCCCTTCATGCTGCGATTGGCGGCGTACAGATGGATGCCGACGCCGCCCTGCTCGTCGGGGCCGCCATTGCCACCCCAGGTCTTCACGCCTTCCAGGAAATCGGTGGGGGCGGTGGGGATGGGCAGCGGGCTCCAGCGCAGCTGGTTGGGTGTGACCGGGCCTTCGCCGAACGTGCTTTGCCACCCTGCGGCGCCGCCGAACGGTTCAAACGGTTTGTGCTGGGCGCCCGGGCGGATGCGATACAGCCACGAGCGGCGGTTCTCGCTGCGCGGCGCCGTGAACGCGGTGCCGGACAACTGCTCGGCATACAGGCCGTAGGGGCATTGCTGCGGCGAATTGCGGCCCAGCGGCAGCGCGCCGGGCAGGGCTTCGGTGGCACAGTCGTTGCCGAAGCCGGTCTGGTATTGCAGTTCCATGGAATCCTCCTGGGTGGCGCGCGGTGCGTGGCCGCGCGGTCTTGGTTCTGGGGCCTCTGGCAGCGCTTGTCCCGGGCCGATGCGCCATTGTCGGAAAAAAGCCCCACTATGGCTACGGGAATGCAAAAATAGCGACTATAAATTTTGTGAATAGTAGGGGGGCGCATGGCCGAGCTGCGCGACGTCGACCTGAATCTGTTGATCCTGTTCCAGCACCTGCTGGAAGACCGCAACCTGTCCGCCGTGGCGCGGCGGCTGGACTTGTCGCAACCTGCCGTCAGCAATGCCCTGCGGCGGCTGCGCCTGGCCTTTGGCGACGAACTGTTCGTGCGCACCGCCCAGGGCATGCTGCCCACCCCGCGGGCGCAGCGCCTGGCCGGGCCGGTCAGCGAGGCGCTGGCGATGCTGACGCAGGCGCTGCAGGACCAGGATGCCTTTGACGCAGCCACCAGCACGCGGCGTTTCCGCGTGGCCATGACCGACGTGGGCGAGATTCACTTCATGCCGCGCCTGATGGAAGTGTGCGTGCAGGTGGCGCCGCAGGTGCGGATTGATTCGGTGCGGGTGCAGGGGCCCGACCTGCCGCGCGAAATGGAGGCGGGACGCGTCGACCTGGCCATCGGCGCATTCGACGAGATGGGCGCGGGCACGTTGCAGCGCATGCTGTTCCGGCAGGGCTACGCCACCCTGTTTCGCCAGGCGCATCCCACCGCCCATGCCGGCATGGGGCTGAAGGCGTTTCGCGCCGAACGCCACCTGATCGTGTCGCGCGCCGCGCCCTATGGGCAAGTGAACCAGTCCATGGAGCGGGCCGGCCTGGTGCTGGCCGAGCATTTCAGTGTGCCGCATTTCTCGGCCGTGCCGTACATCGTCAGCGCCACCGACCTGCTGGCAACCGTGCCTGAAAAGCTGGCCGCCAGCGCGGCGCCGCCCTTTGGCCTGCGCATCATGACGCCGCCGGTGAAGGTGCCGGCGCTGCAGACCAATATGTACTGGCAGCGCCGCTACGACCGCGATGGCGGCAACCAATGGCTGCGCGCCTTGATCGTCAATGCGTTTGCGGTGGGTTCGTCTGCGGCGTGACCGAGGCGCGCGCATGGGCCAGGGCCTCGCGCAGCACGGCCATGTCGCCCAGGTGATTGGCCAGCAGCAGGATCAGCGCGGCATTCATTTCCTGGCTCTGCTCGTTGCTCAGGTCGCGGTGCGCGTCGATCAGCGCTTCGTAGAAGTCGTCCGGCGCGGCCAGGTTGTTCTCGGTGATCAGCATGGGGAGTCCTTCGGATTCAGGCGCGGCCGGTGGCGCGATGGATGGCCGAGGCCACGGCGTCGGGCTGGAACGCGCGCCAGCGCGCAGTGATGTGCTGGTCGGGGCGGATCAGGTAGGCGGTGCCTGGGCGGGCGTCGTAGCGCTGGGCCAGCAGGCCTTCGCTGTCGACCACGTAGGCCAGGTCGGCGGGCCAGGCCGAGGTATCGCATTGGGCGTTCGCTACCAGCACCGGCGTGACCGGCACGGCCGCCAGGCGCAGCGCCTGCAAGGCCTGCAGTGTGTCGGGCGAGGGCGACTGGTCGCCGCAGAACAGCGCCAGCGTGAAGCTGCCGTTCAGCCGCGCCAGCCACCAGTCGACGCCGCCGGGGCCGCTGACGGGAGCGTCCAGCGCCACGGCGCCGGGACGCATGCGGCCGGCAAAGGCGTCGGTGTCGGGTGTGTTCAGCGGCGAATCGGTGTAGGTGGCCGGCAAGGACAGCCGGCCGCTGTTCACCAGTGAACGCGCGAACGGATGGTTGCGCGCCAGGTTCAGCACGGCATTGCGGAAGCTGCGGCTGATGTCGCTCTTGGGGGTGATGAAATCGGTGGCGCGCGATGAGTTCAGGATGTTCTCGTCGGCGGCGTGCTCGCGTTCGGTGGCGTAGCTGTCCACCAGCGATTCGGGCGCCTGGCCGGCCAGCACCAGTTTCAGCTTCCAGGCCAGGTTCTCGGCATCCTGCACGCCGCTGTTGGCGCCGCGCGCGCCGAACGGCGAGACGCGGTGGGCCGAGTCGCCCGCGAACAGCACGCGGCCATGGCGGAACGTGTCCATGCGTTCACAGGCAAAGGTGTAGACGCTGACCCATTCCAGTTCGAACTGCGCGTCCGGCCCGAGCAGGGCGCGGATGCGCGGCAGCACGTTCTCGGGCTTGACGGCTTCGACGGGGTCGGCGTTCCAGCCCAGCTGGAAGTCGATGCGCCAGACGTTGTCGGGCTGCATGTGCAGCAGCACCGATTGGTTGGGGTGAAAGGGCGGGTCGAACCAGAACCAGCGCTCGGCGGGAAAGTCCGCCTTCATCTTGACGTCGGCGATCAGGAAGCGGTCGCGGAAGATGCGGCCATGGCTTTCCTGGCCGATCAGCTTGCGCACCGGCGAACGCGCTCCGTCGCACGCCACCAGCCAGTCGGCCTGCAAGGTATAGGGGCCTTCGGGCGTGTCGATCGACAGCGTCACGCCGGCGTCCGTGTGTTCCACGCCGACGACCTTGTTCTTCCAGCGCAGATCGATATTGGGCTGTTGGCGTGCCTGTTCGTACAGGTAGCCTTCGGCGTAGTACTGCTGCAGGTTGATGAAGGCGGGACGGCGGTGGCCGGGTTCGGGCAGGAGGTCGAAGCGCCAGACCTCCTGGTCGCGGAAGAACACCTTGCCGACGTTCCACGAGACGCCCTTGTCGGCCATGCGCTGGCCGACGCCCAGGCGGTCCCAGATTTCGAGCGTGCGCTTGGAAAAGCAGATGGCGCGTGAGCCGGTGGACAGGCGGTAGTCGTCGTCCAGCACCACCACGCGCACGCCCTGGCTGGCCAGGTCCAGCGCCGTGGTCAGGCCGACCGGCCCGGCGCCCACCACCACCACCGGGTGGCGCGCGCGTGCCGCGGCCGCCTGGTCGGCGTGTTTCTCATAGGCGAACTCCATCGCCTGAAAGTCGATGTCTCCCACGGTTGTCTCCTGTGTGGGTCATTTTGTTTTTATGCTCGGCTGCGCCTCGCTGCCCGCGCCGAGGGGGGGGCGGAGGGCGGGCGCAGCCGGTTCCTGCTTGGCGTGTCGGGGGCGAGGGCGGCCAGTCATGCCGGCCCGCCACCCGCCCCGATTCGTGATCAGCCCTCGAGCTGGGCCCACATTTCCAGGTCGCGCTTGTCGGTCCAGATGCGCGGATGGACGTGGCCGGTGGCTTCGTCGTAGGCGCGCGACACGTCAAACGGCATGCAGTGGTCGAAGATGACCCAGTCGCTGTAGCGCGGCTTCATGAAGTCGTAGACCTCGCGGTAGATCGTCTTCAAGTCCTTGCCTTCGGCCACGCCGCGGTTCACGGCGCCGTACAGGTCGGTCAGGAATGCGCGGGTGCCGGCCAGGCCCTGGCGCACTTCGGTGGCGTTCTTCAGGGCCGGGCCACGGCCGGGCACCATCTTTTCGGCTTCAAAGCCCGACAGCGCGTCCAGTGTGCTGGGCCAATCGCGGAAGTAGGCGTCGCCGCAGTAGGGCGTGGACTGGTATTCGACCAGGTCGCCCGCGAACAGGATCTTTTGTTCGGGCAGCCAGGCAACGGTGTCGCCCTTGGTGTGGCCGCGGCCCACCTGCAGCAGCTTGACTTCCAGGTTGCCCAGGTTGACGGTCATTTCGCCCTTGAAGGTCATCGTGGGCCAGACCAGGCCGGGCGGAATCGATTCGGCATTGCGGAACAGGCGCGGGAAACGGCCGATTTCGCTGGCCTTGTCCTGCTCGCCGCGTTCGGCGATGAGGTCGTAGGTGTCGCGGCTGGCCAGGATTTCCTGGGCGTCGTAGGCCGACGCGCCGAACACGCGCACGGCGTGGTAGTGCGACAGCAGGATGTACTTGATGGGCTTGTCGGTGACTTCGCGGATGCGGCGGATGACGTCCTGCGCCATGACCGGCGTGGCCTGGGTGTCGACCACCATGACCGCCTCGTCGCCGATGATCACGCCCGTGTTCGGGTCGCCTTCGGCCGTGTAGGCATAGGCGTTGTCGGACAGTTTTTCAAACGAGACGACCTTGTCGGACAGGTCGGCGTGCGAGGCGAATTGCTTGCTCATGACTGGCTCCTTCCACTTTTATAGGAATAGGGTGTGTGGAAGGAATATAGCGTGGCGTTAGTGCTTATGCAATACGTTTGCTATTGACTAATGGTCTGGTTTTTTCAGGGATTACACCAGGGTGGCAGGCCCGAGCGCCCACGGCAAACCGGGCCGCATGGCGGCCCGCAGGGGGAATCGTCAGGGGGAACTTTCGGGTCGGGGGCGGCTCTGACCGCCAGCCTGCACGTCTGGCCTGGCCGCGGGCCAGGCCAGAGGCGCTAGGTTTTCTGGCACTTCGGGCAGTAATAGGTCGCGCGCTGGCCCTGGACGATGCGACGGATCGGGGTGCCGCACACCTTGCAGGGCTGGCCTTCGCGTTCGTAGACCGCGGCGTGGATCTCGAAGTAGGCGCCCGGTTCGCCGCTGGCGCCGACGTAGTCGCGCAGCGTGCTGCCGCCCGAGGTCAGGGCGTCGGCCAGGGTGGCGCGCACCATGTCCGCCAGGCGGTCGCAGCGGGCGGCCGACAATTTATTGGCCGGGGTCTTGGGATTGATGCGGGCCCGGAACAGGCTTTCAGAGGCGTAGATATTGCCCACGCCCACGACCGCCATGCCAGCAAGCAGCACCTGCTTGACCGCCGCGCCGTGCCGCTTGAAGTGCCGGTGCAGCCAGGCGCCGTCAAAGCGCGGGTCGAAGGGTTCGATGCCCAGCTTGGCCAGCAGCGGGTGGTTTTCGATGGGGCCGTCGGCGTCGGGGTGCCACAGCACCGCGCCGAACCGGCGGGGATCGTGCAGGCGCAGGACCGCCTGGTCGAAGATCCATTCGACGTGGTCGTGCTTGCGCAGGAACTCACCCGGCGCCGTGCTCCGCAGCGAGCCGGACATGCCCAGGTGCACGATCTGGGTGCCGTGGTCAAAGCGCAGCAGCAGGTATTTGCCCCGGCGGCCGCATTCCAGCACGGTCCGGCCGCCCAGCAGGTCGGGCAGATCGGCGGGGATGGGCCAGCGCATCCGGGATTCATGGACGACCAGCCGCGAGAGGGTCCGGCCGGTGATGACGGCGTCTATTCCCCGACGCGTGGTTTCGACTTCAGGCAGTTCCGGCATGAGCCAGTGTAAGATCATCAATTGCGTGTACGAAGATTGTGCCATCAACCGGACGGGCCGCGTGAAGTCGTCTTTCAAACAAATGAATATCGGGTTTGCCACGCTGGCGCTCGCGTTGGCCGCCATCCTGGCCCCTCAGGCCCAGGCCGCCGACAGCCGGACGCGCGATGCGACCGGCCCGCGCATGGCGCCCCAGAGCCGTCAACCTGAAACCGAGGTCATCCGCCTGCGCCCGGGGCAATTGCCCTATGTGTCGCTCACGGCCGACATCTTCTATCGCGTCCTGGCGTCCGAAATCGCCGCCCAGCGCGGCATGTACGGCACCGCCGCCAACACCATGGTCGGCCTGGCTCGCGATACCGGCGATCCCCGCCTGGCGCGCCGCGGCCTGGAATTCCAGCTGGCCGGCGGCAACCTGCCGGGCGCGCTGGACGCGGCCCGTGTCTGGGCCCGCCTGTCGCCCAACGACCTCGAAGCCAGCTCCACCGAACTGGCGCTGGCCGCGGCCAATGGCCAGACCAAGGGGCTGTCGCAGGCGCTGCGCAATCGCATCGATGCCTCGCGCGACAAGCCGGCTGCCATCGGCCAGGCCCTGGCCGTGCTCAGCCGCCTGAACGACCGCCGCCTGGCGCTGCGCATTCTCGACGAATCCCTCAGCGATAGCGTGCGCAAGCTGCCCGCTGCGCATCTGGCGCTGGCCGACGTGGCGTCCGCGTCCGGCGACAACCAGCGCGCTTCCCAGGAAGCCCGCGCCGCGCTGGCCGCCGACCCCAAGTCCGAAGCGGCCGCCCAACGCGTGCTCGAATACGGCGCCAAGGTCGATCCCCAGCGTGCCCAGGCCGACGCCCGCGCCTATATCAGCCGCAATCCCAATGCCCGCAAGGTGCGCCTGATGCTGGCCGGCCAAATGGCCGATGCCGGCGATTACGCCGGCGCCCTTGCCGAATTGCAGGCCATGTCGCGCCGTTCGCCCGAAGACTTCGATCTGCTCTTCATGCAGGCCCAACTGGCCTACAAGGCCGGCCAGTTGCCGCAGGCCAAGGCCTTCCTGCAGCAGTACCTGGATGTCCAGAACCAGCGCCAGCGCGCCATCGTGCCGGGTGCCACCGACGCGGGCGCCGCCGCGGCCGACGCCCACGTGCTGTTGTCGCGCATCGCCGAAGACCAGGGCCAGTACGACGAAGCCATCGCCGAACTCGGCCGCATCGACGACCCGTCGCTGCGGTTCTCGGCCAGCATGCGCCAGGCCGTCCTGCGAGCCAAGTCCGGCCGGGTCGACGACGCCATCAAGATGGTCGATACCGCCTCGCCTCAAGATGAGGAAGAGCGCACGCTCGGCATTTTGACCAAGGCCCAGATCCTGCGCGATGCCGACCGCATCGGCCAGGCCGTGTCCACGCTGGAAGCCGCTGACCAGGCCCTGCCCGACACCGTCGAAATCAAATACGAACTGGCCATGCTGTACGAGCGCCAGGACCGTCTGGCCGACCTGGAGCGCATGCTGCGCCAGGTCATTGCGCTGGATCCGGACCACGCCCACGCCTACAACGCGCTGGGCTACACGCTGGCCGACCACAACCAGCGCCTGCCCGAAGCGCTGGACCTCATCACCCAGGCGCTGGAACTCTCGCCCAACGATCCGTTCATCCTGGACAGCATGGGCTGGGTCAAATTCCGCATGGGCGACCAGATCGCGGCGGCCGACTACCTGCGCCGCGCCTACAGTGTGCGCCCCGAGGCCGATATCGCCGCCCACCTGGCCGAGGTCCTGTGGGCCCAAGGCAAGCGCGACCAGGCCACCGACCTGCTGCGCGCCGCCCTGCTGAAAGACCCCAAGAACAAGACTGTGCTCGACGTCGTCAAGCGCCTCGGGGTCAGCCTGTGACGGCAGGGGTACGCCGCTTGTACGACGGCGCGGCCGCGTTGCGCTGGGCGCTGCTGGCCCTGCTGGCCTTCGTGCTGGCGGCCTGCACCACCACGCCCAAGCCCATCGAAGGCACGTCCGCCGACGCGTTTTCCCGCATCGGGCGGTTTGCCATCACGGTCAACGAAGAAGGCGGCAAGCAAAATGCCGTGCAGGGTGGGTTTTCCTGGTCGGACGACGGCCGTCGTTACGTGCTTGACCTGACCAACCCATTGGGGTCGACCGAAGCCCGCGTCGAGGGCCAGCCCGGCGCCGCCAGCCTGACCAAGGCCGACGGCACCCGCCTGGTGGCCGACAATCCCGACGCCCTGGCCGAAGACGCCCTGGGCAGCAGCATGCCGGTTTCCGGCCTGCGCGATTGGCTGCGCGGCAAGCTGCCGGGTCATCCCGAAGCCACCGACGTTTCCAACGACGAACTCGGCCGCCCCGTGGCCTTCGAGCAGGGCGGCTGGCGGGCCAACCTGTCACGCTACGACACCCTGGGACCGCGCATGCTGGTCCTGGAACGGCAAGAACCCGGTCGCCGCATCATGGTGCGGCTGGTCGTCAACCAGCCCTGATCTTTCCCTGATTTGCCTGGCCCGATGGCCGCTGCGCCCCTTGTTTCAATCCCGGGGCGCCCCGGCCATCGGCGTTAACACGTCCGTCATTTTTCAATCGGGCAAATAAACGCGGCAAAATCCGTTGTGTTACGGCTTGAAATATCTTGTTTAGCCTGAATAATTCTCCCGAGACCCGCGCGCGCGACCAGCCTGCGCGGCTTGCAAGACCGGCGGCCGCGGATCGCGCCGCCGATTTTTTGGAGAATGGCTATGTTCAGGAACACACGAATCGCGACGATGCTTTTGGGGGTCATCGCGGTCTTTTTCATTTTCCAGCTGCTTGTCGGCGGCATGGGCTTCATCGCCCTGCGCCAGACCAATCAGGACGTCGGCCAGCTCTATCGCCTTTCTTCGCAGCAGGTCAACGCCGTCAATTCGGCGGCGCTGTCGCTGGTGGCGGCCCGTACCGACCTGAGCCGCTACGCCACCCGGGTGGCCCAGGGCAATTCCAGCGACACCACCGCGCTGCGACTGGCGCGCCAGCGCATCGCCGCGGGTGATCGTGCGTTCCAGGGCTTCTCGGGCGGCCTGTCGGCCGACGAGCGAACCGCCTCCAAGGACCTGATCGAAGCCTACGGCAACCTCAGCGCCAACTTGCAGAACGTGGGCAAGGTGCTCGAGGCGGGCGACATGGATGCCTATTTCAAGCAGGGCACGCAGCAGGTGCAGGAACTGCTGGTGTCCGAGCGCGACGCCTTCATGCGCCGTGCCGAGGAAACCGGGCAGGGCGTCATGGACGAGATCTCGCTGTTCCACAGCGTGTTCACCTACCTGCTGGGCGGCATCCTGGCCCTGGGGCTGGCGATGGCCATCGGCGCGCACGTGCTGATCCGCCGCATGATCGTGCGCCCGCTGCTGGAAGCCGGCGAGGTCTTCCGCCGTATCGCCGAAGGCGACCTGACGCGCCGCGTGGCCGATCGTGGCCGCAACGAAATCGGTGCGTTGTTGAACGCGTTGCGTGCCATGCAGGACAGCCTGGTGCGCACGGTGTCCACCGTGCGCCGTGGCGTGGATGAAATCAACGTCGGCGCGCGCGAGATCTCGTCGGGCAACACCGACCTGTCCAGCCGCACCGAAGAGCAGGCGGCCTCGCTCGAGGAAACCGCCGCCAGCATGGAAGAATTGGCGTCCACGGTGAAGCAGAACGCCGACACCGCGCGCGAGGCCAACCTCATGGTCGCGGCGTCGGCCGCGGTGGCGCAGCGCGGCGGCGATGCCGTGTCCAGCGTGGTGGAAACCATGCGCGCCATCTCGGGCAGCTCGACGCGCATTTCCGACATCGTGGGCGTGATCGACGGCATCGCGTTCCAGACCAACATCCTGGCGCTGAACGCCGCGGTGGAAGCCGCGCGTGCCGGCGAGCAAGGCAAGGGCTTTGCCGTGGTCGCCAGCGAAGTGCGCACGCTGGCCCAGCGCAGCGCCGCCGCCGCCAAGGAAATCAAGCAGCTCATCGAAGATTCGGCGCAGAAAGTCGGCGTCGGTTCGGCGCAGGTGGAAACCGCTGGCGCCACCATGCGCGAGATCGTCGATTCCGTGCAGCGCGTGACCAGCCTGATGGGCGAGATTTCCGCGGCCTCGGAAGAGCAGGCCAGCGGCATCGACCAGGTCAATCGCGCGGTCACGCAGATGGATGGCGTGACGCAGCAGAACGCCGCCTTGGTCGAGCAGGCCGCTGCCGCCGCAGGCGCACTGGAAGAGCAGGCACGCCAGTTGGCCAGCGCCGTGGCCGTCTTCAAGTTGCCGGAAGGGCAGGTCATCGAGGCGCCCGCCGAACGCCTGGCCGGCCGGGCCGCGCCGCAGATCGTCTGATCCTTGGCCACGTCCGGTCGCGCGCGGGTCGTTAAAATCGGCGCCTGCTTCCCTTTTTCCGATCCGCCGTGACTCTCTACGACGTTCCCGCGCCCGCCAAGCTGAACCTGTTCCTGCACGTGGTGGGCCGTCGCCCAGACGGCTACCACCTGCTGCAGACCGCGTTCCGTTTCATCGACCTGTGCGACACGCTGCATTTCGAGGTGCGCGCCGATGGCGTCATCAGCCGCGCCACGGACCTGCCCGGCGTGTCCGAGGCCGACGACCTGACCCTGCGCGCCGCCCGCGCCTTGCAGCAGGCCACCGGCACGCGCCAGGGCGCCCAGATCGCGCTGGAAAAGCGTATTCCGCAGGGGGGCGGGCTGGGCGGCGGGTCCAGCGATGCGGCCACCGTGCTGATCGCGTTGAACCGGCTGTGGGGCACGGGCCTGACCCGGCGCCAGTTGATGGACCTGGCCCTGCCGCTGGGCGCGGACGTGCCGGTATTCGTGTTTGGCCAATCGGCTTTCGCCGAGGGCGTGGGTGAAAAACTGACCGCGCTGGACCTGCCCGAGCGCGCCTATCTGGTGGCCCAGCCGGACGCGAGCGTGCCGACTGTTGGAATTTTTTCCGCACCCGATTTGACAAGAGATTCTTCTTACATCACAATAGCGGACTTTCTTGCTTCGCCTACTTTCTGCTTCGGCAGAAACGACTTGGAGCCGGTAGTCTTCCGTCTTTATCCTGAAGTTTTCAGGGCATCGCGGTGGCTGAGTGAACAGGATGCCCTGAAGTCTCGTGGAATCCCAGTTCGCATGTCGGGATCTGGCGCGTGTTTATACGCCGAGTTTTCCGAACTTCCGGAGGCCGTTTTGGCGAAAACGGAAATTACCGCTACAATGCGCGGCGCTGTTAAAACAAACAGCACAACGCATCCACGGTTCCGGTTAGTGCAGGCTTGTCCTGGGTTGACTGAACATCCGTTGCGGAATTGGATTGCAAGATAGTTGGGGAGTCGCCAAGCTGGTTAAGGCACCGGATTTTGATTCCGGCATGCGAAGGTTCGAATCCTTCCTCCCCAGCCAACCGAATACATAAAAAAGCTGTTGAACACGCCTGTAAGACACTGGCCCGGGTTCAGCAGCTTTTTTATTTTCCGGTCCGCAGGTTCTCGCATCACCTCGTCAGTGTCTTAAACGACCATCGCATCATCCATCATGGCAAACGATAGCTTCATGATCTTCACGGGCACGGCCAACACTCGGCTGGCCGTGGACGTAGTCAACCACCTCGATATGTCCCTGGGCAAGATGACCGTCGGTCGCTTCTCCGACGGCGAGGTGATGGTCGAAATCAACGAGAACGTGCGTGGCAAGGACGTCTTCGTCCTGCAGCCTACCTGTGCGCCTACCAATGACAACCTGATGGAAATCATGGTCATGGTCGATGCCCTGCGCCGCGCTTCGGCCGGCCGCATCACCGCCGCGATTCCCTATTTCGGCTATGCCCGCCAGGATCGCCGCCCGCGTTCGGCGCGCGTGGCCATCTCGGCCAAGGTCGTGGCCAACATGCTGCAAGTGGCTGGCGTCGACCGCGTCCTGACGATGGACCTGCACGCCGACCAGATCCAGGGCTTCTTCGACATTCCCGTGGACAACATCTACGCCGGTCCGATCTTGCTGGGCGACATCTGGCGCCGCAATTTCTCGAATCTGGTCGTGGTGTCTCCCGACATCGGCGGCGTGGTTCGCGCCCGTGCGCTGGCCAAGCAGCTGGAAGCCGACCTGGCCATCATCGACAAGCGTCGTCCGCGCGCCAACGTGTCGGAAGTGATGAACATCATCGGTGAAGTCGACGGCCGCACCTGCATCATCATGGACGACATGGTCGACACCGCCGGCACGCTGTGCAAGGCGGCCCAGGCCCTGAAAGACCGCGGCGCCGGCGCCGTCTACGCCTACTGCACGCACCCCGTGCTGTCGGGCGGCGCCATCGACCGCATCGAAGCGTCGGAACTGGACGAACTGGTCGTCACCGACACCATTCCGCTCTCCGAGCAAGGCCAGGCCAGCGGCAAGATCCGCCAGCTGTCGTGCGCCGCGCTGCTGGGCGAGACCATCCTGCGTATCTCGAACGCCGAATCGGTCAGCTCGCTGTTCGTCGACTGACGCCTGGCGTCGGTCGGGCCTGCAGCCCACCCCCGTTTTTTTGTGTCTTGCTGGTCGCGGCAAGGCACAAGCAACACGGCGCACCTGTTGTGCGCCGTGCTTTAACCGGCGAAGCCTCTTCGCTATTTTTTGTTTTTGGAGTTTTCCATGAAATTCATCGCCACTGCGCGTAGCGTCCAGGGTTCGAGTGCGAGCCGCCGCCTGCGCCGCGCGGGCCGCGTTCCCGCCATTGTCTATGGTGGTACGGCTGCCCCTCTGAACATCGAACTCGACCACAACGAGATCTACCACGCGCTGCGCAAGGAAGAATTCCACGCATCGATCCTGCAAATGCAGCTCGAAGGCGCCAAGGAAGAACAAGTTCTGCTGCGTTCGGTTCAATGGCACGCCTACAAGCCGCAAGTCCTGCACGTGGACTTCCAGCGCGTGGACGCCAACCAAGCCCTGCGCACCAAGGTGCCGCTGCACTTCGTCAACGCTGAAATCTCGCCGGCCGTGAAGCTGTCGGGCGCCATCATCAGCCACGTGACGACCGAACTGGAAGTGACCTGCCTGCCGGCAGCGCTGCCCCAGTTCATCGAAGTCGACCTGACCAACATCCTGGCCGGCGCTTCGATCCACCTGGCCGACATCAAGCTGCCGATGGGCGTGACCTACGTCCCGCACGGTGGCGAAGACAACCCGCTGCTGGCCGCTGCAGTCGTCAAGGGCGGCGCTGCCGCTGACGACGCTGCCGACGACGCCGCTCCGGCTGCTCCCGCCGCCTGAGGCCTGCCGGAAAGCTTCGGCTTTCCTGCGGCTTTGTGCCCGAAACCCTGCGTGTGCATTTGCATGCGCAGGGTTTTTTGGTTTAAACACCCCCATCATGTCTACTCCCATACGCCTCATCGTGGGATTGGGTAACCCCGGTCCCGACTACGAAACCACCCGGCACAACGCCGGCTTCTGGCTGGCCGACCACCTGGCGGACGACCTGCGCACTTCTTTTGCGCTCGAGAAATCGTTTTTCGGCATGGTGGCCAAGGCCCGCCTGGGGGCCGACAACGTGCTGCTGCTCAAGCCCAACACCTACATGAACCGGTCTGGTCAGGCGGTCGGGGCGCTGGCGCGCTTCTACAAGCTGACGCCCGAGCACGTGCTGGTGCTGCACGACGAACTGGACCTGATGCCGGGCCAAGTCAAGCTCAAGCAGGGCGGCGGCCACGCCGGCCACAACGGCCTGAAAGACATCCAGGCCGCGCTGGGCAGCCCGAATTTCTGGCGCCTGCGCATCGGCATCGGCCATCCGCGCACGCTGAATCTTGCGCAGCAGGTGGCCGACTTCGTGCTGCATCCGCCGCGCCGCGAAGAGCAAAAGGAAATCGAAGCCGTCATCGACCGCTGCCGCGCCGTGGTGCCGGCCATGCTGGCCGGGGATTTCGCGCTGGCCACGCGCCAGTTGCACAGCGGCAACGACGCCTGATGCACCCCAGCCCCGGCGCCGTGTCCGTCCGCAAACCGCGCTTTCGCACCGAGTTGGTGGATTTCTGGCGCTTCGTGCGCCGGCCGCATCCCCTGCGGCGCCTGCCCGGGCGCACCGCCGCGATCGGCTGGGTGTCGGACTGGTGGCCGGGTGTCGGCCCCGGGCGCATTCTCGCCTGGGCCAGCGTGCTGTGGCTGGTCAACCTGCTCGTGCTGGGGCCGCTGGCGGTCGCCGCGGCCGGGGCGGGCGGGGTGACGCATCGGCTGGACCCGGCCAACATTCCCTGGCTCACCGCCATCATCTGGGCGCCCCTGGTCGAGGAAATGCTGTTTCGCTATGGCCTGCGCCGCCCCAGGCAGGCGCTGTGGTTCTGCCCGGCGCTGCTGCCCGTGGTGCTGTACGGCCCGCGCATCTGGACCGGCCTGCTGCTGGCGGCTTTCGTGCTGCTGGCCTGCTGGGCGCTGCGCCCCAAGGCCGAACCGCTCAAAGGCTGGAACACCGCCTGGCGGCGGCATTACCTGAAGCACTTCGGCTGGGTGTTTCACTTGGTGGCGCTGACATTCGCCGCCGTGCACCTGACCAACTTCGTATTCAAGGACACCCCGTACTGGCTGCTGCCGCTGCTGGTGCTGCCGCAGTGGCTGACCGGCCTGGTGCTGGGCTGGATTCGCGTACGCCGCGGCATCGGCGCCGCGATCGCGCTGCACGCCACCTTCAACGCTGGCCCCATTTTGCTGATCTGGGCGGTGATGCGGTGGCTGCCCGCCGCGGCGCAATAGCAAAGCCGAGTCGCCGGCCAGGCCGCCTGCGGGACCTTCATGGGTCGCCGCCCCGCGCCGGCCGGGCGCCTGCCTTGCCGTAACCCCTGGCGGGGTAAACTAGAACGTTAACGCTCAATACCGTACTTACACAGGATTCCCATGGCTCTGCAATGCGGCATCGTCGGCCTGCCCAACGTTGGCAAATCGACACTCTTCAACGCTCTGACCCGCGCCGGCATCGCCGCCGAGAACTACCCGTTCTGCACCATCGAGCCCAACGTGGGCGTCGTCGAGGTGCCGGATCCGCGCCTGCAGAAGCTGGCCGAGATCGTCAAGCCCGAGCGCATCCTGTCCGCCACGGTCGAATTCGTGGACATCGCCGGCCTGGTGGCCGGCGCCAGCAAGGGCGAAGGCCTGGGCAACCAGTTCCTCTCGCACATCCGCGAAACCGACGCCATCGTCAACGTGGTGCGCTGCTTCGAAGACCCCAACGTGATCCACGTGGCCGGCAAGGTCGACCCCATCGCCGACATCGAAGTCATCGAAACCGAGCTGGCCCTGGCCGACCTGCAGACCGCCGAAAAGGCCCTGCTGCGCCACCAGAAGACCGCCCGTTCCGGCGACAAGGAATCGCAGCGCATCGTGGCCGTGCTGGAAAAGTGCGTGGCCCAGCTGAACGAAGCCAAGCCCATTCGTGCGCTGGACCTGACCCCCGAAGAGCAGGCCGACATCGCCCAGCTGTGCTTCATCACCGCCAAGCGCGCGATGTACGTGGGCAACGTGGCCGACGACGGCTTCACCAACAACCCGCTGCTGGACCGCCTGACCGAATTCGCCGCCGCCCGCAACGCGCCCGTCGTGGCCATTTGCGCCGCGATCGAATCGGAAATCGTCGACCTGGACGACGCCGACCGCCAGGCCTTCCTGTCCGACATGGGCATGGAAGAACCCGGCCTGAACCGCCTGATCCGCGCCGCCTTCAAGCTGCTGGGCCTGCAAACCTACTTCACCGCCGGCGTGAAGGAAGTGCGCGCCTGGACCGTCGCCATCGGCGCCACCGCGCCGCAAGCCGCGGGCGTGATTCACACCGACTTCGAACGCGGCTTCATTCGTGCGCAGACCATCGCGTATGAAGACTACATCGCCTACAAGGGCGAGCAGGGCGCCAAGGAAGCGGGCAAGATGCGGGCTGAAGGCAAGGAATACATCGTGCAGGATGGCGATGTGATGAATTTCTTGTTTAACGTCTGATCGGATTCGGCGGTGTCGGGCGTTCCGTGAATGCCCGGCAGTGCGCAGCTTCCCAAGAAAGCCGCAGCCATGCGGCTTTTTTTGTGCCTCTTCGCTTATTCACCGCATAATATGCGGTGAATAACTTGCGAATGCGGCGAATCGGCTCGATAATCACCGCATGAAGCGCGGTGATTACCTCTATCTCTGGCAAGCCCCGGAATGGCCGGAATGGCGCTACGACCTGGCCACAGTGGCCGAGCCGATGGTGCGTATCAGTCGCGCACAGGGGCTGCTGTTGGGTCGGCTGGCCGATGTCGGTCCGCGTTTGCAGGGTGAAGCGAGTCTCGCCGCTCTGACGGATGACGTCATCAAAACCAGCGAAATCGAAGGCGAGCATCTGAATGTCGCCTCGGTGCGCTCATCCATCGCGCGCCGTCTTGGCGTGGATATCGGCTCGCTGGCCCCCGTGGACCGCAATGTGGAAGGCGTGGTCGAGATGGTGCTGGACGCCAGCGCCAACTACGCCCAGCCGCTGACGGTGGAGCGCCTGTTCGGGTGGCATGCCGCGCTGTTTCCCACGGGCTACTCCGGCCTGAGCAAGATCACCATTGGCGACTGGCGTGACGACGCGCATGGGCCGATGCAGGTGGTATCCGGGCCGGTCGGGCGCCAGAAGGTGCACTACGAAGCGCCGCCCGCCACGCGTCTGCCTGCCGAGATGGCGCGCTTTCTGGATTGGGTCAACGCGCCGGATACGTCGGAACCCGCCCTGGTGCGCGCTGGCCTGGGCCATCTGTGGTTCGTGACCCTGCATCCCTTTGACGATGGCAACGGCCGCATTGCACGCGCCGTGGGCGATCTGCTGCTGGCGCGCGCGGATGGCAGCCCGCAACGTTTCTACAGCCTGTCGGCGCAGATCCAACGTGAGCGCAAGCAGTACTACGACATCCTTGAGCGCACGCAAAAAGGCACGCAGGATGTGACCGAGTGGCTGCTGTGGTTTCTGCGGATGCTGGACGAGGCCCTGAGTCACGCGCACCGCACGTTGGATGCGGTGCTGGGCAAGGCGCGATTCTGGCAACGCGTGTCGGGCGCCGCGTTGAACGAGCGGCAGGTGAAGGTGCTAAATCGTTTGCTCGATGGCTTCGAAGGCAAGCTGACCAGCAGCAAATGGGCAGCGCTGGCCAAGTGTTCGGCGGATACCGCGCTGCGCGATATCAACGAGCTGATGGCGTTGGGGGTGTTGCAGCGGTCAGGCGCAGGCGGGCGTAGCACGAGCTACGAGTTGACTCCGTTTTCCGCGGAACACGAGCCAATCTGAGGACGTATTTCCAAGTGCGGGGATGAAGTCTCGTCCAGGCCTGGCCAGAGACCCAAATTGTGCAAGAGGCTATTGCACAATTGCTCGGGGGCCACAATCTGGTGTTGCTGAGTCGTTTGAAAGCGCCAACGGAGAGCCTGGCCTATGGCTGCGCCGCCATCGACATGGCTGCTCGGGCAATGGGCTGAACAGTCATATCGAAAGGTATGAAACCCGCGCCCCATCAAGCGCCCTTATCCCCCGCCCCACGCACGAAATTCTCTTCCAGTACGCTCAACACCCGGTTCAGCGTATCGATATCCGCCGCCGACAACCCCTTCAACGACTCATCAAAGAACGCCGCCCGCTTCGGCAGCGCTTCATCCACCACCGCTTGCCCTGCGGGCGTCAATCGCGCATTGGTCAGTCGGTTGTCGTTGGCATCGACCGCGCGGGAGATC
The DNA here is from genome assembly GCF_052695805.1 of Achromobacter sp. NCFB-sbj8-Ac1-l. NCBI lineage: Bacteria > Pseudomonadati > Pseudomonadota > Betaproteobacteria > Burkholderiales > Alcaligenaceae > Achromobacter > Achromobacter sp. NCFB-sbj8-Ac1-l. Next base: position 5,525,330 of record NZ_CP199812.1, on the reverse strand, counting down.
CAGCCCAGTTTCTGCATGGCCTGCAGCTGACGCGTGAGGGATGCCGGGTCGAGCCGGCAACGTTCGGCCAGGTGCTTTTGCGAACACTGCCCGCATTCGTGCAGCGCCAGCAGGATGCGCCAGCGCGGTAGCGCGTGGCCGACCTTGGCGCTGAAGGCGCTTTGCATGACGCGGTAGGTCTGGCCCATGTGCTGGATGACCTGCAGGCCTTGTTGTTGTTTGGGCAAAAGCTACTCTCCGACGCCGGCGGGCTCCGGTTTGGGAACGCGCGCCAATTGCACCAGGGGGACGCGCCGCACGCACCACAGCGCCAGCACCGCGACCGCCAGGGCAATGAGCTGCCCTTCGTGGATGGCGCCGACCAGCGCCACGCGCGCGATCTCGATCAGCGACGCTCCATCCTGGCCTTGATGGGCCAATTGTGCCAGGAACTGCGTCTGGGCTACGGGATTGACCAGCATCTGCGGGTCGTCCAGCTGCGGCAGCCACTGGGCCGATGTGCCGCGCAGGGTGGATTCGACGCCGCTGAAGTAGCTGTGGTTGACCATGGTGCCGACGACGGCGGTGCCGAGCATGCCGCCGATCATGCGCAGGGATTGCAGCAGGGCCGTGGCGATGCCCAGGTGGGTGCGGCCGGCGGTCTGCTGGGCGAAGACGGTGAGGTTGGGCATGATGAAGCCCATGCCCAGGCCGGCCATCATCATGTAGCCGGCAATCAGCCAGTGCGGGGTGTAGTTGTGGGTGGTGACGATGCCCATACAGGACGCGGCCATCAGCATGAAGCCGGCGTACAGCATGCGGTTGGGGTTGCGGATGCGGGTGATGATGCGGCCGTTGATGATGCTGCCCACGGTGATGAAGACCACCAGCGGCGTGATGAGCAGGCCGGCGTCCTGCGGCGACAGGCCAAAGCCGCCTTGCAGCAGCAGGGGCGCGTAGAACAGCATCGAATACATGGTGACCCCGACCAGCAGCGCCAGGATGAACAGCGTGGCCAGGCCCCGGTTGCGGAACATGTCGAAGGGCAGGAGCGGGTGCGGGCAGCGGCGTTCCCACCAGAAGAGCAGGGCGAACGCGGCGGCGCTGCCGATGCCGAGCAGGGCGATGGTGAGGCTGGCGCCTTCCTTGGGCAGCAGTTCCACCAGCAGTTGCAGGCCGCCCAGTGCGGCGGCGATGAGCAGGGCGCCTTGCCAGTCCAGGCGCACCTTGCCGGCGGTGTGGTTGCGCAGGTGGGGCAGGTAGCGGGCCACGAAGAACACGCCGAGGATGCCGATGGGCAGGTTGACGTAGAAGACCGAGCGCCAGCCGTAGTGCTCGGTCAGCGCGCCGCCCAGCGACGGGCCGACGGCGTTGGCGATGCCGAAGGCGGAACTGAGCATGACCTGCCAGCGCAGGCGCACGTGGGGGTCGGGAAACAGGTCGGGGATGGAGGCGAAGGCCGTGCCCACCAGCATGCCGCCGCCGATACCCTGCAAGGCCCGCGCCAGCACCAGGGTCAGCATGCTGTCGGCGGCGCCGCACAGGACCGAGGCCAGGGTGAACAGCACGATGGCCGCGACCACGAAGGGTTTGCGGCCGTAGTAATCGCCCAGGCGGCCGAAGATCGGCACGGTGATGACCGAGGTGAGCAGGTACGAGGTCGCCACCCAGGCGTACAGCTCGAAGCCCTTGAGTTCGGCCACGATGGTGGGCAGGGCGGTGCCGACCACGGTCTGGTCGATGGCCACCATCATCATGACGAAACACATGCCCAGCATGGCCAGCAGGGTCTGCCGGAAGGGAAGCACCTGGCCGGGCGAATAGGGGGTGCTTGGGTTGGGGGCGGGCATTGTTGGATGCGTCAATGATTGATGGATCAATAATTCTAGCCCTACAATCACCCAGACAGAAAACCGTCAGTTTTCGAGTTGGCGCGCAGGCCGGCCCGATTTGTTACGATAGCGGTATCTGCACGCAGGCCATGCCCGCGTCTTCAGCCCGTCTTTCCTTGGTAGATCCCCCCTTTCAAGCGACCCGGCCCCAGGCCCGGCGCACGCGGCGGCATGCCATGCAAGACGGCCAGATCAGGATGCCGGGCGGCAAGCCACGGCAAAGCGTCACTGTCGCGCCCGGCGCGGCGGGTGGCATTCAAGGATTACCAGTCGAGGGTCCGACGGGGCGGCAATGAAAACGTGGTTCAAGCGCATTCTGATAGGCCTGGTGGTGTTGGTTGTCGTGGCCGTCGTTGGCCTGGCCATCTTTTTGCTGACGTTCGACCCCAACGCGTACAAGTACAAGCTCGAAGAGCTTGTCCAGGAACGCTATCACCGCACACTGACGATCGACGGCGAAATCGAGCTGTCGCTGTTCCCGCGCATCGGACTGTCGGTGCAGGGCGTGTCGCTGTCCGAAGCCAATAGCACCGAGAATTTCGCGTCCATCGAAAGCACCCGCCTGGCGGTGGCCGTGTGGCCGTTGCTGTCGAACAGCTTCGTGGTGGACCACGTGGCGATCAGCGGCTTCAAGGCGCGGGTCGTGCGTGGCAAGGACGGCCAGTTCAATTTCAGCAATCTGGTCGGTGGCACGGCCCCGGTGGTGGCGACGCCCGCCAATCCGGCCGAAGCCATTGCCGGTGCGGCCCAGACCGCGGCGCAGGCGCTCACCAATGGCACTTCGCCGGCGGCGCGCAACAACATGCAGATCGACATTGCCGGCCTGGACCTGAAAGACGGCGAAGTGCTGCTGCAGGACGAGATGTCGGGCATGGCGGTGGCGGTCACCAAGATCAACGCCAACACCGGCCGCGTGACGTTCAACCAGCCGTTCGACGTGCGCCTGACGGCCCGCGTCGAAGGCGGCAACCCGCGCATCGATGCCAACCTGACGGGCCAGGCGCTGCTGACGCTGGATCCGTCTGCCAAGCGCTATGCCGCGCAGAAGCTGGACCTGCGCATGGACGGCAAGCTGCCGGGCGCCGAGGCCAAGAGCCTGGCGATGCGTGGCAACCTGGCCTTCAACGGCCAGAAGTCGGCGCTGGACGTGGCCGGCCTGGAACTCGTCTTCCAGGGTGACATCACCGATCCGGCCGCGCGTGCCACCGGCGTCGAGGCCAGCGTGGCGATGCCCAAGCTGTCGATCGACCCGCACAAGAGCCAGTTGCAGATCGAAAAGCTGGCCGTGCGCGCCAAGGGCGGCGTGGCCGATGGTCCGTTTGAATTCGCGGTGGACGCGCCAGCGCTGAACATTTCGCCCACGCAGGCCACGGGCGAAGCCCTGACGGGACGCGTGCGCATCAGCGGCCTGGACGCCAGCTTCGGCCTGAACGGCATCAGCGGCAATGCGGCCGAGCTGGACATCAAGGAAGCCAAGCTGGACAGCACGTCCAGGAAGGGCGACCGCATCGTCAAGCTGACCTTCGCCTCGCCGCTGTCGTTGAACCTGCTGCAACGCAAGGGCGGCCTGTCCGGGCTGCGCGGCGACGTCAACATCACCGACCCCAGCCTGCCCAAGGGCAGCCTGCAGATTCCGGTGATCGGCAGCCTGAACGTCGACCTGCTGAAAGACCAGGCCAACAGCAAGATCAACGCGGTGCTCGAAGGCGGCAAGTTCGATCTCAGCGCCGACATCACCAAGCTGAGCGACGCGCCGCAGGTCAATTTCGCGCTGGCGGTCGATACGCTGGATCTGGACAAGCTGGTGCCGCCGGTTGCGGCCGCGCCTGCCAAGCCGCCGGCGGACGGCAAGAAAGACGAAAACAAACCCGCCCAGCCGGCCCCGGCCAAGCCGGCGGACGACTCGATCAACCTGTCGGCCCTGGTCGGCCCCAGCGTGAACGGCACGCTCAAGGTCGGCAAGCTGGTGGTGCGCGGCCTGAAGGCCGACGACGTCGCCGCGGCCGTCAAGCTGGACCGCGGCAAGCTCGATATCTCCAGCCTCACGGCGGGCCTGTACGGCGGCAAGCTTGCCGGCGCCTTGTCGGTGGACGCGGCGCAGGGCAACCAGCTGGCCACGAAGATGTCGCTGGCGGGTATCGCCATCGAACCGCTGTTGATGGACCTGGCCCAGAAGAATGTGCTGTCCGGCACCGGCAGCCTGGCGCTGGACCTGAAAACCGGCGGCGCCAACGGCTACGCCATGAAGAGCAACCTGGGCGGCACGTTGCAGGTGCGCCTGCGCGATGGCGCGGTCAAGGGCATCAACCTGACGCAGACCCTGCGCGAACTGAGGGCGGCGCTCAAGCCCGAATCGCAAGACGAGACCGTGGCGGCCGACACCAGCAAGCAGACCGCCTTCTCGGAAATGGAAGCCGACCTGGCTTTCACCAAGGGCGTGGCCAGCGTCAAGCGCCTGAACGTCGTGTCGCCGCTGCTGCGCGTGACGCAAGGCGAGCCGGCCACCATCGACTTCGTCAAGGAAGAACTGGACCTGGTGGCGCGCGCCCGTGTGGTCAACCCGGCCGCCGACCCCGAAGGCAAGGAATTGATCGACCTGAAGGACGTGACCATTCCCGTGCACGTGAAAGGCCCGTTCGACAAGCCCACCTATACGTTGCTCTGGAAAGACGCCATCGGCGGCATTCTGAAGCGCAGCCTGGAAAACAAGCTGCGTGAAGCCGTGACGGGCAAGGGCAAGGGTGGCGCGGCGGTGGACAAGGCGCTCAAGGGCCTGCTCGGCAAATGAGCGACGCCTTCCAGCCCATCGCCCAGTGCGGCCATACGGCGCAGCCCGAGGCCGCGCCTTATCACCGGCAATGGCTGGTGGCCAACGATTCGGGTCAGTGGCTGAACCGCGAGCTGTGCCCGCGGCTGGCTGACGTGACCGTTGAATTGCGCCTGGGGTACCTGGTGCTGCGCGCGCCCGGCATGCTGCGCATGGATATTCCGCTGGATGTCATCGAAGACGACGACAGCGTGCGCTACAGCATGAAGGTGGGCGAGCAGACCATCGACGTCGTCGACGAAGGTGAGCTTGCGGCCGCCTGGATCTCGAATTTCGTGCAGGTGCCGTGCCGCATCATGAAGGTGCATCCGGACACGCCCGTGTCCGCCTGGCCGGACTGATATTCCGTCAGCGTCGCGCGGCGACGCGCCCCGGCCCGGCGTTACAACACGGCCGGCTTGCGCTTGTACTCGAAGACGGTGTGGGCGATGAGGCCCGCGACCAGGCCCCAGAAAGCCGACCCGATTCCCCAGAAACTGAACCCGGACGCCGTGGCCAGCAGCGTGATGAGCGCGGCTTCGCGCCGTTGCGGGTTGGCCATGGCGGCGGCCATGCCGCCCATGATGGTGCCCAGCAACGCCAGGCCGGCCAGTGCGGCCAGCAGGGCGGCGGGCAGGGCCTGGAAGAACACGGCGACCGCGCCGGCCACGATGCTCAAGGCGAAATAGCCGATGCCGTAGGTGGCGGCGGCGATGTAGCGCTTGGACGGATCGGCATGGGCTTCGGGCCCCGTGCAGATGGCGGCGCTGATGGCGCCCAGCGTGACACTATGGGCGCCAAAGGGGGCTGCCAGCAGCCCCAGGAAGCCCGTGGCGGCGACCAGGCGCGAGGCCGGGGGGCGATAGCCCGCTGCCTGCAGGATCGCCAGCCCGGGCAGGTTCTGCGAGGCCATGGCCACGACGAACAGGGGAATGCCCAGGCTGATCGCAGCCTGCGTGCTGAAGGCGGGCGTGGTCCAGACGAATTCGGTCAGGTGCCAATCGAGCTGATCGACCCGCAACAGACCCAGGCCGGCCGCCATGCCGACGGCCACGACCATCACCATCAGCACGGCGTAGCGGGGCGCCCAGCGGCGGCATACCAGGTAGGCGACGCACATGGCCAGCACCAACGCGGGCTGCTTGCTGACGTTGGTGAAGACGCCCATGCCGAAATTGAGCAGCACGCCGGCCAGCATGGCGGCGGCGACCTCGCCGGGAATGCGGCGCAGGATGGGATCGATCCAGCCGAACAGGCCACAGGCCAGCGTCAAGGCGGCCGCCAGCACGAAGGCGCCGATGGCTTCGGGGAAGGGCACGCCGGCCAGCGCGGTGACCAACAGGGCGGCGCCCGGGGTGGACCACGCCATGACGATGGGCAGGCCCGTACGCAGGCTGTAGGCGGCGCCGCCGAAGCCCAGCACCAGGCTGAGCGAACCGATCCAGGAACCGATGCGGGCAGCATCCAGCCCCGCGGCGTGGCCGGCCTGCACCATCAGCACGGCCGTGCCGCCGAAGCTGACCAGCACGGCGACCAGGCCGGCGGCGATGGCCGAAGCGGACAGATCGCGGCGGGCGTTGGGGCGGGAGTCGGGAGGGTTGAAGCTGGGCTGCGCGGTGTCGCTCATGCGGCACCGGTCAGGCGGCGGTACTTGGCCATGAGCTGTTCCTGGCCTTCTTTCCATTGCGGGTGCAGTTCGATGCATTCCACGGGGCAGACCACCTTGCATTGGGGCTCGTCGTGGTGGCCGACGCATTCCGTGCAGCGGTCAGGGTCGATGACGTAGTAGTCCTCGCCCATGGAAATCGCGTCGTTCGGGCACTGGGGCTCGCAAACGTCGCAATTGATGCATTCTTCGGTGATGGTCAGAGCCATGATGGGCGGGGCAATGGAAATCAGGCAAGGGGCGCAGCCATTGTACTGCCGGCCCCGGGTACGCCCGGACAAGCCCCTGGCGCTGTCCTGCCATTGGCGTGGTGCGCAGGGCCGGGCGCCAGAACGCAAGAAGAGCGCACGAGGCGCTCTTCGGGGGATTCGGCGGCGGGGGAGCCTGCGGGGTCAGCCCGGCCAGGACTGTTCGCGGCGTTCCTTGGCTTTTTCCTGCAGCCAGCGTTCGACCGAGGGGAACACGAACTTGCTGACGTCGCCGCCCAGCTGGGCGATTTCGCGCACGATGGTGCCCGAGATGAACTGGTATTGATCCGACGGCGTCATGAAGAGGGTTTCGACGTCGGGCAGCAGGTGGCGGTTCATGCCGGCCATCTGGAATTCGTATTCGAAGTCGGACACGGCGCGCAGGCCGCGCACGATGACGCGCCCGCCCTGGTCGCGCACGAAGTCCTTGAGCAGGCCGCCGAAGCTTTGCACTTCCACGTTGGGATAGTGGCCCAGCACTTCGCGCGCGATGTCCACGCGTTCGTCGATGCTGAAGAAGGGCTTCTTGTTGCGGCTATGGGCGATACCGACCACGACTTTGTCGAAAAGCGTGGCGGCACGGCGGACCAGGTCTTCGTGGCCTCTGGTCAGCGGGTCGAAAGTGCCGGGGTAAACAGCGATGATCATGCGAGCTCCGTACCGTTATTAGTGGTGTACACCATCCTCCGAAGCTCGGATTATTGATCTATTTGCGCAATGCAGCAAATTTCAGGAGATGGTAGTGGACCGCCCCGGCCTTGTCCTGGCGCAATATCTCGAATCCGTCGGGGGCGTCGATGGCGTTTTCGGCCTCGACGTAGACCAGGCCGTCCTCGGCCAGGATGCCGGGCAGGATCGGCCACAGGCGCGGCAGCCAGCCTTGTCCGAAGGGCGGATCCAGAAGGATGAGGTCAAATCGGGACGCATCCATTCTTTCGGCGACCTGCATCGCATCGCCCACGTGGATGCGTATCATGTCGGCTTTGAGCTTGTCGCGTAGTGTCCGCAGCGCGGACGCGGCGGTCTTGTCCCGTTCGACCATCTGCACGTGCGCGACGCCGCGCGAGGCGGCTTCGAACCCCAGGGCGCCGCTGCCGGCGAACAAGTCCAGCACCTGCTTGTCGGCGAATTCGCCACCCCACAGGTGATTGAGCCAGTTGAACAGCGTTTCCCGCACCCGGTCGGGGGTCGGGCGGAGCGTCTCCACGTCGGGCACGACGATAGGGGTGCGCCGGTATTGGCCCCCGACGATACGAATATACTTGTTACCCATGTTTAGCCGCTTCTTCAAGAAAAAATCCCCTCCGCCCGCCGCGCCGGCCCAGCCTGCGCCGCCGCCAGAGGGCGTGGACACCGCGCCCGGCCCGCAAGCCGGCGTCGAGGCGCCCGTCGCACCTGTCGAATCCCCCGCCCCGGTCCGCGAATTTTCGCCTGCCGCGCCGCCCGAGCTGACGCTGCCCGTGCCGGCCGCGTCGGTGCCCGCGCCGGCGCCGGCCAGCGTGCCGCAACCGCAACCCGCTTCGGTGCCGCAGCCGCCGCCCGCGCCGGCGTTTGCGCCGGCGGCGCAACCTGCCGCTGCTGCGCCGGTAGCGCCAGTTCCGGTCGCACCGGCTGCCGTGGCGCCGTCGCCGGCTGCGCCGGTGGTCGCCGAACCCGTCACTGCCGCGCCCGCTGCAGTCGCACCGGCTGCGCCGGCGCATCAGCCCGCCATCGTGCCGCCGCCGGTGACGGCCGCGCCGGTCAGCGCGCCGCCTGTTGCGGTGGCACCGCCGCCCGCGCCTGAACCCGAACCCGCGCCCAAGAAGGCGTCGTGGCTGTCGCGCCTGAAGCAAGGCCTGTCGCGCACCGGTCAGAGCATTGGCGGCATTTTCGTCGGCGTCAAGGTCGACGAGAACCTGTTCGAGGAACTCGAATCGGCGCTCATTATGGCCGATGCCGGCCTGGAGGCCACCGAGAAGCTGCTGACCGCGCTGCGTGCGCGAGTCAAGAAAGAACGCATCGAAGACCCGGCCAAGGTCAAGGCGGCGCTGCGCCAGCTGCTGGCCGACCACCTGCGCCCGCTTGAACGGGCATTCGACCTGAAGCAGGCCAAGACGCTGGTGGTGATGATCGCGGGCGTGAACGGCGCCGGCAAGACCACATCGATCGGCAAGCTGGCGCACACGTTCCAGCGCCAGGGGGCGAGCGTGCTGCTGGCCGCGGGCGATACCTTCCGCGCCGCCGCCCGCGAGCAATTGATCGAATGGGGCAGCCGCAATAACGTCACCGTGATTTCGCAGGATGGCGGCGACCCGGCCGCCGTGGCGTTCGATGCGGTCAATGCCGGCCGCGCGCGCGGCATGGGCGTGGTGATGGTGGACACGGCGGGCCGTCTGCCGACCCAGCTGCACCTGATGGAAGAGCTGAAGAAGATCCGCCGCGTGATCGGCAAGGCCGATGCGGCCGCGCCGCACGAAGTGCTGCTGGTGGTGGACGGCAATACCGGCCAGAACGCGTTGGCGCAGATTCGTGCGTTCGATGCGGCCATCAACCTGACGGGCCTCGTCGTGACCAAGCTGGACGGCACCGCCAAGGGCGGCACGTTGGCGGCGGTGGCGGCGGGCAGCCAGGGCGTGCGCCCGATTCCGGTGTACTGGATCGGCGTGGGTGAAAGCCTGGAAGACCTGCAGCCATTCGTGGCGGATGAGTTCGCCGGGGCCTTGCTGGCCGACTGATCGCTCTGGATGCCGCCGAGTTTGGCGGCACAAAAAAATGCGCCCCACGTGTCCGATGCCGGATACGTGGGGCGCGGTGTTTTTGGCCTTACTTCCAGAACGGCTTGCTGCCCGCCAGGTCGTCGAAGGCCTTTTGCGCATCGACGGCCAGTTCTTCCAGGCGAGCGCTGATCCAGCCCAGCGCAAACCAGGCTTGCGGATGCGTGACCGTACACGCTTCGTAGTAGTCCTTGGCGACGGCCAGGTCGTTGATTTCGCCCAGGATGTCCTGCACGCGCGACAGCAGCTTGCGATAGCCGCGCAGCTTGGCGGCGGGCAGCAGCGATTCGGCGAAGGCCAGGCTGTAGCGCAGGCGTTTGCCGCGCTTGCGCAGTTCGTGGCGGGTAGGGATGTCCAGCGCGGCGAACCGGGTGCCCTGGTCGGCCACCTTGCTGTGCCAGCGGTGCAGGCGCCGGGCGAGTTGCTTGTGCAGCCGCTGGGGGTCCGGCTCGGGCGTCAGCATGGGGATGATGGTGGGCTTGACGCTGGGGCCGGCAACGCCGCCTTGCAGGCGGATGGCGGGCTCGGGCGCGGCGTCGCTGGGCACGCCGTTGGCGACGGGCAGGCCGTCGGCCAGGGGGACGGCGGGCGGCACGTCCAGGCTCCATTCCAGCAGGTCCAGCAGCCAGGCCTGGAAGGCCTTGCCGCCGGCGATGGCGCGGGCGTCCTGTTCGGGCGGCGCGGCTTCCATGGGAATGACGGGCATGCCGGCGCGCATCAGGGCAGGGGCGACGGTTTCGTTCAGGACGTCCTGGTCGCGGTTGGCGCCGAAGGCGGCGAAGTGCGCGCGCACGCCTTGCAGCAGGGCATCGGGCACGGGGGCGATCCAGCCGTCGAAGAGTTTCCAGCCGGAGCGCAGGCGGCGGATGCCGACGCGCAGCTGGTGCACGTGTTCGGAGTTGCCGGCGCGGTAGACGCCTTCGGTGTCGACTTCGGCCAGCACGGCGGCGTTACGGGCGATCTGGTCGAGGCATTCGGCGGCGATGCGGCCCATGGCCTGGGGCGCGGTCATGTCGTCGCGCAGTTTGACGGAGGCGGCGCCGCGGGGGGGCCAGAAGAGGGCGATGGCGCGGGCGCGGCGGGCTTCGAGGTCGTCGCCGGGAATGGCGTCGACGTCGGCCAGGCGCTGGGCGAGCTGGGCGAGGGCGTCGCCGCGTTCGGATTTGCTGCGCGGGTCGAGGACAAGGCCGTGGCGCTGCTGCCAGCCGCGGGCGACGGCGAAGATGGCGGCGGGGCGGCCGGAGACGAGTTCGAATTCGAGTTCGGAGATGGGTAGTTCCAGGGCGCCGGCGCGCAGGATGCCGGTGTCGTAGGCGAGTTCGACGGTGCCGTAGCGGGTGCGGACTTTGCGCAGCATGCGCTGGACGTCGGTTTCGTAGCGCAGGCCGAGTTCGCCTTTGATGGCGGCCAGGGCGGCTTCGACCTCGGTGGCGGCGTAGACGGACAGGTCCAGGACGGGGCCGGGGCGGGGGTGGTTCAGTTCGATGCGGGTGATGGCGTTGATGCCGGGCATCTTGAGGGTCTGGACCCAGTCGCGGCCTTCCTGGCGCAGGCGGATGGCGATGCGGGCCCGGGCGAGTTCGCGCTCGGGGGTGTCGAAGTACATGGCGTGCAAGCGGATGCGGGTCGCTTCACGTTGCTTGACCTCTCGAAGCACGGCCTGGCGGGACGCCGTGGGCACGTGCAGCTTCAATTCCTGTTCCGACATGGCGGGGGTGTCCGACGGCAAAAGCCGAGATCTTAGTCAATCGGAGGGGGGTTTTTGATGACGGGTCATATTTTGTTCACATTGAGCTTAGACGGGGTTGCGGTGTGTCAACAAGGGGGGCTTGGGGGGTTCTTGAGCCGCGCGTGGCGGGGCAGGCGGGTGAGGGCGGGGCTACGATTGCGGTCCGGAGCCTTCGCTCCGGACTGCCCCGTGCTCATCCTCGTCACCGCCTTCGGCGGTTCCTTCGGATTCCGCCGGGCGCATCTACACGCCCCGCCCTCACCCGCCTGCCCCGCCACGCGCTCTTGATGAGGCTTAGTCACGGGCCCTGGGGCGGGGGGGTGCTTGGCGTTTTTGTTGACGGCACCTTGGGGATGGAGGATTTTGCGGGGCCCGCCTCGCGCCGGCCGCGCGGGCGGCCTTGCGAGGCTTACGCGGTGTCTTGCGTCGTGGGGTGACGCTGCGCGCTTGCCGGGAGGGTGGGTCGGCAAGCTGGGGTTTGATCGGGGGGGCGTTTTGCGCAAAAAAAACCGCCCGTTTCCGGGCGGCGCAAAGGAACGTTCGAAGCGCTGTATTCGGTCAGAGGATGCGTTTGCGGGCTTGGGTGATGATCACTTCGGCCAGCACCACCACCACGAAGATGGCGGCTAGCACCAGGGCCACGCGGTCCCACTGGAAGAGGTTCAGCGCGGTGTCCAGGGCCATGCCGATGCCGCCGGCGCCGACCAGGCCGAGGACGGCGGATTCGCGGACGTTGATGTCCCAGCGCAGCAGCACGATGGACCAGAAGGCGGGGCGGATCTGGGGCCAGTAGGCGTACCAGATGACCGAGGCCTTGCTGGCGCCGGTGGCGGTGACGGCTTCGATGGGGCCGCGCTGGGCTTCTTCGATGGCTTCGCCGACCAGCTTGCCGACGAAGCCGATGGAGCGGAACGCGATGGCGAGCGTGCCGGCCAGGGCGCCGGGGCCGAAGATGGCGATGAAGAGCAGGGCCCAGACCAGCGAGTTGACCGAGCGGCTGGAGACGAGGATCAGCCGGGCCAGCATGTTGATGGTTTTGCTGGGGGTTAGGTTGTTGGCCGCGAGCAGGCCGACGGGGACGGCCATGAAGACGGACAGGATGGTGCCCAGGGTGGCGATGTGCAGGGTCTCGATCAGGGCGTTGTGGACGCCGCCGGGGTAGTAGGCCCAGTCGACCGGCCACATGCGCTGGAACAGGTCGGCCATCTGTTCGGGCGCGTCGTAGAGGAACTCGGGGATGACCTCGACGCCGCGGATGGCCTGGACGATGGCGGCGACGACGAGCAGGTAGAGGGCGAAGCGCAAGAGGCGCTGGCCCAGGCTGTAGCGTTGCCAGACGCGGGGCGCGGCGGTGTCGCGCAAGGTGGGGGCGTGGGCGTTCATTGGTCTGCCTCCGCCTTGTTGACGACGGGCTTGGCCGTCCTGGGCTGGCTGGAACCGATGCCGCGGGCGCCGGCGAAGCGGCTTTGCAGGATGCGGTCAAAGCCCAGGTTGTCCAGGAAGACGGCGCGCACGAAGCCGGCCAGGATTTCGCCGAGCATGATGATGGCGATGAGGGTGAGCAGGATGGCGCTGACGAAGTCGTAGTCAAAGCGCTGGAACGCCGAGAACAGCGTGCCGCCCACGCCGCCGGCGCCGACGATGCCGACCATGGTGGAGTTGCGCAGGTTGGAGTCGAACTGGTAGGTGGCAAAGCCGATGAAGCGGGCGAACACCTGGGGCAGCACGCCGAAGACGATGACGTTGGCGAACGAGGCGCCGGTGGCGCGCACGGCTTCGACCTGCTTGAGCGAGATTTCCTCGATGGCTTCGGTGAAGAGCTTGCCGATGAAGCCGATGGAGGCGACGGTCAGGGCCAGGATGCCGGCCAGGGCGCCGAAGCCGACGGCCTTGACGAACAGGATGGCGACGATGACGGGGTGCAGGGCGCGGCACAGGGCGACGAGCGAACGTGCGGGCCAGGAGACCCAGGCGGGCATCATGTTGCGCGCGCCGAGCAGGCCGACGGGCAGCGCCAGGAAGATGCCCAGCACCGAGGCGAGCACGGCGATTTCCAGGCTTTCGGCGATGCCTTTCCACAGCGTGGCGGGCTTTTCGAAGTTGGGCGGGAACATGCGCGCCAGGAAGGTGGACGCGTGGCCCATGCCGGACTCGAAGCGGCTCCAGCTGAAGTCCAGCTGGGCAGCGGCGTAGACGGTGTAGAGCACCAGCAACAGCAGGCCGGCTTTCGCGCGGCCGGACATGGCGAAGGGGCGCGGGCCCCGGGGATGCGTTATTCCAGCCAAGACTCGCCTCCGTAGATGGTCTTGAGCATGGCGGCATCCAGGCCGCGGCCGTCGCCGTCATAGACGACGTGGCCGCCGGACATGCCGACGATGCGGCTGGCGTAGCGGCGCGCCAGTTCGACGTCGTGGATGTTGACGATGACGGGGATGCCGGTGGCGTTGCCCTGGGCGGCCAGCAGCTCCATGATTTCGACCGAGGTCTTGGGGTCGAGCGACGAGGTGGGCTCGTCGGCCAGCAGCAGCTGCGGGCGTTGCATCAGGGCGCGGGCGATGCCCACGCGCTGGCGCTGGCCGCCAGACAGGGCGTCGGCGCGCTGGTCGGCAAAGCCGGCCAGGCCGACGGTATCCAGCAGCGAATAGGCGTGCTCGATGTCTTCGGCTTCGAAGCGGCGGGTCCAGGCCTTGAAGGCGCTGGTGTAGCCCAGTCGTCCGGTCAGCAGGTTTTCCATGACGGTCAGGCGTTCGACCAGGTTGTATTCCTGGAACACCATGCCGATGCGCCGGCGTGCGCGGCGCAGCGACGCGCCGCGCACCCGGGCGAGATCGACGGCGCCGTCGCCGGCTTCCAGCACGATTTCGCCGCGGGTCGGCTCGATCAGCCGGTTGATGCAGCGCAAGAGCGTGCTCTTGCCGGTGCCGGACGGCCCGATGATGGCGGTGAGGCCCTGGCCTGCAATCTGCAGGTCGATGCCGTTCAGTACCGGCCGGCCGGCCCGGTATTCCTTGACCAGGCCGGAAATGCGTAGCGACGTCGTCATGCTGATTACTTCTTGCTCTTGGCGGATTCGCGGTCGTAGGCGGCGCGGTTGAAGCTTTCGCCACCGGATTCGGCGACCTGGCGCACGATGGCCCAGTCCTTCTGGTAGGTCACCGGGTAGAAGCGGTCGGCGCCGTCGAAGGCCTTGGACATCTCGGCCGGGAAGCGGTAGTCGTAGAAGCACTTGAGCATCTGGTCACGGAACTTCGGCTCCAGGTCATGCGCGTAGGCGAACGACGAGGTGGGGAATTTCTCGCTCTTGTAGATGACGCGGAAATCGGCTTCCTTGACCTGGCCGCGTTCGACCATGCGCTTGAACACGTCGGAGGCGACGGCGGCAGCGTCGTAGTCGCCGGAGTTGACGCCCATGACGGACTGGTCGTGCTTGCCGGAGAAGACCACCTTGTAGTCCTTGTCGGGCGTCAGGCCTTCCTTGGGGAACAGCGCCACGGGCGCCATGTGGCCGGAATTGGACGAGGGCGCGGTGTGCGCGAGCTTCTTGCCCTTCAGGTCGGTCAGCTTCTGGTAGGGGCTGTCTTTCTTGACGATGACGATCAGGTTGTAGCCCTGGAAGCCGTCGGCGTAGCCCTTGACGGCGAACGGCACGGCGCCGGCGATGTTCACGGCGAAGGCGGTGGGGCCGGTGGAAAAGCCGCCCACGTGCAGGCGGCCCGAGCGCATGGCTTCGATTTCGGCGGCGTTGCTCTGTACCTGGTAGAACACCACGCGCTTGCCGGTGCATTCGGACAGGTGCTTGGTGAACGGCTTGAAGATGTCTTCGTACACCGCCGGGTCTTCGACCGGGGTGTAGGTGAAGACCAGCGTCGACGGCGTTTTCTGCTTGGACGCGTCGGTGGGTGTGTCGGCCACCAGGTTCTTGTCGGCGTCGCAATACATCTGGTCGAGGTCGCCCCGGTTGGGGCAGGTGTCGGCGGCCTGGGCGGCGGACGCCCCGAAAGCGAACGCGGCCAGCGAGGCCGCTTGCAGTAGACGCAGAGCGCGCATCGTATGTCTCCTCTTATGGGTATGAATATGACTAGTAACTGAATTCAAACATACGTGGGCAGGACGCGCACTCGGGAAAGTCCCTGCCTTTCTTTTCGAGTTTTGTTCGTTTTGTTCGCTATGCGTTCGTTTTTGCGCGAAAAAAAGCCCCCGGACGGGCGTCCGAGGGCCTTGTTGCCTGCGCGGACACCGGTCAGGCCCGGTAGCCCAGCTTGCGTGAAATCTCGTGGGCGCAGGCCAGCAGCGGACGGGCGATGGCGCCGTCCCAGGACACGTCGAACAGCCCGGTGGGGCCCAGGCTGGTCAGGGCCAGCACGATGTTGCCGGTGTTGTCGAAGACGGGCACCGACAGTGCGTCCACGCCTGGCAGCGGGTTGCCTATCGCACGCGCCATGCCGTGCACGCGGATGTCGGCCAGTTGCGCATCGATATTGGCGCGGCTGGCCTTGCGCGGGGGCGGCACGCTGGCGATGACGGCCGTGTCGCCTTCTTCGCGGGCAATGTAGTGCTCGCTGACCTTGGGCGGCAGCCAGGCCGCGAACACCAGGCCGGTGGCCGTGTGCAGCATGGACATGACCGTACCCTTGCGCATGTTCACGTGCACCGGGTAGCTGGCTTCGGTCATGTGGATCATGGTGGGGCCGTGCGAGCCCAGCACCGCGATGCCCAGGGTGTGGCCGATCTCGGATTGCAGCTTGGCGATCTCGGGCATGGCGATGCGCACCGGGTCCAGCCGTTGCAGGCTGACCAGGCCCATCTGCAGGGCGAAGGGGCCCAGTTCGTACTGGCCGGTGATGCTGTCCTGCTGTACCAGGCCGACGCGGATGAAACTGACCAGGTAGGGGTGGGCCTTGGCCGACGTCATGCCGGCGCCGGCGGCCAGGTCGCGCAGGGTCAGCGGCTTGGCCGCATCGACCAGCGCGGCCAGCAGCGGCACGCCCACTTCGATGGACTGGATGCTGCGGCGGCCGTCGTTGGCGGCCGGGGCGGGTGTCTTGGCGGTGGCCACGGTGCGCGCCTTATGCCGTCAGCGCGCGCGGGGCGCGGGCGGCCAGCAGGCGATCGGCCATTTCCTTGAAGCCGCCGCCGCCATGGAAGGCGGCCACATACGCGGGCCGGTGCGTCAGGCGGTGCAGCTGCGACTGGATGTTGGCCACGCCGACCGAGACGGGGAAGAACGCGAACATGGGTTCGTCGTTGGGCGAGTCGCCGATGAACAGGGTGCTGTCCAGCACGTGGGCCACGTCCAGGCCGAATTCGCGCTGGAACAGGGTGCGGGTCATGGTGAGTTTGTCGTAGTCGCCGAACCAGCCGTTGACGTGGATGGAACTGACCTTGGCCTGGGCGCCGGCGTCCTGGAAGATCTGGACGATGCGGCCGATGTCGGCCTCGGGCAGGGCGGGCACGTCTTCGCAGAAATCGATGGCCAGGTCGGCCACGCGGTAGTCCTGGTCGCTGGCCACGGCGGCGCCGGGCACTTCGGCCAGCACGCGGTCGCGGATGGCGTCCAGTTGCTTGCGGCTGGCCTGGCGCGAGGCCGCGTCGGTCCAGTAGTGGGTGGTCATGCGACGGGCCTGGCGGTCGTAGGCGTAGTAGAACGCGCCGTTTTCGCCGACCACGGCGCGCACCGGCCACATGCGGGCGATGTGGTCGCACCAGCCGGCCGGGCGGCCGGTGATGGGCACGACCTGGATGCCGGCCTGTTCCAGGCGTTCGAGCGCCGCGTAGGCGTCGGCCGGCAGGCGGCCATCGGTGGTCAGCGTGTCGTCGATGTCCGTCAGTACGACGCGTATCCCCGCCGCGACGTTCAAAGGCATGGCCGCAAGGGCTTGCATGGCGTTTTTCCTTGGTTTTATAGGGTGTTCTCCGGGCGAAAGTTTAACCGGATGGCCCTGTTTGGGCGGGCCCGTCGCACCCCGGTAGGGGTTCTGGCGCCGGGGGCGGTAAAATCCGGGCTTTCCTGCCTGGTTTACGCGTCCGCCATGTCCGTCCAGTTGTCCTCCTTGCCCGGCTCCGAGCCGGAATCCTTCGATATTGCCTCGGTCGCCGAGATCATCGCCGAGCTGCGCGCCGGCCGCATCGTCATCCTGGTCGACGAAGAAGACCGCGAAAACGAAGGCGACCTGGTCATGGCCGCCGAATTCGTCACGCCCGAAGCCATCAACTTCATGGTCACCCACGGCCGCGGCCTGGTGTGCCTGACCCTGACCGAAGACCGCTGCCGCCAGCTGGACCTGCCGCTGATGGCCGCCCGCAATGGCACGCGATACGGCACCAATTTCACGCAGTCGATCGAAGCCGCCGAAGGCGTCGAAACCGGTATTTCGGCCGCCGACCGCGCCCGCACCATCCAGGTGGCGGTGGCGCGCGACGCCAAGCCGTCCGACCTGGTCCAGCCCGGCCACATCTTCCCGGTGCGCGCCGTGCCCGGCGGCGTGCTGGTGCGCGCCGGCCACACCGAAGCCGGCTGCGACCTGACCGCCATGGCCGGCCTGACCCCGGCCGCCGTCATCTGCGAAATCCTCAAGCCCGACGGCACCATGGCGCGCCTGCCCGACCTGGTCGAATTCGCCCGCGAACATGGCCTGAAGATCGGCACCATCGCCGACCTGATCCAATACCGCAGCGAGCACGAATCCATCGTCAAGCGCGTGGGCAAGCGGCCCATGCAGACCGCCTGGGGCGTCTTCGAGGCCGTGGCCTACGAAGACGCGGCCACCGGCTCGGCCCATCTGGCGCTGGTGCATGGTACCGTGACGCCGGACGTCGAAACGCTGGTGCGCGTGCACGAGCCGGCCTCGGTGCTGGACGTGCTGGACACCGGCGCCAGCCCGCACAGCTGGGGCGTGGCGCAGGCCCTGCAGACCATTTCCCAGGCGCCGGCCGGCGTGCTGGTGCTGATGAATTGCCAGTCGTCCACCGAACATCTGTTTGCGCAGATCGCGGGCTGGAGCGACCCCAAGGCCAATGCCAACCCCGCCAACGCCGACCGGTTCGGCCTGCGCACCTACGGCATCGGCGCCCAGATTCTGCGCGACCTGAACGTGGGCCAGATGAAGCTGCTGGCCCGTCCGCGCAAGATGCCCAGCATGGCGGGCTTCTCGCTCACCATTACGGGTTACGATTGCGACCCTCTGCATACTCCCGCAACACACTGAAGGCCGACACATGAACCCTTACATCCTTACCCCCGACCTGAACGGCGAAGGGCTGCACATCGGCATCGTACGCGCCCGCTTCAATGAAGAAATCGGCCAGGCCGAACTCGAAGCGTGCCTGAAGGAACTGGCCGAACTGGGCGTGGACGAGCGCGACGTGATGGTCGCCACCGTGCCCGGCGCCCTGGAACTGGGTGTGGCCCTGTCGCACATGGCCGAAACGTTCGAATTCGACGCCCTGATCGCGCTGGGCGCCGTCATCCGCGGCGAAACCTATCACTTTGAAGTGGTCAGCAATGAAATGGCCACTGCAATCACCCGCATCTCCCTCGAAACCGGCATTCCGGTCGCAAACGGCGTGCTGACCGTGGACACCGACGAGCAGGCGCAAGCCCGCGCCGCCGGCAAGGGCCGCGACTGCGCGCAGGTGGCCGTTGAAATGGCCAACCTGGTCGCGGCGCTGGAGCCCGAGGAAGAAGACGAAGACGACGAAGACGAGGACGAAGATTTTGACGACGAAGAAGACGACGACCAGCGCTGATAGCGCGGCGCAAGCCCGCGCCAACGCGCGCAGCGCACGCCGCCGTGCACGCGAATTCGCGTTGCAGGGCGTTTACGCGTGGCTGCTGCGCGGGGGCCAGGGCACGCAGGACGCCGGCGAGATCGACGCCCATCTGCGCGACACCGAGGATTTTTCCGAGGCCGACGCCCAGTGGTTCAAGACCTTGCTGCACGGTGTCCTGCGCGAAGCGCCCACGCTGCGCGAGCGGTTCACGCCCTACGTCGACCGCCCGCTGGCCGAGTTGTCGCCCGTCGAACACGGCATCCTGCTGATCGGCAGCTTCGAACTGATTCATCACGTCGAAGTACCGTACAAGGTTGCCATCAACGAAGCCGTGGAGCTTGCCAAGTCGTTTGGCGGCACCGATGGCTTCAAGTTCGTCAACGGCGTGCTCGACAAGCTGGCTGCCGACGTGCGCGCGCACGAAATCAAGAGGTAGTTTCCACCCCCCCGAAGCGCTGCGCGCTTCCCCCCCAGGGGGGCGCCGCAGCGGACCGGCGGAGCCCGGATCCGCGCGGCCCGGGTCTGGGGAGACCCGTTTTTTGGGGGGGCGTGCATCCCTGGGGGCTTGCTTCCCGTCCCTTGCTGGAGCGGTCCTCCCTTTGGAACGTGGCTCCGGTGTGGGAGTCAATACCGGCGCTGCGCCGGACTGCGGAGTTGCCGTGGCGTCCGAATTCGACCTGATCGCGCGCTATTTCACGCGCACCGCTCCGACCGGCCTGCTGGGCGTGGGCGACGACTGCGCGCTGTTCCCTGTGCCGCCGGGCGAGCAGGTGGCCACCAGTACCGATCTGCTGCTGGAAGGCCGGCATTTCTTTCCCGACGTTGATCCCAAAGCCCTGGGGCACAAGGCCCTGGCCGTGAACCTGTCCGACCTGGCCGCCATGGGCGCGCGCCCCATCGGCTGCGTGCTGGGGCTGGCGCTGCCCAGGCTGGATGAACCGTGGCTGGCCGCCTTTGCCGAGGGCTTTCATGCGCTGGCCGCTGCCCACGGCTGCCCGCTGATCGGCGGCGACACCACGCGCAGTTCCCATGACCTGGCCATCAGCGTGACCGTGTTCGGTGCGGTGCCCGCGGGCGCCGCCTTGCGCCGCGACGCGGCGCAGGCCGGTGACGACATCTGGGTGTCGGGTGAATTGGGCGCTGCTGACGTGGCGTACCGGCTGCTGGACGGCCAATACCCGACCGCCCCCGATCGCCTGGCCGCCACCCGTGGCGCGCTGGAGTGGCCCGAACCGCAGGTGGCGCTGGGCCTGGCGCTGCGTGGCATCGCGCATGCCGCCATCGATATTTCCGACGGCTTGCTGCAGGACCTGGGCCATATCCTGACGGCCAGCCGGGTGGCTGCGGTGCTGCATGAGGATCGCATGCCGGTCGCCGCCGCGCTGGCCGGCCTGCCGGTCGATGCGCAGCGCCGCGCGGTGCTCGGCGGTGGGGATGTCTACCAGCTTTGCTTTACGGCGCCTGCTGCCGGCCGCGCCGCCGTGCTGGCCGCGGCGCAAACGGCGGGGGCGCGGGTCAGCAGGGTGGGCGAGGTCGTGGCGCAAGCGCCGGTTCCTCCGCCTACCCAAGCCCAGCCTTCCGGTCAGTCCACGGCCCAGCCCCAAGCGCGACCCCGCCTGACGGTGTTGGACGCCGCCGGCCAGCCGCTGGCGCAATTGCCGGCGGGTTTCGATCACTTCCCTGCAGGTTGACGGGACGCGGTTGCCGCCATCATCTCTCGCTGCCGCATTCCAGCCACCTCGCCTCAACCTCTACCCATCCCCGCGACCTCCCAACCCATGCCGTCTTCCTCCCCCCGTTCCCCGTCGATGCGCGAGCGCTCGCGCGCCGTGTACCCGTCCCTGGCCTGGGTGTGCCGTGATCCGGGTCGGCTGATCGCCTTTGGCCTGGGTAGCGGCCTGGTGCGTCCCGCATCGGGCACCTGGGGCACGTTGCTGGCCTGGGCCATCTGGGTGGCGGCCGCGCCCGCCGCGTCCGACCTGGCCATCGGCGTCTTCCTGGCGCTGGCCTTTCTTTACGGCTGCTGGGCCTGCGACCGCGTGGGTCGCGAACTCCAGCAGCCCGATCATGTCGGAATGGTGTGGGACGAGATGGTGGCCTTCTGGCTGGTGCTGTGGCTGACGCCGGCCGGCCTGTTGTCGCAGGCCTTGGCGTTCGTGCTGTTTCGCACGTTCGACATCGTCAAGCCGCCGCCCATCGAGTTCTTCGACGCCCGCCTGAAGGGCGGCTTTGGGGTAATGTGGGACGATATCGTCGCGGCCGGATATGCCTTGCTGATCATGGCGCTGGTCGTGCGCACAGGAGTCTTGGGATGAACCAGCAATACGAAAGCACGCGGTCCAATCTGTCAGCCGAACAACTGGCGCACGCCACGTCGCTGGGCCTGGCCGAGCGGGTGGGCGATACGCTGCGGCGCCAGGGCCTGGTCATGGCAACGGCCGAATCCTGCACCGGCGGCCTGCTGGCGGGCGCGGTGACGGCGGTGGCCGGGTCCAGCGAATGGTTCGACCGGGGCTTCATCACCTACAGCAACGAGGCCAAGGTGGCCGAGTTGGAGGTTTCGCCCGACGCCTTGCATCACTTTGGCGCGGTGAGCGAACCGGTGGCGCTGGAAATGGCCAACGGCGTGCTGCTGGCGGCGCCTGCTGCCCAGGTGGCGGTATCCACCACCGGCATCGCCGGCCCGGGCGGGGCCACGCCGGGCAAGCCGGTGGGCATGGTGTGCTTTGGTTTTGCCATGCGGGTAGGCGAGGGCATCAGCAGCCGCGCGGTGACCCATGTGTTTCCTGGCGACCGGGCGCAGGTGCGCCAGGCGGCCGTGGAATTCGCGCTGCGCGGCGTCTTGGAATTGCTGGGCGCGCCGGTCAACCGGCGCTGAGCCGCAGCGTGCCGATCAACGTACCGCGTTGATCGCGTCGCGCAGGCCGCGGGCGGCCTGGCCGGCGGCGTCGCGCCAGTCGTCGCCGCCGCTGGCGTAGATGATGGCGCGCGACGAGTTGATCATCATGCCGCTGCGCGCGGCGTTGGCACCGGCGTTGACCGTGGCGGTGATGTCACCGCCCTGGGCGCCGATGCCGGGCACCAGCAGCGGCACCGCGTCGCCGATGCGCTGGCGCACGGCGGCCAGCTCGTTCGGGAAGGTCGCGCCCACCACCAGGCCGCATTGGCCGTTGGCATTCCATTTGTCGGCCACCAGCCCCGCCACGTGCAGGTAGAGGGGTTCGCCGTTATCCATTTTCAGGAATTGCAGGTCGGAGCCGCCGGGGTTGGACGTGCGGCACAGCACGATCACGCCGCGGTCGCGCCAGGCCAGGTAGGGCTCGACCGAATCCAGGCCCATGTAGGGGCTGACGGTCAGGGCGTGCGCCTGGTAGCGCTCGTAGGCTTCGCGGGCGTAGTTTTCGGCGGTGGAGCCGATGTCGCCGCGCTTGGCGTCCAGCACGATGGGCAGGTCGGGGTGCTTGTCGCGGATGTGCTGGCACAGGGCTTCGAGCTGGTCTTCGGCGCGGTGGGCGGCGAAGTAGGCAATCTGGGGCTTGAAGCTGCAGGCGTACGGCGCGGTGGCGTCGACGATGTCGCGGCAGAACTGGAAGATCGCGTCGGGCTTGTCCTGCAGTTCGCGCGGGAAACGCTGCGGATCGGGGTCGAGCCCGACTTGCAGCAGCGAGTTGCGGGAGGTCCAGGCGTGTTCGAGTCTTTGGAGGAAATTCATGGGGGAGTGATTATTAACAGGCCCTAGTGCAGTTTGACCCGGGGACGCGTGCGCCGCATGAGCAGGCGGGCCAGGGCCAGGGAGGCGGTGCGCGAGATGCCCAGCACCGCTTTGTGGTGCATCAGGTGCAGGCTCATGTACATCAGGCGCGCCAGTGTACCGCTTACGAAGAGGCCCCGTCCGGCCAGCTTGCCCATCAGGCTGCCCACGCCGGCGTCCTGGCCCAGCGACACCAGCGAGCCGTGGTCTTCGTAGACGTAGGGCGTGGTGGGTTCAGCCGTGCCGCGCAGGCGGGCGGTGATTTTCTTGGCCAGGTAGTCGGCCTGCTGGTGGGCGGCCTGGGCGCGGGCGGGCACCGTGCGGCCGTCGCGCCAGGGCGCGGCGCAGCAGTCGCCCAGCGCCAGGATGTGCGGGTCGGTGGTTTCCAGGCGTTCGTTCACTTCGACCTGGCCCAGCTTGTTCAGGGGCAGGTCCAGGTCGGCCAACAGCGCCGGGCCCTTGATGCCCGCCGCCCACATGCAGAGCTGGGCGGGGAAGGTACGGCCGTCGGCGGTCTTGACCGAATCGGCGGTGACTTCGGACACGCGGCAGGCGGTTTCGACGCGGATGCCGAGTTCGGTCAGGCGGGTGGTGGCCGCGGTGGAGATCTTTTCGGGCAGCGCCGACAGGATGCGCGGCGCGCCTTCGACCAGCGTGATGGCCAGGTCGCGTTCGGCGCGGAAGTTCGGCAGGCCGTAAGCACTGACGACGTGGCTGGCTTCGGTGAGTTCGACCGCGAGTTCGACGCCGGTGGCGCCGCCGCCGACGATGACGAGATCGAGGCGGGCGGACGGATCGCGCACCTTGGCCTGGTCGACCAGCGCCATGGCCTTGAGCATGGTCAGGCGGAACTGCTCGGCGTTTTCGGTGGTGTCCAGCGTCACGGCGTGGTCGGCCGCGCCGGGGGTGTTGAAGAAGTTGGACGTGCTGCCCAGGGCCAGCACCAGGGTGTCATAGGCCAGCTCGCGGCGTGGCAGGACTTCCTGGCCTTGGGAATCGGACACCGGGTCGACGGTGACCAGGCGGCGCTCGCGGTCGACGCCGACGAGCCGGCCCTGCGCGAACGAAAAGCCGTTCATGTGCGCCAGCATCAGGTAGGACAGGCCTTCCTGGTGGATATCAAGCGTGCCGGCCGCCGCTTCGTGCAGCGACGGCTTCCAGATGTGGAACGGACGGCTGTCGACCAGGGTGATGTGCTGGCGGCCGTGGATGCGGCCGAGCTTGGCGGCAAGTTCGAGGCCGCCGGCACCCCCGCCGACGATGACTATGCGTTCCGGGGAAGCGGGCTTGGTGTTGGGCATCATGGCTCCCAGTATAGAGGCGCCGGTACGGGCGCGGGGGCCGGGGCGGGCAAGCCGGCGTCCGACTTTCAGTGCATGACGAACCGGCTGACGGCCACGCCGACCCACACGGCCACCGTGAACAACAGCAATAGCATAACGGCGGCGCTGCCCAGGTCCTTGGCGCGGCCCAGCAGCGGGTGGGTATCGACCGACAGCGCATCGGCCAGCGCCTCGACTGCGGAATTGAGCAATTCCACCGCCAGCACCAGGATCACGGTGCCGATCAGGAAGAAGACTTCGACCGTGGTGCGCCCCAGGAAGAACGCGGCGGGGATGAGCAGCACGGCCAGCGCCAGTTCCTGGCGGAAGGCGGCCTCGTACTTGATCGCGGCCTTCAGGCCCTGCAGCGAATAGCGCAGCGCGTTCAGGATGCGGCGCAGGCCGCCGGTGCTTTTATAGGGCGAGTGGTGCGGATTCGTGGACATGGGGGTGCGTAATAAGGCCGGGGGTGGCGGCTTTTTAACAGATATGGATTGCCACCGTGGTTCGGACTTGCGGTCTTGCGGCCGCTGCCGTCACGGAACGCGTTTTGACGTAATACTACGTTACGTTTTGCCTTCGCCGCAGCCATACGATACGCTGGCGCGAATTCCCACCCACGCGCCCGTCTGCTGGCCTGTCGGCAGACGCACCACGGCGACTTTTTGGCACTGCAATCCATGCTCGAACGTTTGAATACGGAGTCGTTGACGCGTCTGCCCGCAGACGTGGAGAAACCCGCCTATGACCGCAGCCGGCTCACGCCGGGCATCGTGCACCTGGGGTTGGGGGCGTTTCACCGGGCGCACCAGGCGGTGGCCACCGATCTGGCCATGGCCGCCAGCCAGGACTTGTCGTGGGGCATCCTGGGGGTGTCGCTGCGCAGCGCCGCCACGCGCGATGCGCTGGCGCCGCAGGACGGGCTGTATACGCTGGCGTTGCGCGACAGCGCGCCAGACGGCGAGCCGCGCGAACAGTTGCGCGTGGTCGGGGCGGTGCAGCGCGTGATGGTGGCCGAGGAAGACCCCAACGCGGTGCTTGAGCGCATCGCTTATCCGCAGACCCGCATCGTCAGCCTGACGATCACCGAGAAGGGCTACAGCCACGAGCCGGCCACGGGCCACTTGCGCTGGGACGACCCGGACATCCTGCACGACCTGGACAACCCGATTCGGCCGCGCAGCGCGATCGGCCTGTTGGTCTACGGCCTGGCGCTGCGCCGCGAGCGCGGCCTGCCGCCGCTGACGCTGCTGTCCTGCGACAACCTGCAGGCCAACGGCGACACCCTGCGCAGCTTGGTGCTGGCCTTTGCGCTGCGCATCGACGTGGGGCTGACCGGCTGGATCGACAAGCACTGCACGTTCCCCAATTCCATGGTCGACCGCATCGTGCCGACCACCCGCGACGAAGACCGCGCGCGCATCGCGCAG
Organism: Achromobacter sp. NCFB-sbj8-Ac1-l; assembly: GCF_052695805.1. Lineage (NCBI taxonomy): Bacteria > Pseudomonadati > Pseudomonadota > Betaproteobacteria > Burkholderiales > Alcaligenaceae > Achromobacter > Achromobacter sp. NCFB-sbj8-Ac1-l. Next base: position 5,499,984 of record NZ_CP199812.1, on the reverse strand, counting down.
CGGCTGGGCGTGGAAGACGCCTGGCCGGTGGTGGGCGAGCCCTACCTGAACTGGGTAATCGAAGACAGATTCGCCGCCGGTCGCCCCGCCTGGGAGGCCGCGGGCGTGACCTTCGTGGCCAACGCCGCGCCCTACGAGCGCCTGAAGCTGCGCATGGTCAATGGCCCGCATTCGGCGCTGGCCTACCTGGGGGGCCTGCTGGGCATTGCCACGGTCGGCGAGGCGGCCGCGCTGCCGGCGCTGCGCGATTTCGTGGACGACCTGATGCGCTGCGAGATCGCGCCGACGCTCAAGGGCATTCCGGACGTGGGGCTGGAAGGCTACCGCCATCGCTTCCTGGCGCGCGTGGCCAATCCCGCCTTGCCGCAGTGGACGCGGCAGATCGCCACGGACGGCTCGCAGAAGCTGCCGCAGCGCTTGCTGCCGACCATTCGTGAACGCCTGCGTGGTGGCGACGACATTCGCCGGCTGACGCTGGTGGTGGCTGCGTGGCTGCACTATCTGCGCGGCCAGGACGAGACGGGCGCACATCATGCCATCCAGGACCCCCTGGCCGCGCCGTTGGCCAAGCTGCTGGCGCGGGCCGACGTGGCGGCGCGCGCCTCGGCGCCGAGCCAGGCCGCGCATCGCCGCGCCATGGTGCTGGCAGGTTATCGGCCCGTGTTTGGCGACCTGGGCAAGAAGCCGGTGTTCATCGCCGCGCTGGCCGCGCAGCTGGAAACGCTGCGCGAGCATGGCGTGCTGCATGCACTGCAGGCGGTCGCGCACGAGCCGGAAGCTGCGGCCCCGATCCCGGACGAAAGCGAAGCCGCCGTGGCGGCATCATTGCGCGAGCCGGCCGGCGTCGGCGCCTGAACGGCGGCCCTCTGTGCGACGCATCGGGCGCTTGCAGGCGCCCGATTTTTCTTGGGGCACACTGCGTCCCTGGCCGCTACACCCCCAGGTATTGCAGCAGGCGCGGTTCGTCGTCGATGAAGGCCTGCGAGGTGCCCGTCCAGGCCACGCGGCCCTTTTCCACGATGGCATGCCGATCGGCCGTGGCCAGCAGCGGCTCAAGGTTCTTGTCGATGCACAGGACCGCCAGGCCGGTGCGCTTCAGGCTTTCCAGCGCCTGCCAGATTTCCTCGCGCACCACCGGCGCCAGGCCTTCGGTGGCTTCGTCCAGGATCAAGAGGCGCGGGTTGGTGAGCAACGCCCGGCCGATCGCCAGCATCTGCTGTTCGCCGCCCGACAGATGGCTGCCCAGGTGGCGCGCGCGTTCGCCCAGCCGTGGGAACAAGGCGTAGACCCGGTCCAGCGTCCAGGGGGCCGCCAGGCCCTGGCGATTGTGGGCGGTGGCGACCAGGTTTTCGCGTACCGACAGATTGGGGAACACGTGGCGGCCTTCGGGCACCAGGCCGATGCCGCACTGCGCCACCTTGTACGAGGGCAGCGGCGTGATGTCGCGGCCGTCGAACGCGATGGCGCCACGGCTGGCGCGGTTCAGGCCCATGATGGCTTTGACGGTGGTGGACTTGCCCATGCCGTTGCGGCCGAGCAGCGTCACGAATTCGCCGGGTCCGATGTCCAGGTCGATGCCGAACAGCGCCTGGCTGGCACCGTAGTGCGCGGTGACGCCGCGCAGTGACAACAAGGGGGCCGGGCGGTCGCTGCGGGGTCCGGCTTGCGATGCGCGGGCAGCCGGGTCGCCGATCGCTGCGCCATTCACGAGACTGCCTGGCACGCGGCTCATGCGGCGGCTCCCGTCGCGGCCTGTGCCTGGGCCGCTTGCGCACGGCGGCCGGCGTGGCCCCGTTCGCTGCCCAGGTAGCATTCGCGCACCTGCGGATCGCGGCGGATGTCGTCGGCGTTGCCGCAGGCCAGGGCGCGGCCATACACCAGCACGGTGATGCGGTCGGACAGGGCAAAGACGGCTTGCATATCGTGTTCCACCAGCAAGATGGTGTATTGCCCGCGCAGCCGTTGCAGCAGCCGCGTCATGGCTTCGGATTCGTGCTGGCTCATGCCCGCCATGGGCTCGTCCAGCAGCAACAGGGTGGGCTGGCACGCCAGCACCATGGCCAGCTCCAGCTGGCGCAGCTCGCCGTGCGCCAGTTCGCCGGCCGGGGTGTTGGCGCGGGCGGCCAGCCCGGCCAGTTCCAGCGCCTGGTGCGCCGGATCGCGCAGCGCGGGCGTGGCCAGCACCGGCCGCCAGAAACGAAAGCTGTGGCCGCGCCGCGCCTGCACCGCCATGATGACGTTTTCCAGAGCGGTGAAGGGCTTGAACACGGAAGTGATCTGGTACGAACGCGCCAGGCCGTGGCGTACGCGCTTGTCGACCGGCATGCGGGTCACGTCCAGCCCGTCGAGCAGCACGCGGCCGCCGTCGGGCCGCAGTTCGCCGCTCAATTGGCCGATCAGCGTGGTCTTGCCGGCGCCGTTGGGGCCGATGACGGCGTGCAGTTCGCCGCTGGGCACGTCCAGCGACAGGTCGTCGGTGACGGTCAGGCCGCCGTAGCGCTTGACCAGGTTTTCCACGCGCAGGGTGCTCATCGCGGTGCTCCGGTGGGGCGCGGCGTGGGCCGCAGGCCGCCCAGGCGCCAGGGCTTGGCTGACAGGCCGCCATACAGGCCGCGGCGCGACACCAGCACCACGCCCACGATCATTAGACCCATCAGCAGCATCCAGTGGTCGGTCAGCAGCTTCAAGCCCTCTTCGAGCAGCAGGAACGCCAGGGCGCCGGCGACGGGGCCGAACAGCGTGCCCAGGCCGCCCAGCGCCACCATCACGATCAGTTCGCCCGACGTTGTCCAGGCCAGGTAGGACGGCGATACGTACAGCGTCAGGTTGGCCAGCAGCACGCCGGCCACGCCGCACACCATGGCCGAAATCACGTAGGCCGCCAGCCGGTAGCGCAGCGTGGCAAAGCCCAGCGCGCGCATGCGCCGCTCGTTGGCCTGACAACCGCGCAGCGCCATGCCGAAGGGCGCGTGCACCAGCCGGTGCAGCGCACCCAGCGTGCACAGCAGCACGCCTAAGGCGGCGATGTACAGCGCCAGCGGCGTATCCAGCCGGAACAGGCCGAAGTCGCTGCCCGAGAACAGCGACATGCCGTCGTCGCCGCCAAAGCCTTCCAGCCCCGTCGCCAGGAAATAGAACATCTGCGCGAAGGCCAGGGTGATCATGATGAAGGCGATGCCGGACGTGCGCATCGCGACGTAGCCGCTGACCACCCCGACCACGGCGCACCCGCCCAGCGCCGCCGCCAGGTGCAGCCAGCCGTTGTCGATGCCGTAGTGGTTCAGCACGCCCACGGCATAGGCGCCCAGTCCCAGGTACAGCGCATGGCCGAAGCTGACCATGCCGCCATAGCCCAGCAGCAGGTTCAAGGCCAGCGCCGCGATGCCGTACACCAGCACGCGGCCGAACAACGCCAGCAGGAAGGGCTCGCCTTGCCACTGCGCATACAGCGGCACCAGGGCCAGGACCAGCAACAACAGGCCGGCGGCCAGTTTGCGCGCAGAGAGTTCAAGCATGGTGCGCCCCTTATCCGTGCCGTACGGGAAACAGGCCTTGCGGCCGCAGCGCCAGCACCAGCGCCATGACGATATAGATCAGCATCGATGCGATCGCCGGGCCGGCCGCGTTGGCGGCGGCGGGCGACAGCGCCGCGCGCAGCAGGGCCGGCAGCAGCGCGCGGCCCAGTGTGTCGATCAGCCCTACCATCAGCGCGGCCAGGAAGGCGCCGCGCACCGAGCCGATGCCGCCGATGACGATCACCACCAGCGTCAGGATCAGGATCGGTTCGCCCATGCCGGTCTGCGCCGACAGGATCGGCCCGGCCATCAGCCCCGCCACGCCGGCCAGCACCGCGCCCAGCACGAACAGCAGCGTATTCAGCCGCGCGATGTTCACGCCCAGTGCACCCACCATCATGCGGTCGGTCGATCCCGCGCGGATCAGCATGCCCAGCCGGGTACGGTGGATCAGCACGTAGCAGCCCGCGGCCACCGCCAGGCCCGCCACGATGATGAGAAAGCGGTAGAGCGGATACGTGACGCCCAAGAGGTCGATGGTGCCGGACAGCCACGACGGCAGTCCCATGCTGATGGGCGCGGGCCCCCAGATGATGCGCGTGAGCTCGTTGAAGAACAGGATGAAGCCGAAGGTGGCCAGCACCTGGTCCAGGTGTTCGCGCGGATACAGCCGCGCCAGCGCGATGCGGTCCAGCAGCAGCCCCAGCAGCGCCATGCCGGCCACCACGGCGGCGGCCGCCAGCAGGAACGAGCCGGTGTGGCGGAACACGGTGGCCGCGATGAAGGCGCCCATCATGTACAGCGAGCCGTGGGCAAGATTGATGAAGTTCATGATGCCGAACACCAGCGTCAGGCCGGCGGCCAGCAGGAAAAGCAGGATACCCAGTTGCAGGCCGTTCAGGGCCTGTACCAGCAGCAGCGTCGCGGACATGGAGCCTTACCTCTCATCTGCCTCGGCGGCCCGGTTGCGCGGGCCGCCAGGGCTTCATTTCATGACGCACTGCGTGGCGTACTGGTCCGATACCTTGGACAGGTCGGGAAAGATGGGGCCCTTGTTGACGAAGCCCACCTTGCCGTCCGCGCCCTGCGCCACGTCGGCACGGAAGAAGCCGGCCACCGGGAAGTGATTCGGCTGGTAGCGGAATTCACCGCGCACCGATTGGAAATCGGCGGCTTCCAGCGCGCGGCGCAGCGCGTCCTTGTCGTCGACCTTGCCGCCGGTGCGCTTGAGCGCCGATCCGATCAGCTGGGCCGCATCCCACGATTGGGCGGCATAGCTGGAGGGCTCGCGACCGTATTTCTGCCGGAACGCGGCCGCAAAGGCCTTGTTGGCGGGGTTGTCCAGGTCGGGCGAATAGGGCACGTTGGTGACGGCGCCCAGGGCGTCCTGTCCCAATGCAGGCAGGGTGGCGCCGTCGATGGTGTCGACCGACAGCAACGGGATCTTGCCGAACAGGCCCGCCTGGCGGTACTGCTTGACGAAGTTCACGCCCATGCCGCCGGGAAAGAACACGTAGGCCGCGTCGGGTTTGGCGTCGGCCAGGGCGGCCAGTTCCACCGAGTAGTCGGGCTGGTTCACCTGGGTGAAGACTTCGTTGACGACTTCGCCCTTGAAGAAGCGCTTGAAGCCGGCCATGGCGTCCTTGCCGGCCTGGTAGTTGGGCGCCAGCAGGTAGACCTTCCTGAAGCCCATCTGGTTGGCCATTTCGCCGCTGCCTTCGTGGCGCTGCGTGTTGTTCCACGAGCTCGAAAAAAAGAAGGGCGAACAGTCCTTGCCGGCCAGGTTGGTGGGGCCGGCGTTCGAGCCCACCAGGAACACGCCGGCACTGGTGACGGGCCGGGCCACGGCCAGCATCACGTTGGAATACACCACGCCGGTGATGATCGGCACCTTGTCGCTTTGCACCAGCTTGCGCGCGGCCTGCACGCCGACTTCGGGCTTGAACTGGTCGTCTTCCTTGATGACCTGCACGGGCACGCCGCCCAGCTTGCCGCCGCCTTGCTCCACGGCCAGCATGAAGCCGTCGAGCTGGTCCTGCCCCAGCACCGAGCCGGGACCGGTCAAGGTGGTGAGCAGGCCGATCTTGACGTCGGCCCAGGCGGGCGCGCCGTGGGCCAGGCCCAGGGCCGCCAGGGCGGCCAGCAGATGGATGCGTTTCATGGTGATTCCCCTTGCGTTGCCGTGTCTCACGGTCATGTGGTGACGATGCGGCGTTCAGCGGCCCAGGCCGAAGAACGTCACGGTGTTGCCGAACAGAATCTTTTGCTGCACGGCCGGCAGCAGGTCTGAGTGCGCAACCAGCTTGCCGACTTCCTGCTCGCCCAGCGGATACGGGTAGTCGGACCCCAGCAGCACGCGGTCTTCGCCCATGACGTCGATCAACAGGCGCAGCGAGCGCGGGTCGAACACGGCGCTGTCGACGTAGAAGCGGTCGGTGTAGGACGAAGGCAGTTGCGGGCAGTCTTGGCGGATGATGTCGCGATGGCGCCAGGCGTTGTCGACGCGGCCCAGCAGAAAGGCAAAGCTGCCGCCGCCGTGGGCAAAGCACAGCTTCAGGCTGCGCGGAATGCGCTCGAAGGCGCCGGACAGGATCAGCGACAGGATGCCGAGCTGCGTTTCGGCTGGCATGGCGACCAGCCAGGGCAGCATCCATTTCTTCATGCGGCCGTCGGTCATCATGTCCCAGGGGTGCACGAGCACCGGGATGTCGTCGTGGGCGCAGTGCACCAGGAACTGCACCAGCGTGTCGTCGTCCAGGTCGCGCGGGCCGACGTGGTTGCCGATCTGCACGCCCAGGTGGCCGGCGGCGCGGGCGCGCGAGGCTTCGCGGCAGGCCAGGTCCAGGTCTTGCAGCGGCACCTGGGCCAGGGCCTTCAGGCGGGCGGGGGCGTGGGCGCAATGTTCCAGCGCCAGGTCATTCATGCGGGCGGCCCAGTCGGCCGCGGCCTGGGCCGGGTAGGTGTAGCCGAACATGACGGGGGTGGCGCACAGGATCTGCACGTCAACGCCGTGGCGATCCATCTGCGCCACGCGCAGGGCCGGATCCCACAGGGTAGCGTCGACGGGGCGGAAAGGGCGGTCACCGGCCATGATCTGGCCAGTGGCACCATCGCCGTCGCGCCTCAGCCAGGGGGCGTTGACGGGGTCGAGCGCGGCCGCTTCCTGCCGCGTGATGGGCGGAAAGAAGTGGGCGTGCATGTCGATTTTCTGGGTCATGGGCAAGGCGTGCAAAAGGCGTGGGATGAAGGCGGCTTGTCGCGGGTTGGGCAACGGGATGCGCGAGGGCAAGCGCGGATCAGGCAAGCGGCTGTCGTTCAACAGACAGCCAGGGTCAAACCAAGGCGCGGGGTCAGGCGGGCGCGGGCTGCGTGGCCGGGGCCTGCGCCTTGCCGGGGTGGATGGCGCCGCAGCCGGGGCAGGTGCGTTTCTGTTCACTGCCGTAGAAGCCCTGGAACAGGGGCGGCAGGTCGGTGACGATGCTTTTCAGTTGGACTTCGACGCGGTGCACCAGGTGGCCGCAGTGGGGGCAATACCACTCGAAGCCGTCGAGCAGGCCTTGCGGGCGCTGGCGTTCGATGACCAGACAGGCGCTGTCGGTTTCAGGGCGCTGGGGGGAGTGGCGCACGTGGGGCGGCAACAGGAAGATGTCGCCTTCCTTGAGGTCGACGCGTTCGGGCTTGCCGTCGATCCACAACGAAAGCCAGGCGTTGCCGCGGACCTGGTAGAAGAATTCTTCCAGCGGGTCGTCGTGATAGTCGGTGCGGTGGTTGGGGCCGCCGACGACGGTGACGATGAAGTCGGCGTCCTGCCAGATCTGCTGGTTGCCGACGGGGGGCTTGAGCAGGTGGGCGTGGTCCTGGATCCAGCGCTGGAAGTTCAGGGGTGGGCCGTAGGCGGGCATGTCGATCTCCGGGAGCTTGGGCTGGCTTTGATGATGGGAGTCTAGGCGGGTGGGGGGGCGGGGGGACAATAGAAATTGTGTGATCAGATATGCGGGTTATCTATCGCGGGGTTTCCCTTAGGGGTTCTTTTGGGGCTTTCCTTTATTGCTTATGTGGTTGTTGGTGATTGCTAATGTGATAGTTGGATTGCTGATGGTGGGGTGGGTTCTTAAGTCGCGCGGCGTCGTGGCGGGAGGCGAACGCGGGGCTACGATTGCGGTCCGGAGCCTTCGCTCCGGACTGGCCTCGGCGGCCCCCCCTTTGTCATCGTCGTTGTCGCCTTCGGCGACTGCCTTCCGATTCCCTCGGGCGCAATCTACACGCCCCGCGTTCGCCTCCCACCACGACGCCGCGCTGGCGTTGGGATCAGCTTTACGGGTGGGTGGATAGCGGATGGTTGGGGGGGGCGTTGCGGCGGTGGGGGGAAAGCGAGGGGGCGGGGCGGTGGCGGGCTTCGCCCGCCGTTGTGGGGGGTAGGGGCTTGTGTGGCGCGTTTGGGATGGCGGCTGAAGTTGGCTTGGCGACTGCTTGTGTGTGCCTGGCGGTGGGTGGCTTGGCCGTCTATTCGGCTGTTGGTGTTGGGGCGCGTTGTGCCGTGATTTGCTTCAGGTAGTCCACCAGTCTTTGGCAGGCGGGGGTCAGGGGGCGGTCGGCGCGGATGGAGTAGCCGACGTCGCCGAAGGTGCCGAAGACGGTGGTGGGCAGGCGGGCCAGCAGGCCCATGGCGAGGAATTGGGCGGCGGCGTCGTAGGGGATCAGGGCCAGGGCGTCGCTGTGCATCAGGATGCCGATGTTGGTCAGGAGCGAGAGCGACTCTACGTGGCGGGCGGGCAGGCGCAGGCCGGCGTCGAAGAAGGTGCGTTCTATCGAGGCGCGCAGGGGCGAGGTGGGGGCGGGCAGGATCCAGATGTGGTCGATCAGGTCGGGCAGGGCGATCTGCGGGGCGCGGGCCAGGGGGTGCTGGGCGCCGACGACCAGGCACAGGTCTTCGCGGTAGAGCTTGTGGTGGTCGACGGCGACGCCGGAGATCGAGGCCATGTCGGGGCCGGGCAGGCGGCCGACGACGATGTCGACGTCGCCGGTGGCCAGGGCGGGCAGGAGCTGGGCCGAGGGGCCTTCGCGGACGGTGACCTGGATGCCGGGGTGGTCGGTCATGAGGCGGGCGATGGCTTCGGGCAGCAGCTTGGCGGACGCGGCGATCAGGGTGCCGACGACGACGTGGCCGCTGGCGCCGCCCAGGACGGCGTCGATGTCGTCGGCCATGTAGCGGATCTCGGCCATCATGGCGTGCACGCGGCGGCCCAGGACCAGGGCCAGTTCGGTGGGGGTGACGCCGCGGTTGGAACGTTCGAACAGGGTGGCGCCGAAGAAGGCTTCCAGGTCGTGGATGGCCTTGGTGACGGTAGGCTGGGTCAGGTGCAGTTCGCTGGCGGCGCGCGACAGCGAGCGGCGCGCCAGCACGCGTTCGAAGATCTGCAGCTGGTGCAGTTTCAGCTTGTGGCTGAGCGCGTTGGGCGTGATGCGGAAGTTCGACATGCGCGCGGCCGTCCCGGCGGGGCGCCGGGGGCGGGGATCCTGTTCCGAAGGAAAAGCCGGAAGGCGGTCGCGCGCCATGGCCGTGCGCGGGGAAGGCTTAACGCGCGAGCGGCTTGTAGGCGACCGCCTTGATTTCAATCAGCAATTGCGGGTGCGGCAGCTGATGCACCGCCACGGTGGTGCGTGCCGGCCCATCGGCGTTGAAGAACTCGCCGTAGACCTGATTGTAGCCACCGAAGTCGTTCATGTTGACCAGGAAAGTACTGATCTCGACCACGTCGGCAAGGGTGGCATCGGCGGTGGCGAGGATGTCTCGGATGTTCTCGATGACGGCGCGGGTCTGCACGCGGATGTCGAGCGTGGCCGTGCCCAGGGCGTCGACTTCGGCGCCGGCGATGCGGTTGTCGGGCAGGCGCGAGCTGGTGCCGGAGACGAACAGGAAGTCGCCGGCACGCTTGATGTGGGGATACTTGCCGCGGGGCGTGGCTTTGCCGGCGACGACGGTGGCGCTGACGGGGGCGGTGGTCATGGTGGTTTCCTTGGAGGCCTAGAGCTTGATGCAGACGTTGGTGGGTTCGGTGTAGAAGTGCAGCGAATGGCGGCCGCCTTCGCGGCCGATGCCGGACAGGCCGCTGCCGCCGAAGGGCGTGCGCAGGTCGCGCAGGAACCAGCAGTTGACCCACGCCAGGCCGACTTTCATGGCCTGGGCCACGCGGTGGCCGCGGGTCAGGTTCTGGGTCCAGACGGCGGCGGCCAGGCCATAGCGGGTGTCGTTGGCCAGACGGATGGCCTCGTCTTCGGTGTCGAAGGGGGCCACGTGGCAGACGGGGCCGAACACCTCTTCCTTGATGCAGCGCGCGGTCTCGGGCAGGCCGGTCCAGATGGTGGGCTGCACGTAGGCGCCGGCATCGCGGGCGTCACCGAATTCGGGGATGCCGCCGCCGGTGACGACGGTGGCGCCTTCTTCGCGGGCCAGGGCGAAGTACGACAGCACTTTCTCGCGGTGTTCGCGCGACACCAGGGGGCCCATGCCGGTGGAGGGGTCGTCGGGCCAGCCGATGCGCAGCGCCTGGGCGCGCTCGGCCAGCGCGGCAACGAAACGCTCGAAGATCGGGCGTTCGACGTACACGCGTTCGGTGCACAGGCAGACCTGGCCGCAATTGGCGAAGACCGAGCGCGCGGTGCCGTCCACGGCGGCATCGAAGTCGGCGTCGGCGAATACCAGCGCCGCATTCTTGCCGCCCAGTTCGAACGACACGGGTTTCACGCCCGGCGCCACGGCGCGCATGATGGCCGCGCCCGTGGCCGATTCGCCGGTGAAGGTGATGCCGTCGATGTCGGGATGCGTGGTCATGAATTCGCCCGCGGACGCCGGGCCGAAGCCGTGCACCAGGTTCAGCACGCCGGCCGGCAGGCCGGTGTCGCGCGCCACTTCGGCCAGCAGGGTGGCGGTGGACGGCGTGACTTCCGACGGCTTCATGATGACGGTGTTGCCAAAGGCCAGCGCGGGCGCGACCTTCCAGGTCAGGAGCAGCAGCGGCAGGTTCCACGGCGAGATCACGCCCACCACGCCCAGCGGCTTGCGATAGGCGTAGTTCAGCGCCTGGCGGCCGTCGGGCGTGTCGGTCATGTAGCTTTCCATGTCCAGCGTGCGGGCCAGTTCGGCAAAGGCGCGAAAGTTGGCCGCGCCGCGCGGAATGTCGATCTGGCTGGCCCAGGACACCGGCTTGCCGGTGTCGCCCATCTCGGCCTGCAGGAAGTCGTCGAAGCGGCGATTGATGCCGTCGGCCAGCGCCAGCAGGTGCTCGGTGCGGGCGGCGACGGGCAGCGCGGCCCAGGCGGGCAGGGCGCGATGCGCGGCGGCCACGGCGCGGTCGACCTGTTCGCGGCTGGCCTCGTGGGCTTGCGCGATCAGGGCGCCGTCCACCGGGCTGTGCTTGTCGAAGGTGGACGCGCCGTCTTCGAAACGGCCGTCGATGTAGTTGCGCAGTTGGCGGATCGTCATGATCGAGATTCCTGAAGGGGCCGTGGCGGTCTGGCGACCGGGTCAGGCCTTGCTTATAAAGTACGTATACGTACTATTATGGCGATAGTAAGTAGGTGCCAAGGCGAAGTCAATGCCGGGTTTTGCCGGAGGGGGGCAAGGTCAGCGCCTACAATCGCCACGCGTATTTCAAGGAACCGCCCGATGCCCGCATCCCGTTCAGCCCCGCCCCAAACGTTGCAGGATTTCGACCTGACCCAGGTGGCGTCCCACTTGCTGCGGCGCGCCCATTTCCGGGCCGAGGGGCTGTTTGCGCAGGCGTTTCCCGAAGAAGACCTGACGCCGCGCCAGAAGGCGCTGCTGATCACGGTGCACCAGAACCCCGGCGCGACGCAAAGCCGCATCGCCGAGCTGATCGCCCTGGACCGTAATTCCTTCGCGGAAATGATCGCGCGCATGACGGCCAAGGGTTACGTACGCCGCACGCGCTCCGCGCAGGACGCGCGTGCGTACGCGCTGGAAATCACCGACGAGGGTATGGCGTTGCTGGCCCGCGTGCTGCCGCGGGACGCCGAGGTCGAGGCCGAGGTGCTGGCGCCGATTCCACCTGAACTGCGGCCCATGTTCTTGAAGTGCCTGCGTCTGATGGCAGGGCTGGAGCCGGCAGAGGCGCCGTAAGGCGGGTGGCGTCAGGGAGTAGGCGGCTTGGCCGCACGGCCAAAGCGCAGCGCGAACTGGCGCGTGAACACCGCGCCAAAAAAGAAGATCTGCGCCGAGTAATAGATCCACAGCAGCAACGCGATCAGCGAGCCCGCTGCGCCATAGGCCGACACGGCGGCTCCTCGGCTGAGATACACCCCGATGCCCCACTTGCCCACCAGGAACAGCGCCGCCGTCACGATGGCGCCCGGAATGACGTCGCGCCAGGAAATCCGCGCGCTGGGCAGCAGCTTGAAGATCACCGCGAACAGCGCCACCACCACCGAGAACGAGAACGCGGTGGAAATCCAGTCGGCCACCGTCGCGAAGGCGGACGCGGCCCACAGGTCGCCGTAGTACTTGCGCGCCGCGCCCAGCGCCGCGTTCACCGTCAGCGAAATCAGCAGGAACAGCGCCAGCACCAGCACCAGGCCGAACGACAGCATGCGGCTGCGCACCATCCCGTGCAGCCCGCCTTTCTGGTTGGCTGAGACTTCCCACAGGTCATCCAGGCTGGCCTTCAGTTCGGCGAAGGCCGTGGTGGCGCTGAAGATGAGCACGAAAATGGAGATCAGCGCCGCGATCCAGCCGCCGCCCGATTCGTGGGCGCTGGCCAGCACCGTCTGGATCACCTCGGCGCCGCGCTCGCCCGTCAGGTCGCGCAGCGACGAGAACAATTCCGACCGCACCGCGTCTTCGCCAAAGAAGGCGCCCGCCACCGCGATCACCAGGATCAGCATCGGCGCCAGCGAAAACACCATGTACAGCGCCAGCGCGGCGCCCTTGCTGGACGCGCGGTGGGTTGACCACTGGTTGGCGGAATCCATCAGCAGCCCGCCAATCTCGGACGGACGCAGGGCACGCAGGCTCTGGGGTAGACGCATGGGACAGGGCTCGGGCTTGGGATCCCTCATTGTAGGGACGCATGCGTCGCCGCGATACCCGCAACTTGTAGGCAAGTGTTCCGACTCGGGACACAGGCGCGTCGCAGAACCGGGCGGCCAGGAACGCTTTGCACAAAAAGAAAACCCCCGGGGCGAAGGTCCGGGGGTTTCTCGGGGTACTGTTCCCCGGCCGAAGCCGGGGAGGCCTTGCAGGGTAAGCGGGACTTAGAAGTCCATGCCGCCCATGCCGCCCATGCCACCCGGCATGGCCGGGGCAGCGGGCTTGTCTTCGGCCAGTTCGACCACGGCGGCTTCGGCCGTCAGCAGCAGGCTGGCGACGGAGGCAGCGTTTTGCAGGGCGGTGCGGGTCACCTTGGTGGGATCCAGCACGCCTTGCTCGACCAGGTCGGTGTACTCGCCGGTCGCGGCGTTGTAGCCGTAGTTGCCCTTGCCGTTCAGCACGTTGCTGACCACGACGCTGGCTTCTTCGCCGGCGTTCGTGACGATGGTGCGCAGGGGCTCTTCCACAGCGCGCAGGATCAGCTTGATACCGGCGTTCTGGTCAGGCGTGTCGCCCTTCAGGTCAGCGATGGCTTGCTTGGCACGCAGCAGAGCCACGCCGCCGCCAGCCACGACGCCTTCTTCCACAGCAGCGCGGGTAGCGTGCAGGGCATCTTCGACGCGGGCCTTCTTTTCCTTCATTTCGACTTCGGTGGCAGCGCCAACGCGAATCACGGCAACGCCGCCGGCCAGCTTGGCCACGCGTTCTTGCAGCTTTTCACGGTCGTAGTCGGACGTGGCTTCTTCGATCTGGATACGGACTTGCTTGACGCGAGCCTCGATCGACTTGCTGTCGCCAGCGCCGTCGATGATCGTGGTGTTTTCCTTGCCCACTTCGATGCGCTTGGCTTGGCCCAGTTCAGCCAGGCCGGCCTTTTCCAGCGACATGCCGGTTTCTTCGGAGATCACCGTGCCGCCCGTCAGGATGGCGATGTCTTCCAGCATGGCCTTGCGGCGGTCGCCGAAGCCCGGGGCCTTGACGGCGGTGGTCTTCAGGATGCCACGGATGTTGTTCACCACCAGGGTGGCCAGCGCTTCGCCTTCGACGTCTTCGGCGATGATCAGCAGCGGACGGCTCGACTTGGCGACTTGTTCCAGCACGGGCAGCAGGTCACGGATGTTGCTGATCTTCTTGTCGAAGATCAGGACAAACGGGTCTTCCAGCACGGCAACTTGCTTTTCCGGGCTGTTGATGAAGTAGGGCGACAGGTAGCCGCGGTCGAATTGCATGCCTTCGACGACGTCCAGCTCGTTTTCCAGCGACTTGCCGTCTTCGACGGTGATGACGCCTTCCTTGCCGACCTTGTCCATCGCGTCAGCGATGATCTGGCCGATGGAGGAATCGCTGTTGGCCGAGATCGAGCCGACTTGAGCGATTTCCTTGCTGGTCGTGACCGGCTTGGATTGCTTCTTCAGTTCGGCGACGGCGGCGGCGACAGCCTTGTCGATGCCGCGCTTCAGGTCGATCGGGTTGAAACCGGCGGCAACGTACTTCAGGCCTTCCATGACGATGGCTTGAGCCAGCACCGTGGCGGTGGTGGTGCCGTCACCGGCGTTGTCGGAGGTCTTGGAGGCAACGTCCTTGACCAGTTGGGCGCCGATGTTCTCGAACTTGTCCTTCAGTTCGATTTCCTTGGCGACGGACACGCCGTCCTTGGTCACGGTCGGGGCGCCGAACGAGCGCTCCAGCACGACGTTGCGACCCTTGGGGCCCAGGGTGGTCTTGACAGCATTGGCGAGGACATTCACGCCACGGACGATGCGCACGCGGGCGTCGTCACCGAACAGTACTTGCTTGGCAGCCATTTGTTAGCTTCCTTCGAAAATTCGTTTGAGGCAGGGTTTACTGGACCACGGCGAGGATTTCGTCCTCGCGGATGACGAGCAGCTCTTCGCCGTCAACCTTCACGGACTGGCCGGCGTACTTGCCGAACAGAACCTTGTCGCCAGCCTTCAGGTCGACCGGCAGGATCTTGCCGTCTTCGGTCTTCTTGCCGGGGCCGACGGCCACGACTTCACCCTGGTCGGGCTTTTCAGCGGCGCTGTCGGGGATGACGATGCCCGACGCAGTCTTGCGCTCGTTTTCGAGGCGTTTGACGATCACGCGATCGCCCAGGGGACGCAAGGCCATGAGGAACTCCTGTTACTTAAGAAGAAAGTGAATGATCGGGTTGGCCCGGGAGACTGTTAGCACTCACCGGAGTCGAGTGCTAATTATAGGGATGATGTGGTGGGGTTCAAGGGGGTGGGGGCGGCCTGTTACATCTTGAGCGGGCAGGGCGGGCTATCTGTCGAATGTCATTCAACTTGGAATTTGTGTCACTCAAGTTGGAACTGGTAGCGTCCCCATATAGTTGTCGAAATTCATCCAACTTGGGATTTACGTCATCCAGTTTGGGAATCGAGAATTTTCGATATACAAGCGCTGGTGCGGCCTCCAGCCGGATTTCGTCCCTGTAGGTCCGATTTCGTGTGTCATGCACTGGCGATGCCGCCTGTCAGCCTCGGGGTGAAGCCTCCGTGTGGCTGGCAACCCAAGGCACCTGACCTGTGTGCGACGCCCGCCAGGCCCCGCTTTGGCCGTGTACGCTCAATACGGGTGGCGAACGACCGCCGCTCTCTACCTGCTCTGCAATTGGACGACAGGCCGATTCCGACCCAAAGCGGTCCTATGTGCGGTCAGGGTGTACAGATTGAAAGCCGAGGCCATCGGTGGCTGAATCGCTTGGAATTCACCCGGTGCACAAACGTTGAGACGCTCGCCCGCCGAGGGTTGTGCCGAACGCGCAGTTCAAACAGGTCATTCAATCCGTACGGCGCTATGACCTTCAATGATTCATCACCGTCCAGGTAAATGCCAACGCAAGTGGCAAACTCTGGCCAAGTGGCCAGCCCATCGTCCAAAGACGTTAGGGGTGAAACCACCTGGCCGAGGGCTTCTGCGAACCACTCGTGCACTCTGGCCTGGTTTGTCACTTCCCAAGTGAGCGAGGGAAGGAGCCAATGCAGCCGCTCTTGAAGTTCGGCATCCAGAGCTGGAGGCGCATCAGCATCAAAGTACGCAACGTCCACGTCATCCAAGTTCGAGGGCTCCTGAATGCCATGCAAGCTATCCCAAACCAAGGATCTGATGGCCCCTGCACCGATGCACCACGAGGGCAAACCAAGGCAGCGAACCGCCCGCAGCGCAGCCATCAGTTGCTCAGAGGATTCGACGAGGTCGCATAGTTGTTGCTCATAGCCCACTCGAACATTTGTCATCATTTCGTCTGGAACTAGAATTTCGGGTTGCTTGTATGTGGAAGCAGCATATCCGGAATCGTCGGCTGACCGTTCCTGGCCGATGGCAGTCGTTCGTCAACCGCGTCTAGAGCATGGCCGTTGTAGGGTTGGCCAAGCGGCCTGGTATGGGGCCTCGCGATGTGATGCACCCAGGTTCAATGAACTTTCTGGGAAAGAACGCCATGTTCAATGAACCAGCGAG
Source organism: Achromobacter sp. NCFB-sbj8-Ac1-l (assembly GCF_052695805.1). Classification (NCBI taxonomy): domain Bacteria; kingdom Pseudomonadati; phylum Pseudomonadota; class Betaproteobacteria; order Burkholderiales; family Alcaligenaceae; genus Achromobacter; species Achromobacter sp. NCFB-sbj8-Ac1-l. The sequence continues at coordinate 5,483,880 of NZ_CP199812.1, read as the reverse complement.
TGCAAAGTGGATGAACCAAATTTCCCCAACTCATTGATTTGAATGGAATCAAGTTTCCACTTTCAATGAACTTCGACATCAGGAAATGGCCGTAGTTCGGAGAAGCAGGTTTTCGGGCAGAGCCGGCCGTGCATCACACCAGTGGCCAGCTCAATATGGTCTGCGGCGTTAGGAAGACTATGCGGAGCAGGGCTATGTAGAACAACCAAACGCCGATCACCTCGACAGGTGGCCAGCGCTTTGCAAAGTCGTGAGGCTCTGCGGTTGGATGGCCATATGTCGCTTCTTTGAACGGCTAGGTCTAGTCACGTCTGCGGCCTTGTTCCAGATCGACTGCTGGCATGCAGTTCGGCGCGGCGCTGCGTGAAGTCCAGGAGACGCAGGTCGCGGGCTGTGATGGCAGGCCGACGCCGTGCGCCTGCGGACCCGAGATGCGGTTCAGGTGGCGGTATCGACGTTCTTGACGCGTAGGTTGAGCGGGCGCAGCTTGGACCACAGCCACAGCCCCGCGGCGGTGCTCGTGCCTACGACCAGCGTGATGCCGGTGGCGATGAGGAAGCCGATCACCGGACTCATCAATAGCGCATCGAGGCCCTCCAGGACGCGGCCGTTCCATTGGATCGAGCCCAAGCCGAAGAAAGTGCCGATGGCGCACACGATCGCGAACGGGATCCAGGCCAGGTACTGCCCGATGGCGATCAGCTTGAACACGGACTTGAGACTTAGCTTGCGGATTTGGATGTCGCGCACGGCGCCTCCGGGTAATCAGGGTTGAGCATGGACGCGCTCGAACTTAGCCAACATTTGCATGAGTCCCGCCCCCAAATCTGTTGCGGGCTCCTGCGCCCGATTCCGGCAACACTGTAACCGAAAGCGCCCAGCAGTCGCGAGCTATGCTGATAACCCCTTTTTGTCGTGGGATTCTGGTTCATAGTCTGTGCTGGTCAACGCAATGACGGTGCTGGGGTCATTAGGGTCACGCCCGCTTGATGGCCGCAGCCCAATCCTGGACTTCCTTGCCCGGGAAGGCGCCTGGTTCCGCGATTTGCACAACCTTTCGACAAACGGGAAAATCGACCCCTTGGTCCACGCTATCCGTGGCCGCAGACTATTCAGGAGTGAAGGACGTGCGCAACCCCGTTCCCGCGGCAGTACCGACCGGCATCATGGAAGGCCGGTGCCGGCAAAGCGCTCAAGGCAAACGTGCGATCCTGCGTGCTGTCATCTGCGCGGTCCTCGCTGGCTCTCCTTTCCTGCAGATCGAAGCCGCCCATGCCGCCGGCTTCGACTGCAAGGCCGCGAAGACCCATGTCGAACATCTGATCTGCGACGAACCCGCGCTGTCCAGGCTGGACGACCAGGTCAAGGCGCTGTACGACAAGATTCAGGCCGAAACCGCTGGCCGTGATGGTGAAACCGGTGAATGGCGCGATCCTGTTGCGAAAGAGCAGACGCAATGGCGCACGACCGTGCGTGACCGTTGCCCCGATGCCGCCTGCCTGAAATCCGCCTACGTGGAACGCATCGCTGCCATGAAAAAGAACTGGGCAGAGGCGCTGGGCCCCGCGGGCAAGTAATACGCGAAGCCCTCCGGGGGGCGAATTTTGCCATTCAACAGGGTCCTGTCGGCGCCGAAGCAAAAGTGAGCCACTGTGCCGCTTCGGATAAATGCCCCGTGATCTCAGTGGCGAAGCCCCACCGTCAACAAGGTGGTGCGTCCGTTGCCTAGCGCGACGGCGTTACGCACCCCGCCGGCGTAATAGTCTTTGTCGAAGAGGTTGTTCATGGTCAACGCCACCCTCCAGCGTTCCGCGTTGTACGCCACGCCAGCATCCGCCACGACGTATCCAGGCAGGTCATAGCCGTAGGTATAGCGGTTTCCTTCTGCGCGCAGGCCGCCCGTGAGCTCCCAGCCGGCCAGGCTGCCGTGCATCCGATAGCGCGCAGTCAGGTTGACACTGTGTCGCGGCACGCTGTTCAGGCGGGTATTGTTGGTCGTCGGCTGTTGGCCACCATCGTCAACGGTAATGGCGGAGAGATAAGCGTATCCCCCCATGAGGCTCAGGCCATTGCCCAGGTCCGACGCCCATCCCAGTTCAGCGCCCCGCGTGCGCTGCTTGCCGACCGCGATGCTGTAGCCGTCGTTCACCGGGTCCGACTGAAGGACATTCCGGCGCTCAAGATCGAACGCCGCCAACGTGATGCTGGAAGCGCCCTCGTCAAGATCGATCTTCACCCCGGCTTCCCATTGATTGCCACTTTCCGGCTTGAACGAGCTGCCGTTCGCGTCGGTGCCGCTGTTGGGATAGAACGACGTGGCATAGCTGACATAGGGGCGCACGCCCGGCAGGACTTCGTACATCAGTGCGGCAGAGCCCGTGATGGCATGGTCGGTGCTGTCCTGCCGGACCTGCGTGCGATGTTCGGTCGAGTCGGTCGTGGCGGTGTCATGGCGCAGGCCGAAGACGGCGTTCCATCGCTCGCCGAGCGCGATCTGGTCGCGGGCATACAGGCCGACCGAGCGCACGGTGCTGCTGCTGTCGGTGCGCGGGTTGGCCGGGCAATTGATGGGGCTGCCGTAAACCGGCTTGTAGACGTCGAGATCGCGCACCGAGCAGTTGTACGACAGGCTGTTCTCGCGCGTGCGCAGGTAGTCCAGGCCCAACGTGATGTCGTGCCGGCCGAACCCGGTGTTGAATCCTCGTTGCGCATTGGTGTCCACGGTGAACGTGTCGCCGTCCCAATGCTGGTCTGTCGCCGTGCGCCGCAGCGTCCGATTGTCGGCGCGCAGCAGGCCATTGGCGACCAGCTGGCCATTGAGCGTGAACGTTTGCCAGCGCAAATTCTGGTTCACCGTCCAGCCATTGTCGAAGCGGTGCGTCAGCGCATAGCCCACGCGGCTTTGGTAGCCTCGATAGGGGGCCTGGTCGGGCTCGCCGGTAAAGCGGTCACGGGGAATCGCGCCATTGGGGTTGGACTGGACCGACCCCACGATCGGCAATCCCTGCTGACGGATGTAGCGGCGTTCCTGGTAGCTGGTCAGGATGGTGAAATCCGTGCGTGCGCCCAGATCCAGGGACAACGACGGGGCGACGAACCGGTTCTTGAACCAGACGTGGTCGGTTTCGTCATGCGAGTTCATGGCCAAGGCATTGATGCGAAACGCCGCCTTGCCGCTGTCCGACAAAGGGGTGCCCATGTCCAGCGTAGCCTGCCGGAAATCGTGGCTGCCCACGGTGACGGCAGCATCGGCGAAGGCCTCGGCGCGCGGGCGCTTGCTGACCATGTTGACCAGGCCGCCCGGAAGGACCTGACCGTAAAGCAGCGAGGCAGGCCCTTTCAGGACTTCCACTTGTTCCACGCCGGAAAGCGCTTCGGCGATCCGGTTGCTTGCCGCCGTGCGCAGTCCGTCCAGGAACAGGGAATCCGAGGCCACCTGGCCGCGGATGATGAGGTCGTCCCAGCCACGACGGCCGAACTGATTGGTGACCACACCGGGCACGTTATCCAGCGCGTCGGCCAACGTCTGTGCCTGCTGCGCGTCCAAGACCGCCCGGGGCACCACGGTGATCGACTGGGGCGTCTTTGCCAGGGGAACGGACGATTTGTTGACCGCCGGCGGCGCGACCGGGTTGAACAGGCCGCTTTCGCCGGAATCGCCTTCGCCGGTCACGCGGACGGCGGGCAGTTGTACGGGGGAATCAGACGTCTGGGCAACGGCCTCGAACGGGGCGAAAGGGGTGGCCAGGGCCAGGACGGTGGCAAGTGCCGGAACGGAGCGTAGGGGCATGAAGGGACGGCAGGCGGTGGAGGACTGAGGAGAACGAATGCGCGAGACCATTTCCCATTAATGAGAATGGAAACTATTTATTGTAGACTTACCTCGTTCGACGGGGGCGGCAATGTGCGCGAAATATCCGCTTTGGGCCGCTTCCGATCACGCTCCCGTTCATGCGCCGCCTGCCGAACAGGCGCATCCCGGCCTGCGCTTGCGCAGCCTGGCTGCCCCGCATGGCGACCGCTTTGCCGCCGAGGCGCTCATGCGCCAGGCAAACGGTGAACTGCTGCGGGTGTGGGAAATGACCTGGTCTGACTATCCGGCACCCAGCGCCTTGTACAAGGAGATCGCGCCGCGCAGTTGCGCCAGTTGACTGAGCGCGAGGGCATCGCGTGCCTGGTTCAGGCTGCGTTGCGCCACCAGTACCGGCAGGTAGGCGCTCAGCCCGCGCGCGTAGCGTTGGGTCGCCTGTTGCAAGGCCTGCCGGCTGTCGGCCACGGCCCCCTGCAATGCGGCTTGCCGCTGGCGTTCGCTTGTCCAGGTTGTCAAGGCGTCCTCCACGTCGCGCAACGCGGCTCGCACATCCCTCTCGTAGACGCGCCGCACGGCCTCGGCGTTGGCCTGCGCCGCGGTCACGCCCGCCTGCGCGCGTCCTGCATCGTAGAGGGACTGGCTACCTTGCAGCGCCGCCGACCACGCCAGGCTCGCGCCCGAAAACAGGTCATGTATGACGCTGGCGGTGGTGCCGATACCCAGCGGAATGCGGAACCTGGGGAAGCGTTCGGCCTGGGCCGCGCCGATCTGCGCGGTGGCGGCGGCCAGGCGTCGTTCGTCCGCGCGCAGGTCGGGGCGCAGGCGAATGACGTCCGAAGGCAGCGACAGCGGCAAGTCGGCAGGGATGGGCAACGCCGGCGCTGGCGTGGCCAAGGCGGCATGCCAGTCACCGGGGAACCCGCCCGCCAGCACGCCGATGGCATGGCTTGAACGGGCGATGTCCGCTTCCAGCAGGGGGGGCTGCGCCTCGGCCGCTTCGCGCTCGGCGCGGGCTTGCGTGACGTCGGCCAGCGTGCCCAGGCCGCCGCGGTGCGCTCGTTCGGCCAGACGCTCGGCTTCACGCAGCGTGTGAATGTTGTCCTGCGCGATGACCAGGCGCCATTGCGCGGCGCGCAGCCCGACGTATTCGGACACCAGTTCGGCAGCCAGGCTCACTTGCAGCGCACGATGGTCCTCTGCCAGCGCCTGGATGCCGGCGTTGGCGGCCTCGATCGCCCGGCGCGTGCCGCCGAACAGGTCGAGTTCCCAACTGGCATCGAACCCCAGATGCCAAGTCCGCGCCCGTCCGCCGGGCTGCGAGCTGAGCGCCTTGCTGCCACGTACGGCATCGCCGGCGGCCCCGATCGATATCTCCGGCATGGCGGCCGAGGCGATCTGCACACGCTCGGCGCGTGCCTGGCGCAGGCGCGCCAAGGCGATGTCCAGGTCCTGGTTGTGCGCCAGGGCCTGCTCGACCAGCCGGTCGAGCAAGGGATCCTTGAGGGCGCGCCACCAGGTGCGCAGGCCATCGTGCTCGCCGCCGGGCATCGCGGCATCGGCCTCGATCCAGTGCGCGGGCACGTCCAGCGCCGGCGCGTGGTAGTCCGGGCCCACCGTGGTGCAGCCGACCAGAACTGTCAGCAGCGCGGTCAGCAGGGGGGGCTGCCGCAGGCGCATTTGCTTGCGAGGGTTGGGGGCATGCATGGCCTGGCCCTCACATCCAGTCGTGCAGCAGCGAGAGCAACCGGCCCTGGGGAACGGGGGAGCCTGCCGATGGGGTGACCTCGATGCTGCCGGTCATGCCGGCCGCCAGCACGACCTCATGCGGGACAAGCTCGAACTCGATGCGCACCGGGATGCGCTGCGCCAGTCGCACCCAACTGAAACTGGGCTCCACGCTCGGCAGACCCTGCGCATCGGCCTGCTGGTTGGTATCGGCGATGCCCCGCCCGATGCTTGCCACCCGTCCCGCCAACACCTGGTCGAACCCCATGAGGCGGATTCGCGCCGCCGCACCGGGCTGGATACCGCGCAGTTTGGTTTCCTCGAAATAGCCGGTGATCCAGAAGCTGTTGGCGTCGATCAAGGCGATATTCGGCTGGCCCGCCACGGCATAGTCGCCTTTGTTCAATCGCAGGCGGGTGACGTAGCCGTCCGTCGGCGCGCGCAGCACGGTGCGCGCCAGGTCCAGCTTCGCCCTGTCCACGGCGACCTGCGCGCTGCGCAGCTCTGCCTGGGCGATGGTCACCGCCTGGTTCGCGCGCTGGATTTCCTCGGCAGGTACCAGGCTTTCCATGCCGCGGCGCCGCCGCGCATCCTCGGCCTTCTGGCGCAAGGACGCTTCGGCTACCGCCAACTGCGCCTCGGCTTGAGCCAATGCCAGCGCGAAGGTGGCGTTGTCGATGCGATAGAGCACCTCGCCCTGTTTGACGTATTGATCGTCCGTTACCGACACGTCGGCAATGGTGCCGGACACTTCAGCGGCAACGCGCACGATCTGTGCGCTGACCCGACCATCGCGCGTCCAGGGGGCGACGACATAGGCGCGCCACAGCGCGCTGACCAGGAAGCCCGCGGCGATGACCACCGCGAGAGTCAGTCCTGCTCGCAGCAGGGGTTGGGTGGGCAATGAGCGTTCAGACATACAGTACCAGCAGGGAAACGAGACAAAGGGAAATGGCGAACTCGAACAAGCCGGGATGCCACACCCGGCGCAGCATCCCGCTGCGCGCCAGCGCGTAGCGTATGCCCAGGTAGATCGGCAGGGCCGCGCAGGCATAGACGAAGAACGGCGGCAGGTAGATGCCGGCCAACGAGAACTCACTGAGCATGGGCATGGCCTTCAAGGGGGGGCGAAACGTCGTTCGCATGGCGGTCCAGCAGCGCGGCGATGTCCTGCAGCAGGGCGGTCAACGGCTGCAAGTCGCCCATCGCCGTGCTCGAACGCGCCGGCAAGCGCGCCAAGGATTTCGCGGCGCGGCGGGCATGTCGCGCCGCGCGAGCGGGATCAGCGGCCCGCTGGCGCAAATGGCGCAGCGTGCCGGCCACCACGCGCGGCCATTCGGCGTCCTGGGGCGCCTGGCGCAGCCAGCGTCGCAAGCGCAGGACTTCCTGGCCCAGATGCAGGCTGGTCAGCGCCTGGGCGATGGCGCGATCCATCGCCTGCGGCTGTGCCCTGAGCAAGGCGCCGAGTTGCGCGATGCGGTGTTGCTGGCGCCATTGCCATGTCCTGGCATCGGCAGGCTCGCCGCGCAAGGTTTCCAGCGCCTCATCGCGCATGCGCCGGCGCAAGCGCGTGACGTCGCGCGCCAGGTTGCGCGGGAGCAGGATCCTGAACCCCAACAGCGTGAAGCACGTCGCCAGGATCCAGGCCACGGAGCCATTGAGGAACAGTGCAAAGTCGTAGCGCATCGGGTTGTCCGCTGCCGCCAGTGTCGTGAAGGCCACCAAATAGGCAACGCCCGCCAAGGCATGGCGCGGCATCGTGGTGGCATAGACGCCCGGCAGCCAGAACAGGCACAGGACCACCAGCAACAGCGGCAGGCCTGAGACATGCGGCAGCACGATGAAGGTGCATAGGAAGGCCATCGCCACGGCAGCCACCGTGCCCTTGATGAACTCGGCGGCGCCCAGTGCGGGATTGGCGGCGGTGGATAGCAGCGCACACGCCGCCGCCATTCCGGCCAGCATCAAGTTGCCGTACGTCCAGCCGGTGGCGATCCAGAATGCGCCGCCCATCACCACGCTCAGCAGGGCGCGCAAGCCGTTCTGGAGGGCCGCTGCCGTGTCGCGGTGAAACGGCACCGACACGCGCGCCGGCGTCGGCCTGGGTTGGTGGAAATGTCCGATGCCCTCGATGGCTTGCAGGTAATCGTCGAGCTGCTCCAGCAATCGGTCGCCCGCGATCATCAGCGCAGCCTGGTCGGACGGATCGTCTGGCGAGGTCGCGCTGATCGCGGCCGCCAGCCGGGCGCGCAGGCCGGTCAGGAGCCTGGCTGCGCGCGCCCTTCCGACGGGGCCGGGTTCCTGTGCCAGGGCCTGCCCGGCTTGCCGCCATGCCTGCTCCCACTCCGGCTGCAGCGCGCGCAGCGTGGCGAGGCTGGCGCTGTGTTCGCGCAGGGGCGGCACGCCGCCCACCAGGGAAGAAAACAATGACACCATCGTGTGTCGCACCGTGCCGGCGCGCCGGGCCAGATCGGCAGACTCAGCCTTGCCCAGTGCCAACAGATCGTCTATGCCATACACCTCGGTGATAAGGTTGCGCCGTCCGGCGTCCAGGGGCTTGCGGCCGGCTTCGGCGCTGTCCTGAATGGCCTGGTGATCGGTCGCCAGCACATCCGCCGTGGCAATGGCCAGGCGGTCCAGCTGCCGGGACAGGCGATTGCGCACACTGAGGGTGCTGAACAGGGTCGACACCACCGCCAGGCACACCACGCCGAGCAGCACGGACGCGCCGCGCCCCATCACCTGGTCGAAGGTGCGTTCGGGATGCTGCATGGCGCCGTACGCCGCCAGCCCCACGGTGTAGCCCGCCAGCGCTGCGCCATAGGCCCGGAAATGACGCAGCAAAGTCATGCCCGCCACGCATAGCCCCACCCATGTGCCAAACCCGAGCAGGAACAACCAGGGCATCTGTCCGAAGGCGCTCATCAGCACGAAGGTGGCCAGCATGCCGGCCAGCGTTCCCACGACCCGCCACACGCCTTTGCCGATCACGCCGCCCTGGACGGGATTGATGACAAGCAGAACGCTGGAGGCCGCGGCATAGGGCGCGTGCAGTTTCAGCAAATAGGCCGCTACGAGGGCCAGGCTGGCAGCCAGGAGTGAACGCATCACATAGGCGGCACGCGGTGTCGTCAGGTCGAGATACGGCAGTCCGCGCGCCAGCCCTGTCCAAAGCCAGGCATGGCGTGGGAAAACGCCTGAATCCGCTTCAGGCCCGTCCGCCGGAGGCATGATGCAACCCTTTTACAGTGAGCAATACGTGTCACTGTAGGCAGGCCCAATCATTCCGAAAAGTGAATTTATTGCAATCGATTGATTGCGTATCACGCACGCCTGAGGGCGTGTCCGCCGCTAGGGTTGGGCAAGCTTTGCCGCTTGGGCGTGGCTGTCGTGGCACAGCGCATGAATGGTCTGCCGCAGCCATTGATGGGCGGGGTCGCCATCCAGTCGCGGGTGCCATGCCTGCGTCAGCAGCACTGTTTCCAGCGGCGTCGGCAGGTCGAACAGGCGAATGCCCAGGCCCGCGGCCAGCGCACTGCTGGCCAGATGCCGGGGCAAGGGCAACAGCAGATCCGAATCCTGCAGCGCGAACAGCGCCGTATACGGATTGGGTACGACCAGCGCGACGTGTCGGCGCAGCCCCAGCGCTTCCAGGGCGTCATCGACTGGCCCGCCGGCCTTGCCGCGCCGCGACACGCTGATGTGTTCCCAGCGCGTGAGGCGTTCGGGTGTGATTTCGTCGTCGAAAATCGGGTGGTTGGCGCGTGCGGTGCCCACGAACGTCGTGGTGAACAGGGACTGCGCGCGAATCTCCGGCCCCAGCTTGCGCGAGGCGCTGATGAACAGGTCGATGCGGCCGCTGCGCAGCGCCTCTTCGTCCACATCGTCTTCCTCTGGCGAGAAGCGCAGCATCGCGCGCGGCATCTCGCGCGCCATTGCGTCCAGGAGACGGCCCAGGTGGATACTCACGAATTCATCGGTCGCGCGGACATTGAAACGCCGATCCAGCGACTTCAGGTCGATCTCGGCACCCGCGGCGAACACCTGCGAGGCCTGCTCGACCGCCACCCGCACCTGTTCGCGCAGCGCCAGCGCCTTGGGCGTGGGCACGAGCTTGCGCCCGACCTGAACAAACACGGGATCGCCCAGCGCCTCGCGGATGCGGCTCAACGTGCGGCTCATCGCCGGCGCGCTCAGATGCATGCGCCGCGCGGCGCCAATGACGCTGCCCTCGTCCAGCAGCGCATCCAGCGCCAGCAGGAGGTTGAGATCGGGACGTGCCATCGATGCGCCTTCGTTGTTTACCTGCATGCAATCATAGGGTCTTTCGAATAACGCTCAAAGCATGCAGCAGACGGGTCGATCCCCACCGCATGCGCCACCGCTGCAGCGAGAACCAGTGCGATGGTGCCGGGCGGCATCAGGAAATGTCAGGCAGATCGATGCCCGCTCGCTCCGCCCGGCGGCTTCGCGCTTGATCGCGCAGCGCGAGGGCGGTGACAAGCGCGTCAATGACGACGAGCTGGGCCAGCCGGCTTCCCGCAGCGGCCATCTGTGACGGCAACGGCATGCCGCCGACGACAAGCGCGACTTCCGCGAGGGCGGCAAGCGGCGTGTCGTACTGGTTGGTGACGGCAATCAGCGAAGCCCCGGCCGAGACGGCCGCGTCGGCGACCGCGAGGGTCGATGCCGTGCGGCCGGTTGAACTGATGGCGATTACCACGTCCCCAGTGCCGAGGAGCCTTGCCGCGATCATTGCCGACAAGTGGTCCGGGATGCCAACGGACATCACGCCGATCGTGCGTAGACGGAAGACGGCATCGGCGGCCACCGTCGAGGAAGGACCCGCGCCGAATGAAAACACCTGGCGCGCGTGCTGGATTCGCTCGACCGCCTTGTCGAGCGCGGACAGGTCGATGGCCCCGCCGAGTGCGGTCAGTGCGTCGGTGCCTGCGCGAATGGATGTTTCCAGCACAGAGGCCGACGTCGAATCCGCGGTAAGCACTTCAGGAGGCGCGAAGAACCGGGCCGTGCCGCGAGCCCGCGCGATGTCGATCTTGAGTTCGGTGAACCCGGTGAACCCGAGCGCACGCGCGGCGCGGACCACGGTCGGCGGCGACACGCCAGCCCGGGCAGCCACTTCCGCGGTCGTGCTTGCTCCCACGAATAGAGGATCGGCGAGCAGGAGGTCGACGACTTTCGCCTCGCTTGCGGCGAGGTCGCCACTGCGGGCTTGAATGCTGCCCATCCATTGCTGCAATCGTTTCTCGCTTTCTGAAACGCCATTACCTGTTTCTTTGTCCATGTGAAATAGATTACATTCACTGGGCGGCGGGCACAAGCCTCGCGCAAGCAGATGCTGTTACCAGGATGACGCGCTCATGAACATGGAAATCAACACGGTTGTCGCGGTCGTGGGGCCGGGGGCAATCGGCACCACCGTCGCGGCGGCGCTGCACCAGGCGGGCCGTTCGCCGTTACTGTGTGGGCGTACCCCACGCGATCACCTGACCCTGCTGGACGGTGAGCGCGCTATGACCGTCCCCGGCCCTGTTCGGACGCATCCCGCACAGGTCGATCGCGTCGCGGACATCGTCTTTCTGGCGGTCAAGTCCACACAAATCGAGGCGGCAGCGCCATGGCTTGCGGCGCTGGTCGGTCCCGAAACCGTGGTGTGCGTCCTGCAGAACGGGATTGAACAGGTGGACAGGGTCGGCCCGCACATGCCGCAGGGGCAGATCGTTCCCGCTGTCGTGTGGTTCCCTGCGCAAGCACAAACCGATGGCTCGGTACGCCTGCGCGGCGATGCGCGGCTCAGCTTGCCAGACACGTCGGCTTCCCGCATCGTGGCCGAAGCGTTGCGAGGCAGCTGGTGCGCCGTCGACTTGGCCCCGGACTTCAGTGCGCTGGCTTGGCGCAAGCTGATGCAGAACGCGGCAGCGGGACTCATGGTGTTGACGTCGCGTCGCTGCGGCATGTTCGGCCGCGCTGACATCGCCCGGCTTACGCTGGATTATCTGCAGGAGTGCCTGGCCGTGGCACGTGCAGACGGGGCCGTTCTCGGCGACGACGTGCCGCAAGCGATTCTCGAAAAATTCCAGGCGGCTCCCGCCGACATGGGCACGTCGATCCTCACGGATCGAGAAGCCGGCCGGCCACTCGAATGGGATATTCGCAACGGCGTCATCGCGCGGCGCGGCCGGGTTCATGGCGTTCCTACGCCGATCAGCGACATCCTGGTGCCGCTGCTGGCGGCCGCGAGCGACGGCCCGGGTTGACCCCAAGGCCGGGCCTGCGTGGTTGAGGGCGAGGCGCACCGTCACGGCCTGGTGAGCGTGCCTTCGATGCGGGCGGCAGGGCGGGGCTACGTCATCGCCGGCAGCACCAGGTCGTCGACCCGGTAAGTGTGGAACTCGCTGGTGGACACCTCATCGAGCTTGCGGAATTTGTCCAGAAACACCGGATCGGAAAAGAACTCGTCCACCTGGTTTTCGCCGGCAATGGCTTCGATGTTGACCACTGTCTTGCCGTCGGTGCTCTTGGCCAGGTTGCTCCACAGAAATCCGGCCTTGGTTCGAGCCACGTAATGCACCACATCCTGGATGGCGGCAAAGGCGTCTTCCTGCTTGCCCGGATGGGCATGAATGACGTTGACGATGAAGACGGTAGGCTTGGCGCCGGCGGCGAAGGCGGCGGCGTGTACGGATGTCATGGGCAGGCTCCTTGGGCAGTGATCAGGGAGGGCAGTTTGCCAGCCTGGAATCCACGAAAAAAGGTGTTGGCGGGCGTGACTTTGCGGACACGAGCATCCGGAATCGCGCGATGGCGCCGAATGCGTGGCGCACAATGGGGTAACTTCCCCCGAACGCATGTCGACGGACGGCGTGTCGGGAATTCAACGTCAGATTGAGGATGCAAAATCATGTTCAGCCATGTCACGGTCGGCGTCAGCGACCTGAGCCGCGCGTCGGACTTCTACGATGCGATTCTTGAGCCGCTCGGCCTGCGCCAGCGGCCCGTTACGCCGGACGGCGGGCCAGGCGCGCGCTGCTGGATCGTTCCTGGCGCGGCATTGCCGCGCTTTTATGCCTATTCGCCGTTCAATCGGCTGCCGCCTAGCGCAGGAAACGGCAGCATGGTGGCGTTTCTGGCGCCAGACGAGGATGCCGTCAGAAGCTCCCACGCCGCCGGTCTGGCCGCCGGCGGCGCGGACGAGGGCGCGCCGGCGCTTCGGCCGCATTATGGCGACGGCTACTACGGCGCGTACCTGCGTGATCCCGACGGCAACAAGATCCATATCGTTTATCGCGGAGATCTCACCGGCGACCGATGAGCGAGCCTGGTCAGGTCGGCCTGGCCATCAGCCGCGTGGGCAGCGGCAGCGGTTCGTGGCGTGGCGGTCTCGTCGAGCCGCCATCCGCCGCCGGCCTCATCACTTCAAGAACCCCGTGGAAATCCACGGCACTGCGGCCACGATCACGATTCCGACCGCAATCGAACAAAGATAGCCCGCGATAGGCCGGATGCCGGATTCGGGGGCGACCCGGCCAATTGCGCATGCCGCGTAGTAGCCGACGCCGAAGGGGGGCGCGAAAAGGCCGATGCCCATGGACAGGATGACGACCATCGCGTAGTGCACTTCGTGGATGCCCATCTGGTGCGCGATCGGAAACAGCAGCGGGCCGAACAGCACGATGGCCGGAATGCCCTCCAGCACGCTGCCCAGCACGACGAAGGCGACGATGGACACGGCCATGAAGGTGGTCGCGCCGCCGGGCAGTCCTCCCATGACGCCGGCCAGTTGCGTCGAGAATCCTGATTGGGTCAACGCCCAGGCCATGCTGGTGGCGGTGCCGATGATGAGCAGGATGGCGCCGGACAGGCAGGCCGTGTCGACCAGCATCGGCAGCAGGCGCCTGGGGTCGAAGCAGCGGTAGATCAGCAGCCCCACCAGCGTGGCGTAGACGATGCCGATGGTGGAGACCTCGGTCGCGGTGGCGATCCCTTCGACCACGGCGGCGCGGATCACGAAGGGCAGCGCCAGCGCGGGCAGGGCCACCAGCAGTGCGTGGCCGATCTGGCGGCCGGTGGCTTTGCGGACGTTGCTGAGGTCTTCGCGGCGATTGCGCCACCAGACGACGAGACAGAGCATCACGCCCAGCACCAGGCCCGGCAACAGGCCGCCGGTGAACAGCGCCGTGATCGACACGCCCGTGACCGAACCTATGGTGATCAGCACCAGGCTGGGCGGCACGGTTTCGGTCTGTGCGCCCGTGGCAGAAAGCAGTGCGACCAGATCGCCTTCGTTGGCGCCGCGCTTGCGCATTTCCGGAAACAGCACGGGTGCCACCGCCGCCATGTCGGCCGCCTTGGCGCCGGATATGCCGGACACCACATACATGGCGCCGATCAGCACGTAGGACAGGCCGCCGCGCACGTGGCCCAGCAAACTTGCCAGAAAGGCCACCATGCGTTGCGCCATGCCTGTCATTTCGATCAGCACGCCCAGGAAGACGAACAGCGGCACGGCCAACAGGATCAGGTGGGACATGCCTTCATCCATGCGGCCCACCACGACCATCATGGGCAGGTCGGTGGTCAGCGACAGGTATCCGAAGGTGGCCAGGCCGAAGGCAAAGGCAATCGGCACGCCGGCGAACACGGTGGCGGCGACCACGCCGACGAAGAAGATCAGCAGGTTCAAATTGCCCAGGCCGACCAGCACCGGCTGCAGCGCGGCCATGGCGGCCACCACGCCGCCCACCAGCACTATTGCCAGCCCGGTGGTGCGCCACTGCGCTTTTTCAACGAGGCGCAGCAATGCAATCAGCAGCATCAGCGCGCAGCCCACGGGCAGTGCCGCCGCTCGCCAGGCGTTGGGGATTTCCATGGCGGCGGACGTGACGTAGCGCTCTTCCGAGGCGTATTCAAAGCCGGGGCCTTGCAGCATCAGCAGGAATGCCAGCGCGGCGGCGATGGAGACCATGTCCAGCACTGCCCGGGTGGAGGGCGATGCCTTGTTGACCAGCGCAGCCATGCGCATGTGCTCGCCGCGGCGGAACGCGACCACCGCGCCCAGCATGGCCAGCCACAGGAACAGGATGGAGGCCAGTTCGTCGGACCAGACCAGCGGCGTGTGCAGCACATAGCGCGCCACGATGCCCGAGAACAGAATGACGATCTCGGCGACCACCAGGATGGCCGCCGGGATTTCGACCAGGTGCCCCAGCGCACGGTCCAGGGCGGCGGCCCAAGGCCGGCTGACCGCCGCGGGCGCCCCGGCGTCGGCCAGCACGTCCCCGGCGTGGGTCATTGCCACTCTCATGACAGGCTCCCGACGGATTGCTCCAGCAGGCCCCAGGCCTTTTCGCCGTACTTTTCTTTCCAGCCGCTATAGAAGCCGGCCTTGCGCAGTGCTGCGCGGATGGGCTCGGGTTCCGGCGTATTGAACGCCAGGCCTTGTTCCGCCAGTTTGGTCTGCAGCTGGTTGTTCAGCGCCAGCACGTCGGCGCGCTCGGCCATGCCGGCCGCGTTGATGTGCCTGGCGACGACTTCACGGATGTCGGCGGGCAGCTTTTCCCAGGCGCGGCGGTTGCCCAGGAACCAGAAGCCATCCCACATGTGGTTGGTCATCGAGCAGTACTTCTGCACTTCGTAGATCTTGGCGGTCTGGATGATGGCCAGGGGATTTTCCTGGGCGTCCACCACGCGGGTCTGTAGCGCGGAATAGGTTTCGTTGAAGTTGATGCTGGCGGGCGAGGAACCCAGGGCCTTGAACATCGATGTCCAGAGCGGGCTGACGGGCACGCGGATTTTCAGGTCGCGGAAGTCGTCCGGGCCCTTGATGGCACGGTTGCTGGTCGTAATCTGCCTGAAGCCGTTGTCCCAGATGTGGTCCATGACGAACAGGCCCTTGCCGTTGATTTCCTTGCGGATGTGCGCGCCCAGGTCGCCGTCCATGGCCTTCCAGACACTGGTGTAGTCGGGAAAGGCAAAGCCCACGCCGCTGATGGAGGCGGTGGGCACCAGCGTGGACAGGATCAGGCCGGACAGCGTGAAGAACTCGACCGCGCCGGCCCGCAGCTGGCTGAGCGTATCGGTATCGGACCCCAGCTGGCTGCTGGGGAAGACCGCCAGTTCGAAGCGGCCGCCCGTGTCGCGCGCGATGTTCTGCGCGGCCTCGTTGGCGCGCAGGTTCATCGGGTGGGTCGGGGGGAGGTTGTTTGCGTATTTGTAGCGGAATTCCGGCGCGGCCAATACCTTGTGAAAGGGCGCCAGCGCCAAGAGCGCGCCGCCTCCTGCGGCGCTCATGAGTTTGCGTCGAGTCGTGTTCATGCTGTCTCCTTGGTTATGAGATCCGGCCGCCATCGAGGGCGGCCGGATAAAGCGCCGATGCCGGCTTCTTGCTTTATCTTTGCATGAGGTCCAATATATGGACCTGTGTACTACCCTTGGAATTATTTAATCATATTGATTCTCTAGCGTAAATCAATAAAATAGGCTCAAGATGAAAAATCAGACTAAGAATATTGGTCCATCAAGTGGACCATCGAATGCAGCGGGTGGCGAGTCCGACACCGGGCTCCAGGGAGACGACGTGCTGGAAAGCTCTGCGCCGGTCGGCGGCGCGCAGGCCATTTCGCGTGCCATGCAGGTGCTGCGCGGCGTGTCGCGCACGCGGGGCGACGGCGCGGGGCTGCTGGCGCTGACGCGCGACACCGGCATGAGCAAACCGACCGTGCATCGCATCCTGGCAGCCCTGGCGGCCGAAGGCATGGTCGAGCAGGATCCCGCCAGCCGGCGCTATTTCCTGGGGCCGGAATGCCATGTGCTGGGCCATGTCGCCAGCGAGCGATTCGGTATCAACCGGCTGGCCGCGCCGGTGGTGGCACGCATCGCGCACGAATGCGGTGATTCCGCCTTCTTTTCCCTGCGCCGCGATGTGTTCGCGGTGTGCGTGCTGCGCGAAGACGGCGACTACCCCTTGAAGACCCACGTGCTGCTGCCGGGCGATCGGCACCCGCTGGGCATCGGTGCGGGCAGTCTTGCCATCCTGGCCGCATTGCCGGACGACGAGGTGGAATCCTCGCTGCAAGCCAACGCCGCGCTCATTGCGCGCCGTTATCCGCATTACTCGGTGCCGCTGATCCGCACCCTGGTCGATGAAGTGCGCGAACAGGGCTATTCCGTGAACCGTGGCCTGGTGGTGCCGGGTTCGTGGGGCATCGGCGTGCCGCTGCGCGACGAGCAAGGCCACGTGCTTGGCGCATTGAGCATTGCGGCGGTGGAAGCGCGCATGGATGAAGAAAGGCAGTTCCAGTTGGCCAAGCTGTTGTCGCGCGAGGCCAAACGCCTGCTCGCGCAGGCCAGTTCCGGGGGGAAGGGGGCGCGACCGCGTCCACCGTCCCCCAAGCCCAAGTCCTGAGTCCGCCAGACGCGGGCAAGGGGCTGCACCCTGAGGAGACAGCAATGAGCAAGCGTGCCGTGATTGCGGGATGGTCGCACATCCCCTTCGGCAAACTCGATGATCCGGACACGGAAAGCCTGATGGCAAGGGTGTCCGGCGCAGCCCTGGATCATGCGGGCGTGGCGGCCGACGCCGTGGACGGCATCTACGTCGGCGTCATGAACAGCGGGTTTCAGAAGCAGGATTTTCAAGGGGCGCTGGTGGCGCTGGCGCATCCGGAATTGGCGCACGTGCCGGCCATGCGCCTGGAGAACGCATGCGCAACGGGCTCGGCCGCCATTTATGCCGCCATGGATTTCATCGAGTCCGGACGCGGCCGGATCGCGTTGGTGGTCGGCGCGGAAAAAATGACCGCGCGTCCCAACGCCGAGATCGGCGACATTCTGCTGAACGCCAGCTACCGCAAGGAAGAGGCGGATATCGCAGGCGGCTTCGCGGGCGTGTTCGGCCGCATCGCGTCGGCGTATTTCGAACGCTACGGCGATCAAAGCGAAACGCTGGCACGGATCGCGGCCAAGAATCACAAGAATGGCGTGGACAATCCCTATGCCCAGATCCGCAAGGACCTGGGCTTTGAATTCTGCAATACCGTCAGCGACAAAAACCCCTATGTCGCCGCCCCGCTGCGGCGTACGGACTGCTCGCTGGTCTCGGATGGCGCCGCCGCCCTGGTCTTGGCCGACGCGGACCTGATGCCCGATCTGAGGCGTGCCGTGGCGTTCCGGGCCCGGCGCCAGGTGAACGACATCCTGCCCTTGAGCCGCCGCGACCCGATCGCCTTCGAGGGCGCCGCCAGGGCCTGGCGCCAGGCGCTGGCCGATGCCGGGCTGGACCTGGACGACCTGAGCCTGGTCGAAACGCATGATTGCTTCACGGTCGCCGAGCTGATCGAATACGAGGCGATGGGCCTGACCCCGCGCGGGCAAGGCTACAAGGCGCTCAAGGAGGGCTGGGTCGAAAAGGGCGGCCGGCTGCCCGTGAACCCCTCGGGTGGGCTGAAGGCCAAGGGGCATCCCGTGGGTGCGACCGGCGTGTCCATGCATGTGATGGCGTGCCTGCAGCTGACGGGGGCGGCGCAAGGCATGCAGATTCCCGGCGCTGCGCTGGCCGGTGTGTTCAACATGGGAGGCGCGGCCGTGGCCAACTACGTCAGCATCCTGGAGCGCGCCAAATGAATGCCCCGCATCCCGCCCTTTCCCCCGGGCTTGGCCAGCCGCCCACCGCGCCGCCGGGAGGGGTTGCGCCGGTCTCGCGGCGGGTAATGAACCTGGCCCACTTCCTGGTGCAGGCGGCGCGCCGCCATCCCTTGCAGCCGGCCCTGATCAGCGGCGACAGCCGCTGCAGCTGGCGCGAACTCGATGAGCGGACGGCGGCCTTGGCGCAGGCGCTTGCAGACCATGGCATAGGCAAGGGTGACCGCGTGCTGGTGCACTCTCGCAATTGCTTCGAGTTCGTCGAAACGCTGTTTGCCACCCTGCGGCTGGGCGCGGTGTGGGTGCCGACCAATTTCCGGATTTCGCCGGACGAAGCCGTGTACCTGGCCCGGACGTCGGGCGCCAAGGCCTTCCTGTGCCATGGCGACTATCCCGGGCATGCCGCGGCGGTGGCGGACGCCATGCCGCAGTTGTCGCTATTGGCGCGGCTGGGGCCGGGCGATTTCCCCGCGCGGGACGTGGCCGACCTGATCAAGGCGCGCCTGGGCGCGACGCCGGTTTGCGCCGACGTGGAGCACGATGACCCCTGCTGGTTCTTCTTCACTTCCGGTACCACCGGACACCCCAAGGCGGCGGTGCTGACGCATGGGCAGATGGCCTTCGTCATTACGAACCACCTGTGCGACCTGATGCCTGGCACCACCGAGCGCGACGTGAGCCTGGTGGTGGCGCCCCTGTCGCACGGCGCTGGCATCCATTTCCTGACCCAGGTGGCGCGGGCTGCCTGCACCGTGCTGCCCGCCGGCACGCGTTTCGATGCCGACGAGATCTGGCAGCTGGTCGAGCGGCACGGCGTGACCAATATGTTCACCGTGCCCACCATCGTGAAGATGCTGGTCGAACATCCTTCCGTGGACACCTGGGACCACCGCAGCCTGCGGTACGTGGTCTACGCCGGCGCACCGATGTATCGCGTGGACCAGAAGCGCGCGCTGGAAAAGCTGGGTCCGGTGCTGGTGCAGTACTTCGGCCTGGGCGAGGTCACCGGCAACATCACCGTGCTGCCGCCGGTTTTGCACGACGCGACGGATGGCCCGGGGGCGCGCGTCGGCACCTGCGGCTACGAGCGCACCGGCATGCAGATCAGCATCCAGGACGATATGGGCCGGCCATTGGCGGCCGGCGAAACGGGTGAGATCTGCGTGTGCGGCCCGGCGGTGTTCGCGGGGTATTACGCCAACCCGCAAGCCAATGCGAAGGCGTTTCGCAATGGCTGGTTCCGCACCGGGGACCTGGGCTGCATGGATGAGGAAGGGTTTCTCTACATCACCGGCCGGCAGTCGGATATGTACATCTCGGGCGGCTCGAACATCTACCCGCGGGAGGTCGAGGAAAAGGTGCTGGCGCATCCTGCGGTCGCCGAAACCGCGGTGCTGGGCGTGCCGGATCCGACCTGGGGAGAAGTCGGTGTGATGGTGTGCGTGCTGCGCGCGGGCCATGCGCTGAGCGCGGAAGAATTGATGGAATGGATGGCGCCTCGCATGGCGCGGTACAAGCTGCCGCGCCAGATCTTCTTCTGGGATGCCTTGCCGCGTTCGGGCTACGGCAAGATCACCAAGAAGCTGGTGCGCGATGCCCTCTATGAACGCGGCTGCCTGGCCGAGGCCACCGAAGCCGCGCGCTAGTCAGGCTGACCGGCAGCGCAGGCTGCCGCGCAATGCGCAGCACAACGGCTGCACAACAACGACATCAATGAACGAGGAGGCTGGATCATGGAGATGATGCAAGAGGCAATCCTGGTGACGGGCGGCGCGTCCGGCATCGGGCTGGCGGTCGCGCGCGGCCTGCTGGACGCCGGGCGATGCGTGCTGGTGGCGGATGTGTCCCAGGAGCGGCTGGACGATATGCGTGACCTGGCGCCGGCCGATCAGCTGGGCCGCGTGCTGATGGATGTATCGGACGAGGCGCAGGTGGTGGACGCGCTGGCGCGGCTGGAACTGGATTTCGGGCCGATATCGGGCCTGGTCAATTCCGCCGGCATCGGGCGCGATCTTCCGTTCCTGGACACCGACACCGCCTTGCTGCGGCGCATCCTGGAAGTGAATCTGATCGGTTCTTTCGTGGTGGCGCGAGAGGCCGCGCGGCGGATGCGGGAACGGCGGCGCGGGTCCATCGTCAATATCGCGTCGGTGTCCGGCATACGCGGCAATGCGGGGCGCGCCGCCTACGGCGCATCCAAGGGGGCCGTGGTGACCTTGACCCGCGTGATGGCGGTCGAGCTGGCGGCCTATGGCATTCGGGTCAACGCCGTGGCGCCCGGCCCGATCGAAACGCCGCTGGTCGGGCAGATGCACACCGCCGAAGCCCGCCAGGCCTGGCAGCAGGTAGTGCCCCAGCACCGGTATGCCGCGCCTGAAGAACTCAACGGCACCATCGGGTGGTTGCTTGATGAGTCCAAGTCCAGCTATGTTACCGGGCAGATTATCTGCGTGGATGGAGGGTTCACGGCCGCAGGCATGCTGCCCGCCATGCACTGAGTTTGTCATTGCCCAGGTTCCACTTATTGCGCCACAAGCGCACGGAGTCCAGACCATGCGATACACCACCGTGGATCGTTCGTTGCGGGGAATACAAGCACTGCCCCGTCCCAGAACGCTGATACACCCGGGGGCGTTCAACCCGGTACGCATTCATAGCCGCTCGGCCGGACACGGCCGCCATATCCGCCTGTCGTTGCGCCCCGGCGCCAGCCTGTTTGACGCCATGGTCGATGCATTGGCCACCGCCGGTGTTGCCAACGCCTCGATGACCATATTGGGTGGCGCCTTCCGGCACATCGACTACTGCACGGCGCCGCCCGATCCCCAGCATCGGATGGTGGTGGCCTACACCGCGCCCATTCCCGCCGGGCCGGCCTACCTGATTTTTGGCAATGCCACGCTGGGCAAGACCGATGCCGGCGCGCCCCTTGTCCACTGCCATGCCGCCTTTTGCCGCGATGGCCATGCGCCGCTGGGAGGGCACATCATTCCCCAGACGAGCATCGTCGGGGATCGTCCCGTGCCGGTGCTCGTGACCTCGCTGGAGGGATTCGAGCTGCGCGCCACCTACGACGCGGAAACCAATCTACGGCTGTTGCAGCCCCAAGGAGGCGGCCAACATGAACTCGCCTGAAATCGAAAGCGGCAGCATGGGCCGCGTTGCCTATGCGCGGATCGGTCCGAACGAGGACCTGATCCAGGGCGTGGAAAAACTCTGCCTGGCCGAGGGCTTTCGCAACGCGTTCGTGCGCGGGGCGTTGGGTAGCCTGGTGGATGCCTGCCTCTACACCCGCGAAGGCGGATATCGCCACATCGCGGGCCCGGCGGTAGAGATCGTCAGCCTCGCCGGGGAAGTGCGCGCGCAGCCGGATGGGTCCTTGACGGCGTCGCTGTCAGGGGTGGTGGCGGACCCGGAGGGCCAGGTGCATGGCGGCCCCTTCGTGCCTGGCGCCAACCCGATCTGCATGACGTTCGAGGTCACGCTCGAGGAATGGCTGCCGGCGCCGAGCGGCGGCTAAGGATGGCGCGGGGCGTTCAGAACCAATACTTCGCCGCATAGATCACGGTCATGACGGCGCCGGTGACGATGACGAACGCCCGGATGGCCGACGCGGGCAGGACGCGGATCAAGTGGCCGCCCAGGTAGCCGCCTGCCAGCGCGCCGGCCAGCATGAACAGGGTGGCCGGCCAATGCACCGAGCCCTGCACGATAAAGATGACGATCGCCGCGGCGGTGACAAACGTCGCCAGCAGGTTCTTCAGCGACTTGATGGCGCGCAGGTTGCCGGGATCCGTGATGGAAATCACCGCGGTCAGGATCACGCCCAGCCCGGCGCCAAAGAAGCCCCCGTAGATGGAGGCCAGCGCGATCGGCAGCACGCCGCGTGCGGGGCCGTCCTGCGCCTGTTCGCCGCGCCGGCGCGCGCTCCAGGCCTGCACTTGCGGGGCGAAGGCAAATAGCAGGGTGGCAAACGCGATCAGGGCCGGCACCGGCAGGATGAAATAGGCGGGGGGAATGGCAAGCAGGATGCATGCGCCCAGCGCGCCGCCCGCGGTGGTGGCGGCCGAGAGCAGCCAGAAGCGCCGGTCGGGGGCGGGCAGGTTTTCACGGTCGGCCAGCGCCGCCAGGATGTGGCCGGGCGATATGGCCACCGCGCTGGAGGCATTGGCGATGACGGGTGGCAGGCCCGCCGCCACCATCGCGGGAAAGGTAATCAGCGTGGCGCCGCCCGCCAGCGCGTTGATGACGCCGCCCAGCGCACCCGCGCCGGCCAGCAGTGCCGCCATGCTCCATTCCATGCCTGCACCTTTCAGGTTAAACAGTGTTTTGGTCCATATAGCGGACCTATATATATCGTGTGAAATTTATTATTGCCTATTTTGCCGGCAGGTATAGAATTCTCGAAAATAAAAGAATAAATAGAGGTTCATAATATGGACCTTCATAGAGACTCCGGCGACATCCTTTAGCCGCCACCGCAAGATCGCTGTCAACTCCCAGGATGGCGCATGCGGCCGGATCACCCTCGGCTTTGCGTGCCACGTCCTGATCGCTGGTTTCCAACCCCGTCCAGGGGTTGTTGCGTGTTCACCTGTTTGGCCCGTCGGGCCATCACTGCTGAATCAGGAGGGAATCTCGATGGATGTGAGCTTCATGGCGTTTTCCCGTTTGGCGTTCGGGCATTGGGAGGGGCAACCCTTGTATGCCCTGGCCGATCTGGGCATTGCCCAACGCTTGTCCGAACCCCGCACGTGCGCCGAGCTGGCTCGGGAACTGGGTTGCGAATCCGAGCCGCTGGAGCGCTTGCTGGACTGCGCCGTGGCGCAAAAACTGCTGATCTGCGAGGGCGGACGCTACGCCAACACCGATCTCAGCGCGCGTTTTCTCACCGAAGACAGCCCCGAATCGCTGTTGTGCTGGATCCGGGTCATGGATCGCTGGAAGCGGCCCTGGATGCAACTGGCCGAAGCCGTGCGGCGGGGCGAGGCGGTAGACAACCAATCGAAGTGGCTGGGCGAAGATCCGCAGTTCATGCGGGACTTCATCCTGGGCATGCATCAGTTTGCGTCCCGTTCGGGGCCCGCGTTCGCAGAGGCCTTGAAAGACGTGCCCATTCGCCGCCTGGTGGACGTGGGTGGGGGCGCCGGCACGTATTCCCTGGCCTTGTGCGCGGCGCGGCCCGAGGTCACCGCAAGGGTCCTGGATCTGGCGCCGGTGGTCGAGATCACGCGTGAAACCGCGCGGGCGGCCGGCCTGGCGGACCGCGTCAGCGCCCAGGTGGCCGACTATCGCCAAGACGGTTTTGGCGAGGAGGCCGACGCGCTGCTCTTTTCAAACGTGCTGCATCAAGAGAGTGCGCAGGTCTGTCGATCGATGCTGCATCGTGCGTGGCAGGCGCTGCGCCCAGGCGGGACCTTGCTGGTGCAAGGCTACTTCCTTGCCGAGGACCGGCGTGCGCCGCAGTTCACCACCTTGCACAACCTGTCCGCGCTGGCGCTGTGGGACGGCGGGCGCAGTTGGACAGTGGGCGACATGCAGGCGCAGATCGCGGCTGCCGGCTTTGAGCGCCAAGCCGTGCTGCGCCAGGAGAGCAGCGGTTTCTGCCTGCTGTCGGCCGTCAAGGTCTGACGCGATATCCACTTATTGAACCGGAGCCTATATGTCCACACTGACCGTCACCGATACCGAAGCCGAAGTGATCGCCTGGCTGAAGGAGAACCGCAATGCGCAGGTCGAAGGCATCAAAGAGAAGAACCTGATCGAAGAGCGCATCCTGGACAGCATGCAGTTCCTGGACTTCATCATGTTCCTGGGCGAACTGGTGGGACGAGACGTCTCTACCGCCATCACCGTCGAGGACCTGCGCACGGTGGATGCCATCGTCAATTTCGTCCACGTACAGCGCTAGCCCGGGCGGCAAGGAAGTCATCATGGAAATCGACTACGCAAGAATCGGCAGGCTGATGACGCTATCCAAAGGGCGTTCGCATGATCCCTACGAGCGCTTCGAGTGGCCCGCCCATATCCCGGAAGACCAACCCTGGTGCAGCAATGACTTGCTCACGACCTACGGAACGCCGCTGCAGGCGCAATTGGACGCCGCGCAGCAGATACGCCTGAGCAAGTGGGAGGCGGTCAATTTCTTCAGCCTCAACGTGCATGGCATCAAGGGGGTGCTGAGCTTTGTCAGCCGGTGCATCTACGAAGAGCGCTATGCCGATGTGTCCGAGTACCTGCATGTCTTCATGGGCGAAGAGAACTTCCACATGTGGTACTTCGCCAAGGCCTGCCTGGATTATGCGGGAAAGATATATCCGTCGATTCAGCTGCAGGGCGATGCGCAGGCGTCCACGCCGGAACTGGACGATCTGTACATGTTCGCCAGCACGCTGATCTTTGAAGAGTTCGTCGACTACTACAACCATAAGGTCGGCACGACGGACGGCATTACCGAGATCCTCAAGCAGATCAACTACCAGCATCATGTCGACGAATCCCGCCACGTGTCCTTTGGCCGGGAAATGGTGCCCCGCCTGTACCGGCTGGCGCTGGAACGCGCGGACGACCCGGACGCGACCCGGGCAGAAGTGGCGCGCACGGTGACGAACATG
This sequence comes from Achromobacter sp. NCFB-sbj8-Ac1-l, assembly GCF_052695805.1. Lineage (NCBI taxonomy): Bacteria > Pseudomonadati > Pseudomonadota > Betaproteobacteria > Burkholderiales > Alcaligenaceae > Achromobacter > Achromobacter sp. NCFB-sbj8-Ac1-l. The sequence goes on along the minus strand of NZ_CP199812.1, from coordinate 5,459,070 downwards.
TTCCGGTATTTCATCAGCCTGATGTACAACCCGGCTGTGTATGCCGATGCCCAGGTCTACGAGCCGCTGGGATTTCGCAACGGCAACGCCATGCGCAACGCGCTGCGGTCGCACCCGGCGCGCAAGGCCGTCCACGAGCAATGGTTCAAGCGCAGCGCCGCCTACTTCACCAAACAGGGGCTGGTGACGGACTTGAACCTGGCCGCGCTGTAGCGCAGGGGCACACCATGGCGCAGATTGTCAGCAGTTCCCGGGTGGCAGCGCTGTTGGGCGCGCGCTTGCCCGTTCTGCAGGCCGGCATGGGCGGCGTGGCACAGCCGGAACTGGCGGCCGCCGTGTGCGAGGCCGGCGCGTTCGGCATGATAGGCCTGTACCGCCACACGCGTGACGAGATCGGCCAGTTGCTCGCGCAGACCGCCGCGTTGACCCGGGCGCGCTTCGGCGTGAACCTGGTCCCGTTCGTGCTGGATGCGGACGCATTGCTGGATCGGTTGGCCTATGTGGCGGACCGGCCGGAACGGCCGATCGTGACCTTCTTCGGTCTACCTGACCCCGCCGTGCTGCGGGCCTTGCCGACGGGGATGGACTACGGCGTGCAAGGGGGCACCTGGAATGAGCTGGACGCGGCGTTCGATGCCGGTGCGTGCTTCGGGGTGTTGCAGACGACGGAGGCGGGCGGCCATCACCTGGGCAAGACCACGCGCGCGCAAGCGCTGGATCAGGCCGCCCGCCTTGGCGTGGACACGCGCATGGTGTTTCTGAGCGGCGGCATCAGCAATGCGGCCGAGTTGCGCCTGGTATTGGATGCCGGGTTTTCCGGCGCGTTGTGCGGCACGGTCTTCGCGGCCACCCGGGAATCCGCCGCGCACGACCGCTACAAGCAGGCGATCGTGGCAGCCGAGCCCGGCGACACCGTGGTCACCGACCGTTTCAGCGTGGGATGGCATACCCATCGCCACCGGGTGATCCGCAACGCCAGTTGCGGGGGATCGCTGCCGGCGGGCGTGATCGGCTTTGCGCACTATTTTGGAAAACGCTATCCCATCCTGCGTTACAGCGTGGCGGTGCCCACCGCCCACACCGAGGGGTTGATCGAGGACATGGCGTTGTATTGCGGAACGTCCTGCAAGGACACGCATTCCATCCGAACCGTGCGGCAGGTGCTGGCCGACTTGACGGCGTAAGGCGTCGTCCTGTCCGCATTCTCAAGTGCATTCAGGGACTTCCAGGAGATTGCATCGTGATCATCGAAAAACAATGGCATCAGGTAAAGAACGTGCTGCAGGCAAAGCTGGACGACATCTTCTCGATCGCGCCCGACGCCACCGCGGAGTTCGACAGCTTGCTGGCCCATGAAGAGATCAATGCGCTGGGCTATGTACGCAATTTTCCCCATCTGACCTGCGTCATGTGCTCCATCGAAGAAGGCGAGTTGCTGGGATTTGCGCGCGGCCAGCGCAAGCTGGACCGGGATTTCAAGGCGCTCACCGCCGATGTGGCCCTGCTGCCGGCGACCTGCTACAAGGTCTACCTGGGGCTGCAAGGGCAGCGCCTGGACGGCGCGCGGGTGGAATCCTGCATTGCGCGCTGCTTCCGGCACGAAGACAAGGCGTTGGACCGTTACCGCGCCTTCAACTTCACCATGAAGGAATACGTGTACCTGGGCACTGCCGAGGGCGCGCAGGCGCATCTGGAAGCGGGGTACGACCGCCTGTTCTCCTTCTTTGCGCAACTGGGAATCCGCGCGGGTTGCGAAGAAGCCAATGATCCCTTCTTTGATTCAGGCAGTGCCGTGGCGCGCCTGTCTGCGTTGACGCCCACCAAGCGTGAGCTGGTATTCGACGGCCATGCCGTGTCGTCGCTGAACTATCACCGCAACTACTTCGGTGAAAAATTCAATATCCGCCTGGACGACAGTTTCGTGCATACCAGTTGCGTCGCGTTTGGATTGGAGCGCTGGATATCCATGTTCAAGGATCGTTTCGGCAATGCGGCCGATACGCTCGCCGCGCTGGAACACGCCTAGATGGGCGGCCCGATGCTGCAGGCGCAGGCGTTGTTCCAGACAGGCCAGCAGTTCGAGAAGACCTGCGTGGTGGATGCCGCCGCGGGCGCGCTGAACTATGGCGGGGATCTGGACGTGCTGGCCACCCCCGTCATTGTCTATTGGATCGAGTCGTATGCGACGGAGTGCATCCGGTTGGCGGGCGGCGGGCGCTGGGGGTCGGTGGGGCATGCGGTCAGCGTGCGGCACCTGGCGCCGGCGCATCGGGGCAGCGCGGTGCACCTGACGATCACGGTCGAGGCCATGTTCGGCAATTCCCTGCGGTTCAGTGCCCGTGCCGTGGCAGGCGAGGCCGACACCCTGATCGCGACGGGCACGCATGACCGCACCCTCGTCGAACTTTGACGTCACGGTCGTGCTGGGCGCCCAGGGCCCCGCACGTGCCGGGCAGGCCGCGCGCACGAAGCTGGGCAAGCCCTACCTTTCCGGTCTTGCCGGCTTCGGCGTGAGCGACAGTTGCGGTGTGCAGGCGCGGCTATACGCCAACCGCAAGTATGTGGGCATCGATATCGAGCATCTGGACCGGCCCGACCTGGCGGCCCGCCAACAGCGCCTGTCGGCCTGGCTGGCGCGACGGGACCAGGTCGCCGTGGATTTCCTGCCCGGCTGGGTCGCCCGCGAGGCTTGCGCGAAAAGCGTGGGACTGGGGTTGCTGCATGCGTTGCCACGCTTGTCCATCACCTGGACGCGGCCGCTCGGCCCAGGCGGGAAGGAAGAAATCGGCCTGGTCTTCAGCCGCTGGCGATTCGTCGCGCGGTGCGAGCGGGTCGGCAGGGTGCTGCTGTGCGTGTGCTATCGGCAGGAATATGGCAAGCCCCGCATGGCGGTGCTGCAGCCTTGACCAGGACGCGGGGCCGGTCAGTAATCCCAGATGACCGGAACCCAGCGAAACGCGTCGCCATGGACGGCGACCCGTCCGACGGACGGGAACGGCAGATGAGCCGCCACCAGCAGCCCGCCGTTGCTGGCGAGCTCCTGGAAGAGGCCGATGCGGACGCGGGCCGATTCTTCGGGATCATGCTCGAAGCCGTTGTGCCAGTCGGGGTGGTCAAAAGCCACCGGGAACATGGCGTCGCCGGCAAAGGTCAGGCGGTCGCCGCCTGACACCAGGTCGACGACGCTGTGCCCCGGGGTATGGCCCCCTGTCAGGCGGACGCTCACCCCCGGCGCCACTTCGTGCGTGTCCTCGAAAAGGCACAGTCGATCGCGGTATTCGTTGTAGAACGCGGTGGCGGTGGCACGGAGCACGTCGGGCACCGGCCTGGGCATGACGGTATGGGTGAAATCGGGCGATGTCCAGAACGCGACTTCGGTGGCGGACACATGGATGCGCACGTCCGGGCGCAGACGTTCTTTCACGCCGGCAACCAGCAACCCGCCCACGTGGTCCATGTGCATATGGGTGATGATCACGTCCGTTACGGATTCCAGGGCGATGCCTGCGGACGCCAGCCGTTGAGGAAATTGGCCGGCACGCGGAAAGCCCGGGAACTGCCCGCCCAACCCGGCATCGATCAGGATCGTCTGGTCGCCACGACGGGCCACCATCACATTCAGCGGCCAGTCGAATGCGTCCGGCGGCATGCACATGTGGCGCAGCCAATCCGCCAGGTCGGCCGGGTCGGCGTTGGTGGCCATCGTCGACGTGGGCAAGGGCAGCACGCCATCGCTGATCACCAGCGCGTCGATGTCTCCTATCTGCACGGCGTAACGGGACGGAACCAGATCGATGGGCTCGCGGTGGTCGCAAGGCAAGGTATGGTCTGTGGAAAGCATGGCGTATGCTCCTGAACAGGGGGTGAGGATTGCCTGGCACGGCTGCTGCCGCTGCGGCCTGGAAAGTGAAGGCATCGTAGGTCTGCCGCCCGGCATGCGGTAGATCCGCGGCGGGAAGCACGCTGTTGTGCTGCGCGCACCAATATCCTTGTCGCTGCCCGGTGGCTACGGCAAAATGCCTTTCTTCCCGTGTTGCCTTGCCTGGCGTTGCCCCTTTCCATGACTGACTCCTTGCTCCTTTTCGAGCGTCACCGTCCGCGCCTGTACGCGATCGCCTACCGCATGCTGGGGACGGTGGCCGAGGCGGAAGACGTGGTGCAGGAAGCATGGTTGCGTTGGAATGGCGCGGATCGCTCGGCGGTGCAGAACGCGGAAGCCTGGCTGGTCACCGCCACGACCCGCTTGTCGATCGACCGCCTGCGCGCGGCCAAGGCCGAACGGGAACATTACGCGGGGGTCTGGCTGCCCGAGCCGATGCTGATGGCCGCGCCCGCCACGCCCGAACAGATCCATGAACAAGCCGACGACGTGTCGGTGGCTTTTCTGTACCTGCTGGAGTGCCTGTCGCCGGACGCCCGCGCGGCCTTCCTGATGCGAGAGGTCTTCGATGCCGACTATGAAGACATCGCGCTGACGCTGGACAAGACCCAGCCAGCCGTGCGCCAGCTCGTGCGGCGGGCCAAGCAGCAATTGAGCCAGGGCGCGCCTCGCCAGGCCGTGCCGCGTGCGACGTTGCAACGCCTGCTGCACGCTTTTGCCGATGCGATGCAGCGCAGCGATTTTCACGGCTTGCATGCGCTCTTGAGCGACGACGCCGAGCTCATCGGCGACGGGGGCGGCAAGGTATCCAGCTTTGCCAGCCTGGTGGGCGGAAAACGCCTGGCGCAGCTGTTCTACGCCGGCAAGCGCCGGTACCGCGATGCCCTGCGCGTTGACGTGGTCCAGGTGAACGGGCAATGGACCTTGCTGCGCTTCATCGATGGCGAACTTGAATCGGTGCACGCCTGCGAAACCGATGGCGAGCGCCTGACGCGCATCCTGGTGCAACGCAATCCGGACAAGCTGGCACGCATCTCGGCCGCGCTGGCGCAGGGTTGAGACCGGGATCGGGCGAGGGCGTTGGTGCCTGCGCGGCAACACGGTGATCCCCCGCGGGGGCCTACCGCGGTGCGATGGGTGCTCCTACGATGGGGCTTCCCCAACGTTGCCAAGGATCGGCCATGTCAAAGCTCACGAAATTCGCACTGCCCCTTCTCGCCGCCGCGCTGTTCAGCCCGTTTGCCCACGCCGCGTCCGGGGCGGCCCCGGCCGACGCCATCGTCACGGAGCTGATGCACAGGAACCTGCCGGACATCCCGGGCAAGGACGCGCAGATGATCGTCGTCGACTACCCGCCCGGCGCGGCCGATCCCATCCACCGCCACGATGCCCATAGTTTCGTCTACGTACTCGAAGGCAGCATCGTCATGCAGGTCAAGGGGGGCAAGGAAGTGACGCTGACCCCCGGGCAGACCTTCTACGAAGGCCCCCAGGATATCCACACCGTGGGCCGCAATGCCAGCCAGACACAGCCCGCCAGGTTCCTGGTGGTCCTGGTCAAGAAGCAGGGCGCGCCGGTCCTGACGCCCGTTCATTAAGGGACGAATAAGGCGAGTCCCGGCTTCCGACGCTGCAAGCCCGTCCGTGTGGCGGGGGGCTTTCCTCCCGGAGGCATTCTTTTTTTTGCGTGCATTGTCACAGAATGGCCCGGCGCGCCGTCTTATGGGTAGGATCAACCTACTTGCGACGCCGCCCCATGCCGCCCTCTCTTTCCGCTTCGCCGGCCCTTGCCTGCGCCAACGGCCCGGATTCCCTGGCCGACAGTTTCGCGACCAGCTATGCCGGCGTCATGGCGTTCATCGCCGTTGCCGTGGAAGGCAATTTCGCCAAGGCCGGTGACCGGCTGGGCATCGGCCGATCGGCCGTCAGCCGCAGTGTGCAAAAGCTGGAAGACCAGCTGGGCGTGCGGCTGTTCGTTCGCACCACGCGCAGCACCTCGCTGACTGCCGAGGGCCAGCGCTTCTATGAGGCGTGCCATCCCGGCGTGGATGGAATAATTCGTGCCCTGGACGACATGCGCGACCTGCGCGAGGGCCCGCCTTCGGGGCAATTGCGCGTGTGTTCCACGGTGGGCTTCGGCCGCAAGGTCGTGGCGCCGCTGCTGCACGGATTCCGCCAGGCCTACCCGAACATCGCGGTCGAACTGTTGCTGGATGACGGGCCGACCGACTTCGCCGCGGACCGCGTCGACGTGTCGTTGCGCAATGGCCGGATGGAAGACAGCCGCGTGATCGCCAAGAAGGTGATTCCCATGCAGATGATGTTATGTGCGTCGCCCGCGTACGTGGCCAGGCACGGCCTGCCGGACAGCGTCGACGCCATCTCCGGCCATCAGTGCGTGAACTTCCTGTTCGCGTCGGGGCGAGTCTACGAATGGGAATTCAAGGTGGGCGGCCAGTTGCGCAAGGTGGCGCCGTCCGCCATGCTCACTTTCAACGACGCCGACCTGGTGCTGCAGGCGGTGCTCGATGGCCACGGCATTGCGCAGATGGCGGGCTACCAAATCTGCGATCACCTGCGTGCGGGCCGCCTGGTCGCCTGCCTGCCGCAATACGCGCCGGACGACCGAGGGCATTACCTGTGCTTCCTGAGCCGCGCGCATTTGCCGGCGCGCATGCGCGTCTTCATCGACTACATGACCGAGGGCATCCGTGCCCAGGACCTGCAGATATTGGACGGCCTGCCGACCGCGCCATCAGCGCACACCGCGCAGCGCGGTGCTACTTTCTTGCGCCGGACCGGCTGAACCAGGTTTCGAAGTCGATCTTCCCCAGCCACGCACCGGCGCCTGGCACCAGCGTGTCATCGTCGAGCAAGGCGCCAAAGTACCGCGCTTGCGGGTCTGCCCGCACGCTGCGCGCGTCGCCGGTTTTATGCAGGTAGCGCTGCGCCAGCTCGGCCAGGCGGACCCGTTCGGGACCGGCGATTTCCACCGTGCCGCTCACCGGCGCGGCCAACGTGGCGTCAGCCATGGCCAGGGCCACCTCGTCGGACGCGATCGGCTGCACGAAGGCGGGCGACAGGCATACTTCGCCGCCCTCGGCCCCCGACTGCACAATGCCGCCCAGGAACTCGAAGAACTGCGTGCTGTGCACGATGGTGTAGGGGACGCCAGCGGCCACGATCAATTGCTCCTGGGCGATCTTGCCGCGGAAGTATCCGCTTTCGGCCAGGCGATGCGTGCCCACCACGGACAGCGCCACGTGGTGGCGCACGCCGGCGCGGGCTTCTGCCGCCAACAGGTTGCGTCCCGAAACCTGGAAGAATTCGAGCACGGCCCTGTCTTCGAACGACGGCGAATTGGCCACATCGACCACCGTATCCACGCCCGCGAGCGCCTCATCCAGGCCTGCGCCGGTGATCGTATTGACGCCCGTGGCCGGGGATGCGGCCATGGCTTGGTGGCCGCGCTCGGTGAGCCGCTTGACGAGTTTGGAGCCGATCAGGCCCGTCCCGCCGATTACCAGGATTTTCATGATGCGTCCTCAGTTGAACTTGGCCTTGTCCAGGCCATATGCCTTGTCGGCCGAACCGGGGACGGTCCGGAACCCCACGTTCAGGCGATTCCAGCCGTTGATCGCCATGACGGCAAAGCTGAGGTCCGAGATTTCCTTTTCGGACAATTGGGTTCGGACGCGTTCATAGATGTCGTCGGGCACGCCCTGCGCGCCCAGGGTGGTGAGGGCCTCGGTCCACGCCAGGCAGGCGCGTTCGCGCGGCGAGAATTCGGTGGATTCGCGCCAGATGGCGACGTGGTGCAGACGCAGTTCGCGTTCACCGTGGATCTTGGCCTGCTTCACATGCATGTCCAGGCAGAAGCCGCAGCCATTGATCTGCGAGGCGCGGATCTCGATCAGGTCCAGGATGGATTGCTCGATCGTCCCGGACTTCAAAAGCATGCCGAACTCGACGAATTTCTTGAAGAGCTCGGGTGACAGCGCGAAAGCGTTCAGGCGTTGACTCATGATGATTCCCTCGATGGATTGGCGTGTTTCGGCCATGCCGGACCTGGCCTGGCGCGTGTGTGGATGACGCCCAGATCGTAGGTCCGCAGGGAAATCAGCAGTAGGCCCGGCCGAGGGATCATGGTGTTGCCGCGATGGCAACAATCGGCGGCAGGCCAGGGGGGGCGAACGGGCCATGTCTGCCCGAGCATGGCGGCGCGCTGTCTAGGGGATGCCGCGTGAATCCAGGGCGACGCGCAACGACCTGATGATCTCGCCTGTGAGATGGCGTTTGCGGCCTTGTTCCACGATGCTGATGCTGCGCAATTCCTGGGGGCCGGGCAGCGACAGCACTTTCAAGGCCGGGTCTTCATTCCAATAGACGTTTTGCAGAAGGGGGACGAGGCTGACTCCCACTTGCTGGCGCACCAGCGCCGCGATGCCAAGAATGGAATTGAGCTCCAGGATTTCCTGCGGTTTGACCCTCAGGCGGCGCAATACTCTGTCGGCTTTGGAGCCGGTGGCCGTATTGCGGTCATAGCGAATATAGGGCTGGGTGGCCAGCAGCGCTGTGATGTCCGGCGTCCTGGCATAGGCCTCGGCGCTGGTCAGCAAGACCAGGGGTTCGTCATACAGCCGGGAGCAGCTCAGGCCTTTGAAGTCCTGGCGGGGCGACTTCACCACCACGGCGGCGTCCAGCTCGCCGGCCAGCAGCAGTGGCGCCAACTCATCGGAGCGCGCACTGGTCAGTGTGACGGACACCTTGGGATGAACGGCCTTGAGCTGCACCAGGCAATTGGCCAGCAGGCCCATCGCCGAAATGATGCCGCCGACGGTGATTTCGCCTTCCATGCGCACGTCATGATCGGGGTCTTCCAGCATCGCGTCGTAATCGGCCACCAGGCGCCTGGCGCGCGGAAGCAAAAGCAACCCTTCGCGGCTCAAACTCGTCTGCCTGTGATTGCGCGCAAACAGCGCGCGGCGCATTTCGTCTTCAAGCGCGCGCATTTGCTGGCCCACGGCGGCGCTGGTCAATGCCACCCGGTCGGCAGCAGCGGCAAAGCTGCCTTCCTCAGCGACAGCGATAAATGTTCTGAGAAATCGGATGCTGCTCATGTCGAGTCGGTTTTGGGTAAAGAAACACTTTACTCTAATTAAAATTAAATTAGATTTTCTTTGTTCAGGTGCTGACGGATACTGCGGGTCTTTCTCATTGAGTGGTTTAGACCATGAGCACTGCTATTCCGGATTCCCAGGCCGAACTGCTGGCGCGGCAGGCCGCGCGACGTCTCTACGATCAAGGGCCGACGACGGTCTATTCGCATGCGGGCGACACGCGCTTCGCCTATTGCCTTTATGTTCCGGAGTCCATCGAAGATGCAACGCGTCCGGTGGACCTGGTGGTCGTGGTGCATGGTTCCAACCGTGCGATGGAGACCTATCGGAACAGCTTTGCCGAGTTTGGCCGCTGGAACGACTGCATCATCCTCGCACCGCTGTTTCCCGTGGGCGTGCTGGGCGATGGCAATGGCGACGGCTACAAGCAAATTATCGAGGGCGATATCCGCTACGACCAGATCCTGCTGGATATGGTCGCCGAGGTCGGCAAGAAGTACGGCCGCAACTTCGACACCTTCGCGCTCTTTGGCTATTCGGGTGGGGGCCAGTTCACCAATCGCTTCTGCTATCTGCATCCCGATCGGCTGTGGGCCGCGTCGATCGGCGCACCAGGTTCGGTCACGCTGTTGGACACCGAGCGCAAGTGGTGGGTGGGTGTCGCCGATATGGAGACACGTTTTGGCAAGGCGCTGAACCTGGACGCCCTGCGTCAGGTGCCTATCCATATGGTGGTGGGCGCAGCCGACCTCGAAACCTGGGAGATCACCCATCGCCCTGGCGGCAAGCACTACATGGAAGGCGCCAATGACGCGGGCCGCACCCGACCCGAGCGGCTGGAACGTCTGCGCGCCAGCTTTGAAGCCGCCGGGGTGAATGCCACGCTGGACCACATCCCCAATGTGCCCCACATGGGCATCAAGGTCATGCCAGCCGCGCAGAAGTTCTTTGCGGCGGTGTTGCGCCAACGGCGGGCGCGCCCGGTGCAGCAATAAGCACAGGCGGCATGGCCTGGATACGGCCATGGCGCCCATCCCATTGAAGGAGGAGTACTTCATGCGCAACACTGTAAAGATCGCCTTGGGCTACGCCGCGTTGGCCTTGGGCCTGGCGATGGCCGGGGCTCACGCTGCCGAGCCATCACGCATCCAGGTCGGCATCAGCGGAGATATCCGCAGCACCGACCCCGGCGTCAACCGGGACGAGAACACCGACGCCGTCGTCATGCATATGGTGGAGGGCCTGGTGGCCTACCGCGAGGACGCCACCGTGGGCCCCATGCTGGCCGAATCGATCAGCGTTTCCGACGATGGGCGCAGCTACCGCTTCACGTTGCGCAAGGGCGTGCGCTTTCATAATGGTACGCCGCTGACAGCCGCCGAGGTCCTGTGGACCTGGCGCCGCTACCTGGATCCGAAGACCCAATGGCGCTGCCTGGCCGACTTCGATGGCCGTGGCCTGTTGAAGGTGCAAGACATCAGCAGCCCGGATCCGATGACCGTGGTCTTCACGCTGGAACAGCCCAACGCCCTGTTTCTGGCGACCATGGCCAGGACCGATTGCGGCGGGACCGGCATTCTGCATCCGGACTCGCTGACGCCAGAGGGGGCCTGGCGCGCCCCGGTCGGCACCGGCCCCTTCAAGGCGGGGCAGTGGCAACGCGGGCAATACATCGAACTGCAACGCTTTGCCGGCTACGCCGCGCGTGCCGAGGCCAAGCCGGATGGCTATACCGGCAACAAGCAGGCGCTGGTGGATCAAGTGCGTTTTGTCGTGATCCCCGACAACGCGACGGCCAAGGCGGCGCTGATGGCGCGTGGCATCGATCTGCTGCCCGACGTCACGGCGACGGACGCGGCCGATTTGAAACTGGCCAAGGGTTTGACGATCCAGGTCAGCCCCGCCATGTCCATCAACGGCTTGCTGTTCCAGACCCATGACCCTTTGCTGAAGGATGTGCGCATTCGCCGCGCCATTGCGCTGTCGCTCGACTACGGGCAGATGGTGGCCACGCTGTCCAGCGGTCTGTCGCAGGTCAACAACTCGCCCGTGCCCAGCAGCAGCACCTACTATGACGCCGCCACGGCCAAAGGCCATGGCACCGATCTGGCCGAGGCGCGCGCCTTGCTCAGTGCCGCCGGCTATCGCGGCCAGCCGATCAGGATGATCGTGAACAAGCGCTATCCGCAGATGTTCGATATGGGCATTCTGAGTCAGGCCATGCTGGCGGCCGTGGGCATCAACATCCAGATGGAAACGCTTGAATGGGGCACGCAGCTCGAACGCTACCAGAGCGGCAACTATCAAATGATGTCGTTCTCTTATTCGCCGCGCTTCGATCCGGCGTTGAGTTTCGAGCAACTGCTGGGCGACAAGTCCAAGGAAGCCCGCAAGGTCTGGGACAACGCTGACGCCATCGGCATTCTGCACCAAGCCATGCGTGAGGCCGAGCCGGCTAAGCGCCAGGCGCTGTTTGATCAGTTGCATGGCATGCTGATCCAGGACGTTCCCATGGTCATCATCTACAACGGCACCGCCATCGGCGCCTTCCGTGATGGCATTCAAGGCTATCGAACCTGGCCGATTTCCAAGCCGCGCCTGTGGGGTGTGTCCTTGGCGGCGACCGCGAAATAGGCCGGCCATGTTGCGATTCTTCGTTCAGCGCCTGGGCATGGCGCTGCCCACACTGCTGCTGATCTCCATCATGGTGTTCGGCCTGATCCGCTTTATCCCCGGGGATCCTGCCCTGCTGATGCTGGGCGATATGGCAGACGCGCACAGCCTGGCCGAGATGCGCAGGACCCTGGGTCTGGATCACTCTTTCCTGACCCAATACCTGATCTGGATCCGGGCGGTGTTGGGCGGCGATTTCGGCTTGTCCATCAGCAGCAGCCAGCCGGTGCTGGATCTGCTGGTCGAGCGCTTCAGCGTCAGCGCCGTCATCGTCCTGATCTCGGTGGGCCTGGCGGTACTGCTGGCCGTGCCGGTCGGCCTCTACGCGGCCTGGAAGCAGAACAGCCTGATGGATCTGGGCCTGGTTGCCAGCGCCACCTTGCTGCTGTCGATTCCGGCCTTCTGGCTGGGCTTGCTGCTGCTTTACCTGTTCGGCATGAAGTTGGGCTGGCTGCCTATCGTTGGCTACGTCAGCGTCAGTGCGGATCCCTTGCGAGGGCTGAGCTATCTGGTCCTGCCCGTGGTGACGCTGACGCTGGTGGAGTTCGGCTCGATTGCCCGCATGGCGCGCGCCAGCACGATCGAGGTCTTGCGGCTGGAATACATCGCGCACGCCCGCGCCAAGGGCCTGTCGGAAACGGCGGTGTTGTGGGGCCATGCCTTGCGCAACGCCTTTGCGCCGACCTGGACGCTGGTGGGCCTGATCCTGGGCAATCTGCTGGGCGGCATCGCGGTGCTGGAAACCGTCTTCACCCTGCCGGGCATCGGCCGGCTCATGGTGGATTCGATTTTTGCTCGCGACTATCCCGTCCTGCAGGGATGTCTTTTGTTGATCACCAGCATCTATGTCGTGGTGAATCTGGTCGTCGACCTGCTGTATCCGGTCTTTGATCCCAGGGTGAAACTATGAATGGCAACGCCATCTCTTTGCCTGCCGCACCTGCGCGGCGCCGCAGCCTGCCGGCGCTCAATGCCTTGATCGGTGGCGGCCTTCTGCTGGGTCTGGTCGCGCTGGCCCTGCTGGGCCTGGTGTGGACGCCGTATGACTCGCTGAAGCTGAATCTGGGTCTTCGCCTTCAGGCGCCGAGCGCGCTGCATTGGCTGGGTACGGACGAGTTCGGCCGCGATGTCCTGAGCCGTCTCATCGTTGGCGCCTCGACCAGCCTGTGGATCAGCCTCTTGTCCGTGGGGGTGGCCCTGGTATGCGGCACCATGATAGGCATGCTGGCCGGCTACCTGCGAGGCTGGACCGACCGCATCCTGATGATGTTCAACGACGCCTTGCTGGCCTTCCCCGGCCTGTTGCTGGCGCTGGGCATCATGGCCGTCTTGGGGGCAAGCCAGTACAGCATTGTGCTGGCCCTGGGCATGGCCTATACGCCGTCGGTGGTGCGTGTGGTCCGCGGCAGCGTCTTGTCGCTGCGTGAACGCGAGTTCATCGAGGCGTCCAGAGTCATCGGCAATTCCGAGCTGTACACGATGTTCCGCCACATCGTTCCCAATTGCCTGGCGCCGGTGTGCGTGCTGGCAACCAGCATGTTCGGCTGGGCCCTGCTGTCAGAGAGCGCTTTGAGCTTTCTGGGCCTGGGCGTGCCGCCACCAGCCGCCACCTGGGGCAGCATGTTGGCTGCCAGCCGTCCGTATATCGCTTCGGCCGCATGGTTGGGCGTGTTTCCCGGTGTGCTGATCAGCGTGGCCTTGCTGGGTATCAATCTGTTTGGCGATGCCTTGCGCGATCGCCTCGATCCGCGCATGAGGAAGTGAGCATGACCGAGAAAGCGCCACTATTGTCTGTCAAGCAACTCAGGATACGTGCCGGTCTGGATGGACCGCTGGCCGTGAATGACGTGAGTTTCGAGCTTGCGCCGGGCGAGATCCTTGCCTTGGTGGGCGAGTCGGGCAGCGGCAAGACCATGGCCGCCCGCGCCGTGATCGGCCTTTTGCCCGCACCCATGCAGATGGCTGGCGGCAGCATCGGCTTCAAGGGCCAGGTCCTGGACACGCAGAACGCCCGCGCCTTGCGGCGTGTGCGCGGAGCCGAGATCGGCATGGTGTTCCAGGAGCCCATGGTGTCGCTCAATCCGGCTTTGACCATCGGCCGGCAAATGAGTGAGGCCCTCAAGCTGCATACCCGTCTGAGCGCCGCCGATATTCGACGGCGCTGCCTGACCATGCTGGAGCGCATCGGCATCAAGGACCCGGTGCGCTGCCTGACCGCCTATCCGCATGAATTCTCGGGCGGCATGCGCCAGCGCATCATGCTGGCATCGGTCATGCTGCTGCGTCCGGCCCTGTTGATCGCCGATGAACCGACGACGGCGCTGGACTGCCTGGCGCAATTGGACGTCATCGATCTGATGCTGGAGCTGACCCGCGAGCAGGGTACCGCAGTGCTCTTCATCAGCCATGATCTTTCGCTGGTGGCGCGCTACGCCAACAAGGTCGTCGTCATGCGCAATGGGCAAGCGGTCGAGCAGGGGCCGACGGCCTCCATCCTGCTCAAGCCGCAAGCCGAGTACACCCGCCAGTTGCTGGAGGCGCTGCCGCGCCGTGGCGTACTGCCCCCTTTGCCCGAGGCCGGCGCACCGCTGGTCGAGGTCAAAGGCGTGTGCATCGAGTACCCGGGGCAGCGCAGCTTCTGGCGGCGCAGCGCCGCCTGTCGCGTAGTGCACAGCGTCGACCTCAGCATCGCGCCGGGTGAAACGTTGGCCCTGGTGGGCGGCAGCGGCTCGGGAAAGACCTCGCTGGGGCGCGCCGTGGCGGGTTTGGTCAAGCCCAGCGCTGGCAGCATCGAGTTTGAAGGCGTGGATCTGCTCAGGTCGATCCATCGCAGCACCCGCCTGCAATGCCAGATGATCTTCCAGGACCCCTATTCTTCTCTGGATCCCCGCATGCGGGTCGGGCAGATTCTGGAAGAGCCCTTGCGCCATAGCGATGACCTGAACGAATCGCAGCGTCGCGTGCGAGTGGCGGAAACGCTGACTGATGTCGGCTTGAACCCGTCGTTCCGCGACCGTTTCCCGCATCAGCTGTCTGGCGGCCAGCGTCAGCGTGTGGCCATCGGCCGCGCCCTGGTGCGACGGCCGAAGATGGTCATTGCCGATGAGCCGATCTCGGCGCTGGATATGACCATCCAGAAGCAGATTCTGGACCTGTTCGAACGCTTGCAGAAGCAATACGGGTTTGCCTGCCTGTTCATCTCGCATGATCTGGCGGCAGTCGAACGGATCGCGCATCGCGTCGCGGTGATGAGCCAGGGAGAAATCGTGGAAGTCGCCAGCCGCGATGCCTTGTTCGACAAGCCGCAACACCCCTACACACGCAAATTGCTGGCAGCCGCCAGCCCGCTGGAGCGACTGGCGGACGGCGGCTATCGCGTCCGCCTGGCGCAGGCCTGAGCCGGCTTGCGTTTCAACCATTCAAGGAGATTCCATGACCGACGCCAGTTCCGTTTCCGATGCATTCTGGGCGCCTTTCACTCCCATGCGGCAGTTTCAACAGCAGCCCGTGATGTTCGATAGCGCCGAGGGCATGTACTACCGCACGCCCGACGGCCGCGACATTCTGGATGCCATGGCCGGCCTGTGGTGCGTCAACGCCGGTCACGGCCAGCCCAGCATTGTGCAGGCCATTCAGCAAGCTGCCGCTCGCCTGGACTTCGTGTCCTCGTTCAAGATGAGTCACCCGGCCGCCCAGGCCATGTCGGACGCCTTGATCGCCTTGGCGCCCGAAGGCATGACCAAGGTGTTCTTTACCAACTCTGGTTCCGAAGCCGTCGACACGGCCTTGAAGATTGCACGCGCCTACCATCAGGCACGCGGAGACTGCCGCCGCACCAAGCTGATCGGCCGGGCCAAGGGCTATCACGGCATGGGTTTTGGCGGCCTTTCCGTCTCGGGGATTGGCCGCCAGAAGCGCGACTTCGGCCCGCTGCTGGGCGAAGTCAGCCATTTGCCGCTGCCGTATGACGCCAGCATGCGCTTTAGCGCGGGGCAACCCGAGCAAGGCGCCAGCTATGCGGAGGCCCTTGCACAATTGCTCGATATCCAGGACCCGAGCACGGTCGCCGCCGTCATTGTCGAGCCGGTAACCGGGTCGGGCGGCGTCTATCCGCCACCGGTCGGTTATCTGCAGCGCTTGCGCGAACTGTGCACGCAGCACGGCGTGCTGCTGATTTTCGACGAAGTGATCACCGGCTTCGGCCGGATTGGCGGCAACTTCGCCTCGCAGGTGTTTGGCGTGACCCCGGACTTGATGACCGTGGCCAAGGGGTTGACCAATGGCGCGGTGCCCATGGGCGGCGTCATCGTCGGGAGCGGTGTGTATGAGGCCTTCATGGCCGGCCCGCCACAAGTGGTGGAACTGATGCACGGCTACACCTATTCCGCGCATCCGCTGGCGTGCGCCGCCGGCCTGGCGACGCTTCGTTTGCATCAGGAACTGGATATCAACGCCCTGGTTCGGGCGATCAGTCCCATCTGGCAGTCCAGTGCGCTGGCGCTCAAAGGCCTGCCCCATGTCAATGACGTGCGCAGCATAGGCTTGTTGTGCGCCGTGGACCTGGCGCCGCGGGCCGGGGCGCCAGGGGGGCGAGGCGCCGAGGTCGCCCGCTATTGCTTCGACCATGGCGTGCTGGTGCGCGCGTCCGGCGACATGATCGTGATTTCGCCGCCGCTTATCATCAGCCCTGCCCAGGTCGAGCAGATATTTGAATGTTTGCGGCGGGCGCTTTTGCTCGAATGAAACGTTGAATCAGCGCGTGGTGCAAGTGCCCGGAGTGGGCCACAACAACCTGGGGATGTTCACGTCGGTGTGCGGCATTGCCGTATTGTTTGATCGCCCCGTTCCGGCGAGCTGTCCGGTGATGGGGCGATGACGCCGGGGAGACCGGCGCGGTCCTGCTGCGGGTGTCGGCACGTGGCCTGTCAAGGCGCCAGGCGGGGAAAACCGGCGCGCGGTCGCCCTACAGGGTCGGTTGCGGAATCGGCGTGTCTTTAGGAAGCGAGCCCGAGATGCGTTTCGGGCAATCCGAAATGCCCCATTTGGTCACCACGCCCTTTTCGATCATGAATTTTTCCTGGCAGACGTGGTAGGCGGACATGGGGCCCCAGATATCTTCGTACGAAATGATCTTTGCCCCGCTTTCAAGCGTATAGCTCTTCTTGGGCGGACCCCATTTGGAAATCAGTTGCTCTTCCGTGCTGCCGACCCAGGCCGCATTGACGTCGTTGTAGGTCTTGTTCCGCTTGCCGGTCAGCATGTTCATCTGTCCGGAAGTACATCCCGCGAGCAGCGATGGCAGGATAACCAGCAGTGCAATTTTTTTCATTTTGACTGTCACCTTGGATGTCGACTGTTGAGAGATGGGGCCTTGACGCCGTACGTCATTGAATGCACGTTGCGGGCCCTTGTGCCATGCCCGGCGCAGGCCGGGCCGCGAATAGCCTTCGCTAGGATGGGCTTTTGGGCGTCAATGTATCAGAAACCCTGCGGCCTGGCCGCAGAACGGCGGGCAATCAGGCCTGCGCGGTTCACCGATACGTGGCCGTTCATGGATGGGCCTATCTGCCCGACTGCCTGACGGAGCTGCTGATCGAACACTTCGGCCAGTCGCCGCATGTTGCGGGAACGGGCACGGACGGAAGGCGGGGTCAGCGCACCGCGAACCAGTCGCCGGCCAAGCTGCCTTTGCGGCCGCAGAAGGGCGGGCCGAAGCCGTCGTCCTCGACGCCGGCGGGCGGAATTTGACGCACGACCAGCACGGCGCCCCGGCGGGTCATGGAAAGGGCCCAGGGCGGGCCGTCCTGGTAGGTGACCTTGAGGGTGTCGCCCGAGACGGTTGCCTTGCCGCTCAGGTCGCAGACCCACAGGCCGCGATAGGGCTGGTTCGAGTTGGCCGCCACGAACAGCTGGCCATCGGCGGTTTGCGTGATCTCGATTTCACCTTCGATGTTCTTCCACTTGCCGACGAAGCCGGCGGGCGGCTGCGGGTTGATGGCCTTCAGGAACGCCAGGCGAGCGCGCATGCTGGTGGAGATTTCCTGGAAAGGCGTGCTGCCCTTGAAGGGATCGGCATAGATGTTCTCGCGCACGCCTATGAAATAGCGCTGGTCGGCTGCCAGCGCTTTGGCGGCATCGGGGTCCAGCTGGTCCCGCACGGCCTTGTATTGCTGTGCGATGGCGTTGTCCTGGTCGGCCAGTACCGAGTTGCCACACAGGGATTTTTCGACCGGGGTGGCCGCTTTGGCGCAGTTGAACGAGGGGGCGGCCGCGGCGCTGCCGGCCAGGGTCATCGACGCTGCCAGGACCAGATGACGGATCATCATAGGGGGATGCTCTCCAGAAGACGTGCACGGTCGGCTTGCCCGTTGGCGCCGAGGTCGGGGCTCAGTGTACCGGGTTCGCCGTTCGCGTCATCCCGGTGTCATGTCCGGGTCATATCGCCGGGCTAGCCTGCTGGCCGGTGTCGCCTTGTTCGGGCGTGCGCCGGCCCTGTTCCCTTTCCCGACGTCCATATCGCCCGATGATAGGTACCCCGGCACCGCTCAGTGTGTTGGCGCTGGTTGGCGTGTGTCTCCTTTGCCTGGCGACGCCCATCCTGGCGGGCGGGACCGCGTCCGCGGCGCTGGCCGATCGCCTGCGCGGCGAGCGGTATGACTTTGCCTTGCCCGCGCAGCCGCTGGGCGACAGCCTGGAGGCCATCGGCCATGTGGCGGGCGTGGCCGTGCTGGTCGATGAGCGGCATGCGCGCCAGGCCGCGCCGGCGCTGTCGGGGCGGCTGACGGTCATGGACGCGCTGCGCCGCTTGCTGGATGGGTCGGGACTGCGCATTCGCCAGACGGACGGCGAAGCCATCGTGGTCTATGCGCCGTCCGCCGACGGGCCGGGCCGTGCCCCTTTGGATGCCGGGCCCGCCTTGCGCGCCGAGGACATTCCGGGCGCGCGCGCCGGAGGCGCCGATTTCAGTGGATACATCGGGCGGCTGCAGAAGGCCCTGCTGCGCACGCTGTGCGGCAGTGCCGCCGCCCGGCCGGGGGAGTACCGCCTGGCGTTGCAATTGCGGCTGGATGACGGCGGCCACGTGACGCGGCTGCGCCTGCTGGACAGCACGGGCAGCGGGCGGGTGGATGCGGCGGTGACACGCGCCCTCCAGGGCATGGACGTGGGCGCGCCGCCGCCTGCGGGCATGCCGCAGCCGGTATCGATTCTGCTGTTGCCCGGCGGCACGCATTGCGCGGCGCCGCGCCGGCCTGCGGAGTGATGCGATGTCGATGATCTCCGCTGCGCTGCTGCGGCTGCGCCTGATTGCCCGCTACGCCGAACTGCGGCGCAGCCTGGAACGCATCGTCGGGTCGCGTGACCAGGCGTCGGCCGCGCTGCACGAAACCTGGCTGCGGCTGGATGTGGCCAAGCCCGCCAGCCCGGTGCTCAACCCCGATGCCTACCTGCTGCGCATGGCGGCGCGGATTGCCACGGACGACTGGCGGCGCAATCGCGAGCCGCTGGCCGACGACGAGCGCGAGGCGCTGCTGCACGTGGCCGACGAAACCGCGGACCCGCAGCGTATCGTGGCGGCGCGGCGCGACGTGCGCTCGCTGGAGGTCGCCATGGACGAGCTGCCGCCGCGCCAGCGCGCCATTCTGGCGGCGGCGCGCGTGGATGGGCTGCTCAATGCCGAGATCGCCGAACGCTTCCAGATTTCGGTGGCGATGGTGAAAAAGGAACTGGCGGCCGCGATGCGGCATTGCCGCGAACGCCTGGCCGACACCGAGGCCGTGGCCAACGGCGATGTTGTCGGCCGGCGGAAATTCTGACACGATGCTCGGCGCCATGAACCCCTCCCAAGACCCCGATCGCTTGCGGCGCGAAGCCGAGCAATGGTGGTTGCGCCTGCGTGACCGCGATGCGACGCGCGGCGACGCCGAAGCGATGAAGCAGTGGCGGGCACGCAGCCCGTCGCACGCGCAGGCCTGGGCCGAGGTGACGCGGCTGTGGCAGGACCTGGACCCGGTGTTGCGCCAGGCCGCGCGCCGCGATCCGGGGCTGGCGCATCCGCCGGCCAGAAAGGGCCTGACCCGGCCCGCCCGTCGGGCGTTTCTGGGGGCGGCCATGGCCGCGGGGGGTACGGCGGTGGCGGTGTGGCCACCACTGTCCCTGTGGCCGTCGCTGCTGGACTACACCGCCGACTTCCGCACCGGCACGGCCGAGCAGCGCGAATTGGCGCTGTCTGACCAGCTGCACGTGCAGATGAATACCCAGACCCGCATCAACCAGCGCGGCGTGCAGGCCGGCGGCGCGGCCATCGAACTGGTGGCGGGCGAGGCCCAGGTCGAGGCCGCCGGCAGCGGCGCGCCGGTGATCGTCTACGCGGGCGCCGGCGCCACGCGGGCGCGGCAGGCGCGCTTCAACCTGCGCTACACCGGGCCCCAGGTCTGCGTGACCTGCCTGCAAGGGTCGGTGCAGGTGGACGGGGCGGGCGCGCAGCGCACCCTGGCCGCGGGCGAACAGCTCATCTATGACGACACCGGATTGCAAACGCCGCAGGCGGTGGACACCGCGCAAGTGGCCGCCTGGCGCACCGGCACGCTGACGTTCGCGGGGCAGACGCTGGCCGAGGTGGTGGACGAGATCAACCGCTATCGCCCGGGCCGCGTGCTGCTGCGCAATGCCGACCTGGCGGCGCGGCGCGTGCGCATGCGCTTCGAAATTACCCAGACCGACCTGGCGCTGCACATGCTGCGCGACCTGTACGGCGCGCAGTTGACGCGCCTGCCGGGCGGCATCGTGCTGCTCAGCTGATTGCGCTGTTACAAAATAATCGGGGGTTTTCGGTAGCCCTTCCTTCGCGTCCCTCCGTCATTGGAGTATGAGCCGCCATCACGCGCCACGAACGCGCCGATGACGTGATCTCGCTCCCTTGGCTACACGGATCAGGATTGCCCGCTATGACATCGCGTCTTCGCAAACTCCCTATGACCCGCCTTGTTGCGGCTGGCGCGCGGGGAGGTCGGCTCAAGCCGCTGCCTGCCGCGCTGGCGCTGATGCTGGTGTCGGGGGGCGTGGCCATGCCGGCCTCGGCGCAACAGGCGTTCAGCAGCGGCTGGTTCGCGGCCAAGAACGCGGCGCAGACGCAGGCCATCACGACGGGCCGGCTGCCCAACGGGGCGCCGGTGAGTTCGCTGACCGGTGCGCGCCAGGCGCAGGCGGCGCGCGAGCAGTTGCAGCGGTCGGTGGGCAACCTGGGCACGACGGCGGCGGCGATTGCCGCGCAGCAGGCGGCGCAGCGTGCCGCGCGCGACGCGGCGCTGGCGTCGGGCGCACCGGTGCCGGACGGCCTGGTCGAAGGCGGCCTGAAGGTGGATGCCAATCCGCTGACGGCGGGTTGGCGCAATGCCCGGGCGCCCGTGACGACCGTCGAAGACGGCCGCACCAAGGTCGCCATCGAGCAGACCGGCTCGAAGGCCGTGTTGAACTGGGAAACCTTCAACGTGGGCAAGCGCACCACAGTGCAATTCCAGCAGGAATCGACCTGGGCCGTGCTCAACCGCGTCAACGATCCCAAGGCGCGGCCGTCGGTGATCCAGGGGCAGATCAAGGCCGCCGGCACGGTCATGGTGGTCAATCGCAACGGGGTGGTGTTCGACGGCACCTCGCAAGTGAACGTGCGCAACCTGGTGGCGGCGGCGGCGCGCATCAGCGACACGCAATTCGAGAACAACGGCCTGTACGGGCCGGACGACAAGACGCCCAGCTTCACGGACGCGCTGGGCAAGGTGGAGTTGCGGCCGGGGGCGGTCATCGAGACCAACCGGCCCGCCACGGTGACGCAGTCCGGCGGCTATGTGCTGCTGCTGGGCCGCGACGTGGACAACGCCGGCACCCTCACGACCGCTCGCGGACAGGCGGCGCTGGCGGCGGGCGACAGCTTCATCATCAAGCGCGGCCAGGGCACCGAGGGCAACGCCGCGTCGACCACGCGCGGCAACGAAATCACGCCGACGGGCGAGGGCGTGGTGACGAGCCGCGGCCTGATCCTGTCGCCGCAGGGCGATATCACGCTGGCGGCCCGCACGGTGGACCAGGCCGGCGTGCTGGCGGCGTCCACGTCGGTGGATTCGCGCGGCACGATCCACCTCAATGGCGTGGGCGCCAAGGCGGCGGTGACGCTGCGTTCGGGCGCGGTCAGCGCCATTCTGGTGGACGCGGACAAGGCCACCGCGCTGGACGGCCAGCGCGACAACCTGATGCCATCCAGCGTCGACACGACCGGCAAGCTGGCGCAGACCGACCGCAACCGGCGCGACCTGTCGCTGGTGCAGATCGACAGCGGCGGCACGGTGGATTTCCAGCGCGATTCGTTGACGTTGGCCACCGGCGGCCAGATCGCGGTCAAGGCGGCCGGGCGCAGCCTGGTGCGTGAAGGCGCGCAGCTGGACGTGGCCGGCGCCATCGGCGTGGCCGTGTCGATGGAGTCGAACAATCTCAAGATCAACCTGCAAGGCAACGAGCAGCGTGATTCGCCGCTGAACCGCGACGATGCGCGGTTGAACAACAACGACGTATGGCTGGACCGGCGCTCGCTGCTCCGCGTGGCCGGCGGCACCGGCGGCTACGAGGGCGACCGCTGGTACAGCGGCGGCGGCCTGCTGGAAGTGGGCGGCTACCTGGGCACGCTGGCGGTGCCGGCCAGCCACTGGCTGGCGCAGGGCGGACAGGTCCGCTTCGAAGGCGCCGAGGTCGTGACGCAGGCCGGCTCGACCATCAACCTGTCGGGTGGCACGCTGGACGTGCAGGCCGGCACCTTGCAGCAGACCTGGCTGCGCGGCCAGGACGGCCGGCTGTACACGGCCGACCGGGCGCCGGCCGACCTGCTGTACACCGGCATCTACAACGGCTTCGAGCAGCGCTCCGAACGATGGGGCGACAAGGCCACGCGCCGCTTCTACAACGCGCTGCTGGCGCCGCGCACGCGCCAGGAAGATGGCTACACGGTGGGACGCGATGCGGGGGCGCTGGTCATCTCGACCCGCAGCGCCGTGCTGGAAGGCGACCTGGTCAGCAACACCTACCAAGGCGTGCGGCAGGACCGCGCGCCGCAGGCGGGCCTGGACGGCTACAGCCAGTCGCAACGCGCGGTGGCGCGCGGCGCCGCGCTGGTGGTGGGCAACGATGTGCGCTACTACGACCCCGTCACCAGGCAGCTGTACTACCAGCTGGGCGCCACGGCGGATACCGTGGCCGAGGTGACGGTGGGCGCGGGCGGGCCGCGCGTGGCCGACGGGCTGGACCTGGCGGCCGCGCTGCCCAAGGAAAACCTGGGCAAGCTGTTCCTGGACGCGGATCGGCTCAATGGCTTTTCGCTGGGCCGGGTGCGCATCGCCGCGGGCCGCTCCATCACGGTCGATTCGGCGCTGCGCAGCGCCGACGGCGGGGAAATCACGCTCTATGCGCCCGAGGTGGACATCAAGGCCGATCTGGTCAGCCGTGGTGGCCTGATCCAGGGCGGCAACATCCTGCTGCAACCGAGTTTCCTGGCGGCGCGGATCGAAGACGCGGGCCTGGCGCCCCAAGCCGATCAGAAGCCCCGGGTGCACGTGGCGTCGGGCGTGCTGCTGGATGCCCGCGGCGTCTGGGCCAACCTGCTGCGCGATGCCGAGGGCCTGGCGGGACTGCCGGTGCGTGATGGCGGGCGCGTGGCGCTGCGCAGTTCGGGCGATGTGATCGTGGACGCGGGCAGCGTGCTGGACGTGTCGGCCGGCGCCTCGGTGCTGGCCGACGGCAAGCTGCAAGGCGGCCAGGGCGGCAGCGTCACGCTTGCCGCCTATGCGCCCAGCAGCATGGCGGCAAGCGGCGGCCTGCTGTCGATGAAGGGTGACGTGCGAGGCTATGGCGTGACGGGCGGCGGCACCTTGTCCGTGTCCAGCGGCGGGCGCATTGTGCTCGGCGGCCCGCTGGACCCTCAGGAAAAGGGCACGCTGCGGCTGGATGCGTCGTTGTTGCGCACGGGGTTCGGCAGATACGAGATCAACGGTTACGACGGCCTGACGGTGGCCGAGGGCGCGCAGATCGACGTCACCATGCCGGTGCTGCGGTTGCAGGGCAGTACCGCGCAGGCGCCGGGTTCGGGCATCGAACCGGGCGAGGTGCTGTCGCGGTGGACGCCGCCGCTGTACACCGAAGACCCGCTGCGCGGCCGCCTGACGCAGCGCGGCGGCGCGGACCTGGCGCTGTATTCGGACCGGGCCACCGTCGGCGGCCCGATCGTGGTGGGCGAGGGCGCACGCGTCAGCGTGGACCCTGGCCGCACGATCCAGATCAAGGGCGCGGACCAATTGACGGTGCTGGGCCGGCTGGACGCCTGGGGCGGGCGCATCGCTATCGGTGAGCCGCGCATCGGCGAGCAGCCCTACGGGCCCAAGGCGAATCCGCGCTCGGTCTGGATCGGCGAGCAGGCGGTGCTGGACGTGGCCGGGCGCAGCCATGTGGCGGTGGACACGAAGGGCCAGCGCTATGGCGTGGTGCAGGCGGGCGGGTCGATCGAGATCGGCGGCAAGATCGACTGGGAAGCCGACGTCGATACGCTGAACCGGCCCATCGACCGGCACATCATCCTGCGGCCGGGGTCGCTGCTGGACGCATCGGGCACGCAGGCCGTGCTGGACCTGCCAGGCCGCGGCGCCACTGTCGTGGGGTCCGATGGCGGCACGATCGTACTGTCGTCCGCCAACGGCCTGCACCTGGATGGCAGGCTGCGCGCGGCGGCCGGTTCCAGCCAGGCGGCCGGCGGCACCCTGGGCGTGTCGCTGGCCGGCGCGTTCTACATGCGCAACCAGTCGCCGGAACTGGCGGTGCAGGCGGAACGCCAATTGATCCTGGCGCAACGCCAGGGCGAAAGCCTGCTGGCCGCGGACCTCAAGCCGGGCCAGGCCAGTGCGGCGTTGGCGTATGGCTATGGCCGTCTGGGCGTGGATCGCATCGAGGCGGGCGGTTTTGACAACCTGGCGCTGCACGCCGATGTGCGCGCCGATGGCAACGTCTCGCTGGCCTTGCGCCAGAGCCTGCGGCTGTCGGGCGCGCTGTCGTTGCAGGAAACGGCGCCTGGCGCCAGTGGGGTGAACCTGAGCGCGTCGTATGTGCTGTTCAACCAGGCGCGCTACCGGCCGCTGGACGGCGCCGACGCCTTCCTGCAACTGGTGTCCGCGCCGCTGAAGTATCTGAACGCAGGGCACCGGTTGAATGTGGCAGCCGACCTGCTGGATGTGCGCGGCATGCGCGACCTGATCACCTTTGACGACGTGCGGTTCGACGTGCAGGGCGACATGCGCATGGGCGCATCGGGCTTTGGCGACCGCGGCCTGATCAACAAGCTGGCCGCGCCCGGCCGCCTGACGCTGACCGCGGCACAGATCTACCCGGTCACCGGTTCGGGCGGCACCATCGCCGTCGGCGACTACATCGTCAAGGGACCGAACGGCGCCATCGCCAGCTACAACCACGATGCCGTGCTGACGTTGCGGCGCACGGACGGCCAGACGCCGGCCATGCCCTATTCCGCATTCGGGGCGATCACCCTGGCGGGGCCGCTGATCGAGCAGGGCGGCGTGCTGCGCGCACCGTTGGGCGCCATCACCTTTGAAAGCCGCTCCGAAAAGCCGAGCACGGTGCGGTTCCTGCCGGGCAGCATCACGTCCATCAGCGGCGGCGGGCTGCTCATGCCCTACGGCGGCACGGTGGACGGCGTGAAATACGCCTATGCCGGCAAGGACGTCACGCCGGATCCGACCCGCAGCGACGATTTACTGGGCAAAAAGATCCAGATCCAGGGCAGCGTGATCGAGGTGGCCGCGGGCGCCGTGCTGGATCTGTCCGGCGGCGGCGAACTGACGGGCGGCGCATTCGTGCGTGGCCGTGGCGGTTCGGTCGACGTGCTGCGCTATGCCATGGCCGACGCCAATCCGGGATTCGGCTTCAGCCGGTCGGGCAACGCGGTCTATGCCATCGTGCCGGGTTTCGCCGGCAACCAGGCGCCGGTCGCACCCGATGCCGGCGCGGGCAATCCCGCGGTGGGGCGGCAGGTCACGGTCCAGGCCGGCGTGCCGGGCCTGCCGGCGGGCACCTATACCTTGCTGCCGTCGACGTATGCGCTGCTGCCCGGCGCCTTCCGCGTCGAGCTGGGCCCGCAGGGCGCCAATGAAGCGTCGGTGACGGCGGCGACGCGCGGCGGGTCGTGGGTGGGCAGCGGGTTGCTGGGCACGGCCCGGACCGGGCAGCTTGCCGCACTGCCGACGCGCCTGTTGATCACGCCGGCCGACGTGGTGCGGCGCCATGCGCAGTACAACGAGACGTCCTATAACGCCTTCGTGCTGGCCGACGCGGCGCGCAAGGGCATCGCGCGCGGCATGCTGACCACGGATGCCCGTGCGCTGCATCTGAACCTGGCGCAAGGCGCCGGCATGGGCGATGCCCCGGCGCTGTCGTTCAAGGGAACCGCGCGGTTCGACGTGCCCGCGGGCAGCGGCAGCTACGCCGGCCGCCTGGCGGTGACCGGCCCGGCAGACGGCCTGGAGATCCTGGCGGCTGGCCAGGCGCCTGTGCTCGGCCCGAAGGCCGCGGCGATCCATGCCGCGGACCTGAACGCCTTGTCGCCTGGCGCGATGTTCATCGGCGGCACCGTCGGGGGCCAATATGCGTCAGGTGCCCGCAGCGTAGGGGGCAACGTAAAGCAGGTGGTCGTGCGCAGCGGCGCCGCGTTGCGGGCGCCCGAGATCTTCCTGTACTCGCTCGATGGCGGCCGGGGCATCCTGGTGGAGCAGGGGGCGACGCTTTCCACGCTGGGGCGCGGCGACGTGGCGCAGGATGCGCGTACGGGCCTTTACTACGACTTGACCAGCGGCGCCATGCTGGCCCTGTCCAACGGGCTGGTGAACCTGCTGGTGCCCAAGTACGGCAGCGGCACGGCCATCGATGTGGGCGGCTGCCTCACGGATTGTTCGGGGCCTGCCCGCCTGCTGTCGGAAGGCTCGATCGGCGCCTCCACCAGCGGCGCGTTCACCTGGCGCGACACGGTGCAATACGGCACCCGCAATCTGGCGCTGAGCGTGTCGGCCGTCAACCTGGGCAGCGCCCAGGCCCTGCAACAGGCCGGCGCGGCAGGCCGCCTGCCCCCGGGCCTGGCGCTGAACCAGGACGTGCTGGGCAATCTGCTGCGCGGCAACACCGCGCTGGAAGCCCCGGCGCTGGAAAGCCTGATCCTCAACGCGGGCGAATCGGTCAACGTGTACGGCGCGGTCTCGCTGGACGCGCGCGGCGCGGGCGGGCGATCGTTGCAGCGGCTGGTGCTGGGCGCGCCGGCCATCTATGGCTACGGCGCGGCGGGCGATACCGCCACGATTGCCGCCGCTGAATTCGTGTGGGCGGGGGCGACGGCCGCCGACCGTGGCGGTTCAAGCGGCGCCGGCGCCAACAAACCGCAGGCGCCGGGCGGCGCGATCCTGGACAGCCTGGGCAGCGGCGCGCTGAACATCGCGGCCGATGTGATCCGGCTGGAATCTTCGCCCTATCAATTGCCGAACGACCTGGTGCCGGCCGAGCGCCTGGTGCTGGGCTTTTCGTCGGTGACCCTGGACGCCGCGCAGATGATCTCCGGCCGCGCCAAGGGCGGCCTGTCGGTCTATCACGCGCCGGATGGCTACACGGCGCAAGACGGCTGGCGCTATCGCGATGGCGATCTGCTGATCCGCACGCCGCTCTTGACCGGCGAGGCCGGGTCGGTGACGGCGATCAAGGCGGGCGGTGCGCTGGCCATCACGGGCACGGGGGCCGCCGCCGCCGCACGCAATGGGCTGGGCGCCACGCTGAACCTGGCCGGCCGCAGCGTCTTCGTGGATACGACGGTGGCGTTGCCGTCGGGCAAGCTGTCGGTCAAGGCCGATGGCGATATCACGCTGGGCGCGGGCGCGCGCCTGGACGTGTCGGGCCGCGAGGTGCGGCTGCTTGACCAGTTGCGCTACAGCTGGGGCGGCGATGTGGATCTGCAAAGCACGGCGGGCAACATCACGCAGGTGCGTGGCGGCCTGATCGATGTGTCGGCGGTCAACAACCGCGCAGGCCGTATCCAGGCCATTGCGCTAGGCGACGGCGCCGGCCGCCTGGACCTGGGCGGCTCATTGCGCGGCACGGCGTCGGGCCTGTATGACGCGGGCGGCACGCGGGTGGCGTACGAAAGCGCCGAGGCCGTGCTGCGCGCGCAGACCGTGGCGGATTTTGCCGACCTGAACGCGCGCCTGACCGAAGGTGGCGTGTTCGGCGCCCGCCGTTTCCAGATCAAGCGCGGCGACCTGGTGGTGGGCGACGAGGTGCGCGCCCGCCAGGTCGAGCTGGTGCTGGACGGCGGCAGCCTGACCGTCAACGGCCGCATCGACGCCAGCGGCGCGCAGGTGGGCAGCATCCGCCTGGCGGCCATGCGCGACCTGGTCATCAACGGCCTGCTGGACACGCACGGCACCGGCCTGCGCGTGGACAGCTACGGCAAGATCATCGACAGCGTCAACCGCGCCATGGTGGACCTGACGTCCCGCGAGGGCACGCTGGTGCTGGGCACCGGCGCGGCGGTGGACCTGCGCGCCGGTACCGACGCGCCGAACCATGATGGCGTGGCGCGCGGCACGCTGGACCTGAACGCGCGCCGCCTGGGCGGCGGCAGCGGGCAGGGCGCCCTTGCCGGGTCGGGCGACGGCGCCAACGACGTGGCCGTGACGGTGCTGGGCACGCCCGCCATCCTTGGGGCCAAGACCGTCGCGGTGAATGCTTTCCGCCGCTACAACGATGCGCCGCTGGCGAGCGCGCCGGACGTGACGGGCAAGGTGCCGCAGCTGATCTCGCAGGCCTACCTGGACGGCATCGATAGCCAGAGCCAGGCCTTCATGACCGCAGCGCTGGGCAATCCGGCGTTGTCCGCCCGTCTGGCGGCCCTGGGCAATTACCATCTGCGCCCCGGCGTCGAGGTGGCCAGCGCCACGCCGGAGGGCGACCTGAGCGTGGTGGGCGACATCGACCTGTCCAACTATCGCTACGGCCCGAACGTCGACCGCATCACGCCGGCTCGGCGCGGCTATGGCGAACCGGGCGTGCTGGTGCTGCGCGCGGGCGGCAACCTGAACATCTACGGCAGCGTCAACGACGGCTTTGCGCCACCGCCGGATTCGCCGGACGATGCCGCCGGCTGGCAGTTGGTCGAGGGCCGCTACGGCTCGCAGGCCGTGACGCCGTTCGGCGGCGACCTGGTGATGCCGATCGGCGGCGTCAAGCTGGAAGCGGGCACCTCGTTCCCCGAGGGACGCACGCTGAACTACGACTTGCCCGCGCGTCCCGCCACGTTGCCGATGGGCACGGTGCTGCCGGTCGCCATGACGCTGAACGCGGCGTTGTCGCTGCCCGCCGGCCTGGTGCTGACGGGCGACGTCACCCCCGCCAGCGGCAGCGTGCTGCGCGCCGGTACGGTGCTGGCGGGCGAGGTCAAGCTTGAAGCGGGGTCGATGCTGGGCGCTGGCTTCGTGCTGCGCAGCAGTGCGTCGATGCGCGCCTTCACCTGGCCCAAGGGCGTGGCGTTGCCGACCGAACTGGTGGCCAGCACGCAGATCGTGCTGGCGCAGGGCGCGCTGATTCCGTCCCAGACCAAGGTGGTGCTGCTCGATGGCAAGCCGGTGGATCTGCGGCCCAAGGGCCCGGATGGCAAGCAAGGCCGCAACTGGGCGCTGGCGCCCATGCTGGGTCCGGGCGCCAGCGCCTGGAGCCTGACCGCGGTGGCCGGCGCCGACCTGGACTCGGCCGACGTGCGCGCCCGCAACGTGCTGGGCAAGGGCGACCTGGTGCTGGCCGATACGCACTACGGCCTGGCGGCCCGCGCGACCCAGACCACCAAGACGATCTTCGTCGGCGTGATGGTGTTGACGCCGGCCGGCGCCGAAGACCTGTTCGGCGACCCGCTTTTGGTCGGCAAGCCCATCAAGGAATTGGCCGAACAGTGGGGCTTCGAATGGGAGGAGATGTGTGGCTGGGGCGACTATTGCACGCCCGCGCCGCGCACGGTGTCGGAAACCGGTTCCATGAACTGGTGGGGAGACTTGAGCTGGGTGGGCAAGCCGGTCGAGCAGCTCGTGGCCCAGTTGGGCATCACCGTAGACGAATTCTGCGCCGATGCCACCAATTGCCTGGGCGGCGGCACGAGCGAAACCATCGTCACCCGCGAATACAAGTATGGCTTTGGCTCGCCGGCCTTCAGCGTGCTGCGCACCGGCACGGGCGACCTGTCGCTGCTGGCCGGGCGCGACGTCGGCATGACGTCGTTGTACGGCGTGTACACGGCGGGCACGCAATCGTCGCTGGGCGCGGCCGATGCGCGGTTCAACCTGCCGCGCGGGGCCGACAAGGACACCGGCACGCTGGGGCTGATCCAGCTGGACGGCAAGTATGACGCCGCCCTGTCCGTGTACCAGGCCTGGTATCCCGACCAGGGCGGCAACCTGGTGGTGCAGGCCGGGCGCGACGTCTACGGCGATGCAGTGGGTTCGGGCGCAGACGCGGGCGTCACGCTCGAGGGCTCGTCTCCCCGTGCACGTTATGCCAACACGCTGACCGGCGCGTGGCTGTGGCGCCAGGGCAGCCTGGGCACGCCGGGCGTGGCGGACATCGCGCCCAGCTGGTGGATCAACTTTGGCAGCTATGCGGTGAACGCTTCCGTGGGCGGTGGCTATGAAGAGCCGCGGCTGCTCGGCTTTACCGGCTTCGGCACGCTGGGCGGCGGCAACCTCAGCATTTCCGCCGGGCGCGACGCGGGTATCCGCGATGCCCGCGGCGATGCGGCCCGTTACGTCAATGGCGTGGAACCGCGTTCGCAAGGCCTGACCGCCGTGGTCGGCAGCACCGGCCGGGTGCTCGATGGCAACCTGGTGCTGACGGGCGGGGGCGACCTGGACCTGCGGGTGGGCGGCAGCATCAATCCGTCATTGGCCGCCACCCAGCTGAACGCGACCGGGCCGCACACTGGCGGCACCGACCACCTGGACCTGAACGGCGTGCTGGCGAACCTGCGCGGCCGCCTGGCCGTGTCCGCTGGCCAGATGGGCGGCATGGATCTGCGCTACGGCGACGGTGGCGGCCTGCGCGCTGCCGATCCGTATGCGGTGGGGTCCGGCCGGCCGATGGGCGGACCGCGACTGGTGCTGGGCGATGCCGTGGCGTGGATCGACACGCGCTCGGACCTGGTGCTGGGCGGGGTCAGCGACCCCGGACGGACCCGGCAGGTCAATGCCAGTCCGTACCAGCGGGTCGGCGACGCGCAGCCCGCGACGGGCGGCGGTGAAGGCTGGTTCACGCTCTGGACGCCCTCGACGGCCATCAACCTGTTTTCGGCGGGCGGCAACCTGACGCCGATGACCGTTACCAACGCCCGCTTTGGCGGTGACGAGCTGCGGCCCGAAATCACGCAGACCGATACGACGGGCCGCAGGTATTTCGTGTACCCGTCGATTTTGCGGGCGGTGGCCGCCAACGGCAACATCGTGCTGGCCGACAACGCCACCGGCGAGGACAATCCGGTACTGCTGCTGGCGCCGTCGGCGGGCGGCCAGCTGGAGATGCTGGCGGGCCGGTCCATTCTGGCCAAAGGCGCGCACACGGTCTCGATGTCGGCGGCCGATGTGGCATTGCCCACGCCCCTGCGGCCGGCCTTCAGCGCCTTCACCACGGGCCTGTACAACAATCTGATCGTGACCAACACCAGTACCCAAGGGGTGTTGCAGGCGTTCGCATGGGACTACAAGCCGCTCTTTGCGTTCGGGCCCGGCACCCCGCTGGACCGGGCGCTGCACGCGGGGGACGCGACCGTCGCCCGCTTCTATGCCGCGACCGGCGACGTGGTGGGTTTGAAGAGCGGCGCGGTGGTGAAATTTGGCGGGATGGCCGGTGTGCGCAGCGTCGACACCTGGTACGAGGCCGCGGTGCCCGTCTCGGTGCGGGCGGGCCGCGACATCCTGGGGCTGGACGTCACCGCCTTGCACAACAACGCCCGCGATTTTTCGCTGATCGAGGCGGGCCGCGACATCGTCTACGCCAATGCGCAGGTGGCGGGGCCCGGCACGCTGTTGATGCAGGCCGCCCGCCAACTGCGCCAGGAAGACGTGGCCAGCGTGCGCAGCCTGGGCGCCGTCGTGCGCGGCGATACCCGCGCCGGTGCCGACCTGGCCGTGCTGGCCGGCGTGGGCGCGGCAGGCCCGGACTACGCGGCGTTCCTGGCGCGTTACCTGGACGGCGCGCGCGGGCTGCAAGCCGGCGAAGCGCTGGGCAGCCACCCGGGCAAGGTCGTGCAGGCCTATGGCGGCGAGATGACGCTGCGCGGCTGGCTGGCGGCCGAGTTCGGCTATGCCGGCGATGACGCCGGGGCGCCGGCCGAGCTGGCGCGACAGCAGGCGCTGCGCGATGCCGACACGAGCACGGCCCGCCGCGACCTGAAGAACGACTTCGAGCAGGACAGCGGCGTCTACCTGGTCAACTGGCTGCGCAAGCACCATGGCTACCAAGGGGATGAGGCGGGTGCGGGCGCGGCCCTGGCGGCGCTGGCCCCGGCCGAACTGGGCATCTACGCGCGCCAGCTGTTCTTTGCCGAACTGAAGGAAGGCGGACGCGAGTACAACGACGATGGCGGCCCGCGCTTTGGCAGCTATCTGCGCGGTCGCCGCGCCATCGCCGCGCTGTTCCCCGACGTCGACGCCGCGGGCACGCCGCTGCGCTACGACGGCAGCTTCACGATGTATGGCGGCGCCGGGCTGCGCAGCAACTTCGGCGGCAACATCCAGCTGCTCACGCCGGGCGGCCGGCAGGTGCTGGGCGTGGAAGGCGTGGCGCCGCCGGCCAGCGCGGGCGTGGTGACGCAAGGGCAGGGCAACATCCAGCTGTATGCGCAAGGCAGCCTGCTGCTGGGCCAGAGCCGCATCATGACCACGTTCGGCGGACACATCCAGGCCTGGTCGGCCGAAGGCGACATCAACGCGGGCCGGGGCGCCAAGACGACGGTGCTGTATACGCCGCCGCGGCGCGTGTACGACGCCTTCGGCAACGTCACGCTGTCGCCGACCGTGCCGTCCGCCGGCGCGGGCATCGGCACGCTGGCGCCGATTCCCGAAGTGCCGGCGGGCGACGTGGACCTGATCGCGCCCCTGGGCACCATCGATGCGGGCGAGGCCGGCATCCGCGTGTCGGGCAACGTCAACGTGGCGGCGCTGCATGTGGTCAATGCCGCCAACATCCAGGTGCAGGGCGACAGCAAGGGCATTCCGGTGACGGTGTCGGTCAACACCAACGCGTTGACCAGCGCCAGCGCGGCGGCGACCTCGGCGTCGTCCGCGGCGCAGGACGTGATGCAGCGCGACCGGGCGGCGGCACGGCAGAACCAGCCGTCGATCTTCAGCGTGCAGATCCTGGGCTTTGGCACGGAGCAGTTGCCGGCCGGCGGCGCCGCCGAGGCGCCGCCGCCCAAGCCGCCGGCGCCGTCGGCGTCCTATGACCCGGGCAGCGCGGTGCGCGTCCTGGGCCTGGGCGAGTTGCCGCAGGCGGCGCAGCAGCAGCTGACCGAACGCGAACAGAGCAACCTGGGCCGGCTGTGATGATGACGCCTCTATCGACCGCGCGCCCGCGGGCGACGCCCGCCTTGCCGCCGCCCTGGCTGGACGTCGACACGTGGCGCCTGCCGCGCTCGCCCGTGCGGCAGGCGAGGCAGCCGGTGTGCCCGCATGACGCATCGGTGCTCTCGCACGGCGAATCGATGCCCTCGCTGGACGACTCGGCGCGCCCGCACGATGAGTCGCCCCGTCACCCTGACGGCACTGCACGCCTGCGCGATCACCTGAGCGACAGCTACGCCGCGCTGCATGGCCGGCTGGTGCGGCGGTTCCGTTGCGCCGACCTGGCGCATGAATGTCTGCACGAGGCCTGGCTGCGGTTGCAGCGGCCGGTGCTGGCCGAGGTGCGCGAGGCCGACGCCTATGTGTTCCGCATGGCCTGTCATCTGGCGATCGACCGATTGCGTGGCCAGGCGTCGTGGCTGTCCCTGGACGACCCGGCCGCCGCCTTGCCGGAACTGGTGGACGAGACCCCGGGCCCTCAGGCCGTGAGCGAGGGGCGATCGGCCCTGGCCGCGTTGTCGCGCATCCTGGACCAATTGCCGCGCCGCCAGCGCGCCGTGCTGATCGCCTTGCGGGTGGAGGGGCGCAGCCGCGCCGATGCCGCAGCATGGCTGGGCATGTCATTGCGGTCGGTGGATACGGCGCTGCGCCAGGCGCTGCGGCACTGCGAGCAGGCGGCGGCGCTTATCTGAGGCCCCCGCCGGGGGGACGCAGCCTTGCGGGCATGCACCGCCTGACCGCCGCTAGGCCAGGCGTGCCAGCGGCATTCCGGCGTGCGGCGCCTGTGCACGCAGAATGGATCCCGATACCGACTCCGTGCAATACAGCGTGCGGCCATCCGGGCCGCCAAACGCCAGGTTGGTCGTGGACATGCCCACGGGGCTTTGCCATACGATCCGCGGCTCGGCACGGTGGTTGAGCAGCCAGACATAGCCCAGCCCGGGGTTGCACACCAGGACGTTGCCTTCGACGTCGACCGCCAATCCGTCCGGGCCGCTGGGCCCATACGACGTGAAGAACTGGCTGACCTTGCTGACACTGCCATCGGGCAGCAGCGGCACGCGCCACACGCAGTTGCCACGGGTGACGGCCAGGTACAGCACCTTGCCATCCGGCGACAACGCGACGCCATTGGGGCTGGGCACGTTGCCGAGCAAGAGATCCAGCTGGCCGTCGGGCCGCAGCCGATACAGCCGGCCGCCGGGATCATGCAGGCCGCTCTGGCCCTGGTCGGTGAAGTACAGGTTGCCCTGGGGGTCGAAGACCAGGTCGTTCACGCCCTTGAAGCGTTCGCTGTTGCGGCGCGCCAGATAGGGCGTGACCTGGCCGCTGGCGACGTCCAGCGTCATCAGGCCGTTCTTGTAATCGGTGATGAGCAGGCGGCGTTCGTCCAGGAACTTCATGCCGTTGGGCTCGCCGTCGTACTCGGCAACCAGCGACCATTCCCGGTCGGGTGACACGCGGAACACGCGGCCCCACGGAATATCGGTCACATAAAGGTTGCCGGCCGTGTCGAAGACCGGACCTTCCAGGAACGAGTCGGTGGGCACGCCGCCGCGGTTGGCGTCGGCCCAGTCGCTGCGGGCAGGCCGGCGAAACGTCTCGGGCATCGGCGACCAGACTTCGAACGGCAGCACCTCGGGCGCTTGCAGGTAGAACATGGCTGTCTCCTTGGCGGGGCTATTTCGCGTCAAAGCCGATGCTGCGGGCCACCTTGCCCCACATCACGCCGCTGTCGGCCAGAATACGGCGGAACTCGGCGGCATCGGCGGCGCGCGGGGTCGCACCCATCTTCACGGCGAAGGTCTTCATCTCTTCCGAGGCCATGGCGCGGGCGACCTCCCGCTGCAGGCGGTCGGTGACGTCCGCGGGGGTGCCGGCCGGCGCCCACAGTCCAGTCCAGTTGACCACGCCGAAGTCCTTGACACCGGCTTGCGCGAAGGTCGGCACGTCGGGCAGCACGTCCAGGCGCTGATCGCCGCTGACGGCCAGCAGGCGCAATTGTCCGCCTTGCACCGGCCCCATGATGCCGGTGGTGGACGCAAACTGGAAGTCGATGACCTTGCCCAGCACGGCCTGGGTGGCTTCGGCGGCGCCCTTGAACGGCACGTGCATGAATTTCACGCCGGTGGCCAGGGCCAGCCCCTCCGCGGCGAAGTGCGGGGTGGTGCCGGGGCCGCCGGAACCATACGTGATGCGGTCGGGCTGGTGGCGGGCCTGTTCGACCAGGTCGGACAGCGTGCGGTACGGGCTGTCGGCCGCCACGGCCAGCGCCATGGGCGCGAACACGAAGGCCGACACCGGCTGCAGGTCCTTGGCGGGATCGAACGGCAATTGCTTGAAGATGTGCGGCAGCAGCGAATAGGTCGTGTCATTGGCAATCAGCGTATAGCCGTCGGGCGCGGCACGCGCCACCTGGCTGGCGCCGATGGTGCCGGTCGCGCCGGGCTTGTTTTCGACGATGAAGCTCTGGCCGGTCTGGGTGGACAGCATCTGGGCCATCTTGCGCGTGGCGACGTCGACCGCGCCGCCGGGGCCATACGGCACCACGACGCGAACGGGGCGGCTGGGCCAGGTGTCGGCGGCGCGGGCAGCGCCCGTCGCCAGCAGCGGCAGCAGGGCCGCCAGGAGCAGCGCGGCGCGCCGGGTGCGCAGGCAGGGAATGCGGATAGTCATGTTGTCTTCCTCCTTTTGATTTGACGGGGCCCGGTCAACCATCAGGCCCAGTTCGTCGGCCGGGTTCTCAATGCCCGACGCGATCGCGCGCCAGCACCTGCAGCGCGTTGCGGGCGGCGGCCACGCCCATGTTGACGTAGGCCGCGCTGGTCACCCCGCCGATGTGCGGGCTCAGGATGATGCGCGCTTCCTGCTGGAACGGATGGCCGGCGGCCATGGGTTCGACGGCAAAGCTGTCCAGGCCGGCGGCCATGACGCGACCCGCACGCACGGCCTGCAGCAGCGCGTCCTCATCCACCAGGCCACCCCGTGCCGTGTTCACCAGGATCACGCCGGGCCGGCATCGGGCCAACGTGTCGGCGTTGATCAGGTTGCGGTTGTCGTCGGTCAGCGGGCAATGCAGGGATACCACGTCGGCCTGGGGCCAGAGTTCGTCCAGGGTCACCGGCTCGATGTGGGCCGGCAGGTCCTTGGCATACGGGTCATGGCCGATGACGCGCATGTCCAGGCCGTGCGCGATGGCGGCCATGCGCCGGCCGATGGCGCCCAGGCCGATCAGGCCGATGGTCTTGCCGCCCAGCTCCAGGCTTTTGTGCGTGGACTTGTCCCAGTGCCCGGCGCGCATGCGCGCATCCAGCGTCACGACGGATTTGGCGCAGGCCATCATCAACGCCAGCGCCTGCTCGGCGACCGCCGCCGCGTTCACGCCCACCGCTGCCACCACGGCGATGCCGCGCTGCGCGGCCGCGGCCTTGTCGATGGTGTCGGTGCCGCTGCCGTGCTTGGAGATCACGCGCAGTGCGGGGGCGGCGTCCATCGCCGCCGCGCCCACCTTGCTGTAGCGCACGATGATGGCGGCCGGATTGTGTTCGCGGCATAGCGCCACGATGTCGTCTTCGGAGGGCGTCTTGCCGGCGAAGATCACGGCATGGTCTTGCAGCAGGTCCAGCGCCTGCGGCGCAAGGTCGGCTGCGGTCACCAGCACGACGGGCTTGGCGGGGTGGCTCACAGCGATTCTCCTTCCTTGAGCACGCCGGCGGCGCGCAGGGCCGCGCTCAGCCACTTGGCTTCGGTGTCCCCGGCCTGGATGGCGGCAATGCGCGCGGCTTCGTCGCGCACCTTCTTTTCGGCCGCGGGCAGCAGGCCCGCGATCTTCTCGCGTTCGACCACCACCACGCCGTCCGCGTCGCCGATGATGAAGTCGCCCGCGTTCACGGTGACGCCGCCCACCGACACCGGGTGGCCGATACGGCCCGGCACGTTCTTGGTCGGGCCATTGGGGTTGGTGCCCGCGGCAAATACCGGGTAGTCCATTTCGATGATCTCGATGGCGTCGCGCGCCGCGCCGTCGATCACCACGCCGGCGATGCCTAGCTTGCGGCAGGCGTTCATCATGATGGTGCCCATCAGCGCGGAACTGAGATCGCCCTTGCCGTCGATCACCAGCACGTCACCGGGCCGGGCCAGCGAGATCGCCGCGTGGATCATGAGGTTGTCGCCCGGACGCACTTCCACCGTCAAGGCGGTGCCGGCGAGCTTCATGCCCGGATGCAGCGGGCGGATGCGGCCGTGCAGCGCGCCGCGCCGGCCGGCCACGTCGGCCAGAATGGCCGGTTGCAACGCCGCCGCGCGGCGTACGGTGTCCGCGTCGACGCGGGGAAATTCTTTGATGATGTCGGGGTTGGCCATGAGCGTTCCTGAAGGGGATGATGGAAGGGAATGGGGGCGGTCAGGCCGGCTTGATGCCAGCGTCTCGAATGACCTTGCCCCACTTGTCGAAGTCGGCGCGGCGCAACTGGTCAAGCGCCTGTGGCGTGCCGCCGGCCAGCGTGATACCCAGTTGCCCGGCCTGCGCCGCCAGCGCGGGGCTTTGCAGCGCCTTGCCGATGGCGGCGTTC
This sequence comes from Achromobacter sp. NCFB-sbj8-Ac1-l, assembly GCF_052695805.1. NCBI lineage: Bacteria > Pseudomonadati > Pseudomonadota > Betaproteobacteria > Burkholderiales > Alcaligenaceae > Achromobacter > Achromobacter sp. NCFB-sbj8-Ac1-l. Next base: position 5,421,146 of record NZ_CP199812.1, on the reverse strand, counting down.
AAGCGGTTGATGATGGCGACCGGCGTGCCGGCCGGCGCGAACGTGGCCTGCCATTGCTCGACCACGAAATCGTCGTAGCCGGCCTGGGCCATGGTGGGCACGTCGGGCAATGCAGGCAGTCGCTGCGCCGAGGTGATCGCCAGCGCGCGCAACGCGCCGGCCTTCACATGGGGCAGCGCCGCCGCGACGGGAATGAAGGCGAACTGCACCTGGCCGGCCAGGGTGTCCTGCAGCGCGGGGGTGTCGCCCTTGTAGGGCACATGCAGGAAGGTGGCGCCGCTCTTTTGCTGCAGCAGTTCGCCCTGCATGTGCAGGATGGTGCCGGTGCCGCCGGACGCGTAGGCCAGGCTGTGCGGCGCGCGTCTGGCGGCGGTGATGAGTGCAGCCAGCGTGGGGTAGGGCTGTGCGGGGCCGACGACCAGCAGATGGGGAATGGTGCCGATCAGGATGACGGGGTCGAACGCGGCGACCGGGTCGTAGGTCAGCTTGCCTATCACGTGCGGCGCGATGGCCTGGGGCCCGATGGAGGTGCCCAGGAGCGTCAAGCCGTCGGCATTGGCGCGCGCAACGCGGGCCGCGCCGATGGTGCCGGTGGCGCCGGGACGGTTGTCGATGATCACGCGGGTGGCCAGTTCGGCGTCCAGTTGCTGGGCAATGGCGCGGCCGAGCACGTCGGTGCTGCCGCCCGCGGGGTAGGGGACGACCCAGGTGATGGCTTTGCCGGCCGGCCAGTCTTGCGCGGCGCGGGCGCCGAACGTCGCGCTGGCGGCCAGGGCGCCGGCCACCGCCAGAAAGCGCCGGCGCGCAGGGGCTGCGGGGTTATGCATGAGAGGTCTCCGTGGTCTTGTTGTCGGGTGTTGCGGCAAAGCCGTACAGCGCAGCCGGGTTGTTCACAAGAATCTGCGCCAGGCGCGCCGCGCCGCCAGCCCAATCGCTCAGGCGGTCCAGTTGGCGGGCGTCGTCGGGCAGGGGCTGCATGCCCGACGTGGCCGAGGCGTGCGGCCAATCGCTGCCCCACACCACGCGTTCCGGATTGGCCTCGATATAGCTGCGGGCCAGCGCATCCAGCGCCGGGTCTTCGACCGAGTGGCGGGCACTGACGATGTAGCCGCCCGACAATTTGACCCAGGCACGGCCGGCCCGAAGCAGGTCCAGCACCAGGGCATGGGCCGGGTGCGAACCCGCCTGGGCCGGCGTGATGCGGGCCAGGTGGTCGAATACCAGTGGGGTGGGCAGGCGCGGCAGCAGCGCCGCCAGCGAGGCCAACTGGTCCGGCGGCATCAGCAATTGCAGATGCCAGCCCAGCGGCGCCACGCGCTGCGCCAGGGGAAGCAGGTGGTCCTGCGATCCCACCACGCCCAGCGACAGGTTCAGCCGTATGCCGCGCACCCCGGCGGCGTGCAGGGCTTGCAGCTGCGCGTCGCTCTCGGAGCCGTCGATGACGGCCACGCCGCGGGCGTCGTCGCCCAGTTCGGCCAGGCCGTCCAGCAGCGCGCGGTTGTCGGCGCCGTAGGTCGACGGGGTGACCAGCACCGCGCGTTGCAGCCCCAGTCGGGCCTGGATCGCGCGGTATTGGCGCATGCAGGCGTCCGGCGGCCGCAACGCCGCGCCAGGCACGGCGGGATAGCGCGCGTCATAGGCGTGGATGTGGCAGTCGCAGGCCCCTGGCGGCGGCGCCACGAGGGGCGTGGCCGTGCCTGCGGAAAAAGGAAAGGTCGCGCCCATGGCGTATCACTCGACGCGGGCACCCGAGTCCTTGACGATCTTGCCCCAGCGGATGCGATCGTCATGGATCAGCTTGGCGAATTGCTCGGGGGTGCCGGTCAGCACGCGGGCGCCCTGTTCCTGGTACTTCACGCCCAGTTCCTGGGTTTGCAGGGCCTTGTTGAAGGCTTCATTCAGGCGCTGGACGATGTCCTTGGGCGTGCCGGCCGGCGCGGCCAGGCCAAACCAGGTCACTGCCTCGAAGCCCGGAAAGCCGCGCTCGGCGATGGTGGGAACGTCGGGCATGTCGGGCACGCGCTGCGCCGAGGTCACTGCCAGCGCACGCATCTTGCCGTTGCGCACATGGCCGATCAGGGTCGGCACCGACGACAGGTACATGTCGATCTGGCCGCCGATCAGGTCGTTGGACGCCTGGGCCGCGCCCTTGTAGGGCACGTGGGTCAGCGAAATGCCCGCCGCATTCTGCAGCTGCACCGCGGCCAGGTGCGCCACGGTGCCATTGCCCGAACTCGCGAAATTCAGGTGGCCGGGCTTGGCCTTGGCCGCGGCGATCATGTCTTCCAGCGTCTTGAGGGGCGACGTGGCAGGCACCACGATCACCAGCGGCGCGTCGGCGACCAGGCCGACCGCGCTCAGGTCTTTTTCCGGGTCGTAGGGCAGGTTGGGATAGAGCGTGGGGTTGATGGCCAGGTTGCTGGTCTGGCCCAGCACCAGCGTGTAGCCGTCGGGGGCGGCCTTGGCCACGGTGTCCACGCCGATATTGCCGCCCGAACCCGGGCGGTTCTCGGTGACGATGTTCCAGCCCGTGTTGCCGGCCACTTTGATGGCGGCCTCGCGGGCCAGGACGTCGGTGCCGCCGCCCGGGGGGAAGGGCACGATCAGCCGGATGGGTTTGTTGGGGTAGCCCTGCGCCAGGCTGGCGCCGGCGGCGCAGACCAAGGCCATGCCCGCGAGCAAACGCGCGATTCGCTTCATGTGTTGTCTCCGTTGATTTGTTTTTTGGTGGGTGAATTGTGGAGCGATGTTCCACGGCATACAATGCATGTTCGTCTAATGAAACATGTCTCGCACAATGAACGATTCGGAAGATCTTGATGTCGACGCGGGGGCGCCCGAAGAAGGCGTGGTGGCGGTGCGCCGCGCCATGCGCATCCTTGAAGCGTTCGGCGTCGAAGACGCGCATCTGTCGCTGGCCGAACTGAGCCGGCGCACGGGCTGCCACCGGTCCACCGTGCTGCGCCTGGCGCGCACCCTGGCGCTGGACGACTACCTGGCGCAACGGCCGGATGGCACCTGGCGCCTGGCGCGCGCCGCGGGGTGGCTGGGGGCCTGCTACCAGGCCACGTTCAATGTGGTCGAGGTGGTGCAGCCGGTGCTGCGTGAGTTGTCCGCCGCCACGGGCGAAAGCGCCACGTTCTACGTGCGCGAAGGCCGCCAGCGGATCTGCGTGGCGCGCGTGGAAGGCCCCCGGTCGATCCGCCATCACGTCAGGGTGGGGGCGGCGCTGCCGCTCGAGGTCGGCAGCCCGGGCCGGGTGCTGCTGGCCTTTACCGGCGAGGCGGGCGAGCCCTATGAATCGATCCGTCGGGCCGGCTACATGATTTCGCTGGGCGAACGCGATGCCGAAGTGTCGAGCATCTCGGCCCCGGTCTACGGCATCAACTGGACGCTGCTGGGCGCCCTCTGCATTTCCGGCCCGCTGTCGCGTCTGACCGAGTCCGTGCTGAGGGAGCAGAAAGAACCCATCCTGGCGGCGGCCAGCCGCCTGTCGCGTTCCATGATGGGCGTGCGGCAGGGGTAGCGGTGCATCGCTGCGGGTTGTTTACCGAAGCAAGCGCGCTCGAATTTTCAAAATGTGAGGCCGGCTGACTTCGGCCGCGACAACCGCTAGGATGGTCCTTCCCGTCAACAGGAGGCACCATGGATTGTTCAGTCGAAGGAAAGATCGCGTTCGCCGATGGCCACTCGTACCACTTCGCCACGGTGGATGCTGCGCTGGCGTTCGCCGAGTGCGTCAAAAGCAGCGGCAATCCCGGCCAATGCGCGGCCACGCATGGCAGCACCAGCCGGGTCAAGCTTGAAGACGTCGGGGCGCAGGAAGAGGCCGAGCGGCGCGAAGACGACGGGCGCTGACCCGCGCGGGAACGCCCCGTGGCCGCATGCCGGCCTGGCGTTCTCCCGCTACCCGCGGGTCAGCGCGGCAGCGCCACGCAGAACCGCGTGATGCCATTGCGCGAGTCGGCGTTGATGCTTCCACCGTGCGACAGCACGATCTGCTGCGCGATGAACAGACCCAGGCCCAGGCCGTGGTGTCCGCCGGCCGGCCGGGCGCCGCTGCGAAAGGGGTTGAACAGGTGCGGCAGCAGATCGGGCGGGATGGTGCCACCGTTGCTGACGGTGACGACGACCGCGTCCGCGGCCGTGCCGTCCACGTCGACGCGCACCGGCGCATCGCGGGTGCCGTGGTGCAGGGCGTTGCCCAGCAGGTTGGCCAGCACCTGGGCCAGCCGCTCGCCATCCCAGTTGCCGGTCAGGTCGCCCTTGAAGCTGGATTCGATCTGGCGGTCGGCAAAGCCGGTGCGCAGTTCGTCCAGCGTGCGGTTGACCAGACCCTGCAGGTCGAAGCGCGTGGGGGCCAGCGTCAGGCCGCCCGCCTGGCGGATGCGGGTCACGTCGAGCAGGTCTTCGATCAATCGGCTCATGCGCTCACTGCTTTGCAGCATGCGTTGCGACAGGCTGACCACGCGCGTGTCGTCGCTTTGGCGCTGCAGCAGCGAAGCGCCCATCACAATGGCCTGCAGCGGCGTGCGCAGATCGTGGCTGAGCACGGCCATGAACATCTCATTGACGCGTAGCGCCTCGGTGCGTTCTTCCAGTTGCTGCGCCAGCGCCAGGCGGCGTTCATGCAGTTCGAAGAACACGCTGGCCTTGGTCTTGAGCATGTACGGGTCGATGGGCTTGTACAGGAAGTCCACCGCGCCGGTCTCGTAGCCGCGGAATTGCCAGTTCTGTTCGCGTGAGCCGGCGGTAATGAAGATCAGCGGAATGTGGCGGGTGCGTTCGCTGCCGCGGATCAGTTCGGCCAGCTCGAAGCCGTTCATGTCCGGCATCTGCACGTCCAGCAACGCCAGCGCCACGTCGGGATGGGTCAGCAGCAGTTCCAGCGCCTGGGGGCCGGACTGCGCTTTCAATACCTCGACACGGTCGTTCGCCAGCAGCGCCTCCAGCGCAACCAGGTTCTCTGGCACGTCATCGACCAGCAGGCACTTGATACGGGCGTCCGGGGGTTTGGCAGGTGTCAGGATCATGATGTCAGAAGAGGTTGGGGTCAGGCTGCCGGGTGGGCAGCCGCGCGAACAACTGGGCGATTTCCTCGAGCGTCAGCGCGGGTAGCGCGGGCGTTTGCGCCAGGGCGGCATCGGGCATGGCCCGCATGAAGGCCGTGGCCGGCGCCTGCACCACGGCGTACCCGCCCGCGGCATGGATGGCGGCCAGGCCATCGGCGCCATCTTCGTTGGCGCCCGACAGCAGCACGGCCAGCAGCCGTTTGCCATAGCTGTCGGCGGCGGAATGGAACAGCACGTCGATGGACGGCCGCGAGAAATACACCGGCGGATCGATGGACAGCGCCAGCCGCGGTCCCTGGTCCACCAGCAGGTGATAGTCGGGCGGCGCAAAATACAGGTGGCCGGCTTGCAGCGGCTGCTGGTCCTCGGCTTCCTGTATGGGCAGCACGCAGCGATCGCGGAAGATCTCGACCAGCAGGCTGCGGCGGTCGCGCGGCAGGTGCAGCACCACGATCACCGCCGCCTGCAGGCCGGCCGGCAGGGCGGGCAAGAGAACGTTCAAGGCGTCGATGGCCCCCGCGGAACCGCCGATGACGATCGCGTCCCACGGGCCGCCGGAGGGCGCCTGGGGCGGGCGATGGGCCGCGCGCGGGTTCACAGCCCGGCCTTCTTGCGGTAGATGCGGTCCTGCGGCACGAAGTCGTCGAAGTTCTCGGCCTGGGCCGAGAACCGGATCGACTCACGCGACCCCAGGCCCATGAAGCCGCGGTGCACCAGCGCGTCGTGAAACAGGGTCAGCGCGCGGTTCTGCAGGTCGCGCTCGAAATAGATCAGCACATTGCGGCAGGACACCAGGTGCACTTCGGCGAAGACGCTGTCGGTGGCCAGGCTGTGGTCCGAGAACACCATGTGTTCGCGCAGGGACTTGTCGAACATGACCCGTCCGTAGCGCGCGGTGTAGTAATCGGACAGCGAACTGCGGCCGCCGGACTGGGCGTGGTTCGCGGTGAAGGCGGCCACCCGTTCCAGGTCGTACACGCCTTGTTCGGCGGCGCGCAGCGCATGTGGATTGATGTCGGTGGCGTAGATCAGCGTGCGGTCCAGCAGGCCTTCTTCGTGCAGCAGGATGGCCAGGGAATAGACTTCCTCGCCGGCGCTGCAACCGGCTACCCACACCTTGATCGACGGATAGGTGCGCAAGATCGGCACGACCTCGTTGCGCAGCGCCAGGAAATAACTGGGGTCGCGGAACATGTCGCTGACCTGCACCGTCAGGAATTGCAGCAGGCCGGTGAACACTGCCGGTTCGTGCAGCACGCGGTCCTGCAACTGCGACAGGGTCTTGCAGCCGAACTGGCTCAGCGCGCTGCGCAGGCGCCGCTTGAGCGAGGCCTGCGCGTAGGCCCGGAAGTCGTAGTGGTAATGGTGATAGATCGCATCGAGCAGCAGCCGCTGCTCGATGTCTTCGATGTGCGCGCGCGTCCGGTGGGGCATGGTCGTGGCCGCCGTGTTACTTGCGCATCCAGACGCGCACCAGCGACAGCAGGCGCTCTACGTCCAGCGGTTTGGCGATGTAGTCGTTGGCGCCGGCGGCCAGGCATTTCTCCTGGTCGTCCTTCATGGCCTTGGCGGTCAGGGCAATGATGGGCAGGCGGCGCCATTCGGGCCGGGTGCGGATTTCGCGCATGGCCGTGTAGCCGTCCATCTCGGGCATCATGATGTCCATCAGCACCAGGTCGATGGCGCGGTGGCCGTTCGCACCGGCGCGTTCCAGGGCGGTCAGGGCTTCCAGGCCATTGCGCGCGATCTCCACGTGCAGGCCGGTGGGCTCCAGGATGCTGGACAGCGCGAACACGTTGCGTACGTCGTCTTCCACGACCAGCACGGTGCGGCCTTCCAGCGTGGTGTCGCGGCTGCGGGCCAGTTCGAGCATCTGGCGGTGCTGCGGCGGCAGGTCCGCTTCGACCTGGTGCAGGAAGAGGGTGACCTCGTCGAGCAGGCGTTCGGGCGAACGCGCGTCCTTGATGATGATGGACTTGGAGAAGCGGCGCAGGTGCTGCTCTTCGTCGCGCGACAGCGCGCGGCCGGTGTACACGATGACGGGCGGGAACGACACGCTGTCCTGTTCGGCCATTTCCTGCAGCAGGTCGTAGCCGCTCATGTCGGGCAGGTTCAGGTCCATCACCACGCAGTCGTAGGTGGTTTCGCGCAGCAGGGTGAGAGCCGCCGTGGCGGTGGCGGCGGGCACGATCTGCACGCCGTCGCGGGCCAGCAGCTCGCGCACGCTGTCACGCTGGCGGTCGTCGTCTTCCACCACGAGCACGCGGCGCACGTTCTGGGTGAACTTGGCTTCCAGGCGTTGCAGCGCATGGACCAGTTCTTCACGCTTGACCGGCTTGAGCGCGTAGCCGACGGCGCCGCGGCCCAGGGCTTCCTGCGAGTAGTCGGCTACCGAGACGATGTGCACGGGAATGTGGCGGGTGTCGGGGTTGCGCTTGAGCTGATCCAGCACGCCCAGCCCCGAGAAATCGGGCAGGTTCATGTCCAGCACGATGGCGTCCGGCCGGTGCTGCGCCGCGAGGGCCAGGCCGTCGTTGGCGGTGTGGGCCGCCATGTAGCCAAAGCCCATCTCGCGCGCCAGGTCGCCCAGGATGTCGGCAAAGCGTTCGTCGTCTTCGATGACGAGAATGGTGCGGCCGGACGGTGGGCTGGCGGCAGGCGCACGGCTCGCGTCCGGCTTCGGAGCGGGCGCCGCCGTCGGGGGCGCCGCGGGGGCGGAGCCTGTCTGCGCGACGATCGTCGAAGCTTCGAACTCGCCGCGGGCCTGCGGCGCGTGAGCCGGCGTGGCGGCTTGCAGGCGCAGCGGCACTTGCAGCGTGAATACGCTGCCCTTTCCGGGCGTGCTGACCAGGGTCAGCGTGCCGCCCAGCAGCTTGGCCAGGTCGCGCGAGATCGACAGCCCCAGGCCCGTGCCGCCATGCTTGCGGTGCGTGCTGCCGTCGGCCTGGCGGAAGGCTTCGAAAATCAGTTCCTGCTGATCGGCCGGCACGCCGATGCCAGTGTCCTGCACCGCGAACGACAGCATGTTGCGCGGTGCGCGCGCGACCTTCAGCAGCACCGAGCCTTGCTCGGTGAACTTCAGGGCATTGGACAGCAGGTTCTTGAGCACCTGGCCCAGGCGTTGCGGGTCGGTCTGCAGCGAAGCCGGCACGTCCGGCGCGATGTCCAGCTCCAGCGACAGGCGCTTTTCCTGCGCCATGGGCCGCAGCGGATCCAGCAACCGTTCCAGTGCGGGGGCAATGGCGACCTCTTCGACTTCGACGGTAGCCTGGCCTGCCTCGATCTTGGACAGGTCCAGGATGTCGTTGATCAGCGCCAGCAGGTCGCTGCCCGCAGCGTGGATGGTGTTTGCATACTTGACCTGGTCCGGGCTCAGGTTGCCCGGCTTGTTGTCAGCCAGCAGCTTGGCCAGGATCAGCGTGGAATTCAGCGGCGTGCGCAGTTCGTGGCTCATGTTGGCCAGGAACTCGCTCTTGTACTGGCTGGCCTGGGTCAGCAGGCGGGCCTTGTCGGTCAGCGCGCCCTGCACCCGCAGCAGCTGTTCGGCCTGCGATTCCAGGTTGGCGTTGGTCTGTTCGAGCTCGGTCTGCTGCAGTTCCATGCGCGCCTGCGATTCTTGCAGGATGCGGCTTTGCTGTTCCAGTTCTTCGTTGCTGACGCGAAGTTCTTCCTGCTGGGTCTGCAGCTCTTCGGATTGGCGTTGGGTTTCGGCCAGCAGCGCTTCCAGGCGGGTGCGGTCCAGCCCCGCGCGGATCGCGGACGCCAGCATTTCCGAGGCGCCTTCGAGCAGATTGCGTTCGGCCTCGCCCACCGCGTGGTTGAAGCCCAGTTCGATCACGGCATACACGCGCTCGTTCTGGATGGCGGGCACCAGGACCAGTTCGGCCGGGTTGGAACGGCCCGTGGCCGAGGTGACTTCAAAGTGGCCCGCCGGCACATTGCGCACGTGCATCAGCTTGCGCGAGGCGGCGACCTGGCCGGCCAGGCCCTGGGCCGCCGGGATCTTCTGCGCCAGCCGCTCGGCCGGCAGCGCGTAGCCGCCGAACAGTTCCAGTTCGTCGCCGGCGGCGTTGACGACGTAGCCGGCCCCGACGTTGGCATCCAGGTATTGCGCCAGGTAGTCCAGCGCGCGCTTGCCGATCTCGTCCAGCCGCGGGTCGCCCCGCAGGCTCAGGCCAAGGCCCGACAGGCCGGTGGTGACCCAGGCCTGGCGCGCCTTGGCGCGGTACTCGCGGATGGTCATGGCGGCCGAGGCCACGATCAGCACCAGCAGCAGCAGCGATCCGCCCCACGAATAGTAGGCCGACGTGGAGGCGGCGGCGGACCAGGCTTCGCGCTCGTCTTCCAACTGGCCCATCTGCCGCGTATACAGGTCGGCAACCAGGTCGCGCAGCCGGTCCATCGCGTCCTTGCCCGCATCCGTGCGCACCACCGCCATGGCGCCTTCCACGTCCCCCGCCTTGCGCAGTTCGATCGTCTCGCGCAGTTCGGTCAGCTTCTGCTGCGTGATCGCGGCGATGTCGTTGACGATCCGGCGCTGCGCCGAGTCCGCGGCCGCAGCCTCTTTCACCACCGCGAGGCGTTCTTGAATCAGCGGGACCGAGCGCACGTAGGGCTGCAGATAGGTCAGGTCGCCCGTCAGCAGGTAGCCGCGCTGGCCGACCTCGGCATCCTTGAGGGCCGAGTTGAACAGGCTGAGCTGGCGCAGCGTCTCGGTCACGCGATTCATCGCGTTGACCGCCTGGATCCGGGTGTCTGCCGATCGCACGTTGACGAAGGCGATCACCAGCGTGGCCAACGCTGCGGTCACGAAGCCGACCATCAGGGTTCGCGGAAAGGTGTGGCGGCTGGCAGGCTGGGACGAATTCGGCATGGGAACGGAGGACCGGGTCAGGGGAGGGAGGGCGGATTGGGGGGGGGGCGGCGCCGCAACGATTATAGGGACGCAACTGCGCAACGATTGGCTACTCCATGAAATATACAGGGGACGGACGCGGGAGTTTCGTCCGGATACAATTACTACACACATGAACGACGCCAGTGCCCTAGCATTCGGCCATTCACGCCCCACCAATCTTCAGTGCCTGCCGCCAGGACGCCCAGACGTGCCAACGCGGCAGTGCCGGCCTCAGAACCATCATGAAAAAAATCCTCCTGGTCGACGACCAGCCCACCCTCGTCGCCCTGATGGGCGAATTCCTGAGTGATGAAGGCTATGCCGTCACGACGCATACCGATGGGCTGACGGCGTTGCAGCAAATGCTGGACCTGCGTCCGGACCTGGTCATCACCGATTTCTCCATGCCTGGCATGGACGGTGGCGCCCTGCTGACCGCCATGCGTGAGAACGCCTATCTGAGCGAGACGCCGGTGCTGGTGCTGAGCGGCCGTCCGGAATACGAGATTGCCGCGGCCTGCGGCGACCGCGCGACGCTCATGCGCAAGCCGGCCGAGCCGCTGGACGTGCTGGCGGCCGTGCGCCGCCTGCTGCCGGAAACGGCGGCGCCGTCGCGGTTGCGCGGGCGCCCTGACGTCCTGGCCTGCGCCGCAACCCACGCCGCCAATGGCCGCGCGGTGCTGGTCGCCTAGCGCGTTCGCCCGCCAGACTTGCAACTTTTCTTCACGGCGCTCAGCGCGCGCCAGCGGCCTGCAGCTGCCTGGCGATCGCGTCCTGGCCGCGCTGACGGGCATGCCATAAGGGGCTGCGTCCGTCGCCATCGGCCAGGTTGACGTTGGCCCCGGCCTTGAGCAACTGCGCGACCACGGCTTGGTGATCCGGCCCGCCATCGCTCAGGATGATGGCCTCCAGCAGCCCGGTCCACCCCAGCCGGTTGACGTGGTCGGGGTCGACGCCGGCTTGCAGCAGCAGCCGCACGGTGTCGACCAGGCCACGCTCGCACGCCGGAATCAGCGCGGTGCCGCCATAGCGGTTGGTGCTGCGCAGGTCGGCGCCATGGCGCAGCGTCAGCGCCAGGATGCCGTTATGGCCGCGCGCGCCGGCATAGAGATAGGCGCTGTCCTGCAGACGGTTCTTGGCGTTCACGTCAGCCCCCGCAGCCATCAGCGCCGCGGCCGCGGCCTCGTGGTTGGCCAGCGTGGCGCGCAGCAGCGGCGTATTGCCGTCGCCGTCGCGCGCTTCCAGCGGCGCGCCCTGCGCCAGCAGGGCCTTGACCCGCGCGGCATCGCCGTCGGCCGCGGCCCGCAGCAGGTCGGCGCCGGCGTCGCCCGGCGCCGCCGTGCCGGTTTCCGCGACCGCCAGCAGGGCCGCCGCCATGAATGTGCGCCAGGAACGGATGATGGACATGCGGGCGAGCCTCCTGTTGATGGCTGAGTCATGCCCTCGATTATGCCGTCACGGATGCAGCGCCAGCCCCTTCACCGCCTTGTCCACCGCTTTCTTCGGCCCGCGCACCGCGATGCCGACCAGGTTCATGTTGGCGGCGTCCTCGGCGTGGAAGACCTCGCGGTTGGCTTCGTCGTGGCCGGTGGCGAACATGGCATGCACGTAGGGCACGATGGTGATGTCGCGTGCGCGCGCCGTGCGGTGCGCGGCCTGCAAACCGGCCAGGTCGCCTTCGAACACCAGGATCGGCTGCACGGACATGCTGGCATAGGGATGGCCCGTCGCGTCCACGTAGGGGGCGCCCAGCATCTCGGGCGCGGCGCTGGCCAGGCCGGTGGACAGGAAGGCCACCACGTTCAGGCGCTGCCACGTGGCCAGGTCGTTACGGACGATGATGGCAACTTTGGTATCAAACACGTCAAGACTCCGCTAGGGGAAAAGCGCCCATGGTGGCGCAGTGCCCCCGCGAGGGTCTAGAACGTTTGTGCGCTGTGCAGGTATTTCGCCGGGGTGATGCGGTAGGCCCGCTTGAACCAGCGGCCCAGGTGGCTCTGGTCGGCAAAGCCGACCTGGGCCGCAACCTCGGCCGGGGCGATGCCGCGGGCCAGCAGCGCGCGCGCCCGCCGCAGCCGGGCGTTCACCAGGTAGGTGTGCGGGGCCAGGCCGAATTCGCGGCGGAACTGCCGCGCCAGGGCGTAGCGGTCCATGCCGGAATGCTCGGCCACCTGGTCCATGCTCAAGTCCAGTGCCATGTGGGCATCGATGTATTCCTGGGCGCGGCGTGCGCGCGAAGGCGCCGGGCGGGCTGGGGGCGTGAGCAGGCGTTCGTGGTCGGCAGCCAGGTGTTCGATGAGGGCATCCAGGGCCTCGTCGCGCGCCAGGCGCAGGTGGTCCGGCTCGAAGCTATGCAGGGCCGCCACGATGCCCCGTATCAGCGCGGGCTCGTTGGACAGCGACGCGCGAAACATCGAGAACGCCTGGCGGCCGGGCTTGCGTTCGCGCCGCTCCATTGCGGCACCGACCCAGGCCAGGGGCAGGTACAGCATCGAATACGTGAACCCCTGCTCGCTGCCGGCATGGCCGTCGTGGACGGCGCCGGGCTCGATCAGCATGGCATTGCCCTCCGTGCTGGTGACGATGCGCCGCGCGCATTGGAATTGCTGCACGCCCTGCAGCGTGACGCCCACGAGCATTTCGTCGTGGTCGTGCGGATCGTAGGCGTGCCCGCGGAAATGGGCATGCACCACCTCGATGCCTGTCGCGTTGTCGCGCCGCACCCGGATCCAGTCGTCTTGAGTCGTCATAACGGAAATTCCCTGCCAGCAGGCAGTCTTGGCGCGCTGGGGCGGCGTGGCTGCCAGACTGCTTGTTCACCGGGTAGATTACTTGAATAATCGATGCGGCAAGCATCCGCGACATTCCTCAAGGCAAGCAAGGAGACGGTACATGGCAACCCCCGGCAACCCCACGGCGCTGTATCTGGACGACCTGTCAGTGGGGGACACATTCACCAGCGCGACGCACCAGCTGGACGTCGATCAGGTGCGGCGCTTCGCCTCGGAATTCGACCCGCAGCCGTTCCACCTGGACGAGGACGCGGCGCGCCATTCCCTGTTCCAGGGGCTGGCGGCCAGCGGCTGGCATACCGTCGCCATCACCATGCGCTTGCTGGTCGACAGCATGCCGCTGGCCGATGGCGTGATCGGCGCCGGCGCCGAGATCAGCTGGGCCCGCCCGACGCGCCCTGGCGATACGCTGCACGTGAAAAGCACGATTCTGTCCATCACGCCGTCGCGCAGCAAGCCGGACCGCGGCATCGTGCTGGTGGAAAGCGTGACGTTCAACCAGGACGGCGATGAAGTGCAGAAGCTGACCAGCAAAGTGGTGAGCTTTCGTCGCAAGTAGCCTGCGATGGCACGGGCATCGCGGTTGCAGTGATGCCTGTGCTGGGTACAATTCACGATCACTGCTTTTTTCGAGGGTCTCTTCCCATGCGCCATTGATGCGGCCGTTGTCATGACGGCAAATCTCCACTGCCCCCAACCGCGGGGGAGCTCTTTGCATCTTTGGAAACCCACTGCGCATGGCGAATTTTCATCTCGCCCTGGAAGGCGTTTCATACGCTTTGCCGGATGGCACTTCTCTTTTTTCCGACCTGAACGACACCTTCGACCTGCGCCATACCGGCCTGGTCGGGCGCAATGGCGTGGGCAAGTCTGTCCTGGCCCGCATCCTGGCGGGGCAGGTGATACCGTCACAAGGACGCCGCGTGGCGGCGGGCAGCGTGCACTACCTGGCCCAACAGGTCGACGCCGTGGCGGACGATGCCACCGTGGCCGACCTGGCGGGCGTGCAGCGCGTGCTTGCCGCGCTGCGGCGCATCGAGGCCGGCAGCGCGGCGCACGAAGACTACGATGCGGTCGGGGATCGCTGGGACGTCGCGCGGCAACTGCGGCGGGCGCTGGAACAGCACGGCCTGGCGCATCTGGATGCGCAGACGCCGGCCCATCTGCTGAGCGGCGGCGAGCGCACCCGGGTCGCCCTGATCGGCGCCTTGTTGTCGGATGCCGACTTCCTGATCCTGGACGAGCCCACCAACCACCTGGACCAGCCCAGCCGGCAGGCCTTGATCACGCAATTGGCGCAATGGCCGCGTGGCCTGCTGGTGATCAGCCACGACAGGCAGCTGCTGGACACGATGGACCGCATTGTGGAATTGTCCCCCTTGGGCTTGCACAGTCATGGCGGCAACTATGCGTTCTACGCGCGGGCCAAGGCGCACGAACAGCAGCGCGCGGTGGCGGAACTGGAGCGGGCAAAGTGGGATCGCCAGCGCGAGGCGCGGGCTCTGCAGGAACAGCGCGAGCGCCAGGAAAAACGGCAGGCGCGCGGCACGCGCAGCGGCAAAGAGGCCAACCAGGCCAAGATCCTGCTGGGGCGCCAGAAAGCGCGCAGCGAACAATCGACCGGCAAGCTGCGCAAGCAACACGCCGCTGCGCAGCTTGAACTGACGCAGCGGGTGCACGAGGCGGCGCAGCAGGTCGACGAGGGCTTGAGCATTCATCTGCACGCCGGGCTCGATGCCGGCGTAGCGCAGCGGCAGGTGGCGATGCTGGATGCGGTCGAACTGCCCTTCGTGCCCGCTGCCAACCGGCGGCTGAGCCTGCAAGTACGGGGGCAGCAGCGTATTGGCGTGATCGGTCCCAATGGCAGCGGCAAATCCACCTTGCTGAAAGTGCTGGCGGGGCAGCTGGCGCCGCGCGCGGGAACCTGCGCGGTCACGCCGGCCCGCGTCTACCTGGATCAGGCGTTGGGCAATCTGGACCCTGCCCGATCGGTGCTGGCTCAAGCCAGCGAAGCCAACCGTCTCCTGAGCGAAGGCGAGCTGCGCATGCGCCTGGCGCAACTGGGGCTGGACGCGGACAAGGTGACCGTGCCCAGCAGCCTGCTCAGCGGCGGCGAGCGCCTGAAGGCCGCGCTGGCCTGCGTGCTGTATGCCGACCCGCCGCCGCAGCTATTGCTGCTGGATGAGCCCAGCAACCATCTGGACCTGCCGTCGCTGCAGGCGCTGGAGACGATGCTGTCGCGCTATCCGGGCGCCATGCTGGTCGCTTCGCATGACACGGCGTTCCTGGATAATCTGGCCCTGACGGACCAGTTGGTGGCGACGGACGACGGATGGCGGTTGCTGGGCGTGGGGCAGGGCCGCGACTGGAAACAATCGCAACAATAATTTTCGGCTCTCTGCCGCGTGCCATCACGGCCTCGAAGGAGCGAACCCCGGTGCGGGCCGCAGACGCATTGGCGTGCCGGGCCCGGACAGCGGTGATGCACCCTGCCGCTGCCCCGGTGGCAGGCGCCGGATCTTGTTTCAGCAGGCAGGCGAGCTATTGCGATCCGACCTCGAATCAGTAGTATGCCGGCTCCATTCAGCTTTCTTTCAAGGACCGAACCATGATGCCATCGCGCCCGCGCCTTGCCCTGTCCGCCCTGGCGCTTACGCTTGCCCTGTCCGGCTGCGTGAACCTGCCGAATTCCAACGGCGAAGGCACCATGGACGATCCGCGCTACGGACAGCTGCTGGACCTGATCAACGAGGCGCTCAAGGACGACATGGCCGTGGTGCTGGTGGCCGACCTGATGCCGCACGCCACGCTGAAAGACGCCATGACCATGACGCAGTGGACGGGCAACACGGTCTGGATGTTCGAGAAGGACCCGCGAATCACGTTCGGCCGCAAGTTCCAGAACAACTCGCTGAAACGGGACAAGGCGGAAACGTATCTGTTCAAAGCGTTCGAGGTGCACATCCTGCCGCCCGGAAAATACCTGCTGACCGGCGGCGACGACTACAAGCTCAATGCCTTGCTGGACCAGGTGGGCGCCCCGCGCGGCGCGGTCGGTTCGGGCCGTGGCGCCAACGGCACGGCTTACCTGTCGCCCGAGCTGTACCGCGAGTTCTACAAAGAAACCAACTGGCACGAAGGGTCCACGGGGTCCCAGCTCAAGACGCGCACGGTCTGCACGGCCGTGCACCGCGGCTCGGGCGCGTGCGTGGCCTGGGGCGAAGAGCAATACACCGAAACCACGCCGGGCGTGCGGGCGGGGTACTACGAAGACACGGCGTACCGGGACATTCCCGCCATCAAGGTACAAGCGCGCATCCCGCCCAAGCAGGCCCTGGCCAGCTTCACGCTCAAGGGCGGCCAACTGGTGCTGAGCCAGCGCATGCACATGAAGACGCCCAGCTACCAGTACACGCAGTCGGGCTGCCGCGCGGTCGATCCCAAGATGATCGAGTGCCCGCTGGAAAACCTGACCGTCTATACCTGGCCGGCGCCGATGGACTTCGCGCAAAAGCTCTTTTCCCAGCGCACCAACATCAGTGACCCGCAGCGCGAGATGCTGTCCCGGATGATCCCCATGCAGATCACGCCGCTGGGCAAGCAGGGCATGCAGGATCCGGTGTGGGGCGTGCCGCTGTCGCGCAAGTAGAGGGGTGCGTCCCTGCATACCGAGAACGCGCCGCCTTCCGGTGATCCCGCCGGAGGCAGCGCCGCGGCCGTGGATCAGCCGCAGCGCTGCGGCACCTTGCGCAAGCTTTCCGTGTAGCCCAGTTCGGTGACCTTGGCGGCCAGCGCCGCGTAGGTCTCGTCGCTCAGGCACGGCACGCGTGCCATGATCCACACATAGTCGCGCTTGGAGCGGCCGATGATGGTGGTCTGGTAGGCGTCGTCCAGGTAGGCAATGACGTATTCCGCCTGGATCGGCCAGATGAACTGCATGCCCCACACCGCGTTGCCGGTGTCCGGCCTGACGGTGGCCACGGGATGCATGGTGCTGACATCGGCCTCGAAGCTGCCTTTGCGGTAGCGGAAGTCGGTCTGGATGCGGCCGTCGGACAAGCGGCGGTAGCTTTCCACGGCGTCGTAGGCATGGCGTTCGGGCCAGCTGGGGATATGGGCGATGACGTACCAATCACCCATGAAGCGGTCCAGGTCCACGCGGCTGACCGGCGGCATGGGCGGGGGCGCGGCGCAGCCGGTCAGGATGGCTGCGAGGGCGGCGGACAGGGCGCGCAACATGGTCGTCTCCTCAAGGGCGGGTGAACCGGTAGTGGCCCACGCCCCATTGCTGGCCTGCCTCGTAGCCGAACAGCTCGGCGCAGGCCATCCAGAACATGCGCCAGCGTTGGTGCCACAGGTCGGTCAGACGCGGGCCGTAGGCCTGGCTCAGCACGGCGCGAGCTGCTGCGCCGTGGGCATCCTGGTTGGCCAGCCAGTGGTTGGCCGTGCGTTCGTAGTGGGTGCCGTCCACGAACCATCTTTCTTCCAGCTGCAGGTCGCGCTGGAAGTGCAGCAGCGTGTCGGCCGCGGGCATGATGCCGCCCGTGAAGAAATGCCGGCCCATCCAGTTGTCGGCGCCTTCGGTCTCGAATGGGTAGGCGCGTTCGCGGTGGGCGAAGATGTGCACGAACAGTTTGCCGCCGGGTCGCAGCCATTGTCCGATGCGGGCCATCAGGTCCTGGTAGTTGCGCATGTGCTCGAACATTTCCACCGAGACGCAGCGGTCGTAGGCGCCGGCAGGCAGTGCCAGCACGTTGACGTCGCAGGTGATGACGCGCACATGCTGCCAGCCTCGTTCGCGGCAGCGCGCTTCGATGTGCTGGCGTTGGGTGGCCGAGTTCGACACGGCGGTGATGCGGGCGTTGGGGTAGTGTTCGGCCATCCACAGCGTCAGCGAGCCCCAGCCGCAGCCCAGTTCCAGGATGTCCTGGCCATCGGCGAGTTCGGCGCGTTCGCTGTACAGGCGCAGCATGGCGACTTCGGCCTGGTCCAGCGTTTCGGCGCCGGTGGGGTAGTAGCAGCCGGAATATTTCATGCGGGCGCCCAGGCACAGCTGGAAGAAGGCGGTGGGCAGTTCGTAGTGCTGGGCGTTGGCGGCGTCGGTGTGGATGGCGACGGGGCTGGTGCGCAGGCGTGCGATCAGTTGCTGGTCGCGCGCGGTCCAGGCGTCGATGCCGCCGGCGTATTCGGCGGCCAGGCGCTGGGCGCACAGGCGGCGGATGCCCAGGCGCAGCAGCGCGTCGGGCACCAGGCCGCGTTCGGCCAGGCCCAGCAGGCCGGGAGCGGGGCGGTCGGCGGCGAGCGGGGCGTCTTGCAGGGTGGCGGTATTCATGGCGAGCCTCGTCAGGATTTGGGAAACCACGGGAAGAAGGCCGAGGTGCGGCGCTGGTAATCGCGGTAGTCGTCGCCGCGCGTGCGCAGGGCCTGCTGCTCGGTGAAGGGAATGCCGCTGATCCAGCGCAGGAACACGAACATCAGCGCCGGGCCCAGCCACGCCAGCCAGGGCAGGGACGAGCCCCAGGCCAGCGCCACGTAGCCGAACCAATGGCACCATTCGAAGAAATAGTTGGGGTGGCGCGAATAGCGCCACAGGCCGGCGCGGCAGGTCCGGCCGCGGTGGGCGGGGTCGTCGCGAAAGCGGTCCAGTTGCCGGTCGGCGATGACTTCGCCGGTCAGCGCGGCCAGCCAGATCGCCACGCCCAGCGCAACCGCGCCGCCCTGCGCGGGGCTGACGCCGACCGCCAGGAAGGGCAGGCAGAACAGCATCACCAGCCCGGCCTGGAACATGAACAGGCCGAAGAACTTGCCCTGGTGGCCCTGCCAGCGTTCGCGCAGGGCGCGATAGCGTCCGTCTTCTTCCTGGCGCACGCGACGCCACAGATGCGCAGCCAGGCGCAGCGACCAGGTGCCCGCCATCACGGCCAGGCACGCGCGGGGCAAGGCGGCGCCCGTGCCGGTGGCGGCGATGAGCACCGCGCTGGCGCCCATGCCCAGCGCCCAGACCACGTCGACGATGCCGGCGTTGGCGTGACGGCGCTGCCAGCGCCAGGCCAACGCCATGGCGACGATCATGCCGGCGGCAATCACCAGCCATTGATGCCAGGGTGTCATGATGCCTCCCGAGTCCAGCGCCATGCGCGGGTGGTCAGGGCGGGCAGGATCAGGCCCCAGCCCACCGCCAGCGTTGCCACGGCGCGCCAGGCGGGCGCCTCGAACTGCACGGCCTGCCAGCCGCGCGCCGCGCCCCAGTAGGCCAGCGGACCGCCAATGGCGCCGAACGCGCAGGCCAGCCAGGGGCGCGGGCGCAGGTAGGCCAGGGAATGGTTCAGCGTCAGGGCAAAGGCGGCCCACAGCGCCAGGATCCACAGCGGCGCGGGCCAGGCGCTGGCGGCATAGACCGACCAGCCCAGCGCCGACAGGCCGCCGTCCAGCAGGCAGCCGCACAGCAGCGCGGCCAGCGCCAGCTTCACGTCGGCCTGCCAGGTGCGCGACCAGACCCACTGCGCCGCCACGAACAGCAGCGCCGCCACAACGCCCGGCCAGGCCAGGCCGCGGCCGGCGCCGATGACGGCACTGAACCAGACCGCCTGGTAGCCGAGCAGGTTGGCCCAGAAGCGCATCACGCGTCTCCCTGCACCCAGCGCTCACCGGCGCTGCGGGCGCCGGGATGCGTCAGCAGCAGGTGCGAGACGCCGATGGAACGCTCGCGAAAGCCACCTTCGCAGTAGGCCAGGTAGAACTCCCACAGGCGGCAAAAGCGTGCATCGAAGCCCTGCGCCCGTACCTCGGGCAGATGGGCCAGGAAGCGCTCGCGCCAGGCCTGCAAGGTCAGGGCGTAGGAATGGCCGAAGTCTTCCAGGTGCACCAGCGCCAGGTCGCAGGCACGGGTCTTGGCGCGCAGCATGGCGTCGATGGACGGAATGAAGCTGCCGGGAAAGATGTGGCGCTTGATGAAGTCCACCGACCCCAGCGCCTGCTGGTAGCGGTGGTCTTCGATGGTGATGGCCTGGATCAGCGCGCGGCCGCGCGGGGTGAGCAGGCTGGCGACCTTGCCGAAGTAGGTCTCCAGATACTGCGCGCCGATGGCTTCGATCATTTCGATGGAGACCACCTTGTCGTACTGGCCCTGCAGGTCGCGATAGTCTTGCAGTACCACGCTGACGCGGTCTTGCAGGCCGGCGGCGCGCACGCGTTCGGTTGCCAGGTCGTGCTGCTCGCGCGAGATGGTGGCCGTGGTGACGTGGCAGCCGTAGTGGCGCGCGGCATGGATGGCAAAGCCGCCCCAGCCGCTGCCGATTTCCACCACGCGGTCGTCGGCCTGCAGGTCGAGCTTGCGGCAGATGACCTCCAGCTTGCGGCGCGAGGCCTCTTCCAGCGTGTCGTCAGGGTCCACCCACAGCGCCGAGGAATACATCAGGTCGGGCGACAGGAACAGCGAGAAGAAGTCGTTGCCCAGGTCGTAGTGGGCGGCGATGTTGCGGCGGCTGCCTTCGGGGGTATTGCGGTTGGCGGCGTGCCAGCGCTTGAGCGCCCAGCCGGCCAGCCGCGCCAGGCCCGATTCCATGGCGTCCAGCGTGTCGCGGTTGCGCACCAGCAGGCGCACCAGGCTGACCAGGTCATCGCACGTCCACATGCCGTCGCCAAAGGCTTCGCCGGCGCCCACGCTGCCTTGCGTGGCCACCAGCCGGTAGAAGGCCATGTCGCGGATGGTCAGGCGCACCACCGCCGAGCCCTGGCCCAGCGTGGCGCCGCCCAGGCTGTCTTCGATGGCCAGCCGGCCGCCGGTCAGTTGGGCGAGGCTGGCGAACAGGCGTTTGCGCAGCAGGCGGTCCAGTGCGCCGACGGGGCGGCTGGCCGCCACGGCGGCGTGTTCGGATGGCGTCATGGCTTTCATTGCGGTTCTCCGTTGGGCGTGCGGGGATGGTCGTGGATGGGGTTGCGCTTGAGCCACAGGCGCAGCGCCTGCCAATGGATGCCGCCGATCACTTGCAGCGTCATCAGCGGGAAGCGCCACAGCAGCCGTGCCAGCGCCGCGCCGTCCAGATCGCGGCGCTGCAAGGCCAGGTGGGCGTCGAACTGCACCTGGTCGTGGCGGCTGACGCGCATGTGCACCCGCAGGTCGTCGCCGGGCGGGCTGAAGCGCCAGTCGTAGGCGCAGTCCATCGGCATGAAGGGCGACACATGGAAGCGCTTGTCGAACCGCCAGGCCAGCGATGGGCCGTGGCGCTCGGCGGTGGCCGTCGGCAGCACGATGCAGTGGCGCTGCTTCCAGGGCGTATTGGTGATTTCGGCCACGATGGCGGCCAGCGTCACGCCATCGGCTTCGAAGCAGTAGTAGAAGCTGACCGGGTTGAACACGTAGCCGGCATAGCGCGGATGCGCCAGCAGCCGGATCGGGCCGGTGGGCGCCTCGCCCAGGGCGGTGCGCAAGCGGGTGCGCACGGCCTGGGCGAGGGGCAGGCCGGCATCGCCGTCCAGGTAGTCGCTGCGCCGCCATTCGGCCAGGTTGGGCCGTTGGGCCGACCACAGCCAGCGGTTCTCGAAGACCTGGTCGATTTCGTCCAGGTCCAGGTAGAGCTGCGCCATGCGGTAACTGAAGCCGTGCGCATGCGGCACGTGGCGCTGGTGCGTCACGCGGCCTTCATAGACGGCGCTGTGGCGATTCATGCCGCCACCCATGACAAGGGCGCGGCGCGCGACTGGATACCGCGTACGACGTCCAGCGCGCTGGCCACGCCGTCTTCATGGAAGCCCCAGCCCCAGTAGGCGCCGGCGTACCAGCAGCGATGCAGGCCGGAGATCTCGTCGCGTCGGGCCTGCGCGGCCACCGACGCCAGCGTGTAGACGGGATGGTGGTAGCGCATGCGGGCCAGCACGTGCGCCGGGTCGATGGCTTCGCTGCGATTGAGCGTCACGATGAACGGCAGGCGCGACGACAGCCCTTGCAGCAGGTTCATGCAATAGCTGACCGAGCAGGGCGCCGAGGGGTCCGCCGGCACGTAGGCGTTCCAGGCGGCCCAGGCCTTGCGGCGGCGCGGCAGCAGGCGTGCGTCCGTGTGCAGGACGACGTCGTTGTACTGGTAGGGAATCGCGCCCAGCACCGCTTGTTCGGCCGGTGTCGGGTCTGCCAGCAGCCGCAAGGCCTGGTCGCTGTGGCAGGCGAAGATCACGTTGTCGTAGTGCGGCTGGCCATCGCGGGAAGTCACCGTCACACCGCCGGCCTGGCGCGTCACCGCGTGCACCGGGCAGTTCAAGCGCACCCGCACGTTCCAGCGCTCGCGCAGCGCGCGGATATAGGTGCTTGATCCGCCCTGCACGACACGCCATTCGGGCCGTCGGTTGACCTGCAGCATCTGGTGGTTGGCCATGAACTGCACCAGGTAGCGCGCCGGAAATTCCAGGATGCGGGCCGCGGGCGCGGACCACAGCGCCGAGGCCATCGGGATCAGGTGGTCGGTGCGGAAGGCGTTGCCGTAGCGCTGCTGTTCCAGGTAGTCGCCCAGCGTGGGCCCGGGGTCATTGCTCGCCAGCAGCGCAGGCGCTTCGCGGTAAAAGCGCATCAGGTCGCGCACCATGCCCAGAAAGCGCGGCGACAGCAGATTGCGGCGCTGGCAGAACAGCGTGTCGAGCGTGGTGGCGTTGTATTCCAGCCCGTTGCCTTCTTTGTGCACCGAGAAGCTCATGGTGGTGGGCTGCGAGGCCACGCCCAGCTCGTCGAGCAGGGCCGTGAAGTGCGGATAGTTCACCGGGTTGTGCACGATGAAGCCGCTGTCCACGGCAAAGGACTGACCGTCCTGCTCGACCGCGTGGGTATGCGTGTGGCCGCCCAGGTAGTCGTTGGCCTCGTACAGGGTCACGTCGTGGTCGCGGCCCAGCTTCCAGGCGCAGACCAGCCCCGCGATGCCCGAACCGATGATGGCGATGCGCATCTTCACTCCTTGGCGCGCGCCAGCACCCAGGCCGGCACGGCTTTCAGGTCCCAGATCAGGCCGGTGGCCGCCAGGAGGCGCAGGCCATACCAGGTGATGTCGATTTCACGGGCGCGGAACCCCTGGCGGGCCGAGCCGGGATAGAAATGGTGGTTGTTGTGCCAGCCTTCGCCGAAGGTCAGCAGCGCCAGCCAGGCGTTGTTGCGGCTGTCGTCCGCGGTGTCGTAGCGGCGCTTGCCGTAGCGGTGTGCCAGCGAATTGATGGTGACCGTGGCGTGGAACAGCACCACCGTCGAGATGACGAAGCCCCACACCAGCATCTGCGGCCCGTTGGTGCCCAGGCCCGGCGCCGTGCGTTCGAGCAGGGCGCCCAGGCCGTAGCACAGCAGTGCCAGGGCGACGGGGACGGCGGCGTCGAAACGGTCCAGCCAGCGCAGTTCGGGAAAGCGGCGCAGGTCCGGCACGCGCGCCAGGTCGGTGGCGAAGGCGCGCGGCGTCAGGAACCAGCCCATGTGGCTCCACCAGAAGCCGTGCCGGGCGGGCGAATGCAGGTCCTGTTCGTCATCGGCGTGGCGGTGGTGGTGGCGATGGTGGGCCGCCCACCACAGCGGCCCGCGCTGGGCGCAAGAGGCGCCCAGGATGGCAAACACCAACTGCATGCCGCGCGACGTGCGGAAGGTGCGGTGCGAGAAATAGCGGTGGTAGAAGCCGGTCAGGGCAAACATGCGCACGGCATACAGCGCCGCGGCCAGCGCCAGGGCCACCGGCGACACGCCGGTCCACAGCGCGCCCAGGCAACCCAGGTGCAGCAGCGCAAAGGGCAGGGCCCGGGTCCAGTCAATGCGGTCGGGATTGCCCGCGGGCACGCCCTGGGCCTGGGTGTCTACCCAGCGGCGTATCGAGGCGGTCCAGCCAGTGAATTCGGGGCGCATCATCGTGTCCTGTTCAAGCCTTGCCGGGATATACGGGCGGGGCGTGCAACCAGATGCATTGGTGCAAACCCTAGGTCGGTCCGACCGGGTCGCATCGGCCGGTCAGCGGGGTGGCCGACGCGGCGTCCAGATCCTGCCGGGTGGGCGCAGGCTGGATGGCATCGGGCGGGAATTCGATGCGCACGGTCTGCGTGCCGCCGTTGCCGTCGCGCAGGTTGCTCACGCCTTCGAAGCGGCGCAGCCGGCGGCTGTCGCGGTCATAGGTGACGCGCAGCGGCGGCGCGGCAAAGCCGTACCAGGCGTCCAGCCGCAGGCGGAAGGTGCGTTCGCGGGTGTCGGGCAGGTCCCGCGCCTGCACGTCCAACGGCACCCAGGCCAGCCGGCTGGGCAGCAGGAACTGCAAGGGCACGGCGGGGGCGTCCCAATGCGCGCGCAGCCAGGCGTCAAAGCCGGCGTCGATCACCGGGTTCGCCGTGGCCGGCAGCTTCTGGCTCTGCATGGTCGCCCCGGCGCGGGCTTGCACGTAGACGTAGCGTTCGCCGTTGCGCAGGCTGGCGCCTTCGCGATAGCCGTCGCGCTGGTCGAACAGCGCAAAATCCGGTGCGGGGTCATCGCGGGCGCCACGCACCCATTTGCGCGCAAAGGCGGCGCCGTCCGGGCAGCGGTACAGCACCAGCCGCTCTTGTTGCGTGTCGTCGCGCACCACCCAGTGTTCTTCGCGATAGCGTTCGGCGCCGCCATGCGGAGCGTAGGCGATGCCCACGTAGTGTTCGTTCTGGGCCGGGGCGGCGATGGGCGCCCCGATCAGCAGCAGTAGCAGCCAGGGACGCATCGTCATTCTCCTTGGGCGGTGCAGGGCGAGGCGACGAACGCGCTGACGTCATCCAGCACCGGTGCGCGCCAGCGCAGCGGGCGCGACAAGGCGCCGACCAGCAGCTTGTGGCCCAGGTCGGGGTATTCGATGAGATGGGCGCAGGCGCCGGCCGCGCGCAGGGCGAGCGCCAGGTTGGCGCTGTTGCGCTGCGGGTCGACCGTGCTGTCGGCGGCCCCGGCCAGCAGCAGGCCCGGCGGCGCGTCCGCGCTGACGTGATGGATCGGTTGCGAGTCGGTCGGCGTATCGGGAAACAGGAACACCGGCCGCACGTCGCGCGCGACGATGGGCAGGAAATCATACGGGCCGGCCAGTCCGATCCAGCCCGCCAGGGTGGCGGGCGCCGTGCCGGCCCCGCGCAGCCAGCGTGCATCCAGCGCCAGCATGGCGGCGATGTAGCCGCCTGCGCTGTGGCCGGCTACGAAGACCCGCCCGGGGTCGCCGCCATAGGCGCCGATGTGCTGCTGCGTCCAGGCCACCACTTGCGCGGCGTCCTGCAGAAACGCGGGGTAGCGGGCTTCGGGGTACAGGCGGTAGTCGGCGATCACGGCGACGATGCCGCGGGAAGCCAGCGCGTCGCCCGCAAAGCGGTAGTCGGCCCGCTCGCCGCTGCGCCAGCTGCCGCCGTAGAAGAACACCACCACCGGCGCGCGGGCGGCGTCCGGGGGCGCGTAGATATCCAGGCGCTGGCGCGGCAGCGCGCCGTAGGCCAGCCCGCGGGTGGCCTGGCTGGCGTCGTCCGGCACCGCGCCGTTCAGCAGAGTCAGGGGCGAGCAGGCGGCCAGCAAGGCCAGCGCCAGGCCGGCGACCAGCAGGATGTCAAAGAGGCCACGCGGGCCGGGACCGATCCAGGAAGACATGGGGTGCTCCGCAATGGGGACACCCCTCTATACGGGCCGAAGCCCGCACTGGATGCAGCTCAGATCTTCAGCACGTCGCCGCTCATGATGACGGGGCCGGTGGGTTTGCCACTGGGCGAGCCGCCGGGCGGTTCCAGCGTGATGGCCAGTTGCTGCACGCCCGCCAGGCCCTGCGCGCGTCGCAGCGCGGTCAGGCCTTCGGGCGACACCAGGCCGACCGACTGTGGCGCCTGGCCGGGCGGAATGGCCCAGAGTTCCAGGGCCTTGCCGCCCGCGCGGGTGGCCAGGTTCTGCAACGCATGGATGTGCAGGCCGCCGGCTTCGTCGGCGCGCACCACCAGCATGGCTTGCGCTTCGGGGCTTTGCAGTACGGCCATGAGCTGCGCCCGCGCGGCGCGGTCGACCTGCATGGGGTAGAAGAGCACGCCGGCCACCAGCAGGGCGGCCAGTGCGCCGCTGGCCACGCGCCAGAATGCCAGGCCTTGCCACCACGGACCTGCACCCGGGCGCAGGCGGGACTGGATGGCGCGCCAGACGCGGGCGGGCGGCGTCCTGGCCGGCAGCGACCAGAGCAGGGGATAGATGTCGTTTTCCCACTCGCGCACCTGGCGGCGCAGGTTGGCATCGGCGGCCATCAACCCTTCGAAACGGCGGCGGGCGCCGCCACGCATGGCGCCGGCCACATAGTCGGCCGCCAGGCGGGCGCGCAATTGCGGATCGCGGTAGTTCATGACAGGCACCTCTTGAGCCGTTCCATGCCGCGGCGCACCCAGCTCTTGATCGTGCCCAGCGGCGTCTGCATGCGCTGGGCGATCTCGCTGTGGCTCAGGTCATCGAAGAAGGACAGCGCGATGGCGGCGCGTTGCTGCCCTTCGAGTTGCTTCAGGCAGTCGGCCAGCCGGCGGGCGTCCTGGTCGGTTTGCAGCCGTTCGAACGGGCCGGGGGCGTCGTCCGCCCACGCCAGCGTCAGTTCGCCGTCGGCGTCCGGGCGCTCCAGGTCCGGCCTGCGCAGCAGGTCGATACAGCGGTTGCGCACGATGCGGGTCATCCAGGTCATGACTTGGCTCTGTTCCGAAGCATAGCGGGAGGCATTGCGCCAGATATTGATGAAGCTGTCCTGGAGGACTTCCTCCGCCCAGTCGCTTCGTCGCAATATACGTACGGCAAGCGCAAACAGATGCGGGGACGTTTGGCGATAGAGTTCGGCCAGCGCGGATTCCTGGCCGCGCGCGCAATCCTGTATCAAAGCCTGCAGACGAAGCGGATCAGCCATGGCGGATATCCGGGGTCAGATAGGTGCAGCCGCATGAGGCGACGGGTAGGGGCGGGTGCCACGTGACGGGGTAGCCAGTGGCCCCCAAATAAAGTGGCCCCCAATAATACAGGCACTTGGCGGGCCCGCTGGCCCGGGCAACCGTCGGGTTTGTACGGGGCCGGCGCCGCGCGGCAACCGCTGCGAAGACGGAACTTCATGGATGGCCTGGCGGTCGGATGCCAGGCGATCAGGTGGCTTGCGGCAAAGGGAAAGCGATGCGTCGCATCGCGGTGCGTGCGGCCAGGGTCGATCGCCTGTAAAGGACCTGAATATGCGGCTATCCGCGGCAGTCATCGCATTTTTCCTGGCATCGCCTGTTTCCGCGTGGGCGGACGAGGCGCCCGCCAACTCGGCGCTCGTGACGAGCGACGCCTCGGCCAACAAGACGCCGCTGGACGTCGATGCCGCGGCCAGCGCGACGCCGGTGGCGGACGGCATCGGCTTTCCGGAAGGCACCGTGCTGGTGCAGGACACGCTGTACTTCGTCGATTACCAGGCCTCGACCGTCAACCGGTTGACGCCTTCTGGTCAGGCCGTCGTGGCCCGCTTGCCGGGCTGCGGCGCCAACGGCCTGGTGGCCACGCCTGACGCGCTGCTGGTCGCCTGCTACGACAGCGGCACGGTGCAGCAGGTATCACGGGAAGGCGTGAAGCAGCGGACGTTCGAGCGTGGCTCGAAAGGCGAACCCTTCTACCGGCCCAACGACCTGGTCGCCGACGCCCGCGGCGGCGTGTACTTCACCGCGTCGGGCGACGATTCGTGGCTGGGCAAGGTGTTCTACCTGGCGCCGCAGGGCGGCGCACCGGTGGCCGTGGCCGACAACATCCGCAACGCCAACGGCATCGCCCTGTCGCCCGACGGCAGCATCCTGTACGTGGGCGAAAGCACCACCGACGGCATCCTGCGCTTTGACGTGCATCGGGACGGCACGCTGGAAGGGCGCGCGCGGTTCGCGGACCTGGACGCGCTGGCGCCTGGCGGGCAGGCCTATCGCCACACGCCGGACGGCATCCGCAGCGACGCCGGCGGCCACCTGTTCGTGGCGCTGTATAACGGCGGCGGCATGTGGGTGCTGGACGACCAGGGTGGATTGATGGCCAGTGTGGCGCTGCCGGGCGAACACCATTCCAACCTGGCGCTGTCGCGCGACCAGAAGACGGTGTACGCGACGGCGCTGTCGGGGGCGTCGGGCCGGATATACCAGCTGCCGAATCCGCTGGCAGGCAACGCACCCTGATTCGAAAGCGGGGCGCCATGTCGATGCGCCCCTTGCGTCACTGCACCCGGGTCGGCGTCACCGTGCGCGAGGTCTGCGTCGGCATGCGTTCCTGCGTCAGCGTGCCCGGCTCGTGGGGAGACGGGCGCACCACCACGGTGTTGCCGGGCGGGTTGGCGCCCAGGTTGGGCAGGTCGGCCGGGCGCGCGGCGACCGCGGCGAAGGGGCCGCCGCCGGTGGCGGGCACGCCGTCCAGCGTCAGGGCGGTGGCCCACTGGCCGTCGCGCCGTGACAGCACCTGGTAGCGCTGCGGGCCGCCGGTGCTGCGGGCGACGATGTAGACCGTGCCGTCGATCAGGTGCATCGCGGGCGGCGAGGCGGCTTCGGCGTCCAGTTTGGCGGGCTTGCCGTGTTCGACCAGCCAGAGCGGGCCGTTGGCGCGTTCCAGGATGGCCAGCACCACATTGCCCTGCGCGTCGGCATCGATGGCGGGGCGGCCGATGTAGGGCACGCCCAGGTCGGTGGGCGCGCTCCAGTCCATGGTGAGGTCGGTGGTGTCGCCGGTTTCTTCCAGGCGCGTCAGGTGGTTGCCGGCGCGCTGGCGGAAGTAGAGTTCGACGCGATGTTCGTGGTTGCGGATCGCGGCCAGGCCGCCGGCCGCTTCGGGGGCCGGCACGCGGCGCCAGTGTTGCCAGTCGGGGCGCTGGCCTTTGGCGGCGGGCAGTTGGCGCGTGTAGAACAGTTGGCCGGCTCCGGCCGACGCAAAGACGATGTAGCGGCCGTCGTCGCCGCGCACGACCGCGGGGGCGCCGGTGGCGCCATCCAGCGGCGGCAGTTCCTGCCAGGGGCTCCAGCTGCCGTCGATGCCGGTGGGCGCGATCCAGTGCAGCCGGCCGTCGTAACCCAACGCCACGGCGGCGGCTTCGCCGCGCGGCGCCACGGCCGGAATCTGCGTGACGCGGATGCCGGCCAGCGCCTGCCAGCCCTGCCAGGTGCCGTCATGGCGCTGCTTGTTGGCCCACACGCCGCCCAGCGGGTCGCGCGCCATCAGGCCGGCGGTGCCGTCGGCGTGGGTGAATGACACCAGCGGCCCGCTGGTGCGCCCGCCCAGGCTTTGCCAGCGGTGTTGGCCGGCGTCCCAGCGGTTGACGGCGGCATTGGTCTCGCCCGCCGCAAACACGACCAGGCCGCCGCGCCCGTCCGGATAGATCTGCGGCGGCATGTCCTGGCGCGACACGTAGTAGGCGCGCTGGACCCAGGCGGCCGCGGGGCCGGCGGGTTCCTTGCAGCCGGTGGGGCCGGCGCAATAGTGATAGTCGTTCCAGGCGTAGTGCTGGAAGATCACCGACTTGCTGGCGATCTCGGCGTCGGCCAGGTTGGTGGCGCGTTCCTGGCTGGGGTAGTCGATGTAGCCGGTTTCGGCGTAGTTGCCGGGCACGCGCAGCATGGCCGCGCGCACCAGCCGCGCGCTGGCGATGTGGTCGGGGTGGCCGTGGCCGGCGCAGCGCCAGCACAGCTGGGTGTAGGGGACGGCGATGGTGTCGTCCAGGTGGCGCACGGTGGTGGGCGCGTACTGGCGGATCAGTTCGGCAAGCGTGTCGACCAGTTGTTCGCGGGTGTAGGTTTCCGGGTAGGGGCCGAGGGTGTCGACGCTTTGGCCGGGCTCGGATTCGGTGCGGCTGAGCGGCGTGAGGCTGCCCCAGCCCTTGCCGAGCCAGGGGTCCTTCAAGCGCATGTGCCAGAGCTGCACGCGCGGGTCGCCTTCCAGGGTGAAGCGGGCGATGCGGCGGCCGGCGACGATGCCGGTGTCTTCCTTCCATTGATCGGGCTTGCCGGCCATGTAGGCGTAGGCGGCGCGCACGCCGCGTTCGCGCCCCAGCATGTAGGTGTCGCCTTCGCCCGCGTCACTGGCGGTCAGGTAGACCACCCGCACGCAGCCGCCCGCCGCCACGTTCGAGGCGATGTCGGGGTTCATGAACAGCAGGTCGTCGTCCAGGTGGGCGACGAAGGCCAGGTCCTTGATGCCGTGGCATTGCGCCAGCGTGGGCGGCGCAGCAAGCGCGTGGGGGCTGATCAGGGCGGCCAGCGTGAAAAGCAGTATCCGGCCAAGGGGGCGCAACAGGTCCGGCAGTCGGGGCATGGCAAGGGGCAATTCTGGAAAAGAAGGGAAATAACGGTGTCGGATCGCGAGGGGCGAAGCCTGGCACCGTTATTTTTTGACCCTTATTTATAGCGGATATGACGCCTTGGCGTTCGTCATGGCCGTTACGTTTTTGTGCCTGAGGTAACGGCCGGTGCGCGCGCCACACCGAAAACCCGCCGCAAAGCCCGGTTCGCCGGGGTCGAATAGCAATGCGCGACAAGGGCGCCGATCACGCAGGACCCCAGCAGGTAGGCGCACAGCAAGGCTAGTCTGGCATCGCCGTGCATCAGGGCGGGCGGCCACGCCGTGCGCAGCAGGCCCAGCACGACCAGATGCAACAGGTAGATCTCGTAGCAATCGCGGCCGCAGCGCCCAAGCAGGCGCAGCGCAAACGCGGGGCGCGGCCGGTCGGTCGCCGGCCGCCGCAGCAGCACGGCCGTGCCCAGCGCCATCGCGCTGGCGCCCAACACGTTGCTGGCGCTGATCGGCCAGGCCAGGTAGAGCAGCAGCATGGCGATGCCGACCGCTGCGCGCACAAGCCCTCGTTGCAGGAAGGCGGGCGGATGCCGACGGGCCAGGACGGCGGCGACGCCACCAATGGCGATGGCGTCGAAGCAGGCCAGGTAGCCATACAGATAGGCCTCGCTGCCGTCCTGGTGCGCCAGGCGATAGAGCGGGCCGGCGATGATGAGCGCCGCCACGAGCGTGCCGCGCATCCACGCGCGGCGCAGCAGCAGGCACGCCAGAGGGAAGAGCAGATAGAAGGCCAGTTCCACCGACAGCGACCACATCACGCCCAAGGCGTAGTTGAGCCACCCCTCGCGGATCACCAGCACGTTCATCCAGCCGGTCAGCGCGGCGAGATTGGTCGTCCACAGCGACACGGCGGCGGCCGGCCGGTTGTCAAACAGCGCGACGCCCGCCAGCGCCAGGGCGTCCACCACGATCAACGTCAGCAGCAGCGTCGGCACGATGCGCGCCAGCCGCAGCCCGTAGAAGGGCGCGAGCCGCACGGCGTCCAGGCTGCCCCAGCGGTCCAGCGCGTTGCGCGTGACCAGAAAACCGGAAATGACGAAGAACATCGTCACCCCATAGTTGCCGTTGCGTGCGATGGCGTGCAGCAGCGGCCAGCCCAGCAGGCCGGCCAGCAGGGTGTCTTGCAGGGGATAGGCGATATTGAAGTGGTGCAGCAGCACCAGCAGGATCGACACGCCGCGCAGCGTGTCGATGCCGCCCTCGCGCGCATCGGTCAGCATGGGCGGGGCCTACTTCTGCGCCGCCGGGGCGCTCAGCCCCGGCCACTGGCGGATCAGTTCGTCGCGCGCCCGCAGGCCGGCGTTGGGCCGCGTGGCTTGCTCGTCCTGGATCAGGCGGGCGAACACGAGCTGGCGGCCGTCCTTGCGGGCCCAGCCGACGAACCAGCCGTAGGCGTTGGCGGGGGTGTAGACGCCGGCGTTGCCGGGCGACCCGGTGCCGGTCTTGCCGTAAAGGCGCCAGCCGTCGGCGCTGCCGGCCTCGAACAGGGTGTCGGCCAGTTCGTAGGCGGCGGGCTTGATGGGCAGTTGCCGATTGACGACCTGGCGCAGAAAGCCCAACTGCTCCAGCGGCGAGATGCGCAGCGACGAGATGATCCAGGCGCCTTGCAGGCCGTTGTGCTTGCCGGGTTCGCCCGACACGTCTTCATTGCCGTAGTGGAAGGCGGACGTGTACTGCTGGAAGCGCTGTGCTCCCAGGCGCTGGGCGACCTGCTGCGAATACCAGACCACGGAATAGGTGATCCAGCGCGCCGGGTCGGTGGGCTGGCGCCAGGCGTCGCCGCCCCAGTCGGGGTAGTCAGGCTGGTAGTCCAGCACGGGCGCGTGCGGGCCTTGCAGGATGCCGGCGTCCGCGCCCATCAGGGCGATGGCAAGCTTGAAGGTCGAGGCGGGCGTGTAGCGCGCGCCGCAGGCCTCGGGCGTGCCTTGCTGGAACACGATCTTGCCCGTGGCAGCATCGGCCACCACGGTGCAGAGTTCACGTGCCTGGGTTGGCGCGGTGGCCAAAGCCGTCAGGGAAAAGGCGACGCCCAGGGCGCGGCGGGAGAGTCGAACGGTCATGATCGATGCAGTCATCAGGGGAAAAAAGCGAACGCTCAGGCGGCAGGCGCGCGCCCATTGAGCAAGACCAGCGTCAGGTCGCGGTCGTCGATATGCAGGCGCATGGCCAGGCAGCGGCCCGCCTCGGTCGAGGCCCCTGTCTTGGACAGGCGGATGTCCCAGCCCCGCGCGCCGACCAGCGGATTGGTATTGCGGTAGTGCAGCGAGGCGCCGGCCGTGGCGACGGTCTCGGCCAGCGCGGTGGTGTCGCGGGCAATCTGCGGATAGGCGGACGCGGCGGCCATGATCTTGCCGATGTCCACGGCGCTGGCACGGTTGGCGCCCGACAGGCCGGTGGGTTCTTCCAGCGTCGTGTGTTGCAGGTGCAGTGCGGCGGTCTTGCGCTGCAAGGCGATTCTGAATGCGGTTTCGCCGCCCGGGTAGCTGCGCGCCAGCGCATGGGCGGCGCGGTTGTCGGAAGACATCAGCGCCAGTTTCAGCAGAGTGTCCAGCGTGGTGGCGGTGCCCACCGGCAGGGCCGAGGCGGATGCCGCGGTAGCCTGCGCGTCCTGTTCGTCGATCACGATGCGGCGGTCCAGGTCGGGCGCGGTGTCCAGCACGACCATGGCGGTCATCAGCTTGGTCAGCGACGCGATGGGCACGGCGTCGTTCTCGGCACGGCCGAGCAAGGTGGCGCCGGACGCGTCGTCCTGCAGCAGCACGTGCGTGGCGCCGCTGGAGGCGATCAGGGCCTGGACGCCGGGTAGCTGGGCCAGGATGTGGCGGGCCTCGGTGGCCGTGGGCGCTTGTCCGGGCCGGGCCGCTTGCAGTGCGGGCCAGGCAATGAACCCCGTCAGCGCCAGTGTCATCGCCAGGATGGGCCCGGCGGCCGTGCGCCGCGCCGGCACGCTGGCGGGCGCGGCCAGGCGGCGGATGCGGTCCAGCAGATCGCCGTCACGCGCGCCGGGGGCGACCGCCGCGGGTGGGCGGGGGGCGTCGCTCAACCCATGCAAGGCGCGGGCCAGCGTCAAGGGGCTGGGCAGCACCGAGGCGGCCATGGCGTCGGCAATGCGCTCGCGTTCGATGCGCAGGCGACGCGACAGCCACCATACCGAGGGGTGAAAGAACAGCAGCGCCTCGGCGGCGTGCTGCAGCAGGTTCACCAGGTAATCGTGGCGCCGTACGTGAGCGAGTTCATGCGCCAGCAGGGCTTCGAGCAGGTCGGCCGGCATGCCGGTCACCAGCGTGGCGGGCATCAGCACCACGGGCTTGAGCCAGCCGGCGGTGACGGGCGTGGCCAGGTGATGCGCCACGCGCAGGCTGACGCCGCGCGCCAGGCCCAGGCGGCGCGACAGGTCGGCGGCGCGGGCCTGCCAGGCGGGGTCGGCCCACACCTGGCTGCGGCGCAATTGGCTGCGCAGCCAGCCGATGCCCAGCAATACGCGCAGCGACGCCACGAGACTGCCGACCAGCCAGGCCAGCGCCAGCCAGAGTGGCCATGTGGCCGCCGCCGGCGCGGCGAACGCCTGTGCGTGCGTGCCATTGCCCGCGGCCGGCAGCGCGCGCCAGGCTGCCGTCACGTCCACGGCCAGCATCGCCACGCAGGCGATCAGGCTGGCGCATAGCAGCGCGTAGCGCAGCCGATTGTCGCAGGGGCGGGCCAGCGCCAGCAGGCCCGCGGCGACGGCATGGATGCACAGGATCTTCCAGGCTACGGCCGGCAGGCTGCCGCCGATGGCCCAGGCCGTGTCAAGCAGGAACGCGTTCACGGCTTGTCTTTACGCAGCAGCGCTTCGATTTCGGCGCGGTCTTTCTTGCTGACGTGGCCGTCGCGCAGCGCCGCCAGCACCAGCGCCTTGCCCGAGCCGGCGAAGGCGCGGCGGATCAGGTCCTTGACCAGGCCGCCCTGCGTGGCCGCCTGGGTCTGCGCCGCGGCATAGACATGGGAACGCTCGCTTTCGTCACGCGTCAGCAGGCCCTTGCCGTGCATGAGCTGCATCTGCCGCAGCACGTTGGCGTAGGTCAGGTCGTCGCGCTGGGCGGCCATGGCGGCGTGGACCTGCTTGACGGTGGCGGGGCCGGTTTCCCATAGCGCGCGCAGCACGTCGAGTTCGGCGCTGGTGGGCTTGGCGGCGGAAGGGTTGGGTGGCATCGGCAACGACGTAGACAAGGAATATATCTAGAATAAATTTTCTAGAATGTTTTGTCTACTTTGTTTCCGCACCTACCTGGACAGGCGGGGATTGAAGGCGTCGTTCAGCGCATCGCCCAGCAGGTTCAGCGACAGCACGGTCAGGATGATGGACACGCCCGGCAGCGCGGTCAGGTACCAGGCGGTGCGCAGCATTTCGCGGGCGCTGCCGATCATGCTGCCCCACGACACCGCGTTGGGGTCGCCCATGTTCATGAACGACAGGGCCGATTCCATCAGGATGGCATTGGCGACCAGCACCGAGGTCGTCACGATCACCGGCGGCAGGGCGTTGGGCAGGATTTCGAGCAGGGCGATGCGCGCATGGCTGTAGCCCAGGCTGCGCGCGGCCTGCACGAATTCCGATTCGCGCAGGGTGCGGAATTCGGCGCGCACCAGCCGCGCGATGACGGGCCAGGACGCCACGCCGATGGACAGCGCGATCACCGCCACCGACGGCCGGGCGATGGCGACGATGACCACCACGAGCAGGAACGACGGAATGGTCTGCAGCAGTTCGGTGACGCGCATCAGCGCCACATCGACCCAGCCGCCGAAATAGCCCGCAGCCGAGCCGACCGCGATGCCGATGACCAGGCTGAGCAGCGCTGCGGTAAAGCCCACCGTCAGCGAGACCCGCGCGCCGTGCGCCAGGCCCGCGGCCACGTCGCGGCCCATGGTGTCTGTGCCCAGCCAGAAGCCGGGGTCCTGGCCGGGCCACAGGATGGGGGGGCCGACCATGTCGAGCGGGTCGTTCGGAAACACCCACGGGGCGGTCACCGCGGCCAGCAGGATCAACAGCAGCAGCACGCCGCCCGCAACCGCGGCAGGGTTGGCGAGCAGGCGGCCCAGGGCGCCGCGGCGGCGCCAGGGCAGTCGGGCGGGCGGGGCGCCCGGCGCGGATTCGATAGAAGCGGACATGAGGGAACTCAGGAAAGAAGCGGCGTCGTAGGACGGGACACAAGAGACCAGGGCAAGCAGCAGGCGCTGTTCAGCGCGCGCGGATGCGCGGGTCCAGCACGGTCTGCAGCAGGTCGACCAGGATGTTGGCCACGATGACCAGCAGCGACGACAGCACCAGGATGCCCAGCAGCACGACGTAGTCGCGACCCATGACGGAGTCATAGGCCAGGCGGCCCAGGCCGGGCCAGCTGAACACGGTCTCGACCACCACCGCGCCGCCCAGCAACGTGCCGACGTTCAACCCCGCCACGGTGGTGACGGGAATGAGCGCGTTGCGCAGCACATGGCGCAGCGCCACCGCGCGCGGCGTCAGGCCCTTGGCGTGGGCGGTGCGCACGAAGTCCTGGCGGTTGACTTCCAGCATCGAGGCGCGAGTGAGCCGCGCGAAGATGGCGACATAGAAGCTGGCCAGCGCCAGCGTCGGCAGCACCAGGTGGCGCGCCACGTCCAGCGCGTGCGCAAGACCCGTGGCGCCCGAGCCGATGGTGGACACGCCGCCCGGTGGCAGCCAGCCCAGCTTGACCGACAGCAGGATGATGGCCATCAGGCCCAGCCAGAAGCCGGGCGTGGAATACAGCAGCAGCGCGGCCAGCGACAAGGCCCGGTCCAGCCAGCGGCCGGCAACGCTGGCCATCAGCGCGCCCAGCGCGATGCCGGCGGCCAGGGCGCAGGCCAGTGCGCTGCCCATCAGCAGCACGGTGTTGCCCAGCCGGCTGAAGATCAGGTCCGACACCGGCAGGTTGTAGCGCGGCGACACCCCCAGGTTCAGCGTGGCCAGGTTGCGCAGGTAGTCGCCCAGCTGCTGCAGCACGGGCTGGTCCAGCCCGAAGTGCGTGCGCAGCGCCGCCATGCTGGCTTCGGTGGCCGAGCCGGACTCGGCCGCGATCACGTCGGCGGCATCGCCCGGCACGGCCTGCAGCAGGAAGAAGCTGAGCAGGACGACGCCGATGACCGTGGGCACGGCCTGCAGCAGCGAGCGTCCCAGGACGCGCAGGGTGCGTGCGCTCATGGTTGCAGGTAGACGTCGGCCAGGTTGGATTCCACGCCGTCGGCCGTCAGCGAGTGGTCGTGCACGCGCTGGTTGGCGATGGTGATGAATTCCGGCTGGTACAGGTTCAGGTCGGGCACCTCGCGGGCCACGATCTGCTGGAATTCCTTGAACAGCTGCACCCGGCGGGTCGGGTCGTTTTCGACGGCGGCCGCTTCCAGCAGTTCGTCCACCTTGGGGTTGTTGTAGTGCGTGCCGTTGGAGAAGGGCACCCCCTTGATGAAGTTCTTTGACCAGTACAGGCGCTGCACGCCCACGGTGGGGTCGAACAGGTTGCTGGCGCCGTTGGTGGTGAACGAGAAGTCGCGGTCGGTGTAGACGCGCTTGATGAAGGCCGACGCGTCCTGCGCGCGGACGGTCACGGCGATGCCGACGCGCGCCAGCGTGGTGCGCAGGTAGTCGGCCAGGCGCGGGCCGTCGGCGCCGATCGGGTTGTAGTCCAGCGTCACGCGGTAGCGCACGCCGTCGGCGCCCTTGGGGTAGCCGGCTTCGTCCAGCAGCGCGTTGGCGCGCTTCAGGTCGAAGGGGTAGGGCGTGACGGCCGGGTCGTTGTACGCCTTCAGGCCGGGCGCGATGGGCGAGTACGCCACCTGGCCGACGCCATAGTTCACGACCTTCAGGATGACGTTGCGGTCGACGGCGTGGGCCACGGCCTGGCGCACTTTCTCGTTCTTGAAGAACGGGTCGTCCAGGTTGAATTCCAGCCGCGTGACGTTGTAGGAATAGCTGTTGCCCTTGGTCTCGAAACGCAGCGTCGGCACGGCCTTCAGGCGCGCCAGGTCGGCCAGCGGCACCGGCGTGCGGTAGCCCAGGTCCGCCGTGCCGGTCTCGAAGGCGATGGCCGCGGCGGCGGGGTCGGCCACCACGCGCACGATCAGGCGGTCGATGTAGGGCTTGGGCTTGTCCCAGTAGTCGGGGTTGCGCTCATACACGATGTGGCTGCCGCGCACCCATTCCTTGAACTTGTAGGGGCCGGTGCCGATCGGCGCCGACGTGGCCGGGTTGGTCAGCGGGTCGGTGCCTTGGTAGATGTGCTTGGGGACGATCGGCGTTTCGGTGGCGACGAAGGCGCGGATCAGGTAGGGCGCGGGCTTGGACAGGCGCAGCACCACGGTGTGGTCGTCGGGCGTTTCGATGGCAGTGACGTTGGCGAAGGTATTACGCCCGCGCGGGTGGATTTTTTTGAGCAGGTCGATCGAGAAGGCCACGTCGGCCGACGTGAACGGCTTGCCGTCATGCCATTTCACGCCCTGGCGCAGCGTGAAGGTGTAGACCGTGCCATCGGGGCTGATGGTCCAGGCGGTGGCCAGCTGCGGCTCGGGTTTCAGGTCGTAGTCGTATTTCAGCAGGCCTTCGGTGACCTTGGCGCTGACGCTGAGGATGGGCGTGGCGACGTTGCCCACGGTGACCAGCGCGGTGGGTTCGGACGGCAGCAGCAGGGTCAGCGTGCCGCCGCGAGTGGGCTCGGCGTGGGCGTAGGGCGCGGCGGCCAGCAGCAGGCCGGAGAGCAGCAGTTTCAGGAAGGGACGGCGTTGCGGTGTCATGGTCGTCGTGAAAGAGGAGGGGCGCCCGGCGCACGGGCGCGACGGGCCGGGGTTCAAGGGATCAGGTGGGGGCGACGGGTCGGCCATAGGCGTCTTCGGCCTGCGCGGCGCTGACCAGGCCGTACTGCACATCGCGTACCAGGCGCTCGTCGGGGCGTTCGGCGGGATCACCCAGGCCGCCGCCGCCAGGCGTATGCACCACCAGGCGTTCGCCAGCCGGAATCAGCTGGCGGCCCTTGGCGCGCAGCACGGCGCCGGACGACAGCTCCAGCTTGCCGCCCGCGCCGGCCTGGCCGCCGAGCGCGCCGCGGGCCGGATGCACCACGCGGTCAAAGGCGGCGGCGATGATCATGCCGGCCTGCGGATCGGCGTGGCGCACCACGATAGTCTGGCCCAGGCCGCCGCGTACCGTGCCCGGGCCGCCGGAATCCTGGCGGTATTCCTTTTGCTCGAACACCAGCGGGTTGGCGCTTTCCAGGATTTCAAGCGACACGTTGCGCACGCCGCTGGGGTAGGAGGTGACCGACAGGCCATCCTTGCCGGGCCGCGCGCCGGTGCCGCCGGTGGAAAAGCTGGTGGCATTGAAACGCCGGCCGGCCAAGAGGCTTTGCTGTTCTGCCTGCGTGGCGCCGGCCAGCGGCTCGCCGCCCACCAGGTGCAGGTTCCACAGCGACGAGGCGCCTTCGGCGGGCACCTGGTCGGCGCGGGCCTGGCGCAGGGCGCCGAAGACCACGTCGGGCAGCATCTGCCCGATGATGTGGCGGGCGGTGACCGCGGCGGGAAAGCGCGCGTTCAGGATGGAGCCTTCGGGCGCGGACACCTCCACCAGCGACAGCGAGCCGGCGTTGTTGGGCACGTCGGCGCCGATCAGGCAGCGGATGCCGAACGAGGTGTAGGCGTCGGTGTAGGCCTTGACCACGTTGATGCCGCGCGTGACGCTGGGCGAGGTGCCGTCGAAGTCCACCAGGATCTTGCCGGCCTGCACGGTGACGCTGGCCTCCAGCGTGATGGGCGCGTCGTAGCCGTCGATCACCAGCGTGTTGTGCCAGGTGCCCTGGGGCCATTGCGCGATCGCCTCGCGCATCGCCTTGGCCGATTGCTCGATGATGTAGCCGCCCAGCGCGTCCAGGTCGGCCAGCCGGAATTCCGTCAGCAGCGACTTCAGGCGTCGTCCGCCGATATCGTTGCAGGCCACCAGCGCATACAGGTCGCCTTCGACCTGTTCGGGTTCGCGCACGTTGGCGCGGATGATGGCCAGCACGCCGGGGTCGACCTGGTGCTGGTGGAAGAACCGCAGGATGGGCAGGAACAGGCCTTCGTGATAGACCTCCAGCCCGTCGGCGCTGCTGCCGATGCCGCCGATGTCGATCACGTGCAGGGTCGAGGCAAACAGCGCCACCAGCGCGCCGTCGTGGAACACCGGCGACACCATGGTCATGTCGAACAGGTGGCCGGTGCCTTTCCAGGGGTCGTTGGTCAGCAGCACGTCGCCGTCTTTCAGCGTGTCGGGCGGGAACACTTTCAGGAAGTGCTTGACCGACTCGGCCATGGCGTTGACGTGGCCCGGCGTGCCGGTGACGGCCTGGGCGATCATCCGCCCATCCGGCAGGAAGACGCCGGCGGACAGGTCACCCGCTTCGCGCGTGGCGGTGCCGAAGGCCGAGCGGATCAGGACCTGGGCCTGTTCTTCCACCACCGACAAGAGGCGGTTCCAGGCCAGCTGGAAGCGGATGCGTTCCTGGGGCGTTTGTTGTTGCGTACTCATGCTGCGTGTTCCTTTCCGGCGCGCGGCGCCGAGGCCGCCTGGATGTCGTCCAGCACCAGCGAGCCGAGCCGGCTGCGCCGTGCCTCGAAGCCCGCGGGCACAAAGGTGGTGGTCTCGTCTTCGACGACCAGCGCGGGGCCGCTCAGCTTCTGCTGCGCGTCCAGCGCCTGGCGCTCATAGGTGGGCACGTCGGCCCAGCGGTTCTGCTCGAAGTCGTACAGCGCGCGCGTGCCGGACGAGCGCGCCGCGGTGGCCGGGCCGCTGGCGATGTGGTCGCGCGGCCGCTCGCGGCGCGCGCCGGCCTGGGCGGCGACCGACCAGCTGACGGTTTCGGGCGCCACGTGCGGCAGGCTGCGGCCATAGAGCTGCGCATAGCGTTCGGCGAACGCGACGTCCAGCTGGCGGCTGGCGGCGGCATCGAAGGGACCGTCCGGCAGGTCGACGGGGATCTCGTGGCCCTGGCCGCTGTAGCGCATGAACACCACGCGCTTGTGGGTGAGCGGCGCATCGGGCGCGGCGCGGCGCACGACGGTGTCCACCCCCGCGGTCAGTTCGTCCAGCAGGCGCTGTACGGCAGCGTGGTCGATCGTGGCCAGGCGTTGATGAAAGCTGCGCACCGCCTGGTAGGCAATGGGCGCCCACAGGAAGCCCACCGCCGAGCCCACGCCGGCCGATTCCGGGATGATGACGCGGCCGATGCCCAGCTTGCGCGCCAGCCGCGCGGCATGCAGGGGCGCCGCGCCGCCAAAGGCGATCAACGTGTGTTCCTCGGCGGCCTTGCCCAGTTCCGATGCGTGCACGCGGGCGGCGTTGGCCATGTTCTCGGTGACCACGTCGATGATGGCCTGCGCGGCCTGCGGGCCCTCCAGGCCGGCGGCCGCGGCCAGGTGGGTCTCGATGGCGTGGCGTGCGCGTTCGGGCTGCAGGCTGACCTTGCCCACGGCGAAGCGGTCGGGGGTGACGGTGCCGATCAAGGCGTGCGCATCGGTCACCGTCGGCAGTTCGCCGCCGTTGCCGTAGGCGGCCGGGCCGGGCGACGAGCCGGCGCTGTCGGGGCCGACCTGCACCACGCCCAGGTGGTTGACGCGCGCGATCGAGCCGCCGCCTGCGCCGATCTCGACCATCTCGATGACCGGGATGCGGATAGGCAGGCCAGAGCCCTTCAGGTGGCGGTGCACGCGGCCGAATTCGAAGCTGCGGCTCACCTGCGGTTCAAAGTCGTCGATGTAGCAGATCTTGGCGGTGGTGCCGCCCATGTCGAACGACAGCGCGCGGGCGGCGCCGGTCTGCTCGGCGATGTGCTGCGCCAGGATCGCGCCGCCGGCCGGGCCGGATTCCACCAGGCGCACGGGTTCGTCCACGCCAGTCTGCAAGGTGGCGATCGAGCCGCCGGACGTCATCAGGAACGGCTCGCCGCGCAGGCCGCGTTGGCGCGCGGCCTCGTTCAGGCGACGCAGGTAGCCGGACACCTGGGGCTGCACATAGGCATTGGCGCTGACGGTGGACAGGCGCGGGTATTCGCGGATTTCGGCGCACACGTCGGACGACAGCGACACCCACAGCTGCGGAGCATGTTCGCGCAGCAGCTCGCGGATGCGGCGTTCGTGGTCGGGGTAGGCGTAGCTGTGCAGCAGGCAGACGGCCACGCTTTCGACGCCGGCTCGGGTCAGCTCGCTGGCCAGCGCGACCACCTGGGCCTCGTCCAGCGGCGTCAGCACCTGGCCCTGGGCGTCGACGCGTTCGGTGATGCCATGGCGCCAGGGGCGCGGCACCAGCGGTTCGGGCTTGTCCAGGAAGATGTCGTACTGCGCAAAGCGGTCTTCCAGGCCGATTTCGACCAGGTCGCGAAAGCCGGCCGTCGTCAGCAGCGCGGTGCGCGCGCCCTTGCGTTCGATCAGCGCATTGGTGGCCAGGGTGGTGCCCAGGATCAGCAGGCTGACCTGCGGCCAGGCCAGCCCGGCCTGGTCCAGCAGCGCTTCGATGCCTTGCAGCACGGCGGTTTCGGGCGTGTCGGGCGTGGTCAGCAGCTTGGTGGACCAGCGGCGGGGTTCTTGTTCAAGGACGATGTCGGTAAATGTGCCGCCGACGTCGACGGCAACGCGAACCGGCGCCGTCGAGGCGGTCTCGGAAGGGGATAGGGACATGGGGGCGGAAAGAGAGAATGCGAAGAGGAAACGCGGGGCGCCGGGGCGCCGGGTATGCAAAACACTGATCCTAAGCAGTTGAGGCGGCGACCAGAAGGACGTTTTCCGCATGTCGATATGCGGATTCCGAGCGGTGATTTGCTTATCGCCGAACGGTCGTTAGGCGTGCGCCCGCAGCGTCTTACCATCGGCGGTCTCATGACCGAATTGCTCCGCATCCAGAACCTCACCGTCGACCTGCCGGCGGGCGCCGACCGCCCGCACGCGCTGCACGACCTGTCCCTGTCGGTGAACGCCGGCGAAATCGTCTGCGTGGTCGGCGAAAGCGGATCCGGCAAGTCGCTGACCGCGGGCGCCATCCTGGGCCTGTTGCCGCAGGGCGTGCGCGCCAGCGGCGGCCAGGTGCTGTGGCAAGGGCAGGACCTGCTGCGCCTGCCTCCTGACGCGCTGCGGCGCCTGCGCGGCCATCGCATCGGCATGATCTTCCAGGAACCGATGACGGCGCTGAACCCCTTGCGCACCATCGGCGACCAGATTGCGGAAGTGTTCCGCACGCATACCCGCCTTGCCGGCGCCGAGATCCGCCGCCGCACGCTGGAACTGCTGGAATCCGTGCGTCTGCCGGACCCGGCGCATGCGCTGGGCGCCTACCCGCATGAGTTATCGGGCGGCCAGCGCCAGCGCGCCATGATCGCCATGGCGCTGGCCCTGGAGCCCGCGCTGCTGATCGCCGATGAGCCGACCACCGCACTGGACGTCACCACGCAGGCGCAGATCCTGCACCTGATTCACGACTTGCAGCGGCGTCGCGGCACCGCGGTGCTGTTCATCACGCACGACTTCGGCGTGGTGGCGGAAATCGCCGACCGGGTTGCCGTCATGCAGCGCGGCGTGCTGGTGGAAAGCGGCTCGGCCGACGACGTGCTCGAACGCCCGCGCCATCCCTACACCCGCGCACTGATTGCCGCCGTGCCGCCGCTGGCGCCCGTCGCCAGCCGACAAGCGGTGGCGCCGGACGCACCCAACATCCTGACCACCCAGGCGTTGTCCAAGACCTATCGCAAGCGCGGCTGGTTCGGCCAGCCGGGCCGCGTCACGCATGCGCTGGACGACGTGACGCTGGCGCTGCGCGAAGGCAGCACGCTGGGCATCGTCGGTGAAAGCGGTTCGGGCAAGTCGACCCTGGCGCGCACCCTGCTGGGCTTGCTGGCGCCCGATGCCGGCGCCATCACGCTGGCCGGCGACACCGTGACGTTCAAAGGCAGCCGCGCGCGGCGCGAGCACGCGCGGCGCGTGCAGATGGTGTTTCAGGACCCCTATGGGTCATTGAATCCGCGTCAGCGCGTGGGCGAGATCGTGGCGCGCGGCCCCATCGTGCATGGCATGCCGCGGCGCGAAGCCTGGGCCCAGGCGCGCGAATTGTTCGAACTGGTGGGCCTGTCGCCGGACGCCCTGCGCCGCTACCCGCATGAATTTTCCGGCGGCCAGCGCCAGCGTGTCGGGCTGGCCCGGGCGCTGGCGATGCGGCCGCGGGTGCTGATCGCCGACGAACCGGTATCGGCGCTGGATGTGTCGGTGCAGGCCCAGGTGCTGGCCCTGCTGGCCCGCCTGCGCGAACAACTGGGCCTGTCCATCGTCTTCATCACCCACGACCTGCGCGTGGCCGCGCAGGTCTGCGACCACATCGCCGTCATGAAGAATGGCCAGGTGGTCGAACAAGGGCCCTGCGCGGAAGTCTTCGCGGCCCCCGCGCATCCCTACACCCGCGCGCTGCTGGCCGCGGTACCGGGCCGCCGCTGGGACCCGGACGCGGCGGCGGCGCGGCAGGCCGCCTGACCCCCCCGGCGGGGTGGCGGGCACACCCCTGCCGATACAGAGATAGCCATGTCGGCCGATGCCGCGCGCCAGCGCGCCATCGGCCGAGGGCTTTTTGCGGCAGGGAACCGATTCGGCTTGCATGTTACTCACCGGTAGGATTGGTGACGCGATCACCCCGGCATCCGCCTGCAGTGGCATGCCCGGGGGGGTCGTTAGCCCTGTTTGCAAGCCAAATTGTAAAAAATAATTGCAAGGCGTTATAGTCACGCCCCTGGCGCAAGCCGATGGCGCTATCGCCGTCGCCGCCCATTGTCATTCCGCGTCGCGAACGCCCCAGCATCGACTGCCGCACCCCAGGAGGATCAGGCCTTGAATCACGTGTACCGCTTGGTATGGAACCGCGCTATGCGCATGTGGCAGCCCGTTTCGGAACTGGCGGCCCAGCCGCGCGGGGGCGCGGCGCCAGCGGCGGTGTACGCGCCGGTGCGGTGGCGCTTGCACGCGGTCGCCGCGGCCCTGGGCCTGGGTCTGGCAGGTTGGGGGCCTGCGTCCCTGGCGGCGTGCTCCACGGCGGGTCTGACGGTAACGTGCACCACGTCGGCCAATCCCTTGATGCCTTATTACTCCAACGCGGTCAACAA
Organism: Achromobacter sp. NCFB-sbj8-Ac1-l; assembly: GCF_052695805.1. NCBI lineage: Bacteria > Pseudomonadati > Pseudomonadota > Betaproteobacteria > Burkholderiales > Alcaligenaceae > Achromobacter > Achromobacter sp. NCFB-sbj8-Ac1-l. The sequence goes on along the minus strand of NZ_CP199812.1, from coordinate 5,376,930 downwards.
CTTGAGCGTGTCACTGAGCGAAAGCGGCTCGGTAGGCGTCCTGCTGGGCACGGGCGGCACGGCCATGCTATTGCAAGGCAGCAATCTGTCCGTGACCAACCTCGGCAAGATCGACGCGCACGTGTTGGGCGACGGCCTGTCCGCCCTGTCGTCGGGCCTGGTGCTCGGCCTGCCCGAAGCGTCGACGCCCGGGTTCAGCATCTATAACGTACGCAACGAAGCCTCCGGATTGATCCGGGGTTCGGGCACCGACAGCTACTCGGCGCAAATGGCCGACCTGACGGGCATGGCGCTGGCCGTCCACAACGGCGAGGGCGGCCAGACCATCGTCACCAACAACGGCACCATCTCCGCCAAGGTGCTGGCCAACGGCACCCGGGCCGGCGCGGATATCGCGGCCGTGGCGATCTACGGCGGCGGCGTGGCCAACTTCACCAACGGCGCCACCGGGACCGTCACCGGCCGCGTTGCATTCGAAGCGGCCACGGGCTCGAGCAATCGGTTCACCAACGCCGGCATCGTCAACGGCAGCGTGTCGATGGGCGCGAACAGCAACAACCTCTTTGTGGCGGAGTCCGGCTCGTCGATCGGTGCCCCTGGCCTGAGCGGCGCGACGATTCCCATCACGGTCGCTGCGGTGCCGGGGCTGACGTTCGCGGCGCCCGGTACCGTGGATGGCGGCGCGGGCGGCTCCAACTCGCTGAGGTTCGCCGATACCGCCAACCGCGGCCTGACGACCTCTGTCACCGCCGGCACCTACGTGAATTTCAACAGCCTGACCGTGACCGGCGGCACGTGGAGCCTGTCGGGCGGTGCGCTGCTGCCCGCGGGCAGCACGATTGCGCTCAATGGCGGCACGGTGCTGGTCGACAACAGCGGCGGCCTGGGCACCGGCCAGATCTCGGCGGCCGGCGGGGGCGTCGGCGCGTCGAGCGCGGGCGTGTCGGTGGGCAATACCTTCGTGCTCGGGGCTGGCGGGCTGACGGCGGGCGGCAACCAGGACTTCACGCTGTCGGGCCTGTTGACCGGCAGCGGCCGCCTGGCGGTGGCGAGCACCGGTGTGGTCACGCTGACCGGCTCGAACGACTACGCTGGCGGGACGACGGTCATGTCGGGCGCCACGCTGAAGGGGGATGCCAACAGCCTGAGAGGTTCGTTCGTCAATAACGGCACGGTCGTCTTTTCCAGCGCGGCCAATGGCACCTATGCGGGCTTGATGTCCGGCACGGGCGACCTGTCCAAACAAGGGAGCGGCACGCTGTCGATTGCCGCCACGCTCAATCACCAGGGCAACACCGCCATCGAGGCCGGCGTCCTGCGGGTCGCGCCGGGCGGTTCGCTGGCCGGATCGTCGCGCGTGACGTTGAACGCGGGGGCGGTGCTGGATATCTCGAGCGGCTCCGGCCAGACCGTCAACGGCCTGGCCGGCTCGGGAGGCGTGGTGTCGTTGGGCGCCAATACGTTGACGCTGCAGAACACGAGCGCGGCGGTCTTTGGCGGCATGATCGACGGCACGGGCGGCTTGATCAAGACCGGACTGCTGAAGCAGACCCTCACCGGCATCAATACCTTCACGGGCGGCGTCGAGATCCAGTCCGGCATACTGGCGCTGAGCGGGATGGGCAGCCTGGCGGCCGTGTCCCCAGTGACGGTGGGGGCCCAGGGCCTGCTCGACCTTTCGGCGGCCTCGAATGTCAGTTTCGGCAAGCTGGACGGCGCCGTCGGCAGCGTGGTGACCCTTGGGGCCGACACACTGACGCTTGGCGCCGGCGCCTACGACGGCATGATTACCGGCATTGGCGGCTTGACCAAGAATACGGCCGCCGCCCTGACCCTGAACGGCGTCAATATCTATTCCGGCCCGACCCAGGTGAACGGCGGCACCCTGTGGGTGGGGGGCGCATCTGCCAATGCCGGCGCCATCCTGCAAAGCGCGGTCACCGTGGCCAGCGGTGCGTCGATCGGCGGCTTCGGCCAGGTGCTCGGCAACGTCACCGTGCAGTCCGGCGGCCGCCTGACACCGGGGGCGCCTGGCGGCACCTTCACCATCAATGGCAATCTGACGCTGGCATCGGGCAGCCAGATGGATTATTCCTTCGGCGCGCCGGGCACTTCCGGCGCGGCCGGCGCGGGCCACAGTGTGCAGGTCAATGGTGACCTGACCCTGAACGGCGCCCAGCTCAATGCCAACGACGCGGGCGGCTTCGGCGTCGGGGTGTATCGCCTGTTCGACTACGCCGGGGCGCTGACAATAGCCAACAACGGTATCACCGGCTTGCCGGCCGGGCAGACCGTGCAGTACCTGGGTTCCGCCAAGCAGGTCAACCTGATCAATTCAGGCAACCTGATGCTCAACATCTGGAACGCCGACAGGCAGGCCACGCCCTCGCAGTTCGGTGGCGGGTCCGGCACCTGGTCCCGCACCAGCGCCAACTGGACGGACGCCACGGCCGCCTTGACCTCGGCGTTCTCGCCCTCGAACGGTTTTGCCATCTTCGGCGGCGCACCGGGCACGGTCACGGTGGATGCGGCGCAGGGCGATGTCGACGCCAGCGGTGCGCAGTTCATCGCCGATGGCTACCGCCTGAACGGCGACGCGCTCAACCTGGTGGCGCCGTCTGCCGGTGCATTGAGCGAGGTGCGCGTGGGCGACGGCAGCGCGCCGTCGGCGGGCTGGACCACGACATTGGACAACACCATCGCCGGCAATGGCCTGAACAAGACGGGCGCGGGCACGCTGGTGCTGAACGGCGCCAACACTTACGCCCAGACGCGCTTGTCCGCGGGCACGCTGTCGGTGTCGTCCGATGCCAACCTGGGCACGGCCCTGGGCGGCCTGGACTTCCAGGGCGGCACGCTGCGCGTCACCGGCACGGCCTTCCAGAACACGGCCCGCGCGATCTCGCTGGGCACGGCGGGCGGCGGGCTGGACATTGCCGACGTCGCCAACACCTTCACGGTGTCGCAATCGCTGTCGGGCAACGGCGGCCTGACCAAGCTGGGCGCGGGCACGCTGGTGCTGACCGGCGCCAACACCTACCTGGGCTCCACCACCGTGGCCGCGGGCAAGCTGCAGGTGGGCGATGGCGCCACGTCGGGCAGCATCGCCGGCAACGCCGACGTCCAGGCCGGCGGCACGCTGGCCTTCAAGCGCAGCGATCGCGTGGTCTACGACGGCGCCATTTCGGGCTCGGGCAACCTGCGCCAGGAAGGCACCGGCACGCTGGTGCTGACGGGCAACAGCACGTTCACCGGCATCACCACCATCGCCTCGGGGTCGCTGCAGGTCGGCGACGGCGCCAACAGCGGCACGCTGGGCGGCACCGTCATCAACAACGGCAGCCTGACGTTCAACCGCGCGACCGATTCGACGTTCGCGGGCGCCTTTGCCGGCACGGGTTCGGTCTTCAAGGTGGGCGCCGGCACGCTGGCCCTGACGGGCGACAGCAGCGCGTTCACCGGCACGACGCTGATGTCGACGGGCGGGCTGCAGGTCGACGGCAAGCTCGGCGGCACGGTGATCACGACCGCGCAGGACAACACGGTGTCGGGCACCGGCACGCTGAACCATCTGATGCTGGGCGGGGGCGCCACCTTGGCGCCGGGCAATGCCGCCACGCCGTTTGGCACGTTGAACGTACAGGGCAACCTGAGCATGCAGCCGGGCTCGTCGCTGCGCGTGGCCGCGACGGCCGATGGCCAGCACAGCGCCGTTCATGTCGGCGGCATCGCCAGCCTGGCCGGCTCGGTGCTGCACGTGGGCCAGAACGGCTCCTATGCGCCGTCCACGACCTATACGATCCTGACCGCGGGCGCGGGCGTGCAAGGCCGCTTTGGCGATGTGTCCAGCAACCTGGCCTTCCTGACGCCGTCGCTGGCCTATGGCGCGAACCAGGTGGACCTGTCGATGCAGCTCAAACAGGTGCCGGACACCGGCAACGGCGGCGCGGGCGGCAACAACGGAAACGGCAATGGCGGCAATGGCGAGAGCGGCGGCGGTACGCGTCCGATCCAGTTCGCCGACGTTGCCGTCACCAGCAACCAGCGTTCGGTGGCGGATGCGCTGCAAAGCCTGCCTGCCAATAGCCCATTGCGCCTTCGCGTGTTGAACCTGTCCACCGGTGAGCCGCTCGATGTCTTCAACGCCCTGTCCGGCGAGGCCCACGCGACCAATGTGTCGGTGGTGCAGGGGGTGGCCAACACCTTCGTGCAGGTGCCGATGAACCGCCTGCGCGCCAACCTGGCGGCAGGCATGCTGCCTGGCGTGCCCACTGCCCAACTGGGCCTGGGCAACGCGGCCGCCTTGCCGCAATCGTCGGCGCAGCCGCTGTGGGCGCAGGTCTTTGGCAACTGGAGCTCGCTGAGCGGCAACGGCAACGCGGCCCGCACCACGCAGAGCGACAGCGGCGTGTCCGTGGGCGGCGATGTGGCCGTCGGCGGCGGCTGGCGCCTGGGCGGGGCCTTGGGCTTTGCCAACAGCCGCAGCCGCACCGGCGACCGCGCGTCCAGCTCGCAGGCCGACAGCTACAGCGTGACCGTCTATGGCGGCAAGGCGTTCGACGCCGGCAGCGCCAAGCTCAATCTGAGCCTGGGCGCGTCCTACACCTGGCACGACATGAAGACCCAGCGCTACGCGAACGCCGCCGGCCTGCCGCAGACGCTGAAGGCCGACTACGACGGCAACACCAGCCAGGTGTTCGGCGAGCTCGGCTACGCCATGCCGCTGACCGACCGCGTCACGCTGGAACCATTCGTGGGCGCCGGCTTCAGCAGCCTGCGCACGCAGGGCTTCACCGAGTCGGGCGGCGACGCCGCACTGCGCGGCGATGCCGGCCGCAACAACGTCACCACCACCACGCTCGGCCTGCACGCGCGCAGCGCCTTCGACAGCGCCGGCGCGCAGGGCCAGCTGTTCGGCACGCTGGGCTGGCGCCATGCCTTCGGCGACGTCGATCCGGCCAGCACGATGTCGTTCGTGCAGGGCGGCCAGTCCTTCACCACCAACGGCGTGCCGATCGCGCGCGATGCCGCGCTGGTCGAGCTGGGCGTGAACATGGCGGTCAGCAAGCGCACCACCGTGGGTGTGAGCTACGGCGGCCAGTTTGGCGAAGGCAACCAGCAGCACTCGGGCATGCTGGACGTGCGTTACCGGTTCTGAGCGCCGAGAACCCCGGCCTTACTCGCAGGCCTTCGCATCGCGCCGCGACGGATCGATGCAGGCCTGCCAGGTCTTGTCACCGAGCGCCGTGACCGGCAGGAAGCGGGTCATGTCATGCACATACAGGAACACCCGGCCGGGTGTTTCGCGCAGCGCCTGATGAAACGGCGCGATCTGCTCAGGCGCCAGCACGACCTGGCCCTGCGCGTTGCTGCGGCCTTGCAGCAGCACGGTCTGCACGGCGGGGTCCCAAGAGGGCAAGGCGTCGTCGTCGAGCGTGTCGGCCGGCACGCGCACCACGCGCCAAGGCTCGTCGGGGACCTCGGTGGTGACGATGGGCGAGGCACCGGCCGGCACCGCCAGCACGCGGTCCGCCTTCGAAGGCGGCACGGCGTAGGTAAGCAGCGCGTCGGGCCGGTCGGGATCGGGCCGCGAGCGGTACAGGGCGCGCACCGTGCCATCCGCATTCAAGTCACGCACCACCGCGCCGGCCGTGCCGGCGCGCAGGTCGATGGTGCGCAGCAGCTGGCCGTCGTCGCCGCGCACGAAATAGACGGGGCGCGTGGGCGTGGCGTCGCACTGATCGGCGTACACGGCGTTGATGGCGCCGTGCGCATCGCGGGTCACGCAGGCCTGGCGCACCAGGTGGTGGCCGGGCGAAAACTCGGCGTAGGCGGACAGGCGCCCCTGGGCGTCATAGGCCAGCCGGTAGCCGCCGGCATCCAGCAGACGGCCGCGCACGATCTCGTTGCGGTCGATGCGGCACAGGCGGCCATCCGCGTCGCGTTGCAGCACGGCTGTGGCCGGCTGCCCGGCGGCGCTGGCGTAGACGCGCCAGTCCACGTCTTCGGTCCAGAAGCGCGGAGTGGGGTCGCCGTCGTTGGCGACCGAGATCAATTCACTGCGGGCCGGCACGCGTTCACCGCGCAGGCCCAGCAGGATGCCTTCGCCGTCCAGGAGCAACGCCAGGGGCTGGGCGCGCAGGCCTTCGGCGGCAGGGTCGGTGTTGAACGGCGTGGTGAGCGGCGGGCAGGCGGCCCAGCTCGGCGTCGGGACAAGCGCGAGCAGCGTGGCGGCCAGCGCCGGGGCCAGCCTGAAAGTCAGGTCACGCATCGGATCAGCCATGTTGCGCGTTGTCCATAAAGCGCACCACGTCCCAGAATTCCCGGGTGATGGCGCCCAGCCGCAACCGCGGGCCGTCGTCGAACACCAGGAACGGATAGGCATCGCGCTCCAGCGTGCCGTCCGGCGGCAGGTGATAGGGCTTGAGACGTTCAGGGTCGTTGAACAGCCGTTCCAGCCTGCCGCCGCCGTCGATGTGCAGGTACCAGGCGCGCAGCGTCAGGGGCGGCTTGCCCGGCGGCGTATCGATGTAGGGCCCGCCATCGCCGGCCACCACGGCCTGGCGCAAGACGCCGATGGTCAGGCGCGCGGCACCGCGAAAGGCGATGCCGCCCGACGCCGAGCCGCCCGGCTGCGCAGCCAGTTGCCGCACGAAGGCCACGGCGCGTGACGACGGTACGACGGTATTGGCGAACAGGCGTTCGATATCGGCATCGCTGGGGTCGCGCACCGCGGCCAGCTGGGTCAGGTCGTGTTCGAAGTCCTTGACCCACTGGCGGTAGCGCTGGGTCTCTGCCTGGCGGTCAAAGGCCTGGGCCGCGGGTGCCAGGAGCAGGCTGCACAGCAGGATCATCATGCAGCGCACCATTGTCCAATGGCGTCGCCAGGCCCATTCGATGGCGGGAGAGAGAGGGGGCATGCCAGGGTCTCCGGATAGGTGTCGTTATCGCTTGCCAGACCGCCGCGTCAGGGCCATTTGAACGGTCGGAGGAGCCGGTGGTTCAGTGGGGATTATAGGTACAGAAGGATTTCCACCCTGGGACGGCGCGAATCAGGTTTCTGCGCGTTGGCTTGGAACTCTTTTGGCCCTGGTGTTACTGATCGGAATCGTTGATGTACTGGACCTTCGCCATGACCACATTCTGTTCCCGCCCCTTGCCGCTCGTGCTGGCGCTTACCGCCGCGCTGTACAGTGCGGCGCCTGCTTTCGCCGCGGGCGCAGGGGGCAATGGCGCGGGTGGGATGCTTGGCGGCAGCGCATTTGGCGGACCGTCCCTGGTGGGCAATGGCGGCGCCGCGTTCGGCCAGCCGGGAGAGGGCGGGACCGGGGTCAGCGGGGGCTCGATTGGCAACAGCGGCGGTGACGTGTTCGGGTCGGGGGGGGCAGGGCAACCGGGCCGTCAGGCGCCGGTGGTGACCGTGAACGCTTCCTCGTCCTGGGTCGGCGGCGGCGGTGGCGGCGCCGGTCTGGTCATCGTCCAGTCGATGCTCGGGCTCACCTCCATGGGCGGTGGCGGCGGTGTCGGGGTGCAGCTATCGGGCGCCGGCGCGCAGCAACTGGACAACCAGGGGCTTATCCTCGGCGGTGGGGGCGGGGGCGGTGGGCTCATCGACTGGGGCGCCGTGCCCAATCCCGTTCCTGACCTGTCCAGCGCGCGGGGCGGACAAGGCGGCGCTGGCGTGGTTGCGGGAGCGGCCGGTGCAGAACTGGTCAATCGCGGGCAGATCTGGGGCGGCGGCGGGGGCGGCAGTGGGCGGGTAGTCACGCTGGACAGCAATCACGCGTCGGTCAGCCTGCTCAACCGCGGCGGCGACGGCGGTACGGGCGTCGTGCTGGCCAGCGACAACCAGCGTCTGCTCAATCAGGGGGAAATCCGCGGTGGCAACGCCGGGTCGGGCGATCCGACGCTCTTTGGCCTGGGAGGCATTGGCGTGCAGGCGTCCGGCAATGACACGGTGGTCACGCAACAGGGCACGATCATCGCGGGCCTGGACGGGACCGGCGCTCGTGGCGTTGCCATCTCGCTGTCGGGCACCGGCAGTACCCTGGTGCTGGCGCAGGGTTCCACGACCCTGGGCGACGTGGCATTCGGCACAATGGGTGGTAACCGCCTGCAGCTCTCGGGCGGCTCGACGGCCACGGTGGCCCTCAGCGGCAATCTCACTTTCGGGACGACCGGCATCTATACCGTGCGCGCCACGCCGACCGCCATGGACCGGCTGAACGTCAGCGGCCAGGCGGCCCTGTCGGGCGCCACCGTCGAGGTGGCGGCGCAGCCCGGCACCTACAACGAACATTTCAGCCAGGTCGTCCTGACCGCGGGTGGCACCTTTACCGGATCGCGCTTCACCGGGGTGACCAGCGACCTGGCCTACCTGACGCCGTCGCTGTCTTATTCGGCCGACGACAAGCAGGTGACGCTGACGCTGACGCGCACGCTGGTGCCGCCGGTGGACCCGGTCACGCCCGTTGATCCCGTCAATCCGGGGGCACCCGCCAATCCCGGCACGCCGGTCGATCCCGGTACCGGTGGCACGCCATTGCGTTTTGCCGATCTGGTGTCCGGGCGCAACGCCCGCGCCGCGGCCAATGCGGTCGAATCGATGCCGGCGTCGAACAGCGTCTACGGCGCGGCCATCGGGCTGCCGGTCGGCGCCCCGCAAGGCTTTTTCGCCGGCCTGTCGGGCGAGGCGCATGCCACCGTGGCCTCGGGCCTGAACAATCTGACCAGCGCCGTGCGCAACACGCCGCTGGATCAACTGCGTGGCAACCTGGCCGCGGGCAGCACGTCGGGGGCGCCGACCGCCGCCGCGGGTGTCAGCGACGCGGCACCGTTGGCGTCGACCCTGCCGGCATCGCAAGCGCGTCCGGCCTGGGCGCAATTGATCGGTAACTGGCAAAGCATCGGCGCCAGCGGCGGCAATGCCTCGGCGCGCCAGCACACGGGCGGCGTGTTCGCGGGGGGGGATGGCGCGGTCGGGGGAGGGTGGCGGCTGGGCGGCGCGGTAGGGTTCACGGACTCGCGGCTGACGGTCGATGATCTGGCTTCGCGCGCTGATGTCTCCAGCTACAGCGCCATCGTCTACGGCGGCAAGGCTTTCTCGGTCGGCGCGGGCAAGCTCAACCTGATGGCGGGCGCGGCGTATTCCTGGCACGACATCCAGACCCGCCGCCAGATCGGCGGGGGCGGACTGGACCAGACGCTGTCGGCAGACTACGGCGGCAACACGACGCAGGTGTTCACTGAACTGGGTTACGCGTTTGGCGTCACTGACGGCCTGACGCTGGAGCCGTATGCCGGCGTGGCCTGGGCGGGGCAGCGCGTGCGCGGCTTCAGCGAATCCGGCGGCAGCGCGGCCCTGTCCGGCGAATCGAGCAAGAACGACACCACCACCACCACGCTCGGCCTGCGCGGCAAGCAGGCCGTGACGTTGGGCACGCTGGCCGGTTCCATTTCGGCCGGCCTGGGTTGGCGTCACGCGTTTGGCGACCTGACGCCGACTTCGCGCCTGGCCTTCGATGCGGGCCAGGCCTTCACCGTCACCGGTGCGCCGATCAGCCGCGACGCCGCCTTGGTGGAATTGGGCGCGGACCTGGCCGTCAGCCGCGGCGCGACCATCGGCCTGGCCTACGCGGGCCAGTATGCCAGCGACAACCGCGACCATACCGGCCGCATCGAAGTGCGCTGGCAGTTCTGAGCAAGCCTGGGCCCCGACGAACCCGGCTTTTCACCGGGCGATGCGCGGCGGCACGGATGCGCCGCGTGCGCCACGCTTGCCACGGTCACCACGCTTGCCTGGCCAACGCCTCGCCCGCCAGATCGAACAGCCGGCGTGCGTCGGGTGTCAGCCCCAGCATATGGATGCAGGCGTGCACCATGCCTGGCAGCAGGTGGTCGCGCGCGTCCACGCCGGCCTCGCGCAGCTTCCTGGCGTAGGCCTGCCCTTCATCGCGCAGCGGATCGAATTCGCAGATCAGCAGCGTGGCGGGCGGCAGGCCGGCCAGGTCGGCGCGCAGCGGCGATGCATAGGGCGACGCACCGTCCGACGCGTTCACCAGATAGGTGAACCAGCAATAGCGCATGACTTCTTCCGTCAGGAAGAAATTCTGGCCGTACGCCTGGTAGGACGCGGTGGAGAAATCATGGTCCACCACCGGATAGCACAGCAGCTGGTGGGCGATGGCCGGACCCTTGCGGTCGCGCGCCATGATCGCGGCGGCCGCGGCAAGGTTGCCGCCTGCGCTGTCGCCACCCACGGCGATGCGCGCGGGATCGATGCCCAGGCGGTCCGTGTGCTCGGACACCCAGACCAGCGCGCTGTAGAAGTCTTCAAGCGGAATCGGGAACTTGCTTTCCGGCGCCAGCCGGTAGTCCACCGACAGCACCTTGCATTGCGTTGCGTTGGCGAGCGCGCGGCAGGGGTTGTCGTAAAGCTCCAGCGAACACTGGAACCAGCCGCCGCCGTGCGCGAACACCAACGCCGGCAGCACGGCATCGGGCGCCGCGCCGTCAGGGGTATAGGCGCGCACGCGGATCGGATGGCCATCGTGGCCGGGCACCGTCCAGGTGTCGATGGCCGCCACGTCTTCCAGCGGGCCGTGCAGTTCACGCAGGCCGACCTCGGCCGCGGCGCGGCGCGCTGCGAGGTCCAGCGGCGCGGCCACCGACGACAGGCGCCGCAGGTAGGTATTGATGCGGGGATCCAACGGCATGGCTCAGCCCTCGCGCGACAGGAACGGCAGCAGGTGCGCCAGGAATTCGTCCGGGCACTCTTCCGTCACGAAGTGGCCGCAGTCCGGGATGATGGCGCCGCGCACGTCCGTGGCCGCGCGCTGCATGGTCACCAGCGGGGCATCGCGGGTGGCATGCTCGGCGCCGATGGCCAGCACCGGCATCGGCAGCGTTGTGCGGGCGCGCTCGGTGTTCTGGCGCACCGTCTCGGGTATCGCGCGGTAGTAGGCGAAGCCGCCACGCAGGCCGCCCGGCGCGGCATACGCGTCGATGTACGCCTGCGCCGCCACGCGGTCGCGGCGGTGCGACCACTTGTCGAACATATACGTCAGGTAGGCCTGTTCACGGCCGGCGATCAGCGCCTCGGGCAGGTCGGGCAGGCGATTGAACATGAAGTGCCACAGGAACACGTTGTCGGCGGGCGGAGCGAAGATCGTCGGCTCGGGCGCCAGGCCGGGAATCACGGCCTCGGTCAGCGCCAGGCGAGACACGACGCCCGGAAAATCGCTGGCCAGCGCGTAGGCCACCCACATGCCGATGTCGTGGCCCACCACCTGGTAGCGGTCATGGCCCAGTTGCGCCATCAATTGATGCAGCGTGGCGGCGATGGCGCCGGTGTCGTAGCCGCAGGTGGGATGGTCGGAATCGCCCGTGCCGGGCGGGTCGACGGCAATGGCCATGTAGCCCTGGCCGGCCAGCGCGTGCATCACGTGGCGCCAGGTCAGCCAGGTTTGCGGCCAGCCGGGAATCAGCAGGACCGGCGTGCCGCTGCCAGCGATGGCGCAATGCACGCGCGCGCCGTTGACGATGAGATAGCGATGCGAAAACTGCGCGCCGGCGGGAAGGTAGGCATCGTGGGGATGGGTCATGACTGCGTGTCCAGATTCGTTATGGTTGGGGTGTGATTCAGGCAATGCCGAGCAGGGTGTTGATCTGGCGCTGGTCGATCGCGGCGCCGGCGAAGTCATCGAAGATCTTGTCGGTCACCGGAATGATGTGCTGCTTGATGAAGGCCGCGCCTTCGCGTGCGCCGGTCTGCTGGTCCTTCAGGCAGCATTCCCATTCCAGTGCGGCCCAGCCTTGGTAGCCGTGGTGCGCCAGCTTGGAGAAGATCGCCTTGAAGTCCACCTGGCCGTCGCCCAGCGAGCGAAAGCGCCCGGCGCGGTTCACCCACGATTGATAGCCGCCGTAGATGCCCTGGCGCCCGGTCGGATTGAACTCGGCGTCCTTCACATGGAACATGCGGATGTGGTCCTTGTAGATGTCCAGGTAATCCAGGTAGTTCAGCTGTTGCAGCACGAAATGGCTGGGGTCGAACAGAATGCCGCAGCGGGCGTGGCCACCGACGCGTTCGTGGAACATCTCGAACGTCACGCCATCGTGCAGGTCTTCGCTGGGATGGATCTCGAAGCACAGGTTCACGCCTTGCTCGTCGCAGGCGTCCAGCACCGGCAGCCAGCGGCGCGCCAGTTCGTCGAAGGCGGTTTCGATCAGCCCTTCGGGACGCTGCGGAAACGGAAACAGGTAGGGCCAGGCGAACGAGCCCGAGAACGTGCCCATCTCGGTCAACCCCAGCCGGCGCGAGGCCTGGGCGGCCAGCAGCAGGTTGCGGCGCGCCCATTCGGTGCGCGCCTGCGCATTGCCGCGCACCTGGACCGGCGCAAAGGTGTCGAACATGGCGTCGTACGCCGGATGCACCGCCAGCAACTGGCCGAAGATGTGCGTCGTCAGTTCGCTGATCACCAGGCCGTGGCCGGCCAGCATGCCGGTGATCTCGTCGCAGTAGTCCTGGCTGGTGGCGGCCAGTTCCACGTTGAAAAAGCGCTGGTCCCAGGCGGGCACTTGCAGCGCCTTGAAGCCCAGTCCGGCCGCCCATTCGGCGACGGCGGGCAAGCTGTTGAACGGCGCGGCCGCGTCGCTGAATTGCGCCAGGTGGATGCTGGGGCCTTTGAGGGTCTGCAGGGCGGGGGCTTGCTTGGTGTGCGTTTGCATGATGATGTCAGTCAGTGAGTTGCCGTGGATCGGCAGGTGCAATTGTTTGTCGACCGACAAAGAATAGACCGAAAGTGGCACCGCACGCAAGCGCCGTGGTGCGCGGCGCTATCGCCACGCGCGGCGGTACACTACGAAAAACATCAACTCTTCAGGCACGACATGGCAGGCAGACCCCGGGAATTCGACCGCGACACCGCGTTGCAACAGGCCATGCTGGCCTTCTGGCAGCATGGCTACGAGGGCACCTCGATGGCCGACCTGGTCGCCGCCACGGGCCTGGCATCGGCGCGCCTGTACGCCGCCTTCGGCTCCAAGGAAGCCCTGTTTCGCGAAGCCGTCGAACGCTACGAAACCGGCGACGGCGGTTTTGCCGAAGCCGCGCTGCAATCGGCCGACGTGCGCGAGGCGGTCGAGAAAATGCTGCAGGACGCCGTCGCGACCTACACGCGCCGGGGGCGTCCACAAGGCTGCATGGTCGTCACCGCCGCCACCAACTACGCAGCCGACAACGAACCCGTCATGCGTTGGCTGACCTCGCACCGCAAGGCCCGCACGCAGTCCATCATCGACCGCCTGGAGGCCGCGCAACGCAGCGGCGAACTCAAGCCCGGCACCGACGTGCAAGCCCTGGGCGATTACTACGCCGCCGTCCTGCACGGCCTGTCGGTGCAGGCCCGCGACGGCGTCAGCCGTGCGCGCCTGCTGGCCTTGATCGGGCCGTCCATGGCGCCGCTGGCCGAGGCCATGGCCCGCCGCTAGCCCGACCCCGCGCGCGACCAGCAGGTCGCCCTGCGCCGTTGTTGCCGGCTTTTGTAGTCGGCACACTCCCGGTTCTCCACGCCAGCCCGGCACCGCCGGGAACGGGATTTGCGTAGCCATGGGATTGACCCAGGCAAGCGCAAAGGAGAACTGACATGCAAACCGTATCCGACTTCGTGCTGGACCGGTTGGGCCAGTGGGGCGTGCAACGCATCTACGGCTATCCCGGGGACGGCATCAACGGCTTGATCGGCGCCTTCGGCCGCAATGACAAACTGGAATTCGTGCAGGCCCGCCACGAGGAGGGCGCCGCCTTCATGGCGTGCGCCCACGCCAAGTTCACGGGCCAGGTGGGCGTCTGCCTGGCGACGTCGGGCCCAGGGGCCATCCATCTGTTGAACGGCCTGTACGACGCCAAGCTGGATCACCAGCCCGTGGTGGCCATCGTGGGCCAACAGGCCCGCAGCGCGCTGGGCGGCGACTATCAGCAAGAGGTCGATCTGGTCAGCCTGTTCAAGGACGTGGCCCACGATTTCGTGCACATGGTCACCTCGCCACTGCAGGCGCGGCACATGGTGGACCGCGCCATGCGCATTGCGATGGAACGGCGCAGCGTGGTGTGCCTGATCTTTCCGAACGACGTGCAGGACCTGGAGGCCGTGCCGACGCCGCCGCGCGAACACGGCACCGTGCACACCGGCATCGGCATCACCTCGCATGCTGCGGTACCGCAGGCGGCCGCCCTGGCCAATGCCGCCGACATCCTGAACCGCGGCGAGCGCGTGGCCATGCTGGTGGGCGCCGGCGCGCTGGCGGCCGGCAACGAAGTGCGCGCGGTGGCCGAATGCCTGGGCGCCGGCGTGGCCAAGGCGCTGCTCGGCAAGGCCGTGCTGCCCGATGCGCTGCCCTACGTCACCGGCGCGATCGGCTTGCTGGGCACCCAGCCCAGCTGGGACATGATGAATGAATGCGACACGCTGCTGATGGTCGGTACGTCCTTTCCGTACGCCGAATTCCTGCCGCGCGAAGGCCAGGCGCGGGCGGTGCAGATCGACGTGGACGGCCGCCAGCTCAGCCTGCGCTATCCGGTCGAGGTCGGCCTGGTGGGCGACGCCCGCCTGACGCTGGAGGCCCTGCTGCCGATGCTGGAACCGAAGGCTTCCAGCCGTTGGCGCGAGCGCATCGAGAAACAGGTGCAGCGCTGGCAGGAAACGGTCAAGGCCCGGGCGATGGTCGAGGCCAGGCCCGTGAATCCGCAGCGCCCGTTCCTGGAGCTGTCCAGCCGCTTGCCGCCGCACAGCATCGTCACCTGCGATTCCGGTTCCGCGGCCAATTGGTACGCCCGCGACGTGCAGCTGCGCGAAGGCATGATGGGGTCGGTCTCAGGCGGCCTGGCCAGCATGGGCTGCGGCGTGCCTTATGCGGTGGCGGCCAAGCTGGCCTACCCGGGCCGGCCCGTGATCGCGCTGGTGGGCGATGGCGCGATGCAGATGCTGGGCATTAACGAACTCATCACCATTGCGCACCGCTGGAAGGACTGGAGCGACCCGACCCTGGTGGTGATGGTGCTGAACAACGGTGACCTGAACCTGGTGACCTGGGAGCAGCGCGTCATGGGCGGCGACCCGCGCTTTGTGGCGTCGCAGGAATTGCCTTCGTTTTCGTATGCGGACTATGGCCGCATGCTGGGACTGGAGGGTATCCGCGTCACGTCGCCCGACGATGTCGGCCCCGCCTGGGACCGCGCGCTGGCTGCGGGGCGCCCGGCGGTGCTGGAAATCGTGACCGACCCCGAAATGCCCCCGTTGCCGCCGCACGTGTCGATGAAGCAGTTCGGCGCCTACATGGCGGCGCTGCGCAAGGAAGAACCCGGCGTGGGCGCCGCGGCCTTGCGCGCGACGATCAAGCAGTGGTGGGCGAGCTGAACGCAGCGTCGCAGCCCGGGCACGCCGCTTGCGACGGTATGGGGTCCCCGGGGCGGCCATTGCGCCGGGGCACAGGCCGGGACAGGCCTGATTGAACCGGTCATTTCTTCAAGGAGGTGCCATGACTACACGAAACGGCGACGGCACGACGTTGCGCGACCTGATATCCGGAACCGAGAACCTGCTGCGCAGCACGGCCAGCTACAGCGGCGCCGAGGTCGAGGCGGCGCGCGACCGCCTGAAACAGCAGCTCGATACCGCGCGGGCCGAGGCCCGGGGCTTGAAAAAGCGGGCGTGGCGGCGCGCCAGGGATGTGTCCGAGGCCACCGACGGCTACGTGCACGAAAACGCCTGGAAGAGCATTGCCGGGGCGGCGCTGGTCGGTGCGCTGGCCGGGATGTGCCTGATGTCCGAGTACCGGCGCCGCTAGCGCCGCCTCGGCATTTCACGATTTCACGATGTACAGCGCGGGAATCCCCCGCACAGGAGAGTAGCGATGGAACAACAGCAAACCACGAATATCGTTGGCGGCCCCAAGACCTCGGCCCAGGGGCCCGGCCCGGAAGTCATGGCGGCCAACACGCTGGAAGGCAATGATGTCTACAACGCCGAAGGCGAAACGCTCGGTGACATCAAGGCCATCATGATCGACGTGCCGCGTGGGCGCGTGGCCTACGCGGTACTGTCGCGCGGCGGCATCCTGGGCATGGGCGAAAAGCTCTTTGCCATTCCGTGGGCGGCCCTGAAGCTGGATACCGACCGCAAATGCTTCGTGCTGCACGTGGACAAGGAAACCCTGAAGAACGCGCCGGGTTTCGACAAGGACAATTGGCCCCGCATGGCCGATGAAACCTGGGCCCGCGACCTGCACAAGTACTACAACCAGGATATCTACTGGTAGGCGCTTTCCACCAGGCGCAGCAGCAGCCGGGCCAGCAGTTCACGTTCCGCCGGCTCGAAGATTGCGCAGGCCTCGTCGTCCATCTGTTTCAGGACGGCGCGGCCTGGCTCCAGCTTGCGCATCGCCGCGGGCGTCAGCGACACCAGGCTGCTGCGCCCGTCAGTCGGTGACGGTTCGCGCCGCACCAGTCCGTCGCGTTCCATGCGCGCCAGCAACTGCGCCATGCTGGGTTGCTCGACCCCTGCCGTTTCGGCTAATTCCTTCTGCGTCAGCTGGCCGCCACCCTTCAATGCCACCAGCACCGGCAATTGTGATGCCGTTACGCCCAGCGGCCGCAGCCGCTCGTCGACCTGTTTGGCCATGACGCGGGCGTACTGGTTGATGAGCAGGGTCGGCATTTGCCGGGGTTGCCAATCGATGGGGCCAGGCATGGATGTCCTTTTATTTTAATAGGCACCTATGTAATATGCATAGGTGCCTATCAAGTTAAAGGAAATGCCGCCATGCCGCAACCCCTTGCCATCGCCATCATCGGCGCCGGCCCTGCCGGCCTGACCGCCGCCAACGTGCTGCAACGCCACGGCTGGCGCGCCGACATCTTCGAGGCCGACGCCGCCCTGGGTGCCCGCGACCAGGGCGGATCGCTGGACCTGCATCCCGGCGAAGGACAAGTGGCGCTGCACAAGGCGGGCCTGTTCGATGCCTTCATGGGGATTGCCCGGCACGAAGACCAGGAACAGCGCCTGGCCGACCATGCTACGGGCGAGCTGCTTCGCGAGGAAATCCCCGAGCCTGGCGCCGGCGATCGTCCGGAAATCGACCGCGTGGTGTTGCGCGAACTGTTGCTGCAACGCTTGGCGCCCGATACGGTGCACTGGGGCGTACGCCTGCAGGCGGTGGTGGCACGCCCCGACGGCCGTTATGACCTGCGATGCCAGGGCGGCCTGGCTGGCCCCTACGACCTGGTGGTGGGCGCGGACGGCGCCTGGTCCAAGGTGCGCGCCGCGCTGACGCCCGTGCAGCCGGTCTACACCGGCGTCACCTTCGTGGAGTTGTGGCTGGCCGATGTCGACCGCCACCACCCCGAGATTGCCCGGCGCGTGGGCCACGGCACCTATTTTTCGATGCATGGCGGCGCGGGCATCGTTGCGCAGCGCAACGGCAACGCCACCCTGCGCGTCTATGCGGCGATCCGCACACGCCCCGAAGAAACGGACCGCCCCGATCTGGCGCTGGCCGGCATGACGCGCGAAGACCTGTTGGCGCGTTTTCCCGGCTGGGCGCCGTCGCTATTGGCCATGATCCGCCAGGCGGACCGGATCGCGGCGCTGCGGCCCATCGTCGCCTTGCCGCCAGGCACGCGCTGGCCCCACCGCGCGGGCCTGACCCTGGTCGGCGATGCCGCCCACGTCATGCCGCCGCTGGGCGTGGGCGTGAACCTGGCGATGCTGGATGCGGCGGAACTGGCCGAAGCCCTGGTCGGCGGCGACGACTGGCGGGCGGCGCAGCAGCGTTACGAAGCCCGCATGCTGGACCGCGCTGCCGAGACCGCGGCGCAATGCGCGCAATCGTTTGAAGAGATGTTCGAGGAAGAGGGCGGGCTGGCCTTGCAGGCGCAGCGGGATGCGCTTCGACCTTAGCGTCTCGCCAGGGCCGGCACGACGCGCGCCCTGCGATGGAACCTCGCGGCCATGCCGGTTACTAATGCCTGGATCGCCTGAACCCTCTGGGCGCAGGCTCCGGTGCGCCGACGTGCGCACCTCACCCCGGGGAGAGGACCATGCCTGCCGAAGTCTTTCGCTTGCGGGTTGCCGAGCTTGGCCAGTTGCTCGGTCAACCCGACTTGCCTGTCAACGACGCGCAAGTCTGTTCGATTCAAGTGAACGAGTCATGCTGGGTGCATATCAGCTACGACGAAGAGCATGACCGGGTGCATTGGACCGCGCTGGTGGGCAGCGTCGTCGGCGCGGGCCACGCCTCGCTGTTGCGGCATCTGCTTCGCTGCAACATGCAGAGGGCACTGACTGCCGGCGGCTATTTCGGCGTAAGCGAGCTGACCGACGCCATTACCTATTGCTATCACGAACCGCTCGAGGTCCTGCACGCGCAGCGCTTCGGCGCCGTGTTCGAGTCCTTCAGCGGCATGGCGACGTATTGGACTGCGCGGCTGGCCGAGCGCGCCGCGCGGCAAAGCGCAGTTGACGAGAGCGTGGCTACCGCAAGCGCCGGCGATCCGGGCGCATTGATCAACCGGGCCTGAGGAGGGCAAGACATGGGTATCGAGAGCAACATCCAGAATCCTGTCGGCATGGAACAATGGCGGCAGATCGCCCACGCGGGCGACACGATGCGGGTGGTCCTGAACGGCAGCGGCGGCGTCCATGGCCAGGATGCGCCGCAGACTGCGCCCGACTACGCAGTTCAAAACCAGCAGGCATTTGACAACCTGTTCTCGGCTTTGCATGGGGCGGGACATTCCGATCAGGCGATGGGAGTGCTGCGTGACTTGTTGGAGCGTACCCGGGATAGCGGCCTGCCGCTGACGGGCGCATTGGTGCATCAAGCGCTGCATGTGGCCAATGACTTCGCGCCGCCGGATTGCGTGGCGCTATGCCGCAAGTGGGATGTCATCGGTCAGACAGACGTATTGTCCCCGCGTACCGACCTGGGCTATGCGTTCCACGATGAACTCGATATCGTCATGATGAACCGGTTGATTGCGCAGTTCGGCGCCGACGCCCAGCCCGGGCAGATGCGGCAAGGGTTGGAAGAGATGATTTCCCAATTGCGCGATGCACAGGGGATCGGCCCGGAAATTCGAGAAAAGACCGATTCGGTGCTGCGCATGCGGTTGGAGCAGGTTCGCTTCGGAGAGCGTGCCGGACAGCTGGCCCACACCGCATTGGGCAAGCTCGATGATGCCGCCAGCGATGCCTACAAACTGGTCATGGACGGAAAACACCACGCTTACGGTGCGGCCTACTTCGAGAACGAGCGCGGCTACATGGCGGGTATGTTGAGCGCCTTGAACCTGATGCTGGACGAAGTGACACAGCCACTGACCGCGGACAGCTACCTGGCCTTGCATGACACCGCCGTGGCGGGGGTGCATAAGCGCGACCAAATGGGAACGGGTAGCCTGTTTCAGCAGGGGTATCGGGACAACGAAGGGGTCATGTTCGGCTTGGGCCTGAGCAACTGGTCCGTGGAAGGCAGGCTGGAATTCGAGGCGTCGGCCAAGGCGAGCGATCACCACGCCTGGGTGAAAATTATGCCGCATCCCGAGCAACTGGTGGACTACGTGGTGGCGCAGGCCAAGCCGGCGCAGCAATGCAGGGACAAGGCGGCCGCCATCATCCAGACCTACCACGATGAGCTTGCCCTGGCGCAGGATGAAGAAGGCAAGCTTGCCTGCATCGCCAAGTGTTGCCAGGATCTTGACCAGCATCACCTGTTCGCGGACGGCAACATCCGCACCGCCGCGTTCCTGACGCTCAACAAGCTGCTGCTGCAGAACGACATGAGTCCGGCGCTGTTCGAGGATCCCAACGTGCTGGACATGCATTCGATCAAAGAGATCGTCGACTTCATCCGGGCAGGGCAGGCGCTGTACGGCGCGTTGTTGTCGACCTGATCGTCTCAGTCGGTCGCCAGGTACGCCTGTCCGCCCGGCTTCAGATACTGCGTCAAATCGCTGAACGGCACCAGCGCCAGCGTGCCCAGGCAGATGCCCGACGCATGGCCCACGCCGGACACCGACAGGCTCAGCGCGCCGGGCGCCTGGGCGCCCAGCACCAGGTTGTCGGGCCACAGGCTGGCGCAGCCATCCTTGGACGGGTCCTTGGTGGTGCCTTCGGCTTCGGCAGCGGCCAGCGTGCGTTGCACGGTGGCCGTGATGTCGACCAGGGTCGGGCTGGCCTGGGGGCGCCCACGGCCGCGGGGCGCGTAGGCGTCGAAGACGCGGTTCCAGTCCAGGTATTCGCCGCGCAGCAGGTCGTAGGTGTAGGGCTCGAAATGGTTGTCGGGGTGTGCGCCGCCGCAATCCAGGCTGCCGCTTTCCGTCACGGTCATCAGCGCTTGCGACAGCCAGGTGACGGTAATGACTTCGTCATCGAAATTGCCCAGCGTGCCCGCGGATGGGAAGTCACCCATGCGGGTATAGGCCTCGCCCATGCATTGCAGCGCACCCAGGCTCTTGCGCCAATGGCGCTGTTCCAGCAGATGATTCACCCGCGCGCGGACCTGTTCATCGGGGTGGCGCGTCAGGCGCGGATACGGAAACCGCGTGCGCGGGTCGCGCCACATGCGGTAAGCCACCGCGCCGCGGCCGATTTCGTCGCCCATGGGTTCGGCATGGCCGGCCAGTTTCAGCGTGTCGTACGGGGCTTGCGCGGCATTGATCTCGGGGAAGGTGGCGATGCCGTTGTGCACCTCGGTGGCGGGCGGCGTCTTGGGGTCGTACTCGGCCACGCGGCGCAGTTCGAACGTGCGCTGCTTGCCGCTGCGCGCGTCCGTCCAGGTGCCGCGGTACCCCTGCGCGTCGCGCACGCCCTGCCAGGTGGCCGCGGTGGGCGGCGTGTCGGCCGATGCCGAATGGCCCGGTTGATCGCGCTTCCAGAAGGGCGGCGGTTCCGCCAGCGCCTGGGCGGTGCCGTGCAGGGGAATGTCGACGCCCGCCTTCGGGTAGAAGTAGCGCCCGTTCAGCGCGCCGTCCGCGGCCGCCTGGGCGTCCAGTTCCATCACGACCTCGCCGGCGCCTTGCAACGTGCCGGTATAGACGATCTTCGGGGCGGCGTGGGCGTTGCCCAGGGCCAGGCAGGCCAGTGCGCCAAGCAGGCAAGCTTGCAACGGGGTAGAAAAGCGGAACATCGGATCGCCGTCCAGGAGTTTGGGGGTCGGATCACTATACAAGAGTCCGCGTCGGCGCTGGTACCGGGGCCTGTCGTTACGGCAGCGGTTCCCAGGCGCCGCAATCCGGCCTGACGCCCAGGCGGGCGCCATTGCCACGCACCTGTTCTTCATCCTGCTGCGCAGCGTCGGCGGCGACGTCGAACGCGATGCCCAGCGCATCCGCCACGCGGGCGTCTTCGATCGGCAATTCCCAGGTCAGGAACACCTGAGACAGGTCCCGCGCGTCGGGAAAATCCGCCTCGTCGAAGCGGCTGGCCCCGCGCGGCACCACGCCGTGCGGCTGGCAGGTGTCGAACAGCAGGGCGGTGCCGCGCCGCAGTGCAATACGCTGGCCGGTGCCGGGGTAGATCAGATCCAGCCCCTTGTCTTCGCTGATGAACAGATTGCAGAAGGCCGCGCTGCCGTACTGCATGCCGTCGTGGTGGTAGCGCGCGCCGCGGCAGGCCATCAACGCGATGTCGCTGCAGGCCAGCACCTCGCCCAGGCCCAGCGCGGCGGTCCAGTCGCGCATGGCCCGCAGGCACTGGTGGTAATCGGGCCAGCGCGTCATGGTGCGCGCCAGCGGCATCTGTTCCACGTCGCCGGGGTCCAGCACCAGCCGCGATTCGATTTCCCGGGCCCAGTCGGCCGCCAGGCGGGCGGGGGCTTCGGGCACGTCCAGCGTGGCCGTGGCCACGCGGGCGCTGACGCTGCGGCTGCGGATGACGTCGCCGCTCCAGAAATAGGAGGTCAGCGCTTGCGGGGATGGAAAGAGGGCGGGCATGGCGGCGATCATGTTACCGCCTGGTGCGGGCCTGTGCCTGTCCCGCCCCACCCTCAGCGTTTGGCCCCGCGCAGCGGCCGATAGGGTTGCCGCATGCCTTGGGACCGGAAGATCCGTATCGCGATCAGCCGGTTTTCCCTTGCGGCCCCATGCGGCATACGCCCTGCGCCTCCTGGTAGGGCAGGTCCGGATCGGGCTTGCCGATGGGCTGGACGTCCAGGAAGCACTTCGCGCCGTCGGTCAGAGATACCTGCAAGGGCATCGGGTAGGCATCGTCCAGGAAAATCTGGCCGCCTTTGCCCACCAGGGTGATCAGGTTGCCGCGCGCGTCCATCACCGGCAGGCGTTCCGCCAACGGTTGCTGGTCGGCTGCGGAGACGGCCGACATCAGATAGCGCTGCACCTGGCGCAGGTTGAAGTCCACCACCTGCACCGAGCCGCGCGCGGGCTTGACCGACTGCACCCCATTGGGCAGGTTGGCATTGCGCGGCAGGCTGGTGGTGTTGATTTCCACCGAGCTTTCACTGTAGGCCGTCAGGCCCGGAATGACGGCATGGCCCCACGCGTCCGTCCAGGCCGGGCCCGCCGGCGTCTGGATCTGCACCCCGCCCAGGTCGCCGACCTTGGCGATGCCGAACGTATCGCCCACCTCATAGGGCGAGAAGGCCACGGCGCCGCCGGCCGCCACGACCGAGCCTTGCACGCCCCAGTTCGTCGACACGCTGCCCTGGGCATCACGGTTGGCCGACAGGTTGACGTGGGTGTAGCGCGGCAGCGCGTCGATCGAGGCCGACGAATTGACGGCGTTGCCCGGGTTGGCCACGCTGGATGTCAGGCTGTAGCTCAACTGCGGATTGACGGTATCGGAATAGCTTGCACCAATCGCGCTGCTGTCGCCCGCCTTGCTGGCATACACACCGGCGCTGGCGCTGCCCAGGGGAAAGCTGAGCGTCAGGAAGTACTGGTTGTCTGATCGGGCGCGGGTGTCGGCGCTGAGGTCCTTGGCCGCGGACAGGGTCACCGAGGTGCGTCCGAAACTGCGGCTCCACGACAGCGTGGCGCGCTGGCGCGTCGCGTCCAGGCCGGTCAGGCGGCTGGCGCTATAGCTGGCGGAAATGGCGCCCAGGGTCGGCTGGAACCAGGACACCCCAGCGGTATAGGTCTGGCTCGCCCGGCCGGCACTGCGCGGGTCGTCGGTGCGTTGCAGCACCTGCGCCATGTCGCGATAGCCGTCCGTCTGCCAGGTGGCCGAGAAATTGGTGGATAGCCGTTCCAGGGGAGACACGGACAAGGTGGCCGCGACCTGCTGCCCTTGCAGCTTGCTGCCGTTGGCGACCGCGCTGGAGGCGCGCAGGCCGATGGAGCCGCTCAGGGCGTCGTTGGGCGAGGCCGCAAAGGTGAACGCCAGCGCGCGATAGGGCGCGGAAATCAAGGCGCCGGCACTGAGGGTGCTGCGGCTTCCCAGGTTCCAGCCGTTGCTGGCGGTGGCCACCAGCGGCGTCTGGCTGTCGCTGCCGCGGCTGGCCTGGTAGCGTCCCACGGCAATGGACAGTCCTTGCGCCGTGGTGTTGCGCACGGCGCCGAACGATGCGGCCGAGACCGTGAACTGCTGCCGTTCGCCAGTGGTGGAAATCACCTGCACGTCCAGGTCGGAATTGCCGCTGATGATAGGCACGTCGGTGATGGTGTAGGCGCCCGCCGGCACCTGCGTCATCAGGATCAGCGTGCCCAGTTGCCGGACTTCAATGCGACTCTGGCCGTTGGCGATGCCGTTGAAGTTGACGCCCGAGGCCTGCGTCTGCCGCAGCGCGTACTCGGGAAACAGTTGCAGGCCACGCAGGGTGCCGACCGAGAACAAGGAGCCGGCGGGCGAGATCTGACCCGCCTGGAACGTGGCGCGCATGCTGGGCACGGCGCGCTGCGCATACGTGTCGCCTTGCGTGAAGGTCGACATGCCGCCCTGCGAGTAATAGTCCTGGCGGCTGCGCAGGATCCAGTCGGCGATGTTCAGGCCGGTTTCGCTGTAGGCGCGCAGGTATTGGTAGCCTGATTCGCCACTGCCGCTGCGCGCACCGCTCAGGTTGTAGTTGACCAGGGCGGCGGTGCCGCCTGACGCGTATTGACCCTGGATGGCTTCTTCGACGGGCGCGCGCGCCGCCAGCGGCGTCACGATGTGCACCTCCGACTGATTCGGCAACTGCGTGATGTCGGTTTCCGGATAGGCCTTGCGGTAGTCCTGGCAGGCTTGCTCCGAGGTGCCATCGGGCACCTTCAGGCCGGCGCGTTGCAGCAGCTCTGGCGTGAAGCACAGCGTGCCTTCGTCATTGAAGCGCACGTCCATCGTGCCCAGGTCGGCGCCGTTGACCTTCATGCGGACCCGGCTGACACCGGGAAGAAAGCGCGAGGTCTTGCTGAAGTAGGCGGCGGCTTCGGGCGAGATGCCCAAGCGCTTCAAGGTCTGTGGATCGAATTGTTGCGCGAACGCGGTTGCGGGGGCCGCCATGCAGACAAGTGCGGCCAGGCCCGCGGCCGGGATCGCGAGCAGGTTCATTTCACGGGTGTCGGCTTGCAGCCATTCGTCAAGGGGATGGCGTAGCTGCCCGCGGCGTAGCCATAGACCGTGGCCGGCCAGATCGTGACCGTGCTGCCGTTCGCGGGCTGGTCGCGGGTCGCCAGTTCAATGCGTTCGCCCGGCAGCAGGTAGGTCTTGGGCAGGGGCAGGTTGGCATTGCGGCTGTCCAGGCGGACTTGCTGCGCCATGCGCACCACGTAGCCGCTGTCATTGCACAGCCGCAGCTTGCCGTTGTCTGCCGTGGCGGTCAGGCGCGTCCAGGGATCCTTCAGCTTCTCCAGCGAGCGAGGCTGGATGATCATCGGGATGTTCTGGCGGAAGGTGGTCTGGATCTGGTTGTCGGCGCCGCGGGCGAAGGGGATGCCCTCGAACGCCACGCGCTTGAGGCGTTGCGTGGCGAGCGGGCCCTTCTTGGTCAACATGAACCGCACCAACTGCGACTGGCCGGCTTCGAGCCGTGCCATGGGCGGCGTGGCGACGACCAGTTCTTCCTGGTCCTCGGCGATGTTCTCGATGGTGGTGTACAGCAACACGGGCGCCGAGTCGGTGTTCTGCACGGTCATGGTGCCTTCGCCGGTCGCTTCGTCGACGATGAGCACCGAGGTTTCAGGGACGACGCCGGCGGCGCCGGCCGTGTTGGCCAGCAGGGTGCAGGCCAGGGAAACGCAAGTCAGCAGGGGTTTCATATCAGCAGGAATAGACGTGTTCAAGCCGGCCGGTGCCGACCTGTGTTAATTGGCCATCGGCAGGACGGCCTACTGGAAAATGGCGGACAGGCTTATCGAGCCGTCGAGCAGGGCCTCTCGGCCCAGGTACAGCGTGGAGGTCGGCGCGATGGCCGTTTCGATCCGCACGCCGACCGTCAGCGTGCGGCCGCTGGCCGGGCGGCGTTGCTCGCCGCGCGCCCAGGCGATCAGGTCGGTGGCGCCGACCACGGTGTCGGCGTCCATCAGTCGCCACGTCGCGCCGCCATCGGCCGAGACGATCAGTTGTACCGGCACACCGTCCAGCGTGGCCGTGTCGCGACGCCAGCGCAGTGCGAAGGCGCCCAGCGGCCTGCCGGATACCAGGCCAATACCGTGGCTGGTTTCCGGCGCCAGGCCGAGCTTGCTGCCGGCCGCGGGATTGGCAGAACCATCACCGCTGGACTGCCGCAGCGCCACCGCAGCCGGCTGGTCACAGGTCACCGTCACGCTGCGTTGCTGGGCAGGCAGCGCGGCGGCGTCAGCGGCGCGCAACAGGTTGCGCTTGATCTTGCCGTAGTCCACCGTGGTGGCCCCGCTCAACTGCATGCGGCAGCTGGGTGCCTGAGGCGCGGAGGGCGCGGCCGGGCTCGGCGCGCCGAGCGTTGCGCCCGCCAGGGCGATGAGGAATTTCAGGTAAGGCTTCATGATCAGCCGGCCATCCCGGCACAAGGCGGCGTCGGCCGCTAGAGATAGACGAGTGTCAGGACGGCTCCGCCGATGAAGGGAACATCAGCCGCCACGCCGAGCCGGCTGGCTCTGTCCAGCGCCGCCTGTGCACGCAGGGTGCCCACGAATTCGTAGCCGAACGCCGGTTCCTTGCGACCGGGATCGCTCCAGGTTTCCAGGCTGCCATCATCGTGGAAGAAGTTGCCGACCGAAGGCTGCCACGTCTTGCCGTTGTCGCCGCTGTAGATCGAATCCGTGGGCTTCTGATCCACCGTGAAGCCAGGCACCAACTGCACCGCCCAGGAGCCGATGGCGCGCCCGGCGTCGTTGCGCAAGCCATACTGCCGCGCGGCTGACCAGCTCTTGCCATGCCCGCCAAAGAAGACGATGTCGTCCTTGAACGGCACCAGGCCCGCATTGGCATCGCTGATGGTCAGCGCCACCGTGGTTTTCGCCTCGCACGAGATGCGCAATTCACGGTCGATCGCCGGCAGCAGCGTATAGGTGTCCAGCTTCAGGTCCTGCACTTTCACCTTGCCGAAGTCGAACGTGGCCTGCTGGGCGATTTGCAACGTGCAGGCCGCAGGTTTGATTTCCCCTTGCACCGCGACCTTCAGCGGCGCGTTTTGCGCCAGGCTTGCGATGGGGGCGATGGCGCAGGTCCAGGTAAGCAGAGTTCTGAGTTTCATGGTCGTTGGTCGCTCATCGACGCAGGCGATGCGCCGATGAGCGCGCCGATCAGAGATAGCTGAGGGTGATGGTGGTTTCGCCGCGGAACGACAGGTCGGTATTGAGCGTCAGCGCCGATTTCGGCTGGATGACGGCGCCGATCATGATGTCGCCATCGAACAGCGATGCGGATACCGGTACGGCGGGCGTGGCCGGGTCGGCGAAGCTCACGTAGGTGGTGCCGTCCGATTTCAACTGCGCCGCGTTGGCTGCGGTGTCGGCGGCAGTGGTCCACGCGGCCTTGTCGCTGCTGCTCACGACCACGGCCTTGGCGGCAGTACCGTTCGCCGCCGCGGTGGTGTAGCTGAAATTGCGAAACTGGAAGACATAGCGGCCGATACGGGAATTCGACGTCGCCACATCCACCAGGTCGTAGATGTAGCCCTTTTTCGCTTCGGCGCTGATGCCGGTGGCCTTGTGGTCGAGCGCGTCTTCCGAGGCGGTGGCCGCCTTGGCGGTCCCGGCCACGGACAGGGCCACCGCGGCATCGCCCTGGCACTTGATGGACAAGCGCTGAACGATGGGGGCGAGGGGGGTCTCGGCCTTGTCCTTCAGCGACGCTGGGTTGACCTTCTTTATGTCGAAGGCCAGCGCGTCAGCGGCCGGCGTGCAGCTGCCCGGCATGATGACGCCGCCGACCTTGACTTGCAGCGCGGCCGGGGTTGCCGCGCTGGTTGTCTGGGCGTTGGCGGTCGAAGTCGCCGCTGCGGCGGCGCAAGCCAGTGCCGCGTACAGGATCTTGCTGGAATGTGGGTGTTTCATGATTGCTCTCGAAATATCGAAGCCTGCGCTGCGCGAGCAGACGCGGATCAGAGGTAGTTCAGCGTGATGGTCGCGCCGCCTTCGAATTTGAGGTCACCGGTCAGCTTCAGGTCTTTCTTGGCCAGGATGAGCGGCGAAATCATCAGGTCGCCTTCAAATACGCTGGCCAGGACAGGGACGGTGTTGGCCTTCGTGTCGGCGAACGAGAGATAGTTGCTGCCGTCCCGCTTCAGTTGCGCGGTGTTCCAGCCATTCAGGTTGTCGGCGTAGGCCCACGTGACCTTGTCGTCGCTCTTGATGACCGCTGCCTTGGTGGGGACGGAGCCCGTGCCGCCACCGGTGTACGTGAAGTTGCGGAACTGCATGGCATACACACCGACGCGGCTGTTGCTGTCCGTGGGATTCACCAGGTCATGCAGCGAGTTCTCTTCGGTGGACGTGCCCGCCGGATGGTTTTCCATGCTCGAGCCGTAGGCCTTGCCCGACGCCTTCGTCGAACCCGTCACGTTCAGTGCGATCGCGGTGTCGGCGGTGCAGGTGATCTTGACCTTCTGGGTGATGCCGCTGAGCATGGTGACCTTGTCAGCGTTCAACGATTTCGGGTTGATGCTCTTCATGTCGAACGTCAGGTCGCCGGAGGCCGGCGTGCAGCTGCCCGGGGCGATGGTGCCGGTGACGGTGATCTTGAAGCTGGGGGCGGCGGCGGGGGCCGTCTGGGCCAGGGCACCCGTGCTGGCGGCGCAGGCCACGAGGGCGGCGAAAAGCTTGCTGGTGTGGTGTTTCATGGTTGTCTGAAAGCCAATGAGAGGGCGTGTCGGATGTTTCGTGGCGCCGCGCCCGGGGTTCAAACCAGGCGCTTTCACCACGGAAGCAAAGGTAACAATCCAGCACGGCAGCGCACCATCAGACAATTCCGGTAATCGGCCGCCCAAAAACAGGGACCGGGACCTTCCCGGCTCAGGAGGCCGGCTTCATGACCCGGGACAACCAGCCCGCGCGCAATTTGGCGAGATGCTTGATGGTCACGGTGGCCCATTCCACCGGGATCAGCCGGGTGTTCGGCGACAGCAGCGGGATCCGTGCTCGCGCGGCTTCGCTGACCTTGGTCTTCTGATTCGATGGCGCGTAGTACATCGCTTCCGAAAAGGCCTGTTGCGCCTGGGGGCTGAGCGCATGGTTGATGAAGGCCTGCGCCACGTCGCCGTGGGGCCGGTCTGCAACGCGGGCAATCAGGATGGGGATGGCGATGGTGCCTTCCTGCGGCACGGTGGTGCCGTAGCCGCCCAGCATGTCCATCTGGCTCTGGCTACGCGAATTCCAGCCTTGGGCCAGCAACGCCTGCTTCTGGGACACCAACCAATATTGGCTGGGACGGGGTGTCCAGGTCATGACATTGGGCGCGAGTTTTTCCAGGTAGTCGATGGCGGCGTCGAAGTTGTCGGTGCCGTCGGACCCGCCGGCAAGCCGATTCGCCAGCATCGTCATGGCGATCATGCTGCCGTTCACTTCCTTGCTGGAGGGCATGGCCACCTTGCCGCGGTATTTGGGGTCCCACATCTCGCGCCAGCTTTTGGGCGGCTGCGCGAACGCCGATTTGGCATAAACGAGCGTCATGGAATCGTACATGGCGGGCAAGGCCCAGAAGCCCATTTCCCGGCCAAGCGGCCCCAGGTCGGCGGCATTCGGGACGAGCTTCGGGTCCATCGGCGCGAGCAGGTGTTCGTCCTGCGCCAGCCGCGCATTGGGCGGATCGATGATCACCACGTCAATCCGCGGCGCCATGCGTTGCGCGCGCAGCACCGCCAGGGCATTGCGCGAATCTCGTACGGCGTAGTAGTTCACCTGGACGTTGGGATGGGCGGCTTCGAAAGGCCGGATGACGGTGCGTTGGTATTTTTCGTCGAACGCGTCGACCCCATAGGCCATCACCGTAAGCTGGACCGCGGTGGCGGCATGGACGGGCGTGGCGGCCATCGGCAGGGCGAGCAAGACAAGCGCCATGCCGATGGCCAGGGGACGGGTCTGACGGAGGTTCATGAGGGGCGGGGGGGCACGTTGAAGGAGGATGTCGCACAAGGGGTCATTTGAAGACATCGTGGTTGACGCCGAACATGACCAGTTCGTGGTCCGTTTCCACGTCGAGCTTGCGCATCGCGGCAATCTTGTGGGTGCTGACCGTCTTCACGCTGCGATTCATGATGCGTGCGATCTCACCTACCGAGGTCCCCGACAGGAAATGGCGCAGCACCTCCAGTTCCTTGGGCGACAGGCGTGCAATTCGGGCCGCCGCGTCCTGCGATTCGCCCGGATAGGCCGCGGAAAACACCTGGGGAGAGCTGCGGTAGATCTGGTTCTTCTTCAGCGTGTCCAGCGCCGTCTGGATTTCGGCCAGGTCGCGGCTTTTGAACAGCACGCCGTTGACGCCTTCTTCGTACAGGCTGGCGACGATCACCGGGGAAGTGATCATGGTGTGGATCAGGATGCGGATGGCGGGAAAATTCCGGCGCAGGTACTGGACCAGCGCGAGTCCGTCGCCATAGCCATCGTCGGACGGCATGTTGTAGTCGGTAATGATGATGTCGGGAGCAAGTTCACGTGCCTTGCGGATAAGGTCGGCGGCGTTCGTGGCGTCGCCGACGATCTGATAACCCGCGACGCCTTCCAATGCGTTGCGCACGCCCAGTATCACGACCTGGTGATCGTCGGCCAGCAGGATTCTTGTCATGTTTTCCGTCCTTGTGTGATGCTCTTGGCGATTGGCCTGGGTTCTATCGGGGCTTGCACTGCCGGGCTATAGCTCCTTGAACCGTTCCGTCAGTTGTGCGAGCGTGCTCTTGACCGCGTTCTCGAGCATGGGCGTGATGCCCTCGTCGGAAATCTTCTGTTCCAGCACGCCGCAAAACCGGGCGATGTCTTCCGCGTTCACGACCACCAGCGATCCGCGCATGCGGTGCAGCGTCGCTACCGCCGCCGTGGCGTCGCGCGCCGCCAGTGCGGTTCGCATGGATGCCATGTCTTCGCGCATCGTCGTGTTGAACGCTGCCCGAAGGTGATCATCGTAGAACTCCTTGGGTTTGTTGGGTGGCGGCGCCGCGCCCGCGAATTTGGCGCTGATGATCCTGGCGCAGGCGGTGCTCAGGGCGTCATGCAAGGTGCGCAGGTCCACGGGCTTGACCACCCAGGCGTTCAGCCCGGCGGCAAAGCCCGCATCGCGCTGCGTTTGCAGCGCGTCGGCCGTCAGGCCGATGATGGGGGCATTGGTACTGCGCGCGCGCAGCGTGCGCACCAGTTCGTAGCCATCCATCAGGGGCATGTTCATGTCCGTGATCAACACGTCGAACTCGTCGCCATTCCAACGGGCCAGCGTCTCCAGGCCGTCACCGCACAGCGTGACTTCGCAGCCCAGCTCTTCCAGCTGCCTGACCAGCAGGGTGCGATTGACGGGATTGTCTTCGGCAACCAGTACGCGCAGCCCCAGCCGCCGCAGACCGGCATCAGGCCGGTATTCGTGGGTGACAGGCGCCTCCGCCGGTTCGGCCTGGGCGGGCGCGGCGTCGGCCGACGCCGGGCGCCCATGCTGCGCCAGGGCAACGGCCTCGACAATGCTGTGCCGCAGGTGGCAGGTCACGTGGATTTCCGACAGGCTCCATTGTGGCGTGTCGGGGCCGTCCGGGATGCACGACACGCGTGGCCCGTTCCATTCGATGGGGGGCAGGCGCTCTGGCAACAGTTCCACCAGTATGCCCTCGCGCTTGGCCGGCAGGCCGCCGTGGATCACCCTGGCATTGGCGCCGGCCAGGGTGAGCCAGGCGCAGGTGTCCTGGGCCAGGTCCGTGACGGGCGCGCGTACCCATACGGCGGGCGACGCCGCGATCTCGCCGCTGCCCGCCCGGTGCGCCGCATCCACGGCGACGCGCAGGGGCAGCCTGAAGATGAACGTGCTGCCCCGACCGGGGCTGCTGTCCAGGGTGATGCTGCCTTGCATCAATTCGCACAGGCTGTGGCAGATGTACAGGCCCAGCCCGGTGCCCGGCAGGGCCTGTCCCGCGTTGCCGTGCGCCTGGTAGAACGGTTGGAACAGTAGCGGCTGCTGCTCGGCAGGAATGCCCAGCCCCGTATCGGCGATGCGCCATTCCAGCACCGCCTGGCCATCGGCTTCGCCCTTGAGTGTCAGGTCGACCCGGACCCAACCGGCTTCGGTGAACTTGATGGCGTTGCTGACGAGATTGTTCAGCACCTGTTTGATGCGCAAGGCGTCGCCGTGGGCATGCACGGGCACGTCGGTGGCGATGGTCGAGAAGAACTGCAGGCCCTTGGCGTCCGCGGTGGCCGCATAGGCCTGCAAGGTTTCCTCGGTGATCATGGCCGGATCCAGGCGCTGATCCTTGAGCGTGATCTGCCTGGACTCGATCTTGGACACGTCCAGGATGTCGTTGATGACATTGAGCAGCCCCGCGGACGAGGTCTGGATGGTGCGCAGATAGCCGCGTTGCAGATTGGTCAACGGCGTCAAGCTCAGCAGTTCCACTGTGCCCAGGGTGCCGTAGAGCGGGGTGCGTATCTCGTGGCTCATGGTCGCCAGGAACACGGTCTTGCCCGCGTTGGCATCGTCGGCAGCCCGTTTGGCCTGCGCCAGCGCGGCCTGGGCCCGCTTGTGGTCGCTGATGTCGCTGAAGGTGGCAAGGATGACGTCTTCACCCTGATAGGTGACTCGCGAGGCGCTGAAACTCAGGTGTCGCCCGCCCACCTCGATTTCGCCTGCGGTTGCGGGATGGTCCGGTGAAAAGGTGAGCTGCCGGACGATTTCGATGTCTCCCAGCCAATCGTCGGCCAGGTGGTTCTTGGCCACGATCTGCTGGTCGCTGACCCGCAGCGCACAGACGGCCACGCGGGCGGCCTGGATCACGGCGCGATTGAAGGACTCGCTTTCCACCACACGCTCGTGGGAGGCCTGGGCGGGACGGACGACCAGGTTGCGATGGCGCCGGTACAGCGCCATGCTGATGCCGGTGCACAGCAACAGCAGCACGCCGAACGACATCAATTGCCATTGGCCCGTCAGGAAGAACTGGGCGTAGGGCACCAGGTAGCTCGCGGCCCAGCCATCTTCGCACCACGTGTCGATGCGGGCGCCGTCCAGGCCGAAGCGCACGCGGCTTTGCACGTCTTCCAGCGCCCCATGCTCCTGCTCGGGGGCCGAGGGGGGGACGGTGCCGGGCGTCGTGCCCAGGTCCTGGAAATAGACGCGTCCGTAGGCGGGGTCGCCAGCGTAGACGTCGCGCATTTCGATGAAGGTCGCCACCACCAGGTCGCGCTTGACGGTGCCGGGCAGCCACAGGGCGTCCGGCAGGTCGATGGGGCTGTACACGATGTAGCCGATGCGATCCTCGCCGTTGCCAGGCAGATTGACGCGGATCCAGCGAGCCCCTTCGGGACTGGCCTGCGCCGTCTGGGTATAGATCAGCTCGCGCACGCGATTGGCTGACAGCGGGCAGCGCCACCACCGATGCGCGTCGTCTGTCACGGAATCTTCGGAGCAGGGCACCGAAATACTGACCTGGCTGTTCAGATCCAGCAGGAAAGCCTGCATCCCGGGTTGCTGCCAGGTGCTGCGGGAGGTGCCATACAGGCTGGCCAGGCCCGCAGCCACGACGTGCAGGCGACGACTGTAGTCGCTGCCGCCTGCGGCGTCGCTGCGATTGACCTTGATGATGTAGGGCATGGCCAGGTTGTCGCCCTGGCCCTCGTAGGTATTGGTGGTGGCGTCGCTGTCGATCAATTCGAACGAGGCAGGCGCGCCCTGCGGCAACGCCAGGTTGAGTCGGACCGCGTCGTTGCGAGTGGTGCGGGCCAGGAAGGACTCCTGGCCGTGCAGGTTGTAGGCCAGTTGCTGGAAGTGTGAACGGGCGCCGTGGCTCGCCAGGGTGATCAGGCTGTTCACGACCCAATAGCACAGCACCAGCATCACGATGGCCAGGATCAACGTCACGATGAACAGCACCTGCACCCGTAGCGAGGCCTTGGCCAGGTCGCCAATCGACGCGATGCGCGTGTGCCGTGGCGTGGTGCGGATCATCTGGGCAGGCTTGGGTTGCGCTTGAGGAACCCCAGCAACAGCTCAGGGGTGAGGGCCCGGGAAATCAGGAAGCCCTGCGCCGTATCGCATTGCATTTTCTTCAGCAGCGCAAGCTGTTCCCACGTTTCGACGCCTTCCGCGACGACGTTCAGCGCCAGTCGGCGGCCAAGCGAGACGATGCTCTCGACCGCGGCCTGGGCGCCGTCGTCGGCGACGCAGCGGCTGATCAGGGAGCGATCGATCTTCAGTTCGGTGAAGGGCGTGGAAACCAGGTTGAAAACCGAGCTGTAGCCCTGGCCAGAATCGTCCTGGGCCAGGCCAAAACCCTTCATGCGCAGGCGGCAGGCGCCCGCGTAATAATCGCTTATCTCGTCCGTGGTCGTACCCTCGGTCAGTTCAAAGCAAATATCCTGCGGATTGCCGCCCAGGCGCATGACGTGGTCATACAGGCGGTCGGGCAGGTCCGCGTCTTGCAGCAGGTGTGTCGGCAGATTGACGGACACGTCGATGCGGAATTCATGCCGTTGCCAGGCATGTTGCGCCGCGATCGTCTGCGCGAGCATCGACAATAGCAGTTCGTCTTCCAGCTCGTCCAGTATCAGGGCGGGCAGGAACTGGCCGGGCAGCAACACGCTGCCGTCAGGTCGAACCCAGCGCACCAGCGCCTCGGTGGCGTTGATCGCCCCGTCGGCGATGCGCATCTTGGGTTGGAACCAGGCCCGGATTTCCCCCGAGCTCAATGCATGTTGCAGTGCGGAACGGTCAAAGACCTGCCCCGATACCAGCGACTCCGCCTTCAATCTTGAAGCGGCCTTGAGTTTGGCCACCAGCGCGATGATGGCTTGCGGCTGGGCGGGTTTGGACAATTGATCGATCACCCGCATGCCCAGCGTCTTGGCCACGAGACTCGCCCCGGCTATCAGGCGCCGGGGCGAGGAGCTGATCACGGCCAGCAAGGGCGGCGTCTCGTAGGTGGACAGGCGTTGGATCAGTTGCACGCCATCCAGTTCGGGCATGATCAGGTCGCTCAGCACGAGGTCGTAAGGCTGCTGTTCCAGCAACCGCAGGGCGTGACAGCCGTTCTCGGCGGTGTCCACGTGGGCGATGCCCGCCTGCAGGAACAGGCTTTTCAGGTATTCACGTTGCAATAGCTGGTCGTCGACGATCAAGACGCGATAGGACAGCATGAGGGGGGTCTCCAGGGCTCGCCGTTTCCCGCAATGGTCGAAGTGGGCCCGGCAGGAACGGGGCGCGCACGCCGGCGGTCAGCGAGGCGCCATTAGAGCGATGCGCACGGGTCGCTGACCATCAGACATTTCCGAATATGCAGTCCGGCATGTCGGAAAGCCGGGCACCGGCGCGAGCGTGTGGTTTTCGGATTTGTCTGATGCGCCAGCGGCCGATGGATTTCTAGAATGCACGGCTTTATCCCCTGCGACCCTGCGCCGTGCCCAATTTTTCTTTTCTGCACCAACTGCATCTGCATGCCCAGTACATCGACCGGGCGCCCACGCTGG
The DNA here is from genome assembly GCF_052695805.1 of Achromobacter sp. NCFB-sbj8-Ac1-l. Lineage (NCBI taxonomy): Bacteria > Pseudomonadati > Pseudomonadota > Betaproteobacteria > Burkholderiales > Alcaligenaceae > Achromobacter > Achromobacter sp. NCFB-sbj8-Ac1-l. The sequence continues at coordinate 5,341,874 of NZ_CP199812.1, read as the reverse complement.
CCGCCAGTCTGCGGGAGGCGGTGCCGTCAATCCGTTTCTATACGGACACCCAGGCCAGCCTGTACGCGCGGGCCGGGGGCGCCGGCAGGCACTACCTGCTGGTAGAGGGGCGGTCGCCGTGGCTGCTCCGATTCTTCTCGCTGCCGCATTGCCCGCAGATTTCGGGCGTGGTGGCCGTGGTCACGGACAAGGCCTCATCGGGGGAACGGGCCCGGCTGTTGCTGGCGGGGGTGGATATTTGCCTGCCGGGATCGGCGCAGCCGCGGGAAATCGTGGCGGCGTTGTCGGTGCTGTCCCGGATGGAGGGCAGAATCCGGGGGGCTGACGCCGTGCACCGGGATGGGGCAGCCACCGAACCTGGGGGGGCCGCTGATGCCAGCCAGGCGGGTCCGCCCGTGGCGCCGCAGGGCGCAGGCCTTGCGGATTAGCCGTTGCCTGCCAACCGTCAGCCGCGCGCCGCACCCGACCAGAGTCGCTGCCACCAGGAGCGGCGCTCGGGCCGTGGCCGGTTGCCGGTGTAGTCTTTTTGCGAGGCCTTGACCACGTCGCCGAACGGCGCCGCGTTGCGATAGGCCTCCAGCGTGTAGCCGGCGTCGATGGCTTCGCGGTAGTAGCGGTCGAACAGTGCTGTCAGCTCGTGGCGGGCATGCGGCACGACCTCGCCGTCGAACCAGTGATGGCGGCCTTCGGCGCGCAGGCGCGGCAGCGCGTAGCGGTGCGAGAACTGCGTGCCCATGTCGGAGTAGTGCAGGATGCGGATGTCGTCCGCGGCCAGGCCGTCGCCGTCGATGCTGTTGTAGCGGGCGTCCAGGTGCTGCACCAGATGGGGCCGGTCGGCGAAGTAGTGCTTCATTTCGCGGTTGGCGTGGCGCTTGGCGCGCAGCGCTTCCAGGGACGGCAGATGGGCGCGCGCGCGTTCGCAGTCCCACAAGGCCACGCACGAGCGCCAGCCGTTGCCGTCACCATCGCGGCGGCCGGCGACGATGGCTTGTCCTTGCAGAGGCAGGTCCCAGAGTTCGGCCAGGTCGCATAGCACCAGCATGTCGGCATCCATGTACAAGGCGCGGCCCTGGAAGCCCGCGGCGGCGGGCACCGCCCAGCGAAAGGCGGAAAAAGGCGTCGACCATTTTTCGGTGCGCCAGCCGCGACCACGCGCGGGGTCGCAATACCAGGGGCTGGCGGGGTCGCGCGACAGGCGCATCCAGGTGATGTCGACTGGGCGGGAGGTATGTTTGCGGGCGCTGTATTCCAGCACCATCATCTGTTCCAGGTCGCAATCGTTGGGGTCGCAGCCGACGAAAATCCTGATGGCGTTGTGCATGTTGTCTCGTCATCCCTGGCAATGTCGCCGGTCCTCGAGGCCGGCGAACCTGAATTATTGCTGAATTGTAGGGGAATCAGTGCCCATCCACGTAAAGAAGTGTCTGGTTTTTGCGTAATTCTGTCCGAGTATCTCGTGGTCGCAGGACGTTCACCGCACGCGGATCATCATGTGGGCGCCGGCCGCCAGCAGCGTCAGCAGCACGATCCGGTTGAAGACGACGACATTGATGCGGTGGTAGAACCGCCGCCCCAGCCACGACCCGACGATCGTGCCTGGCAGGGCTTGCCAGGCCAGCGAGACGACCTCGGCGGTGACGATGCCCGACACGGCTTGCCAGGCCAGCGCCACGGCCAGGATCGACAGGTTGAACGACTGGAACACCGCGCGCCGCTCGTCCTTGGTCCAGCCTTGCAGGCCCGCCCACAAGGTGGGCAGGGGGCCGGACAGGCCTGCAATGCCGCCCAGCAGGCCGCCGCCCAGTCCCACCAGGCCGTCGGCCACAAGGGAGATCCGCGGATGCGTGCGCGGCAGGCGGACCTGGCCGTTCAGCAGCAGCAGGGCGCACAGCGTCACCAGGATCACGCCCAGCCCGCGCTCGAACAGCCGCGGCGACACGTAGGGCAGCGCCGCGACGCCGACCGGCACCCCCATCAGACCGCCGGCGATGAACGGCGCCGACCGGCGCAGGTCGATGGCATGCCAGATCGACGGCAGCGTCTGCAACTGCGAGGTCACCGAACAGATGATGACCAGCGGCGAAGCCAGGGCCGGGGGCAGGGCCAGCAGCCAGATCGGCAGTGCCGTCAGGCCGGTGCCAAAGCCGGTCAGGCCGGACACCAGGCCGCCGGCCAGGGCGCCGCCGGTAATGAGCAGGGTAGAGGTCAGCACGCGGAATCAATTTGGGAGGCGGGTCGGGGTCCTCGTTGTAGCGCCGAACCTTGGCGCGCGAGCCGTCCGCTTTGCCGATGTCCGGCCTACCAGTGACGGTCCATCGACACGGCGTTGCCCCTAAAATTCCTGCTGACCCGCTGCGCGATGCGCGCATTTTTTGCATCCTTGCCCATGACTTCCCAAGCCGTGACCTGGCTGGTGCTTGACCGGCCCCAGGGCGATCTCGAAGGCCAGTTGTGCCGCGCCATCCGCGAACGGGTGCGTGCCGGCCGGCTGGGCGCGGGCGAGCCCTTGCCCTCGACCCGAACGCTGGCCCTGGCGCTCGGCGTCGCCCGGTCCACCGTGGTGCAGGCCTACGAACGCCTGCGTGCCGAAGGCTATGTCGAGACCGTGCGCGGGTCGGGCACGCGGGTGTCGACGGCGCGGCCCCGGCCGCTGGCGGGGGCCGCGCGCAGCCGCGCGTCCGCGTCGGCAGCGCGCACGGCGACGCCGGACGCATCGCGGCAGCCCCCCGCGGCGGTTGCCTCGCGCACCCTGCCGTTTCAGCCCGGCGTGCCGGACCTGAAGAGTTTTCCGGCGGCGGCGTGGGCGCGCTGCGTGGCCGGCCGGATCAAGTCCTTGCGCATTCACGACCTGGGTTATGGGCCGGTGGCGGGCCTGCCCGAGCTGCGCGCCGCCATCCTGGCGCACGCCGGCACCGCGCGCGGCGTGGTCGCGCAGGCGGATCAGGTGGCGGTGTTTCCGTCGGCCGCTGCCGCCATCGATACCCTGGCTCGCGTGGCGTTGGCGCCCCAGGCCAACACCGCCTGGATCGAAGATCCCGGCTGGCCCCGCGCGCGCGCCTTGCTGCGGCGGGCGGGCGCGCAGCTTGTGCCGGTGCCGTGCGACGCCGATGGCATCGATCCGTCGCGCGTGGCGGGTGGCGCCCCGCGCCTGATCTACGTGACGCCTTCGCACCAGTGCCCCACCGGCGTCACGATGAGCCTGCCGCGGCGGCTGGCGCTGCTGGACGCCGCGCAGCGGCACGGCGCCTTCATCATCGAAGACGACTACGACAGCGAATTCCGCTACGACGCCCGGCCCATCGCCGCGCTGCAAGGCATCGACACAGGCCAGCGCGTGGCCTACGTCGGCACGTTTTCCAAGACGCTGGCGCCGGGGCTGCGCGTGGCCTATGCCATCTTGCCGCCGGAATTGGTGGCCGCCTGCCATGCCGACATGGCCTTGCGCCAGGGCGACGTGCCGATCCATATCCAGGCCGGGTTGGCCGACTTCCTGAACGATGGCCATTTCCGCAGCCACATCCGCCGCATGCGCGGCGTGTACGCCGAACGCATGCACAACCTGGTGCGCGCGCTGACGCAGCACTGCGGCGATTGGCTGGATGTAGCCGATGGCGGCGGCGGATTGAAGCTGGCGGCGCGGCTGCGTGACCACGGCGTGGACGATCACCGCGTGGTGCGGGCGCTGGCCGAACGCGGCTACGGCGCCCGGACATTTTCCGAGTTTTGCCTCTCGGCGCCGGTGCCGGGGCTGGTGTTCGGCATCGCGCAAGGCACGCCCGCGCGCTGCGAGGCCCTGGCGCAGGCGCTGGCGGCCATTTTGCGCGACGCGGCGCAGTAGTACAGTGCCAGGCACCTGCGGCGCGGATGCCGCGGGCAGAACGCCATAACGGGAGACAGCATGGATACGGTAGGCAAGGGCGCCAGCGTGCGCGAACAGGTCGGCGAAACGGAATGGCAGGTCCGCAAGGATCTCGCGGCGCTGTACCGGCTGGTGGCGCTGTTTGGCTGGGACGACCTGATCTTCACGCACATCACGGCCAAGGTGCCGGGCACCGAGCACTTCCTGATCAACCCGTACGGCATGATGTTCGACGAAATCACCGCGTCCAGCCTGGTCAAGATCGACCTGGACGGCCGCAAGGTGATGGACTCGGAATACGACATCAACCCGGCCGGCTTCACCATCCACAGCTGTATCCACGCGGCCCGCAAGGATGCCATGTGCGTGCTGCACACGCATTCGATCAACGGCGTGGCGGTGTCGGCGCAGAAGGGCGGCCTGTTGCCGCTGTCGCAGTTTGCATTCATTGCGCTGCGCTCGCTCAGCTATCACGACTACGAAGGCCTGGCGCTCAACCCCGAAGAGCAGCCGCGGCTGGTGCGCGACCTGGGCAGCAACAACTACCTGATCCTGCGCAACCATGGTTTGCTGACGGTGGGCCAGACCATGGCCGAGGCCTTCCAGGCCATGCACCGGCTGGAAGCCGCCTGCATGGTGCAGGTGCGGGCCCAGGCGGGCGGCGAACTCACCTACATCCCGCCCGAGATCCTGGCGCGCGCCGCCGTCGAGTCCCCGGCCGATCGCGCACACAAGGCAGCGCTGGCCTGGCCCGGCCTGTTGCGCCGGCTGGACCGGCGCAACCCGGGCTACGCCGACTGACGCGGGTTGCCTGGCGCGGCCGGACCGCCACCGCTGCGCAACGCGTCGGCAGCCTGCCGGTGCGCGATACCGTCCGCGCGCCCCGGCCCGCCGCCTGACCGGCCTACTGCTTCTTCGGCTGCGCTTGCAGGAACTCGGCGCAGTCCGGCACCGGCGTCGCGGGCCGGTAGACCGACGTGTCTTCGTGCCACTTGTAGGTCACCGTGTAGCTGCACTGCTTGTCGGTCTGCGGCGCCTTCTGGGCCTCGGTGGGCGCCGGCAGCTTGCTCGAGTCCGCATAGCGGCTGGCCCCGGCCGGCGTGCGCGTGGCATGGGTGGTGACCTGCAGGTCGGGATACTTGCCGCCGGGCAGCGCCTTCAGGGCCGCCTGGAAGCGGTACGTATCGACGCAGTTGCCATCGCGCCGGGTCTGGTCCGCGTCATTGAAGCAGGCGCGGATGCGGGCGTTGGCGGTGTAGGGCATCACCTGCACCAGGCCGGACACGTTGTCGCCCAGGTTGACCATGAACAGGTACAGGTCCTTGCGTGCGAAGCTGCCGCCGGAGAACTGGATTTCTTCCTTGTAGTCCGGCTCGGTCGGGCCGATCACGCCGACCAGCGCGCGTTCTTCGTCCAGGCGGATCAGGTGCGGCCAGACGGTGAAGTGCGAGAAATTCGGAATGTCGGGCAGGTCCCAGAACGGCCATTCGGCGCGCAGGGTGCGGCTGGTGGCGAAGGGGCCGTTGTCCTGCATCGAGCCGTCCGTCTTGATGCCGACGCACCAATCGGTCTGGGCGTTGCAGTACAGCTTGTTCTGCGGGTTCAGCGTCAGGGGTTCGACGTCCGGCTGTGCCGCGACGGCGGCCAGGGGCATCAGGCCGGCGATCAGCAACGCAAACGCTTTATTCATGGTGATTCCTTTGTGGCGGATGGGCGCGGGCGCATTGTTACCCGATTTGCCGGATAAGGCGTCACCAATTGTTTAAAACGCTTCGAATCCTGCGCGGCCTGCCTGGCACGCTGGCCCTATCTCGCCAAGCGCGCCGACAGCACGGCCGCCAGTGCCGGCGCCAGGGCGAACACGCTGAACAAGGCCAGTGCCGCCGTCCGGGCGCCTTCGACGCCGCCGGGCTCGGTCAGCCCGCCGGCATTGGCCACCACGCCCGCCAGCGCGGCGGTCAATGCGGTGGCATACAGCTGCACGGTCGTGATCGAGGACGACGCCAGGTTTTCCTCGCCGGGCGCGGCGGCCGAGAATACGCGCGTCAGCAGGTGCGGCCAGGCCAGCCCGATGCCAAAGCCCACCGCGGTCAGCGCCACGCAGTAGATGACCGTGCCGAACCACGCCGGATTCCAGGCCGTCACCGGCATGGTCGCGGCCAGTGCCGCGATCGCGGCAAAGACCACCCACGGACTGATCCGGATCAGCCGATGCGCTTGCAGGGCGCTGCGGCCGGCGCTGTACACCGACGCCACCGTCCAGCCGCCGGCCATCATCGCGGTCATGTAGCCCGCGGCCAGCGGCGTCTGCTGGTGCACCACCTGCAGGAAATACGGCACGAAGATCTCGGTGGTCAGCGCCGCCACCAGCAGGCTCATCACGGCATACAGCACGCCCAGCGGTGTGCGCAACGAGTAGGCGCCGGTGGGCAGCAGCCGGGCGCGGGCCTGCCTGTCGATGCGCACGATCAGGGCGGCGATGGCCACGCCGGCCGCGATGCCGGCGGCATTCCAGAGCAGCCGCTGCGACAGGCTGGCGGCGGAAATCGCCAGCACCGATAGCACCAGCAACGCGATGGTCAGCCACGGCACCCGGCCGGGCGGCGCGTCGGCCGCGGCCTTGCCGCGAAACTGGCTGGCCACGATCAGCGCCAGCAGCAGCGCCACCGGCACCAGTACCCAGAACGCCGGCCGCCAGTGGCCGCTTTGCGCGAACACGCCGCCGATGGCGGGGCCGCCCAGCGTGGCCACGCCCCACATGCCCGACACCAGCGCCATGGCGCGCGGCCACAGCCGGGCGTCGAACACCACGCGGATCAGCGCGTAGCTCAGTGCAAAGAGCACGCCCCCGCCCAGGCCCTGCACGGTGCGCCCCAACAGCAGCACCGGCATCGACGGCGCCATCGCGCAGGCCACCGCACCGATCGAGAACACCGCCAGCGCCACCAGGTACGCCAGGCGTGGCCCCAACTGCTCGATCAGCTTGGCCGACAGCGCCGACCCGACGATGGACGCGGCCACGAACAGGGTGGTGTTCCAGGCGTAATACGTCAGGCCGCCGATCTCCTGGATGATCGTGGGCAGGATGGTGGTGACCACGTAGATATTCACCGCGTGCAGTGCCACGCCGCCGGCCAGGGCGATCGAACGCAGGCCATTGCGGCCGCGCAGCAGGTCGCCCCAGGACGCGGACGCCGGTTCCGCCGCTGTCAGGCTCGGGCTCGATGACATGGACCTGTCTCCTTTTAAATTATCAATCCAACAAATGATGGAATGATAGGAAGATGCTATGTTCCCGTCAATGAAGACCTTGCCGCCGTCCCCGTCTATGCCCTTGCCCCTGGCCGATCCCGCCGACTCGCTCGACGAGTTGGCCGATGCCGCCAAGACGCTGGGGCATCCTCATCGCCTGGCCCTGCTGCAGGCCGTGCTGCAACGAGAAAGCACGGTCGAGCAACTGGCGTTGTTGTCCGGCCTGTCGATCACCAACGCCTCGCAACACTTGCAGCAGCTCAAGCGCGCCGGCTTCATCCAGTCGCGGCGCGACGGCAAGCACGTGCTGTACCGCGGCGGCGCGGGGCCCGTGTCCGAAGTGCTGTCGGCCCTGCAGGATTACCTGGCCCACCAGCGCCAGGAGATGCAGCGCGTGGCGTCCGACAGCGTGAACCGCCCCGAGCAGCTCGAAGCCGTGTCCATCGAAGCGCTGGTCGCCAAGCTGGACGACGGCGCGCTGCTGCTGGACGTGCGTTCGCCCGACGATTACGCCGCCGGCCACATTCCGGGGGCGGTCAACCTGCCCACCGAAGCGCTGGAGGCCCACCTGGCGCAGCTGCCGCGCGACCAGGCCATCGTGGCCTATTGCGGCGGCCGCTACTGCGTGCTGTCGATGCGGGCGGTGGCGCTGCTGCGCGCCCGTGGCTTCCAGGCGCAGCGGCTGGGCGATGGCTTTCCCGCCTGGAAGGCGGCCGGCCTGCGGGTCGAGTCCGCGCCGCATTGAGGCAGGCCCGCATTCAGCGCACTCATTTTGCTCACCAGAAACACGCAGGAGACACGCATGACTATCGGATTCATCGGCCTGGGCGTCATGGGGACGCCCATGGCGCTGAACCTGGCCCGCGCCGGCACGCCGCTGGTGGCCTGGAGCCGTTCGGGCGGCAGCTTCGACGCCTTGCGCGCGGCGGGCGCCCATATTGCCGACACGATCGATGAGGTCTACGCGCTATGCGGCACGGTCATCCTGATGCTGGCCAACGACGCCGCCATCGACGCCACGCTGGGCCGTGGCACGCCAGACTTTGCCACGCGGGTGCAAGGGCACCTGATCGTCAACATGGGCACCACGTCGACGGACGTCTCGCGCCAGCTGGGCGCGGACATCCGGGCGGCCGGCGGCCGATATGTCGAGGCGCCGGTGTCCGGCTCGCGCAAGCCCGCCGAAGCCGGCCAACTGGTGGTGATGCTGGCCGGCGAACCCGACGACGTGGCCGCGATCCGCGCGCTGGTGCAGCCGCTATGCCGCGACAGTTTTGTCTGCGGCGCCGTGCCGTCGGCGTTGGCCATGAAGCTGGCCGTGAACCTGTTTTTGATCACCATGGTCACCGGCCTGACCGAATCCGTGCATTTCGCCGAACGCCAGGGCATCGACCTGGCGCTGTTTGCCGACGTGCTGAACGCCGGGCCGATGGCCAGCGACGTGTCCCGCGTGAAACTGGGCAAGCTGGTCACGCAGGACTACTCGGTGCAGGCCGCCATTACCGATGTGCTCAAGAACAGCCGCCTGGTGGCCGAGGCCGCGCGCAGCATCGGCATCGCCTCGCCGCTGCTGGACGCCAGCCATGCGCTCTACGGCGAAACCGAGGCGCTGGGCCTGGGCACGTCCGACATGGTGGCGGTGATCCGCGCCATCGAACAACGCACCGCCGCGGGTTGAGCCGCGGCGCGGGCCGGCAAGCGTGTATCTTGCCGCCTTCTTCCGAACTGACACTGCCTTTCTTGAATCATGTTCACGCTTAGACCCTCCACGCCCGCCGATGGCGCCGCCGTCGTCGACATCTGGCGCCGCGCCGTCGATGCCACGCATCACTTTCTGACCCCCGAAGACCGCCAAGCCATCGACGCCGAAGTCGTGGGCTTTTTGCCCGCCGCCACGCTCGATCTGGCCGTGGACGAGGCTGATCGCCCCGTCGCCTTCATGCTGCTGGACGGCGACCGCATGGAAGCCCTGTTCGTGGACCCGGACCATCGCGGCGCGGGCGTCGGCCGCCTGCTGGTGCAGGATGCGCTGCGGCGCCAGCCGGAATTGGCGACGGACGTGAACGAGCAGAACGGCCAGGCCGTGGGCTTTTACGAACGGCTGGGTTTCGAGCGCATCGGCCGGTCCGGCCAGGACAGCCAGGGGCGGCCGTATCCGCTGATCCATCTGCGCTATCGCGGCAACGTGCCGGCATGAATCCGGTCTACAAGTCCGAGCGCCACGCGCAAGCCGTGCGCGCGGCTTACGACGCCGCGCTCGCCCACTGGCCGCAAGGGTGGGTGCGCCAGACGGTGTCCACGCCCGTCGGCGATACGCACGTGCTGGTGTGCGGCCGCGAAGATGCGCCGCCGCTGGTGTTGCTGCACGGCGCCCAAAGCACCGCAGCCAGCTGGCAACGGCAGGCCGAGGCCTGGGCGCCGCATTTCCGCCTCTACGCCATCGACCTGATCGGTGAGGCGGGGCTGAGTGCGCCCGCACGCCTGCCGCTTGACGGCGACGCGCATGCCGCCTGGTTGCAGGCCGTGCTGGACGGGCTGGGCATCGCGCGCGCCGCGTTCTGCGGCATTTCGTTGGGCGCCTGGATGGCGCTGGACCTCGCGGTGCGCCGCCCGGCCCGGGTGGAACGCCTGGCGTTGCTGTGCCCGTCGGGCATTGGCCGGCAGAAGAACATCCTGCCCTGGGTCCTGCCGCTGTTGTTGCTGGGGCCGGCGGGGCGTGCGCTGATACGCCGCCGCATCATCGGCGTGCTGCCGGCCGATCCGGCGCCCGCCGATCGCGCCCAGTTCGACTTGATGCGCGCCATCGATCAGGGTTTTCGGTCCCGCTTCGGCAAGATTCCGGTGTTCAGCGACGAGGCCTTGCGCCAACTGGCGCCGCCGCTGCTCGTGGTGGTCGGGGGGCGCGACGTCATGCTGGACTCGCAGGGCACCCGCGACCGCCTGCAGCGCCTGGTGCCGCAGGCCAACGTGACGCTGCTGCCGCAAGAACGCCACTTCGTGCGCGGCCAGAACGAACGCGTGCTCGCTTTTCTGCGAGGCACCTCGACGGACACTGCGGCTGCGGCATGACGCGGGCCGCGCGGCGCGAGGCGGCTGCGTGCCGGCCGCTAGCGCGCGGCCGCGTCGCCGTCCGTCAGCGTTTCCAGCGCCGGGGGTTCAAACGCCTGCACCGCAGGCGCGGCGCCTTGCCAGCGTTCCACCTGCACCAGCGCCGACAGCGCGCTGGGCCCTTGCGCCAGCCGTGACGTACCCACGTCCACCGTCAGCACGTTGGGATTGCCGTGGCGTTCCAGCGCTGCGTCTTGCGGATCGAACCACGCCCCGGTGGGCATCACGACCACGCCGCGCAATAGATCGCCGCTGAGCTGCGCGCCGCCCAGGCAGGCGCCGCGGTCGTTGAAAATGCGCACCACGTCACCCTGCGCGATGCCGCGTTCGGCGGCATCATCGGGATGCAGCAGCACCGCTTCGCGTCCGGCCACCTTGTTCTGGCGGGTGGCGGGCGCGGGGTCCAGCTGCGAGTGCAGCCGGTCGGCGGGCTGGCAGGTCACCAGGTGCAGCGGCCAGCGCGCGGCGCGCTCGGCGCCCAGCCATTCCACCGGCGGCAGCCAGGCGGGGTGGGGCGGGCAGTCGTCGTAGCCGAATTCGGCGATGGCTTCGCTGTACAGCTCCAGCTTGCCCGAACGGGTCTTGAGCGGATGCGCGGCGGGGTCCTGGCGGAACGGTTCGAACAGCACGAAGTCGCGCGCCGGGGGCGGCAGCGCGATGTGGCCGCGATCCCAGAATTCGTCGAACGCGGGCAGCGTCAGTTGCGCGGCTTCCCAGGCTGGCCGCATCTGTTCGTAGATGTGGCGGATCCAGGCCATTTCGTCGCGGCCTTCGGTGTAGGCCTGTTCGAAGCCGCCGCGCGCGGCCAGTTCGCGGTAGATGTCGAAGTCGTTGCGGCTGTGGCCCACCGGCGCCACCGCCTGGCGCATGGCCAGGATGTAGCGGTCGCGCGACGAGCCGCCGATGTCGTTGCGTTCAAGCGTGGTGGTGGCGGGCAGCACGATGTCGGCGCGGCGCGCGGTGGGCGTCCACCAGGGTTCGTGCACGATGATGGTCTCGGGCCGCGTCCAGGCCTGCGCCAGGCGGTTCAGGTCCTGGTGGTGGTGGAACGGATTGCCGCCCGCCCAGTAGACCAGCCGGATGTCGGGATAGACGCCGGTCTTGCCGTTGAATTCATAGGACTCGCCCGGCGTAAGCAGCATGTCGGTCAGGCGCGCCACCGGAATGGACGTGGCGGCCGGGTTGCGGCCGGCGCGCATTTCAGGGGCGGGCAGGTCGGGGCGCGGATTGCCGGCGCCGTTCATGGACCCGTGGCCGAAGGCGAAGCCGCCGCCGGGCAGGCCGATCTGGCCCAGCAAGGCGGCCAGCGCCACGCTGCCCCAATAGGGTTGTTCGCCGCGATGGCCGCGCTGCAACGACCACGACAACGACAGCAGCGTGCGGCAGCCGGCCGCGGCCAGCGCCAGTTCGCGGATGGTGGCGGCAGGCACGCCGCAGATGGCTTCGGCCCAGGCCGCCGATTTGGGCTGGCCGTCGCGGCGGCCCAGCACGTAGTCGGCATAGGCCTCGAAGCCGTTGCAGTACTGGGCCACGAACGCATGGTCGTGGCGGCCTTCGACCAGCAGCGTGTGGGCCATGCCCAGCATCATCGCGGCGTCGGTATTGGGCCGGATGGGTATCCATTCGGCGGCCAGCGCATCCGGTGAGTCGCCACGGGTAGGGCTGATGACCACGCTGCGGATGCCGGCCTGGCGGGCCTGGGCCAGCCAGCCCGGGGCGCTGTGGTCGCCGGCGCCGCCGGAGGCGATCTGGGTGTTGCGCAAGGGGATGCCGCCAAACGCGATCAACAGCCGCGTGTGCTTGACGACGCTGTTCCAGTCGGTGATGCGGCCGGTCACCGGCGCGTAGGTGCCGATGATGTGGGGCAGCAGGAATTGGGCCGCGCCCCAGCTGTAGTTGCCCGACTGGTCGACGCAGCCGCCGCCGGCGTACAGGAAGCGGTGCGTCAGCGTGCGCGCATGGTGCAGCCGCCCGGCCGACGACCAGCCGTACGAGCCGCCGAAGATCGCGGTGGGGCCATGTTGCGCGCGCACCCGTTGCAACTCGCCGTGCACCAGATCCAGCGCCGTATCCCAATCGACTTCGACATAGCCGTCCACGCCGCGCAGTTCGGGCGCGCCGCGATGTTTCAGCCAGCTGGCGCGCACGCTGGGCCGCGCGATGCGCAGCGGCGAATGCACCATATCGGGCATCGTGTGGATAAGTGGGGACGGGGCCTGGTCATGGGCGAAGGGCTCGCAGCCCACCACGCGGCCATCGCGAACCAGCGCGGTGTAGGCGCCCCAATGAGACAGGGACGGATGACGGGAAGTCGCTTCGGGCATGAGGGGCGGGGCGGTCAAAAACGTATTGTTATGGAAATCCTCATAACTTAAACGCATTGCCTTAGAAATTCTTTGTCTTTCGGACCCGCTTAAAGTGTGGAAAATAGAAAAATTTTCGGGGCCGCTCTTCCTATACTGCGTAAGCAACAAGGGGAATGGTCAGGTGGTAGCGCCGATCAGGCGCACCCCTGGCTTTTTAGTCGAGCAGTCCTTCCGCATGTGGAGTGGTTCATGAGCAAAATGAAAATCCAGGGGTCCTTCGTCGCTATCGTGACGCCGTTCAATCGCGACGGCAGCGTCGATTTCAGCGCCTTTCGCAGCCTGCTGAAGTTCCAGGAGGACAACGGCACCGCCGCGGTGCTCATCATGGGCTCCACCGGCGAAGTGTCGCTGCTGTCCCCGGAAGAGCGCCGCCAGGTCATCGTCGAGACGGCCAAGATGAAGAGCGGCAAGATGAAGCTGTTCTACGGCTGCACGGGCAACAACACCGACAGCACCATCGAATACCTGAAGTTCGCGCAGGCCAACGGCGCCGACGGCGCGATCCTGGCCGCACCCGCCTACATCTGCGCGTCCGAAGCCGATACCGAAGCCTATTTCCTGGAAGTGGCCGACGCCACAGACCTGCCGCTGGGCATCTACAACAACCCCCCGCGGGTCAAGAGCGACCTGCACTGGGACCAGCTGCTGCGCATCTTCAAGCACCCGAACTACGTGGTGCACAAGGAATCGACCACGCGCGTGGGCCAGGTGGCGCAGGTGCTGCGCGGCCGTCCCGACGTGTCGGTGATGTGCTGCGATTCGCCCAATCTGGGGCTGGTGGTGCCCACCATGAGCCTGGGCGGCCACGGCACCGCCAACATGACCGGCAACATCGCGCCGGCTGAAATGGCCGACATCTCGCGTCCGTGGGACACGCCCGACGTGTCGGTCAGTTTCCGCGAAGGCTACCTGGGCCTGCTGCCGATGCTGCACTACTCGTACTCGGCCATCAACCCGGTGGCCATCAAGTCGCTGATGAAGGCGGTGGGGCTGCCGGTGGGCGACCTGCGCCGTCCGCTGCGCGGCCTGGAGGGCGAGGCCCTGGCCAAGGGGCTGCGCATCGTGCGCGAACTGGGGCTGGACACCAAGTACGGCTTCAGCTCCGCGCAGCTCAAGGCGGCCTGATTTCCCCGTCCGGCGGCGTGAGGCCGCCGGACCCATCCTGACGATCCACGGCATGGCGGACGCGCGCATCGCGTCCGATGGCGTGGACCGCTGCTGCGCGCTCGAAATGACTGCGCCATCGCCGAGAGAGACCATCATGTCCCGATTCCTGTCCCGCCCCACGCCGCTCAAGCGGCTGCTCAGCGTCGCCCTGCTGGCCGTGGGGGCGCTGTCCGGCGCCGCCGCGCTGGCCGAAGACGCCTATCCGCAGCGCCCCATCACGCTGGTGGTGCCGCACCCGCCCGGCGGTTCCGTCGACGGTGTGGCGCGGCTGTATGCCGAGCAGCTGGGCAAAGAGCTGGGCCAGTCCGTGGTGGTGGAAAACCGCGCCGGCGCTTCGGGCATGATCGGCGCGGCCTACGTGGCGCGCGCGGCGCCCGACGGCTACACGCTGTACCTGAACGCGTCGATCCACGCGATCAATCCGCTGCTGTACAAGAAGACCATCAAGTTCGACTCGGTCAAGGACTTCACGCCGATCAGCGAATTGGCCCAGGGCGCGTTGATCTTCAGCGTCAACCCCAAGGTGCCGGCCAACAATGTGCAAGAGCTGGTCAAGGTCCTGAAGGCGGACCCGCAGAAGTATTCGTTTGCCACCACCGGCTTCGGCTCGGCCGGCCACCTGGCCGCGGCCTCGTTCCTGTACGACAACGGCCTGGACCAGATTCCCATCGTGCTGTATCGCGGCGGCGGCCCGGCCCTGTCGGACATGGTGGGCGGCCAGGTGCAGGGGCTGATCGACCCGATGCTGTCGTCCTTGCCGATGGTGCGCGCGGGCAAGCTGCGCGCCGTGGCGCTGACCGGGGCCGAGCGCAGCCCGTTGCTGCCCAACGTGCCCACCATGAAGGAACAGGGCCAGAAGAACTTCGAGTTCTATTCCTGGTACGGCGTATGGGGCCCGGCCAACCTGCCGCAGCCGATCCTGCGCAAGCTGGAATCGGTGTCGGCCAAGGTGATGGCCAGCCCCAAGATCGTCGAACAGCTGAACGGCCTGGGCTTCGAGCCGTCGGTGAAGGACTCGGCGGCGTTTGCCAAGTTCATCGATGCCGAGATGAAGCGCTACCAGGTCATCATCGACCAGGCCAAGATCCAGATCACGGAATAGTCCAGGCGCGGGCCGACTGGCGACGCTGGCGTGACCGGGCATGCCAGCCGCCCGGTCACCCCGTGATCCTGATCAGCAGGCTGGGCCGGGCGGGTGAGCCGCCGGCCGCTTGAGCCCCTGATCCGCGCTGCGGATCAGTACGCGCCCATGTAGTCGCGCTTGCCGATTTCCACGCCGTTGTGGCGCAGCAGGTCGTAGGCGGTGGTGACGTGGAAGAAGAACTGCGGCAGGCCATAGTGCAGCAGGTAGGCGCTGGCGCTCAGCTTCTTTTCCTTGGGCGTGCCCGGGCGCAGCACGATTTCGCGGCCTTCGCTCTGGGCGAACTGGTCCGGCTGGAACGAGCCGACGTGGGCCAGGGCCTTGGCGATCAGGGCTTGCAGCTCGGCAAACGTGGTTTCGGTGTCGGGCCAGGACGGCACGTCGGCGCCGGCCAGGCGCGACGAAATACCCTTGGCGAAGTCGCAGGCGATCTGCACCTGGCGCACCAGCGGGAACATGTCGGGGAACAGGCGTGCCTGCAGCAGCGCGTTGGGGTCGATGTTCTTGGCGACGACGTGGGCCTCGGCCTTTTGCAGCACGCCGGACAGGGCGGTGAGCATTTGCGTGAGGACGGGCACGGAAGCCTGGTACAGGGGGCTGGTCATGGTGGACTCGCTGAAAGAAGGGGCGCGGAAAATGCCGCGCGGCGCTGCAAGACTAACAGCATTCCTGTGACAGCCGGGGGGCGGCGGCAGCCGTCGGCCGCCGGCAGGCAGAGTTGCCGCTGGGGGGTAGCCGCAATACCGGTATCGGGGCTGGCCTTGTTGCCGTGGGCCCGGCTGGCAACAATCCGGCAGGCGCGCGGGCCTTTCGCCGCGACAACCCACGAGGATTCCTTACATGACTTCCCCCACGGCCAGCGCCGCGCCGGACGAAAACGTCCACTGGCGGCGCAATCTGGCGGTCTGTTTCGCCGGTTCGTTCAGCACCATCGTGGCGATGACGCTGCTGCTGCCGTTCCTGCCGCTGTACGTGGAAGAGCTGGGCGCGGTGGGCCATGCCGCCATCGTGCAGTGGTCGGGCGTGGCGTATGGCGCGACGTTTTTCGCGGCCGCGCTGGTGGCGCCGCTGTGGGGCCGGCTGGGCGACCGCTACGGCCGCAAGCTGATGCTGGTGCGCGCCTCGCTGGGCATGGCGATCTGCATGTCGTTGACGGGCATGGTGCAGTCGGTGTGGCAACTGGTGCTGCTGCGGCTGCTGGTGGGTTTTGCGGGCGGGTATGCGTCGGGCTCGACCATCCTGGTGGCGATGCAGGCGCCCAAGGCGCGGTCGGGCTGGGCCCTGGGCGTGCTGTCGGCGGGCATCATGGCGGGCAACCTGGTGGGGCCGCTGATCGGGGGCGCGCTGCCGCCCTTGATCGGCATCCGCGCCACGTTCCTCCTGGCCGGCGGCGTGATCTTCCTGGCGTTTCTGGCCACCGTGTTCCTCATCAAGGAAATGCCGCGGCCGCCCAAGGCCCGTGCCGATGGCCCGAAAAAAGGCGGCTGGGCGCAGATTCCCGACAAGCGTCCGGTGGTCGCCATGCTGGCCACCGGCATGCTGCTGATGTTCGCCACCATGTCGATCGAGCCCATCATCACCGTCTATGTGGGCGAGCTGGTGGCTGACCCGGCCCGCGTCACGCTGGTGTCGGGCGTGGTGATGTCGGCGGCGGCGCTGGGCGCCATCCTGTCGGCCTCGCGGCTGGGCCGGCTGGCCGACCGCGTGGGCCACTGGACGGTGATCGTGGGCGCGCTGGCCGTGGCCGCGCTGCTCTTGATTCCGCAGGCCTTCGTGACCGCGGGCTGGCAGCTGGTGGCGCTGCGCTTCCTGATGGGCTTGGCGCTGGGCGGACTGCTGCCTTGCGTGACCAGCGTCATCCGCCACAACGTGCCCGACGGCGTGGGCGGCAATGTGCTGGGGCTGTCGATTTCGGCGCAGTACGTGGGCCAGGTGGCGGGCCCCTTGCTGGGCGGCTTCATCGGCGGCCATTTCGGCATGCCGGCCGTGTTCCTGGGAACCGCGGCGCTGCTGGCCGTGGGGGCTGCCGTCAACGCCGTGCTGCGTGCGCGGCACCAGCGGCCGTTGGCCCAGGCCTAGCGCGACGTCCGTGCGGCGAGCCTGGCGGCCTGCCGGGCGCCCTCATCAATTCCCCATCGTGCGCGGGTCCATCACGCGGTCGATCAGGCCCCATTGCACCGCTTCTTCGGCGCTCAGGTAGCGGTCGCGGTCCAGGCTGCGTTCGACGTCTTCGTAGCTGCGCCCGCAGTGTTCGGCGTACAGCCGGATGATGCGCTGCTTGGTGCGCTGCATTTCCTCGGCGTGGATCAGCATGTCCGACGCCTGCCCCTGGAAGCCGCCCAGCGGCTGGTGCACGTGCAGGCTGGCGTTGGCCAGCGCGGCGCGGTGGCCGGGTTCGCCGGCCATCAGCAGGAACGAGCCCATCGACCGCGCGGTGCCCATGCACAGCGTGTGCACCGGCGACTTGATGAACTGCATGGTGTCGTACATGGCCAGCCCGCTGGTGATGACGCCGCCGGGCGAGTTGATGTACAGGTGGATCGGCTTGCCGGGGTTTTCGGCTTCCAGGAACAGCAACTGCGCGCACACCAGGGCCGACACGGCGTCGTTGACCTCGCCGGACAGAAAGATGATGCGTTCGCGCAGCAGGCGCGAGTAGATATCGAAGGATCTTTCGCCGCGGCCGGACTGTTCCACGACCATCGGGACGAGCTGCATCGTGTCGCGCATGGGCGAGCTCCTGTCAGGCGGCCGCAGAACGGCCGCGCATTGAAAAACAAAAAAGGGTGGTGTCAGGCGGCCAGCTTGAACGCCTGCCAGGGGCCGTTGGCGGCCTGCGGCACGGGCCGCGCCAGCCGGGCGTCGTCCGGTGTGTGGATGATGGTGAGGCGGGTGCCGCCGTCGGCGGTGGGGTGCAGCTGGAAGGTCACCACGCTTTCCAGGCAGGGCGGCAACGTATCGCGCAGGCGGTAACGGACCTCGACCCCGGGCGTGGCGGCCAGCGGTTCGGCGTCGGCCAGCTCGGTGCCGGGCAGCCATTGGTCGCGCAGCGCCGGGATGCTGAGGGCGCGCCAGACTTTCTCGGGCGGGGCGTCCAGGGTGTAGTCCAGCACCAGCGTCGTGTCCGGGTCGGGGGCCGTGGCGTTCATTGGTCCATGTCCTTGAGCAGGGCCTTCAGGGCGTCGACCCGTGCCGGCCAGTAGGCGCGGTACTTGGCCAGCCAACCGGCGATCAAGGCCAGGCCGTCCGGGTCGACTTCGTAGTTGACGAAGCGTCCCTGGCGCTGTTCGCGCACCAGCCCCGCCTGACGCAATACCGCCAGGTGCTGCGAGACGGCGGGCTGGCTGACGGCCATGCCGTCGCGCAGCGCGCTGGCGTTCATGCTGCCTGCGGCGAGCTTGTCGAAGATCGCGCGGCGGGTCGGGTCGGCCAGGGCCTTGAAGATGTCGTTTTCCAGCATGGCAACACATTAGCAAATACTTATGTGTTGTGCAAGCCCCGGCAGGATGGGGCGGTGCCCGCCGGCCGGCCGGGCCTCGGCCGACGGCCCGGACCGGCCCCGATGTCAGTGGATCGTGCGCGCCGCCTTGCGCGCCCGCTTGATCTCATACATGCGCGCATCCGCCAGCCGTACGGCTTCTTCGGCGGCCAGGCCGCGCGGGTCCAGCGCCACCACGCCGACGCTGGCGCCTTCGTACGGCAGGGCGGTGTCGCCCAACGGGTAGCGCCCGACCGTGGCCGCGGTGGCCCGGTCTTCGAGCGAGCGGGCGGCTTCCTGGGCGTCGCCGCGTTCGGCGTCCTGGCCCGGGGCGGCATCGCCGCGCGCCAGCGCGGGCCCGGGGCCGATCAGTACGAACTCGTCGCCGCCCAGTCGCCCGACCATGTCGGAGGTGCGCACCGCCATGGCCAGTCGCCGCGCGATTTCCTGCAGGAAAACGTCGCCCTGCTGGTGACCGTAGGTGTCGTTGATGCCCTTGAAGCCATCCAGGTCGACCACGCCCACCAGCACGCTGCCGCCTTCGCGCAGCGCGCGGCTGCGCAGGCGGTCCAGCTCTTCGTAGAGCGCCCGTCGGTTCGGCAGGCCGGTCAGCGGGTCGGTCAAGGCATAGGCCATCAGCTGCGCGTTGGCCTGGCGCAGTTCCGCCACCAGTTGTTCGCGTTCGATGAAATTGGCGATCACGCTGGAAAACAGCCGCAGGATGGATTCGGCCTGCGGCGCCACGGGCTGCTGGCGGGCGCTGGCGCCGCAGAGCGTGCCCAGCAGCAGGCCGTCGTCGGTGCGGATGGGCGCGCTGACATAGGTCTGGATGCCCAGTTGCCGCGCCGCGTCGGAATCGGGCCAGCAGGTGGCGACGTCGCTGGTGGCCATGCGGCCTTCGTCCAGCGCGCGCTTGCACAGCGTGTCGGACCACGGCACCGACAGGCCTTCGGGAATCTGCAATCGGCCGACATTGCGTGCGTAACGGACGTGCTGCCGGTCGGCGTCGGGGTCGATCGATGTGAGGTAGGTGGATTCCAGGCCCGTCACGGTGCCCAGCATGTCCAACAAGGGGCGCGTCAACTGCTCGACCGATTTGGCCGCCTGCAGCGACGCCGACAATTCGGCAAGAATGGGGTCCAACGAAAGCTCCCTGGAAAACGCTGGCATTTCGCCGCCGGCCTGCGGCCGACGGTCGCACCATTATGCCTTGGCCCTAAAGTCCCATGTTGCACTGCCGTAAGTCAGGGTGACGTGGCCGCAAAGGCCGCGTACCTGGATACCCGTGCCCTCCGGCATGGGCAGTTGCAGTCAGAAGGCAAGCATGAAAATCACCTCGTTGCGCAACAGGATCCTGTTGATTACCTGTGTCACCGTCATCGGCGCGCTGGTGCTCTCGGGCATCGTCACGTACCAGATCGTGCGCGACAACATGATGGCGACCATCTCGGCCGACCTGGACGCCATCGCCGCCGGCAATGCCAGCGCCATCGAACGCTGGTCGGCCGACAAGGCCCAGGCCGTCACCGCCACCGCCGCCGTGATCGAAAAGGGCGACCCGCGCGGCCTGGCCAAGCTGATGGGCGAGACCAATGGCTTTCCCATCACCACCGTCGGCTGGTCCGACAAAAGCTATCTGTCGACCACGCAGACGGCCGCCGACTACGACCCCACGGCACGCCCCTGGTACAAGAGCGCGGTGGCCGCGGGCAAATTGACCGTGACCAAGCCCTATGGCGATTCGGGCACGGGCAAGCTCTACGTGGCCTTCACCACGCCCATGGTGCGTAGCGGCCAGACCGTCGGCGCCCTGAGCGGGGCCGTGCCGCTGGACGGCATCCAGGCCATCATCAAGGCCATCCGGCCCACGCCGTCCAGCCTCGCGTTCGTGCTGGCCACTGACGGCCAGGTGATCTCGCACGTGGACGACAAGCTGGCCTTGAAGCCGTCCACCGACGTGGCCGCCGAGCTGACGCCCGCTGTCCTGGCCACGATGGCGCGCGACGGCGCCACGCCCGTGGCGGTGTCGCTGGCCGGCGTGCCCAAGCTGCTCAAGGCGCGCGCCATTCCGGGCACCGACTGGTTCCTGGTGATCGCGCTGGACCGCGCCGAAGCCACGGCCGGGCTGACGCAGGTGCTCAACGCCACCTTGATTTCGGTGGTGGTGCTGACGCTGGTGGCGGTGCTGCTGGCCAGCGTGGTGACCTCGCGCGCGTTCAAGCGCCTGTCGGCAGTGCGCGACGCCATGGACACCATCGGCTCGGGTGACGGCGACATGACGCACCGGCTGGCGGTGGTGGGCCATGACGAGGTGGCGCAGATCTCGGCGTCGTTCAACGCATTTGTCGACAAGATCAGCCACGTCATGCTGGACGTGCGCACCGGCGTGCATTCCATGACGGCCGCCACCAGCGAAATCGAAATGGGCAATCGCGACCTGTCGCAGCGCACGGAAACGTCGGCCGGATCCTTGCAGGAAACCTCGTCGGCGCTGACGCAGCTGACCTCCAGCGTGCGCCAGACCGAAGAGACCGCGGAACAGGCGACGCGCCTGGCCACCGAAGCCAGCTCGGCCGCCGAGCGCGGCGGCCAGGTGGTGACGGACGCCGTCACCACGATGAGCGCGATATCGCAGTCGTCCGAACGCATCACCGAGATCATCAGCGTGATCGA
This sequence comes from Achromobacter sp. NCFB-sbj8-Ac1-l, assembly GCF_052695805.1. Classification (NCBI taxonomy): domain Bacteria; kingdom Pseudomonadati; phylum Pseudomonadota; class Betaproteobacteria; order Burkholderiales; family Alcaligenaceae; genus Achromobacter; species Achromobacter sp. NCFB-sbj8-Ac1-l. Next base: position 5,320,830 of record NZ_CP199812.1, on the reverse strand, counting down.
CGGCATTGCCTTCCAGACCAACATCCTGGCGCTCAACGCCGCCGTGGAAGCGGCCCGCGCGGGCGAGCAGGGCCGCGGCTTCGCGGTGGTGGCGGGCGAAGTGCGCACGCTGGCGCAGCGCAGCGCGGCATCGGCGCAGGAGATTCGGGGCTTGATCCAGAACTCGGTGCAGAACGTCAAGAGCGGCACCGAGCGGGTGCAGGCGGCCGGGGTGACCATGGGCGAGATCGTCGATGGCATTTCGCGCGTGCAGCGCCTGGTCGCCGAGATCCACGGCGCCATGGCGGAACAGAGCGTGGGCATCAGCCAGATCGATCGCGCGGTGTCGGACATGGACCAGGCGACGCAGCAGAACGCGGCGCTGGTGGAAGAGTCGGCGGCCGCATCGGCCATGCTGAGCGACCAGGCGCGCGCCCTGGCCGGCACCGTGGCGCTGTTCAAGCTGCGCGACGATGCGCAAGCGGCGGGGCAACCGCGCCTGGCCCTGGCGCACGCCTGACGGCGCGCCGTCACGGGACGGCCTGTCCGCGCTACGATAGTCCCGCCGCAATCCGGCGGGATTTTTTTCGTTTGCCGCTTTTGTCCTTCTTTTCGTCCTAAAAAGGGATGCCCATGCTCCGCCGACGTCAGACCCTCTTCGCCTTGCTTCGACTGGTTGCGGGCGTGGCAGGACTTGCCATGACGCGGTCCGCCTGGTCGGGCGGTTTTGGCGTGGCGCCGACCGCCGCCGAACGCGGCGCATCGGCCCAGGGCGGCGGCGCCGCGCCGCGGCCCGACTTCATGTTCTTCGAAGCCTGGATCGACGCCAAGTACGTGGTGCCGCCGGTCAAGGCGCCGGCGGGCGGCTCGATGCGCGCCACGTTGTACACGGCCACCGGCGTGCTCGAATGGCGCGTGACGCTGGCCCGCATGACCGGGCCGGAAACGCAGGCCGCTTTCCACGGGCCCGCGACCGAGCACGAGAACGCGCCGGCCCTCATCGTGCTGCCGCCTTTCGTGCTGGAAGAAGACCGTGGCGCGCGGGAATTGCAAGGCCGCAGCACGTTGACCCCGGCGCAGATCGAAGACCTGATCGCCGAGCGCTGGTATGTCAGTGCGTCCACCGCGGCGCATCCCGAGGGTGAACTGCGCGGGCAGATCAAGACCTATCGGGGCGGGGTACACGGCGGCTGACTGCGCGCCGCATTTCAGCCCCGCTTTCCACCCGGGTTGTCCGCCCGGGTTTCCTCCCCATCATTCCCCTCCCGCTGCCGTTGTCCGCAGCGTCGGATCGGCCTGCGCGCTTCGTTTTCACCTTGCTGAAAACGGGGTCGTGCCTGACGGCTTCCTGAATTTTTTCATGCATTCAGAAATCAGTCAGCTTCATGTCACGCGACCTACGGGAAAGCGATAAGTCTTTCGCGCGTTCCGGCGCAAAAAGCGAAAGCAGATTGGAAGTGTCGATCTCTACTATCTGCCGAACTCGCCCGCAGCACCGAAATTTTCAGCGGAAAGACAGGCGGGTAAACCTGGCCGGTTGGAGAACCGGGCGGAAAAAAAACAAGCAAAAAGTGCCATCGCCTGGGAGGGCGTGTCTTATGTATCTAAGCAATAGAAACTTCGTTGCGGGGCTCTTCATGATCGCCTTCGCGTTGTTGTTCGGATTGGCGGCCACGAAATATCAGTTGGGGACGTTCAGCCGGTCCGGACCAGGGTTGTTCCCGCTGATGGTCAGTTCGCTGTTGGGGGTGATCGGCCTGATCACGGTGCTGCGCTCGCGCTTCGTGCCGCCGGTGCCGCTCAGCTACAGCTTCAAGAACATCGCCATCATCATGCTCAGCCTGTGCGGCTTTGCGGTGGTGTCCGGCTACATCAACATGATCGTCGGCATCGTGTTCCTGGTGTTCTGCTCGACGCTGGCGGGGACTTCGTATTCGGTGGTGCGCAATATCAAGATCTCGCTGGGCCTGATCGCGGTGGCGTTTGCCTTTCGCAATCTGCTCGGTCTTAACCTGCCCCTGTTCTGATGAGACGACGCCATGGATATCCTGACTAACCTCGCGTTCGGCTTCGAACACGCGCTGACCTTGCAGAACCTGATGTACTGCGCCATCGGCTGCGTGGTCGGCACCCTGGTCGGCCTGCTGCCGGGCCTGGGCCCGCTGTCCACCATCAGCCTGCTGTTGCCGCTGACCTATTCCATTCCCACCGGCGGCGCGCTGATCATGCTGGCCGGCATCTACTACGGCGCCCAATACGGCGACAGCGTCAGCGCCATCACCATGAAGATCCCGCATGCCAGCAGCATCGTGGCGTGTATCGACGGCTACCAGATGAACCTGAAGGGCAAGACCGGCCTGGCCTTGTTCACCGCGGGCGTCTCCAGCTTCATCGGCGGCACGGTCGCCATCGTGGTGTTGTCGACCATGGCGCCGGCGCTGGGCGAAGTGGGCCTGCTGTTCGGTCCGGCCGACTACTGCGCGCTGATGCTGCTGGGCTTTTTCTGCGTCAGCTTCGTCAGCAGCGGCAGCCTGCTCAACGGCCTGGCCATGGCCATGATCGGCATCCTGCTGGGCGTGATCGGCACCGACGTGAACAGCGGCGTGGCGCGCTACACGATGGACCTGGCGTTCCTGCAGGACGGCGTGGGGCTGATCAGCATCGCGCTGGGCTGCTTCGGCATCGCCGAAATCGTCAAGAACCTGGACAACCGCAATACGCTCACGCCGTTCAACGGCAAGATCAAGCTGATTCCGACGTGGCCCGAGTTCAAGCGCATCATCCCCAGCGCGTTGCGCGGCAGCGTGGTCGGTTCGGTGCTGGGCATCCTGCCCGGCGGCGGCCCCACCATCGCGCAGTTCGCCGCCTATGCCGCCGACAAGCGCTTCAGCAAGTATCGCGACGAAATCGGTAGCGGCGCCATCGAAGGCGTGGCCGGTCAAGCCGCGGCCGACGAAGCGGCCGCACGCACCAGCTTCATTCCGTTGATGGCCATCGGCATCCCCGAAAACGCCGTCATGGCGCTGATGCTGGCCGCATTCATCGTCAAGGGCATCCAGCCCGGCCCCAACATGATCGCCACCCACCCGGACCTGTTCTGGGGCCTGGTGGCCAGCATGTGGGTGGGCAACTGCTTCCTGCTGATCCTGAACGTGCCGCTGGTGCGCTACTGGCTGTCGGTGTTCAAGATCCCGTACACGGTGCTGTTCCCGGCGATCCTGTTCTTCTGCTGCATCGGCACGTTCAGCATCAACAACAACCTGGACGACATCTACATCACGGCGATCTTCGGCCTGATCGGCTATCTGTTCCTGCGCCTGGGCATGGAAGCGGCGCCGTTGATGCTGGGCTTCATCCTGGGCCCCATGCTGGAAGAGAACTTCCGTCGCGCCATGCTGCTCAGCCGCGGCGAGTTCGGCACGTTCTTCTCGCGTCCGATCAGCGGCACGCTGCTGGGCCTGATCGGTGCGGCGGTGGTGTGGCAGCTGGTGGTGTTCATGCGCAAGGCGCGCAAAGCCCCGGCGCTGGCCCCGCAGACCGCCGACCATTGAGGCCGCATGGCCCGGTCGACACGGCTTGCCGGGTGGACGGGGCCTGACGGATTGCCCTGGCGCGTGCCTCGCACGTGCTAGGGCCTGTGCGAGGCTCCTTCAGTGTGAACAGGCCCTAGGGCAGATAGGCCTGCCACTCCTGCAACTGCCCGGTTCGCTGTTGCGTTCTCTTGAGCAGGCAGGCCATCTGGTCTGCGTTGCGTCCGGTACCGGCCTGGTTGACCCCGTACCAGGCATCGCACTCGCTATCCCGAAAACGCACCCACTGCCGTTGGGCCTGGGTGAATTTCGTTTTCAGCGTGGGGTAGTCGATATCCTCGGTGCGAGGCTGCGACAGCCTTTTCAGCACCTGCTGGTAGACCTTGTTGAGATCACTATCGGCCGCCTCGTAGGCGGCCTGTGCCCGCATGTCGGTACAGATGGGCGAGTAGTCGTCCGCCTTGCAGTCCTGCGCCTGCGCGAGGGGCGCGGCGCTCAGGATGAGCGTGGCAAGGAGGCCATGGCAAAGTGTCGATCGCATGCGCATGTCGGCGGTGGGAGGGGAGATGGGCCGGGTGTCGAGCGGCAACTTCAAGCCGCTGATTATCGTCCATCCGGCCCAATGAGTCAGCGCCCCATGATGCGCGCGGCGGCCAGCGTCGACCCCGGATTATTCGTATTGATAGGCCAGTACGTCGTCGCCGGCCTCGTCCCGTTCGCCGGTGGCGACCCAGCCCAGATGCCGGTAAAAGCCGTAGGAACGCACGTGGGGATCTGCCGCGCAGCTCAGGAACAGCCGCGTGTGGCCCGCCTGCCGCAACATCGCCATGACCTGCGCGAGCAGGGCGCGGCCGATGCCCAGGCCTTCGTACGCCGGCAGCAGGGCCAGCACCATGATTTCACCGCTGTCGCGGTCGCCGAAGCAGTAGCCGGCCAGCACGCCGTCGGCCAACGCCACCACGCCGGGCAGCGCGCCGTCGCGGATACCGTCGGACCAGCTTTCCTGCGTGACGCCGACGGCGCGCAGGTCATCGGCCGAGAACGCGTTTTCACGGGTGCGGCCGCGCAGGTCGATGCAGGCGGCGGCGTCTTCGGGCCGGGCGGGGCGGTAGACGAGGTTCATGGCAAGGCAAGGAAAATGGAACAAGCCGAAGGATACCCGGGCTTGCCAGTCGCGCCCGCCGCTCCGCCAGGTCTTGGGGGCCCCCAACAGCAGGCCCTTATTCCGCCAACTTGTGCATCTCGGCGATCAGGTCCGACTTGCCCTCGAAGCCGATGCCGGGCAATTCCGGAAGCGTGACGTAGCCGTTGTCGACCCGCACGCCATCGGGAAAGCCGCCATACGGCTGGAACAGGTCGGGGTAGGATTCGTTGCCGCCCAGCCCCAGGCCGGCCGCGATGTTCAGCGACATCTGGTGGCCGCCATGCGGAATGCAGCGGCTGGCCGACCAGCCATGCTGGCGCAGCATGTCCAGCGTGCGCAGGTATTCCACCAGGCCGTAGCTGAGCGCGCAGTCGAACTGCAGCCAGTCGCGGTCGGGGCGCATGCCGCCGTAGCGGACCAGGTTGCGCGCGTCCTGCATCGAGAAGAGGTTTTCGCCCGTGGCCATCGGCTTGTCGTAGTAATTGCGCAAGGTGGCCTGCAGTTCGAAGTCCAGCGGGTCGCCGGCTTCTTCATACCAGAAGAGATCGTACTGCGACAGCGCCTTGGCGTACTGGATGGCGGTGTCCAGGTCGAAGCGGCCATTGGCGTCGACCGCCAGCTTGCGGCCGTCGCCCAGCACGCTCAGGATCGAGTCGATGCGGCGCAGGTCTTCGTCCAGCGAGGCGCCGCCGATCTTCTTTTTCACCACCGTGTAGCCGCGGTCGACGTAGCTGCGCATTTCGTCCTTGAGCTTGGCGTGGTCCTGCCCCGGGTAGTAGTAGCCCCCGGCCGCGTAGACGAACACGCGGCGGTCAGGTTGGCCGTTGCCATAGCGTTCGGCCAGCAGCTGGAACAGGGGCTTGCCCTCGATCTTGGCCACCGCGTCCCACACCGCCATGTCCAGCGTGCCGATGGCCACCGAGCGTTCGCCGTGGCCGCCGGGCTTTTCGTTGGTGTACATCGTGTTCCAGATGCGGTGCGGATCCAGGTTGTCGCCCGCGTCGTTCAACAGGCTGGCGGGGTCCGCTTCCAGCAGGCGGGGAATGAAGCGTTCGCGCATCAGCATGCCCTGGCCATAGCGGCCATTGGAATTGAAGCCGTAGCCGATCACGCGCTTGCCGTTGCGCACCACGTCTGTCACCACCGCCACCAGGCTCAGCGTCATCTTGCTGAAGTCGATGTAGGCGTTGCGGATGGGCGAACTGATGGGAACGGTCTTCTCGCGAATCTCGATGATTTTCATGCTGTCTCCTGGGCCGGGCGGCGGATGGGAAAACCGTAGATTATTCGCGTCTCCTCGCATTATGATTCGCTGGAAATCACATCTTTATTAACTTAAAGTGAATAAAGCCGCGCCCGGCATCGGGTGCGATAGTGCCTTCGCGCAAGGGCTTCCCATGAACCACGACCTGGCGTCTTCGCTGGAATTCTTCGTGCTGCTGGCCCGCCACGGCAATCTGTCGGCGGTGGCGCGCATGCTCGACCTGACCCCGCCCGCGGCCACCAAGCGCCTGGCGCAACTTGAAGCGCGGCTGGGCGTGCGGCTGGTGAACCGCACCACGCGCAGCATCAGCCTCACGCCCGAAGGCGAAACCTATCTGCACTACGCCACGCGCATCCTGGCCGATGTGCGCGAGATGGAAGACGTGGTGTCGTCCAGCCGCTCGGTGCCCAAGGGCCTGCTGCGCATCAATGCCACGCTGGGCTTCGGCCGCACCGCCATTGCGCCCATCGTGTCCGAATTCGCCGCGCGCCACCCGCAGGTCGAGGTGCAGCTGGACGTGACCGACCGCCCCATTGACCTGGTCGAAAGCGGGGTGGACCTGGGCATTCGTTTTGGCGCCTTGCCCGACCAGCGCCTGGTGGCCCGGCGCGTCCTGTCGAACCGGCGCTTCCTGTGTGCGGCGCCGCGCTACCTGGCGCAGCATGGCGAACCCGCCAGCCTGAAAGACCTTGAGCGGCACCAGTGCATCATCCACCGCCAGAACGAAGACGCCTATGGCGTGTGGCGCTTCACCCGCAACGGCCGCGCCGACACCGTAAAAGTGCACGGCGCGCTGTCCAGCAACGACGGCGACATCGTGCTGAACTGGGCGCTGGACGGCCACGGCATTTTGATCCGTTCGGAATGGGACCTGGCCAAGTACCTGGAAAGCGGCCGGCTGCGCGTGGTGCTGCCGGATTTCATCCTGCCGTCGGCGGACCTGTTCGTGTACTACCCCAGCAAGCGCAACCTGTCGGCGCGCACGCGCGCGTTCATCGATTTCCTGATGGCGCGGTTCGAGACGCCCGCGGCGTCAGCCGCCTAGCGTCGTCAGCCGCCCAGCGCGGCCAGGTTCAACACATGGCTATGCCCGATCCAGGCCGCGCAGTCGCGGTGGTCGCGCAGTGACTGGCCGGTGTTGGGGTGCAGGAACACGTCCAGCGCGCCATGGTTCAGCGTCAGCCACGTCATGACCTGATGCAGCGCGGCCGGCGCGAACGCGATCTGGTAGCTCCATTGCGGATGTGGGCCGACCGGGCGTTCATGGAAGCGGCCCATGTCGACCGTGTCGCCGAAGTGCGCGATGACCTGTTCGCGCAAGTTCCAGGCCGCGTCGCGGCTGTCGGCGTTGAAATAGACGTGGGCGTGCCAGCTGTCGACGAGTTCGGGGTTCAGGATCATGGCGTCAGCCTCCGGCGCGTTTGGCGCGGTGGCCCAGTTTGTTGAGTGCGTCCAGGATGCGGTCGCAGTGGTCGCCCTGGACTTCGATGATGCCGTCCTTGACGGTGCCGCCCGAGCCGCAGGCGGTGCGCAATTGCTTGCCCAGCGCGGCGAGCGCGTCGGCGTCCAGCGGCAGGCCTTTCACCACGGTCACGGCCTTGCCGCCGCGGCCCTTGGTTTCCCGCATGACGCGCACGCCGCCGGGGGCCGGGGCGGGGCGCGCTGGCGCCTGGCATTGGCAATCGGCAAGCGGGCGCCGGCAATCCGGGCACATCCGGCCGCCGTCGGTGGAATAGACGAGTCCGCCCTTGGAGCTGTTCTTCATGGTGTTGCGGGGTGAGGCAGGTTCAAGCGGCCATTATGCCGTACCGCCTACTCGTCAAAGCCACGCGGGCCCAGGGTGTCGGTCAGGTAGTCGATGAACGACTTGATGCGCGACGAGATCGCGGTGTTGCGGTAGTAGACCGCGTTGATCGGCTGGCGCACGTCCAGCGTCTGGCGCGCAAACAGCGGCTGCAAAGCGCCCGACTGGCGGTCGGCGCGGGTCATGAAGTCGGACAGGCAGACGATGCCGGCACCGTGCAGCGCCAGTTGCCGCAGGGTTTCGCCGCTGTGCGAACGGATGGCGGGCTGGATGTGCAGCGGTTCGCCGGTGCTGTCGGCCAGGGGCCATTGGTTCAGCGCTTCCAGCTGCGAGAAACCCAGCAGGGTATGGGCTTGCAGGTCGTCGATGCGCTTGGGCGTGCCGTGCGCGGCCAGGTAGGCGGGGCTGGCCAGCACTCGCACGCGGCTGCGGCCGATGGGCACGGCGTGCAGCGACGAATCCTTCAGGCTGCCGATGCGCAGCGCCAGGTCGGTACGGCGTTCGAGCAGGTCGATGTTGCCTTCGTTGCTGTTCAGTTCCAGCTCGACCTTGGGATAGCGCGCGCGGTAGCCCGGCACCAGCGGCACGATGACGTGCAGCATGAAGGGCGAGGCGGCGTCGACCCGCAGGCGGCCGGCCGGCTGGTTGCGGCGCGCGGTCATCAGTTCTTCGGTTTCCTCGACGGCGGCGATGATCTTCCTGGCCTGCTCCAGGTAGGCGCGGCCCTCTTCGGTCAGTTCCAGCCGGCGGGTGGTGCGGCGCATCAGCGTGGTCTGCAGCTTTTCTTCCAGCCGGCTCATGGTGCGGCTGGTGGCGGAAATGGTCTGCTGCAGCACATCGGCGGCGGCGGTGATCGAGCCGCTGTCCACGATGGCGATAAAGACCTGCATTTCGTCGAGTGTCGTCTTCATATTTGACGTTATATCAAAAGTATTTCGCCAATACAGGGCTTATTCCGCAAGTATCGCGCAGGCACACTGAACCCATTCCAACACTTATCCGGAGTTTTTACATGAGCATTCCGTCTTTTGGCGTGGGTACCTTCCGCCTGCAGGGCCAGGTCGTCATCGATTCGGTGCGCAACGCGCTGGACGTGGGCTACCGCGTCGTCGATACCGCCCAGATCTATGAAAACGAAGCCGAGGTCGGCCAGGCCATCGAGGCCAGCGGCGTGGCCCGAGGCGACCTGTTCCTGACCACCAAGATCTGGGTGCCCAACTACAGCCGCGCGAAACTGGTGCCCAGCCTGAAGGAAAGCCTGGCCAAGCTGCGCACTGATTACGTCGACCTGACCCTGATCCATTGGCCCGCGCCCGGCAATGGCGTGTCCGTGGCCGAATTCATGGCCGCGCTGGCCGACGCCCGCGAACAGGGCCTGACGCGCCAGATCGGCATTTCCAACTTCCCCATCGCCGAAACCCGCGAGGCCATCGCCGCCGTGGGCAAGGACGCCATCGCCACCAACCAGATCGAACTGAGCCCGTACCTGCAAAGCCCCACGCTGGTGAGCTTCCTGCAGGCGCAGGGCATTCACATCACCTCGTACATGACCCTGGCCTACGGCAAGGTGCTCAAGGACCCGGTGATCGGCCAGATCGCGCAGCGCCACAACGCCACGCCGGCCCAGGTGGCCCTGGCCTGGGCATTGCAGCGCGGCTTTGCCGTGATTCCATCGTCGACCAAGCGCGACAACCTGGCCAGCAACCTGCTGGCCCGCGACCTGCGCCTGACCGAGGACGACATGGCGCAGATCGCCGCGCTGGATCGCAACGGCCGTGAAGTCAGCCCCGACGGCCTGGCCGCCGCCTGGGATTGAGATCCGCCACGACTGGACCCCGGTGTCCGGGGCCTGGCCCGCGGACGCGGCACGCAAGGAGCAACGCATCATGAAGCTATTCATCACAGGCGCCAGCGGTTTCATCGGCGGCGCGGTGGCCGCCTCGATGGCCCGCGCCGGCCATCAGGTCCGCGGCCTGATCCGCAATCCGGAGCGGGCGGATGAGCTGCGCCGGTTCGGCATCGAACCCGTGCTGGGCACGCTGGACGACGTCGCGCGGCTCAAGGCCGAAGCGCAGGCCGCCGATGCCGTCATCAACGCGGCCAGCAGCGACCACCGCGGCGCGGTCGAAGCGCTGCTGGCCGGGCTGGCCGGCAGCGGCAAGGCGTTCATCCACACCAGCGGCAGCAGCCTGGTCAGCGACGACGCGCTGGGCGAGCCGGGGGACGCGGTGTTCGACGAAACCACGCCGGTCGACCCGGTGCCCGGCAAGGTGGCGCGCATTGCCATCAACGACCTGATCCTGGGCGCCGCGCCGGGCGTGCGCAGCGTCGTGCTGTGCCACAGCCTGATCTATGGTTCCACCGAGGCGCCGCGCGCGCAGAGCGTGCAGATTCCGCCGCTGGTGGCACAGGCCCGCGAAAGCGGCATCGCGCGGTACGTGGGCCGGGGCCTGAACCGCTGGTCCAACGTACACATTGCGGACGTGGCCGAGCTGTACCACCTGGCGCTGGCCCAGGCGCCGGCGGGCAGCTTCTATTTTGTCGAGAACGGCGAAACGGCCTTTGTCGACCTGGTGGGCGCGATTGCCCAGGCATTGAAGCTGGGGCCGGCCCAGGCCTGGGACCCCGTCCAGGCGGTGGCGTACTGGGGGCAGGACCTGGGCGCCTACGCGTTGGGATCCAACAGCCGGGTCCGGTCGGGCAAGGCGCGCCGGGAACTGGGCTGGGCGCCGCGGCACGGCGACGTGATCGCCTGGGTGCGCGACGCCATCGCGTAAGGCGGGGGCGCGCCCCATGCTCGGCGGGCCGGCCGTCCACGGGATGGCCCAACGGCCGGCCGCCGTCAGCAAAACGCCAACCGAGTTGCGGTAAGGTAATCGTTCCCCTTCAGTGACACCGCACGGAGCAGAACTTGAAATACCGCAAACTCGGCCGTACCGACCTGGACGTCAGCCTGATCGGCCTGGGCACCATGACCTGGGGCGAGCAGAATACCGAGGCCGACGCCCACCAGCAGCTGGATTACGCGCTGGAGCGCGGCATCAACCTGGTCGACGTGGCCGAGATGTACCCGGTGCCGCCCAAGCCCGAAACCCAGGGCCTGACCGAAACCTATATCGGCACCTGGCTGGCGCGCAGCAAGCGCCGCCAGGACATCGTGCTGGCCAGCAAGGTGGCCGGCCCGGTGCGCGACCCCAAACGCCCCGGCCACATCCGCGACGGCAAGACGTTCCTGGACCGCAAGAACCTGACCGAAGCGCTGGACGCCAGCCTGAAGCGCCTGCAGACGGACTACCTGGACCTGTACCAGCTGCACTGGCCCGACCGCACCACCGCGACCTTCGGCCAGCTGTCGTACCCCTGGGTCAAGGACGACCACACCGTGCCGATCGAAGAAACCCTGTCGGTCTTGCAGGATTTCGTGCGCGCCGGCAAGGTGCGCCACGTGGGCGTGTCCAACGAAACGCCGTGGGGCGTGTCGCAATTCCTGAAGGCGTCCGACAACCTGGGCCTGCCGCGCATCGCGTCCATTCAAAACGCCTACAGCCTGCTCAACCGCGTGTATGAAATCGGCCTGTCCGAATTCACCCACCACGAAGGCGTGGGCCTGTTGGCCTATTCGCCGCTGGCGATGGGCATGCTGTGCGGCAAGTATCTGGACGGCGCCCGTCCGGCCAATGCGCGGCTGACGCTGTACACGCGCTTCACGCGCTACAGCAATCCGCAGGCCGAGGCCGCCACCCGCGAATACGTCGAACTGGCGCGCCAGCACGGCGTGTCGCCCACGCACCTGGCGTTGGCCTGGATCAACCAGCGCCCGTTCGTCACCAGCAACCTGATCGGCGCCACCAACCTCGATCAACTCAAGGAAAATATCGACAGCGTCGATGTGGACCTGTCGGCCGACGTGCTCAAGGCCATCGACCAGATCCACGTGCGCCACCCGAATCCGGCGCCCTGATCCCGCTTGCCGGGGACGAGGGCCGCCCGCGCGACCCCCGTTCCCGCGGTCAATACACATCCCGCACGTACCGCTTGTCCGCCGCCATGCCGGCGACGTAGGCGGTGGCTGCGTCGGCGTCCATGCCGCCATGGTCTGCCACGACCTGCCGCAGCGCGGCGTCCACGTCCTTGGCCATGCGGCTGGCATCGCCGCACACATAGAAGTGCGCGCCCGCGTCCAGCCACGCCCATAGCTGCGCGCCTTGTTCGCGCATGCGGTCCTGCACGTAGATCTTGGCCGCCTGGTCGCGTGAAAACGCCAGGTCCAGCCGGGTGAGCAGGCCCTGACGCTGCAACGCCTCCAGTTCCTCGCGATAGTAGAAGTCGCTGGCCGCGTGCTGTTCGCCGAAGAACAGCCAGTTGCGGCCCGGGTCGCCGCGCGCCTGGCGTTCTTGCAGGAACGCGCGAAACGGTGCGACGCCCGTGCCCGGGCCCACCATGATCATCGGCGTGTCGCCGCCCTGCGGGGGACGGAAGTGGCGCGTCGGCTGCACGAAGATCGGCACGTCCACGCTGCCCGCGCGGTCGGCCAGGAATGTGGACGACACCCCCTTGCGGGTGCGCCGGCCGTTGTCGTAGCGCACGGCCGAGACGGTCAGGTGGACGTGCCCGGGGTACGCCTTGGGGCTGGACGAAATGGAGTACAGCCGCGGCTGAAGGCGCTTCAGGACACCCAGCCATTCGCCGGCGGACAATGCCGCCGGGTAGGCGTGCAGCACGTCGGCCAATTGCTTGCCCCACAGCCATTGCTGCAGGTCGGCGCGATGCGTCTCGTGCAGCAACCGGCGCAGGCCCGGGTCGCGGGTGCGCTCGGCGATCAACGCCAGGGCGGCGGGCGCGGGCCGCGCGATCTCGTAATGCCGGGCCCAGGCCTGGGCCAGCGACATGTCGCCGACGCCCGGCACCGTGACGAGGGTATCGGGCGACAGGCGGGTCTGCGCCAGCAGTTCGAGCACCAGTTCGGGACAGTTCTCGGGCCACACGCCCAGCGCGTCGCCGGCCTCGTACGCCAGGCCGGTTTCACCGATATCCAGCGCGAAGGCGCGCGTGTCCTTGGCGCCGCCGGCGGTATTCAGGCGTCGGTTCTGGACCAGGCGGGCCAGGGCGGGGCGGGTTTTGGACGGGGCCGGGTGAGAGGGCCCGGCGTTGCCCGGCGCGGCGGCAGCGGGCCAGTCGTCCTCGGCCGTCCGCGACGCGGCGATGTCGTCGGGCGGGACGCCCGGTGCGCAATGCGCGCGCGGATTGCCCTCGGCCGTGCGAATGGCGGCCACCACATCCGCCAGCCAGGCGTCGGCAGGAGCCTCGAAATCCGTATCGCAATCGACCCGCGCCACCAGCCGCCGTGCGCCCAGCGCTTGCAGCCGTGCATCCAGGTTGCGGCCATGGCCGCAGAAGGCGGCATAGTTGCTGTCGCCCAGCGCCAGCACCGCGTAGCGCACCGATGCCAGCGATGGCGCGTCAGTCGTCGCCAGCGCGCGCCACAGGTCCTGGCCGTTGTCGGGCGCATCTCCATCGCCGAAGGTGCTGCTGATGAGCAGCAGGTAGGGGTTGCGCGTCAGCATGTCCGCGGTCACGTCGGCCATGCAGGCCGTGCGCAACTGAAAGCCGGCCTCCAACAAGGCGTTGGCATGGCGTTCCACCAGCGCTTCGGCGTTGCCGGTCTGCGAGGCCCACAGGAGCGTCACGCGGGGGCGGGGGCCGATGATATGGACGGCACCGGCCGTCAAGGTTTCGGCTGCGGCCGCCTCGTCCGACGCCCTGGCCTTGGGCGCGGCGGCCGCCACCCGGCACAGCGCCACCGCGCAGTATTTCAGTTCGGGCTGCTGCGACACCGGGTCGATGGCGTCGTGGGTTACCGCGTTGATGCACAGGTCGTCGCCGTACACGTCGTTCCAGTGCATGGGGGCAAAGCACTGGCCGGGCTGCACCCGGTCGGTGATCGTCGCCGGCAGCACCGCGCGGCCGCGGCGCGAGCGCACTTGCACGCGGTCCCCCGCGCCGATGCCCAGGGCCTGGGCGTCGTCGGGATGCATCTCGATGAAAGGGCCGGGGTTGAGCTTGTTCAGCATCGGCACTTTGCCGGTCTTGGTCAGCGTGTGCCACTGGTGTTGCACGCGCCCGGTGTTCAGCACCAATGGGTACTCGTCATCGGGCAGCTCGGCCGGGTCGACGTGCGGCCGCGCGAAGAACTGCGCCCGGCCGCTGGCGGTGGCGAACGCCAGGCGCGGGCGCGTGCCGTCCGCGTCCTCACGCAGCGTCTGGCTGACGCCATCGTTCAGGTAGCGGATCGGATTGCGTACGGGGCCGTCGGGTCGTGCACAGGGCCATTGCAGCGGGGTATCGCGCAGCCGCGCATGGCTGGCGCCGCGCAGGTCGTAACCGGTGGCGGGGTTGAAGAAGCCGGTGATTTCCTCGAACACTTCGGCCGCGCTGGCGTAGGTGAAGGCGTGGCCGTAGCCCATCTCGCAGGCGACGTCGGCGATGAGTCGCCAGTCGGGCGCGGCATCGCCTGGCGGCGGCACGGCTTGCGGCATCAACGTCAGGGTGCGCTCGGAATTGATCATCACGCCATCGGCCTCGGCCCACAGCGCGCCGGGCAGCAGGATGTCGGCGTAGCGATTGGTCTCGGTGTCCAGGTAGGCATCCTGCGTGATCACCAGTTCGGCCGCGCGCAGGCCGGCCACCACGGTCTGGCGATTGGCGACGCTGGCCACGGGGTTGGTGCAGATGATCCAGCAGGCCTTGACCTCGCCCTGCGCCATGCGCTGGAACAGGTCGATGGTGCCCTTGCCCAGGCGCGTGTGCAGCGTGCCGGCCGCCACCCCCCAGCGCTGTTCGACAAAGGCGCGGTCGTCGGCCGACAGCACGCTGCGCTGGCCCGGCAGGCCCGGCCCCATGTAGCCCATCTCGCGCCCGCCCATGGCGTTGGGCTGACCCGTCAGCGAAAACGGGCCGCTGCCCGGGCGGCAGATCGCGCCGGTGGCCAGGTGCAGGTTGCACAGCGCGTTGGTGTTCCAGGTGCCATGGGTGCTCTGGTTCAGGCCCATGGTCCAGCAGCTCATCCATTGCCCCGCCGCGCCGATCCACTCGGCCGCCTGGCGCAGTTGCGCGGCGGGCAGGCCGGTGATGGCCTCGACCCGTTCGGGCGCGTAGTCCGCCAGGAACGCGGGCATCGCGTCCCAGCCGTCGGTGCAGGCGGCGATGAAGGCGGCGTCGGTCTTGCCGGCCTGGTGCAACAGGTGCAGCAGGCCATTGAGCAGGGCCAGGTCGGTGCCCGGGCGGATGGCCAGGTGCAGCCCGGCCTTCTCGGCCGTGACGGTGCGGCGCGGGTCCACCACGATCAGGCGCGCGCCGGCCTTCACGCGGTCCATCATGCGCAGGTACAGGATGGGATGGCAGTCGGCCATGTTGGCGCCGATGACCAGGAAAAGGTCGGCGCGGTCGATGTCCTGGTACGAGCCGGGCGGCCCGTCGGCGCCCAGCGACAGCTTGTAGCCGCTGCCGGCGCTGGCCATGCACAGGCGCGAATTCGATTCGATATTGTTGGTGCCGATGAAACCCTTGGCCAGCTTGTTGGCCAGGTACTGGGCTTCGATCGACATCTGCCCCGACACATACAGCGACACCGCGTCGGGGCCGTGGGTATCGATGATGGCGCGCAGCCGCCGTGCGGTGTCCTGCACGGTGTCGCACAGGGGGCGCGGCACGGGGTCCTGATCGCGCTGCAACCGCGCGCAGGCGTGTTCCAGCCGCCCCGACTGGCGCAATGCGACGTGGGCCGACGCGCCCTTGGTGCACAGGCGGCCGGCGTTGCCGGGATGCTCGCGGTTGCCGGTGATCTTCACCACCTGTTCGCCCTGCACGTGCAGGGTCATGCCGCAGCCCACGCCGCAATAGGGGCAGACGGTGTCTACGGTGCGCAGGCTGCCGTTCATGCTCGCTTCCAAAAAAAATGCGCCCTGCCGGTGCGGCCGCAGGGCCGGACGGGCAGGGCGCCATTGCCCTGGTGCCCGGCGTCGCCGGGTCGATACGGCATTCGATGCAAGTTCCATGCCAGTGGCGGTTCGCCCGGGGAACCGGGGGTGGTTCGCGCACGGCGGTGCGCGTCTGCACCGGGATGGTGCGAGAGCGACCCGTTCAGGTGCGTGGCGGGCAGCGTCGCGGGCCGCATCCGGGCGCAAAGCCGATGGCACGCTTATTGCTTTGAAATCCATACCGGGCCCGAGTCCGGCCAGACAACGCATGCAGTGCAGGCAACGGCGCCCGGACCCTCCAGTCCCGGGCGCCGTTTGTCTTTTCGAAACCCAAATGGCAGCTGAAACCCCATGAGCACAGCGACTTCCTCGAATTCCATGCAGACCCTGATCGTCATCGGCAACGGCATGGTCGGCCATCACTGCGTCGAGCAGCTGGTGGAACGCGGCGCGCTCGCACGCTGGCGCATCGTGGTGTTCGGCGAAGAAACCCGCCGCGCCTATGACCGCGTGCATCTGTCCGAATACATCGGCGGGCGCGATGCGGAATCGATGGCGATGGGCGAGGCCGCCTTCTACGAGCAGCCGGGCCTGACGCTGCGCCTGGGCACGCCCGTGCTGCGCATCGACCGCCAGCAGCGCCAGGTGGTCACGGCCGACGGTAGCCATCCCTACGACAAGCTGGTGCTGGCTACGGGGTCGTACCCGTTC
The DNA here is from genome assembly GCF_052695805.1 of Achromobacter sp. NCFB-sbj8-Ac1-l. Lineage (NCBI taxonomy): Bacteria > Pseudomonadati > Pseudomonadota > Betaproteobacteria > Burkholderiales > Alcaligenaceae > Achromobacter > Achromobacter sp. NCFB-sbj8-Ac1-l. The sequence goes on along the minus strand of NZ_CP199812.1, from coordinate 5,304,422 downwards.
GTGCCGCCCATCGCGGGCGCGCAAGGCGCTTCCCGCCTGGTCTACCGCACGCTGGACGATCTGGACCGCATTCGCGAGGCGGCCGACGGCGCGCGCCGCGGCGTGGTGGTGGGCGGCGGCCTGCTGGGGCTGGAAGCGGCCAACGCGCTGAAGTCGCTGGGGCTGGAGGCGCACGTGGTGGAATTCGCGCCGCGCCTGATGCCGGTGCAGCTGGATGAAGCCGGTGGCGCGGCGCTCAAGGCGCGCATCGAAGCGCTGGGCGTAGGCGTGCATCTGGCGCGCGCCACCCAGGAAATCAAGGACGGCACGCAGTACCGCTACCGCATGCGCTTTGCCGAAGGCGCGCCGCTGGAAACCGACCTGATCGTGTTCTCGGCCGGCATCCGCCCCCAGGACGCGCTGGCGCGCCACGCCGGGCTGGCGGTGGCCGAGCGCGGCGGCATCGCGGTTGACGGCCAGTGCCGCAGCAGCGATCCGAACATCTACGCCATCGGCGAGTGCGCGGCGTTCAATGGGGCCATCTTCGGCCTGGTGGCGCCCGGCTACCAGATGGCGCGCACCGCGGCTGCGGACCTGTGCGGCGACGATGCCGCGGCCTTCCAGGGCGCCGACATGTCCACCAAGCTCAAGCTGCTGGGCGTGGACGTGGGTTCGATCGGCGACGCGCACGGCACCACACCCGGCGCGCGCAGCTACCGCTATATCGACGAGGCCGGCGCCTCGTACCGCCGGCTGGTGGTGTCCGAAGACGGCAAGCGCGTGCTGGGCGCCGTGCTGGTGGGCGACAACAGCTATTACGACACGCTGCTGCAATACGCGCAGAACGGCATCGCGCCGCCCAAGGATCCGGCCAGCCTGATCCTGCCCGTGGGCCAGGGCGCGCCCACGCTGGGCGTGGATGCGCTGCCCCTGGCGGCCACCGTCTGTTCGTGCCACAACGTCAGCAAGGGCGCGATCTGCGACGCGCTGGACGGCGGCTGTTCGGACCTGGGCGGCGTCAAGGCCTGCACCAAGGCGGCCACGGGGTGCGGCGGCTGCTCGGCGTTGCTCAAGCAGGTCGTGGAGCACGAGCTTGCGCGCCGCGGCGTGGCCGTGGACAAGAGCCTGTGCGAACACTTCGCCCATACCCGGCAGGAACTCTACGCCATCGTGCGGGTGCAGGGCATTGAATCGTTCGAGGAACTGTTGGCCCGCCATGGCCGCGGCCACGTCGGCTGCGACATCTGCAAGCCGACGGTGGCGTCGATCCTGGCGTCGTGCTGGAACCGGCCGATCCAGGACCCGCATCTGGTGCCGCTGCAGGACACCAACGACACCTTCATGGCCAATATGCAGAAGAACGGCACCTATTCGGTGGTGCCGCGCATCCCCGGCGGCGAGGTCACGCCCGATGGCCTGATCGCCATCGGCGCCGTGGCCAAGAAGTACCGGCTGTACACCAAGATCACGGGCGGCCAGCGCATCGACCTGTTCGGCGCGCAACTGCACGAGCTGCCGGACATCTGGGCCGAACTGATCGCCGCCGGCTTCGAGACCGGCCACGCCTACGGCAAGTCCACCCGTACCGTGAAGTCCTGCGTGGGCAGCACCTGGTGCCGCTATGGCGTGCAGGACAGCGTGGCCATGGCGCTGCGCATCGAAGACCGCTACAAGGGCCTGCGCGCGCCGCACAAGCTCAAGTTCGCGGTGTCCGGCTGCACCCGCGAATGCGCCGAGGCGCAAAGCAAGGACATCGGCGTCATCGCCACCGAAAACGGCTGGAACCTGTACGTGTGCGGCAACGGCGGCATGCGGCCGCGCCACGCCGAGCTGTTCGCGCAGGACCTGGACGACGCCACCCTGATCCGCTACATCGACCGCCTGCTGATGTTCTACATCCGCACCGCCGACAAGCTGCAGCGCACCTCGGTGTGGCGCGAGTCGCTCGAGGGCGGACTGGACTACCTGAAGGCGGTGGTCATCGACGACAGCCTGGGCCTGGGCGCCGAACTCGAAGCGCAGATGCAGGCCGTGGTGGACCGCTACGAATGCGAATGGGCCAACGCCCTGTCCGACCCGGAAAAGCTCAAGCGCTTTCGCACCTTCGTCAACCGCGCGGGGGGAGACCCCGACATCCGCTTCGTGCAGGAGCGAGGCCAGCCGCGCCCCGCGCCGCTGGCGCAAGAGGCCGCCGCGCGTGCCACGGCACGTGTCATTCCGATCAACGAGGAGATTGCCTGATGCCCCCGCCGACCGCTGCCCGCGCGGCTGTACCGACTGATACGCCCGCCACGCCGACCCGCCCGACCGAGGCGACCCATCCGGCCACCGCATGGCAACCGGCCTGCACGCGCCGCGACCTGGTTGCCAATTCCGGCGTGGTGGCGCTGGTGGGCCAATGCCAGGTGGCGGTGTTCTACCTGCCCGACGCCGCCGGCCCGACGCTGTATGCCCTCGACAACCGCGACCCGAAGTCCGGCGCCAACGTGATCGGCCGCGGCATCGTCGGCCACCTGGGCGGCGAGCTGGTGGTGGCCTCGCCGCTGTACAAGCAGCATTTCCGGCTGCGCGACGGCGCCTGCGTGGAATACCCTGATCAGTCCCTGCGTGCCTGGCCCGTGCGCTTCAATGGCGACGCGGTGGAAATCGCGCCGCCGGTCGCGCCATGACGCCCCCCCGATGAGCCCATACGCCATGCCCCCCACGCTGCGCTTTCTGCTCGCCGCCCGCCGCAGCGAACTGCACGGGCTGGAAACGCTGGCCAGCACCTGTGAACTGGCCACGCGCGTCAGCAAGCTGGCGCACGTGCTGCAAAAGGAACGGGGCTGCTCCAACCTGTATCTGTGTGGCGGCTCGGACGCGCTGCGGCCGACGCTGGCCGGATTGAGCTCGGACGCGTCCGCCGTCGAAGAAGAGGTGCGCCGCTTCCTGGACCGGCTCGAACCCGACGTGACCCGCAGCGCCGGCAAGGCGCGGCTGCTGAACTGCGTGGCCTATGCGCTGTACCGGCTGGATGAACTGCCGCGCCTGCGCGGCCGCATCCGCGACCGCCGCGTGGTGGCCGAGGAGGCCGGCGCCGCGTTCACCCGCCTGATCGCCAGCCTGTTCGCGCTGGTGTTCGAAGCCGCCGATTCGTCGCTGGACGCGGGGGTGACGCAGCTGCTGGTGGCGTTGTTGAACTTCATGCAGGGCAAGGAATTGTGCGGCCAGGAAAGGGCCCACGGCGTCATGGGCTACACCGCCGGCTTTTTCACCGAGCCGCAAAAGGTCCGCCTGCTGGAACTGGCCGATCTGCAAAAGCGTTGCTTCGACGGCTTTGCGCAATGCGCCGCGCCCGACGCGCTGGCCGCCTGGGAACAACTGGCGCCTGGCGCCGGCCAGGTGCAGCGCCTGCGCGACATGGCGCTGCGCACGTCGGAGGCGGCACGCGTGGACGCGGGGCTGGCCGAGGTATGGTTCGGCGTCTGCACCGAGCGCATCGACGCCATGCGCGCGGTGGAAAGCCTGCTGGCCGAAGCGCTGACGCTGCAATGCCACCGCCGGATCGTGGAAACCCGCGCTGAACTCGACAACCATCGCCTGCTGCTGAACCGCTTCGCTGACCAGGCCCGCGACGACGCGCCCGCCATGCTGTTCAAGCTGCAAGGCCGCATCCTGGACGTGCCGCCCGAAGACGGCGTGGGCGAGGAAATGGAACGGTCCATCCTGGACCTGATGCGCGAACAGGCGCTGCGCCTGCGGCAATCCGACGACGCGCTGGCGCTGGCGCGCGGCGCGCTGGAAGAACGCAAGCGGGTGGAACGCGCCAAATGGCTGCTGGTCAGCCGCTATGGCGTTAGCGAGCAGGCCGCGCACGACCGCTTGCAGCGCGCGGCGATGGACCAGCGGCGATCGCTGGACGAGATCGCGCGGCAGGTGCTGGCCGAGCTGGAAACGGCGGCGCCTTGATGGCCGGGCGGACCGGGAGCGGCGCCGGCCGGGGGGCCGCCTGGGCGGCAGGCAGGTCATCGGGGCGCAGGCCCGCCCGCGGCCTCAGCGCCCCGGCACGTCCCACAACGCGTCCGGCAGGAAGCCTTCCTGTTCGCCCTTCTTGGCATAGCCCAGCGGATTGGCGATCACGCGGCAGCCGTCCTTCACGTAGTCCAGCGCGCAGTGCAGGTGGCCGTGCATCCAGACGTCGGCCAGGGGCAGCAACGCATCCAGCGCGTTGCAGAACCCCGCCGTGCCGGGCGTAACGCCGTAGCGCGGGTCGGCGCTGGCCAGCGACGGTGCGAAGTGGGTGATGGCCAGGGTGGGGCCGTCGAAGGGCGTGCGCAGTGCGTCTTCCAGCCAGGCCTGGCAGGCCAGGCCCTGTTCGCGCATCTGCTCGGCCATGAAGGGCGCGCCGTGGCGCCGCATCTGCGCCTTTTCCAGGTAGAAGTCCGCCGCACGAAACGCCTTGCCGCGCTTGTTCAGCGCCTGCGTCAGCGTGTCGCCGGGCGCGGCCAGCGCGTCGAAGTCGGTCCAGAGCGTCGTGCCCACCAGCCGCACGCCGTCGATGACCCGGGTCTCGCGCTCCAGCCACTGGATGTCCAGCGCATGGCACAGCGCCTGCAGACGGTCATGCGTCTCGTCGAAATCCAGGTTGTCGTATTCGTGGTTGCCCGGCACATAGACCACCGGCGTCGGCCAGCCGTTGCGCGGCGAATAGGTGCCCAGGCCGAAGTCGTCGGTGGTCAGCCTGGACCGTTGCTGGTACGAACCGATGTCGCCCGCCAGCACCAGCAGGTCGGCCCCCGGGGTGGGTGACGCCACGAACGTGGGGTTGTTCTCCAGGTGCAGGTCGGACAGCAGTTGAATTTTCATGGGCCGGGGGCTTGTTTTGGTTGCGACACGCAAGTATATTGGTTGCGACCCGCAACTTCAGGACGCGCCATCATGGATGTTATCGACTTTCCCGCCCGATCCCGTGACCAGACCATCCGCGACCTGCGGGAATTCTCGCGCAAGCTGGTGCGCGAACTGGGTTTCATGCGCGCGTCGCTGGCCGACAGCGACCTGGCGCCGTCCGCCGTGCACGCCATCATCGAGATCGGGCTGCAACCCGGCATCCAGGCGCGCGACCTGGCGCTGATCCTGCGTCTGGACAAATCCAACACCAGCCGCCAGGTGGCCAAGCTGGAAGCCGCCGGCCTGGTCAGCCGCGAAACCGACAGCGGCGACGCCCGCGCCTCGCGGCTGTCGCTGACGCCGGCCGGGGTCGAGCTGCGCAAGCGCATCGACCAGTTCGCCACCGACCAGGTGTCCAAGGCCCTGCGCCAACTGGCGCCCCACGACCAGGAAGCGCTGATCCGCTACCTGTCGCTGTATGCCGATGCGCTGGCTCGCGAGAACCCCAACACCCGCGCCGCGCAGGCCGCCGAGGCCATCGACGCACAGATCCAGGAAGGCTACGCGCCCGGCTGCATCGGCGACGTGGCCAGCCTGCACGCGCGCTACTACGCGCAGGCCGCCGGTTTCGGCGTGGTGTTCGAACGCCTGGTGGCCACGGGCCTGGCCGCCTTCGCCGAAGCGCTGCCCGCGCCCGGCAAGAACCTGTGGCGCTACACCGACGGCAGCCGCACGCTGGCCTCGATCGCCATCGACAGCGACCTGCCCGCGCGCACCGCGCACCTGCGCTGGTTCATCGTCGACGAATCGCTGCGCGGCATGGGCGTGGGCCGCGCCTTGCTGGCGCGCGCGCTGCGCTTTGCCGATACGCTCGATGTGGATGAAACGTATCTGTGGACCTTCAAGGGCCTGGATGCCGCCCGGCACTTGTACGAGTCCGCCGGCTTCGTGCTGACCGACGAAGCCGAAGGCACGCAGTGGGGCGGCGTGGTGGTCGAGCAGCGCTTCAGCCGACCCGCGCGCTGACGCATCTGGACACACTAAAGGGCCGTGCAAACGCGCCGCGGCCCGCTTGAACACGCCACCTTTCACGGCGCTGTCACTTCACGTTCCTAGACTCGCTGGGGTCTTGCCGGTACTGCCCGGCAAGGTCGGTCTCTCCCTTTCTGAAGAACCTCCCCATGCCCTCCATGCGTCTTGCAAGAAGCCTTGCCGCGATCCTGCTCGCGGCCGCCACGCTCACCGCCTGTGGCGGTGACGATTCCTCCGATGATGATCCCGCGCCGTCCGCCCCGCCGGTGACCGAACAGCCCAAGCCTGCGCCCCAGTTGCGCTGCGCACCGTAAGCGGCGGTTGCGCCGTCCTCAACGATCCCGAGTACACCTGATGACTACCCGCCGCAATTTCCTGCAGACCGCCACGGGCGCGGGCTTTGCCGCCGCCGCCCTGGCCGCCTTTCCGCCCAGCATCCGCCGCGCGCTCGCCATTCCCGCCAACAATGCCACCGGCACCATCAAGGACGTCGAGCATGTGATCATCCTGATGCAGGAGAATCGCTCGTTCGACCATTACTTCGGCACGCTCAAGGGCGTGCGCGGCTTTGGCGACCGCATCACCATTCCGTTGGCCAACGGCCGCAAGGTCTGGCAGCAGCAGCGCAGCAACGGCGTCGTGCTGACGCCTTTCCACCTGGATGGCAGCACCCATAACGCGCAACGCGCCAACGGCACGCCGCACAGCTGGAACGACAGCCAGAATGCCTGGGACCACGGCCGCATGGCCAAGTGGCCCACGTACAAGACCGACATCTCGATGGGCTACTTCAAAGAGCGCGAGATTCCGTTCCAGTTCGCGCTGGCCAATGCCTTCACGCTGTGCGATGCCTATCACTGCGCCATGCACACCGGCACCGACGCCAACCGTTCGTTCCACCTGACCGGTACCAATGGCGCCACGGCCACCAACACCGCCTTCGTCAACAACGAATGGGACTGGATCGACGGCCTGCCAGCCGGCGTCAACACCGGCTACACCTGGAAGACCTACGCCGAGCGCCTGGAGGCGGCCGGCGTCAGCTGGATCTCGTACCAGAACATGCCCGACGAATGGGGCGACAACATGCTGGGCGCGTTCCGCCAGTTCCGCCAGGCCAACATCGCCTCGGGCTTTCCGGTGTCCAGCGGCGGCTCGCCGGGTTCGCCGTACGCCAACACCGGCCAGGCGCTGCCGTACAAGGCCTACGATCCGGCCACCGACAACGCCGCCAACCCGCTCTACAAGGGCATCGCCAACACGCTGCCGGGCACGGCGCCCGAGCAGTACCTGGATGCCTTCAAGCGCGACATCCGCGAAGGCAAGCTGCCGCAGGTCTGCTGGATGAACGCGCCGTCGATCTATTGCGAGCATCCCGATCCGTCCAGCCCCGTGCAGGGTGCCTGGTTCCTGCAAGAGGTGCTGGACGCGCTGACCGCCGTGCCCGAGGTCTGGAGCAAGACGGTGCTGCTGATCAACTTCGACGAGAACGACGGCTACTTCGACCACGTGCCGTCACCGTCCGCGCCGGCGCCGGCTGGCGGCGGCGCCTTCGCGGGCAAGGCGACGCTGTCGGCCGCCGACATGGCGTTCGAGTATTTCACCCACGGCGCGCCCACCGGCAGCACCAGCCAGCCCGCCCCGGACGGCCGCGTCTACGGCCCCGGCCCGCGCGTGCCGATGTACGTGATCTCGCCCTGGAGCCGCGGCGGCTGGGTCAATTCGCAGGTGTTCGACCACACCTCGGTGCTGCGCTTCCTGGAAGCGCGCTTCGGCGTGGCCGAGCCCAACATCAGCCCGTTCCGCCGCGCCGTCTGCGGCGACCTGACCAGCGCCTTCAATTTCAAGACGCCCAACACCGAATCGCTGCCGACCCTGGCCGGTCGCGCCACCCGCAGCGCGGCGGACCAGCTGCGTACCGCGCAGGAAGCCCTGCCGCAGATGCCGCTGCCCACCGACATGCAGCTGCCGCTGCAGGCCAGCGGCACGCGCCCGTCGCGCGCCTTGCCGTATGAACTGCACACCAGCGCGCGCTGCGACGCGGCCGGCACGGTGCAACTGGTGTTCGCCAATACCGGCACGCAGGCCGCGGTATTCCACGTGTACGACCGCTACCACCTGGACCGCCTGCCGCGCCGTTATGCGGTCGAGCCGGGCAAGACCCTGGACGACACCTGGAACGTGCTGGCCGACAACCTGGGCATGTACGACCTGTGGGTGCTGGGCCCCAACGGCTATCACCGCCATTTCAAGGGCGACACCAACCGCATCGCCGACAGTGGCGTGCTGCCCGAGATCCGTGTCTGCTACGACATCGCCAATGGCGAGGTCTACACCGAGCTGCTCAACACCGGCGGCAAGGCCTGCACCTTCACCATCACGCCGCTGGCATATCGGCAGGACGGTCCCTGGCCGCAGGCGGTGCCTGGCGGCGGCAAGGCGTCGATGAACTGGGCGCTGGCGGCCAGCGGGCTGTGGTACGACTTCGCCGTCACGTGTTCCAGCGACCCGGCGTTCTATCGCCGTTTCGCCGGCCGCGTGGAAACCGGCGCGCACACGGTCAGCGATCCGGCCATGGGCGTGGTGGCCTGACGCGGCGCGGGCCGCGCCCGTCCGGCGCGGCCCGCGCGGTGTATCAGATCACGGTGATGCGCAGCTCGGCCAGCAGGGTCGCCGCCTGGGTCTTGGAAATGGCGGCGCCGGCCAGCCGTGCGGCGGCGGACAGGTCGATGCCGCCCAGGTCGGCCTCGCGCAGGTCCGCGCCTTCGAAGCGCGCATTCTTCAGCGTGGCATTGCGCAGGCTGCCGCCGTGGAACACCGTGTCGCGAAAGTCGCAGCCGGTCAGGTCGGCATCGGAAAAATCCAGCTGGTGCAGGGCGGTCTTGCGAAACGAGATGCCGCGCACCAGCGCGCCGACCAGCAGGCATTCTTCGAGCGTCCAGCCCAGGCAGGCGATGCCGTCGAAGTCGGACCCCGTCAGCTTGCAGCCACGAAAGCGGGCCGTGGCCAGGCGCGCGCGGCGCCAGCTGGAATTGTTCAGGTCGCAGCCGGAAAACACCGCGTCGCTGGCGTCGGCCGAGGCAAACACGGCGTGGCCGCCGCGGCAGCGCAGCCACTCGGTGTCGGCCAGCGTGGCGCCCTGGAACGAGGTGTCGGCGATGGCGCAGGCGGTAAAGCGCGCGCCGCGCAGGTCCAGCCGGGAAAAATCGGCGTCCTGGAAATCGCAGTCTTCGAAGACCAGGGGGCGGTTCTGTGCCTGTTCGATCAGCGCCTGCATGGCCTTGCGGTCCAGCGCCAGGCCCGTTATCGGGGGCTGCGTCATGCCATCGTCTCTGTGGTGTTGCGGTAAAGGCGCTATTGGAACATGCCGCTTTCGGCGCAGAACGTCACCAGTTCCTGGTCGGTCTGCACGTTCAGCTTGCGCATGGCCGATATCTTCTGGCCGCTGACGGTCTTGACGCTGCGCTTCAGGCTGTCGGCGACCTGCATCATGGATTCGCCGCGCACGAAGAGCCGCAGCACTTCGAATTCCTTGGGCGTAAGGCTGTTGATGCGTTCGCCCAGGAAGCGGGTGCGCGCGGCCGCGCTGCCGTCGCGCTGGAAATCCGGCGGATAGTAGCGGCGGCCGGCTTGCAGGGTGTGCAGCGCGGTGACGATTTCGGCCAGGTCATCGCGCTTGAGCACCACCGCCGCGACCCCGGCGTCGTACAGCGCCGAGATGATCATGGGGTTGGACACCATGGTCAGCACCACGATGCGGGTGGCCGGGTAGTGGCGGATGAGGTACTTGACCAGGCGGATGCCATCGCCGTAGGTCTCGTCGCCGGGCATCGAATAATCGGTGATGACGACCTGCGGCAGATCTTGCGCCAGGTGCTCGACCAACGCCGTCGGGCTCGACAGCGTGGCCACGACATCGAAACTCAGGTCCTTGGCGAGCAGGTCGCTCATGCCCATCAGCACCAGCGGATGGTCATCGGCGAGGACGATGCGTAGTCTTTGCATGCGGGGCGCGGTCAAGTGGGCAGGAAGGGCGGACGGACTATTCTGCACCAGGATTGCGCGGCCCGCTCAACCGATCTGCTCGGCCTGCAGGCGGCCCAGGATGAAGCCGTCGACCGCGTTGCTGCGGCCGCGCCACAGCGTGGGCTGCCCGGCGATGGGCGTGCCGTCGGCGGTGAAGAACAGGGCATCGGCCAGGTGGATGTAGTTGGGCAGCGGTTCGGCCGGCTGCGGCAGGCGGAACACGTCGCCCAGCTCGGCCAGCGAACTGCGCACGGTTTGCCGGGCCGACGATTCCATGTCCGTCAGCGAATCGGCGAAGCTTTCGGCGAAGCGGTCGAAGTATTCGGCGCCCGACACGATCGAGCCGGACACCAGCATGCCGCCCATCTGCAGCGTGACGCCGATGCTCTTGAGCTGGCCGCCGTTGTTCACCAGGTTCACCAGGAATTGCAGGAACACGTCGGCCTGAGGATTGGCGGCGACGGGGGAAACGGGCGTGTCAGGCGTGGGATCGAGACTCATGGGGTCGAGCTCCGGTTGGGTGCAAGGGAGTCACAAGATACTCGAACGGCGGCGAATGCGCATCGGGGGCAATCGGCGGATAAGGCGCCGTATCGGGCGGCAGTCCGGCCAATCGCCCCGGCCGCCGCGGGAGTAACGTTCGGATGATCGAGACTCTCCACGACCAGGCTACCCCATGATCGCCGTGAATCCCTTGACCGCCGGCAAGGCGGACGACACCCGCAAGACCTCCTCTGGCCAGAGCGCGTCGTCTGGCGCTTTCCGTGCCGCGTTCGTCAATGCGCAGGAACGCGGCGCTTCGGCCCTGGCCGGCGGCGTGAAGGGCGCGGCCCAGGCCGCGCCGTCCGCGGCCCAGGCCGCGCCGTCCGCGGCCGAGCAGGAGTTCACGGAGTACGCGTCCATGTCGCTGCAGGACAAGATGTTCTACGCCGCGCTGGCCGCGTTGGGCATTTCCAAGAAGGACTACGACGCCATGTCGGCCGCCGACAAGCTGAAGGTCGCCGAGAAGGTGTCGCTGATGATGCAGCAGCTGGCCAAGGCCGACCAGGCCAAGCAGGTCAGCTGACGTTCGCAAGCGGGCGGCACCGCGATCCTCTGTTGTCGGCAGGGCCGCGGCCCTCGATGTTGCAGGATGGCCGCCCGCCTGTCGCCGCCGCCTCTGCCCGCCTAGCCGCGGCCGCCGGCCGCGTGCCGTTGCAGCATGCGGCCGACCCGCTCGCCCGCCGCCCGAAAGCGCTCGGCCAGCGAGGCCGGCGCCAGCACGTCGAATTCCACTTCCAGCGCCAGCAGCCAGTACGTCAGCGCTTCCAGTGACTGGCCGGTGCAGCGCAGCAGGCAGCGGCTGTCGTCGTCCAGCGCCTCGACCTGGCCGGCCGATGCGGGTATGCGCGCCGCCATCACCGCGCGCGGCGCGTGCAGCACGATGCGGGCCTCTTCGGCATTGGGCGCCTGGCCGACGGAACGCGCCACATAGGCCCGCAGGTCGCCCCCTTCGGGCGGCGGACGCGGCGCGAAGTGCGCGCCCGGCGCGACCGGGCCGGTGATGCGGTCCAGCCGGAAGGTGCGCCAATCGTCGCGCGCCGGATCCCACGCCACCAGATACCAGCGGTAGCCCGTGTGCGCCAGCCCCTGCGGCTCGACCTGGCGGGTGCTGGCCTGGCCGCGGCTGTCGGCGTAATCGAAGTTCACGCGCAGCTGGTCGCGGCAGGCGGCCGCCAGCGTGGCCAGCTGGCCCGCGTCCACCAGCGGGCCGCCGCGCGGCAGCGGCACGATGGCCGAGCGCAGCGCGTCCAGCTTGTGCCGCAGCCGCGTCGGCATGACCTGTTCCAGCTTGACCAGGGCGCGCAGCGCGGCTTCTTCCACGCCGCCGACCGAGCCGGTGGCGGCCGTGCGCAGCGTGATCGCCACCGTCATGGCTTCATCATCGTCCAGCAGCAGGGGGGGCAGCGTGTTGCCCGCGCGAAACGCATAGCCGCCCGCCACGCCGCTGCTGGCCTGGATCGGATAACCCAGTTCGCGCAGCCGGTCGATGTCGCGCCGCAGCGTGCGCGGATGCACCGCCAGGGTCTGCGCCAGGTCGGCGCCGGCCCAATGACGGCGGGTCTGCAACAGGGAAAGCAGGCGTAGCAGGCGGTTGCTGGAGCTGAGCATGGTGCGTCGACGATAGTCCGTATCGAGGGCGGAAACTGTCCGCAATGGATTCTACAGTTCGTCCGTCGTCAGCGGCCATGGGGCCGCGGCACCTACCCCGACATCCGGAGGCTTTTCCATGTCCATCGTTTTCTATTGGTATCCCCAGTCCAGCGCGTCGCCCATCGCCTGCGCCCTGGCCGAATTGCAGGTCCCGCACGAACGCGTGAAGGTGGATATCCGCGCGGGCGAACAGCGCCGCCCGGAATTCCTGGCCCTCAATCCCAATGGCAAGGTGCCGACGCTGACGGTGGACGGCGCGCCGATGTTCGAGGCCTTGGCGATCCACCTGTGGCTGGGCGAAAACTGGGGCGTCAAGCAAGGCCTGTGGCCCGCCGCCGGCACGCCCGAGCGGCTGGCCGCGCTGTCGTGGTGCGCCTGGGCCTACGTGACGTATGGCGCGGTGCTGTCGCGCCTGTTCCTGACGGCCTATGGCGATGAACACATCCGGGATGCCGGCCAGGCCGCACGCGCCACCGCCGACCTGGATTCGCTGCTGGGGTTGCTGGATGCGCACCTGACGCGCCAGCCCTGGATGCTGGGCGGCGAGTACTCGCTGGCGGACCTGGTGGTCGGGTCCGTGGTCGGCTACTCCGCCATGGTGGGGGCGCCCGTGGCGGCGCATCCCAGGGTGCAGGCGTGGCTGGGCAAGGTCAAGAGCCGTCCGGCGATGCAAGGCGAAGTCTGAACGTGACAACGCCGCGCTTGAGCAGCGCGGCGTTGTCCGGCACAGGGCGCGAGACCGCGGCGCGCGCCTACCAGCCCCAGCAGGTGCCGGCGGCGGGCTTGCCGCAAGCGCGGTAGTTCACCGAATACCAGAGCTTGCCAGCCGTGCGCGGGTCGCCGTTGGTCTTGACGTCATTGCGCGGCAGCTCTTCAAGCGCGTCGCGCGCCGCCTTGGTGGGCGTGCCGCTGGCGGCGCCCGGCACCAGCACGATGCGGCCCAGGCTGGCCGCGGTGGTGTCCTGGTACACGATGTCGGTGTCGGCCAGCGCCGACATCTTCAGGGCGGCGTTGCGGACCGCGGCGGCGTAGCCGTCGTTGGCGCCGGTGGGCGCCAACGCGGCGCTCAGCGTGCTGACGGTCAGGATCTGCGCGGGCGTGGCCGGCGCCACCATGGCGTACGTGTCCAGGCCGGCCAGTTGGCCGCCGGCCACCTGGCGGCGCAACCAGTCGCCCCACAGGAATTCGGCGAACTCGGGCAGGTTGCCGTTGCTGTAGGCGATGTCGCGGGTGAAATACACCAGCGAGCGGTAGCGGTCTTCCTGCATGCCGCCGGCTTCCTGCGCATTGGCGATGCCCACGCGGGATGGCAGCTGGTCCACGGTAATGGGCTGGTTCTGCCCGTCACGCAACCAGGCGCGACGCTCGTCGACCATGCGTTGCCAGAACGCGGACGCCGTGCCCAGGTTGCTGTAGTTGGCGCTGACCTTGACCCACACCGGCAGCTTGGGACCGCCGTCGAAGATCTCGCGCAACGACGAGAACGTGTGGTGCCCGTCCGTCAGGTACAGATTGCCGTCCCAGCCGATCACCACCGTCTTCAGGTTGGCGGGATCGCTGCCGGGCGCTGCGGTGCAGGCGAAGGTGTCGGGCTTGTCCAGGCGGGCGGCCTGGGCCTGGGCGACCGAGGTGAATGCGATGGCCGTGGTGCCGCCCATGTCTTCGCAGTAGTCGCTGAATTTCTTGCCGACCGTGCGGTTCACGTAGTCCAGCTGGTTGGCCGGGTTGCCGGCCCAGGTCGGGCGGGCGAAGTCGCCCTGCCAGCGGCCGAGCTTGTAGTAGATCTGGTCGTAGCCGATGGCCGCCTGGGTGGGGCGCAGTTCTTCGATACGCACTTTGAGCACGTCGCCCGTCTTGGCGGCCAGGTAGGCCGGGTTGCGGGTGTCGACGGGCGGCGGCGTCGGGGTCGGGGTTTGAGCGACCGGGGGCGGGGGGGCGGGGGCGTCGTCATCGTCGCTGCTGCCATTGCAGGCCGCCAGCCACAACGGCAGCGTGGCCAGCGCCAGCACACGCAAGGTGGGGCGCCAACGGGCGGCAAAGGGCAGGGGAGCAACGGAGGCAGGCGTGCGGGGCATGGGCGTCAAAGGGGGATTGATCAGGGAAGTATCCAATGATGACGGAATCGTGTTGCGTGATCATTGCATCTGTCATGTCCGCGACAAAATGGTCGGCGCGCTGCCGCGCAGCCCGATCAACAGCAGGGCCACGGCCACCCAGGCCGCGGACAGTGGCCGGGGCGTGTCGAACGGCAGCCACGCACTGGCCGCCAGCCCCAGACCCAGCAGACTGTAATAGGCCAGCCCGAACAGCGCGCCGGCCCGCCCCAGGCAATGCCCATAGCGGCGCAGCGCCGGCCCCAGCAGATTGGGAATCGCCAGGCCATAGCCCACGAAGATCGGCAGCGCCGTGGCCGCCCACAGCCAGCCTGGTTCGGGGCGCCACAGCACGGCGGCGGCTTGCGCAACCGCGCCCGCGGCGACGCAACGCAGGCCATGGCCTACCCGCGTGTCCGCGGACGAGGCGGCGGGCAGCAGACGGTTCAACATCGCGCCCAGCGTGCCGGCCAGGGCGACGCCCAACCCGACCCAGCCGAATCCCAGGCCAGGCAGTTCGCCGGTCATGAACGGCCCGGCGGCATAGAACGAAAACACCAGCAGGTTCAGGCCCGCCACGCGCAGCACGGCCACGCGCAGGTCGGCATCGGCCAGCATCTGGCGCGCCAGCGCCGCCAGCGGCACCGCGGTCGTGGCGGCCGGCCGTGTTTCGCGCCAATGGCGCAGGGCGCAAAGCAACAGCGCGGCAATGGCGAGCGCGATCGCGGTCAGCACGCCCGCATAGCCCTGGCGCTGCGCCACCAGTTGCCCCGTCAGCGGGCCCACGGCGGGGGACCACGCCAGCACCGCGCCCAGCGTCACGAAGTAGCGCGTCAGGGGTTCACCGGCCAGGCAGTCCCGCAACAGCGTCTGCGTCACGACCGAGCACGCCGCCAGGCCGAGTGCCTGCACGAAGCGTCCGGCCAGCAGCCACTCGTAGTGCGGGGCGACCGCGGCGCCCAGCGTGCCCGCCAGGCTGATGGCCAGCGCGGTCAGCAACGCCGGGCGGCGGCCCCAGGCGTCGGCCAGTTGGCCCCACAGCAGCACGCCGCAGGCAAAGCCCACGAAGAAAACGCCCATGACAGGCTGGGTGGCGGCCGCGTCCAGGCGCCACTGGCGCGCCAGGTCCGGCAGGGCCGGGGCCAGGATGGTTTCCGCGATCTGGGGCAAGGCAAGCAGCGCGATGATGAGCCAGCGCGGCGGCAATGCGGGCGCGGACGAGGGAGAATGAGACATGGCGAGGCGGTGCGGCAAAAGGACCCTAGCGTATCCGGCCGGCTTTGCGCAAAATCACGACATCTCGCCATAAAACATCGCCAATCGGACATGCCCGTCTATTCTCCCGCGTTCGTCGAAGATCCCGACAGCGTGGCCTGTCCTGTCGTGGGCCAGGCCATCGACACCCGCGCGCATGCCTCGGACTGGCATGCCCATCGGCGCGCGCAATTGCTGTATCAGGTGCGGGGCGGGGTGACCTTGCATCTGGCGGACCGCGTGGGGCAACTGGCGCCCTTGCAGGCGGCCTGGCTGCCGGCAGGTTGCGTGCACCGCACGGTCATGCAGGGCGCATTCGCCTATCGCAGCCTGTATTTCGACGTGGATTCTTTTCCGGACCTGCCGCAGCAACCGGGCATCCTGGACGTCAATCCCTTGCTGCGCGAGATGATCGTGCGCATCACGCAGTGGCCGTCGGACCAGCCGCTGGACGCAGTCCGGCAGCGCCTGGTGGCCACCCTGCTGGATGAACTGGCAGCGGCGCCCACGGCGCCGCTGCATCTGCCGATGCCGCGCGACCGGCGGCTGGCGCCGATTGCGCAGGCGCTGCTGGCCGACCCGGCTTGCCCGCGGTCCATCGAAGACTGGGGCAAGCAGGTGGGCGCCAGCGGCCGCACCTTGGCGCGCGCCTTCCTGGCCGAGACGGGGTTGCCGTTCACCCGCTGGCGCACCCAGTGCCGGCTGCTGATCGCGCGGGCCCGGCTGGCCGAGGGGGCCTCGGTCACCGAAGTGGCGCATTCGGTGGGCTATGCCAGTGACAGCGCCTTCATTGCCATGTTTCGGCGCGCCTATGGCGAGCCTCCGGGACGAAGGCTGCACAGGCGCGCCGCAGCGCCTTAGAACACGTGGCGGATGCCGACGCCGGCCGCGGTGCTCTTCAGGCCGTCGATGAACGCGTAGTCCTTGCCGTACGAACCGTAGGCGTACAGGTTGGTGCGCTTGGACAGGTCGTAGGTGTAGCCCACGCTCCAGACGTTCATGTTGGCATCGCCGCCGGTCAGGCGGTCGTTGGACGGCGACACGTGCTGCCACGACGTGAACACGCTGCTGGCGCCACCCACGGGGATGGTCGCGCCCAGCATGTAGGCGTTGGCCTTGAAGCCGTCGACGTAGCGGTTGGTGCCGAACTCATCGCTGAACGGCGTGCCGCCGGGCAGGTCCTGGCCGACGAACCAGCCATCGGTGGTGCGGCCGTAGGCGGCGGCCAGCTTCACGACTTCCAGGTCGTACGAGATGCCGGCGGCGTACTGGCGCGGGGTGGCATCGTGGTCGATGGCGGCGCGGTTCGAGCCGTTGAGCTGGTCGTAGGTCAGCGTAAGGTTCAGGGGCCCTTGCACATAGCGCGCGCCGACGGTGATGCCGCGCGAGTTGTCGGCGGTGCGAAAGCCCGTTTCGTTGGCGTTGGTGTCGTCCGCGTTGAACGAGTAGCCCGCGGCGAACTCGAAGCCGCTCATCGAGGGGCTGCGGTACATGACCATGTTGTCCCAGCGCATGGTGTTGGCTGCGCTGAAACCCAGGCCCAGGTTGGATTGCGTGTAGCTGGTGTAGAAGGGGTCGATGTCGGCCAGGTAGTTCGAGCCCACGGTCGCCTGGCGGCCGAATTCCACGGTACCCCAGGCGTCGCTGGCCAGGCCGATGGTGGCCTGGCGGCCGAACAGGCGGCCGTTCTGGGCGCGCGAGCCGTTGCCCGAATCGAAACCGCTTTCCAGCGTGAACACGGCGCGCAGGCCGTCGCCCAGATCTTCGGATCCGCGCAGGCCCCAGCGGGAGCCGGCCTGGATGCCGTTGATCATGCCGAGTTTGCTGCCGTCATAGCCATCGCCCTTGATCTTGTTGTAGCCGAGGCCGGTGTCGATGACACCATAGAGAGTGACTGACGTTTCTGCCTGAGCGACGCCTGCAAAGGTGGTCAACATTGCGGCTGCGAGCAGCGTCTTTTTCATCCGGAAAACTCCTAGAGTAAGGGTGGAAAAAACAAAGGGAACAGCACGTTAGGCAAGGCGCCCAGCGGTGTTCCCAACCCTTAGTGTAGACCAGTCTGGTCTATTTTCCGGCAATTCGGACGAAGATCTGGCTATTTACGGCAATTTCCAGACCGGTCTGAGCGCGCGGCCACGGCCCGAGAGACCGTCGCCGCCGTCCTAGCCGCGGCGCCCGCGCAGGCGTCGTTCTTCCCGCACCACGATGGCCACGCCCACGATGACCATGGCGGCCAGGGCGTACCAGGTGATGGCATACACCAGGTGATTGTTCGGGAAGGTCAGCACCGTCAGGCCGGCCACGGGGGCCTTGGCCGGATCGCGGGCGGCGCCGGGGGCGGCGTCCGCGTCGATGAAGTAGGGCGCCACGTCCGACGCCGTCAGCCCGCGCGCCGCCGCAATGGCCGGCAGATCGCGCGAATACCAGAGGTTGGACGCCGGATCGTTGTTGCGCAGAAAGCCGCTGCCCGGTTCGCCCATGCGCAACAGGCCGGTGACCTGCACCGGGGCCGCCGCGGCCTCGGCCTGGGCTTGCGCCTGGCCGGCGGCCTGGCTCTTGCGCCACTCGGGCAACACGAAGCCGCGGTTCACCAGCACCGTGCCGCCGCCATTCGCCAGTTGCAGGGGCGTCATGACCCAGTAGCCGCTGCCCAGCTCGGTGGCCGCCTGCACCAGCGTCTGCTTGTCGTATTGGTACACGCCGGCCGCCGACACGCGGCGGTATTCCGCGTTGTCCGACGTCAGCGCCGCCCAGTCGGCCCGCGCCGGGGCGGGCGTGGGCGCCGCGTGGGCGCGCTGGTCGACCTGCGCGATCAGGCCTTGTTTCCAGGCCAGCCGATGCACCTGCCAGGTGCCCAGGGCGCACAGGCCCGCGAACAGCGCAACGGCAATCACCCCGAGTATGACCAGGGTGCTTGCCTTGCGGGGATTGCGGGAGGTGTCGCCGGGTAGGGAAGAGTCTTTTGTTGCCGCCATCACATCAGGGCATATTCCGCATGTCGTGGACGGACATGGGCATCATGTTGGAGTTCAAGTGATACATGATCCAGATGGATCCGCTGAGCGTAATCACGACCAGCACCAGGGTGAATATTAACGCCAACATGTTCCAGCCGCTTTCGGACTTGGCGTCCATGTGCAGGAAGTACACGATGTGCACCACGATCTGCACCGCCGCGAACGCCAGGATGATCAGCGCGGTGGTGCGCGAACTGTCGAACACGCGGCCCATCACCAGCCAGAATGGAATCGCCGTCAGGATGGCCGCCAGCACGAAGCCGGTGACGTAGCTTTTCAGGGTGCCGTGGGCGGCGCCTTCGTCGTCGTCGTGGTGGTCGTGGCCGCCGTGGCCAGCGTGGTCGGCATGGGCGGTCATGGCAGCACTCCCATCAGGTAGACAAAGGTGAACACGCCGACCCAGATCAGGTCCAGGAAGTGCCAGAACATCGACAGGCACATCAGCCGGCGGCGGTTTTCGGGGATCAGGCCATGCATGCGGACCTGCACCATCATGGTCACCAGCCAGACGATGCCGAACGTGACGTGCAGCCCGTGCGTGCCCACCAGGGTGAAGAACGACGACAGGAACGCGCTGCGCTGCGGACCCGCACCGATGTGGATCAGGTGCGCGAACTCATACAGTTCCAGGCACAGGAAGCCCAGCCCCAGGATGCCGGTGACCGCCAGCCAGCCCTGCGTGGCGCCCACCCGGTTGCGCCGCATCTCCAGCATGGCAAAACCGTAGGTGATGGACGACAGCAGCAGCAGCGACGTGTTCACGGCCACCAGCGGCAGGTCGAACAGGTCGGCGCCGGACGGCCCGGCCGCGTAGTTGCGCCCCAGCACGCCATAGGTGGCGAACAGGCAGGCGAAGATGAGGCAGTCGCTCATCAGGTAGACCCAGAAGCCCAGCAGGGTGCCGTTCTTCGGGTGATGTTCGCCGGGCACGTGGAAAACGGGCTCCGGGGGCGGCGTGGCGCCGCCGGGCAGGGTGGGGGCCAGGGTATCAGACATGTTTCGCCAACAAGTGGGTGCGGGCGTCCTCCGTGCGCACGACCTCGTCGGCCGGCACGTAGTACTCGCGCTTGTAGTTGAAGGTATGGACGATGGACACGACGACCAGCGCGGCGAACGACAGCACCGCCAGCGGCCACATGTGCCAGATCAGCGCAAAGCCCATCACCACGCTGATGCCCGCCAGCACGATGCCCGCCCAGGTGTTCTTGGGCATGTGGATGGGAATGAAGCCGGTCTGCGGGCGCTGGTAGCCGTGCTGCTTCATCTGCCACCACGCGTCCTGGTCATGCACGCGCGGCGTGAAGGCGAAGTTGTAGTTGGGCGGCGGCGACGACGTCGACCATTCCAGCGTGCGGCCGTTCCAGGGGTCGCCGGTCAGGTCGCGCAACGATTCGCGGCGGCGGTAGCTGACCACCAGCTGGATCAGGAAGCAGGCAATGCCGATGGCGATCAGGAAGGCGCCGAATGCGGCCACCTGGAACCAGATCTGCAGCGACATGTCCTCGAAGTGATTGACGCGGCGGGTCACGCCCATCAACCCCAGCACGTACAGCGGCATGAAGGCGAAGTAAAAGCCCACCAGCCAGAACCAGAACGAACACTTGCCCCAGAACGGATCCAGCTTGTAGCCGAAGGCCTTGGGGAACCAGTAGGTGATGCCGGCCATCAGGCCGAACAGCACGCCGCCGATGATGACGTTGTGAAAGTGCGCGATCAGGAACAGGCTGTTGTGCAGCGCGAAGTCGGCCGGCGGCACCGCCAGCAGCACGCCGGTCATGCCGCCGATCACGAAGGTCACCATGAAGCCCATGGTCCAGAGCATCGGCACTTCGAAGCGGATGCGGCCGCGGTACATCGTGAACAGCCAGTTGAAGATCTTGGCCCCCGTGGGGATCGAGATGATCATCGTCGTGATCCCGAAGAACGAGTTCACGCTGGCCCCGGACCCCATGGTGAAGAAGTGATGCAGCCACACCAGGTACGACAGCACCGTGATCACGACCGTGGCGTACACCATCGACGCATAGCCGAACAGGCGCTTGCTGCAGAAGGTGGCCACGACTTCCGAGAAAATGCCGAAGGCCGGCAGGATCAGGATGTAGACCTCGGGGTGGCCCCAGATCCAGATCAGGTTCACGTACATCATGGCGTTGCCGCCGAAGTCCGCCGTGAAGAAGTTGGTGCCCACGTAGCGGTCCATCGACAGCAGCGCCAGCACCGCGGTCAGTACCGGGAAGGCCGCCACGATCAGCACGTTGGTGCACAGCGCGGTCCAGCTGAAGATGGGCATGCGCATCAGCGACATGCCTGGCGCGCGCATCTTGACGATGGTGACCAGCAGGTTCACCCCTGACAATAATGTGCCTACCCCCGCGATCTGCAACGCCCATATGTAGTAATCGACCCCGACGTCCGGACTTTGCGCGATGCCTGACAAAGGCGGATACGCCAGCCAGCCGGTGCGGGCGAATTCACCGACGAACAGCGACATCATCACCAGCACGACGCCGCCGGTGGTCATCCAGAAGCTGAAGTTGTTCAGGAACGGGAAGGCCACGTCGCGCGCACCGATCTGCAGCGGCACCACGTAGTTCATCAGCCCCGTGACCAGCGGCATGGCCACGAAGAAGATCATGATCACGCCGTGCGCGGTGAAGATCTGGTCATAGTGGTGCGGCGGCAGGTAGCCGGTCGAATCGCCGAAGGCCACGGCCTGCTGCAACCGCATCATGATGGCGTCGGCAAAGCCGCGCAGCAGCATCACGATGCCCAGGATCATGTACATGATGCCGATCTTCTTGTGGTCGATGCTGGTGAACCATTCGTGCCACAGGTAGCCCCACTTCCTGTAGTAGGTGATGGCGCCCAGCACCACCACCCCGCCCACGGCCACCATCAGGAAGGTGACCAGCAGGATGGGCTCGTGAAAGGGAATGGCATCCCAGGTCAGGCGACCGAAGATCAGCTTGGTGAGGTCTGGTTGATCAGTCATCTCGGTTCCAGGGTGAAGACCTTGATTTCATGCTGCCGGACCGGTGCGCCGGGCCGGCCCTACATCGTCAATTCGGCGGCCGACGTGCACATGGCGCCCACGTACTTGCGCGGCGGGGTGTCGGTCAGGCCCAGGCGTTCGCGCGTGGCGGCATCCAGGCTGGCGATGTTGTGCGCGCCGGGAATGCCCATGCCGCCGCCCGCGTCGATCGCCATGGCGTCTTTCATGCACATGCGGTTGGGTTCCACGCAGCGATTGACGATGGCGTCGAACAGGCCGGGCGCCACGCTGGCATAGCGCTGCACCGGGTTGCGTTCGCTGGGTTGCTCTAGCTTCAGGTAGGTTTCGCGGCTGAGCGCATTGCCCGAGGCGCGTGCGTCGGCGATCCATTTTTCGAAGCCCTGCGTGTCCATGCCATGGAAGCGAAAGCGCATGCCCGAGAAGCCCGCGCCGCTGTAGTTGGCCGACAGGCCTTCGTAGTCGCCGGGATGGTTGATGACCGCGTGCAGCGTGGTCTGCATGCCAGGCATGGCGTAGATCTGGCCGGCCAGCGCGGGCACGAAGAACGAATTCATGACCGTCGACGAGGTGATCTTGAACTGGATCGGGCGGTCGACGGGGGCGGCCATTTCGTTGACGGTGGCGATGCCCTGTTCGGGGTACAGGAACAGCCATTTCCAGTCCAGCGCCACCACTTCGACCACCAGCGGCTTGGTGCCGGCCGGCACCTCGCGGCCTTCGGACAGGCGCGCCAGCGGCCGGTAAGGATCCAGCTGGTGGGTGCTGACCCAGGTCAGGGCGCCCAGCGCGATGATGATCAGGAGCGGCGCGGCCCAGATCAGCAGCTCCAGCATGGTGGAGTGGTTCCAGTCGGGATCGTAGTGGGCCTCGCGGTTGCTGGCGCGGTAGCGCCATGCGAACAGGAAGGTCAGGAAGATCACCGGCACGATGATCAGCAGCATCAGGCCCGTGGAGATGATGATGAGGTTGCGCTGCTGCACCGCCACGTCGCCGGATGGCGAGAGCAATACTGCATTGCATCCTGCGAGCAATGGCAGGGCGGCAAACAGGATCAAACCGCTAAGCCTGGGGAAAGACGGCATGGCCATACCTCGAAACGTAACCGTGGGAGGTAAACGCAACACTACGCTGGAAGCCGCGAAAAATCTAGGGTAAAAAGAGCAAAAGTATGCACGTCCAAGGCGTGCGGGGCGGGGCCGGGCACTGTCGGGCTGCGGCCCGCAAAGCCATTGGCGCCCGTGCATACCGGTGTATTGCAAAAGCGTAGACAAGGCGTCTTAACTTCCTTTCAGCGAGCAATCACATGGCGACCACCACGCAGGTTCCCGGCCACGTCTCCCCCTTGCCCCTTCCGGGTTCGGCGGGCGCCGCGCCCAGCCACGCCAAGGTGGCGCCTGGCGAGATCGCCGTCGGCGTCGTCATCGGACGGGCGTCCGAATACTTCGACTTCTTCGTGTTCGGCATCGCCTGCGTGCTGGTGTTTCCGCGCGTCTTCTTCCCGTTCGAGCCGCAGCTGGAAGGCACGCTGTGGGCCTTCGTCATCTTCTCGTTCGCTTTCATCGCGCGGCCCATCGGCACGGCGCTGTCGATGGCCATCCAGCGGCGCTGGGGCCGCGGCACCAAGCTCACCACCGCGCTGTTCCTGCTCGGCACCGCCACGGTGGGCATGGCATTCCTGCCCGGCTACAACGTCATCGGTGCGCATGCGATCGTGCTGCTGGCCGTGTTCCGTTGCCTGCAGGGCCTGGCCTTCGGCGGTTCGTGGGACGGCCTGCCGTCGCTCTTGGCGCTGAACGCGCCGCCCAACCGCCGCGGCTGGTATGCGATGCTGGGGCAGCTGGGCGCGCCTATCGGCTTCATGATTGCCAGCGCGCTGTTCCTGTACCTGCACGTCACGCTGACCGAAGCCGATTTCCTCGACTGGGGCTGGCGCTACCCGTTCTTCGTGGCCTTCGCCATCAACGTGGTGGCGCTGTTCGCGCGGCTGCGGCTGGTGCTGACCGAGGAATACACCCAACTGCTCGAAGAAGGCGAACTCGAACCCATCGGCACCACGCAGATGGTCCGCGAGCAGGGCTACAACCTGTTCCTGGGAGCGTTCGCGGCGCTGGCCAGCTATGCGCTGTTCCACCTGGTGACCGTGTTCCCGCTGTCCTGGATTGCGGTCAGCGCCACGCAGCAGATATCCGACGTCCTGATCGTGCAGATCATCGGTGCGTTCGTTGGCATCCTGGGCACCATCGCTTCGGGCCTGATCGCCGACCGCATCGGCCGGCGCACCACGCTGGGCCTCCTGGCCGGCCTGATCGGCGTGTTCGCGCTGTTCACGCCCTGGCTGCTGGGCGGCAGCCCCACGGCGCAGGATGCCTTCATCCTGATCGGTTTCGCGCTGTTGGGCCTGTCGTACGGCCAGGCGTCCGGCACCGTCACGGCCAACTTCAGCAAGCGTTTCCGCTACACCGGCGCCGCGCTCACCACCGACATGGCCTGGCTGATCGGCGCGGCCTTCGCGCCGCTGGTGGCGCTGGGGCTGTCGGCGCGCTTCGGGCTGGTGGCGGTCAGCATCTATCTGCTGTCCGGCACGGCCTGCACGCTGCTGGCGCTGCGCATCAACAAAGCGCTGGAAACGCGTGACTGATCCGGTTGCGACGACTGCCCGCCCCGCGTCAACGCACCGGCCAGCCGTACATCAGCCCGCCATCGCGCCACTGTGCATTGAGCGCGCGCGGCAGTTTCATGGCGCTGGCCATGCCCAGGTTGCGCTCGTAGCTTTCGCCGTAGTTGCCCACCTGCTTGATCACCGAGTACGCCCACTTGTCGTCCACGCCCAGGTTGCGGCCCATGCCGGGCGTGACGCCCAGGATGCGCTGCACATTGGGGTTGGCGCTTTGCAACTGGCTGTCCACATTGGCCGAGGTCAGGCCGAATTCTTCCGCTTCCAGCGTGGCGTAGAAGGTCCACCGGACCACGTTCAGCCAGCTTTCGTCGCCCTGGCGCACCATGGGGCCGAGCGGACTCTTGGTGATGTTCTCATCCATGATCACGTAGCGCTCGGGATGCTCCAGGGTGGTGCGCGAAGCGGCCAGCTGTGATTTGTCGGACGTGAACGCATCGCAGCGGCCCGCGGAAAAGGCCCGCACGATTTCGTCGTACTTGTCGATCACCACGGGCTTGAAGTGCAGGTTGTTGCCGCGGAACCAGTCGGCCAGGGCCAGCTCGGTCACCGTGCCGGGCTGCACGCAGAAGGTGGCGCCGTCCAGTTCCTTCAGGGTCTTGACGCCGAGCCTGGCGGGCACCATCACCCCCTGGGCGTCGTAGTAGTTCACGGCCACGCTGAGCAGGCCCAGGGTGGTGTCGCGTGCCAGGGTCGGCGTGACGTTGCGGGTCAGCACGTCCACCTCGCCGGATTGCAGGGCCGTGAAGCGGGCCTGGGTGGTCAACGGCGCCAGGCGGAACTTGCTGGCATCGTTGAAGACGGTGGCCGCGATGGCGCGGCACAGGTCCACGTCCAGGCCTTGCCAGTCGCCCTTGCTGTCGGGCGCGGAAAAGCCCTGGATGCCGGTCGAGACGCCGCATTGCACGTAGCCGCGCTTCTTGACGGCGTCCAGGGTGGGGCCGGCATAGGCCAGGCTGGTGGCGGCCAGCGCCAGGGCGCCGGCCGTCGTTCGGAACACAGTGTGGAACATCGACATTGCTTCTCCGGCCGGGCCCGGCCCGGCGCCATGAGGGGGTTACGCGGCCAGCGCGCGGGTGGTGGCGATCTTGTCCAGGCTTTCGGTCAGGGCCTGGTCCAGGATCGAAATGGCACGATCGATCTCGCCGTTGCTGACGGTCAGTGGCGGCGCAATGCGCCAGACCGCTCCGCGTTCGGGGCGGCGGCGGATGTTCATCGACAGGCCCAGCTCGAAGCAGCGCTGCGTCGTGAGGGCGCCCAATTCGTGGTACGGCTCGCGGGTGGCTCGATCGCGCACCAGTTCCACGCCCAGCAGCAGGCCCAGGCCGCGCACGTCGCCGATGGCCTCATGGCGTTGCTGCAGTTCCAGCAGGCCGCGGCGCAGGTAATCGCCCTGCTTGCGGGCACGCTCGATCAGGTGTTCGCGTTGCAGGGTGTCCAGCACGGCCAGGCCGACGGTGGCGGGCAGGGGGTCCGACACATGGCTGGTGTAGAAGGTGAAACCCTTTTCATGCACGTCCTGTTCGATGGCCGGCGTGGTGATGGTGGCGGCCAGTGGCAGGCCGCAGCCCAGGGTCTTGGATACGCTGATGATGTCGGGCGTGACGTCGAAGTGGTCGGCGCCGGTGCGGCTGCCGATGCGGCCGAAGGCGGTCTGGGCCTCGTCGAAGATCAGCAGCATGCCGCGCTCGTCGGCGGCACGGCGCAAGGCCTGCATGTACGACTTGGGCGGCACCAGCACGCCGCCTGCACTGATCACCGGTTCGACGATGATGGCCGCGGGCCTGCCGGCGGATGCCATGTCGAACATTTTCAGGCCGATTTCCAGGCAGGCCAGGGCGGATTGCTCGCCATCCAGTCCGGCGATGTAGGGTCGGTAGGCATTGGGCTCGGGCATGACGAACACGCCGGCCGGAGGCACGCCGTAGCCCTTGCGGTCGCTGGCATACGAGACCGATCCCGCACCGCTGGTGACGCCATGCCAGGAGCCGCCGACGGCCACGATCTCGAAGCCGCTTTTGTGCATCTTGGCCATGCGCAGCGCGATTTCGTTGCTCTCCGAACCGGTGTTCACGAAGATCGATTTGGTCAGGCCGGTCGGCATCCAGTCGCGCGCCACGGTCTGGGCCAGTTGCGCCACCACTTCCGGGATCATCCCGCTGAAGAAGTGGAAAGCCGTCTCGCCCGCGCGGTGTACGGCTTCGACGATGGCGGGGTGATTGTGGCCGATGGTCGCGCACATCTGGCCGGAAGTGAAATCCAGGATTTCACGTCCGGTGTCGTCGCGCACGATCGTGCCCTTGGCCGACCTGAACAGGTTCGGGAAGGTGTCGCCGCCGTAGCGAATGAGGTATTCGCGGGCTGCGGCGCGCAGGGTTTGATCCATGTTGATACTCCGGCGGTAGGCAGGTTCCAATGCGGAACCGTCAGGCGCAGTGTCTGGCGCGGCGGAGCCGGCGTCCAATGCGAAGTACGCATGGGCGATGCGCGGCACGCATGGCCTGTGCGAATCACGCGAGGAGCAGTATGGATACCCGGTGGCTGCAGGACTTCATCACCTTGTCGGAGCTGCGCAATTTCACCCGCGCGGCCGAAACCCGCAATCTGTCGCAGGCCGCTTTCAGCCGCCGCATACAGAGCCTTGAGAATTGGGCCGGGGCGCGCCTGATCGACCGGTCCGCGTTTCCCACCCAGCTGACCGAAGCGGGCGAGCGCTTTCTCGTCTCGGCCATCGAACTGGTCAATCAGCTGGCCGAAGCCAGGGCCGGCATTGCCGCCGTGCCGGCGCGCAACCAGTTACGCCTGGCAACGTCATACGCGTTGGCGACCACGCACCTGCCGGGGTGGTGGCGCAAATGGAGCGCGGGGCAGCAGCTCAGTTGCAGCCTGCAGACGGGCAATGTGCACGACACCGTGTCGGCCTTCACGTCGGGCACGGCCGACCTGCTGATCTGCTTTCACCAGGTGGCGCAGCCCTTGCCGCTGGATCTGGCGCGCTACGAGAGCCTGACCTTGGGCACGGAGTTGATTCGCCCCTACGCGTCGCGGGCGCTGTTGGCGCGCGATGGCCTGGATTTCCCGGGCACCCTTGCGCGGCCGGCACCGTTGCTGATGTATTCGCCCAACGTCTATTTCGCGCGGCTGATCGATGCGGCGATTGAGAACGGGCCCGAGCCGCTGCATGGTGTGAAGCTGTTCGAAGCCGAGATGTCGGACGTGCTGGGCGACATGGCCGCCCAGGGCCTGGGCGTGGCCTGGTTGGCCGACAGCGCGTTGCAACGGCGCGGGGTGGCCGACCTGCAGCCGCTGGCCAATCGGGCCTGGGATATCGAAGTGGCGATCCTGGCGTTCAAGGACCGTCGCGACGCGCGCCCCGCCGTCGATGCGCTGTGGCAGCGGATGCGCGCGATGGCTCAGCCGGCGTAGCCTTCCAGCACGTTGGCGACGTTGATGCCGACCTCGGCGACCGCATAGCCGCCTTCCATCGTGAACACCGCCGGCAGGCCCAGTTGCGCCAGTCGCGCACCGACCTGGACGTAGTCCGCGCTTTGCAGCTTGAACTTGGAAATCGGATCGCCTGCGTAGGTGTCCACGCCCAGGGCGATGACCACCGCGTCCGCTTTGAAGCGCCGAATGGCGTCGATGCCCTGGTCCAGCGCCTGCATCCAGGTGGCGAAGTCGGTGCCGGCGGCCAGCGGCAGGTTCAGGTTGCAGCCGGCGCCGTCGCCCTGGCCGGTTTCATCGGCATAGCCCAGGAAGAACGGATATTCGGTGGTGGGGTCGCCATGCACCGAGACCGTCAGCACGTCGCCGCGTTCGTAGAAAATGCTCTGCGTGCCGTTGCCGTGGTGATAGTCGACGTCAAGCACGGCCACGCGCGCAGCGCCGGCATCGCGCAGCGCCTGCGCGGCCAGCGCCGCGTTGTTCAGGAAGCAGTAGCCGCCAAAGAAATCCGCCCCGGCATGGTGGCCGGGCGGACGCGTCAGCGCCATGGCCGCGCGGGGGCCGCCCGTGGCCGAGACGGCCCGCGCGGCATCGATGGCGCAGGCCGCGCCGGCGGTGGCGGCTTCCCAGGTGCCGGCGGTGAGCGGGCTGCCGCTGTCGAACGAGAACAGGCCGACGCGGGCGGCGAAGTTGGTGGGCGCGATGTCGTGGCGAAAACCGCGCACCGGCCACACCGACGGCAGGATGTCCAGGTCGGCGTTGGCCGGGTCCAGCGCGATCCAGTCGGCCCAGGCGCGTTGCAGGAAGTCGACGTAGCGCGGGCTGTGCACGCGCCGGACCAGGTCCATGTCGGCCGCCGACGGGGCCTGCAACGCGCCGATGCCGCGCTGGCGCAGCGCATCCAGCACGTATTCGAGCCGTGCCGGCGTTTCGTGGCAGGGCACCAGCTTGCCGCGGAACATTTCCTGGCGGCCATCGTGTTTGCTGTGGACGGGGTTGTGGAAGATATGCACGGGGTTGCCTGCGCAGGAAAAGGGAAAGGGGAAAGCGAAACTATAGCGGCCGCACGGCGTACCAGGCCAAGGCCGGCAGCTCGCGCAGGATCGAATACAGGTCGCGGGCCTCGAAGAACCGGGGCGAGGCGCCGCCCACCTGCGCCACGCCCTGGCGCTTGAGCGCCAGCATGGTGCGCGGCACATGGAAGTACTGCGTCACCGCCAGGGCGCTGGTGTAGCCGTGCTCGCGCAGGTAGGCGCTGGCATGGCGGGCCGTGGCCCAGCTGTCGTTGCCCAGGCTGTCCGCCACGATGTGTTCGGCGGGCACGCCGCGTGCGATCAGGTAATCGCGCATCACGGCGGCTTCGTCGTGGCCATCCGGGTCGACGCCGCCGCTCACGAAGACGATCTTGCAGCGCGCGGCGGCATGGCAGTCGTAGGCGCGGTCCAGCCGGGCCGCCAGGCGCGGTGAGGGCTTGCCGTTGGCGTCGACGGTATTGCCCAGCACGACGGCGACGTCGGCGGCGGGGGCGTCGGCCAGCAGGCCCGCGGCCACCAGGGCGCCTGCCGCGATCAGCACGAGCGCGACCCCGGCGGCCAGGGCGCGCCACAAGCCGCGTGTCAAAGAGGTTTTCATTGGTTGCACGTCAGGAGGGCCGCTTCGGGAACGGGTAGTCGACTTCGATCTCGTTCGAATAGACCGGCGCTGGCAGGTCCGGGTCGGTCAGTACCACGGCCAGGCGGTAGCGGCCCGGCGCCAGGTCGGGAAAGAACGGCACGTACTGGCCGTTGCCTTCGCTGACCTGGTACTGCTGCCTGCCGTCTTCTCCGGCGCGCCACACGACCGGGTCGTCGGCCCAGCGCGCCACGTGGTGGGGGGCGGCCGCGGGGGGCGGAGCGGGGCGGTCTTCGACCTGGGACGAATACGAGTCGGCCGCCGGCGCGCCCAGTGTGACCGCGGGGCGCGGGTACAGGGGCTGCAAGGTGCGGCGCCCTTGTGCATCGGAGAACAGCAGCCAGACGCGCGGCGATGCCAGCGTCGCCGTGCCGGGGCCCAGGTTCGCCACGTACAGCGTGAAGCGGCCGCCGGCCTCGTAAAGCTGCGTGCCCAGGTGGCCGCGTACCGACAGTTCCAGCCCGCGCATGGGCAAGCGCTGTTGCGGCACGTAGGCGTATTTGTCGATCTTCAGGTCCGCGTAGCGCACCCATTTCAGGGGCGCGTCCGCCTGGCCCGCGGGATAGCGCACCTGCAACCATTGCGGGCGCAGCGCCACCACTTCCAGTGGCTCGCCGGCCTGGGCCGTCTGCGTGGCGGGCGCCTTGACGTCGGGTGCGTCGTACAGGTCGAGCCGGCTGACCGGCACGCGGCTGTCGCCGTCCAGCGGCGAGCCTTCGCCGTCGATCTGGATGCGCGCCACCGCGCCCTGGTCATCGAAACGGGTGTTGACGTCGAAGGAGGCGTCTTCCAGGTCGAACCGCGCGCGGCTCATCCAGCGCACCGGACGCGCCGTGCCATCGGCGCGCAGCACGTAGTCTTCGGACCCATAGCTGTCTGCGCCGTAGCGGCAGCCCACCGAGAAGGCGGCCCGTTGGGCGTCGAATACCGGGTTGACGAACTGATGGCAGGGGCTGGCGTCGGGCGCCGGATGCGGAATTTCCTGGAAGGTGCCGTCTTTTGGCCGATACAGGAACAGGCGGGCATAGACCTGGGTGCTGCCGCCGCTTTGGCCGATGACGAGGTCGCGATAGCCGTCGTGGTTGATGTCCGGGGTCTGGATCTGGTCGATGGCGTCATCGTCCAGGCTGGCCAGGTCCTGCCTGGCGCCACCGCGCACGCGCACGCTGACCGCCTGGCGATCGGTGCCGGTGACCGTCACGACGGCCGGCAAGTCCGGCTTGATGGCGTAGGGGAAATCCCGTGCGCAGGCAGGGGCGCCGACGGTGGCCAGGGCAGCCGCGAGCAGGAACGTTTTCAAGATACCGCCTCCCGGATTTTCGTGTCGGCGAATTATGCCTTGTAGAATCAACGGATAGCTTGCGGTGCGCCATGAACTTCCCGTTTCCCATCCGTCAAGAATGCCCGCCGGGCGCCTGTGAGTGCGACCGCGACCGGCTGCTGGCCGATCCAGCGGCGGACGTGCGCGTGCTGCGGCTGACCCGCGAAGAAGAAAAGCGGTTGGTGGCGAGGCTGGAAAACATCTCCAGCCTGGAAGACCTGCGCGCCATGCAGGGCCGTATCGAGGCGCAGCTGGGCATCGTGGTGCGCATCACCCCCAGCGACCACGAAGTGCGCACCTCGCGCGGCATCGCCATCCAGCTCGACGCCCAGCCCGGCCTGTGCCGCAAGACGCGCGCGTCGATCCCGGCCGCCATTCGGCGCGGCTTCGACA
Source organism: Achromobacter sp. NCFB-sbj8-Ac1-l (assembly GCF_052695805.1). Taxonomy (NCBI): domain Bacteria; kingdom Pseudomonadati; phylum Pseudomonadota; class Betaproteobacteria; order Burkholderiales; family Alcaligenaceae; genus Achromobacter; species Achromobacter sp. NCFB-sbj8-Ac1-l. The sequence goes on along the minus strand of NZ_CP199812.1, from coordinate 5,273,443 downwards.
ACACGCCTGAGATCGTCTATGCGCTCTTGAACGAGCGCGACCTGCTCAGCGGTACGTAGGGCATCCGTCAAGCGGACGCATCGGCGCCCGCATGGCGAAGGCGGCTGCGCCTGGCGCTATTTGCCGCGCGGCGCGGGGCAGGGCGCCAAGGGCACGACTTCGGTCGGTGTGCGACCCGCTTCGGGGCGGGTGTCCAGTTTCTTGCCGCTGCGCGCCGGGTAGGCCAGCAGCACGGCGCTGCCGGCGTCCAGCCGGGGGCTGTTGGGCCCGCCATACGCCACCGTCCAGCCGCGCACCGCCAGCGGCGCCAGCGTGTATTGCAGCGCGGAGCCGGGCGAGACATGCGCGACCTTGCCGGCGAACAGCTCCTGCTGCCGGGTTTCGACGCCGTTGACGGATTGGTAGGTGGCGATGCTGACCAGCGCGGCCGATTCGCCGTGCCGCGCCAGGATGGCCGTTTCGTATCGGCCGGGGGGAATGTCGGTCAGGCTGACGCTGATGTTGCCCTGGGCCTGGCCGCCGGCGTCGAGCTTGACGCCGGTGACGTCGGCGCGGGCCAGCGGCGCCGAGCCGGTGTTGCGCACCCGCACGCTGTATTGCCCCGACGTGCCGGTGAGCGTGCAGACCTCGACGCCGTAGGGCGTGGCGCCCGTGCTGGCGTGGGCCGGCGCGAACGCGGTGATGAGGATGGCGGCGGGCAAGCTGGCGGCGCGGATAAGTCGGGACGGCACGGTACGCTCCTGGGAGGCAGCGCGCCGGGATGCCGCGTCGCCTGCCTTATTACACCACTTGGCGCCCCGCGCCGTCGGCTTGCACCCGTTTGCCCGCCAGCCAGTGCAGGATCAGGGCCAGCACCAGCAGGGCCGCCATGATGAAGCCCCAGAAGATCCAGCCCAGCACGGCAATCCAGGTGCCCAGGCTGCCGGCGGCCGGCAGCACCTGGTTCAGGGCGCCCACCAGCCAGACCAGGCTGTCCTGCAGCGATTGGATGAGGCCGGCGTCGGCCCAGGGCGCGGCCCAGGCCGGGGCCTGCCAGGGCGTGGATTGCAGCGCCGCGGCGCCGGGCACCTGCGCGGTGGCGATCGTGGCCAGCACCCAGTCCGCGAGCTGCAGCGTGATCGCCACCAGCCCGGTCCAGAGTGCGGCCAGCACGGCGAAAGCGAGCCAGATGATTTTCTTCATTGCGGTGGTACTCCGAGGATTCAAAAAAAGAAGCTCAACGATAGAGCGGATTGTCTTCCCGAAAAACCAGCGTCTTTGTGACAATCGTTAAGAAAAAACCGAAGTCTTGGCCTGCGCCAGGATCTGCTGCACCAGGGGGTGATGCTGGCCCCGGCGGTTGCGGATGCCGTGGATTTCCTCGTGCACGCTGTCGCAACGCGCCAGCGGCCGCAGGCCGCGCAGCAGGCCCACGTCGTCGCCGCCCAGCCGGCTGAGCGGAAATACGCCGAGGCCCCGGGCCGCGAACACCGACATCAGGGCGCTGTCTTCAAATTCGCCGACCACATTGGGCCGCAGGCCCTGTTCGTTGAACCAGCGGTCCAGCGTCTGGCGCAGCACCGAATGGCCGGTGGGCAGCAGCACGGGCAGGCGTTCCAGGCAGCGCGGGAAGTCCTGCGTGTCGGCCTTGCGCACCCACCGGGCCGGGCCGTACCAGTCCACAGGCGATGACACCAGGCGGTCGCTGGTCAGGCGCAGGTTGGGGTTGGCCGGCGCGCCCTGGCCGGCCAGCACCAGGTCCAGATGATGGCGCGCCAGTTCGCCCAGCAGTTCTTCGACCTCGCCTTCGTGGCAGGTCAGGCGCAGGTCGGGGGTATCCAGCACGGGGCCCAGCAGCGCGTGGGCGGCCAGCTTGGAAATGCCGTCCGACAGGCCCACCGACAGCCGGATGACCGGCTTGGTGGCGGCGGCGCGCACTTCCTGCGGCAGTTCCTGGCCGATCTGGAAGATTTCCTCGGCGCGGGCAAAGGCCGCCTGGCCGGCATCGGTCAGGGCGACGCCGCGGCCCGCGGGGCGCAGCAGCTGGTGGCCCAGGTTCTTTTCCAGTTCGCGCACCTGGGCGCTGATGGTCTGGATGGCCATGTCCAGGCGTTCGGCGGCGCGGGAGAAGCCGCCTTCCTTGGCGACCATCCAGAAGTAATACAGGTGACGGTAATTGAGCATGGCGATATTCACTTCGGTTTTTTCGAACCATAACTCACTTTCAGGCTGATTTCTCCGGTGGGCCGGGATCCGGATCATGAGTGCCTTCGAACACAAGCGGGAACATCATGGAAGCCTTGCTCTCTTTTCTTCATACCGACTTCGTCGGCACGCCGGCCTGGAGCTGGCTGCTCTTCATGGGCATCGTCGCGGCCTTGCTGGCCTTTGACCTGGGCGTTCTGCACAAGGACGATCGCGAGATCGGCGTGCGGGAAAGCCTGCTGCTGTCGGCCGGTTACATCACCGCGGCCCTGCTGTTCGGCGGCTGGGTCTGGTGGCAGATGGGCCCGACCAGCGGCATGGCCTACTACACGGGCTTCCTGATCGAGAAATCGCTGTCGCTGGACAACGTCTTCGTGATCGCGCTGATCTTCAGCTTCTTCGCCATCCCGCGCCAGTTCCAGCATCGCGTGCTGTTCTGGGGCATCCTGGGGGTGATCGTGCTGCGCGCCATCATGATTGGCCTGGGCGCCGCGCTGGTCAGCAACTTCGGCTGGTTGATGTATCTGTTCGGCGCCTTCCTGGTGTTCACGGGCATCAAGATGTGGATGATCGCGGATCAAGAGCCGGACATCGCCACCAACCCGATCCTGAAGTTCCTCAAGCGCCGCATGCGGGTGACGGACGGGCTGCGCGGCAACGCCTTCTGGGTGCGGGAACCGGACCCGGCGACGTCCAGGCCGGTGCGTTGGGCCACGCCGCTGTTCCTGGCCCTGGTATTGATCGAGTTCGTGGACCTGCTGTTCGCGGTGGATTCGGTGCCGGCGATCTTCGCCATCACCACCGACCCGTTCATCGTGTACACCAGCAACATCTTCGCGATCCTGGGCCTGCGTGCGCTGTACTTCGCGCTGGCGGCGATGATCCACCGCTTCCACTACCTGAAGTACGCGCTGTCGCTGGTTCTCGTGTTCATCGGCACCAAGATCTTCCTGGTGGGTTTCATCGGCAAGATCCCCGCGGTGGTGTCGCTGTCGGTGACCTTCGGTTTGATCGCGGGCGGTGTGCTGTTCTCGCTGTGGAAAACCCGCTCGGGGCAATCGCAGCCTGAACTGAAGACCGAGTAATCGCGGTATGCGTCAACGCCCCGGGGCCCGCCAATGAGCGGGCCCCGGGGCTTTTGTCATATCGGGTGGATATCGATTTTGTGTCGACTATATATTTGTCATATGGAATCGTGCGGCGTAGAGTGCAGGGCGTACACAGACCTATGCAAGGAGCCGCCATGACCTGGTCCGCCAAACAATATTCCGCCTTTGAAAACGAACGCACGCGCCCGGTGCGCGACCTGGTCGCCGCGCTGCCCAATGTAGCGGTCGCCAGCGCGGTCGACCTGGGTTGCGGCCCGGGCAATTCCACCGAAGTGCTGGCCAGCCGCTACCCCGAGGCGGCGGTGACCGGCATGGATAGTTCGGACGACATGGTGCAGGCCGCGCGCAAGCGCCTGCCTGGCATTGCGTTCGAACTGGCCGATATCGAAACCTGGAACCCGCCACAGCAGTACGACGTGATCCTGGCCAACGCCGCGCTGCAATGGGTGCCCGACCATGCGACGCTGTACCCGCGCCTGGTCAGCAAGCTGGCCCCGGGCGGCAGCCTGGCGGTGCAGACGCCGGACAACCTGGAAGAGCCCGCCCACCGGCTGGCGCGCCAGGTGGCGGCCGATGGCCCCTGGGCCGCCAAGATCGGCACGGTCAAGCATCCGCCGCGGCACAGCGCGGCCTGGTACTACGAATTGCTCAAGCCGCATTGCGGCCGGCTGGACGTCTGGCGCACGACCTACATGCACCCGCTGGCGGGCGCGCAGGCGGTGGTGGAATGGTTCAAGGGCACGGCGCTGCGGCCCTACCTGAACCGGCTGGACGCCGACGAGCAGGCGGCCTTCCTCGCGCGCTACCTGGACGAGATATCACGCGCCTATCCGGCGCTGGCGGACGGTACGGTGCTGCTGCCATTTCCGCGGCTGTTCCTGGTGGCGGGGCCGAAGTAGGTCCTGCCCCTACATCGCGCCGCGCTCTTCCGCCTTGTCCGAAAAATAGCGCGCGGGCGTCTGCCCCAGCGCCTTGCGGAACATGGTGATGAAGGCGCTGACCGATTCATAGCCCAGGTCTTCGGCCGTGCGCTGCACCGACACGCCCGACGACAGGCGTTGCAGTGCCATCACGATGTGCATCTGCTGGCGCCAGCGGCCGAAGCTCATGCCGACTTCCTGCTGCACCAGCCGCGCCAGTGTGCGTTCGCTCATGGCCAGCCGCCGGCCCCATTCGGCCACCGTGCTGCGATCGGCCGGATCGGCGCGCAGGGCGGCCGCGATTTCCTTCAGGCGCGGGTGGTCGGACAGCGGCAGGTGCAACTGTTCGGTGGGCAGCTGCGCCAGCAGTTCGACCAGTACGCCGGCCAGTCGGCGATTGGCCGGCTCGGCGGTGGCGGGGGGCGGCAGGTCGGCCAGGTGGGCCACCATTTCACGCACCAGCGGCGTCACGGCCAGCGTGCAGCACTGGGTGGGCAGGCCCGGCGTATCGGCCGGCACGAACAGGAAGCAGACCCGGCCGTTGTCGGTCACGCGGTTGCTGTGCGGCACGCCGCCCGGAATCCAGACCGCGCTGCCCGGGGGCACCATCCACAGGCCTTGTGGCACGAAGCTGGTGACCCCGCCCTGCAGCGACATCACCAGTTGCCCCATGCGGTGGCGGTGGGTGGGCGATTCGTGCTCGTTCTTGGCCGCGTTCACGCGCATGCCATAGGTCCATTGCTGCGGGGTGTCGGGGTCGAAGTAGGGGCTGTGCTGGTGGGGTGGGTACATGGCGCAGCGGTGCTTGGCAGAATTTAGGGATATTTTGTCATTATCTCGAAATTCAGCAGAAGCGGCATTGCTTAAGCTACTCGCCATGAATGTGCCTGCCCCCTCTCTCGCTTCCCAACGCCCCGTCTTGCTGATCGTGGGCATTCTTTTCATCGCCATGGCCTTGCGCGCGCCCTTTACCGGCATTGCGCCGCTGATCGGCCTGATCCGCGAGCAGATCGGCCTGTCGTCGTCCGCCGCCGGCATGCTGATCGCGCTGCCGCTGCTGGCATTCGCCATCGTGTCCCTGGGCGTCGCCAGCCTGGCGCGCCGCTACGGGCTGGAACGCACGCTGTTCGCGGCCTTGGTCATCATCGGCGCCGGCATCGTGCTGCGCAGCCACGGCGCCGCCTGGGCGCTGTACGCCGGCACCGCCGTCATCGGGTCCGGCATCGCCATCGGCAACGTGCTGTTGCCCAGCCTGCTCAAGCGCGACTTCCCGCAGCGCGTGGCCGGACTGACCTCGGCCTATGTGCTGACCATGAGCATCGCGGCCGGCGCCGCCTCGGCGCTGGCGGTGCCGCTGGCCAGCCTGGCGGGCGGCGACTGGCGCTTTTCGTCGCTGTGCCTGCTGGTCGTGCCGCTGGCCGGCGTGCTGCTGTGGCTGCCGCAACTGGCCAACCACACGCCGCCCGCGGCCACCACGGCGCATGCGCCGCATGGCGCCCGGCTGTGGCATTCGCCGCTGGCCTGGCAGGTGACGCTGTACCTGGGCATCAATTCCTTCGTGTTCTACGTGGCCGTGAGCTGGCTGCCGGCGATTCTTCGCGACGCGGGCTATTCGGCAGAACGCGCGGGTTCGCTGCATGGGCTGCTGCAACTGATGTCGGCGGGGCCGGCGCTGTTCCTCGCGCCGGTGGTGCGCCGCATGCAAGACCAGCGCGCCGCGGCGTTCTGCTCGGCGGGGGCGTCCTTCGTGGCGCTGACCGGCCTGATCCTGGCGCCCGCCTGGGCCGTGCTGTGGATCGTGCTGCTGGGCCTGGGCACCGGCGGCGGCATCATCCTGGGACTGATGTTCGTCGGCCTGCGCGCCAGCCACGCGCAGCAGGCGGCGGCGCTGTCGGGCATGGCGCAGTGCGTGGGCTACCTGTTCGCGGCCTGCGGCCCGGCGCTGGTCGGCGCCCTGCATGACCGGCTGGGCGACTGGTCGGTCGCGCTGGGCCTGTGCGCCGCGCTGTGCCTGGCGATGGCCGGCTGCGGGCTGCTGGCGGGCCGCGCCATCCAGATCGGGCCGTTCCGCCCGCATGGCGTGGCGGCGAAGGCCGACGCGCGCCAAGGGTAGCGATACGCGCGCAGACACTTGCCCAGGACGTGGGCAGGGGCCATGCGGGAGCGGGCCCCGGGTCGATCCCGCCACCGTGCGCGGGCGGGTCTACCGCCCCATCACGGTCTGGCGCCCTGGCTGCGCCAAAGCTGCACCAGGGTGTCGGGGGCCTCGGCTTCGGGCACGTCGAACACCAGGCTGGCGGTCGAGCCATCGGCCGGATCTCTGAAGACCAATTCCACATGGAAGTAGCGCTGGTCGCCGCCTTGCGCGCCGGATTCCGGCGTGGCCCGCGGCGCCGCGCTTTGCAGCGCTTCGCAGACCTGATCGCGCAGGCCCGGCGGGCAGGTGGCCATGTCGATGCTGCGGGCGCGCGCCAGGCCGGGCAGATAGGCCAGGCCGCCTTCCCGGGTCAGGCTCACGCGCAGCGCGAGTTCAAGCGGGGGCAGGGTGATCATGGCTGCACGCCCACCGCGGCCCAGGCGCTGGCCACGGCCTTGTGAGCCGCGGTGTCGTGGCGGGTGCGGGCGATGTCGAGGGTCAGGCGCGCAAACGCCGCGAAGTCGGCATCGTGACGCAGCCGCTTGTCGCACAGCGTCTCGTACCAGATGCGGCCGGCCACGGCCCAGGCCGGGCCGTCCAGCGCGGTGGCGGCCAGGTAGAAGGCGCGGTTGGGAATGCCGGAATTGATGTGCACGCCGCCGTTGTCGCGCGGCGTATCGACGTAGCCGCTCATGTGGGCGGGCTGCGGGTCCTTGCCCAGCATCGGGTCGTCGTAGGCCGTGCCGGGCTCGGCCATCGAGCGCAGCGCGCGCGCCTGCACCTTGGGCAGGAACAGGCCCTGGCCCACCAGCCAGTCGGCTTCGCGGGCGTTCTGACCCAGCGCGTACTGCTTGACCAGCGCGCCGAATACGTCGCACAGCGATTCGTTCAGTGCGCCCGACTGGCCCTGGTAGGCCAGCGCCGCTTCGGTATCGATGACGCCGTGCGTGAGTTCGTGGCCGATGATGTCCACCGCGACGGTGAAGCGGTTGAAGACTTCGCCATCGCCGTCGCCGAACACCATCTGCGCGCCGTTCCAGAAGGCGTTGTCGTAGTCTTCGCCGTAATGCACGCTGCCCACCAGGGGCAGGCCGCTGGCGTCGATGGAGTCGCGGTGATAGATGTCCCAGAACAGCTTGTAGGTGGCGCCCAGGTGCGCATAGGCCTCGTCCACCGCGGCGTCGCCGCTGGCCGGCGCGCCTTCCGCGCGCACCAGCCGGCCGGGCAGGGTGGTGCCGTTGTCGGCCGTATGCACCGTGCGCTGCGGGGTGCCCGCGTCGGGATTCGGGCGGGGCTGGGCCAGGCGCGCGCGGGGCGGCTGCTCGGCCATTTCGCGCAGGCCGCGTTGTTGCTGGTCGATGATCAGGGTCTTGACCGCCGGCATGCTCACGCGCTTGTCGGCATGCTGCGCCAGGTGGTCCAGGACGTAGGGCGGGATCACGCCGATCAGCGGCGCGGACTCGGAAGGTCGGGTCATCGTCGGTCTCCGTCTGCGTGGATTGCGGATGGGGTGCCGGGCCGGGTAGCGTGCCCGGGACCATTGCTTTACGGTACCAGATGGGCCGCGCGGGCAAGTAACAGTATGCTTGCCGCTTTGCCTGCCTGAAACCTTCACATGCCAGACGCCGACTACCGCATCCGCGATCTTTCGCTGACCGACACGCACGTTGTCCTGACCCTGGCCAACGGCCGTACGTTGCATGAACCGATCCGCCGCCACATCCGGCTGGAAAAAGGCAGCCCGGCCGAGCGCGCGCAGTGGCAATTGGTGGACGACGGCCACGGCGTGGTCTGGCCGGCGCTGCTGGCGCCGTCTGCCGAAGGCATGCTGAACGTGCGCGACCTGCTGTGGGACGCGGTGTACGAGCGCGCGCTGGCCACGCTGCAGGCGGCCGGCTGGCAGTTGGACAGCCTGTCGCCGCGCGACCAGGAACTGGTGGCGTTGTGGCGCATGGAAGCCGACATCAACAACGGCGGCTTCATGCAGTTCCTGTGCAACTGGGGCGACCCCACCTGCCAACTGGCGCTGGGCGCGCTCAAGAAGATCGGGGCGGCGCGCACGCATGCCATCCTGGCGGACATGCGTGGCCTGATCGACCGCTTCGAGGAATCGCCCGAGGTGGTGCAGCTGAACGACATCTACGGCGCGATGACCGAAGACGAACAGGCGCGCCTGCAGGAACTGGACGAGGCGTATTTCGAGTACCCGGACAACCTGGCCCGGCTGGGCCTGGCGTATTACGGGGCGGCGGCGGGCTGATTCGGCCTAGCTGGCAGACGCAGCCTGCGCCTGCCGCGCGGCGTCGCCCAGCGCCCGCAGGCCGGCGGCCAGGGCGGGCGTCCAGGGACGGGCGATGTTCAGGCGCAGGCAGTGGCCGTATTTGCCCGTGGCCGAAAACAAGGTGCCCGGCGTGTACGAGATGCCCCGCGCCACCGCGTTGCGCAGCAGCGCCAGCGTGTCGGCGGGCTCGGGCAGTTCCACCCACAACCACCAGCCGCCTTCCGGGCCGCGCACGCGCGTGCCCGCCGGAAAGTGCTGGCGCACGCTGTCGCGCGCCATCGGCACGACCGACGCCAGCCGGGTACGCAGCTTGCGCAGGTGGGCGGGCAGCTTGCCCGATTTCATGTAGTCGGCCAGCACCTGTTGCTCGAACAGGGGTGCGGCCAGCGAGTTGCTGATCTTCAGCGATTCCAGTTGGCGCTGGCGGCGCCCGCCCAGCACCCAGCCCAGGCGGAAGGCGGGCGCCAGGCTCTTGCTGCATGAGCCGCAGTAGATCACCCGACCGTCGCGGTCCCACGCTTTCACGGCCGGGGGGCGATCGGTCTTGTGGCCCAGGTCGCCGAAGGCGTCGTCTTCGATCACGGTGATGTCGTGGCGCTGCGCGATCTTCAGCAGGCGCTGCTTGGCCGCATCGGGCATGCAGTCGCCCAAGGGGTTCTGGAAGGTCGGCATGACGACGATGGCGCGCACGTCGGGCTGGTGTTCCAGCGCATATTCCAGCGCCTCCAGGCTCAGGCCCTGGCCGGGGGAGCAGGGTACCTCCAGCGCCCGCAGGCCCAGGTTCTCGATGGTTTGCAGCAGCCCGAAGTACACCGGCGATTCCACGATGACGGTGTCGCCCGGCCGCGCCACCGACCGCAGCGCGATCTGCATGGCTTCGGTGGCGCCGTTGGTGACCAGCACGTCATCCGGCGTGGCGTCGATGCCGCAGGTCGCCAGGTGGGCGATGAGTTCGGCCTTGAAGGCCGGCAGGCCGGTGCCCGACGGATAGGCGCCCAGCGCCAGCGGCTGCTGGCGCAGCTGGCGCTGGGCCAGCCGGGACAGCGCATCGCAGGGATACCACTCGGGCGCGGCGCTGGCCAGGTGCAGGGCCAGCGGCAGCGGCTGCGCGGTCAAGGCGTACAGCTGCGTCATGCGGTGCTGCAGCGACGCCAGGCGCTCGTATTCCATGCCGGCAGACGGCGCGGGCGCAGCCGCTGGCGCCGCCCCGCGGGCCTGGCGCAGCGCCTTCCAGTCGGCCACGTACATGCCCGATTTGTAGCGGGCGTCGGCGTAGCCTTCGCGTTCCAGCTGACGGTAGCAGCGCGTGGCGGTGGACACGCTGACGGCATGCGCCGCCGCGAGTTCGCGCACCGACGGCAGGCGCTCTCCCACGGGGTACTGGCCAGACCGGATGGCGGTCTTCAACCGCGCGGCAAGGACGGAATAACTGTGCTGCATGACAGATGCCGGAAGTGGATATCTGTGCAGCATAGCCTGACACCGGCCTGTCGTCGCGAAACGGCGTCGGCGCCCGCATGATGTGGCCTTTCCCTTGTCGCTTACCTTCGGAAGACGCACACCATGCAAGCCCGCAATTTCACGTTGTCCCGTTACCTTGAACGCATCGGCCATGACGGTCCGGTGGCGCCTGACATCGCCACCGTGGCCGCGCTGATGCGGCGCCAGCTGTTCACCGTGCCATTCGAGAACCTGGATGTGCAGGCGGGCCTCGGCGTGTCGCTGGTGCCCGAAGACATCGTCGACAAGATCCTGGAACGCGGCCGCGGCGGCTACTGCTACGAGGTCAACGGCCTGTTCGCCATGGCCTTGCAGGCGCTGGGCATCCCGTATCGCTACGTCGCGGCGCGCCCGATGTTCTACCCGGTCAAGCGGCCCAGGACCCACATGGCGCTGGTGGTGCACGCCAGCGGCGCGGACTGGCTGTGCGACCTGGGGTTCGGCAGCTACGGCATCCGCGCACCGCTGGCCTTGGCGGACCTGGACCGCGAGGTGCGCCAGGACATGGACCGCTTCATGCTGAGCCGGACGGAGAACGGCGACTTCCTGCTCAAGGCGTGGGCGGGCGGGCAATGGCAGAACCAGTACGGCTTTGATCTGTCGCCGCAGGAATGGATCGATTTCGCGCCGGCCAATTATTTGAACTCGACGCATCCGGACGCCATCTTCGTGCAGAAGCGCGTGGTGGTGCTGCACGCCGAAACCGGCCGCAGCATTCTGCTGGGCAATGCGCTGAAGGTGGTCGGCGCGGATTCGGTCGAGGAATCCACGCTGGACGAGGCGGGCGTGACCGAGGCGCTGCAAGGACGCTTTGGCCTGGCGGTGGCGGCGCCGGCCTCATCTGACAAGATGAAACAACCGTAACTTTTCTGTCGATATTCGGGGACGGACACGCGCTAGAATCGCTGGCTTCTATCCCGGGGGGGACTGCCAGATGCGTTATTTCCTGATCTTGGTTGGGGCGGCCGTGGTCGCCTATCTGCTCGCGCGCGGCATCGCCGCCGTGCTCTCGGACCGTAAACGCAATAAATCAGAAAAGGACTCCAAGTGAAGCCGACCGACCTGCAGATCGTCAAATCCGCCAAGCCGCGCAGCCTGATGGTGGCCGTGGTCACGGGCGTGCTGTTCCTGTTGATCCTGTTCATCGCGTTCGGCTCGTGGTTCCAGGTGGACCAGGGCGAACGCGGCGTGGTGCTGCGCAACGGCAAGCTGGTGCGCGTGTCCGAACCGGGGCTGGACTTCAAGACGCCGTTCATCGACAGCGTCATGATGGTGTCGGTGCGCGACCACACCTTCGTGTTCGAGAAGCTGGAAGCCTACAGCTATGACCAGCAACCGGCCACGCTGCGCGTATCCGTCACCTACCGCGTGCCGTCCGAGCACGTGGCCGAGCTGTATTCCGAATACGGCACCATCGGCAACCTGCAGATGCGCGTGCTGGAACGCAAGACGCCCGACGCGGTCAAGAACGTATTCGGCCAGTACACCGCCGTGCGCGCCATCCAGGAACGCCAGAAGCTGGGCCTGGACGTGAACAACGCGGTGCTCAAGACCATGGAAGGCGCGCCGGTGCAGGTGGTGGGCGTGCAGATCGAGGAAGTGGGCTTCTCGCAGGCTTACGAGCATTCCATCGAACAGCGCATGCTGGCCCAGGTGCAGATCGAGACCACGCGCCAGCAGAAGGAAACGGCGATGATCAACGCCGAGATCCAGGTGGTCAAGGCCAAGGCCGAAGCCGATGCGCGCCGCCAGCAGTTCACGGCCGAAGCCGACGGCATCCGCATGCGGGGTGAGGCCGAAGCGGCGTCCATCCGCGCCAAGGCCGAGGCCCTGGCCGCCAACACCAACCTGGTCAGCCTGAACGCCGTCGAGAAATGGGATGGCGTGCTGCCGGCCACGCAGGTGCCCGGCTCGGCAATGCCGTTCATCGGCATCAAGTAGGCGCGCTGGCGCCCTGCGCGGTGGCCTGCCTGCGCCGCCGCGCGAAATCCACCACGTTCTCGCCCGGCAGCGCGCGGCTGTAGAACCAGCCTTGCACGATGATTTCGGCGCTGGATGCCAGCGCCGAAATCTGTTCCTGGGTTTCCACGCCTTCGACGATGATCTGCAGGTCCAGCGCTTCGCAAAAGCGCAGCAGGCCGCTCATGACCTGCGCGCCGCGCTCGCTGCGCTGGGCCACGACGAAGCTGCGGTCGATCTTGACCGCGTCGATCTCGAACTGGTGCAGGTAGCTCAGCGCCGAATAGCCGGTGCCGAAGTCGTCGATGTAGATGCGGCAGCCGATGCCGTGCAGGCGGCCGAAGGCCGTGTGCAGCGCCTCGGCGTCTTCCACCAGCGCGTCTTCGGTCAGTTCCACCGAGACCTGGCCACGGGCCTGCTCCAGCACCTTCACCAGCTTGTCCAGGTACGAGGCCGACGTCAGCGTGCTGCTGGTGACGTTGATGGTCAGCGGCAGCGTGAAGCCGGCCCGACGCCAGACCTGGCATTGCAGCACCGCCTGCTTGGCCACCCACAGATCCACCTCGCGCATCAGGTCCGCCTGCGCCAGCCAGCGCAGGAATTCCAGCGGCGCCTGCTGCGTGCCTTCGGGCCCGGTGGCGCGCAGCAGCGCCTCGCAACCGGTGCATAAGCCGGTGCGCAGCGACACCTGCGGCTGGTATTCCAGGTAGAAGTCGTATTCGCTGATGGTGCGGATGCGCGAGATCTCGGCGCTGCGCCGGGCGCGGTTGGCGTAGGTCGACACCACCGGATCGTGCGCGAACAGCAGGGATTCTTCCTGCAGCCGTGGGAAGGTGGTGTCCAGCGATTTGAAATAGACGGTGGCGTCGGCCTTGCGCTGGCGTTCCAGCGCGACCACGAAGGGCGCGTACATGCAGGTGCCCAGGGCGATCAGGAACACCTGCAGCACCACGCCGCCCAGGTGGCCGCCGGACCCGAGGTACGCGTTCAGCAGGACGGGCGAGGTCAGCGGCAGCGTCACGGTGGCGGGGTCCAGCCAGCCCAGCTGCACCACGGCCAGCGCGATGACGACGTTGCACACCGGCGCCAGGATGAATGGCATGAGCAGGCGCGGGTTCAGGATCAGCGGCAGGCCGAACAGCAGGATCTCGTTGACGTTCAGCAGCGATACCGGGATGCTGGCCAGCGCCAGCAGGCGCAGCGATTCGCTGCGCGAGAACACCAGAATGGCGGCCACCAGCGACAGCGTCGCGCCGGCGCCGCCGATGAAGGCGAAGGCGCCCAGCAGCGTGCTGTTCAGGGCGTACATGCCTTGGTAGCCGGCGGCGGCGCTGGCGGCGTTCAGCGAGGTGGCCTGGTCCAGCACGTCGAGGATGGGCGCCATGGCGTGATAGCCGTGGATCCCGAAGAACCAGAAGACCGAGTTCATCGCGGCGATCATCGGGCCGGTCGTGAAGGGGCTGTCCAGCGAGGCCAGGTCGACGGGGATGTTGAACTGCGCCACGCCCGGAATGCGCAGTATCGCGCTCAGGATCAGCACGATGACGGCGGCGACCAGCAGCCCCGGCACGACCATGTTCAGGGTGCCGCGTACGTTTTCGCCGATCAGGCCGTCGGGGGCCAGCCGGGTCCAGCGGCGCCGGTGCAACCAGGACAGGAGCGGCACGGTGCCCAGGGGCGAGACGATGGCGATGAACAGGGTCAGGGTGGCGGCGGCGTGGGGGTAGGGCGCGAGCAGGCCTTCGGCGATGACCACGTACGACAGGCACAGAAAGGCGGCCGGCAGGTTGGGCACGCGGTAGCGGATCGACAGCATGTAGCCGATCGACGTGCTGACCAGCATCGGCATCACCGCGTTGAGCTTGTCGTGGACGCCGGACAGCACGTCGGCCACGTGGGGCGGCAGCCCCAGATGGCGGGCGACGATGGCCAGCACCAGGAACAGCGCAGCCACCAGCAGGCAGGGCATCGTCCAGAGCAGGCCTTCGCGGATGGCACGCAGCGCGCTTGCGCCGGCCAGGGCCGCCAGCCGATCTTTCGGATAGCGCATGAAGCTCGATGTCGGCATACCGGTGTCGCCCTTAAAAGCCCGCTACCGAGGGAGGGCTGTCCCAGGGGCCGCATCGTGCCGGCGACCTGGGCTTTGTAAGAATGCTTTGCGGAATCCTAGCGCCTGAGTTCCCGCTTTAGCAATCGCGTTTCGAAAAAATCCTAGGGATTCCCCTCTGTCAAGAATTGAAAAGGCGGCGCATCGTGCGCTTATCAGGCGACAGGCAGGGCGATACGATCAATGGGAAGTCGCCGGTTTCGTGGGACGGCGGCTTCACGCAAGGGCTTTACCGAGAGGACGACAGGATGTCTCAGTTGGAGTGGGTGCCCGGCGACAAGACGCCGGAGCGGCAGGGCTATTACGAGACCAGGCTGGATACGGGCGGTACCGCGATTTCGCTGTATAGCGTGCTGGGATGGATGCCGGCCAGGGCGCCGGGCAACATGGTGAGCTGGCGTGCGCTGCCGCCGGCGGCCGAACGCGAAGAGGCCGAACGGCATATCCAGGAGCTGCGTGCGGCCCAGAGCCATGTGCCGATGGATTACTAGGACCGAATCACCAGATCAGATGCGTCTGATTTCCCTGGGGGACAGGGCCGGAACGCGCGGCTCGTAGCGGGCACGGATCGCGGGCGTCAGTTGCGATAATGAGAATTATTTGTAAAATCCGCAGCGTTCCCCCCCTACGCTACCGGATCGACCCATGTCCCGCCCCGCCTCGTCCCGCCCCGGATGGCTCGCCTGCTATGACGAGCTGATCGGCGCCTGGACGCGCCGGTCGGGCAGCCGGCACGACGCCGAAGACGCCGCGCACGACGCGATCGAGCATCTGCTCAAGGCGGACGGCAGCGTGGCGGCCAGGGCGCGTGGCTATCTGTTCCAGGTGGCCGGGCACCGCCTGATCGACCGCTGGCGTCGCCAGGGGCGCGAGCAGCACGTGCCGCTGGACGACCTGGCCGAAGCCGATCAACCCGCCGCGCCCGATCCCGATGCCCCGCTGCGGGCGGCGCGGCTGGCCGACGACCTGGCCCGCGTCCTGGGGGAACTGCCGCCCAAGTGCCGCCAGGCGTTCGTGCTGAACCGCATCGAAGGCTGGACCCAGGCCGAGGTGGCCACCTACATGGGGCTATCCAAGAATATGATTGAACGCTACGTCATGCGGGCGATCGAATACGTGCAGGAGCGTCTGCGCGAGCACGCGCCGTGACGCCGCCTTCCTTCACAACAGATTCGCGCCCCGACGCGGACGGCAGCCACCGATGACCGAGTCCTTTACCCGCGATGCCGACGACCCGCGCCAGCCCGCCACCGCCGCCTGGTGGTTTGCGCGCTGGCATTCGGGCGACATGACGCGCCGCGAACGCCGCGCCTTCGCGCGCTGGCGTCGCGAGCAGCCGGACGCGGCACGGGAATTCGACCGCATGCAGCAACTGGGGCAGGCGGCCGAGCGGCTGCCGCAAGACCGCGTCCAGGCCCTGCTGGGCGGATCCGTGCCGGCCCGGCCCAAGGCACGCCGATGGTTGCCGTCGGCGGCACCGCTGCGCGTGGCCTTTGCCTGCGCCTTGCTGGCGCTGGTGGCCCTGGCGGGCTGGTGGAGCCTGCCCGGCGAAGCGCCGTCGTTCACCACCGTGGTGGGCGCCGACCGCGGCGAACGCAAGCAGGTCACGCTGCCCGATGGCTCGGTGCTCGAGATCAACGGCAACACGCTGGCCGAGGTCAAGTTCTACGGCGGGCGCCGCGAGGTCGAATTGCAGGGCGGCGAGATTCTCTTTTCCGTCAGCCCCGATGCCGAGCGGCCGTTCCTGGTGCGTGCCGGCAGCGGCGAGGTCCGCGTGACCGGCACGGTGTTCGATGTTCGGCGCGACGAAGACGTCGTCACGGTGCTGGTGCGGTCCGGCACGGTGGAAGTTACCGGTGGCCATTGGTGGAACCTGGGCCTGGCGGTGCTGCGCGGCGGCCATGGCATCCGCGTGCCCGGCAGCGGCGCCATCGGCGTGCCGGCGCCCGCCGACGTCGAGACGGCGCTGGCCTGGCAGACGGGGCGCGTGGTGTTCAAGAACGCGCCGTTGGCCGAGGTGGTCAGCGAGATGAACCGCTACCTGGCCACGCCGCTGCGCGTGGCCGACAGCCGGGCGGGGCGCCTGCGCGTGTCCGCCTCGTTCAGCCTGGACCGCCCCGAAGCGTTGCTGGATGCGCTGCCGGCGGTGGCGCCTGTGAAGCTGGCCCCCGCGGCCAACGGCGTGATCGAGGTGTCGGCGCGCTGACTGTTACAAATTAAGCGGACAAAACATTCAGGTTTTTCCGCCGCTGCATCGTTCCAGGCAAGAAGGCGCGTCGCGCCGCGTTCCCGCTTCGGGGACTTTCCTTCTTGCCGTTGAACCGAATCCGCAGCTGACCGTGAATCTTCCCGTCTGGCGCCCCGTGCGCGCCGCCACCCGTTTTGCCCTGTCTTCCCTGACGCTGTCGCTGGCCATGGCACTCGGTGCCAGCTCCGCCGTACAAGCCCAAACCCCACCCCAGGCCGTGGCGGTGGACATCGCCGCCATGCCGCTGGGCGATGCCTTGCTGCAATGGGCCGCGCAGACCCGCCAGCGCGTGTTCTACGCGCCCGAGGTGGTCGCGGGAGTGCGCAGCCCCGGCCTGCGCATGAGCGGCAGCCCCGAGCAATCGTTGGCCCGCCTGCTGCAAGGCACGGGCGTGGCCTATCGCTGGCAGGGCGACAGCATCATCCTGTCGCGTGAAGGCGAAGTGGCCAGCCTGGCGCCGGTGACGGTGCTGGGCGCGCGCGATCCGGCCGTGACCGAGGGCACGGGGTCCTACACCACGCCGGCGACAGCGACCGCGACCGGGTTGTCGCTGTCGCTGCGCGAAACGCCGCAGTCGGTGTCGGTGGTGACGCGCCAGCGCATCGACGACCAGAACCTGCGGTCGCTGGACGAGGTGATGGGCAGTGTGGTGGGCATCCAGGTGGTGGCCGAAGACAGCGACCGCACCGATTTCTGGTCGCGCGGCTTCTACATCGACAACCTGCAGTACGACGGCGTGCCCACCACGATCGGCCTGTCGATGTACGGCGAATCCGACAACGACTCGATCATCTACGACCGCATCGAAGTGGTGCGCGGCGCCACGGGGCTGATGACCGGCGCGGGCAATCCGTCGGCGTCGATCAACCTGGTGCGCAAGCATGCCAACAGCCGTGAATTCACCGGCTCGATCAACACCGGGGTGGGCTCGTGGAACCAGTTCCGCAGTTCGGTGGACCTGAGCACGCCGCTGAACCAGGAAGGCACGGTGCGTGCACGCATGGTCGCGCTGTACCAGAAGAAGGATTCGTACATCGACCTGTACCACACCGACAAGAAGGTGTTCTACGGCGTGATCGATGCGGACCTGACGCCGTCCACCACGCTGAGCGTGGGCATGGATTCGCAGGACAAGCGGCCGCGCGGCACCACCTGGGGCAGCCTGCCGGTGGTGTTCAGCGACGGGACGCCGACCGATTGGCGCCGGTCCAGGACCACCGCAGCCGACTGGACCTATTGGCACACCACGCAGCGCACCACCTTTGCGTCGCTGTCGCATCGCTTTGACAATGACTGGGAAGCCAAGGCCGATTGGTCGCTGCGCAAAAGCAAGTACGACGCCAAGCTGCTGTACCTGTACGGCCAGCCGGACCGCGACACCGGCGAGGGCCTGGGGGCGTTGCCGGGTTACTGGAATTCGTATGCGCAGCAGACCTCGCTGAACCTGCAGGTCAAGGGGCCGTTCCAGCTGCTGGGCCGCCGCCACGAGCTGGTGCTGGGCGCCATGCGCAGCCGCTACAGCGAAGACTTCTACAGCTATGGCCGCGAGGGCGCGATGCCCGATACGGGCTCGTTCTACGACTGGGACGGCTCGTACGCGCAGCCCAACTGGACGACGACCACGCTGCGCGACACCATCACGCACCAGCGCGGCGCGTACGCCGCCGCGCGCTGGTCGCTGACCGACAGCCTGACGCTGATCACCGGCAGCCGCTATGCCACGTGGCAATCCCGCTCGCCGACCCGCGACCAGAAAGACTCGCGCCTGATTCCCTACGCGGGCGTCGTCTACGACATCAACAGCACCTATTCGGCCTACGCCAGCTATACCGACATCTTCCAGCCGCAGGACTACCGCGACCGCAGCGGCAACTACCTGGACCCGGTGCAAGGGCAGAACTACGAAGTGGGCGTCAAGGGCGAATACCTGGATGGCCGCCTCAATGCGTCGGTGGCGCTGTTCAAGGTGAAGGAAAGCAAGACCGGCGTGCCGGACCCGGGCTACCTGGTGCCGGGGTCCACCGACGGCGCCTACAAGACGGCCGACGGCGTCACCACCCGCGGTATTGAAATGGAAGTGACCGGCCAGCTGGCGCCGGGCTGGAACACGACGCTGGGCGGCACGTACTACACCAGCCGCGACGTGCACGGCGTGTCGGTCAACACCGAACGCCCGCGCGCGACCGCCATGCTGTTCACGACCTACCGCCTGCCGGGCGCCTGGAACAAGCTGACCGTCGGCGGCGGCGTCAACTGGCAGATCAGCACGTACAGCACCGTCGAACTGGACGAGGGCAGCGTGACCGCCAAGCAGAAGGCCACGGCGCTGTTCAACCTGATGGCGCGCTACGACTTCAATTCGCGCCTGTCGGCGCAGCTGAACGTGAACAACCTGTTCGACAAGAAGTACTACCTGGGCGGCGTGGCCAACCAGGTGTATTACGGCGAGCCGCGCAGCGTGTTCCTGAACCTGAAGGCGACGTTCTAGCGTCACGGGCGTCGGCCGTCGGGCATGCGACGGTCGAGGCTGCACGTCCCAGGCCGCAACGGGGGATCTGTTCAAGGCGGCCGGCCGGACTATAATGAGAATAGTTTCCATTACATTAACGTCTCTGGTGGCCCCGGCCGGGGGCCGGGCCGTCATGCACTCCACTTCCCTAGCGCCTCATGCCGAGGTGCAGTCCGTCTATCAGGCGCACCACTCCTGGCTGCGCACCGTGCTGCAACGCAAGCTGGGCAACGCGTCCGATGCCGCCGACGTGGCCCACGACACGTTCGAAAGGCTGATCCGCGCCAATGTCGCCCAGCCCCTGAGCGAGCCGCGCGCCTACCTGCGCACCATCGCCAACCGCCTGTTGATCGGGCGCGCGCGCCGTGCCGCGCTGGAAGCGGCCTATGCCGAATCCCTGGCCTTGCAACCGGCGGCGGTGGAGCCGTCGGTGGAGTCACGCGCCTTGATCCTGGAGGCGCTGGAACAGGTCTGCGAACTGCTGGATACCTTGCCCATGACCAGCCGCCGCATCTTCCTGATGGCGCAGATCGACGGCCTGTCCAACATCGAGATCGGCGAACGCCTGGGCCTGACGCCCAACGCCGTGCAGAAATCGCTGGCCCGAGCGCTGGTGCGTTGCTATGCGGCGGTCTACGGGTGAGCGGCCCGCTGGATAGCGTCCGTCTGCTCCGGCCGCTGGCGCCGGAAGCCGGCAAGCTCGACCCCAAGGTGATCCGCCAGGCGGCCGACTGGTGGGCGCGGCTGCGCGATGGCGCAACGCCCACCGAGCGCGATCGCTTCGAGCGCTGGCGCCAGGCGCAGCCCGCCCACGACCTGGCCTGGCAACGGCTGGGCGCGTTGACCCGGGGCGTGTCCCTGGGCGCCGAGCAGGCCGGCGCCGACGTTGCCTCGCGCACGCTGCAGCAGGCGCCGCTGATCCGCGCGCGGCGCAACGCCATCCGCTGGATGATGGCGGCGACCGGCGTCGGGCTGGGCGCCTGGGCCGTCAACGACCGCGAGGCCCTGCGCAAGCTGGCAGCCGACCTGCGCACCGGCACGGGTGAACGCCGCAGCGTGGTGCTGGCCGATGGCACTCGCGTCGAACTGAATGCCGGCAGCGCGGTGGACCTGCGCTACACGGATACGCGGCGCGAGCTGGTGCTGCGCGAAGGGGAAATCCTGGTGGCCACCGGGCAGGATCCGCGGGGCCGTCCCTTCACTGTGCGAACACGCGCCGGCGTGCTGACGCCGGTGGGCACGCGCTTCCTGGTGCGCGACCTGGGCGCGGGACGCGTCCGCGTGGCCGTGCTGGAAGGGGCGGTGGATGTCGCGAACGGCCAGGCCGGCGCGGCGCCGCGCCGGGTGCCGGCGGGCGGGCAGGCCGAGTTTTCCGCTGCGGGCGACTTCGTGCCGGCGGCGCTGGCGCCGGGCGTCTCGGCCTGGCTGGACGGCATGCTGCTGGCCGATGCCATGCCGCTGGCCGACTTTCTGCGAGAACTGGGGCGTTACCGCCCTGGCGTGCTGCGCTGCGCGCCGGAGGCGGCGCATCTGCGGGTGGTGGGCGCGTTTCCGGTGGCGGACACGGACCAGGTGCTGTCGATGCTGCAGGACGTGCTGCCGGTACGGGTCCAGCGCTATACGCGCTACTGGGTCAACGTGCACCTGGCCTGACGCGATTGATTTGTAACCGCAACGGCGTGATCGGCGTTCTCACGCGTCATGTAGGGAAAGCAGCCCGCCAGACGGGCGGCGCCCATCCCTCGTGAACCAGGACTTCTTCATGCCTTGCCATTCCCTTTCCGCGGCCCGCGCCGCCAATGCCGCCCGCCGCGGCGTCCTGCCGCGCACGCGACTGTGCGTGGCGCTGTCGCTGGCCTTGCCGCTGGTGGTGGCGGTGTGGCCCGCCGCGTCCGTCCAGGCCCAGGCCGCGCCGGTCGCGCGCACGGTGTCCTTCAATGTGCCTGCCGGCCCGCTGGGCGCGGCGCTGGGCGCCTTCGGCATGCAGGCGGGCGTGATGGTGGCGTCCGACCCGGCCCTGACGCAGGGCGCGCGCACCGACGGCGTGTCGGGCGCCTATTCCGTGGATGCGGCGCTGGAGCGGCTGCTGGCAGGGACCGGGTTGCAGGCCGTGGCGCGTGGCGAGGGCGGCTATCGATTGCGCCAGGCGGGGACGGGCCAGGCGCAGACGCTGGCGCCGGTGACCGTGACCGGCAGCTATCAGGCCACCACCGATGGCACGGGGTCGTATACCTCGCCCGCGGCCACCATCGGCAAGACCACGCAGGCCTTGAAGGACATTCCCCAGTCCATCACCATCCTGACGCGCCAGCGCATGGACGACCAGGACATGACCAGCCTGCCGGACGCGATCAATAACACCACCGGCATGGTGGGCGTGCAAGGCGTGGGCCCGGGCATCGCGATCAACGCGCGCGGCTTTCCGGTGGACATGCTGCAGTACGACGGCGTGCCGCTCTTGCGCAACAACTACAGCCTGGGCAACTGGGAACAGGATTCGCTGGTGTTCTACGACCGCGTCGAGATCCTGCGCGGCGCGGCCGGCCTGCTGCAAGGGGCCGGCAGCCCGGGCGGCGCCGTCAACCTGGTGCGCAAGCGCGGCGGCGCGGAACCGTCGGTGGTGGTCACGGGCAAGCTCGGTTCGTGGGACCGCTATGGCCTGCAACTGGACGCCGGCAGCCCGTTGAACGCAGCCGGCACGCTGCGCGGCCGGGTGGTGCTGGACGATGACCGCAGCCATTCGTACACCGATTACGTGTGGGACAAGACCCGCAACCTGTACGCGGCGCTGGACTACGACATCAGCCCCGACACCACCGCCGGCATCGCGGTCAGCAACCGCTTCAGCCGCTCGCGGCCCATGTTCGTGGGCTTTCCGCGCTTTGCCGATGGCGGCGACATCGACCTGCCGCGTTCCACCTACACGGGGTCGACCTGGAACCGCGCCAAGAACGACCAGACCGTGTTTTACGCCGACCTGGAACACCGCTTCAACGAGGCCTGGCGTTTCAAGCTGGGCGGCGTTGCCATGAACGAGAAGAACACCACCGTGCACCAGCGCGTGGCCAACGCGGTGCAGCGCGACGGCAGCGGCTTGTCGTATGGCAATTTCGGCGTGGACTTCGACAGCAGGCAGCGCGGCCTGGACATGTCGGTCAGCGGCGATTTCACGGCGCTGGGCATGAAGCAGGAAGTCGTGCTGGGCGCGAACTATTCCAAGCTCACCACGCAAGACCGCTTCACGCGGGCCTGGAGCAATAGCGACGGCAATATCTTCGACATCGACCACGACCGGCCGTGGCAGGATATCGACAGCATCGCGGCCGCCAGCGGCTACGACAACCGCAGCGCCTACGACATCCGGCAGAAGGGCATCTACGGCACGTGGCGCGTCAAGCCCACCGAGTCGCTGTCGTTGATCGGCGGCGGCCGCGTGGGCTGGTATGACTTCACGTACCGGTCGGCCGGCGAGACCTCGGCCACGACGGAATCCGGCCGCTTCATTCCCTATGCCGGCATCGTCTACGCCCTGAGCCGCGACTGGTCGGTCTACACCAGCTATACGTCCGTGTTCGAGCCGCAGACCGATCGCAGCGTATCGGGCGCGTTGCTCAAGCCGGTGGAAGGCGCCAACTACGAGGCCGGCGTGAAGGGGGAGCTGGCCGATGGCCGCGTCAACGTGGCGCTGGCCGTGTTCCGCTACGACCACAAGAACCGCTCGGTGACCGACTACGACAACGGCTTTGCCTGCGATGGCTGGTATTGCTCGCGCGCGGCCGGCAAGGTGCGCAGCCAGGGCTTCGAAGCGGAAGTGTCGGGCGAGGTGATCCAGGGCCTGCAACTGTTCGCCGGCTACACCTACAACACCACCAAGTACCTGGAAGACCCGGACAACCAGGGCAAGATCTTCAACACGTGGACGCCCAAGCACATGCTGCGCCTGTGGGCCAACTACAAGCTGCCGGGTGACTGGAACCGCCTGAGCGTGGGCGCCGGCGTCAACACGCAGACGCATACGCTGAGTTCGGACCGCAAGTTCGCGCTGGCGGGCTTTTCCGTGTGGAATGCCCGCGTGGGGTACCAGGCCACGTCCGAGCTCAGCTTCGGCCTGAACCTGAACAACGTGTTCGACAAGAAATACTACGTGCCGTCCTACAACACGATCAGCAGCAACAACTACTACGGCGAGCCCCGCAATGTGATGCTGACGGTGCGCTACGCGCCGAAACTGTAGCCCGGGGGCGGGGCGGCCGCGATGGAGTAAAATAATAATTATTCCCATTTAGATTCCATCGCGAGCCGCGCCGTGTCCTCGACCGACTCCCTGCCCAACGACGCTGTCACGCAGATCTACCGCGACCACCACGGCTGGCTGTCCGGGTGGCTGCGCAAGAAGCTTGGCAATTCCTTCGATGCCGCCGACCTGGCGCATGACACCTTCGTGCGCCTGATGGGGGCGCGCGTGCGCGAGGGCGGCGGGGCCGAACCGCGTGCGCTGCTGACGCACATCGCCAAGGGCCTGGTGGTGGATCACTGGCGCCGCCGCGCGCTGGAAGACGCCTACCAGGCGGCGGCCGCGCAGTTGCCGCCTTGCGAGGCGCCGTCGCCGGAAGTGCGGGCGCTGATCCTCGAAACCCTTTACGCCATCGACGCCACCCTGCGCACCTTGCCCGCCAAGACGCGCGAGATCTTCCTGGCTTCGCAATTCGACGGCATGGCCTATGCCGACATCGCGCGGGTGCAGCGCGTGTCGCTGGCCACGGTCAAGCGCCACATGCAGAAGGCGCTGACGGCCTGCCTGGTGGCCTATCACGCGAGCGCGGCATGACGGCGGCGCCGGACCGCGCACTGCTGGAGGAGGCCGCCGGCTGGCTGGTGCGGTTCCAGTCGGAAGCGCTGTCGGCGTCGGACCATGCCGCCTTTGAACGCTGGCGCGGCCGCAGCCCGGCGCACGCCGCGGCCTGGGCCCGCGCCCAGGACATGCTGCGCAGTTTCGGGCAGGTGCCGCCCGCCCTGGGGGCGCAGGCCTTGCGAGGGCTGGACCGGCCGGGGCGTCGCCAGGTGCTGCGCACCGTGGCGGGCCTGCTGGCGCTGGGGCCGGCCGCGTGGCTGGCCTGGCGCGAGCTGCCGTGGCGCGAGTGGGCGGCCGATGCGCGCACGGCCGCCGGAGAGCAGCGCCGCCTGCAACTGGCCGACGGCACGCAGCTGATCCTGAACACCGCCACGGCCGTGGACATCCTGTACACCGCGGATCAGCGCGTCGTCTGGCTGCGGGCCGGTGAAATCCTGCTGACCACCGGCAAGGACCCGTCGCCGGTGCTCCGGCCGTTCATCGTGCGCACGGCGCAGGGCACGGTGCAGGCGCTGGGCACGCGCTTCCTGGTGCGCGACGAAGGCCGCCGCGTGCGCGTCGCGGTGTTCGAAGGTGCCGTGGATATCGGTCCGGCGGGCGGCGGCGCGCATCGCGTGCTGCAGGCCATGCAGCAGACGGTGTTCGATGCCGGGCACGTCGCCGCGGCCACCGACGCGGATGCCGCGCAGGCCTCGTGGGAGCACGGCATGCTGGCCGCGACCAACTGGCGCCTGGCCGATCTGGTGGACGAGCTGGCGCGCTATCGCCGCGGCTTTCTGCGCTGTGATCCGGCCGTGGCCGATCTGCGGGTGTCGGGCGCTTTTCCGCTGCACGACATCGACGCCGGCCTGCGCCTGCTGGAAAAGACGCTGCCGGTGCGGATCAGCCGGGTCACGCCGTACTGGGTCAGCGTTACGGCGCGTTGAAGCGGGGGCGCTGCAAGACCTCGCGGGGGACAGGCTGTCTGACGGCGCAGCAGGCCGATACCCCTGGCGGCCCGTTACAAATTGATCGCCGATTTCCTGACACTTTTTTCGCCTTCGTCCGGTGTACCGGGTGAATGATCGCGGCCCGGCCGCGACGCCCCGCCCCTAACGAAGGATCGTCACATGGTTTCCCGAAGCTCGCATCCCCAGTCCGTTTGCCGTCCCCCGGCCGCGCCATCGCCCGCGGTAAGCGCGGTGCGGGCCGTCAGCCTGGGGGTGGCGCTGCTGTTCGCGGCCACCGCGGCGCCGTCGGTGCGTGCGGCCGAGGCGGCCAGTGCGCCGGCCGGCAAGGCCTACGCCATTGGCGCCGGCCCCTTGGGCGACGTGCTGGCGCAATTTGCCGCGGCGGCGGGCGTGCCGCTGTCGTTCGACCCAGCCGTGCTGGCAGGGCAGCGCAGCAGCGGTTTGAATGGCGTCTACACGGTGCGCGACGGCTTCGCGCACCTGCTGGCCGGGTCCGGCTACGCGCTGGCCGAGCAAGGCGGCGGCGCCTATTCGCTGCGCAAGCTGCCGGCGCCGGAAGCCGGCGTGACGACCTTGCCCGCGGTGACCGTGGCCGCGGCGGGCGTGAACTCGTCGGCGTTGCCGGCCGAGTACACCGGCAACCAGGTGGCCCGCGGCGGCCGCGTGGGCCTGCTGGGCAACCAGGACGTGATGGATACGCCCTTCAGCGTCACCCACTACACGTCGGACCTGCTGGCCAACCGCCAGGCCGTCACCCTGGCCGATGCGCTGAACGTGGATTCCTCCGTGCGCTTCACCGGGCAGATCGGCGGCGTGACCGATTCGTTCTACATCCGCGGCTTTCCCATCGGCGAAGGCAACCTGGGCGAGATCGCCTTCGACGGCGTCTATGGCGTGGCGCCCAATTACCACGTGTTCACCGACTACATCGAACGCGTCGAAGTGCTGAAGGGCCCTGCGGCGCTGTTGTACGGCATGTCGCCCAACAGCGGCGTGGGCGGGGTGATCAATATGGTGCCCAAGCGCGCCTTGCCCGAGGACCTGACGCGCCTGTCGGCCGACTACGTGGGCTCGTCCCAGTTCGGCGGCCGGGTGGACCTGAGCCGGCGCTTCGGCAACGACGGCGAATGGGGGGTGCGCGTCAATGCCATGCACCGCCAGGGCGATACGCCGCTGGACAATCTGCATTCGCGCACCGACATCGGCGCCCTGTCGCTGGACTACCAGGGCACGCGGTTGCGGGCGACGCTGGACGTCTTGATGCAGAACGAAAAGGTCGACGCGCCGACGCGGCCCTTCCTGGTGGCCTCGGGCCTGCAGGTGCCGGGCGCACCGGACGGCCGCCGCAATGCGACCCAGCCCTGGGGCTGGTGGAAGTCCGAGGGGCAGTCGGCGCTCTTGCGCGTGGAATACGACATCAGCGACCGCCTGACGGTGTTCGCCGATGCGGGCGGCTCGGACACGTACGTGACGCGCCTGTCCGACCAGACGCCCACCATCGTCAACGCGGCCGGCGACACGCTGGTGACGCCGAACAACTCCAAGTTCCAGATCGACCGCAGCACCTACAACGCAGGCCTGCGCGCCAAGCTGGATACGGGGCCGGTGCGCCACGCCATCAGTTTCATGGGCAGCCTGTACAGCGATCGCAACCTGCAGGCCAGCGTGCTGGGCACGCCGCTGTCGTCCAACATCTACCATCCCGTGACGCGGCCCGAGCAGTTCATTCCCGCGCCCGCCAACCTGCCCAAGGTGTCGTCGTCGGACCTGACCGGCTTTGCGCTGGCCGACACCATGAGCATCCTGGACGACCGCGCGCAATTGACGCTGGGCGTGCGCCAGCAGCGCATCGAGTCGCGCAACTTCAACGCCACCACGGGCGCGCGCACCCTCAGCTATGACGAAAGCGCCACCACGCCGCTGGCCGGCCTGGTCGTCAAGCCGTGGAGCAATGTGTCGCTGTATGCCAACTACATCGAAGGCCTGAGCAAGGGCGACGTGGCGCCGGCCACCGCCAGCAACGCGGGGCAGGTGTTCAAGCCCTACAAGGCCAAGCAGAAAGAGGTGGGCATCAAGGTCGACCTGGACAGCGCGATGCTGACCCTGAGCGCATTCGAGATCACCAAACCCAGCGGCCAGTTGACCGGCAACGTGTACGCCGCCGACAGCGAGCAGCGCAACCGCGGCCTGGAGCTGAACCTGTCGGGCGAGCCGTTGCGCGGCCTGCGCCTGTTGGGCGGCGTGACGCTGCTGGACGCGGAATTGACGCGCTCCAGCAATCGCGCCGTGCTGGGCAACCAGCCGGTGGGCGTGCCGCGTGTGATGGCGAACCTGAGCGCCGAATGGGATACGCCGTGGGTGGCGGGGCTGACGGTGACGGGCGGCGTGATTCACACCGGCAAGGAATACGTCAACCAGGCCAACACGCAATCGGTGCCGTCGTGGACGACTGTCGACCTGGGCGCGCGCTATGCGACGAAGATCCAGGGCAAGGACGTGACGCTGCGTGCCAACGTCGTCAACGTGTTCAACCGCGGCTACTGGTCGGGCGTGGCATCGTACGGCACGATCTCGCAAGGCGTGCCGCGCACGCTGATGCTGTCGGCGTCGATGGATTTCTAAGGGCGTCCGGGGCCTGCGAACAGGGCGGGCCTCGTGCCCCGCCCTTGAATGACTACGCCAGCCTGGGCGCGAACACCAGGCACACCGGGCTGCCGATCCGCTGCGTGCCGCCGTCATGGGCCAGCGTGCCGTCGTCGGGATGCACGCGAAAGCGTTCCAGCGTGTCGCTGTCTTCGTTCAGCGCGAAGAGAAAGCGGCCATCGGGCGCCAGCGTGAAAAATCTTGGCGTCCTGCCGTGCGTGGCGGCGTGCTGCACCGGGGCCAGTCGCCCGGTCTGCGCCTCCACACGGAACACCGCGATGCTGTCGTCGCCGCGGTTCGACACATACAGGTGGCGGCCGCGCGCGTCGATCGCGATGCCCGCGGCGCGGCTGTTGCCGGTGTACGTATCGGGCAACGAGGGCAGCACCTGGAAGGGGCGCAGCGCTTGTTCGTCCAACGCGTACGCCGTCACGGTGTTGTCCAGTTCGTTGATGACATAGGCCCACGGCGCCGAGGGATGAAACACGGCGTGCCGCGGGCCGGCGCCTTCGCGCGCAGTGGCGACATGAACCGCCGGATCGCCCACGCGGTCGTCGTGCAAGGCATGCAGGAACACGCGGTCCAGGCCCTTGTCGGGCACCATCACGTAGCGCCCGGTCGGGTCCACCAGGTTGTAGTGCGGCTTGGCGTGGGGCTGTTCCTTGCGGTGCGGGCCCGGCTCGCCCGGCATGGCGATCTGCTGCGCCACGGGTTCCAGGCTGCCGTCTGCGGCCACGGGCAGCACGGCCAGCGTGCCGCTCAGGTGGTTGGACACCATCAGGTAGCGGCCCGACGGCGCCAGCGCCAGATGCACGGGGTTCAGGCCGTCGCACGACTGGCTGCGCCAAAGCGTCAGCCGGCCGCTGCGCGCATCGCGTCGCAGCGTGCTGACTTCGCGGCGGTCGCCATGCACCGCATACAGCACGGGCAGCGACGGGTGCGGCAGCAGGTATGACGGGTTGACCAGATCGCCGACGACTTGCGTGAGCGTCAGCGCGCCGGTCTCGGGCGCATAGTCGAAGACGCTGATGCCATCGCCGCGGGCGTTGCGTTCGCGGGTGGTGCGGGAACCGATGTAGACGTGCATGGCCAGGGCCTGTTCCAGTAAGACAAGAAAAAGGCCATGCCAGGCAGGCCCTATGAAGCGAGGATGCCGCTGATGCGGGTCAGGTTGTCGAGCGTGCTGCGCAGGTGGGCGGCCAGCGCCTGGGCGGCCTCTTCGTTGCGCTCGCGTTCGAGCAGGTCGAGAATTTCCAGGTGCTGGTCGCAGTGCTGCTTGTAGCGGCTGCGGTCCTGCATCGAGCGGTACGACAGCAGCCGGCGCACGCGGTTGACGCGCTTGATGGTGTCGATGAAGAACGGATTGCCCGAGGCTTCGACCAGCGACTCATGAAAGCGCACGCCGCGGTCGTGCAGCTGGTCGGCCGTGTCGGTGGCGATGCCGCCGTCCAGCAGGTGGCGTTCGGCGGCGCGGCAGCGTTCCAGCACGGGCTTGTCGATGCGAAAGCCGGGTTCCAGCAAGGCGGCCGGCTCCAGCGCCAGGCGCAGCCGGTACGACTGCAACAGGCTATCGGGCGTGGTCATCATCGACGAGAATTCCCAGCCGTAGCCCGGGCGCCGCTGCGCCCAGCCTTCCTGCGCCACGCGCGCCAGCAAGGCCTGGGTCTGCGCCTGGGTCAGCGCGTAGCGGCTGCGCAGCAGCGCTTCGCTGCACTGCATCGGCAGCTCGCCGCGCAGCAGTTCGTCGGCCAGCTGGAAATAGCGCTGCGTGACGATGTCGTCGGCGGCGGGCGGGGCCAGGTCCATGGGCGCCTGCGCCAGGGCGTCATAGGCATGCTGCAGGAAATACCCGCGGTTGGGCTTGCGCGCCACGATGCCGTGCTGCTCCAGGATGCCCAGCGCGTCATTGACCGGCGAGCGCGACAGGCGCAGGCGATCCGCCAGTTTCTGGGCCGTGAGGTGGGCGCCGCCGGGCAGGCGGTCTTGCCGGATCAGCTCCAGGATCTTGCTTACGGTGTTGGTCTGCGCGCTCATGGGATGGCCCGGGTTGCGGGGGCCTCAGCTGCCTGGGCCCGGTTCGGCCGGCGCCTGTCCATGGGCGCCGAGGGTATCCGCTAGGATAGCGGGAATCACCCCGCCCATCCGCAACAGACGCAGTTCCAATTGGGTTTCCACGGCGGCCGTGGCGGTCAGCGGTTCCTGGCGGCCATCGGCGCGCAGCACGCGCACCGCGACGGCCTGGCGCGGCGCCAGGGCGTCGGCGGGGCAGTCGATGTCGATGCGGTCGCCGGGCTGGATCCCCAGGGTCTGCGGCGTGACGCCCGCGGGCAGGCGCAGGGGCAGGATGCCCATGCCGATCAGGTTCGACCGGTGGATGCGTTCAAAGCTGACCGCCAGCACCGCGCGGATGCCCAGCAGCCGCTGGCCCTTGGCGGCCCAGTCGCGCGACGAGCCAGTGCCGAAACGCTCGCCGGCCAGCAGCACCACCGCGTCGCCGTCGCGCCGATAGCGGTCGGCGGCTTCCCAGATGGGTTCGAGGCGGCCGCTGGGGGCGTGCCGCGTATGGCCCACCGGGGCGCCAGGGCACAGCAGGTTGACCATGCTCTTGCTGTAGAAGGCGGCGCGCATCATCACTTCCCAGTTGCCGCGGCGCGAGGCGAACACGTTCAGGTCGTCGCGGTCGTCGCCTTGCGCGACCAGGAAGTCGGCGATCAGGCTGCCTGGCGGAATCGCGCTGGCGGGCGACAGGTGGTCGGTGGTGACGTCGTCGCCCAGCACCAGCAGCGGCCAGGCAGCGTAGCGGCCCAGCTGGCTGGCGGGGCCGGCGGCGGCAAAGGGCGGGCGCCGCAGTGCGGTCGATGCCGGGTCCCATGGAAAGCGCGGCGTGTCGGGTGATTGCAGCGCCTGCCATTGCGGATTGGCGCTGGCTATCCGGAAGGCTCGGGCAAAGTCGTCGGCGCGCAGGCCCTGCGTCAGCGCGGCGTCGATCTCGGCGTCGTCGGGCCACAGGTCGCGCAAGTACACGGCGCGGCCGTCGGGCGCGACCTGCACCGGTTCGCGCGACAGATCGCGTTCGGCATCGCCGGCCAGCGCAAAGGCGATGACCAGCGGCGGCGACATCAGAAAGCCCAGGTCCAGGTCGGGATGGATGCGGCCGGTGAAATTGCGGTTGCCGGACAGCACGGCCACCGGGTGAATGGCGCCGGCAGCCATGGCGTCCTGCACGGCCTGGGGCAGCGGGCCCGAGTTGCCGATACAGGTGGTGCAGCCGTAGCCGACGATGTCAAAACCCACGGCGGCCAGGTCGTTCAGCAGGCCGGCCCGCGCCAGGTAGTCGGCGGCCGCGGGCGAGCCGGGGCCCAACGAAGTCTTGACCCAGGCCGGCACCGTCAGCCCGGCGCGGCGGGCCTTGCGCGCCAGCAGGCCGGCGGCGATCAACAGGCGCGGATCCGACGTGTTGGTGCAGCTGGTGATGGCGGCGATGGCGATGGCGTGGCGCGGCAGCGCGGGAGCTGGGGCGGATGCGGGATCGGCGGGTGGCGTGGGTGCGCGATCGGCCGGCGACACGGATTGCGGCGCGCTTTGCGCCTGGAAGTTCAACGCGGCCAGGATCTCGCGCGTCTGGCGGTACGGGTGCAGGTCCTGCGGCCGCTTGGGGCCGGCCACGTGCATCTGCACCTGGTCCAGCGCGATTTCGATCTCGCGGGTGTAGCGAGGGTGGGCCGCCGGGTCCAGCCCGATGCCCGCGCTGGCGGCATAGGCGCCCACCCGCGCGATGTGGGCCGCGTCGCGGCCGGTCTGGCGCAGGTAATCCAGCGTGGCGTCGTCGATAGGGAAATAGCCGG
The DNA here is from genome assembly GCF_052695805.1 of Achromobacter sp. NCFB-sbj8-Ac1-l. Classification (NCBI taxonomy): domain Bacteria; kingdom Pseudomonadati; phylum Pseudomonadota; class Betaproteobacteria; order Burkholderiales; family Alcaligenaceae; genus Achromobacter; species Achromobacter sp. NCFB-sbj8-Ac1-l. The sequence goes on along the minus strand of NZ_CP199812.1, from coordinate 5,242,199 downwards.
TGGTGGCACCGTACTCGGGCGCCATGTTGGCGACCACGCAGCGGCTGCCCGCCGACAGCGTCGCAACGCCGGGGCCGAAGAATTCGACGAATTCGCCCGACACCTGGATGGCGCGCAGGCGCTGCGTCACCGTCAGCGCCAGGTCGGTGGCGGTGACGCCGGGGCCCAGCTTCCCGGTCAGGCGCACGCCGATCACGTCGGGAATGCGCAGCAGGGTCGGCATGCCGAACATCACCGTCTGCGCCTCCAGGCCGCCCACGCCCCAGCCCAGCACGCCGATGCCGTTGATCATCGGCGTGTGGCTGTCGGTGCCGATCATCATGTCCGGGTGCAGCGCGCCCGCGTCATGGCATACGACGGTGGCCAGTTGCTCCAGGTTGATGGTGTGCATGATGCCGGTGCCGGGCGGATGGATGCGCACGTTCGACAAAGCCTTCGAGGCCCAGCGCAGGAAGCGGTAGCGCTCGGCATTGCGGCGCAGTTCCAGCGCCAGGTTCTGCGTGGCGGCATCGGGCTGCGCATAGGCCTGCACGGCCAGGGAATGATCCACCGACACGTCTACCGGCAGCACCGGGTTGAGCACACGCGGGTCTACCCCGGCCTCGTCCAGCGCATCGCGCATGGCGGCGATGTCGACCAGGGCGGGCGTGCTGGTGGTGTCGTGCATCAGCACGCGGCCGGGCTGGAACGCGATCTCGGCTTCGCTGGTGCCGTGCGCCAGCCAGGCCATCAGCGCGGCCACGGCCTCGTCGCGCTCAATGCCCTGCATGTTGCGCAGCGCGTTTTCCAGCAGCAGGCGCAGCACCACCGGCAGGCGGTGGTAGTCGGGGCCGACCGTCGCGGCCAGGTCGATATGGGTGTAGGCCACGCCATCCAGCGTGAAGCCGGTGCGGCGCGGCGAGGCATTGGTGTTTTCCATAGCTGCCAGTTTTGCATATTGAATGCATAAAATGCAATTAAGGAAAAACCCGGCCGCCACGACGCAGGCCACCCAGGAGACTGACCATGACCCTCATCCGTACGCTTGCCGCCAGCGCGGCCCTGACCTTGGCAGCCGCCACGCCGCTGCATGCCGCAGATGCCCCCCCGCCCGGCGTCGGCAGCGGCCGGCCCATCACGCTGATCGTGCCGTTCGCCGCGGGCGGCGGCGTCGATGGCATGGGCCGTCTGCTGGCCGAACGCCTGCGCGCCGAACTGCCGCAGGGCGTGGTGGTGGAAAACAAGCCGGGCGCAAGCGGCATGCTGGGCGCGCAGACGGTGGTGCGCTCAGTGCCCGACGGCACGACCTTGCTGCTGGGCTCGGCCGGCGAAACCGCCATCAATCCGTTGGTGTTCAAGGGCAAGATGCAGTACCAGCCCGAACGCGACCTGGCGCCGATCGCGCTGGTGGCGCGCGTGCCCAACGTGCTGGTGGCCAGCCCCAAGCTGCCGGTGGCCACGGTGCAGGAACTGGTGGCCTATGGCCGCGCCAACCCCGATCGCCTGACCTACGCCACCAGCGGCGTCGGCAACCCTCAGCACCTGAACGGCGAACTGCTGCAATCGCTGGCCGGCATCAAGATGGTCCACGTGCCGTACAAGGGCGCGTCGGCGCAACTGGTGGACGTGGCCGCGGGCAGTGTCGACCTGACCTTCGTGAGCCTGGCGGGCGCGCTGCCGTTCATCAAGAGCGGCAAGGTCAAGCCGCTGGCCGTCACGTCGGCCAAGCGGGCCTCGTTTGCGCCCGACATTCCTGCCGTGGCCGAATACGCACCGCTCAAGGATTACGCGCTGGAAAACTGGTTCGGCATTTTCGTGCCGGCCGCCACGCCCGTCGCGGTCCGCCAGCAACTCGCCGCCGCCATCGACCGCTGCCTGCGCGATGAAAAACTGGTGGCCAGCCTGCGCGAACTGGGCGGCGAGGTGCAGCCGATGTCGCCGGACGCGTTCCGCGATTTCATCCAGGCCCAGACCGCCGTGTTCGCCAAGGTCGTGGCGGACGGGCATATCACGGCGGAGAATTGATAGGGGCCGTCAGCAGCGTTCAGCCGGCGGCTAGTCGGAAGGCGTCAGCCATTCGGTCTTGTTCGCGGGCGGAAAGGCCCAGGCGTTGAGCCAGGGTTCGCCATTGACGGACGATGCCGCGGAACGTTTCGATGATGTCGTCCGCCTCGTGCAGATCGAGCCTGAAGTATTCGGCGACCTCGCGCGCAAGCGTCAGATTCAGTGCGTTGTCCGACGGGGTGATATTGAGCTTCAGGCCGTCGGCCATGGCCACCGGGTTCATGTCGTAGGCGGCAGACAGCCTCCATCCCGCGCCGGGCACCCAGAGAAAACCGTGATTGCGCAGGTGATCGTCGGTGTTCGAAACGAGCAGGTTGAAGACGATTCGTGACCAGAGCTCTTTCAGGTCGGTTCGGGTTTGCGATCCGTGCCGGATCAGGACTTCGGCAAGTTCCAGATAGCTGGCGCCGGTGGATGCGTCATCGCCGTCCGTGCGGCCGGTCATGGTCATGGCCGATGCAAAGTGGATGCGTCGCCCGCTTTCCGTGCGGTCAAACCGGCGGACGATAAAGCAGTGGTGATGGCTGGAAAATTTGCGGGCTTGCGCATCCGCGACCCTTAGCCCGCAGCCGACCGCCAGGGCGTTGACCAGCATCTCCCAGCCGCCGACATCGACTTCGTCGCGGGTGCTGGGGAATTTTGCGATGCAAAGGTGGCCCGTGTTGTCGCGCACCGTGGCCTTGGGCCTGGCGCCACCGAGCGAGCCGCCTGGGGCCATGAGCATCCGCAGCCATTCCTGGCCTTGCGGCGCGCGATTGTCAGGATCTTCTTCGAGGGCTCGGCTTGCCCTTTCCAGTGCGTGAATTTCGGTGAAGGGGGGCGCGGCGACGGTGTGCCGATTGTCGAGGAAGTCTCCTTCGTCTTCCCGCTTGTAGCGCAAGGCGCCGACGCGATAAAGATCGTGGACGCCCAGCAGGTAGTCGGACTCGTGCAGACGAAGGCCGCCGGGTTGCAGGCCGGCGCGGATGTCGCGTTCCAGGCGGCGGTCCATCAGCAGCCGGCCCCAGCGATCGGGACTGGAGTCGGCGAAGACGCCAAACCGGTCTTGAGGCGGGGCAGGGTATTGGGGGCCTTCGAACGGATAGATCCGCGGATCGAGTGTCAGGCTTGCAAGCCGGGAATCAGACAGGGCGGCGGGGTCGTAGCGGAATTCGAAAGTCTCGTGCGCACGTGTCTTGCGGGAGTGCAGCCAGCCGAGCCGCGTGGGCTGGGGTAAGCCGTCCCAATCGCCGTACACCCCGATCGTCGTCATGACTTGCGGCCTCGAGGGCGGGTGGGTGGGGGCTGCAGCAGCGCCGCCAAGTCTTGCGCCGTGACGCCCGGCGTGGCGTCGGGTTGCCGTTGCGAATAGGCGGCGATGCGCGTCGTCGGTTCGGCCAGTGTCGACGCGGTGTGGTCCGCGGGATGGGCGGGCTGTATATCGGGTGGTGTGCTGCCTTGCCTGATCAGACGGGCATCCTGAAGCTGACGGCCCAGCGCGTCGCGGGCGGCCATGTGTTGCAGGTCTTGCTCAAGGCCCAGCACCTGCATCACGGCAAGGTAGGCGCCAATGGTGGCGCCCGGGCCGCCGGCTTCGAGCGACCGCAGGGTGGTCGGCGACATGCCGGCGCGTTCCGCCACCTGCTTGGCAGTCAATTTGCGCCGCAAGCGCGCAAGCTTGAGCCGCTCGCCGAATTCGCGGAGCAATTGGTTGGTTGCGGGAAGAAGAGGGGCAGTGCGTTGAGCCATATAAACAGTATTTTTACGCTATTCACGTGAAAACACCAGAATATTGCCATTTATAGGACTGAATCCGCATCAATTCCGGCTTAGGCCCAATTTTCCGAAAAAACATCAATATTTTGATGTTAAAGACATAAAAAAGTTTAAATATTGACGTTATAAGGGTCAAAGACGGTGTGGCCGCCCTGCCAGGTGGCGCGTGTCACAGCGGCCCCAACGGCAGTTCCAGCCCCACCCGCACCCCGCTGCGCACGCGGCTGATGGCGTGGCGCAAGGTCGCGCGGTAGTCGCCCTGCGCGCCGCGAATGGGGCGGTGCGCGGCGGCGATCAGGGCGGCATCGCCCAGGGCCAGCGGCAGCACCAGGGGGCGCGATTGCTGGCGGGGGCGTTGCTCGGTCATGACGAATTCGCCGCCCGTGAAGTCGTGGCCCGGGGCAGTCAGCAGGGCGACCAGCCGCAGCGGAAAGGCCGATTCATCGGCGTCGTATTCCAAGGGATGGGAATCGCCTTCGCGCAGGCGGTGGATCACGGCGGCGTTCGGCAGTGCCAGCGGCAGGCTGTGCGTGTCGAGCCCCAGCCGCTGCGCCCAGGTCCGCGCCAGTGATTCAAGCCGCGCATGCAGCGCCGCCTGCAATCCTGCCAGCGCCATGGGCAAGGGTGCGCCGAGCGAGGCGCGTTCGCCTTGCCCGGCGAGGGTGGGCAAGCGGTGGATGCCGCCGGCCTTGTCGTTGCCCTTTGGGTCGTCGAGCCGCTGCGCTAATTCCCGCGCCTGGGCTGGCGTAAACAGCGCGGGCAAGCGTGCCCAGCCTTCGGCATCCAGCGCCTGTTCGATGCGTGCCCAGTCGTAGCGGTCCAGGCCCTGAGCCATCGCGCTCATGGGGCCTGCGGCGTCGGCGTTGCCGGCATGCGCCACAGATACCACGCCGCGATGGTGCGATAGGGGCTGAAGGCCTCGCCGATCGTGCGCATCCGGGCGGGCGAGGGCGCCTTGTCCAGCCGCTTCAGGCGGCGGTAGCCCTCGCGCACGCCGTAGTCGTCGACCGGCAGGATGTCCATGCGTTCCAGCGTGTAGATCAGCAGCATTTCCACCGTCCAGCGGCCCACGCCGCGCAGCGCCACCAGGCGTTCGACCAGCGCATCGTCCGTCATCGCCAGCGCTTCGTCGCGGCCGGGAATGACGCCGTCCAGCGCCGCCTGGGCGATGCCGCGGATGGTGGCCAGCTTCGAGGCCGAAAAGCCGCAGTCGCGCTGCGCCTGCGGGTCGGTGCCCAGCAGTGTGGCGGGCGGCGGAAACGTCTGGCCAGGGTACAGCGCCAGGAATCGCCCCAGGATCGCGTCGCCGGCGCGCGCATGCAGTTGCTGGTAGGCGATGGCGCGCACCAGCGCCTGGTAAGGGTCGCGCGCCGGCCGCGACTCGTGGCGGCACGGGCCGATGGCGGCGACGTGGCGGGCCCAGTCGTCGTCCAAAGAGGCCAGGTGTTTGGCGGCGCGTCTGTACAGGGCGGTGGGCGGCGGCGGAATCGGGGGCGCTGCGGCGGCAACGGCCGGGGGAGCCTCGCGGGCGGAGTGGCGGGCAGGCTTGCGCGGCGAGGCCGCGGGGGCGGTGGGATCGGATTTCGGTGGCGTCATGGACGACGGGGCGTGGCAGGGGGAAGGACAGCATAGCGGCCCATGCGGGAATTGGCACTCCGGTGCTTGCGGTCGCGACCCGCTGCTGCGGTGCAGTATGCTCTAGGGCTTCCCGGACTCTTCCCCTGCTGCCCGCAATGACTGATTTTCCCTTTGACGCCGTGCTGTTCGACTGCGACGGCGTGCTGGTCGATTCCGAACCCATCACCGCCCGCGTCCTGACCGAAATGCTCAACGAGCTGGGCTGGGCGATCACGTTCGAAGAGGCCACCCGCATCTTCACCGGCAAGGCCGTGCGCGACGAGCTGCCCCTGATTCAATCGAAGACCGGCGTGGCGCTGTCGCCCGACTGGTTCGCGCAGTTCCGCGAGCGCCGCAATGGCGCCCTGGACCGCGAACTGCTTGAAATTCCCGGCGCGCCGGATGCGGTGCGGGCCCTGCACCAGACGCTGGACGGCCGTATCGCCGTGGCGTCGGGTGCCGACCGTCGCAAGGTTGAATTGCAGCTGGCCAAGGTCGGCATCGCCGACTGCTTTGGCGAGCGGGTCTTCAGCGGCCACGAAATGCCGCGCAGCAAGCCCTTTCCCGACGTCTACCTGGCGGCTGCCAGCGCGCTGGGCGTGGACCCGACGCGTTGCGCGGTGGTCGAAGACACCATCACCGGCGCCACGGCCGGCGTTGCCGCAGGCGCCACGGTGTTCGGCTATAGCCCCGACGGCAACGGCCACAGCAGCGCCGAGGCCCTGCGGGGCGTGGGCGTGGCGCACGTGTTCACCGACATGAAGCAATTGCCGGCCCTCTTGGCCGGCTGGGCCGCGGCGCGCTGAAACGCCGGCTGAAAACGTGGCGGCCCGTCCGGTCAGGGCGGGACCGCCATGTCGGGACCGATCTGCCCGTCAGGCTCAACGGGCGTACTGCTCGCCGCCGTCCAGGTCGATGACCGTGCCGCTCAGGTAGCCCGCCCGGGGCGAGGCGCCAAACACCACCATGTCCGCCACTTCCTCGGCTTCCATCAGGCGGCCGAAGGGCAGGTCGGACAGGGTTTCTTCCCAACGCGATTCGTCGCCCCAGCGCGCCTGTGCACGTTGCCTGGCCAGCGTCAGCACGCGGTCGGTGCGCGTGCGCGACGGATTCACGCCGAAGACGCGTACGCCGTGGCGCGGCGCATCGCCACCCAGGGCGCGGGTGAAGGCAATCAACGAGGCGTTGGCGGCTGCGCCACAGATGTAGTCGGCGCGCGGGGCCGATCCGGCCATGCCGATGACATTGGCGATGACGCCCGTGCCGGCCTGCCGCATCAGCGGGTAGTAGTGGCGGGCCAGGTCGATGTAGCCGTGCACCTTCAGTTCCCACCCTGCGCGCCAGCGAGCATCCTCCACCTGGTCCAGCGCGCCGCCGGGTACCGCGCCGGCATTGTTGACCAGAATGTCGACCGCTCCCGCTTCATCGAGCACGCGCGCCGCCGCGCCTGCTTGCGCCAGGTCCAGCGCCAGCGTGCGCGCGGACGTGCCCGTCTGCGCCTGGATCGCCTGGGCCGCGGCCTGCAGCGCCGCACCGTCGCGCGCGACCAATATCGGCTCGGCGCCTTCCCGCGCGAACGCCATGGCGCACGCCAGGCCGATGCCCTTGGACGCGCCTGTCACCAGCACGCGCTTGCCTTGCAGCTGCAAATCCATCCGAAGCTCCTCGCGGTCGCGCCCGCCGACGACATGCCGGGGCGCTGTGGGAAATCGACCCGGGCAACCCGGTGTCGTACAGCGCAGTTGTAAACCAGATGCCTGCGGCCGAACAGCCGTGGCCGATATCAGGCAACGGCCCGCCTGCATTCCGAACGACGTGAGCGCCGGCATTCAAGCCGGCGAGATATCGACGCGATGCCCGCCCGCCTGCGCGGCATGGCGAATGACCACGGGCAGGAAGCGTTCGATCACCGACGCATTCGTGCTGGTGTGCCCCGTGATCTCGGAACAGGTGAAATACGCCGGCGTGCCGCTGTCGTGCACCGCCAGCGCCAGCAGCAACAGCCATTGGTCGGCCAGGTGCGGCCCCAGTGCCGCGTCGCTGGCAAGATACGCGCCGACCTCGCGCGCCAGCGTGCCGGCCACCGTTTCCGCATGGACGCCCTTGGCGCCGTATGCCGTGAAAACCTCGGTGACCTCGGCATGCGCCAGCGTGGCGGTCAGGGCATTGCCCGGGCCTTCGTTCTGGTGCGAGGCGGCGACAAGCAACTGGTCCTGCGTCCAGCCCAGTTGCTCGGCCAGTACGTCCAGTTCGCGCCGCGCGATGGCGCGCGGCAGGCCGGCCACGATGCATTCCGCGGACAGGTTTTGCACCGCGCCGCGCTGCGCGATATCCACGGGGACCAAGCCCTTCACCGGGGGCGTAATCTCGGCCGTCACCGCACCGCCGCCCGCCGGATAGAAGCCGCGGCGGCGCAGGTCCAGCGTCAACCCCGCGCCCAGCCGGCGCGCCAGCGGCGCATAGGCGCGCGCCAGGAAATCGAACGACGGCGCCAGCGGGTTATGCGTGCCGCCCTGCAATTCCAGGCGGCTGGGACCGTCGGCCCGCAGCAGCGCCGGCAGCACGGTCTGCAAGACCAGCATGCAGCTGCCGGCGCTGGCGATCGCGTAGCGGTAATCGCCCGCGCGTATCGGGCCCGGCGTGAAGCGCAACTGCTGCGAGCCGAGTTCGGCGCCTTCGCACTCGGCGCCGCTGATCTGCATCGCCGCCTGCACGCAGGCCAGATGCTGGCGCATCAGGCCGGGCTTGGAACGCCTGGCGCGGATGCGCTCGATGCGCAGCGGCACGCCGGTAATCATGGAAAGCGCGAGCGCGGTGCGCAGCACCTGCCCGCCGCCTTCTCCTTCGGAACCATCCAGTTCAATCATTGCCATTCTTCTTGTTCAACGTCTTGTTCAACCGGGCTGGTTCAGCCCGGTTTTTTCAACCCTTCACGCACACGATCTGCTTGAGGGTGTAGACCACTTCCACCAGGTCCTGCTGCGCCTGCATCACGGCGTCGATGTCCTTGTACGCCATCGGGATCTCGTCGATCACGTTGGCGTCCTTGCGGCATTCCACGCCCTCGGTCGCGGCCACCTGGTCGGCCACCGTGTACAGCTTCTTGGCCTTGGTGCGGCTCATCTTGCGGCCGGCGCCGTGGCTGCAGCTCATGAAGCTTTCCGGGTTGCCCTTGCCGCGCACGATGTAGCTCTTGGCGCCCATGCTGCCCGGAATGATGCCCAGTTCGCCGGCCTTGGCGCTTACCGCGCCCTTGCGGGTCAGCAGCACCTCTTCGCCGAAGTGGGTTTCGCGGCTGACATAGTTGTGGTGGCAGTTCACCGCTTCCATGTGCGCCTCGAACGGCTTGCCGATCACCGAGCGCGCGGCGCCCACCACGCGATGCATCATCACTTCACGGTTGGCGCGCGCGAACTTCTGCGCCCAGCCCACCGCGCGGACATAGTCGCCGAAGTACTTCGAGCCTTCCTCGAAGTAGGCCAGGTCCTGGTCGGGCAGGTTGCGCTGGTGCTGCTCGGCATCTTTCTTGGCCAGCTCGATGAACATCGTGCCGATGGCGTTGCCGACACCGCGCGACCCCGAGTGCAGCATGAACCACACCGACCCCGCTTCATCCAGGCACACTTCGATGAAGTGGTTGCCCGTACCCAGCGTGCCCAGGTGCTTGTAGTTGTTGGTGTTGCGCAGGCGCGGGTAGTCCTGGCACAGCGCTTCGAATTCCGGCGACAGGGTGCGCCAGGCGATATCGGCTTCATCGGGCGGCGTTTCCCACGACCCCTGGTCGCGGCCGCTGCGGCGCGGCGAGATGCCGTGCGGCACGGCTTTCTCGATGGCCGTGCGCAGCGGGCCCAGGTTGTCCGGCAGGTCGTTGGCGTGCAGCGTGGTCTTGCACGCCATCATGCCGCAGCCGATATCCACGCCGACGGCGGCCGGAATCACGGCCTTGATGGTCGGAATCACCGAACCCACCGTCGCGCCGATGCCGTAGTGCACGTCGGGCATGGCCGCGATGTGCTTGTAGATGATGGGCAGGCGGGCGGCGTTTTCCAGTTGCTGGAGGGCTTCGCCCTCGACCGGCACGCCTTCGGTCCACATCTTCACGGGAACGCCCTGGGCGACTTGGTGCAGCTTGTACGTCATGTTCTTCTCCATTGCATGGTGAGGGGCGGCGGGCCTTGCGCGCCGCCTGCTTCTCTCTATGCAATCGCCGTGCCAGCTTTTGAAAATAGCCTGCATGAATCTTGCAAGCCTTTGATGTGAAAGGAAATGGTGGCCATTGCGCCAGGGTTGCCAGTCGCAGGGGCTGCCTCTAGAATCCTGATAACTTATAAATATAGCTAGAAATATAGAAAATGAAACCGATCGTGGTCGTGGGGTTCATCGGCACCCAGCTCGATGCCGGCACGGGGCCGGCCCGTTGGGAAAAGTGGCGCCCCACCGTGGCGCTGACGCAGCACGAAGACCGTGTCATCACCCGCATGGAATTGCTGTACACCGCCCGCCACCGACGGCTGGCCGACCTGATCCAGGCCGACATCGCGGCCGTGTCCCCGGAAACCGTCGTCAACCTGGTCGAAGTCGACCTGGCCGACCCCTGGGACTTTGGCGAGGTCTACCACTGCCTGTACCAATGGGCGCGCGCCTATCCCTTCGATGTCGAGCGCGAAGAATACTGGGCTCACATCACCACCGGTACGCACGTGGTGCAGATCTGCCAGTTCCTGCTGGTGGAATCGCGCGTGTTGCCCGGCGTGCTGGTGCAGACGGCGCCGCCGCGGCGGCAGCGCCCGGGCCAGCCGGGCGACCTGGCGCTGATCGACCTGGACCTGTCGCGCTATGACGTGATTGCCCAGCGCTTTGCCGACGAGCAGCGCGATGCGGTCGACTTCCTCAAGCGCGGCATCGCCACCCGCAACGCCAGGTTCAACGCGCTCATCACCGAGATCGAGCGGGTGGCCCTGCGGTCCCGCGCGCCCATCCTGCTGGCCGGGCCCACCGGCGCCGGCAAGTCGTTCCTGGCGCGGCGCATGTTCGAATTGAAAAAGGCGCGGCACCATATCGCGGGGCCGTTCGTCGAGGTCAACTGCGCCACGCTGCGCGGCGACACGGCCGCGGCGGCCTTGTTCGGCCACAAAAAGGGCGCCTACACCGGCGCGGCGGCCGACCGCGCCGGCTTGCTGCGCACCGCGCACGAAGGCGTGCTGTTCCTGGACGAGATCGGCGAACTGGGCGTGGACGAACAGGCCATGCTGCTCAAGGCCATCGAAGAGCGGCGCTTCTATCCCGTGGGCGCCGACCGCGAGGTCGACAGTGATTTCCAGCTGATCGCCGGCACCAACCGCGACCTGCGGCGCGAGGTCGCGGCGGGGCGCTTTCGCGAAGACCTGTACGCCCGCATCAATATGTGGACCTACGACCTGCCCGGCCTGGCCGCGCGAGCCGAAGACATCGAGCCCAACATCGACCACCTGCTGGCGGCCTACGCCACCGAGCACCATCGGGCCGCGCGCTTCAATGTCGAAGCCCGCCAGGCCTACCTGGCCTTCGCGCAGAGTGCCGAGGCCCCGTGGCGCGGCAACTTTCGCGACCTGTCGTCCAGCATCGCGCGGTTGGCCACATTGGCCGAAGGCGGGCGCATCAGCCTGGAACTGGTAGAGGCCGAGATTTCCCGGCTGCGCTGGCTGTGGCAACGCGACGGGCAGGACGCGGCGGCCACGCCGGCTGCGCCGGACCTGCGGGCGTTGCTGGGCGACGCGCGCGTCGACGCCATGGATCTGTTCGACCAGCTGCAACTGCAAGCGGTGCTGCAGGTCTGCGCCCAGGCCCGCAGCCTGTCGGACGCCGGCCGCAAGTTGTTCCAGGCGTCCCGCGCCGAACGCAGCGTGGTCAATGATGCGGACCGCCTGCGCAAGTACCTGGGCAAGCATGGGCTGCATTGGGACCAGTTGCGGACAGACGCGGCCTGGGTGGCGCCCCTATAGGGCCACGTCCTTGTCGCTGCTATGCTGGTTCTGGCCGGCGCGGCGATGCCCGGCGCCGCGTCATTCAGCGTTCACCCCTTGCCCGGAGACGGCGATGTCGGAAATCTGGTTGGAAGTCTGGAGCACCCTGCGCAGCGAATTTGCCGACATTCCGGACGTCGGCGAAGCCACGCGCATCGTGCTGCGCCTGGGCATGGCGGTCATCCTGGGCGGCCTGCTGGGCTACGAGCGTGAACGCAGCGGCAAGGCGGCCGGCCTGCGGACCCATATGCTGGTGGCCCTGGGCGCCGCGATCTTCGTGCTGGTGCCGCTGCAGAACGGCATGCAGGTGGGCGACCTGAGCCGGGTGCTGCAGGGCGTCATCGCCGGCATCGGCTTTCTGGGCGCAGGCGCCATCATCAAGCTCAGCAATGAACGCGAGATCCGTGGCCTGACCACGTCGGCCAGCATCTGGATGACGGCCGCCATCGGCGTGGCCGCGGGCATGGGCCGCGAGGCCACCGCCGTGGCCAGTACGCTGATGGCGCTGTTCGTATTGGCGGTGTTGCGGCGGGTCGAAGCCCGCATCGCCGACCGGGGCGCCAGGCGCGTCATCGAAAGCGAAAAGGGCCCCATCGAACGCGACACCGCGTGACGCGCGCCAGGCCGGCCGGTTGCTGCCGGCGGCCTGCACCTGCCTACTTCTTCAATTGCACCAGCACGAACTCGTTGCCGTACAGGTCGATGAAGTGTGCGTAGACGGCGAAATTGTCGTGCACCGGTTCACGCGTGAAGCGCACGCCCCGGGCGACGAAGCGGGCGTGGTCGCGCACGACGTCGTCGGTGTAGAACACGCCCACCGGCTGGCCGCCGGTCTGGTCGCCGACGCGGTCGCGTTGCGCCTGGGTCTGGGCCTGCAACAGCCACACGCCCACCGATGGCTGTTCGGGCAGGCGCAGGTGCACGAAGCGTTGCTGGCCCACGGCCATGTCGACGAACACCTCCATGCCCAGCTTGTCCTGGTAGAAAGAAATGGCGGTGTCGTAATCGTTGACGAGCAGGACGAGACGGCCCAGCGAATGCATGTCAGGACTCTCTTTGTAGTGGTATGTGCGGCTATGCTAACCGCTATACGCCGGGGGCTGTTGTCACCGTCCGCGGTGCGATCGCCGGGCAGGCCTCAGTCGGCCTCGCGCAGCAGCCGGAAACCGACCAGCGGATAGCGTGTTTCGGGGGTATTCCAGTTGCGGTAGGCCGACCGCACGTACAACGCCCAGGTGTGCCACGAGCCGCCGCGGCGCACGCGCACATTGCCGCTGGCCGGGCCCTGCGGGTCGTCCTGGGGCGATTGCGCGTAATAGTCTTCGCCGTACCAGTCGGCCACCCATTCCCAGGCATTGCCATGCATGTCGTACAGCCCGAAGGCATTGGGGGCGTAGCGGGCGACCGGCGCCGTGAAGGTGTGGCCGTCGCTGCGCGGGGCCGCAAAGGCCTGCCACCTGGGCCACAACGGCGCCGCGTCAGCATCGAACGTATTGGCCACGTCCGGCAGGCCCGCCGGGTCGTCGCCGTGTTGATAGCGGGCGCGGCCGCCGGCCCGGGCCGCGTATTCCCATTCGGCTTCGGTGGGCAGGCGGTAGACGCGGCCTTCCTGCTGGCTGAGCCAGCGTGCCAGGGCGGTGGCATCGTTCCAGCTGACGTTGACCACGGGGTGCTCATCCGTCTGGGCAAAGCCGGGGTGGCGCCACGAATAGCGGGTATCGCGGCCTTCGAAGGCGTCACCGCGTTCGGTCTTGTCGGGATCGTAGGCGGCGTTGTAGCCGTAGCCGCCGGTGCCGTCGGCCTCGGATTCGGGCACGTAGCCGGACGCCTCGATGAAGCGGCGGAACTGGCCCACCGTGACCTCGGTGCGTTCAAGATAGAACGGCCGGGTGATGCGAACCGTGTGCACCGGGGCTTCGTCGAACAACTGCGTGAAGCGCTCTTTCGGGTAGTGGGGAAAGTCGCGCGCCAGGGCATCGGCGGTTTCGTCGCTGCCCATCTGGAAGGTGCCGGCAGGCACATGCACGAAGGTCATGCCCAGCGAGTTTTCGACCAGGGCAGGAGGTTCGGCGGACCAGGCCGGCACGGCGGCCAGCGTACAGAGCAATGCCAGGGCGATGGGAAGGCGCATGACGGGCCGCAAGGAAGGAAAGGGCAGATAGTAGGCCCGCGGCATCGGCGCCGCCAGCCCTGGGGAACCCTCACTCGGGAACTACTGAGCAGGCGCCGCCGCCGGGGTTTCCAGCCATTCACGCGGCGACACGCCCAGCTTGCGGCTGAAGGCCCGCGACAGGGCCGAGGCATTGGCGTAGCCCAGTTCCGCGGCAATCGCCTTGACCGGGCGGCCGTCGCGCAGCCGAGCCTGGGTCAGCGCCAGACGCCAGTCGGCCAGGTAGTCGGCCGGCGGCTGGCCGACCGCCGCCTTGAACGCCGCAGCAAAGGCGCTGCGCGACATGCCCGCCTGGCCGGCCAGGTCGGCCAGGGTCCAGGGCGCGCCAGGTGCCTGGTGCATGGCCACCAGGGCGCGGGCCAGCCGGGGGTCGGCCAGGCCTGTCATCAACCCGGCCTGGATGCCGGCTTCGCTGGGGTGGTCGATCAGCCAGCGCAGCAGCTGGATCAGCACCACTTCGAACAGCCTGTCGGCCAGCAGGCGCTGGCCGCAGCGCACGGATTCGGTTTCGGCGAACAGCAGCGCCAGCGCCTGCTCCAGCCCCTGCACGCGGGCCAGCGGCAGCGCGATCAGGGCAGGCAGCGCGCGCACCAGCGGGTTGCGCGCGCCACCGTCGAAATCCAGCGTGGCGCAGGTGAAGTCGGATCCATCCTGCGGCGGGTTGTGGAAATCGTGCCGCACCGGCCGCGGGTAGAACAGCAGCGTCGGTTCGGTCAGGGCCAGCCGCCGCGGCAGGCCCGCGCCCACCGGGTGCCGCACTTCCATCTGGCCGCGCCGCAGCACGTGCAGGAAACCGCGGCCGGTTTCGGGTGCAAAGCGGGTCAGCCCGCACATCGCGCCGCTGTGGAACAGCCGGGCGCGGGCGCGGAACTGCTCCAGCAGGGCGGACAGGCGGTCGACCGGGGCTGATGGCTCGGACATGGACGAATGGATATGTTTTGTGGACGCAAGGTATCCAATGCTACTGCGGAAAGCGGAATACTGGGTTCCAGCCCACAGCCATTCCGGCCCGGCCCTTTCATTCAAAGGAAACGCTCATGTCCCGCATTCCTCTCGTCGATGCCACGTCCGCCCCGGCTGCCAGCCGGGACATCCTGCGCCAGATCCATGGCGCGTTCGGCGCCACGCCCAACATGTTTCGCGCGGTGGCCAACTCGCCCGCCGCCCTGCAAAGCCTGTGGGCCGCGTTCGGCGCCCTGGGCGGCGGCGTGCTGCCCGCGCAACTGGGCGAGAAGGTTGCCGTGGCCGTGGCCGACAGCAACCGCTGCGAATACTGCCTGGCCGCGCATACGGCGCTGGGCCGGAAAGCCGGCGCCAGCGCCGAACAGATGGCCGCCGCGCAAGCCGGCCGCGCCGACGACCCGCAGACGGCGGCGGCGCTGGACTTCGCGCTGAAGCTGGTGCGCGATCGCGGCCAGTTGCGCGATGCGGACGTCGCCGCGCTGCGCCAGGCCGGCTTTGACGACGGCCAGATCGTCGAGCTGCTGGCGCACGTGGCGCTGAACCTGTTCACCAACTACGTCAACGTGGCGTTCGACGTGCCGGTGGACTTTCCGAAGGTGGCGCTGCGCGCGGCCTGAATTCAGCCGGCCCGGCGGATCGTGAAGTTGATCCGCCGGCTGCCCAGCAGTGGATGCGGATGATCTTTCAACGGCATCACGCCATGAAAGCGCAGCCGGTCCACGCCACCCCAGACGACCACGTCGCCATGGAACAGCGGCACGCGGCGGGCCTTGTCCGCGCGGTCGTGGCCGCCGAACAGGAACACCGCCGGCATGCCCAGCGAGACCGACACGATCGGCGAGCCGTAGTCGCGCTCGTCCTTGTCCTGGTGCAGCGACAGGCGCGAACCGGGTTCGTAGCGGTTGACCAGGCAGGCGTCCGGCGCGAAGCCGGGAAAGCCCGCCTGGTCAGCGGCGCGCCGCGCCAGGTCGTCGAAGGCGGCGGGCATGTCAGGCCAGGGCTGGCCCGACAACGGGTCGTTGCGGCTGTAGCGGTAGCCATGCGCGTCTGTCGTCCAGCCATAGCGGCCGCAGTTGGTCAGCGCCACCGACATGGTGTAGCCGCCCGGCGTGACCATGTTGCGAAACGGCGCCTGGGCCGTCACGGCATCCACGCCGGCCAGCAGCGCCGCCGCATCGGGCAGCGCGTAGCCGCGCAGCACCACCGATTGCTCGCCCAGCATTTCACGGCCCGATTGCGCGGTGTCGTCGTCGCCGAACAGATCCAGGGTAGGGCTCATGTCAGGTCGCATCATGGAAGATCACGCCCAGCGTATGGCGCCGGCCTTCGCGCAGGGCGCTGACGCCATGGCGCATGGCCACCCGGCGCCAGCCGCGCGCGCCGGCGACCGGGCGCTGGTTCACGGTGAAGACCAGCGCATCGCCCTGTTGCAGCGGCAGCACTTCGGCGCGTTGGCCATGGCTGTCGGTTTCGGTCATGACGAATTCGCCGCCGGTGAAGTCCTCGCCCGGCTGCGACAGCAGCACGGCCACCTGCAGCGGAAACACGTGTTCGCCGTACAGGTCCTGGTGCAGGCAGTTGTAGTCACCCGGGCCGTATTGCAGGATCAGCGGCGTGGGCCGACGCTGGCCGGCCTGGTGGCAGCGCGCCAGGAACGCGGCGTGATCGTCCGGGTATTGCACGGCAATGCCCATCTGCCGGTTCCAGCGGTTGGCGATGGGCGCCAGGCGCGGGTACAGGGCGGTGCGCAGGTTGTGCAGCAGCCGCGGCAGCGGATAGGCGAAGTACTTGTATTCTCCCCGGCCGAAGCCATGGCGGCTCATGACGATGCGGCTGCGGTAGCGTTCATCGTCGGCATAAGCGGCGGCCAGCGCCTGGCACTGCGCGGGCGTCAACAGACCTGCCGCCACGGCGTGGCCGTGGGCGTCCAGGTCGGCGGTGATGCGGGTCCAGTCCAGGGTGTCCAGCTTGCTCATGGTGGCGACGGCAAAGGGCGATGCGGCAGAGTCGGGATGGGGTTCAGTCTACGCCGCGGCGACAGGCGCGGCACTCCGCAAGTTGCCTTCGTGGCGGGGGCTACAGCAGCGATTCGATCGGCAGCAGCGACATGAACCACACCGAAAAGCGCTTCCATGCGGTGGTGCCGGGTTCGGTGTCATGGCGGATGGTCTTGCCATCGCGCTGCTCCAGCCAATAGAGCGCACCCTTGTCGTCCAGGCAGACCCGGTAGGCGGTGCGCGGGATGTCGTTGTCGAAGGCCTCGGCGATGTGGCGCGCCAGCGTCGGGCTGTCGATCACGAAGCCCAGTTCGGTATTCAACCGTGCCGAGCGCGGGTCGAAATTGAACGAGCCCACGAACACGCTGCGTCCGTCCACCGCGAAGGTCTTGGCATGCAGGCTGGAACCGGAACTGCCGAACGGCCCCAGGCTCTTGTTGCGCTCGGCGCCCGCCTGGCGCTTCATCTCGAACAGCTCGACGCCGCCGGCCAGCAGGTCGCGGCGGCGCGAGGCATAGCCGGAATGCACCACGGCCACGTCGGTGGCTTCCAGCGCATTGGTCAGCACGCGCACCTTCACCCCGCTCTGCGCCAGTTTCACGAAGGCCTCGGTGCCGCTGTCCGTGGGCACGAAATAGGGCGACACCAGTTCCACGTCCACCTTGGGCGCGCCGACGATCTCGTGCAACTGGTGCGGCAGCATGGCTTCGGGCGGCGCCGTGCCCAGCGTCTTGCGCGGGTCGTCGCTGACCATGCGGGTGTCGGCCCATTCCAGCGTCAATTCGCCGCGCAGCAGTTGCTGGATAAACGGCAGCTTGCGCATGGCCTCGGCGTAGGCCGCGGCCTCGGGAGATTTTTCGACCATGTTGGCAGAACGCGCCAACTCGGCCAGCGCACCGGGAGCGGCCGGCTTGAGCAGCCGGTCCACCGGGTAGGCCGATTCGCTGGCCCAGTAGCGGTCGAAGTCGGTCGACACGTCGTTGACGGCGGCGCCGATGGCCAGCACGTCCAGGTCGGTGAACAGCACGCCGTTGGCGGCGCCGAAATACTCGTCGCCAATGTTGCGGCCGCCGACGATGGTGGCCTGGTTGTCGGCCGTGAACGACTTGTTGTGCATGCGCCGGTTCAGGCGCCGGAAGTCGGTCAGGTAGCCGACGAACTTGGGCCAGCGCACCACGAACGGGTTGTACAGGCGCACTTCGATGTTGGGGTGTGCGTCCAGCGCCGCCAGCACCTTGTCCAGTCCGGCGGTGCCGTTGTCGTCCAGCAGCAGGCGCACGCGCACGCCGCGGTCGGCGGCCTCGTGCAGCGCTTCGAGCAGCATGGTGCCCGTCATGTCGTCGTGCCAGATGTAGTACTGCACGTCCAGGCTGCGCTGGGCGGCGCGCGCGAGCATCATGCGCGCGGCAAACGCGTCGTAGGCATCGGCCAGCGGGTGGATACCCGATTTGCCCGGGTGTCCGGCAGCCAGCGGCGCAATGGCGCGGCCCAGCGCGGTATCGCGGGAGGCTTCCGGGGTGAGCGCCTGCGAGGCGTTGCGAGCGTCCAGGGGCGGCAGGCTGCAGCCCGTCAGGAAGCCAAGGCACAGGACGGTCAGGGAGACGAATCGGGCGGTATGCATACGCCGTATTGTGCCGAATTGTCGACAAGGCAGCCGGAGCAGGGAAAGACAGGGCTTGACGGTTTTCCGTATTTGAGAGAAATTCTCTAATATGGAAAATTCATCAAGACTGGGCACTTCGCCCCAAGACCCTGACCTGGACCAGCGCCTGGCCGGCCGCCTGAAGGCATTGCGCCTGGCGCGCGGTTGGTCGCTGGACGAACTGGCCGGCCGCGCCGGCGTCAGCCGCGCCACGCTGTCGCGCCTGGAAAACGCCGAAGTCAGCCCCACCGCCAACGTGCTGGGCAAGCTGTGCGGCGCCTATGGCCTGACCATGTCGCGGCTGATGCGCATGGTCGAGGACGATTTTGCGCCGCTGGTGCCGGCCGCCGCGCAGGCGCTGTGGGTCGACGACAGCACCGGCTTCACGCGCCGGTCGGTGTCGCCGCCATCGCAGAAGCTGGCTGGCGAAGTGCTGGCCTGCGAGCTGGCCGCCGATGCCCATATCCGTTACGACCAGGCGCCGCGCGCCGGCATGGAACACCATCTGGTGATGCTGGAAGGCAAACTCTCCCTGACCGTCGACGGCCAGGCCTACACCCTGGCGCCGGGCGACTGCCTGCGCTATCAGCTGCAAGGCGCCAGCGCTTTCGATACTCCGCCGCACTGCGGCGCCCGTTACCTGCTCTTCATTGTCTGAGAACCCGTCATGTCCATTGCCACGCTTGAATACATTCGCCCTTCCGCGGACCAGGCCCGCGACCTTCTGCCCGGCTTGGGCGCGTTGTTGCAGGCCTGCGTGCAGGACGGCGCCAGCGTCAGTTTCGTGCTGCCCTATACGCAGGAAGACGCGCAGGCCTTCTGGCGTGACAAGGTGCTGCCGTCGCTGGCGGCGGGCAAGGCGTCGCTGCTGGTGGCCATGCAGGACGGCCGCGTAGCCGGTTCGGTGCAGCTCGATTGCGATACGCCGCCCAACCAGCCGCACCGCGCCGAGATCCGCAAGCTGCTGGTGCACCCGGACTTCCGGCGGCGCGGCATCGCGCGGCGCCTGATGCAGGACGCGGAAAAGCTGGCGGTGGAACAGGGCCGCAGCCTGATCACGCTGGACACCCGCACGGGGGACAGCGCCGAGCCGCTGTACGGCTCGCTGGGCTATGTGACGGTGGGGGTGATACCGGGATTCGCCCGCGATGCGCGGGATCCGTCCAAGCTGGACGGCACGACCATCATGTACAAGGCGGTGTAGCCAGGTCTGCGTGCGGGGTGTGGCCCGGCGTCTGCCGGGCAGGCATTGCGCGCCTTGAGCGGCCGCGCGAGACGGCCGCCAGGCGCCGGGGCGATCAGGCCAGCGGCTTGATGCCCACGCTGTAGGGCGGCGCATTGCCGCGGGCGGGGGCCTTGATCTTCAGCATCGAGCCGCCGGGCGTGTACTCGAATTCCTGGAAGGGCACTTCAAACCACTGGTGAAAGCTGGTGCGCGAGAACTCGGGCACCCAGACCTTGGGGCGCTTGGCGTCGCAATGGAATTCGACCAGCGTGCAGTCGATGTTCAGCGGGCGGGTGTTGCCGATGCGGTAGCTGACGCGCAGGTCGGCGCCTTCGGTGCTGCCGGGGCGCCAGGTCAGGCCGACCGATTCCATGAAGTGTTCAATCGCCTCAATGCCGCGATACATAGCTGACTCCGAATGCTGTCGGGCAGAGGCGCCCGAGAAAAAAACCGCCGGCGTTGCGGCGGGAAACATCCGGGATTATCCGTCATTCGCCGTTTTCCTGCCGGGCCGGGCTCGACTGTCGGCCGTGCGGACGGGGAAATCAACGAGCGGCGGGCAGCGCGGCGCAGAACTTCAGGATGGCGTCGGACACGGCCTGCGGCGCTTCACGCTGCGGGAAATGGCCTACGCCGTCCAGCACCCGCCGCTCGTATCCGCCGGTGAAATAGTGTGCCCGACCTTCGGATGTGGCCGGCAGGTTGCAGGTGTCCGCGCTCCCGTGCAGCACCAGCGTGGGTACTGCCAACCGCGGCGCGGGCGTCAACTGCGCGTTGTCGCCCGCATAGGCGGGGTCGCCGGCTTCGAAACCCCAGCGGTGGCGATAGGAATGCAGCACGACGTTGGCCCAGTCGGGGTTGTCGAAGGCGCGCGCCGCCTCGGCGAATTCCGCCTCGGCATACCAGCCGGCGGGGGACCAGGTATCCCACATATATCGCGCGAACGCAGGCCCATCATTGCGCACCGTATCCGCGCCGCGAGGCGTTGCCATGAGCCAGTGGTACCAATAATTGCGGGCCTGGGGCAGCGGCAATGCCTGCGACGGGTCGTTGGTGCCGTACCCGACGGACAGCAATGCCAGGTGCGAGGCCACGGCCGGCTGCAGGCCGCAGGCGTTGGCGGCGGCGCGTGCGCCCCAGTCATGGCCCACCAGAAGCGGCCGCATCAGCCCCAGCGCCGCTATGAAATCCAGCAGGTCGCGGCCCAGCGCGGCCAGTTCGCCGCTGCGTGGCGTGGCCGCGTCCAGAAAGCGCGTGGCGCTGAAGCCTCGCAGTGCCGGGCACAGCACCCGGTATCCTTCGGCCGCCAGGCGCTGCGCCACCGTGCGCCAGCTTTCGGGGCTGTCCGGCCAGCCGTGAAGCAGCACGGCGGTGCGTGCGCCGGCGGGGTTCCATTCCAGGTAGGCGATGTCCAGTCGCGGGGTGCGGATCGTGGCGTAGGGGGCCATGGCATTGCATCCTTGCAGTAGCGGGAAGCCTTACGATAGCGGCGCGCATGGTCATGATTGGTGAATAATCAGTGTGTATTATCAACAAATCATGTATTGCGGAATCGACTCCATGGATACCTTGGCCGAACCGACCGGCGCCGTGCTTGACCTGACCCTGCTGCGCACTTTCCTGGAAGTGGTGGACAACGGCGGCTTTGCGCTGGCGGCCGACGCGCTGGCGCTCACGCCCTCGGCGGTCAGCGGCCATATCAAGCGCCTGGAAATGGTGGCCGGTTCCGTGCTGCTCGAACGCACCACCCGCAGCTTCGAGCTCACCGCGGCCGGCGAAACGCTGTACGCGTATGCGCGCAACATCGTCGACCTGGAACGCGAGGCGCGCGCCCGCCTGAGCGGAGCGCGTCTGAAAGGGCGGCTGCGCATCGGCTCGTCGGAAGATTTTGCCGGCGCCTGGCTGGCCGAAGTGCTGCAAGCGTTCCACCGCGCCCATCCCGAGGCCTCGATCGAACTGAAGGTCGGCGTTACGGCAGACCTGCTGCGTCAGCAGGCGCGCGGCAAGCTCGACGTGGTGTTTGGCAAGCAATGCGCGCGGGTGCAGGACGAGGGCGAACTGTTGTGGGAAGAAGAGCTGGTCTGGGCCTGGGCCGAAGACAAGCCCTGGAAGTCAGGGCCTCAGGTGCCGCTGGCGGTGTTTCCGGAACCTTGTGTGTATCGCGAGGCGGCCATCGGCGCGCTGGGCGCGGCGCGCCGCGCCTGGCTGCCCGCCTTTGAAAGCGCCAGCATGGCGGGCTGCCTGGCCGCCGCGCAGGCAGGCTTTGCCGTGGCCCCGGTGGCGCGCAGCCAGTTGCGCCAGGGCCTGCGCGCGCTATCGCGCGAAGACGGCATGCCGGCGCTGCCCAATGCGCGCTTCTACGCCTTCCTGCGCTCGGCCGAACCGGCGGTGCAGTCGCTGGTCGCGGCGGTGCGCCAGACGGGGCAGCGACGCCGTTTTGCACGGTGAGTGTCCTGCGTCCAGTTTTTCGCCGGATTGCGCGGCCTTAAGTTGCCTCAATCGCCGCGATTGACACAAGCAAATGGACGCGCGGCGCCGCCGTCAGCAAGATGGACCCCTATGTCTTATATAAGACCGACGCAGCCGCCGCCGGTCCGGGCATGTGAATCAAAGGAGTCATCATGGCAAATTTCCTGCTTGCATTGGTCACCGCTGAACTTTCCCTCTTTGGCGTCGACGCCGCGGCTGCGCCTGCACCCGCCGCCGTCACCGACGCGCCGCCCGCGGATTCCGCGCCGCGATTCGACAGCGAGCACTATCGCAGCGCGTTGGGCTGAACCCGCACCGCGCCGGGCGGCAGGGCGCCAAGCCGCCGCCTGGCCGCGGCGATGCCGCACCGCCACGGTGGCCGTGCCGGCAAGCCTGTAGAAATAGGCAGGTTTCACGCAAGAACGAGCCTGTACGCTGCCCCGTGCGATTCTTAATATCCCTCTCACGCTTGGGGTCGATGGGTTCCGCGTGAATCGATGGGCACGGGCGGGTTGCCGGCGTGTTGCCGGCTGCCGCAAGTAGAGGGAGATCGCATGAGCACCGAAAAAATCTGGTTTGTGACGGACGCGTCCAGCGGCCTGGGCCTGGCATTGGTCAGGATGCTGCTCGACCAGGGCCACAAGGTGGCGGCCACGTCGCGCGACGTCGACGCCTTGCTCGACGCGGTGGATGCCAAGCTGGAAGGCCGCTTCCTGCCGCTGGCCGTGGACCTGGCCGACGCGCGCAGCGTGCACCGCGCGGTCGACACCGCCATCGCGGGTTTCGGCCGCATCGACGTGGTGGTCAACAACGCCGCCTGCAGCCTGGCGGGACCGCTGGAAACGCTGTCGGACGGCGAGTTGCGCGATACCTTCGATATCAATGTGTTCGGCGTGCTGAACGTGGTGCGCGCGGTGATGCCGCGCCTGCGGGCACAGCGGGCGGGCCACGTGTTCAATGTGTCGTCGATCCTGGGGTTTGATGGCGGCTACGCGGGGTGGGGCGCCTACAGCGCCACCAAGTTCGCCGTCAGCGGCCTGAGCGAGGCCCTGGCAGCCGAAGCCGCGCCGTATGGCGTGCGGGTGTCGGTGGTGTATCCGGGCGCGATGCACGGTCAGGCGGCGGGCGCGCCGCAAGCGAGCCATCCCGAAGCCGGGCGCACCGACCTGTCGGGCATCGCCGCGCCCGCCGGGGATCCGGTCAAGGCGGCGCGCGCCCTGATCCAGGCCGCGCAGGCGCAATACGCGCCCCTGCACCTGTTCCTGGGCCGCGATGCCTTCGACCAGGCACGCGCCAAGATCCAATCGGTGCAGCAGGAGCTGGCGCGTTGGCGCGAGATGTCGGTGTCGATCGGTTTTGTGGACGAGCGCAGGGCGGACGAACGGCGCAGGGACGAGCGCCGCCTGGCGGCCTGATGCGCCGCGGCGTCTACCCGGCCAGGCCCTGCGCCGCCTGGTAGGCGCCCAACAGCGCCAGGCTCACCATGAAGCACAGCTTGAAGGTGCGCGCCGACAGCCGGTCGCGCAGCCACTGCCCCAGCGCCATGCCGCCCAGCGCAGGCAGCAGCATCAGCACTGACGCGCCTGCGGCGGCCGGCGAGTAGCTGCCGGTCAGCCACAGCCCGGCCGCCAGCGCCACCGTGGACACCGTGAAGGAAATGCCCATGGCCTGGATCAGGCCGTCCTTGCCCAGGTTCAGCGCCTGCAGGAACGGCACGGCGGGAATCACGAACACGCCCGTGGCCGCCGTGATGACGCCGGTGATGGCGCCCACCGCCACGCCCCATGCGCCTTCGTGGCGCGCAGGGACGGCGGGCGGCGTGCCGAACAGCCCCCAGGCCGCATAGGCCACCAGCGCTGCGCCCAGGCAGACGCTGGCCCAGTGGCCCGAGGGCGCGCCCAGCCACAGCGCGCCGGCAATCGTGCCGACGCACACGCCGACCTGCATGCCGGCAATGCGGCGCAGCACCGGCATCAAGGTCGGCCAGGGCCGCGCCTGCCACAGGTTGGTGATCAGCGACGGCACGATCAGCAGCGCCGCCGCCTGCGCCGGCGCCATCACCAGCGCCAGCAGCGCCATGGAGATGGTGGGCAGGCCCAGCCCCACCACGCCCTTCACCACGCCTGCCAGGATAAAAACGGCTACCGTCGCGGCCAGCAGCGCCGGCGTGCCGCCGGCCATCCCGTCGTACGGATTCATGCGGCCTCGCAGTGGGCGGTCAGCGCATCGCGCGGGCGGCCGAACAGCGCGTAGGCCACGTCGTCGGCGTTGTCCTGCCCTTGCCGGGCGGCGCGCAACAGCCACTGGCGGCCCTCGCACAGATCGGTGGGCTGGACGCCGCCGTACAGGGCAGGACCGCCCAGCAGCGCGATGCCCAGCATGCGCTGGGCCGGCGCGTGGCCGTCGCGCGCCGCGGCGCGCAGCCAGGCCAGCATGGCGGGATAGTCGCCCTGGGTCTGGGCCTCCAGCGCCAGCGCGTATTTCTGTACCGGGGTCGTGTAGGCCGACAGCCCGGCCGGGGCTTCGGCCCGGCCTGAGGAATGCAGGGCCAGGGCCGTCAGCAAGGCCAAGGGCCACAGGGCCAGTTGATGTCGCAGCATCTGGATTTTCATGGAAATCTCCCTTCATCGAGGATGAATGGGCAGATTCTCCACCCGGGCCTGCGTAACGCCGTATCGGGATCTCGCGTACCTGGCCTATGGAACAGCCTGAGCCTGCCGTGCTACGCTTTTTTGCATGCGCTTCGATCTGACCGACCTACGCCTGTTCCTGAATGTGCAGGAGACCGGCTCCATCACGGCGGGCGCGCGCCGTTCGCACATGACCCTGGCGTCCGCCAGCGAACGCATCCGCGGCATGGAAGACACGTTGGGCGTGCCGCTGCTGCTGCGCGAACATCGTGGCGTGCAGGCCACGCCCGCCGGCCGCACGCTGGCCCATCACGCCCGCCTGGTGCTGGCGCAGATGGATCGCATGCGCGGCGAACTGGACCACTACGGCCAGGGGCTCAAGGGCCACGTGCGGGTGCTGTGCAACACCACCGCGCTCAGCGAATACCTGCCGCAGGTGCTGGGCGAATTCCTCAAGGACCACCCGCGCGTGTCGGTGGACCTGGAAGAACGCCTCAGCTACGAAATCGCCGACGCCCTGCGCGCCGGTACCTGCGATATCGGCGTGCTGGCCGATTCCACCGACCTGCACGGCTTGCAGGTGCTGCGCTTTCGGCATGACCCGCTGGCGCTGGTGGTGCCGGCGGGCCATCCCTTGGCCGGACGCCAGACCGTGACCTTGGCCGAGGTGGCGGACGAGGAATTCGTCGGCCTGGTGCAAGGCAGCGCCTTGCAGGAACACATTGCGCACCATGCGCGCCGCAGCGGCAAGGTGCTGTCGTATCGGGTGCGCCTGCGCAGCTTCGACGCCGTATGCCGGATGGTGGGGCTTGGGGTGGGGGTGGCAATCATGCCGCGGGTGGCGGCCGTGCGGCATGGCCGCGCGGCCGGCGTGCGGCGCGTGGCGCTGGTGGACGATTGGGCGGTGCGCGACCTGGTGCTGTGCGTGCGCGGGGAACTGCCGGCGTATGCGCAACAGTTGGTGGCCTACGCGCTGCGCGACGCGCCCAAGTCGTAGCGCGTATCCTGCCACGTCATGGCGCGGCCCTGCCGCTTGGCGGGATACCGGCCAAGCCGGCGCCGCGCCACGGCTAACGCGCCGCCAGCCCCGGCTTGCGCAGATGCCCGGGCTCGAACCACGACCCCGACGCGACCGCGCCCAGGATGATCAGGCCGTACAGGCACATGGCCGCCGCCGCGATGGCGAAGAACACCGTCAGCGATCCGGTGAAATGCAAGGCCGCGCCGCCCAGGCCCGCGCCGATCAGCAGCCGCAGGAATCCCGCCAGCAACGGCCACTTCAAGCGCCCCGCGCCCTGCGAGGCGAAATACATCGAAAAGCCCAGCGCGAAAAATCCATACAGCGGTCCGACGATGCGCAGGTAGGCCGCGCCCGCTTCCAGCATGTGGTCCTGGGCGCCGAACAGCCGCAACCAGGCTTCGGGGAAAAATGCCGCCGCCAGGCCGATGATCTCGGCCAGCACGAAGGCCATGGCGCCGCCCGTCAACGCGATGCGCAACGCGCGTTCGGGCTGGCCGGCGCCGATGTTGGACCCCACCATCGCGACCATCGGCGCGCCCAGGCCGAAGGCCAGCGGAATCATCAGATACTCCAGCCGCACCGCGATGCCGTAGCCGGCCACTGCCGCGGTGCCGGCGTAGGCGCCGACCAGCGCGGCGGTCAGCGCCACCAGGCCGTTGGTCAGCAAGGGGTTCAGCGTCGCCAGCGCGCCCACGCTGAGGATGCTGCGCAGCAGGCTCAGGTGCAGCCGGCTGCGCGTCAGGCGCGCGGCGTTGCGGCCGCTCAGGCAATAGCCGCCCAGCACCAGCGTGCCCACCGCGTAGTAGGTCACCAGCGCCCAGCCGCCGCCCGCCACGCCCAATGCGGGAAACGGGCCCCAGCCGAAGATCAGGCAGGGCGACAGCGGCACCAGCAGCAGCGCGCCGCCGCAGATCACCGCGCCCGGCACCAACATGTTGCCGGTGCCGCGGATGACGCTGGCAAAGGCATTCATCAGCCACATCAGCACGATGCCGCCGAAGATCACGTTGGAGTACGCCAGCGCCGCGTCCAGCGCGGCGCCATCGGCGCCCAGCGCGCGATACAGCTGCGGGCCGAACACCAGCAGCAGCACGCAGAACACCGCGCCCAGCGCCGCATTCAGCACCACCGCGTGCAGCACCAGCTGGTCGGCCTCTTGCTGGCGGCCCGCGCCCAGCGTGCGCGCCACCGCCGCCGAGATGCCGCCGCCCATCGCGCCCTGCGACATGTTCTGCATCAGCATCAGCACCGGCACCACCAGCGCCACCCCGGCCAGCACCGGCGTGCCCAGCCGCGCCAGGAACCAGGTTTCGATCAAGCCGGTGGCCGACTGTGCCAGCATCATCAGGATGTTGGGCCAGGCCAGCCGGGCCAGCGTGGGGGCAATGGGGGCGTGCAGCATCGCCTGCAGGCGCGCGTTGGCGGGGCGGTGCGTGGGCGCGGCGGGGATGGCGGACATGGGGACGGGAAGGCCATAAGGGGAGCGTGCGGAAAATTTACGTGCATATGCCAATATCTGTCAAGAATGGGCTAGACTCCAGTCCGGCGTGGAAGTAGCGTAATGGACCGGGCCCGCCTGGCGCGGTCGCGACCCGCCGCCTGTTCAGGTCCCTGCGCATTGCCGCGGGCGCTTTCCACCGCTTGCGCTGCCGTCATTCCCGCTCAACCAAGTCGTCCGAAGCCACCATGTCCGACGCCGAACCCTTCGCCTCCACCATCCCCCAGGACCCGCTGATCTGCAACGGCGCCGCCCTGCGCAAGGCCACCCGCCGCGTCTCGCAGCTCTACGACACGGTGCTGGCCCCTTGCGGCCTGAAGGTCTCGCAGCATTCGATCCTGGTGCACATCGCGCGCGCCGGCACGCCGTCCATGACCGACCTGGCGCGCGCCATGGTGCTGGACCGCTCGGCGCTGGCGCACAACCTCAAACCGCTCGAACGCGACGGCTATGTCAGCATGGCGCGCGACGAACGCGACGGCCGCAGCCGCCGGGTCGCGCTGACTGACGCGGGCCGCGCCAAGCTGGCCGAGTCCAGGCGCCTGTGGAAAGACGCGCAGCAGCGTTTCGAGGCCGCTTATGGCGCCGAGCGCGCCGCCGCCCTGCGGCATTCGCTGGCCGACATTTTTTCGGATGAATTCGCCCTGGCGTTCAGCCGCGGTTGAAGGCAACTTACTCCGGCTTCGCGGCGTCCCGCCGGACCTCAAAAGCCGGCGACTGCGCCGTCAGCAACGCGTGGCGCAACGGCGGCTGCCAAAGGTCCGCCAGCGCTGTGTGCAATTCCTGCACCAGCCGCGCCACATCATCGGCCGCGCTCGCGTGCAGGGCCTCGGCCACGATCAGCACGTCGCGCGTGTCGTCGCGCACGGCCGACAGCCCGCTTTGCCGGTTGGTCCAGCGCCGGGCATGGGCGCGGCCTTCCGGGTCGGCGTAGGTCACTTCGCCGGGCTCGGGATGTTCCGTTTCGCCGCCGAACGTCAGGTAGGTTTCGGTGCCATCGGCGGGACGGACTTCCAGCGCGGATCCGACCTGTCTCAAGTCCAGCACCGCGACCGGGATCGCGTATGCCATCGACACGGCATTGCACAAGTCGATCAGCGGGTGCAGCGGCGGCGGCGCGCCGTCCTTGCGCAGGCGCCGCAGCAGCGCTTCCGAGGCGCAGCGGTACTGCGTGGGCTTGACGCCCATGCTGGCAAAGGCGCGCCGCCAGGCCTGGATCTCGGGCAGGTCGGATTCACTGCCTTGCGCCAGCCGCGCGCGGGCCCGCGCGATGAAGGGTTCGGCATGGGCGGCGACGGACGCTTGCGCGTGGACGCCGCGCAGGTGCAGCACGCCGACGGACAACTGCGGGTAATCGCGCCAGATGGCGCTTGCATGGCGGAACAGCATGGCTTACCTCGTGACGGCGGCGGGCTTGCGTGCCCCACCCAGGATGAAGACGGCGCCCAGCACGCAGGCCATGCCCCAGAACTGGCTGGCCGACAGGCTTTCGCCCAGCAACGCGGCCGCCAGCAGCACGGCCGATACCGGCGCAATAGCGGTGAATAGCGCGGCGTCCGATCCGGGCACACGGGCAGCCCCCGCGTACCACAGCAGGAACCCCCCCACCGTCGGCACCAGCGCGTAATAGGCTACCGCGGTCAACGCGTCGGCGGAAACCGCCAGGGTCCAGGGCGCTTCCACCAGGCTGGCCGGCACGCACACCGCCAGGCCGATGGCGCACAGGAGGGTCGACAGCGCCAAGGGCGGCACCGGCGAGCGCAGGCGCTTGTGCAGCAGGATGAACAGCCCTTCGCAAAGCACCGCGCCCAGCACCAGCGCGTTGCCGGCCAGGGAGCCCGCCCAGTCCGCCGCGCCGCTGCGCGTCATCAGCCAGACGCCGGCTGCCGCCGCGCCAATCGCCAGCAGGGTGGCCCGGCCAGGCCGTTCGCCCAGCACCACGATGGCGATGCCGGCCGACACCAGGGGCAGGGTGCCCAGGATCACCCCGGCGTCCACCGCGGACGTGTGCTGCAGGCCGGCGATCAGCAAGGTGGTGTAGCCCACGCTGCCGGCAATGGCCTGCGCCGTCAGCAGCAGCCAGTCGCGCCATTGCAGGCGCGGCAGCCGTGTGCCGGTCAGGCGCCATAGCAGCGCGAAGCAAGGCAATGCCGCGGCGAAGCGCAACGCCGTGGCGGTGAACGGCGGCAGCCCGGCGGCGATGATCTTGCTGGCCACCACCGTGCTGCCCACCAGCGCCATGGCCGCGGCCAGGCAGGCGTGGCCCTGCAAAGTTCTGTTCATGAAGTGCGGCTGTGTTCAACGAGAACCGCAGCGTAGACGCCAGCGCGCGGCGCGGTCTTGAACGAAATTGCAGGGCCGCCCAGGTCTGTTCGACGGGTCCGCCGCGCGTAGCGGGGCGTCTCCCGGGGCCGCGGCCGCCTGCGGTGATTCAGCGCGCGACCGCCTGCGCGTAGCGCCCTGGCGACACCCCATAGGCGCGCGCGAACAGCCGGGTCATGTGGCTCTGGTCGGCAAAGCCTGCCGCGGCGGCTGCCTCGGCCAGCGCCGTGCCCTGGCGCAGCAGGCTGCGCGCCAGGAGCAGGCGCCGCTGCAATTGATAGGCGTGCGGCGTCATGCCCGTGGCGCGGCTGAACGCGCGCAGCACCTGGAAGCGGCTCAGGCCGCTGGCATGGGCCAGATCGGCCAGCGACAGCGCCGCGGCGGGCGCATCGTCGATCAGGCCGATGGCATGGCGAATGGCGGCGGGCGCGCCGGCCTCGCGCACCGGGAGGGCGCGCCCGCCCGCGCGCGCCAGAATCCGCCGCAGCAGCGCATCGCACGCCAGGGGCGAGGCAGGCGAGATGGCCTGCGCATACAGGGCCTGCACGTCCGCGGCCAGCGCAGGGGCGTCCAGGACGGGGTGTTCGAAGGCAAACTGGCCGCTGCGCGGCAGGCCCTCTGCCGCATCCGCGACCACGGCGGGGTCCAGGTACAGCATCTGCCAGGCTCGTTCGCCGCCGATGGGCGCGCCATCGTGCACTTCGCCGGGGTTGACCGTGATGACCTGTCCCGGGCCGGCCTCGACTTGTCCGCGGCCGCTGTGCGAGACCTGCGCGCCGTGGCACATCACGCCGATGCCGAACTGGTCGTGGGTATGCCGTGCGAAGGTGCGTCCGCTGCGCGCGGCCACCGCCTGCACGCCCGCCAGGGCGCTGCGCGGCATGACGAACTGGCTGTGGGGCATGGGCGGTCCGGATAACAGGGGCGAACGTGCAGTATCGCCGCGCGGCAAGTCCGGGATCAAGCGAGCGCGCTGGGGGGGGCGCCCTGGGGCCGTCCGGCCCGGGTTATTGCAGGCCGTCCCAGCGCGTCACGGCCGGCTCGGCGGCGGCCCATTTCCATTGCCCGGCCGGCTGCCGGCAGATCTGGCTCACGTAGGCCTGCGCCGCCGTCTTGTCTGCCGTCACGGTGAACAGCACTTCGCGGCAACGCGCCAGCGGCGTGTCGATCTCGCGCAGCACCTGGATGCTGCCTTGTTCATTGCCGAACGGCAGCCAGCGGCGGATCTGCCACTGGCGCACCTGGCCGGGGTCCAACTGGCCGGCGGCGTTGGCCATGACGTTCTGCTGGTCGTTCTTCCATTCGCGCATGACGTACTTGACGCTGGCATCGACCGCCGCCTGCACGCCGACGCCGATGGCGAAGCCGGCCACCGGATTGGCGGTGGCGGCACCGCTGGCCGTGCCCACGATGGCGCCGGTGGCGCTGCCGATGGACGAACTCTGGCACCCGGCCAGGCCCAGCGTCGCAGCGATCGTCAGCAGGGCGATGCCGACCGGCCTCACTGCAATGCCCCCCAGCGGGCCGTCGCCGGTTCGGCGCTGGCCCAGCGCCAGGTCTCGCCGTCGCGGCATATCGTGGTGACGTAGAACGCTCGTTGCGGATCGGTCTGCGGTTTTTCGGCGGGCGTGTCGATCGAAAACACGACCTCTTTGCATTGCAGGTCGTCATTGCCCATGAGCCGGCTGATGGCCACCTGCCCCTGGGCGTCACGGTCAAGCGGCAATTGATGCTCGACGCTCCAGGGCGCCACATCGCCGACCGCCAGGGGGCCGGCTGCGCGTGCGATGGCGTCTTGTTCTTCGCCGCGCGTTTTGCGTTGGGCATAGGCCAGGGCCGCCTTCGCACCGGCCTGCACGCCCAAGCCGATGCCGGTGGCGACGGTGGCGTTGTCGGTGATCTGGTTGGCGATGGCGGCGCCGGCAATCCCCGCGCCGGCACCGGTACCTTCGGATAGCAGCGAATTGCAGCCTGACAGTGTGCCGGTACAAAGCGTGGCAAGCGCCACGCACCGCAGAAACAAACGTTGACGGGTGAACACTGCTACAGGCCTCCTGGAATGCTATGCGCGGGGCAGTATAGGAGTGCAGCAGGGCCGGGTTGACGAGTCTTTACAGTTCTTGATGAATCGCTGGCGACGGATACCAAATGTATTGCTATGCGTACATAAATGTATCAATTAGCGTCCTGCGCGACCGAACACCTCGCGTAGCGCGGCGGCAAACAGCGCGTCGACATTGCGACGCAGGCCGTCGGCGCGGGTGAACAATGAAATGGGCGGCAGGGTCCAGTCGAACGAATAGGGCACGATCGCCGCGCCGGCGATGCGCACCAGCTCATCGGCGATGTCGGCCGGCAGGATGGACACGGCGCGGTCGCTGGCCACGATCATCTCGCCGATCAGCTTGGACGAATCGCTTTGCACCGATGGCGTCGGCGGTGCCAGCCCGGCGCGCAGGAAAATGTCGGCGACTTGCTCGCGGATCGGGCTGTCCGGCGTGCCCAGAATCCAGTCCAGGTCGGCCAGCATGTTCCATTCCAGCCGCGTGCGGCCCAGCCGCGCGGCCAGGCGGCGGCTGGCGATCAGGCGCGGCGGCTGGTGGTACAGCACCTCGAAATCGATCTGGCGCAGGTCCACCGACGGCGTGGCCCAGCCCACCACCACGTCCAGCGTGTGGTCGCGCAGTTGGCGCAGCAGCGCCGGCCCCTGGCCCTCGTGGATGGTGGCGGTAATGCCGCGCCCCTGCGGCACGGTGCGGGCGATGGCCGCGGACAGCATCTGCCCCGACACGAACGGAATCACGCCGATGTGCAGGTGGGCGGCATGGCCGGCGGCCACGGCTTCCATTTCCTGCACCAGGTGGCCCAGGTCGTGCACCAGGGCGCGGGCACGGGCCAGCACCACCGCGCCCAGCGGCGTGGGCGTCATGCCGCGTACCGAGCGTTCGAACAGCGGCACGTCGAACATGCTTTCCAGCTCGGCCAGCGCATTGGTCACGGCCGGCTGGCTCGTGGCCATGTGCTCGGCCACCCGCGTCAGCGAACCGTGCTGCTCGATCTGCAGCAGCAGCATCAGGTGCCGCATCTTCAGCCGCGAGGTCAGTTTCCGGATAACCTCGTCCGGGGAAAACGGCGTCATAGACAAGCCATAATGAAAAGGTGATGTGACAATATTAAATCTGAATGATCGCCTTATGTCTTCGGCCCTAGAATTTTCCCTATTCAAGACGAGGAGGCGCCGCCCCATGAATTCGCAATCCGACCGCCAGGCCGCTCTGGACTATCACGAGTTTCCCACCCCGGGAAAGATCTCCGTCGTGGCGTCCAAGCCGCTGACCAACCAGCGTGACCTGGCCCTGGCGTACTCGCCGGGCGTGGCGGCGGCCTGCGAGGAAATCGTGGCGGATCCGGCCAACGTGTTCCGTTACACCGGCCGCGGCAACCTGGTGGGCGTGATCACCAACGGCACCGCGGTGCTGGGCCTGGGCAACATCGGCGCGCTGGCTTCCAAGCCGGTCATGGAAGGCAAGGCGGTGCTGTTCAAGAAGTTCGCCGGCCTGGACGTGTTCGACATCGAAATCAACGAAACTGACCCGGACAAGCTGGTCGAGATCATTGCCGGGCTGGAAGCCACCTTCGGCGGCATCAACCTCGAAGACATCAAGGCGCCTGAGTGCTTCACGGTCGAGCGCAAGCTGCGCGAACGCATGAAGATTCCCGTTTTCCACGATGACCAGCACGGCACCGCCATCACGGTCTCGGCCGCGTTCATCAACGGCCTGAAGGTCGTGGGCAAGACGATCGACCAGGTCAAGGTCGTGACGTCCGGCGCGGGGGCTGCCGCCCTGGCGTGCCTGGACCTGATGGTGGACCTGGGCCTGCCGCTGGAAAACATCTGGGTGACCGACATCGAAGGCGTGGTCTTTGAGGGCCGCACGACGCTGATGGACCCGGACAAGGCGCGCTTTGCGCAAAAGACGGACGCCCGCAAGCTGGCCGACGTGATCGAGGGCGCGGACGTGTTCCTGGGCCTGTCGGCCGGCGGCGTGCTCAAGCCGGAAATGGTCGCGGCCATGGGCCCGCGTCCGCTGATCCTGGCGCTGGCCAACCCCACCCCGGAAATCCTGCCGGAAGTCGCGCACGGCGTGCGTGACGACGTGGTCATGGCCACGGGCCGTTCGGACTACCCGAACCAGGTCAACAACGTGCTGTGCTTCCCGTACATCTTCCGCGGTGCGCTGGACGTGGGCGCCACCACCATCACCCGCGAAATGGAAATGGCGGCGGTTCATGCCATTGCCCAGCTCGCCGAAGAAGAGCAGAACGAAGTCGTGGCCGCCGCCTACGGCACCTACGACATCTCGTTCGGCCCCGAATACCTGATTCCCAAGCCCTTCGATCCGCGCCTGATCGTGCGCATCGCCCCGGCGGTGGCCAAGGCCGCCATGGACGGCGGCGTAGCCACGCGCCCGTTGGCCGACCTGGAAGCCTACGAAGAGCAGCTGCAGCAGTTCGTGTACCACTCGGGCGCCTTCATGAAGCCGCTGTTCTCGGCGGCCAAGCGCATCGTGCGTGGCGGCGGTAAATCGCGCATCGTCTTCACTGAAGGCGAAGACGAACGCGTGTTGCGCGCGGTGCAGGTCATCGTCGACGAAGGCCTGGCCCGTCCGATCCTGGTGGGCCGCCCCGCCGTGCTGCTGTCGCGCATCGAGAAATTCGGCCTGCGCCTGCGCCTGGGCGAAGACGTCGAAGTCACCAACCCCGAATACGACGAACGCTTCCATCAGTACTGGACCACATACTGGGAACTGATGTGCCGCCGCGGTATCACCAAGGAAATGGCACGTGTCGAAATGCGCCGCCGCCTGACGCTGATCGGCGCGATGATGGTGCACCTGGGCGATGCCGACGGCATGATCTGCGGCACGGTGGGCGCCTATCACGACCACCTGCGGTTCGTGGATGAAGTGATCGGCCGCCGCCCCGGCGCTAATGTCTACGCCGCCATGAACATCCTGCTGCTCAACGAGCGCACGGTGGTGCTGGTGGACACGCATGTGAATGATGAACCGACGGCCGAGCAGATCGCCGAGTTCACCATCGCCGCCGCCCGCGAAATGAGCCGCATGTTCCTGGCCCCCAAGGTGGCGCTCTTGTCGCGGTCGAACTTCGGCTCGGGCAGCTCGGCCTCGGGCGCCAAGATGCGCCGCGCGCTGGAACTGGTGCGTGAAACCGCGCCGGAAATCGAAATCGACGGCGAAATGCACGGCGACTGCGCGCTGGACGAAGCGCTGCGCCTGCGCATCCTGCCCTCGTCCACGCTCAAGGGCGAAGCCAACCTGCTGGTGTGCCCCAACGTGGACGCCGGCAACATCGCCTACAACCTGCTCAAGACGGCGGCCGGCGGCAACGTGGCGGTGGGCCCGATCCTGCTGGGCGCCAATGCGCCGGTGCACATCCTGACCTCCAGCTCGACCGTGCGCCGCATCATCAACATGACGGCCATGACGGTGCTGGACGCCAACCGCGTCGAAGGCTGATCCCGCGCGCCTTGTCCTGCGGGGCAAGGCGCCGGCCGCTGCAGGCACCCGCCCGCATTCGCGCCCATGAAAACGCCCGCCTCATCCCAGGATGAGGCGGGCGTTGCATTTGGGCGGCCGGGCAAGCCGCGGTGGATCAGTTGGAGCTGGCCTTCCAGGTGCCGTCAGGCTGCTTGCAGAACCAGAACTTCCAGGTCTCGGTCGTCTTGGCGCGCGCGAAATCGCCTTCCAGCAGGCGGCAGGTGCGATCACCCGACAGCTTGCTGGTCTGCAACGGCGTGATCCTGGCCGTGATGGGGGCCTGCTTGCCCTTGGGCGTGCTGGACCACTGGGTGCTCTGGCCGTCGGCCGCGTTGTTCAACGCGTCGGCCACCGCCTTGTGAAAGACGGGTTGATCGGCCTTGGAAATTTCAGTGATCAGGGCGTGGTTCAGCATCACGGCAGGCGCGGCCAAGGCAGCGCCGGACGCGCCGCAGGCGAGCAGGCCGATAGCGATCAGATGGGTGGTTTTCAAAACGGACTCCCTCGTTGTTATAGGCAGGAGGCTGCATGCGCAGCCCATCGGCGTTCACCTGCGATGGTAAGCCAAGCTGCCGGCTCTTGTCTTGAGGCGCGCGCGCCTGTGCTGATGTGGCGCAGAACAGGCAAAAAAAGCCGCCTGGAGAGGCGGCCAAGGTACAACAAGGGGAGGGGTAAATCGGTCAAGGCGGGCGGCCGCGCATCGGCGGCCGCGGCGCGGCTTAGTTGCTGCGGTGGTACGCGCCCGAGAACGGCAGGTCGTTGGGCTCGACGTTGGACACCTGGCCAGCAGCGCGGGCGGCGGCCAGTTCGGCCTGCACTTGCTCGCGGGTCACGCCAGATTGCGGTGCGCCATACACGCCTTGGAACGGCATGTCGTTGGGTTCGACATTGGACACCTGGCCGGCGGCCTTGGCGGCAGCCAGTTCGGCTTGCACCTGGGCGCGGGTCGGGCCTTCGTACGGGGTGCCGTAAACGCCTTGGAACGGCACGTTGTTGGGTTCGATGTTCTGCGAGGCGTAGGCACCGGCGCTCAGGGCGGCCAGGGACATCAATAGGGCGGTGGCAAGGGTCTTTTTCATGGTGAATCTCCGATTTCAAAAGCCGGGGAGCGAATCAGGCGGCCTATCCGTCGTGCTTCGTTGTTGTTTCCCGATGACTGAATGGTGCGCCGATTCAGACTAGGGATAAACCCGTATATCGGTAAAAGATTTTTCCATCAATGGAAAGTTAGTAGATGTTTTGAGTTTTAGTCTCCATTAATGGCATTGATAGCTGTGGCAACCGCCGGGTCCGAGCAAAAAAAAAAGCCGCCTGATCAGGCGGCAAGACTCCAGCAAGAGTCGGGCGCGGGGCGCGCCTAGCGTTTTGTTGTGGCCTTGAACGGCTTGTCGTCGGGTTCGGCCTCCGAGACCTTGCCAGCGGCCTTGGCTGCGGCAAGGTCTTTTTCCACTTGGGCACGCGTCGGGTCCGAGGGCGTAGAGCCGGCTGCCTTGAACGGGGTATCGTCGGGTTCAACATTCGATACCTGGCCGGCGGCTTTGGCGGTTGCCAGCTCGGCTTCGACCTGGGCGCGGGTGGGGCCGTTGTCCGGGGTGCCTGCCACGCCCTGGAACGGTACATCGTCAGGTTCGACGTTCTGTGCCGCCTGGGCGCAGGTGCCCAGGGCGGCCAGGGCTACCGTCAATGCACTGGCAAAGGTCTTGATCATGGTGTGTCTCCGGTTCACATGTCAGGGGAGCGCATTCGACCGTGGGTCCGCCGAATCCATTGCTGTCTCCCGAGGGGGCGATGTTGCATCACTCGGGTGTTTTTATAAATTGTTGTTTTTAAAAGGTTTTTTCCACTCGTGGCACAATAAATCAGATTTATCCAATTGCCATCCGCGATCTATCGCTGTTTGCTGTCCGTCTCGGGAGTCATATGGAAAAGCAGGACCTGACCGGCGTGAAGGCGACGCTGCTGATTACCCTGTACGCCAAGGCCCAGGAAAGCCGGCTGTCCGATTCCCTGTTGCGCGACCGCCACGCGGCGGATGCGGTGGCGCGTATCGACTACGACTTTTCCTCCCTGCCGCTGCGCCACGATGAAATGATCGGCCTGGCCATGCGGGCCCACGTGCTGGATGGCTGGACGCGCGAATTCATCAACGCGCACCGCGAGGCCACCGTGCTGCATCTGGGCTGCGGCCTGGATACGCGGGTGTTCCGGGTGGACCCGCCGCCCGAGGTGGCCTGGTTCGAGGTGGACTATCCAGAGGTGATTGCCCTGCGCCGCACGCTGTACCCGGACCGCGCGGACTGCCACCTCATCGCGTCATCGGTAACCGATCTGGCCTGGCTGAGACAGGTGCCCGCGGGCCGGCCGACGCTGGTGGTGGCCGAAGGCCTGTTCCTGTACTTGCCCGAGGCGTCGCTGCTGGCGCTATTGCGCACCATCACGACGCAATTTCCCTGCGGCGAAGTGATTTTCGACGGCTACAGCGACCTGGGGCTGGCGCTGGTGGTGCGCAATCGCATGATCCGGGCCACGGGCGCCGTCACCCGCTGGAGCCTGAACCATCCGCAGGACTTGGAAGCCCAGGTGCCGGGCCTGAGACTGCGTACCGAGCAATTGGTGCAGGAGGGGCGCAGCCCGGCGCAGGTCGCACGGTACACCCGGGTTGCGCGCGTGGCGATCTGGTGGATGCGGCGGCTGGCTCCGCTGCGGCGGATCGGGCGGCTGTTGCGGTACCGATACTAGGGGCGGTGCCCCGGCCGCGTTCAGTAGTGCGGCGGCAGCTCGTCGCGCAGGCTGCGAAACGGCGCCGCGCCTTCGGGCGCCTGCTGGCGCAGGTCGGCCACCTCGCGCTGCAACCGGTCGATCTGCTGCTGTTGGCGCACGATGATCTGGTTGAGCTGTTCGAGCAGGTCGTCGGCGAAACTGGCCTTGACTTCCAGGTCGAGCAGCCGGCGTTCGATGTCTTGCGAATTTTCCATGCCAGTATTAGAACCCATTCCCCGCGTTTACCCGATCAGGAGCCCCGAGTGACCGATCACCCCCGCCGCCGCGCTCCGCTGTCCCGACTTCTGCACAGCCTGCTCGGCATGGCGCCGGCGATGGCGGCGGTGGCGCAGTCGCAGGTGCCCGAGACGGCGCCGGTGGTGGTGACCGGGACGCGGCTGGGGGTATCCGTGCTGGATACGCCTGCGTCGGTGGATGTGGTCGAGGGCAGCGCCATGCGTCGGGGCCAGCCCGGCATCAATCTGTCGGAAGGCTTGGGCGGGGTGCCGGGCCTGCAAGTGCAGAACCGCCAGAACTACGCGCAGGACCTGCAGATTTCCAGCCGCGGCTTCGGGGCGCGGTCCACCTTCGGGGTGCGCGGGGTGCGGCTGTATGTGGACGGCATTCCGGCCACGATGCCGGACGGGCAGGGGCAGACCTCGAACATCGATATTGGCTCGCTGGATCGGGTGGAAGTGCTGCGCGGGCCGTTTTCGGCGCTGTACGGCAACTCGTCCGGCGGCGTGATCCTGGCCTATACCGAGGATGGCGCCGCGCCGCCGTCGGTGTCGGCCTCGGTATGGGGCGGCAGTTTCGGCACCTGGCGCTACGGCGCCAAGGCGTCGGGCGCAGAAGGCGCGGTGGACTATGTGCTGGACCTGTCGCGCATGACCACGGACGGCTTTCGCGACCGCAGCGCGGCGCGCAAGAACCTGGGCAACGCCAAGCTGGGCGTGCAGCTCGATGATGCCAGCCGCCTCACCATCGCGGCCAACAGCGTCGATCTCAAGGCGCAGGACCCGCTGGGATTGACCTATGCGCAGTTCCAGGACGAGCCGCGCAGCGCCGACCTGGCTTCGCAGTACGACACCCGCAAGACGGTGCGGCAGACGCAGGGCGGCCTGGTCTACGAGCGTCATGTCGACGGCGCCAATACGCTGCGCGTGACGCTGTATTACGGCCAGCGCGACACCACCCAGTTCCAGGCCATTCCGCCCGCGGCGCAGATCGCGCCGACGCAGGCAGGCGGCGTCATCGACCTGACCCGGCGCTACGGCGGCGCGGACCTGCGCTGGACCTCCGAACTGGCCATGGCGGGGCGGCCCCTGACGTTGGTCGGCGGCTTTGCGTACGATACGCTGCGCGAGACCCGCCGCGGCTACCAGAACTTCATCGGCACGGGCAGCAGCCAGCAGTTGGGCGTGCAGGGTGCGCTGCGGCGCGACGAGACCAATACCGTCTACAACGCCGATCCCTACGTGCAGGCCTCGTGGCGCGTGACCCCGCAATGGACGCTGGACGCGGGCCTGCGCTACAGCACGGTGGACTTCGATTCGCACGACCACTACATCGCGCCCGGCAATGGCGACGACAGCGGCAGCGCGCGCTACCGCCGCGCCTTGCCGGTGGCGGCCATCGGCTACGAACCCGTTGCGGGCACGCGCCTCTACGCCTCGTACGGGCGCGGCTTCGAGACGCCGACGCTGAATGAAATCGCTTACCGCCCGGGGGGC
This sequence comes from Achromobacter sp. NCFB-sbj8-Ac1-l, assembly GCF_052695805.1. NCBI lineage: Bacteria > Pseudomonadati > Pseudomonadota > Betaproteobacteria > Burkholderiales > Alcaligenaceae > Achromobacter > Achromobacter sp. NCFB-sbj8-Ac1-l. The sequence continues at coordinate 5,202,791 of NZ_CP199812.1, read as the reverse complement.
CTGCCGGGCCTGAACTTCGGCCTGGCGCCGGCGCTGAGCACCCACGTGGAAGCCGGCGTGAAGACCCGCGTGGGCGATGGCCTGCTGACCGCCGCGGTGTTCCACGTGTCGACCGACGACGAGATCGTCTCGGCCGGCAGCAGCGGCGGACGCACGACTTTCCGCAACGCGGGCCGCACCCGCCGCGACGGCCTGGAGCTGGGCTGGTCGACCCGCTTTGCCGGCCAGTGGCGCGCGCAGCTGGCCTACACCTGGCTGGATGCGCGGTATCGCGATGACGCGGGCGGCGGTATTCGCGCCGGCAACCGCATTCCGGGCATCGCGCGGCAATCGGCCTTTGCGTCGCTGGGCTGGGCGCCGCCGCAGGGCTGGCAGGCCGCCATCGAAGGGCGTTATCTCAGCCAGCTGTACGCGGACGACGCCAACGACGCGGCGGCGCCCGGGTACGCCGTGGCCGCGCTGTCGGCCGGGTACATCAAGCAGATCGGCGCCTGGGAATTGAGCGCCTATGCGCGGGTCGACAACCTGTTCGATCGCCACTACGCGGGCTCGGTCATCGTCAACGAAAGCAACGGCCGCTATTACGAACCGGCGCCGGGACGCAGCGTGGGGATGGGGCTGGGCGTGACGTATCGCTATTGAAGCGGCGCACGACCTGATCTCGTTCGGTGTTGATCCGCGTGGGAGTGCAGCGCGACAGGCGGGTCATGACAAAGTCATGGCGCGCCTGTCGGGTGTCGGGTTGGTGCGTTAGTGCTTGAACAGACGTTCGTGCATCCATCCGTCATTCGTCAGGATCAACACGGCCTTGGCCTTGATGTCGCCCTCAGCCTGATCGGCGAAATTCTTGTAGTTTGCGCGAAGACTTTCCGATTTGGCCCAGTCTGCGACATCGTGCGCCTTATAGCGAAAGTTCACTTGCGAGATTTTCATGCCCATCGCGTCGCTGGGTTGCGTGAAGTTATCCACTTCAACGACAGCATATTTTCCGGTGCAGAAGGCATCCTGCTGGGCAAAGGTGTCGGCAGCGTTGGCGACCAAATACTTCTTGCCCAGATCCGTGATCTGGTATTCGGTGGCCGGTTCCATCTTGTTGCCGAACATGGCTTGGGTTTCGGTGTTGCGTGGGCTCAGCAGGCCTGCTTCTACCAGCGAATCGGCAAGTTTCTTGGTCTGCCGACCGATGATGTCTTGATTGGCGAGCGTGAACGGCAGCGTCTTGGCGGGAATCGCGGCGCACAGCCCATGTTGCTTGTCCAGGTAGGTCTGAATGGCCTTGCCAAAATTGCCTTTGCTGGCGTCCTGCGCACTGCCGCATGCCACGAGGGAAAGGGTCAGGCAAGCCATGGCGATATGTTTAGGTGAGATATGCAAAACGGTGTTGCCCTCAAGTGGGTGAGATATCCGGGGTGAGCGGAAATCCTAACGGGCATCGGCATGGAAGCGGCGCAGCGTGTGAAAAATCAGAAATTTCCTCAGGTGTGAGGCCTCAATCCGCCCCGCCGTCGCCATAGCAGACGTCATGGTCCTCGCAGGCCGCGCAGCCAGGCGCCGCGGCGGCGGGCAGGCCGGCGTGTTCGCAGGCGGAATAGGCCAGGAATTGCTTCCAGCGCAGGTTGCGCGTGTTGCGCGCCACCAGGCCGGGGTAGTGGCGGGTCAGCAGTGCCGTGACGTCTTCGCGTCCGGTCAGGCCCAGGTCGCGCCACAGGTGGTCGGGGCGCAGGCAGGCGTGTACCAGCACGCGGGTGACGAACGGCGTGGTGGCGCATTGTGGTGCGCCATAGGCATCCAGCAGCGTGCGCAGCAGCAGGGTGAAGTCGGGGCGAGGATCAGGCAGGCCTTGCGCGGCATAGGCGGCCAGGCGGGCCGGCAGGTCGACCAGCGCAGGCTCCGGGCTGCGGCGCGCGCCGGGGAACAACTGCGTCAGGACCTCTTCCAGTTCGTCCGGCGCCAGGCCGCTGCGGGCCAGATCGCCGTGCGCCAGGCTCTTGCCGATCACCGTGGCAAAAAAGGCGGCGTCGGGATGGCCGGGCGCGGCATGGCGCAGCAGGCGACAGGCGAGGGCGGCAGAATCAGGGGCCTGGGCAAAGGCGGTCAACACGGCTGGCATGGCGAAGGGGGGGCGCTCGTTATTTGCGTAAAGTGCCGATCAGGTCGATATAAGCTCTACTATATAACGATTGGGCCGCGAGCCGCCTTGCCTGGCGTCAAGCGCCGTGGCCGCGGGCCCCGTCCGCGCGGGGCAGCCGGCGCGCCAGGGCGGTATCATCGGGCCGCCTTCCACTTCCAGGTCCATCCGGATGCTTCCCGCCTTGCCCCTCGCGTTTCCCCGCCGCCTTGGCGCCGCCCTGCTGACGCTGGCTGGCGTGTTTGCCGTGGCGGCGCCGCCGCCGGCCGCCGCCTACGACATCGGCGCCGTGATCGACGCCGTACGGCTGTCGCGCTATCCGCTGCGCGAGCCCGAGCGCCGCGCCTGGGGTACCGAAAACGCCAAGGACGCGCTGCTGGTCGGGCAGATGGACAACCGGCTGTACCTGTACCGCTACGTCCGCGGCGCGCAGGCCGGCGCGGCGGCGGAACTGGCCTTTCGGTCGCGGCCGCTGGTGATCGATCCGGCCGCCTGGAATGTGTCGCGGCAAGAGACCGTCAGCGTGGCGGCGCCGCGCGAGGGGCAGTCGTTCTACTGGGTGGCCTATACCTATAACGACGCCGACGGCAGCCAGGCCAATGGCTTTCTGGTGGATGCGACCGGCGCGGCGGTGACGGTGCATGCGGATGCCGCCCGCGTGGTGGCGACGGCCGACCGGCCCTGGGACGACGCGCGACGCGCGGCGGCGCTGGCCACGCTCAAGCCCGCGCTGGTGGCGTATCCCAGCCCGCTCAAGGCATTTCCCGCGGACGTTCGTTTCGAATACCAGGCGCCGGTCGATGTGGCCGCCACCTTTCGCAAGCTGCACCAGGTGGCGTTTGCCATCCCGCGCGCCAAGGCCGCCGAGTTCAACCGGGCGCTGGCGGATCTGCGCCGCTTCGTGCTGGAAACGGACTATCGCGAGATCGATCCGGCTGGCCAGGACCCCGAGGCCCTGGCCGCGTTGAACGACTACGGTTTCTGGCTGGCCGAGGCCGGTAACCCGGCCGAGGCCGACGCGGTGCTGGGCGAGGTGCTGCGGCGCGACCCGGCGCGCACGCCCGCCTACCTGAACCGCGCCGATGCACGCCTGAAGCTGCGCGACCAGCGGCGCGATCAGCGCAGCTATTTCGAAACCTTGGCGCAGGAAGACTACCGCCTGTATTGCACGCGCCGCCTGGCCGCGGGCGAGCCGATTCCGGCCAAGGTGGCCGAGCGTATCGGCGCCGCGCTGGGCGCCAAGGCGCTGGATGCGGCGGTGTGCCGGCCCCGGCTGGCGATTTTCCAGGCGATTCGGGCGGGCGACCTGGACGCCGTGCGCGCGGAACTGGCGCGCGGGCAGGACCCCGACGGCGTCAACGAAAACGGCGTGTCGGCGCTGAATGCGGCCACGTCGGCCAAGCAGATCGAGATGGTGCGCGCGCTGCTGGCAGCGGGCGCACGGGTCGACGCTCCCACGCGCGGCGCGCCGCTCGTGTCCAGCGCCTTGCCGGATAGCCGCGATACCCGCCCGCTGGCCGAACGCTATGCGCTGGCCGACGTGCTGGTGGCGGCGGGCGCGTCGCTCGAAGCCCCCGATTCCAACGGCTCGCCGCTGCTGCTGCGCCGGGTGGCGTATTCGGCCGAAGACAAGGACACGCTGGACTACCTGCTGGCTAAGGGCGCCAACCCGAACGGCCGCGACAAGAGCGGCCGTTCGGTGCTGCACGCCGCCATGGGCAGCCCGTCCAGGTTCTGGTTTGCCGAGAAGCTGTTGGCCAAGGGCGCCGACATCAACGCTGCCTACATCCGCATGTACTACGGCAACCAGGCCATGTGGGAAACGCCGCTGCTGGAAGCGCTGCGCGAAGCGCCGGTCGAGGACTTGAAGCCGCAGTCCGCCTATGCGCCGTCCGAGCGCGTGGCGTTTGCGCTGGCGCATGGCGCCGATCCGGCGGTGGGTGGCTATGGGCCCAAGGATGGCCAGGTGCGCGCCGGCCTGGACGAGGCCTTCAGCCTGGCGGCGCGGCAGATGTCGCCCGAGCTGGTCGACCAGCTGGCGCAGGCCGCCGCCGGCAAGCCGCATGCCCCCATGACGACGGCGCCGATGACCAGCCTGCTGCGTCAATGGAACGAGGTCGAACTGCGTGCCGACGCGAACCAGAACAGCGCCGAATGGGACGGCCAGCGCGCCCGCCTGCGCGCCACCGCCGACCGCCTGCTGGCGGCAGGGGTGCCGTTGGCGTATGTGGGCAGCGCGACGGGCACCGTGAACAACCAGATCGCGCCGCTGTCGCTGCCGTGGCTGCCGGATGACCTGTATCAGGCCTGGCTGGCGGCCGGGGCAAATCCGTCGGACCGCAGCGATGGGTCCCTGCGCCTGCGCGGCGTGGCCGATCCCGGCGCGCTGCCCCTGGTGATCATGCTGCAGCAGGGTAACGAGGCCAAGGCGCGCATGCTGCTCGAACACGATGCCCCGTTGTATGCCACGCCGGCACGCTGCGGCATGGCGGTGGCGGACATGCTGGCCTGGCAGGCCAGCGATGGCGGCCCCTTGTCGCCGTCGGCGGCGCGGGCGATGAAACAGGTGCTGGACGGTGCCGCCAATGCGCCTGCCTGCGACCTGGACCAGGGCGCGCGGGTGCAGCCGTATGTCGGCATGACCGCGCGGCAACTGGCGGACAGGCTGGGCATCACGCTCGTGGTGAAAGCGCCGGGCCAATAAGCCAGGCGCATCCCGCAAAAAAAAACAGGCGCCGCAAGGCGCCTGTTTTGTCGTCAGCAAGTGACGGGTCTTACATGGCGTGGCCCATGTTGACGTTCATGTTGTACAGCACCCAGGCCGAACCGCCGACGATGATCGCGATGATCATCACGGTGAAGACGAACGTGGCCAGGTTGTCGCGGGCCGATTTCGAGGCGCCCATGTGCAGGAAGTACACCAGCTGCACCAGCAGCTGGAGCACGCACAGCGCCACCACGCCGATGATCGTGATGGTGTGGGACAGCGCGCCGCTCATCACCAGGCCGAACGAGCCGAAGGTGAGCAGAAGCGAGAGCACGAAACCGATGATGTAGGACTTCAGGCTGCCGTGGTCGGCGGCGTGATCGTCGTGGCCGTGTGCGGCCGCAGCGGAGTGCGACATCAGAGGGCTCCCAGAAGATAGACGAAGGTGAAGACGCAGATCCAGACGATGTCCAGGAAGTGCCAGAACAGGCTCAGGCACGCCAGACGACGCTTGTTGATCGAGTCCAGGCCATGGCGGCGGATCATGTCGATGAGGATGACGATCCAGATCAGGCCGAACGTGACGTGCAGGCCGTGGGTGCCGATCAGCGTGAAGAACGCCGACAGGTAGGCGCTGCGGCCGGGGCCCGCGCCTTCGGTGATCAGGTGATGGAATTCATAGATTTCCATCGCGATGAAGCCCGCGCCGAACAGGAACGTGACCATCAACCAGCCGATTGCGCGGCTTTTGTTGTTGGCGTGCACGTTCAGGTTGGCCATGCCGAAGGTGAAGCTGGAGAACAGCAGCAACAGGGTTTCGACCAGCACGAACTTCAGGTCGAACAGTTCCTTGCCCGTCGGACCGCCCGCGGTGGCGTTGGACAACACCGCGAACGTGGCGAACAGCACCGAAAAGATCAGCAAGTCGCTCATGAGGTAGACCCAGAAACCGAAAACGGTCTTGGATCCATCGTCATGGTGCGCGTGATCGTCGTGACCCGCGTGGGGGTGAGTGGCTACGGCTTGAATCATGGCTCAGGCGGCCTTCTGCATTTTTTCAAAGTGGGCGTTCTCGATCCGCTCGACTTCAGCGGCCGGGACCCAGTAATCGACGTCACGGTCGTAGGCGCGGACGATGAACGAAGCGATCATGCCGACGAAACCGACGATGGACAGCCACCAGATGTGCCAGATCAAGGCGAAGCACATGACCAGGCCGAAGGCGCCGATGTACACGCCGGCTCCGGTGTTCTTGGGCATGTGGATGTCTTCGTACTTGGCCGGGCGCTTGTAGGCCTTGCCGCTTTGCTTGTCTTCCCAGAACTGGTCCAGTTCATCGACGTGAGGAACGTGGGCGAAGTTGTAGAAAGGCGCAGGCGAAGAGATCGACCATTCCAGGGTACGGCCATCCCAGGGATCGCCGGTGACGTCCTGGTTCTGCTTGCGCTGGCGAACCGACACGAACACTTGCTGCAGCAGGAACCAGATGCCCAGCATGATCAGCGCGGCGCCGGCCAGCGCGACCAGCAGGTAGGGCTGCCATTCGGGGTTGTCGTAGTGGTTCAGGCGACGCGTCATGCCCTTGAAGCCCAGGATGTACAGGGGCATGAAGGCCAGGAAGAAACCGACGAACCAGCAGTAGAACGAGTAACGGCCCAGGCGCTCGTTCAGCGTGAAGCCGAACGCCTTCGGGAACCAGTAGGTCATGCCGGCGATGCAACCGAACACCACGCCACCGATGATGGTGTTGTGGAAGTGGGCGATCAGGAACAGGCTGTTGTGCAGCACGAACGACACACCCGGGATGGCCAGCATCACGCCGGTCATGCCGCCGATGACGAACACGATCATGAAGCCCAGCGTCCACAGCACCGGCGTGGTGATGCGCAGGCGGCCGCGGTAGATGGTGAACAGCCAGTTGAAGATCTTGGCCCCGGTCGGGATCGAGATGATCATTGTGGCAATGCCGAAGAACGCGTTGACGTTGGCCCCCGCACCCATGGTGAAGAAGTGGTGCAGCCAGACCAGGAACGACAGCACGCCGATGGCGGCCGTGGCGTAGACCATGGACTTGTAGCCGAACAGGGTCTTGCGGGCGAACGTGGCAACCACTTCGGAATACACGCCGAAGGCGGGCAGCACCAGGATGTAGACCTCGGGGTGGCCCCAGATCCAGATCAGGTTCACGTACATCATGACGTTGCCGCCCATGTCGTTCGTGAAGAAGTGCGTACCCAGGTAGCGGTCGGCCGTCAGCAGCGCCAGGGTGGCGGCCAGCACGGGGAAGGCGGCCACGATCAGCACGTTGGTGACCAGCGAGGTCCAGGTGAAGATCGGCATCTTCATCAGGCTCATGCCCGGTGCGCGCATGCGCAGGATGGTCACGATGAAGTTGATGCCGCTAAGTGTCGTGCCCAGCCCTGATATCTGCAGCGCCCAGATGTAGTAGTCCACCCCGACGCTTGGGCTGTAGTCCAGCCCTGACAGCGGCGGATAGGCGAGCCAGCCGGTCGCGGCGAATTCGCCCACGAACAGCGAGATCATCATCAGCGCGACGCCGGCACCGAACAGCCAGAAGCTCAGCGAGTTCAGGAACGGGTAGGCCACGTCGCGGGCGCCGATCTGCAGCGGCACCACGATGTTCATCAGCCCGGTGATGAAGGGCATCGCCATGAAGAAAATCATGATGACGCCGTGGGCGGTGAAGATCTGGTCGTAGTGGTGCGGCGGCAGGAAGCCGGCGGAGTCGGCCGAGGCGACGGCCAACTGGGTACGCATCATGATGGCGTCGGCAAAGCCGCGCAGCAGCATGATCAGGGCGACGATGATGTACATCACGCCGATGCGCTTGTGGTCGACGGAGGTGAGCCATTCCGTCCAGAGGTACTTCCACTTGCCGAAGTAGGTGATGGCGCCGAAGACCGCTAGGCCTCCCAGGCACACGGCGGCCAGCGTAACCATGACGATAGGTTCATGGTACGGAATGGCCTCGAGGGTGAGTTTCCCGAGCATTGTTAGTTGATTCCTGCGATCAGATTATTCGACGTGGGGGTGCACGTGGCGGAGTCCACGCCGGCCATCTTGGACATGGTGCTGCCCAGGATGAACTCGAACATCGACGGCGGCACCGAGGCGTACTTGACGACCGGATTGCGCTCGCTGCGCTTGGTCAGTTCCTGGTAGGCCTCGGGGGTCAGCGTCGTGGGCGATGCCTTGGCTTCCTTGACCCAGTTGTCGAACCCTTCCTGCGACGTGGCGATGGCCTTGAAGCGCATGCCGGAGAAGCCGGCGCCGCTGTAGTTGGCCGAAATGCCGGCGTAGGTGCCGGGTTCGCGCGCGTTCAGGTGCAGCTTGGTTTCCATGCCCGCCATCGAGTAGATCTGGCTGCCGAGCTGGGGAATGAAGAACGAGTTCATGACCGACGCCGAGGTGATCCGGAAATTGACCGGCACGTCCACGGGGAACGCGATCTCGTTGACGGTGGCGATGTCGTACTCGGGGTAGATGAACAGCCACTTCCAATCCAGCGAAACCACCTCGATGGTCACCGGCTTGTGCTCGGACACGAGCGGCTTGTAGGGGTCCAGCGCATGGGTGGAGCGCCAGGTGATCACCGCGAGAATCGCCACGATGATACAAGGCACCGTCCAGACCACGATTTCGATGGCCGTGGAGTGGGCCCACTTGGGCTGGTAGTCAGCTTTGGTGTTGGACGCGCGGTACTTCCAGGCGAAGGACACAATCATGAAGAGGACCGGAATCACGACCAGGAGCATGAGCCCCGTCGCCGTGAGCAGCAGGGTCCGTTCCTGCATGCCGATGTCTCCCTTGGGGGAGAGGATTTCCATGTTGCAGCCGCCAAGCAGCATGACCGCGCCGACGCCGAAAATGCGCGTAAGGGTCGCAAGGAGGGGGTGTTTCACGTACAGCCTTGGATGGAGGGTGGGAAATGCTGCGGAGCAGCAGACTGGAATGCTGCTAGGCAGCAACGTCCATCCTATCGGCTTGATCTGGGTCAAGGCTGCGACGAATGGTCGCATTGCCTGGGAGGATTCTGCCCCCACGCGGGCAGATTCAGGGTTTTCCTAGGGGAGCAGATGCCCCTGGGGGGAGGGGTGGGGTGCGACGATATGTCGCACCTGCACAAAGGGGGGAGTTGACGATGTGTTGCATCCGCACCAAACCGCCCCGCTTGGCACCCCCCGGTCAATCGACCAGGACCTCGCGTTCTGGCCCCGGTTTTTTCGCCAGCTTGCGCTGCAAAGAGCGCCGGTGCATGCCCAAGAGGCGGGCGGCGGCCGACACGTTGCCGCCGGTCTCGTGCAGCGCCTGGTGGATGTGTTCCCATTCTAGGCGGTGCAGCGGCGTCATGGTGCTTTCGATCGTAACCGTATCCGCCTTCACCAGGCCCAGGGTGCGCAGGATCATCGGCGCGGTGGCAGGCTTGGGCAGGTAGTCGTCGGCGCCGCGCTTGATGGCCTCGACCGCGGTGGCCACGCTGGCGTAGCCGGTGACCAGCAGGATGCGCATGTCGGCGCGCAGGGCCCGAAGGGGACGGATCAGGGTCAGCCCCGAATCTTCGCCCAGGCGCAGGTCCACCAGGGCAAAGGCGGGCCGGATTTCCTCGGCCACGCGCAGGGCCTCGGCGATGCCGGTGGCGGTTCGGGTTTCCAGGCCGCGACGCGACAGGCTGCGCTGCAAGGTGCGCACATACAGCTCGTCGTCGTCGATCAACAGGCCAAGATCGGTCGGATTCAACATGTCAGGTCCCGGGGGTGCCGAGCGGTAAATAAAAGCGGATGCGGGTGCCGCCGCCGTCGGCGGCCGTCATGGTCATTTCGCCGCCCAGCTGCTCGACGGTGGCATGCGACAGGGCCAGGCCCACGCCCAGTCCTCCCGGCTTGCCGCTGTTGAACAGGCTGGTGGCCGGCAGCAGCGTCTGGTCGGGGTCGAAGCCGCGGCCGTAGTCGCGCACTTCGCCGCGCAGGGCGCCGTAGCCGTATTCCAGGTGCAGGTCCACGCGCGGTTCGTCGGCGGCTTCGCCGGCGTCGGCCGCGTTGTTCAGCAGGGCCTGCAGCAGGTGGGCGATGGCCGGGTCGACCCGCAGGCTGGCCGGCAGGGTGCCCGAGCGTTGCAGGTTGATGGTCGGCCGGATCAGCCGCCATTGCCCCACCACGCGCACCAGGTCCACTGCGGTTGGGACCGCCAGATTGCGAATGCGTTCCCGGCACAGGGCCAGCAGCTGGCTGAGGGTGGCGACGTCGTCCTTCAGGTCGGGGTCCTTGACCTCGGCGGCGATTTCGTCGGCCAGCAGGGTCATGGTGGCCAGCGGGGTGTTCAGTTCGTGCGCCATCGCGGCGGCGTGGGTGGCCAGGGCGACGATGCCCTCGTTGCGGGTGAAGCGTTCGCGCAGGCGGGCCAGTTCGCGTTCGCGGGCCCGCAGGTCGGATGCCAGGCGGGTCGAGAACACCAGCACCACCACCACGGAAATCAGGAAATTGGCCGACAGGCCCCACAGCAGCAGGGTGTGGGTGTTGACGTCGCCGCGCAGCGGCTGGCCGAAGATGGCGGCGGCCGCGTAGCCGGAAATGCCGGCCAGCGCGGCGGCCAGCGCCCAGTTGCGCGGCAGCGCCAGCGCCGCCAGGGCGGTCAGGATCAGGAACATCATGCCGAACGGATTGCTCAGGCCGCCGCTCCAGCCCACCATCCAGGCCAGCGCGGCCATGTCCACCAGCAGGTGGGCGAAGGCGGTGGCGTGGGACAGGTCGCGGCTGTGGCGCAGGCGCAGGCTGGCGTAGACGTTGAAGCCGATCAGCACGCCCACGCCGATCCACAGGGGTTCGAGCGGCAAGGCCAGGCCCAGCACGCTGCTGGCGACCAGGATGGTGGCGGCCTGGCCCGCGATGGCGAGCCAGCGCAGGCTGCAGAGGGTACGCAGGAAGGAAAAGGCGGAACTACCGGGCATATCCAGACACAGGGTTGCCGGCACAACCGCCGGCGGCTACAGGCGCCCGGCGGCGCGGAACGCTGTCATCCAGCGCGCGGCGCAGGGGGCGCCGGCTGCCGTCAGGCCCCGCGAGGGCGCTGGCGGCGGATGTGCTGGCATTGTATGTGGAATCACGGCGCCCCGCAGGCGCGCGGGCGGTAATGTGTCCCCGATATCGGCCCCGCCAGCGGCTGGCAGACGAGCCTTGAGGCTGCGCGCCGCTGTGCCGAGGGGGGCCAGGGGACGGCGCGCGGCACTACTGGAGGGCGGACGTGCCGCTATGGGCCATCGGGGTGGGCGGATAGCTTTCCTGGTCGGACGCCATCTGCCCTTGCATCTCGGCCGTCTGCAGTTCCTGTTCGACCTGGGCGCGGCTTTCCATGGCGCCGCTGGTGGCGGCGGCGGGCGGGTAGTCTTCCTGGCCGAAGGTGTATTGGCCGTCCTGCTTGGCCCGGGCCAGTTCGGCGCTGACCTGGGACGATGTCTTGGCCGAGGGGGCCGGGTAGCTCACGCGCCAGTCGCCGAAGGCGTCGCGCTTGTAGGTCGCGGCGGGCAGGGGGGAGGGGACTTGCTGGGCTTGCACGGTGGTGGCGGCGGCGGTCAGGCCGGCGCAGAGCAACAAAGTGGCTGTCAGGGTCTTCATGAAACGCTCCTAGCAATCAAAGCCATCGGCCACGGGTAGCGGCCGAGCCGTCGTCCTCGATACCGCCGGAGGACGATTTCCTGTGATGCGGGGGATGCCTGCCGGCGGCGTCGCGGACGCGGCGCACGCCGGCTTTTTCAGTTCGACCGGATGCGATGGCGGGCGTTGCAGAAAACGCCCGGAACCGCCCAAACAGCTATTTCAAGCTTGAAATACAGGTGTCAATCCGCTTGCAGCGGCATGGACCCCTGTTTCAGTGGCCGTGCCCGGCCGCCGCCGGCGCGGCCGCCGACAGCGGGCGTGCCACGGCCGTCACCGGCACGCGTTGCTGCTTGCCGGCAGCGTCCTGCAGCACCAGCGTCAGCGCCACCGGATCGCCCACGGAAATCTGCTTGGCCAGGTCGATCAGCATGACGTGGTAGCCGCCCGGCTTGAGCTCCACCGGCTGGCCGGCGGGCAGGTCGATGGCGGAGACCTGGCGCATCTTCATGACGTCGTTCTGCATGGCCATTTCGTGTACTTCGGTGTGCTTGGCGGCGGCGGACTCGACGGCGACCAGGCGCGTGGGGGCGGTAGCGGTCAGGCGCATGAAGACGCCCGTGGCGTGCTGGTTGGGCACCGTGGCGCGGACCCAGGCGTCTTCCACCTTGAGCGGGGCGTCCTGGGCCAGGACGGGGGCGGGGTTCAGCGTCAGCGCGCTCAGGGTGAAGGCGGCGGCCAGGGTAGCGAAAGCGGTCTTTTTCATGGGAAGTTCCTTGTTCAGAGGGGCGCGGCGCTTACAGCACCGTGCGCAGGTCGTCGGCGCACTGCTCGGCGCTTTGCTGGTGGCGCAGGGCCAGGCGCAGCTTGCCCTGGGCGTCGATGATGTAGGTCAGCGCCGTGTGGTCCATGGTGTAGGACGAACCGGTGGGCACCTTCTGGTAGAACACCTTGAACGACTGGGCCGCGGCGCGGGTCTGTTCGGCGTCGCCGCGCAGGCCGACGAATGCCGGGTCGAACGCCTGCATGTAGGCGCGCAGGATTTCCGGCGTGTCGCGTTCGGGGTCCACGGTGATGAACAGGATGCGCAGCTTCCTGGCGGCCTCGGGGCCGAGCAGGCTCTTGATCTCCAGCGCCCGGGTCAGGGCGGTGGGGCAGATGTCCGGGCACTGGGTGAAGCCGAAGAACAGCATCACGGTCTGGCCGCGGTAGTCGGCCAGCTGGCGTTGCCGGCCGTCAGTGTCCTGCAGCTGGAAGTCGCCCGTGGGCATGCTGGACAGGTCCATGCCGTTGAGCTTGGGGGCATCCGGGCCGCAGCCGGCCAGCGGCAGCAGGGCCAGGGTGGACAGCAGCAGGCGCCGGCGGCGGTCGGGCGTGGGCGCGCCGCCCAGGGGCGCGCGCGTAAGCAGGGAATGCATGAAAACCTCGTCGAAAGACGGTTCGCGACAGGCGCGGCGCAGGCCGCGCGCAAGGGGCGGAGTCAGGCGACGAAGGGCGGGGCGCGTGAACCCAGCGGCGGCCCTTGGGCCGGCTGCACGGGCAACGCATGGGGGGGACAGGCCGGCGGGGGCGCAGGGCGGCCGGCGGCCAGCGCCAGCGGCGCCACGTAGGGCGTGGGGGCAGGCGTGACGTGGGCCAGCAGCCCGAAGGGACATTGGGCGCCCGTCTCGGCGCTACGGTGGTCACCCGTGCCGTCGGCGGTCTTGCCATCGGCCGACAGCGCGATCTTGAAGGTGGACAGGTCGCCCGCGGCCGAGCAGAAGGTGACTTCCAGCCGGCCGTCGTGCAGCGCGCGGGCATCGGGCATGTAGCCCGCCGGCACCACGGCGCGCAGCAGCACGGCCAGGAACACCAGCCACAGCACGCCCCGGACGCGCACGGCGCCGCAGGCATGCAGAAGGCGGATCAAGGCAGGCATGGCGGGATTTTAGGGCAAGCGCCCGGACTGCCGCGCAGGGCAAGCGTGCGGCGCAGTGTCGCAGTGCACGGGCCGGGCGCGGTGTCAGTCATCGGTGTCCAGCCGCCGGATCAGGGCAATGTAGCGGCGTTGCGCCTGGTCCGGCGGCAGGCCGGTCAGCAGGCGCCATGAGGCGTGTTCGATCTGCTCGCGCGGGGTCGCGTTGGCGTCGGCCTGGGGCGGCGCATCGCCGTGGCGGGCCTGTTGCTCGTAGGCGTGCAGCCGCAGCGCGACGCCGGTCGAGGGGGCCTGCGGCAGGGCGCGCAGTTCGAGCACGGCGGCTTCGAAGGCATCGGCCAGCGCGTCGGCGGGGATGTCCAGCGTGGCGCGGTCCATCGCATCGCCTTCGGGCTCCAGCCCGCTGGCCACGGCCAGCCGGCGCCACAGCGCATCTTCGGCGGCCGGGTCTGCCGCCGTCGAGGTGACCTTGGCGATCTGCTGGTTGCGCAGGCGCAGCGTGTGGGTCGAGGCGCCGCGGAACACGGCGGGGCCGTCCTGCACCTGGAAGGTCAGCGGCACCGCGATCGAACGCCCGGCCAGTTCGGGTTGGCCAACGCTGTCGACCGTGAAGGTGTTGCGCGAATAATCCATGACCCGCGAGAACAGGTCCACCAGGCCGCCGCGGCCCTGGTAGACGCCCGCGAGCGGACTGTCGCCTTCTTCGTGCCAGGCGATGTCTTCGGCGAGCAGCGGGAACAGCGCTTCGAATTGGCCCGACAGCAGCGCATCGCGATACGCCTGCAGCAGGCGCTCGGTGTCTTCGGCGGTCATCGCGGCGGCGCGGCCGGGGCGGGCGGCGGCCTCGGGGCGCTTGTCCATGAACTGCAGGATGTCGGCGGCGACGCGGTCGCGGTCGTTGTCCACGCAGATCATGTGGTAGCTGTTGTCCAGCAGCACCAGGCGGCTGTCGGGAATGGCGTCGTTCAGGTAGTGGGCCGACCGTACCGAGGTCAGCTCGTCTTCGTGGGCATGGATGATCAGGCTGGGGCAGGTGATGGCGTTCAGCCCGCGCTGCACGAAGCGCCGCAGCCGGTCGACCTCGCGCACGCAGGCCAGCGGCACCCAGCGGTAGTGGAAGTTCTCGCCGCGTTCGAACTTGGCCTTGACGATGGACCGCACCAGTTCGTTCTTGATGCCGTAGGGCTCTTCTTCTTCGACGCGCATGCGCGCGGCCAGGCCCGGGATGCGGTAGACCAGCTTGCGCAGGTCGCGATACCAGGGCGTGCTCCAGCCGTCGATGAAGACGGGCGCGGCCAGGCTGACCAGCTTGCCCTTGCGGTGCTGCACGCGCTTGCACAGCTCGACGGCCAGCAGGGCGCCCAGGCACATGCCGACCACGTGCACGGTCTCGTAGCGCCCGGCCACCTCGCGGTACTTGGCGGTCACGGCGTCCAGCCAGTCTTCGGCGCGCACGGGCAGCAGGTCCTCGGGCGTGGTGCCATGGCCGGGCAGCGTCAACGAGTGCGTCTCGATGCCGGCGCGCTTCAGTATCTTGTGCAGCGATCCCAGGTCGTACTGGGTGCCGCCCAAGCCGTGGATGAGCAGGGCTCCTGTGCTATTGGACATCTGCCTGCTCGACTTCGCCCAGACGCCACATGCCCGCCACCACGGCGACGCTGCCGTCGAAATCCTGCAAGGGTGATCCACGGTCGCTCACCACGCGCCAGCCGCCGCCGGCATGCGCCAGGCGGAACAGCAGCGGCGTGCGGTCCAGGCCGCCGGCGCGTCGGGCGGCCCAGTGCAGCGTCAGGCGGGCGCGATCGTCGGGGTGGGCCAGGGCCAGCAGCGCGTCCAGGTTGGCGATCGCGCCGGCGGGCAGGCCGAAGGCGTCGTGCAGGTCGCCGGCCAGTTCGAACGAGCCGTCAAAGGGGTTGTAGCGGTACATCAGCTGGTGGCTGCCGGCCAGCGCCAGGTCGAAGCGGCCGCGCCATTGCTCAGCGTTTTCGAGTTCCTGGGCGCGGGCGCCGCGCAGCGTATTGACCAGCAGGATCAGCAGCGCGGTGACGACCAGGTACACCTGGGTGGCCAGCAGCACGTGCCAGTGGTCGTTGGCCTCGACGAAGGGCCCTTCGCCCTGCGCGCTCTGGTACAGCGCCATCAGGGTCAGCGTGATGACGGCCAGGGTGCCGCCCAGCGGCCCCCACACCAGCGCGGTCAGCACCGCGAACACCAGCGGCAGGTAGGTCAGCTCGAAGGTCACCACATACGGCAGGTTCTTGATCATGTCGCCGTCGAAGGTCAGGAAGGTCGAGACGATCAGGGCCAGGTAGGCGACGGCGCCCAGCACCAGGTCGCGCATGCGCGGACCGCCGGAACGGCGCGGCCGGAAATGCGCCCAGCCGGTGACGGCCGGCGCCAGGATCAGGATGCCGCCCAGGTAGGCCGCGACCCAGGTGCGCAGCCGGACCCAGGCGTGGGCTTCCTGGGTCATCCACAGCCAGCTGCCGTTGAGCAGGGCCGACAAGGCGGCGCCCACCACCGCGCCGGCCAGCAACGCGGCCACCGTGCCCACCCCGCCATCGCGCGGCGTCAGGCGCTGGATGGTCCAGGCCGCGGTGATGCTGGACAGGCTGGCGGTAATGGCGAACACCAGTGCCGTGGCGGGCTGGCCGCGCGTGAAGCTGGTGATCACGATCTGCGCAAAAAAGAACGCGGCCAGCAGCAGCGGCCAGTTGCGGCGCTGCGTCAACAGATAGGCGCCCACCGCCACCCCGGGCGGCAGCCAGACGAACACGGCATGGCTGACCGGGTCGTTGAGCAGGCGTGAAAACAGGCCGCACAGCAGGTACGGGATCGCCCATAGCAGGCAAAACGGGTTTCTTCGGGGCGCTTGGGTTCCCATGTGGCTCCTTGCAGACGCGGTGTTCCATGACGAGCCGCAGCTCGTGGCAATGAGCGGGTTATACACGGGTCGGGGCGGTCTGCCAAAGCCATCGGGGCATACTTGCGCCCGAAAATCTTGGTACCCTTGGACGCAGTCGTTCCCCATTCGCTTCAGGATTCAGTGCTCTCCTTGCCCGCCCAGACCCTGCCCGCTTCCCTTTTTGCCGCCGCGCCGGGGCGCGTATCGGCGACTTTCCCTGTTCGTGCCGCCCGATGGTTCCGGTGGGCGTTGCTGGCCGCGCTGCTGGCCTTGCTGGCGGCCTGCGGCACGACCAAGGTCCAGCCGGGCTATTACCGAGTCCAGTCGGGCGATACCCTGACGCAGATCGCGCGCAAGCAAGGCACCAGCGTATCGAACCTGGTGCGCTGGAACAACCTGTCCAATTCCAATTCGATCGAGGTCGGGCAGATGCTGCGGGTCCAGCCGCCGGCGGGCCAGGCCAGTTCGTCCCCGCCCACCAAGTCGCGCGGCAAGGCATCGCAAGGCACCAAGTCGTCGGCGCCCGCCATGGGCAAGCGGCGAACCGCGCCGCCCGGGGCGATCTCGCTGGTCTGGCCGGCGCAGGGCAAGGTCACGCGCGGCTACGACGGGTCGGGCTCGAACGGCATCGTCATTTCCAACAGCAGCGGCACGCCCGTCGTGGCGGCCGCCGCGGGCACCGTGGCCTATTCCGGCAGCGGCCTGCGTGGCTACGGCCACCTGGTGATCGTCAAGCACAGCGCCAGCTTCCTGAGCATCTACGCCCACAACAGCAAGCTGCTGGTCAAGGAAGGCCAACGCGTCAGCCAGGGCCAGAAGATCGCGGAAATGGGCAACAGCGACAGCAAGCAGGTCGGGCTGTATTTCGAGTTGCGCTACGACGGGCAGGCCGTCGACCCTGCGGGATCCCTGCCGAGCAGATAAAAGCCCCCACGCTGAGGGAGGGGCCCCCACGCTGAAGGAGAGGCCCCCACGCTGAGGGAGGGGCCCCCACGCTGAAGGAGGGGCCCCCACGCTGAGGGAGGGGCCCCCACGCTGAAGGAGGGGCCCCCACGCTGCGCACGCTGTGCGTGCTTGCTGCCCCCCGAGGGGGCGGCCCGGCCTTCGGGCGGCCGGGCGGCCGGGCGGCTGTTTTAGCGAGCAAGCGTACGTTCTGGGCGGGGGGGCCTTGGCACGCGTGCTCATCGGGTGTATCTACCCGGGATGCCCCGCGTCCTGCGTCAAGGTCGAGATG
Source organism: Achromobacter sp. NCFB-sbj8-Ac1-l (assembly GCF_052695805.1). NCBI lineage: Bacteria > Pseudomonadati > Pseudomonadota > Betaproteobacteria > Burkholderiales > Alcaligenaceae > Achromobacter > Achromobacter sp. NCFB-sbj8-Ac1-l. The sequence continues at coordinate 5,185,294 of NZ_CP199812.1, read as the reverse complement.
AAGGCGGCGGTGCGCGGGTCGGCGGGGTGGGTGAAGAGGTCGCGAGAGGGGCCGGCTTCGATCACGGTGCCGTCCAGCAGGAATACCACTTCGCGCGAGACGCTGGCGGCCAGGCGCAGGTCATGCGTGGCCATGAGCATGGTCATGCCTTCGTTGGCCAGCTGGCGCAGCACGTCCACCACTTCGGCCGCCAGGCCCGGGTCCAGCGCCGACGTCGGCTCATCGCACAGCAGCACGCGGGGAGCGGGCGCCAGGGCGCGGGCGATGGCCACGCGCTGCTGCTGGCCGCCGGACAGGTTGGCGGGCCAGGCGTCGGCCTTTTCCAGCATGCCGACCTTCTTGAGCAGTTCCTCGGCGCGCTCGCGGGCGCGGTCGGCCGGCCATTTCTGCACGGTCACCAGGCCTTCCATGACGTTGCCGATCACGGTCTGGTGCGGGAACAGCTGGAAATTCTGGAACACCATGCCGGTCTGCTTGCGCACCCGCTGGACCTGGTCGCGGGACAGCTTCAGGCCGGGTTCGAATTCGACCTGTTCGGGGCCGATTTCCAGCAGGCCGCGATCGGGCACTTCCAGCAGGTTGACGCAGCGCAGCAACGTACTCTTGCCGCTGCCGGACGGGCCGATCAGGGCGGTGACGCTGCCTTCGGCGATGGTCACGTCCACCTGCTTGAGCACGGGGTTGCCGCCAAAGGATTTTTCGATCTTGTCCAGGCGGATCATCGCTTGTTCTCGCTAAACACGGCATGCTGGCCGAAGCGCCGTTCCAGGCGAACCTGGGCGGCGGACAGCACCGAACTGAACACCAGGTAGATCAGCGCGGCCTCGGTGTACAGGATCAGCGGCTCGTAGGTGACGGCGGCGATGCGCTGCGCCGCCTGGAAGATCTCGGGCACCGTCAGCACGGCGGCCAGCGAGGTGTCCTTGACCAGCGCAATGAATGAGTTCGACAGCGGCGGCACGGCCACGCGGGCCGCCTGCGGCAGCACCGTGCGGCGCAGCGCCTGGCCGCGCGTCATGCTCAGGGAATAGGCGGCTTCCCACTGGCCTTTCGAAATGGATTCGATGGCGCCGCGGATGACTTCCGAGTTGTAGGCGCCGACGTTCAGCGTGAAGCCGATCAGCGCGGCCGGCAGCGGGTCAAGTACCACGCCCACGCTGGGCAGGCCGTAGAAGATCACGAACAGCTGCACCAGCAGCGGCGTGCCGCGGATGAGCCAGACATAAAAGCGCACCAGCGCCACCAGCGGCGCCGGGCCGAACAGCCGGATCAGCGCCACCACGAAGGCCAAGGCCAGCCCCAGCGCGAACGACATCAGCGTCAGCGGCACGGTGAACACCAGCCCGGCGTGCAGCAACGGCCAGAACGAGTCGGCCATCAACTGCACCCAGGCCGGCACCGTCCAGCCGGCCACCTGCGCCAGGATCCAATCGGGCAGGACGGCCTGCAGCCACGAGGGTAGCGTCATGGCGCGGGCCGCTTACTGCTGCGCGGACAGGTCCGTGCCGAAGTACTTGACCGAGATGGTCTTGTAGGTGCCGTCGGCCTTGATGTCGGCCAGCGCCTTGTTGATGGCGGCGACCAGCTCAGGGTTGTTCTTGCGCAGCAGCACGCCCGAATTGCTGAATTCGGCGGCCTTGTCGGTGGCGGCGATCTTGACCTTGGCGTTGGGCTTTTGCTTCTTGAAGTCCAGGAACGACAGGTTGTCGTTGACCGTGGCTTCGACGCGGCCCGACGTCAACAGGTCGATGGCTTCGTTGAAACCCTGCACCGCCACCACGTCGGCGCCATGGCTTTGCGCCAGCTTGCCGAAGTTGCTGGTCAGCGTGTTGGCGGACTTCTTGCCCTTCAGGTCGGCGAAGGACTTGATGGTGGTGTTGTCGTCGCGCACGATCAGCACGGCGGCCGACGAGATGTACGGATCCGAAAAATCGTATTTGGTGCGGCGCGCGTCGGTGATGCCGACCTGGTTGATCACGGCGTCGTAGCGCTTGGCGTCGAGCCCGGCGATCAGGCCGTCCCATTTGCCTTCGACGAATTCGGCCTTCACGCCCAGGCGCTGGGCGATGGCGCGGCCGATGTCGACGTCAAAACCGGTAAGCTGCCCGGATGCGTCGTGGAAAGTGAAGGGGGCGTAGGTACCTTCGGTGCCGATCTTGAACACGCCGGCGGATTTGATCTGGTCCAGCCCCGACTGGGCGTGGGCGGCGGACAGGGCGGCGACCTGGACGAGGCCGGCGATGAACAACGAGCGCAAGAGTTTCATGGCAATGCTCCACGGATGGGATATCACTGTGGAGAGCATGTGGCACTTGCAATGCCCTCCGGCGTAGCCGCACTCTAACAACGGGCCTATTTTTCCACAAAGCATAAGGAATAGTAAAAATATAGCGGCAAGTCATATGGTTGGATCGCGCCCCGGGCCGAGCGGCACGGGGTTTTTTCCTGGGCATGACACAGACGGAGACAGGCGTGCAACAACAGTGGAACAGGCGGGCTTTCATGATGGCCGCGGCGGGCGCCGCAGCGATGGCCGGGGTGGCGCCGGCGCACGGCGGGGGCGGTTTGCGGCGCATGCCGGGCGGGGGCAGCATCACCGACGTGGCCGGGCTGAAGGTGGGGCATTTCACCGACACCCGCCGCCCGACCGGCTGCACGGTCATCATTGCCGAGGCAGGCGCCGTCGGCGGGGTGGACGTACGCGGCGCGGCGCCCGGCACCCGTGAAACCGACCTGCTCAACCCGGTCAACATGGTGGAAAAAGTGCACGCCGTGATGCTGGCAGGCGGCAGCGCCTTCGGCCTGGAAGCGGCCACCGGCGTCATGCGCTACCTGGAAGAACGCAAGATCGGCTTTGACGTCGGCGTGGCGCACGTGCCCATCGTGCCCGCGGCCATCCTGTTCGACCTGGGGGTGGGCGACGCGTCGATACGGCCCGATGCCGCGGCCGGCTACCAGGCCTGCAAGTCGGCCACGGCCAAGCCGCCGCAAGAGGGCAATGTGGGCGCCGGCGCCGGGGCCACCGTGGGCAAGCTGTACGGGGCCAAGCGCGCCATGAAGGGCGGCCTGGGCAGCGCCTCGCTGACCGTGGCCGGCGTGACGGTGGGCGCCATCGTGGCCGTCAACGCGGTGGGCGACGTGCTGGACCCGGCCACCGGCCGTATCCTGGCCGGCGCCCGCACGGCCGACGGCAAGCACCTGCTGGACACCCGCGCGGCCATCCTGGTGGGCGACCTGCCCACCTCGATGCGCGAGGGCGCCGCCACCACCATCGGCCTGGTTGCCACCGACGCCAGGCTGACCAAGGCGCAGGCCCAGAAAATGGCGCAGATGGCGCACGACGGCCTGGCCCGCACCATCAACCCCATCCACACGATGCTGGACGGCGACACGGTGTTTGCCCTGGGCACGGGTGCGTCGGGCAAGCCCGGCAACCCGATGCTGCTGGGCGTGATGGCGGCCGAAGCGATGGCCATCGCGGTGCAGCGGGCCATCCTCGCGGCGCGGGCGCTGGAAGGGTATCCCGCCGCGGTCGATTTCATCGCCTGACCGACGTGCTTGCCGGCATCACTGGCGTGCCGTCCGGCAGGAACGCCAGTTGCTGTTCCCTCGTTGTCCCATCTTGCTGACCCCGGTTTGTCACATGGCTTCGGCATGATGGAAAGCGTCGGCGCTAAGCCTGCGCACGGGGAGGGGACGGCATGTACGAAGGGGAACGCTTCAACGGCGCCACGCACCTGGCGGGCCTGGCGCTGGCCGTGGCCGCGTCGGGGGCGTTGATCGTCCGCGCGGCCGAATTGAACGTGCAGTCGCGCCAGATCGTGGCGTGCGCGGTGTTCGCCGTGTCCATGATTGCCGTCTATGCCTCGTCGGTGCTGTATCACTGCACTCGCGGGCGCCGCAAAGCGCTGTGGGCCAAGGCAGACCACTGCACCATCTATCTATTGATCGCGGGCACCTACACGCCCCTGGCTTTCGCGCCGCTGGAATTGGGCTGGGGTGCGGTGATGGCCGTGGCGATCTGGCTGCTGGCCCTGTACGGCATCGGCCGTGAACTCTGGTGGGCGCGCGGCGCCGCGCCCGCCTTGCCGCTGTACCTGGCCATGGGGTGGCTGGGCGTGATATGTGCCGCGCCGATTGCCAGCGCGCTGTCGTCGGCCGGACTGGCCTGGCTGCTGGCCGGGGCGGCGCTGTATACGGTGGGCACGGTGTTCTACGCGCACGACAAGCGCTGGCGCCATGCCCACGGCATCTGGCACCTGTTCGTCATGGGCGGCTCGGCCTGCCACTTCGTCACGGTGTTTGGCTTTCTGCGGTATTCGTAGCGCGGGCATTGCCTAGCGCCAGGCCGCCAGCGGCAGCATGCCGCCCCGATTCTTCACCTTGCGCATGACCAGGTGCGAGCACAGGTCCCGCACGCCGGCGATCTTGCTGAGTTTTTCTTCGACGAACTGCGAGAACGCGGCCAGGTTGCGGGTGCGCACCGTCAGGATGTAGTTGGACGCGCCGGTGACGATGCTGGCTTCGGTGATTTCGTCATACAGGGCGATGCCCGCCAGGAATTGCTCGTGCCAGCCGGCGCGCGACTGGTCCAGCGATACGTGGACGATGGCTTCCAGTTCGAACCCCAGTTTGTCGGCGTCCAGTACGGCGCGGTAGCCGCGGATGAAGCCGCCTTCTTCCAGGGCGCGCACCCGGCGCAGGCAGGCCGATGGCGACAGGGCAACCTGCTCGGCCAGGTCCTGGTTGCTGAGCTGGCTGTTCTCTTGCAGGCGGTACAGAATGCGCTGGTCGATGGCGTCTAGTTGCACGGTGCAATCCAATTCTAAAAAGTGGCCCAGAACGCAATTTAATGCGAAATCCTAGGGTAAGCCACGCCTGATTTTGCAACTATTCGGCTCGTCGGCGCTGCTAGTATGTTCGCAGCATAATGCCCGAAGGAGCTTTGAATGCATACCCGCGAAGCCTGCGTTGCCGCAGACCGCCAAGACCCCCTTGCGCCGCTCAAGGCGCGCTTCGATCTGCCGCCCGGCGTGCTCTATATGGATGGCAATTCGCTGGGCGTGATGCCCCGCGCCGCCGCCGCCCGCGCTGCCCAGGTCATCACCCAGGAATGGGGCACGGGCCTGATCCGCAGCTGGAACACGGCCGGCTGGTTCGAGCTGCCGTCCCGCCTGGGCGACAAGCTGGCCGGTCTGCTGGGCGCCCGCGAGGGCGAACTGGTGATCACCGACACCACCTCGCTGAACATCTTCAAGGCCCTGGCCGCCAGCCTGCGCATCCAGCAGAAGCAGCAGCCCAAGCGCCGCGTGATCCTGTCGGAACGCGACAACTTCCCGACCGACCTGTACATGATCCAGGGCATGATCGACCTGCTGCAGCAGGGCTACGAAATGCGCCTGATCGACGACGAACTGCCGCTGGACAAGGCGCTGGACGATTCCGTGGCGGTGGTGCTGCTGTCGCACGTGAACTACCGCAGCGGCCAGATGCACGATATGGCCGCCGTCACCCGTACCGCGCACGAGCGCGGCGCGCTGGTCATCTGGGACCTGGCTCACGCGGCCGGCGCGGTGCCGGTGGACCTGAACGGCTCGGGCGCCGACTACGCCGTGGGCTGCACGTACAAGTACCTGAACGGCGGCCCCGGCGCGCCGGCCTTCATCTGGGTGGCGCCGCGCCATATTCAAGACTTCTGGCAGCCGCTGTCCGGCTGGTGGGGCCACCAGCGGCCGTTCGACATGACGGTCGCCTACGAGCCCGCGGGCGGCATCCGCCGCTATCTGTGCGGTACGCAGCCGATCGTGTCGCTGGCCATGGTGGAGTGCGGCCTGGACGTGGCGCGCGAGGCGGACATGGCCGAGGTGCGCAAGAAGTCGCTGGCGCTGGGCGACCTGTTCATCGCGCTGGTCGAGGAACGCTGCGCCGGCCATCCGCTGACGCTGGTGACGCCGCGCAACCACGCCGATCGCGGCAGCCACGTCAGCCTGCGCCATCCCAATGGCTACGAGGTGATGCAGGCGCTGATTGCACGCGGCCTGATCGGCGACTACCGCGAACCCGAAGTGCTGCGCTTTGGCCTGACGCCGCTGTATTTCGGCTACGCCGACGTGTGGGACGCGGTCGAGATCCTGAAGGACGTGCTGGATAGCCGCGCCTGGGACAAGCCCGAATTCAAGCAGCGTTCTGCCGTGACCTGATACGCCGCGCGCAAGACCGGCCATCAACGCATCCATCAAGAGAATGCAGTACCGGAGGAGACATGGGACAACAACAAGGGTTCGGGAAAATCACCGAACGGGAACAGGGGCTCAAGCGGCGCCTGACGTCGGGCCAGATGAGCATGATCGCGATCGGGGGGGCCATCGGGACGGGCCTGTTCCTGGGGAGCAAGTTCGCGATCGGCTTTGCCGGGCCCAGCGTGATCATCAGCTATGCGATTGGCGGGCTCATCACGTTGCTGCTGATGGGGTGCCTGGCCGAGATGACGGTGGCGCATTCGACGTCGGGCTCGTTCGGCGCCTATGCCGAGCACTACATCGGGCCGCTGGCGGGCTTTCTGGTGCGCTATGCGTATTGGTCCTGCGTGGTGCTGGCGGTGGGCACGGAAGTGACGGCGGTGGCCGAGTACATGAAGTACTGGTTCCCCGGGGTGCCGGGGTGGCAGTGGGTGTGCCTGTTCTCGGCGGCGCTGATCTTCATCAATGCCATGAGCGTGAAGGCCTTCGGCACGATCGAATACTGGTTCTCGACCATCAAGATCAGCGCCATCGTGGCGTTCATCATCCTGGGCGCGTATGTGGTCTGGGGCAATCCGCAGTACGGCACGGCGCAGTACACCGCGCACGGCGGCTTCTTTCCCAACGGTGTGTGGGGCATGTGGATCGCGGTGGTCATTTCCATTTTCAGCTACCTGAGCGTGGAGATGATCGCGGTGGCGGCGGGTGAAGCCGAAGACCCCGAGCGCGCGGTGAAAAAGGCCTTTCGGGCCACCATCGTGCGCCTGGTGATCTTCTACCTGCTGACGCTGGCGCTGATCCTGGCCATCGTGCCGTGGGACCAGGCCGGCAAGGGCGGCAGCCCGTTCGTGACGGTGATGCAGGCGGTGAACGTGCCGTACGCGGCCGGCGTCATCAACTTCATCGTGCTGGTGGCGGCGCTGTCGGCCATGAATAGCCAGCTGTACATCACCACCCGCATGATGTTCAGCCTGTCGCGGGCCGGCCACGCGCCCGCGGCGATGGGCAAGCTGACGCGCAGCGGCACGCCGCTGAATGCGCTGCTGCTGTCCACCAGCGGCATTGCCATCGCAACGGTGCTGAACGTGCTGTACCCCGAAAGCTCGTTCACGCTGATGATGGCGATCTCGATGTTCGGCGCGCTGTTCACCTGGATGATGATTTTCGTCACGCACTATTTCTTCCGCCGCCGCTGGGCGCGTGAAGGCGGTGCGGCGCTGTCGTTCCGGATGCCGGGCTTTCCGGTGCTGACGCTGCTGGGGGCCGGTGCGATGCTGGCGATTCTGCTGACCACCTATTTCACGGGCGTGTTCAAGATGACGCTGGTGTTCGGCGTGCCGTTCCTGCTGGCGCTGGCCGCGCTGTATCACCTGCTGTTCAGGAAGTCGGCGGAATCGGTGGTGCTGAAGGCGCGCGAACAGCGCCCCTGACAGGGTTTCGTAGTCTTCAGGCCGGTCGGCGCCGCGCGGGGTTTCCTGGCGGCATCGACCGGCCTTGTTGTTTCGGGGCCTGAAGGTCTTCGGCGCACGCGCGGAGGGCGGCCAGCATGGCGCGGGCTCGCGCCGGCAGGGTGCGCGACGCGTACACGGCATGCATCTGCGGCGACGCGCCTTGCGCCGAGGTCGCGGTGTAGCCGGGGCAGACCTGCACCAGGGTGCCGCGGGCGATCTCGGGCGCGGCGGCCCAGTCCGCCAGCCGCGCGATGCCCACGCCTTGCAGCGCCAGCGCCATCAGGCCGCTGCCGGTGCTGACGCGCACCGCGGGTTCGGCACGCATACGCACGATGCGCTTGTCGCGGCGCAGGTGCCAGTCCTTCAGCACGCGGGGACCGGTGTGCATGATGAGGCGGTGGCGCGCCAGTTCTTCGGGTTCGCGCGGCAAGCCCATGCGGGCGACGTAATCGGGGCTGGCGCACAGCAGCCGCGCGTAGGGCCAGAGCCGCGCGCCCAACAGTTCGCTGGAGGCCGGAAAGCCGCCGCGGATGGCGAAGTCCAGTCCTTCGGCGATGGGGTCGACTGATTTATCGGTGTAGGTGATGTCCACGGTGACGCCGGGGTAGTCGGCGGCGTAGCGTCGCAGCACGGCCGGCAGCAGGGTCACGCCCAGCAGGTCCGGCGCCGAGAATCGCAGCCGGCCCTGCGCGCCCAATTGCGTGTCGCGCAGCGCCTCGCGCACTTGCGCTTCCCGCCGCAGCAGGTCGCGGGCCGACTGGAAGTAGCTTTCACCCTGCGGCGTCAGTACCACGCTGCTCTTGCTGCGCAACAGCAACTGCACGCCCACCTGGCGTTCCAGCGACTGCACCGCACGGGTCACGGCGCTGGGCGAGGCGCCCAGCGCGCGCGCCGCCAGCACGAAGCTCTGGCGTTCGGCGACGGCGCAGAACACCTGGTATTCCCATAGCGCGCCACGGTCCATGGCGATTCTCCATTGCGTTTATCGCAACATGATATTGCAACGTGGGGCCGGTATGCGGGCCTAGACTGCGTGCATCGCCATTCTCCTTTGCAGTGATTGCCATGTCCGACCCCCATTATTTCGACCCCGTCACCGGTGCGCGCCATGCGCTGGATGAAGCGCGCTGGTGTTCCGATGCCCAGACGCCGCTGATGATTTCGCCGCTGCCCGGCATCTCGCGCGACGATATCGACCGCGGTCAGCGGTCGCTGTGGCGCTATCGCGCCGCGTTGCCGCGCGACGTGGCGCAGCCGGTGTCCTTGGGGGAAGGCTGCACGCCGATGGTGGAACGCGCCTGGGGCGGGCTGCGGCCGCATTTCAAGCTGGAATGGTTCAACCCCACGTGCAGCTTCAAGGACCGGGGGGCGGCGGTGATGCTGTCCTGGCTGCGGCAGATTGGCGTGCAAGCCATTGCCGAGGACAGCTCGGGCAATGGCGGCGCGGCGATTGCCGCCTTCGGCGCGGCCGCGCAGATGGACGTCACCATCTTCGCGCCGGCCTATACGTCCAGCGCCAAGGTGGCGCAGATTCGTGCGTTTGGCGCCGACGTTCGGCTGGTGGAAGGCCCGCGTGAGAATGCCGAGACCGAGGCGATCCGCGCTTCCGACGAGATTTTCTACGCCAGCCACAACTGGCAGCCGTTCTTTCTGCAGGGCACCAAGTCGATCGCCTACGAAATGTGGGAAGACTTCGGTTTCGAGGCGCCGGACAACATCGTGATCCCGGCGGGGGCGGGCAGCAATGTGCTGGGTTGCGCCATCGGCTTTGCCGAGCTGCTGGCCGCTGGCCAGATCCGCCGCCTGCCGCGCCTGTTCGTGGCGCAGCCGCTGCATTGTTCGCCGGTGGATGCCAGTTTTCAGGCAGGCGTCGATACGCCCGTGGCGCGCGAAGTGCTGCCCACGGTGGCCGAAGGCACGGCGATCAAGCGGCCGGTGCGATTGCGCGAGGTGTTGCAGGCCATTCGCGCCAGCGGCGGCCAGACCGTGGCGGTGCCGGAAGCCGACATCATCGGCGCGGTGCGCAAGCTGGCGGCCATGGGGCTGTATGCCGAGCCCACCAGCGCCACGGCCGCGGCCGCGCTGGACCTGCTGGCTGCGCGCGGCGCGGTCAGTCAGGCCGAGCGCACCGTGGTGCTGCTGACTGGAACCGGCGTGAAGGCCACGCAATTCATGACGGATCTGTATTCATGAAGGCTCGTCATCCAGCGACGGCATGAAAGGCGCCGCGCCAGTGTCCGCCAGCAGGTGATCGAGCAGGCGCCGGGCGCGGGCATTGAGCGCCTGGCGCGATTGCACGCACACCAGCAGGTCGCGCGAGGCCCAGGCGTCGGACAACGCTACCGGCACCACCTTGAGCAGCCGCCGCATGCTGTGCGCGGTGGTCTCGGGCACGATGCCCACGCCGACGCCGGCTTCGACCAGCCGGCACATGGCGTCGAAGCTGCGCAGCTGCACCCGCAGCTTGATGGGCTTGCCGGCCACCAGGGCCTGGCGCGCCAGGAAACGCTGCAAGGCGCTGCTGCGGTCCAGCCCGATGAAGTCTTCGTCCAGCACGTCGCGAAACGCGATTTCGTCCACGCCGGCCAGCGCGTGCGCGGCGGGCACGAGCAGCACGAAGCGGTCGGAGCGGTAGGCGTAGGTTTCCAGCGCGCCGGTATCGACGGTGCCGGCGACGATGCCGATGTCGGCCGAGCCGTCGGCGATGCATTCGACGATTTCGTCGCTGAGCATTTCCTGCAGCTCGACGTTGATGCGCGGATGCGCCGCCAGAAAGCCGGAGAGCGCTTCGGGCAGGAAGGCGGTCAGGGCGTTGGTATTGGACAACATGCGCACCGAGCCGCCGAATTCACCGGAAAAGCCGGCCAGGTCGTCGCGCAGGCGGTCGGCCTGGGCCAGCATGATGCGGGCATGCGCGGCCAGCTTCAGGCCTGCCGGGGTGGGGATGACGCCCTGGCGGCGGCGTTCGAGCAGCGGCGCGCCCAGCGAGGCTTCGAGATTGCGGATGCGGGCGCTGGCCGCGGCCAGCGCCAGATTGGCGCGGGCGGCGCCGTGGGTGATGCTGCCGGCCTGCACCACGTGCAGGAACAGCGCCAGGTCGGTGAGGTCAAAGCGCATGGGTAGAGCCTACGCGGCGCGTTGAGGCTGCCTCTGCGAATCGCGCATTTTCAGCGGGGGACAGGGTCCGTACACTGCGCCGATTCGTGTTCCTGCCGTAGGTTGCCCATGCATCTTGTCGCCTCCAATTTTCCGATTCTACCCGCGCTGCTCACCGCCATCACGATTGCGTTGTGGGCCTTTTCGCGGTTGCCGGAATACCTGACCGCGCTGCTGTTCTTCAGCGCCGCGACGATCCTGGCGGTGGCGCCGCGCGACGTGGTGTTCTCGGGTTTTGCGTCGGCGGCGTTCTGGCTGGTGCTGAGCGGTTACGTGCTGGGCCTGGCCCTGAAGAACACGGGGCTGGCCGACCGCCTGGCGGGCGCCTTGTCGCAGCGCCTGTCGGGGTCGTATCCGATGGTGGTGGCGGGCGTGGTGCTGTTGACGTACCTGTTGGCCTTCATCATGCCGTCGAACATGGGCCGCATCGCCTTGCTGATGCCGATCGTGCTGGCCTTTGCCGACCAGATCGGCCTGGCGCCGGGCCGCCGGGGCCGCATCGGGCTGGCGCTGGCGGTGGGCTTTGGCACGTTCGAGCTATCGACCTCGATCCTGCCCGCCAACGTGCCAAACCTGGTGATGGCAGGCAGCATCGAGACCAGCTATGGCCTGCAATTGGGGTATCTGCCGTACCTGTGGCTGCATGCGCCGGTGCTGGGCGTGCTGAAGGGCGCGGTGCTGGTGGCCTGCATTGCATTGTTGTTTCGCGATACGCCGCAGCCGGCGCCGCCAGCCCCTGCGGCCCGGCCGCTGTCGGCGGCGGAAAGGCGCCTGGCCGTCCTGTTGGGGCTGACCTTGCTGGGGTGGGTGACGGACGGCTGGCATGGCGTGTCGCCGGCCTGGGTGGGCTTGGCGTCCGCCTGCGTGTGCCTCTTGCCCAAGGTGGGGTTCGTCAGCGGCGAGCAGTTCGGCAAGGAGGTGAATTTTCGTACCGCCATTTACGTGGCGGGCATTCTGGGCCTGGCTGCGATGGTGGCCGACAGTGGCCTGGGCGGCATCATCGGGCGGGCGTTGCTGGCGTGGCTGCCGTTGTCGCCGGACGCACCGATGCAGAGCTTCTTTTCGTTGGTGGGCCTGTCGGCCGCGCTGAATTTCGTGGTGACGGCCAATGGGGTGCCGGCCCTGTACACGCCGCTGGCCGAGACGCTGGCGCAGGCATCGGGCTTTCCGTTGATGACGGTGCTGATGGCGCAGGTGGCCGGCTACGCGACCGTCATCATGCCGTACCAGGCCTCGCCCATCGTGGTGGCGATGGGCATGGGCCAGGTGCCGGCGCGCAGCGGCTTGGCGCTCTGCCTGGTGACGGCGCTGGTGTCGTTCGTGCTGCTGGTGCCGCTGGACTACCTGTGGTTCAGGCTCCTGGGAATGCCGGGATCGTGATGAGCTCGGCCTCGGCCAGGGCGGGTTCGGGGGCCGGGGCGAACACGCGCAGGCGATGGCCGTCCGGATCCAGGGCCACGAAGGTGCGGCCGAAGTCCATGTCGGTGGGCGCCTGCAGGATGGGCAGGCCGCGCAGGCTCCAGTCGATGTGGCGCTGATCGAGGGCGTCGGCGTCGGGCACGGTGAAGGCCAGCTCGGTGCAGCCGCCGCGTCCGGCCGCGGCCGGTTCCACGGTGTGGCGCGACCACAGGCCCAGCATCAGGCCGGAATCCAGCGCAAACAGGGCAAAGGTGGGCGAGCTTTCGACGGGCGGGCGGTTCAGCAGCGCACTGTAGAACGCGGCGCTGGCCGAGGGCTTGTCGACGTAGAAAATGACGAAATTCTTGGCGGACATGATGCGCTCCTGGGTGAATGAGCGCTCATCTTAGAAAGGTATGCTGTCAGATTTTGTCAGTAGTGATTGGGACGATGTCGCATCGGCTCAGCAGCCCTCGCGCTTGACGGCATTGAGGGCGCGCCATTCCTTGAGCAGGGCGTGGCGGCGGCGCGGGTAGCGCTGCCCGGTTTCCAGCGTGGCGATGCGGTCGGTGCGGAAATGGCGGTAGTCCTGGCGCAGTTCGCACCAGGCCATGACGATGCGCACGCTGTCGAAAAACCCCAGGGCGAAGGGCCAGATCACGCGTTCGGAATCGGCACCCTTGTCGTCGCGGTAGGTGATGGCGATCTTCTGTTCGCCACGGATCGCCTGGCGGATGAGCGACAGGTCGACCTTGTCGACCACCGCCCAGGCGCTGGGCCCGACCAGCAGCGGAATGGCGTCCAGTTCGTCGCGCAGTTCCTGCGGCAGCACCGCGCTGATCTTGGCCAGGGCGTTGGCGGCCGCTTGCCCCAGGCGTGGATCCGAGCGGTCGGCGACCCAGCGGGTGCCCAGCACCAGGGCTTCGATTTCCTCGGTGCTGAACATCAGCGGCGGCAGCATGAAGCCGGGGCGCAGCACGTAGCCCACGCCGGGCTCGCCCTCGATCTCGGCGCCCTGGGCCTGCAGCGTGGCGATGTCGCGGTACAGCGTGCGCAGGCTGATGCCCAGGTCGCCCGCCAGGCGATGGCCGCTGACGGGCAGGCGGTGGCAGCGCAGGGTCTGCAGCAGATCCAGGAGGCGTTCGGCGCGGGACATGGGGGCAAGGGGGGGCTGGAGGCGGGACGGTTGCCATGCTGCCACGAATTGGCAGGGGCAGGAAGCGCCGCGCGGGGCATTGCCGCCCGGCGTGGCCGCGGCGCCCGGCCTGCCGTCCGGTACGCCGTTCAAGGCATCGGCATTACGCCGTCTGCCCGATCAGCCAGTCGTGCACCCGCTCGGCGATATCCAGGCTGTTGCGGTCCATCATCAGCATGTGCGAATTGCCGCGAATGCCCAGGTCCGGCAGCGTCAGCAGCGTGACGCTGGGGTGGCGGGCGGCGAAGTCGCGTGCGCGCTGGCGCATGCGGGGCCAACGCGGGTCGGTGTCCATGTGGTCGCCCATCACGATCAGGGTGGGCGTGTCGTAGACGGCGCCGGGTCCCAGGTCGGGAATGCTGGCCGGCTCCAGCGCCACCAGCGCGCGCACGCCCGCCGGGCGGGCGTGCGCCGCGCGAATGCCGAACACGCCGGCCTGCGAATGGCACACCACCGCGGCCGGGCCGATGCGGTCCAGCAAGGCCAAATAGGCACGCAGGATGGCCGCGTCCGTATGGACCCAGCGCGGCACCATCTGCGCGGCCAGCTGGCCGAAGGATTCCAGCGGGAATTGCGTGTCGGGATAGGCGCTGCCGGGGCCGGGCCGGGTGCCCGGGCGGCCGATGCGAAAACGGGTGTAGCAGTCTTCCTGCGCCTGCACCACGGGCGCTTGCTGCCAGACGTGCGGCGCGGCGCCGGCGCGGCCGCGTTCGACCGCGTCGCACAGGTAGGCGTCCCAGCCGCGCCGCAGGAAATAGTGCAGCCAGCCCTGGCGGCCGTCGGGCGTGGTCTCCCAGGCGGCGCCGGTCATGCCGCCGCCGTGCCAGAAGGCCAGGGGCGGGCGGCCGCTGGCCGGTTCGGCCAGGAAATACTGGGCGTACATCTGCTCGACCCGGTAGGTGCCGTTGGGGTCCAGCTGCACGGGTTGGCCGCCCTCGGCCATGACCAGCTCGCGCCGCGGCAGGCCGGCTAGCAGGATGTCGTGGCCGCCGACGTGGAAGGCGCCCATGTCGCGCAGGCGGATGGGGGCAAGGGCCGATGCGGCGGGGGTGACTTGCGCCATCATTCCGCCTTGATGTGATTGGCCTGGATGACGCCCTGCCATTTCACCGTTTCGGCGGCGACGAAGCGGGCGAGGTCGGCGCGAGTGCCGGATGCCGTTTCCACGCCCAGTTCACGCATCCTGGCCGCCACCTCGGGCGACTTCAGCGCCTGGTCGAAGGCATCGTGCAGCGTGTCCAGCACCGGCCCCGGCGTGCCCGCCGGGGCCATCACCCCGAACCAGGGGGTGATCAGGAAGTCGGGCACGCCGGCTTCGGCAAAGGTCGGCACGTCCGGAATGGCCGGGGCGCGCGCAGTGCTGGCCACCGCCAGGGCGCGCAGCTTGCCGGCGCGGATGTTGGCCAGCGACGCGGGCAGGTTGTCGAAGTACATGTCCACCTGTCCGCCCAGCAGGTCGGCCGCGACCTGGCCGGCGCCCTTGTAGGGGATGTGGGCCAGGTCGATGCCGGCGCGCAGCTTGAGCAGTTCGGTGGCCAGGTGGGCCGAGCCGCCGATGCCGGACGAGGCCGAGTTCAGCTTGCCTGGGTTGGCGCGGGCGTAGGCCAGCAGCGCGGGCAGCGTGTCGGCCGGCACCTTGGGGTTGACCACCAGGACGCTGGGCACGGTGCCGATCATGGCGACGGGCGCGAAGTCCTTGACGATGTCGTAGGGAGGCGGCTGGTACAGCGACGGCGCCACGGTGCAGCCGAAGGCGCACATCAGCAGCGTCTGCCCGTCGGGCGCGGCGCGGGCCACGGCCTGGGCGCCGATGTTGCCGCCGGCACCGGCGCGGTTTTCCACGATCAGGGGCTGGCCCAGGTGCCTGGCGATGCTGTCGCCCATGAGGCGGGCCAGGATGTCGGGCGTGCCCCCGGCGGGAAACGGCACCACCAGCGTGATGGGGCGGCTGGGGAAGTCGGCGGCGCGGGCAGCCAGCGGCAGGGCGGCGGCCAGCGCCAGCACGGCGCTGCCGGCCCAGCGGGCCAGGGCCGGCAAGCGGCGGAAAGAGAGGGGGGCCATGGTGTCTCCGTAGCGGGGCGGCCGGGTCGAAACGCCCGGTCCGAGGCGGACTGTAGCCAAGGCCGCGCCGCTTGCCCAATGCCGGGGGCGCAAGCACCTCATATCGAAATCGATATGGGCCTTTCAAGGCATTCATTTACGGCATAGCATGGCGCCATGACCGACGCCGCTCCCTTGCCCTATCTGCGCAGGCTCGACATGAACCTGCTGCTGACCTTCGACGTGTTGATGCGCACGCGCAGCGCCACGGCCAGCTCGGCCCTGCTGCACAAGACGCAGCCGGCCATCAGCCGCGACCTGGCGCGCCTGCGCCTGCGGCTGGAAGATCCGTTGCTGGTGGTGGTGAAGGGCCGTTTCATTCCCACCGAGCGGGCGCTGGAACTGCACGCAGCGGTGCACGACGCGCTGGCGCAGCTTGAGACGGCCTTGCGTCCGCCGGAAGCCTTCGACCCGGCGCGGGCCGAGGGCGTGGTCAATATCGGCACCGGCGCGCACAGCGAAATCCTGCTGGCCGCGCCGCTGATCGAACGGCTGCACCGCGCCGCGCCCGGCGTGACCCTGCGCTTTCAGTCGCTGCACGGCGACTTCGTGCCCGACGACCTGGACGCCGAACGCCTGCACATCGCCATCGGCCTGTTCGGCAAGGTGCCGGCGCGCTTTCACCGCGACGCGCTGCACACCGACCGCCGCGTCTGCGTGCTGTCGGCGCGGCACCCTTGGGCGGATCGGGGTGCCTTGACGCTGGCCGACCTGGGCGCAATCAAGTGGTTTGCCTTCGAGCAGATGCACGGCCGCGAAACCACCTTCGACCGCTTGCTGAAACCGGGGGCCGGCCGCATGGCGTTTTCGGCCTACCTGTCGGGCTTTGGCGTGGCGCCGTACGTGCTGGTGGAAACCGATTACGCCACCACCATGCCGGCCAGCGTGGCGCGGGTGCACTGCCGCCACTTTCCGCTGGCGATGCTGGAGATGCCGGCGCGGCTGCGCAAGATGGAACTGGCGATGGTGTGGGCGCGGCGCCAGCACACCTCGCCCTTGCAGGCGTGGCTGCGCGGGCAGGTGCGCGAGGTGCTGCGCGAGCGGCTGGCTTAGCGGCTGACCGCCTTGCCGGTGGCCACGTCGGTCACCGTGCCGTCTTCCAGGCTGATGCGGTAGATCTCGCGCGTGACGTTGCCGGCAAAGCCCAGTTCAACGATGGACACGTCCTTGAAGGTCGTGTCGATGCCATCGGGCAGCACGGCGTTGAACTTGTCCGCTTCCTGCTTCATGGCGCTGGCCAGGCGCTCGTCGTACCGCGCCATGCTGTAGACCAGCGTGTTGTGCGGGTTGTGGGCGCGCACTTCCTTGCCGTCCTTGACCACGTTCACGCCGCTCACGCCCAGGGTCTTGACCAGGTCGCGGCCGGCGTCGGCCATCTTGGCGTAGACTGGGCCGGTCACACGCGGCAGCGGGCCGTCGCGCAGCGGCGCCAGGGCGGCGGTGGCGGTGGTGTTGTAGGCCATCATGGCCTCATAGCCCGCGCCGCTCTTGACCACGCCCAGGTCCAGCCACCACGGGTGGCCCGCGCCCTTGGCGGCTTCGGTCGGGTAGAAGTTCTTGAGCGTGATGGCCAGCGGGGCCGGCGGCTTAGGCAGGGCCTTGAGCATGCGCTGCGGCGTGGCCGGGTCGGCGTTGTGGATGTGCACCACCGTCACGTGCGGGATGTTGGGCGTTTCGGCTTCGGCCTTCAGGCCCAGCGCCACCAGGTCGGGGCGCAGCGCGCTGTAGACCTTGGCGTCCAGCACGGCATTGACTTCCTTGGGCAGGCGGTACACCAGGCCGTAGGTGGTCTTGTGTTCGCGAAAGCCGGGTTGTTCCAGCGCGCTGTTGTCGATGGGGGCCGCGGCAAAGGCGGCGGAGAAGGTGGCGGTGGACAGGCCCAGGGCGGCCAGTTGCAAGACGCGTTTGATCATCGGTTTTCCTTTTATGTCGTAAGACCCGCGAGAGTCCGGTCCAGTGTGGCCACGCCGGATGTACAGCGTATTGCACCAACCCGAAGAAATCCGATAGCCGACCGTGCTTGTCCGATAGCTTAGCCGCGGCTTTGTCCGACATTCATCCGCATTTTCCCTGCCGCGGCGGCTGCGGTTCAGGCCAGAAAGACCGCCGCCACGATCAGCAGCCCCAGCACCAGGTTGATGCCCACCCAACGGCGGATGCCGCCCATGGCCTGGCCGCCTCGCGGCCAGTCCGACGCCGCCACGGCCGCGCGCAACTGCGGGTAGAGCACGGCGCGGATATAGGCGTAGATCGCCGTCATCACCAGCCCGCCGGCGGCCATCAGCGTCCAGCTGCGCGGCATGAAGAACGCGCCGCCCGTCTGCGTGGCCTGGCTGGCCTCCTGGCCGATCATCGTGGCCCCGGTCGCCAGGATCAGCACGATCGCGGCCAGCACGGCGTTCAGGAACGGCCCCAGCACGGCGGCCATCAGGCGCAGCCGTTGCGGCGGTTCCAGCTGCGCGGCCGCCGGCCGCAGGAAACAGTGGGCGAACAGCATGCCGCCCACCCACAGGATGACGGCCAGCAAGTGCACGAGTTTCAGAACGCTGTAGAGCATGGGGAAAGGGCCTGGAAAGGGGGCGCCGCGCAAGCCGCGGTCGAATCTGTCCCCATCATATCCCCGCACGGCCCGCGCAACGACGGCTTGACCGGCATCATGGTTTTGCATTTAGAATGAGAACGATTGTGATTTGTAATCAAGAATGTTCGGGAGTCCGCCGTGTCCAACCTTGCGCTTGCCTCTGGCGACGCCGTCCACCAGCTGTACCGCACGCACCAGGGTTGGCTGCACAACTGGCTGCGGGCCAAGCTGGGCAATTCGTTCGATGCCGCGGACCTGGTTCAGGACACGTTCGTGCGGGTGCTGCGCCATCGCCACGAACTGGAGGCGCTGCGCGAACCGCGTGCCTACCTGACCACCATCGCCAAGCGGCTGGTGTTGAACCATCACCGGCGCCGCTCGCTGGAGCAGGCCTATCTGGAAGCCCTGGCCCTACTGCCGGAGGCCGTGGCGCCGTCGCCCGAACAACGCCTGCTGATCCTGGAAGCCCTGCAGGAAATCGATGACATGCTGGCCGGCCTGCCGCGGCCGGCGCGCCAGGCGTTCCTGATGGCGCAACTGGAAGGGCTGGGCCACGGTGAGATCGCCGCCCGCCTGAATGTGTCGCTGCGGTCGGTGCACCGCTACATCGCCAAGGGATACGAGCAATGCATCATGGCGGTGATGTGAGCGCGCAATGGGGCCTGGCGGGCGAACTGCCCGCCGTCGAACGCAACGTGGCGCGCGAGGCCGCGCGCTGGCTGCTGCGCCTGAGTTCCGAGCGCGCCACCGACGCCGACATCCATGCCTGCGATGCATGGCGCGCCAGCAAGCCCGAACACGAACACGCCTGGCAGCGGGCGCAGCGGGTCAACCAGCGCTTTGGCCTGATTCCGTCGGCGCTGGGCATGGCAACGCTGAACCGGCCCGAATCCGGCGACCGCCGCCGCGCGCTGAAGGCGCTGGCTGCGCTGATCGTGGCCGGGCCGGTGGGCTGGGCCGCCTGGCGCGCCAGCCCGTTCGAATGGACGGCCGACTATCGCAGCGCCACCGGCGAACAGCGCCAGTTGGCGCTGGCCGATGGCTCGTCGCTGCGCCTGAACACCGCCAGCGCGGTCGACGTGCTGTTCGATGCCGACCTGCGGCTGGTGCGGCTGCGCGCCGGCGAAATCGCCGTGCATGCCGTGGCCGAAACCGGTGCGCACGCGCGGCCCTTCGTGGTGCGCACGCGCCAGGGCGATGTGCGGGCGCAGGCGTCGCGCTTTTGCGTGCGCCAGGACGGCGACGCCTGCCGCGTCAGCGTGCAGGAAGGGCAGGTCAGCCTGCACCGCGGTGGCGCCGTGGTGGCGCTGGCGGCCGGCGAACAGGCCCTGCTGGCCCGCGATGCGCCGCCGCACGCCGAGCCCGCCGATCCGCATGCGGCCGACTGGACCCGTGGCGTGCTGCACGCCAGCGCCTGGCGCCTGGATGCCTTCGCCGCCGAACTGGGCCGCTACCGCGCCGGCATCCTGCGCTGCGACCCGGCGGTGGCCGGGCTGCGGATTTCGGGCGCGTTCCAGTTGCAGGACACCGACGCGGTGCTGGCGGCGTTGCCGTCCACCCTGCCGGTGCAGGTGCGCTATCGCAGCGCGTACTGGGTGACGATCGCGCCGCGCGAGGGCCAGGCTTGAACGCGCGGTTGCGCCGCAGTTACAAAAAAAGACGAGAACGCGCTGTCCGATCCGCGATGGTCGAGGGTCATGGTCAGTAGAGGCACACGAATGCCGATACCCGTTGGATCGAAAGGACGACCATGGCTTACTTCCCTGCCGGCCGCACGCGCGGCTTATCCCAACCCGGCGCGCACCACCGCCTGACCGGCCTGGCGTTCGCGCTGCGCCTGGCCACGGCCCTGGCCGCGCCGGCCGCGATGCTGTGGCCGGCCGCCGCGGCGCAGGCCCAGGCGGCGCCAGGCGCGGCGCGCAGCTACCGCATTCCGGCCGGCCCGCTGGCCGAGAACCTGTCGCGCTTTGCCGATAACGCCGGTGTGACCGTGCTGTTCGATGCCGCGCTGGTGGGCCCGCGCCGCGGCGCGGGGTTGAACGGGGAATACTCGGTGGCCGACGGTTTTGCCCGCCTGCTGGCCGGCAGCGGCCTGGCCGCGCGGGAACGCAGCCCCGGTGTGTTCGTGCTGCAGCCGGTGCCGCAAGCCGGCGTGACGCAGTTGTCGCCCGTGACCGTCGAAGGCGAAGGCGCGGCCGCCACGCCCGCCTGGGAAACGCGCACCGACCGCAAGCGCCTGGATGACCTGCAGATCAAGAACTGGAGCGACCTGGGCAAGCGCGCCGAGCCGGGCGTGAGCTTGAACCGCCAGAACAACAGCATCAACATCCGCGGCCTGGACCAGGACCGCGTGCTGACCCGCGTGGACGGCATCCGCCTGCCGTGGCTGGATGACGGCGCCCGCGGCGTCAAGGGCGGCCTGGAATCGGTGGACTTCAATTCGCTGTCGCGCCTGGACATCGTGCGCGGCGCCGACGCCAGCTCGGGCGGCTCGGGCGCCATCTCGGGCATCGCCGACCTGCATACGCTGGACCCGTCGGACCTGCTCACCGACGGCAAGACCTTCGGGGCGCTGGCCAAGACCGACTACGACACCGCCGACAGCAGTTGGGGCACCAACGCTGCCCTGGCCGGCCAGATCCACAGCAATACCTTCTGGCTGCTGCAGGCCGGCCTGCGCAACGGCCACGCGCTGGACAACCGCGGCGACATCGGCGGCTACGGCCCCCGCCGCACCGAACCCACGCCCGAAAACTACGACCAGCGCAGCTTCCTCCTGAAGCTGCAGCAGCGCGTCGAAGGCGGCCACCGCTTCGGCCTGACCGGCGAATACTTCAAGCGCAACGCCACCCAGGACAGCATGTTCGAGCAGGGCCCGGGCACCAGCTACCTGATCGGCGAAAACACCACCAGGAAAGAAACCGAGCGCGAGCGCGTGTCGTTCGATTATTCCTACAAGGCACCCGGCACCGGTGGCCTGATCGACAGCGCCACCGCGGTCGTGTACTGGCAGCGCATGCAGCTGGACAGCGCGCTGGATGGCGAACGCAGCCGCGACGCGCGCGCCGACATCATTCGTGGCGACCCCTTCCGCTATGGTTTCCCCAGCGGCGCCTATGGCCGCAACAACTCCATCCGCCAGACCATGTTCGGCGCCAACGCCGAACTGACCAAGCGCTTTGCGGGCGATGCGGTGGCGCAATTGTGGACGGTGGGCGGCGAATGGTTCGGCAACAAGACCCAGCAGAACTCCAGCGGCTACGACAACTGCCCGGTGGTGCGCCCGGGCACGCCGGCGCCGTTCGGCCCGCGCGCTTGCGACATGCTGCACACCAACCAGGCCGACGTGCCCGAGTCCAAGGGCAGCCAGTGGGCGGTGTGGGTGCAGGACGAATTCAGTTTCGCGGAGGGCCGCTACACGGTCATGCCGGCGCTGCGCTACGACCACTACGAGCAAAAGCCGCAGGCCACCGAAAGCTACACCAGCAATCCCAATGCCGGCGCCTTGCCGTCCACCAACAGCGGCGGCCGCTTCTCGCCCAAGCTGCTGACCACCTGGAAGGCGGCCGACGAACTGAGCCTGTACGCGCAATACGCCTACGGCTTCAAGGCGCCCAGCCCGACGCAGCTCTACACCAACTACGGCGGGCCGGGCACTTACCTGCGGGTCGGCAACCCCTACCTGAAGCCGGAAACCAGCAAGGGCTGGGAATTGGGCGCCAAGCTGGGCACCGATGCGCTGGGCGGCGCGCTGTCGTTCTTCGACAACCGCTACCAGAACTTCATCGACAGCAACGTGCCGCTGGATGCCGGCTCGCCGCAGTGGCAAGCGGGCTGGGCCGGCCAGTACCCCTTGGGCGTGACGGGCAACGTCAACCGTGCCAAGGTGCGCATCTACGGCGCCGAGGCCAGCGCGCACTGGAAGTTCTCGCCGGGTTGGCGCACCTGGGGCTCGCTGGCGTGGGCCGTGGGCAAGGACGAAGGCACGGGCCAGTACCTGAATTCGGTGGCGCCGCTGAAGGCCGTGCTGGGCGTGGGCTATGGCCGCGACGTCTGGGGCGTGGACGCCATGCTGACGACCGCCCTGCGCCGCAACAAGGTGGAATATCCTGATGCCAGCGCCACCACGCCCAATCGCGACTTCCAGGCGCCGGGTTACGGTGTGGTGGACCTGATGGGCTACTGGCGCCCGACGCAGGTCAAGGGTTTGCAAGTGCAGGCCGGCGTGTTCAACCTGTTCGACAAGAAGTACTGGGAAGCCATCAACGTGCCGACCGCCGGCGCCACGGCGCTGCCGCGGCCGGTGGACTGGTACACGGAACCGGGACGCAGCCTGCGCGTTTCGCTGACGTATCAATACTGACCCCCGCGCTGCCGCCGCTGCGCGTCAGCGGCGGCAGTTTCGATTTTCCATTCCGGCCGGAGAGCCCGCAATGAGCAACGAAATGAACCAGACCGATTTCAACACCCGCGCCGCCGAGCTGCGCGCCCGCAACGAAGCCCTGGCGGCGGCCAAGCCCGGCCTGCGCGCCCGCAACCTGGCCCAGGAATTGGGCGTGTCCGAAGCCGAATGGGTGGCCGCCGGCTGTGCCGGGGTCAAGGCCACCGAACTGCATGGCCAGCCCCAGGCGATCTTTCGCGAGCTGGGCGCGCTGGGCCCGGTGATGGCCCTGACCCGCAACGACTGGTGCGTGCACGAGCGCCACGGTGCCTACCTGGACATCCAGGCCGATGGTCCGGTGGGCCTGGTGCTGGGCGCCGACATCGACCTGCGCGTGTTCTTCTCGTGCTGGAAGTCGGCCTGGGCCGTCGAGCAGGACGGTCGCCACAGCCTGCAGTTCTTTGACGGCGCCGGCGTGGCGGTGCACAAGGTGTACCGCACCGAGGCCACCGACGTGGCGGCGTACGAGGCGCTGGTGGCCAAGTTCGCGGGTGAGTCGCGCTGGCCCGAGACCACGGCCTATGCCGCCGCGACCGATGCGCCGCAGGTCGACGACGCCGCGGCCTGGCGCGAAGCCTGGCTGGGCATGCAGGACACCCACGAATTCTTTCCGCTGCTGCGCAAGTTCAAGGTGTCGCGCCTGGCGGCGCTGGCCGCGGCCGGCGAAGACCTGGCCCAGACAGTGCCGGCCGACGCGGTCGAGCGCATGCTGGAGTCGGCCGCGCAAAGCGGCCTGCCGATCATGTGCTTCGTGGGCAACCGCGGCATGATCCAGATCCACACCGGCCCGGTGCAGCAACTGCGCCGCACGGGCCCCTGGTTCAATGTGCTGGACCCGACGTTCAACCTGCACCTGGACACCACCGCCATTGCATCGGCGTGGGTGGTGAACAAGCCCACGTCCGACGGCTGGGTGACCTCGCTGGAACTGTACGCGTCCACCGGCGACCTGATCGCGCAGTTCTTCGGCGAGCGCAAGCCGGGCAAGCCCGAACTGCCGGCTTGGCGGGAATTGATGATGGGCCTGTGCCGCGTGCCGCTGGCCGCTTGAGGAAAACGCAATGAAGACATGGTGGGCGGTGGTGGCGGGCTGGATGCTGGTGGCGTGCGCGCAGGCGGCGCCGCCTGCGCGGGTGGTGACCCTGGGCGGCAGCGTGACGGAAATCGTGTACGGCCTGGGCCAGGGCGACAGGCTGGTCGGCGACGACCAGTCCAGTCTGTATCCGGAGGCCGCCACCAGGCTGCCGCGTGTCGGTTATTACCGCGCGGTGCCGGTCGAAGGCGTGCTGGCCTTGCAGCCCGACCTGGTGCTGGCGTCGGAACAGGCCGGCCCGCCCGAGGCGCTCAAGCGCCTGGGCGAGGTCGGCGTGCGCGTGGTGCGCGTGCCGGACGCGCCGTCGGTGGATTCATTGAAGGCGCGCATCCGCGCCGTGGCGGACGCGCTGGGTGTGGCCGCGGCGGGCGAGCAGATGGTGGCCGACGTGTCGCGCGACCTGGACCAGGCCCAGGCCTTGCCTGCGACGCGCGCGCGGGCGCTGCTGTTGATCAACCGCAACGGTGCGCCGCAAGGTGCCGGCCGCGGCACGGCCGCGGCCGAGGTCATGCATCTGGCCGGCCTGGTCAATGTGCTGGACGGGCAGCAGGGCTACAAGCCGCTGTCGCCCGAGTCCATCGGCGCGCTGGCGCCCGACCTGATCATCGTCACCCGGGAATCGCTGCAGGCCAGCGGCGGCCTCGAGGGCTTTGCGCGCCTGCCGGGCATTGCCGTTACGCAGGCCGCGGCCAAACAGCGCATCATCGTGATGGATGATCTGCTGATCCTGGGCCTGGGCCCGCGGCTGCCGCTGGCCCTGAGCCAGCTCAAACAAGAGGCCGCGCATGCCATGGCGCGCTAGTCCGCCGCTGGCGCTGGCGGCCTTGGCCGGGGTGCTGGTGGCGGCGGTGCTGGCGGCCAGCGCCAGTGGCGCGGTGGCGATTCCGCTGCGCGAGCTGCCGTCGCTGTTGGGGGGCACGCCCACGCCCGAGCAGGCCTTGTGGCGCAACGTGCTGATCGATATTCGCCTGCCGCGCGTGCTGCTGGCGGTGGTGATGGGCGCGGGCCTGGCGATTTCGGGCGCGGCGTTGCAGGCGCTGTTTCGCAATCCGCTGGCCGAGCCGGGGCTGATCGGCATTTCGGCGGGCGCCTCGCTGGGCGCGGTGGCGGCCATTGTGCTGACGCATGGCGGCTTCTGGTACACGGCGCCCGGCGCCTTCATCGGCAGCCTGGTCGCCACGCTGTCGGCCTATGCGGTGGGCCGGCGCGTGCCGGGCGTGGCGGGCTTGCTGCTGGCCGGCGTGGCCATCACGGCCATCGCCTTCAGCCTGATCGGGCTGTTCACCTTCATGGCCACCGATGCGCAATTGCGCGACCTGACCTTCTGGAACATGGGCAGCCTGGCCGGCGCCAGCTGGAAGCTGCTGGCTTTCCTGGCACCGTGGGTACTGGTGCTGTCGTGGTGGCTGATGCGCCAGTGGCGCGTGATGAACGCGCTGCTGCTGGGCGAACGCGAGGCCCAGCACCTGGGCTATTCGCTGAAGCAGGCGCGGGCCCGGCTGGTGCTGGCGTGTACGCTGATCGTCGGCCCGCTGGTGGCGGCCAGCGGCACGATCGTGTTCGTGGGCCTGGTGGTGCCGCACCTGGTGCGCATGACGCTGGGCGCCAACCACCGCTTGTTGCTGCCGGCCTGCCTGCTGGGTGGGGGGCTGGTGATGGTGCTGGCCG
This sequence comes from Achromobacter sp. NCFB-sbj8-Ac1-l, assembly GCF_052695805.1. Taxonomy (NCBI): domain Bacteria; kingdom Pseudomonadati; phylum Pseudomonadota; class Betaproteobacteria; order Burkholderiales; family Alcaligenaceae; genus Achromobacter; species Achromobacter sp. NCFB-sbj8-Ac1-l. The sequence goes on along the minus strand of NZ_CP199812.1, from coordinate 5,159,972 downwards.
ACTGGCTGGCGCGCATCGTGGTGGTGCCGGCCGAATTGCCGATCGGGCTGGTGACCGGTTTGGTGGGCGGGCCGTTCTTCTTGTGGCTGCTGGCGCGCGGCCGGAGGCACGGTTGATGCTGGCCGCTGACAATCTGACGCTGGCGCGTCACGGCACGCGTATTCTGGACCAGGTGTCGTTGAGCATCCGTCCGGGCGAGGTGGTGGGCCTGCTGGGCAGCAACGGCGCGGGCAAGTCGACGTTGTTGAGCGCGCTGTCGGCAGAATTGGCCGCAGAAGGCGGCAGCCTGACGCTGGACGGCCGCGCGTTGGCGTCGATGCCGCCTCGCGAGCAGGCACGCAAGCGCGCGGTACTGCCGCAAAAGCCGGGGCTGACGTTCGACCTGGGGGTGCGCGAGGTGGTGGCGATGGGGGCGTATCCGTTTCCCGAACTGTCGCCGGCCGAGGTGGATGCGTTGGCGCAGCAGGCGCTGGACTGGGCGGACGCGAGGCACCTGGACGGACGCCGCTATCCGGAACTGTCGGGCGGGGAGCAGCAGCGGGTGCAGTTCGCGCGGGTGCTGGTGCAATGCAGCGCGGGGCGGGCGGCGGGCGAGGTGCGCTATCTGCTGCTGGACGAGCCGACGGCCAGTCTGGACCCCAGGCACCAGGCGGACCTGATGCGGCGGGCGGCGCAACTGGCGCACGAGGGCAATACGGGGGTACTGGTGATTCTGCACGATATGAATCTGGCGGCGCGCTGGTGCGACCGGCTGTTGCTGTTGAGTGGCGGCCGCGCGGTGGCGCTGGGCACGCCGGCCGAGGTGCTGACGCCGGCAAATCTCTACCTGGCGTATGGGATCGAGGCGCAGGTGATGGCGCATCCGTTGCAGGCGGAGCGGCTGCTGGTGCTGATGACGTGACGCGGGGGCGGGGGCCGGTAAAATGGGGCAGACGGCGTTAGCCGGATTTTTTTCATTTACTGACGGGACTTTTTGTCATGCCTACTTTCGACGTCGTTTCCGAAGTCGACAAACACGAGCTCACCAACGCCATCGACCAGGCGAACCGGGAACTCGCGACGCGCTTCGATTTCAAGGGCACGGATGCCAAGTTCGAGCTGGAAGGGTTTGTGGTGACGCAGGTGGCGTCGAGCGCGTTTCAGTTGAAGCAGATGCTGGATATCCTGCGGGGGCGGTTGTCTGCGCGCGGGATCGATGTGCGCTGCCTGGATGTGGCGGATCCGCTTGAGAATCTGGGCGGGGCTCGGCAGAAGGTGACGATCAAGCAGGGGATCGAGCAGCCTGTGGCGAAGAAGTTGATCGCGGCTATCAAAAACGCGAAGTTGAAGGTCGAGAGTCAGATCAACGGGGATAAGTTGAGGATCAGCGGCAAGAAGCGCGATGATCTTCAGACTGCTATTGCCTTGCTCAAGAAGACGGATGTGGATCTGCCTTTGCAGTTTGAGAACTTTCGGGATTGAGTTTTTTTTAGGCGTTTTGTTCTTCGTAGGTCGCCCCTCGGGGCGGCGGCTTGCGGAGCGGGCGCCCACGATTGCGGTCCGGAGCCTTCGCTCCGGACGTCCCCTTCGTCATCTTCGTCCAGGCCTTCGGCCTTCCCTTCAGATTCCCTCGGGCGCATCGAGGTTGCCCGCTCCGCAAGCCGCCGCCCCGAGGGGCTACGGGTTTCGAGGAATGAGGGGCCGCTAGACCGGGGGACGGGGGCGAGGTTTGCGTTGCCCGCCAAAACCGGCTGCGCGGGCAGCCGGTTTTGGCATACGCGGTGTCTTGCGTCGTAGCGATGTTCGCTGCGCGTTTGGGGTGAGTGGTTTTCCTTTCGGTGCCTGTTCTTGGTATCGGTTTGCGGCGCTAGGCGGTCGGTCTGTGGCGCGCGCCATTTAAGTTTCTCTTGATAGCTGGCTGGCTGGTTTTCTGGCCGCGTCAACGCGCGGGTGCTCCGTGCCTATCCACATCCTTTCAGTATTCAGCCCACAAGTGTTGCGCGGCGTAGGCGCGCCAGGGGCGCCAGGATTCTGCGCGGGCCAGGAGTTGGGCGGGGGTGCATTCGCGGGATTCCAGTTTTTCCAGGGCGCGGATCAGGCCGATGTCGGACGCGGGGAAGGCGTCGGGTTCGCGCAGGTGGCGCAGGGCGATGTATTGGGCGGTCCATTCGCCGATGCCGCGGATGGCGCGTAGGCGGGTGATGGCGGTTTCCAGGGTGTTGGCGGGGGCGAAGAGGTGTGGGTCTGCCTGGGTGGCGGCGGCGACGGCGGAGAGGGTGGCGGCGCGGGTGCGGGGCATGCCCAGGGGGGCGAGGTCGGCAGGGGCGATGGCGGCGGGGGTGGGGAAGAGGTGGGTGAGGTCGGCGTCGGGGTGGGTCAAGGGTTGGCCGTAGGCGGCGACGAGTTTGCCGGCGAGTTTGATGGCGGCGGTGACGGTGATCTGTTGGCCCAGGACGGCGCGCAGGGCGAGTTCGAAGCCGTCCCAGGCGCCGGGGACGCGCAGGCCGGGGCGGCGGGCGGTGAGGGTGGCCATGATGGGGTCGTGGGCCAGTTGGGCGGCTAGCGCGGTGGGGTCGCTGGCGAGATCGAAGACACGGCGCAGGCGGGCGATGAGGGTGGGCAGGGATTGCAGGCGGGGAAAGCGCACGGTGGCCTGCAGGGCGTGGCCGGGGCCGGGCTGGACGTGGACGGTGCCTTGGCTGCCGTCCAGGCTGATGCTGCGGGCATAGCTGGTGTCGGTGACGTGTTCGATGCCGGGAATGGCGCGGGCGCGCAGGAAGGCGAGCATGGCGGGCCAGTCGTAGGGCGGGCGGTAGCGCAGCAGCAGTTTGATTTCGCCCTGGGGGCCGGCGGACTCGTCGGGTCGGCTGGAGCGGCGCAGGTCGCCGGGGGCGCGGCCGAAGAGGTCGAGGAAGATTTCGTTGAAGCGGCGGATGCTGCCAAAGCCGGCCGCGAAGGCGATTTCGGCCATGGGCAGGCGGGTTTCGTGGATGAGCTGTTTGGCGAGCAGGACGCGGCGGGTCTGGGCGACGGCAATGGGCGAGGCGCCAAGGTGCTGGCGGAACTGGCGCCGCAACTGGCGTTCGCCGACGCCCAGGCGTTCGGCCAGGGCGTCGATGCCGGCGTCGTCCAGGGCGCCGAGCTCGATCTGGGCCAGGGCGCGGGCGACGCTGTCGGGCAGGTCCTGGCCGGGGCTGGCGGGGGCGGTTTCGGGGCGGCAGCGCAGGCAGGGGTGAAAGCCGGCTTCCTGGGCGGCGGCGGCCGTGGGGTAGAAGACGACGTTGCGCGACAGCGGGGTGCGTGCCGGGCAAACGGGGCGGCAGTAGATGCCGGTGGTCTTGACGGCGGTGAAGAAACGGCCGTCGTAACGGGCGTCGCGCACCTGGATGGCGCTGTAGCAGGCGTCGTGGTCTAGGTTCATGCGGTTCATGCTAGCGCTGCAGGCGATGCCGATCTAGCGGTTTTCGGACATTGTTGTCACATTGAGGGTCGTGTCCGAAAACCGCCAGCGCCGGGGGGCAGGCGGGCCTATATTGGATGCCAGCCGAACGTTTTCCAGGAGTCACGCCATGTCCAGGCCCCTTGTTGCCGCCGCCGTCCCGCTGGCGTTTATTCTTGAACGGGTGACCACCCCGATTGGCACGATGCTGGTGCTGACCGATGAGGCAGAGCGCCTGCGGGCGGTGGATTGGGAGGATTACGAGCCGCGCATGCACGCGCTGCTGCGGCGCCAGTACGGCAAGGGGGCGGTGCAGGTGCGCGATGCGGCGCAGCCGTCGCAGGCGAGCGGGCGGTTGCAGGCGTATTTCGACGGTCAGGTCGACGCGATCGATGACCTGGCGGTGGCACTGGGCGGCACCGATTTTCAGCGGCAGGTGTGGCAGGCGCTACGCGACATCGCGCCGGGCGATACGGTCAGTTACGGGATATTGGCGACCCGCATCGACCGAGCGTCGGCGGTGCGGGCAGTGGGGATGGCCAACGGCGCCAATCCGGTGGGCATCGTGGTGCCCTGCCACCGGGTGATCGGCGCGGATGCGTCACTGACGGGCTATGGCGGCGGCTTGCATCGCAAGCGCTGGCTGCTCGAACACGAAGGGCGTTGGCGTGCGGCCCGGCCGGCTGAATCGCTGGCGCGGGCGGCCTGAAGGCGTCAGGCCCGAATCCAGCCGCGCGCAATCGGCACCGCCAGCACTTTGCGGTAGATGGTTTGCAGCAGCCCGGTCAGCGGCGCGCCCACGCGGTTCCACACCGGCACCGCCAGGCCCGCGGCGACGGGCGCCAGCACCAGGCCGCCGGCGATATCCAGCGGGAAGTGCACGCCCAGGTAGACGCGCGAGGTGCCGACGAGGGCGGCCAAAAGCAGGGTGACCCAGCCCCAGCCGGCCCAGCGCCGGTCGAAGATCAGCGCGAACGCCATCGTGGCGATGATGATGGTGTGGTTGCTGGGGAACGAGGACGTGGCCTTGTGGTGGAAGAAGGCGTGACCCAGGCCGATGGTGAAGGGCCGGGGATGCGGCCACAGGGCGCCGAACAGGTAGCTGATGCACAGGCCGGCGCCGATGCTGGCCAGGATCTTCAAGGTCAGGCTGCGTTGTTCCTGGCCGCCCCACAGCCACAAGGCCGCCAACGTACACGGCACCAGCAGGATCAGCTTGTTGGCGATGAGCAGGGCGGCGTGGATGCGCCAGATCGGGGTGGCCGGGTCGGCGTTGACCAGCAGAAAAAGGGACTGATTCAGGGGTTCAAGAAAATCCATGACACGTCATCGCGGCGTAATAATCGAATAGCCGCGATGGTAATGGGGTTTCCCGTCAGTCCGCTTACAAAATGCGCCGAAACCCGCGTATTTACTTCTGGATGCGTTTGCCGTCGGCGTTCACGACCTGTTCGCCGTCTTCCTTGGTAAAGGCGCCTTGTTGCGGCGCGGGCAGGATGTCCAGCACCAATTCCGACGGCCGGCACAGCGCGGCGCCCAGCGGGGTCGACACGAACGGGCGGTTCAGCAGGATGGGATGCTGTTCGATGGCGTCCAGCAGGGCGTCTTCGGGCAGGGACACATCGTCCAGGCCCAGTTCCAGGTAGGGCGTGCCTTTTTCGCGCAGGGCGTCGCGCACGCTGATGCCGGCGCGCTTGAACAACGCCTTCAGGGTGGCGCGGGACGGCGGGGTTTCCAGGTACAGCACCACGTCGGGTTCGATGCCGGCGTTGCGGATCATGGCCAGGGTGTTGCGCGAGGTGCCGCACTTGGGGTTGTGGTAGATGGTGACGTCGGACATGGCGGGCTCCACAAATAAGGGAATCAGCGGGGCCTGGCGGCAGGCCCCGGGGGCAAGGCGATGAGCATAGTGCATTCTCGCGCGGCTTTCAGGTGCGTACATTCAGGTGCGCCCCTTCAGGCCCGTGTTTTCAGGCCCATGCTTTCATGCGCGCAGCTTGCGCCCCAGCCGGCGCCAGCCGATCACCACGCCCGTCAGGCTCAGCGCCGCGCCGCCCAGCGACAGGAACACCAGCACGATGTCCCACAGCGGCCGGTTCGCCAGCAGGCCCGTCCAGTCCCAGCTATGCATGAAGGCGAACAGCCAGCGGCTGGCGCGATTGCCGCGGTCCTGCTTGCCCAGGATCTGGCCGGTGCGCGGGTCCAGGTAGACCCAGGTGGCCTGCGGGTTGTCGAACACCAGGCGCCAGGCGGGCAGGGGCTTTTCGATGTGGCCGAGCATGGCGTGCTCGTCGCGGGCGTAGTAGTAGAAGTCGTAGCGGTCCAGCACCTGCACGTTGGTGAGCATGGCGCCGGGCACCAGGCGGGCGGCGGCCGCGCGCAGGGCCGCGGGGTCGAGCGCGACGGGGCGGGCATCGGCGGCGGACAGCAGTGTGGGGGCGCCCGGGCCGCTGCGGGCCAGCACCAGGTCCTGGCCGTCCACCCGGCTCCAGCGCAGTTCGCGCGGGGCGGCGGGCAGGGCGCGGATCAGCGTGGCGGGCGAGGCTTGCGGTGCGTCGGCCGAAGCCATGGCGGCCGGTGCGCCGACTGCCGCGCGGGCACCGGCCGCTCGGGCGGGCGGCGTTGCGGCGGGCGGACTGCCCGCATACGCATGCAACGCCAGCGGCGCCGCGTCGCTGGTGAACACCTTCCACGGGTTCATCGACATCAGCCCGCTGAAGATCCACGTGATGGTGATGACGGCGAACAGCAGGCCGCTCAGGTGGTGCCAGCGCATCATGGTGTCGCGGTAGGGCGAACGGCTGCCGCTGGCGTAGGGCCGCGAAAAGCGCCAGCGCAGGATGCCGACCACCGTGCCGGTGACGGCCACGGCCACGCCGATGACCGACAGCCACACCACGATGTCGTGCCACCAGGGGTCGAACACATTGCCGCGAAACGGGTACAGCCAATGGATCCAGGCGCCGACGTAGTTCCACAGCCGTTCGCTGCGGGTGGCGTCCAGCACCACTTCGCCGGTGGCCGACGACACGTACAGGCGGGTGTGGTCGGGGTCGTCCAGGTCGATGCGATGCAGCGGGCGATGCGGGTCCAGCGCGCCGGAATGGGTGTAGACGTCTTCCTCGACCTCGCCCTGGTAGTGCGCGGCGTAGTCGCCGCCGAACCAGGCCGCGGCGCTGGCGGTGGCGACCTGGGCGTCGGCGCGCGGCAGCAAGGCGCCGCTGGCGCCGTCCACCACCTTGGGCGCCTGGCCGCGGCCCGCCGGCACCAGGTACACCGGCGCGCCGCCGCGCAGGGCGGCCAGGCTCAGGCCGGGGGCGTCCCGGGCGCCCGCCGCCGCCAGCGCCTGGGCGGGCGTGGCGGTGACTTGCGCCGGGTCCAGCGGGGCCAGGTGCGTCATGCGCTCGTGCGGCGTGAGCTTGGGATAGCCCACATACATCATCACCACGCCCGACACGAACCACATGGCAAAGAACAGGCACAGCACGATGCCGGCCCAGCGGTGGATCAGGTACAGCCAGCGCTTGGCGCGGGTGGACCAGGCGGGTGGCGCGGGCCGGGGACGGGCGGGATGGATGGCGGTCATGGCGGCCTCAGAAGCGGGCTTGCACGGACAGTTCCAACGTACGCGGCGCGCCCAGGTAATACATGGGGGTGCCGGTGACGTTGGCCGCGTACACCTTGTCGGTCAGGTTGCGCACGCGGCCGGTGACGGTGAAGTGGCGGTCGATGCGGTGCGACACGGCGGCGTCGAAGATCGTGTAGGACGGCGCCCACACGGTGTTGGCGGCATCGGCATAGGCGCGGCCCACGTAGCGCGCCGCGACGCTGGCGTTCCAGTCGGGCAGGAAGGCGTAGTCCAGCCACAGGTTGGCCACGCGGCGCGGCGTGTTGGTGGGGACGTTGCCGTTGCGCGATACGGCCACGCCGTTGACCGTCTGCGAGAAATCGTCGTACTTGGGGTTGACGAAGGCCATGTTGCCCTGCAGCGACAGCGTGCGCGTCAGGCGCAGGCCGCCGGCCAGTTCCAGCCCGCGGGCCGACTGCTGGCCCACCGGCACGCTGACCGCCGGGTTGTTCGGATCAGGCGCCGAGATGTTCTTGCGCGTGATCTCGTAGGCCGCGATGGTGGCCGACCCGCGGCCGTCCCAGAATTCGAACTTGCCGCCCACTTCCTTCTGCGTGCCGGTGGTGAGCTTGTCGTTGTTCAGCACGTCGGCAAAGCTGGCGGTGGCCATGATGCCGGACGGGGGATCGGCGGCGGTGGCGTACTGCGCATACAACGAGGCCTGCGACGTCACCGCCCAGTTGACGGCCAGGCGGCCGGTGGTGGGCGAATAGTCGCGCGAGGCGGAGGCGGGCGACGCGTTTGAGACGGCGCGGCGATTCGTCAGGTCCAGGTCGATGAAGTCGTGGCGCAATGCCGACACGATGGCTACGCCCGGCAGCACCTCGGTGCGGTTTTCCAACGTGAAGGCCAGGGTGCGGATGCGGTTGTCGCGGTCCGGATTGTGGCCGCGCGTCATGCCGGGAATGTCGTAGAAATAGCCCGGCGAAAAATCGTAGGGGTCTACCGCGTCGACGGTGGCGGGCAGGCTGGTGGGGTAGCGCGTCTGCTTGTTCACGCTGAGGTCGGCGCCGAACGACCAGCTGCTGGGCAGGCCGGCCAGCGTGGTCTCGACCAGGCCTTCGACCCGGTTGCCGACCAGGCTTTGCTCGTGTCGCTGCAGCAGCGCGCCGGACCGCAGCACGCGGCTGTTGGCGGCGTTGTAGCGGTAGGTTTCGAGGTTGCGGAAATCGCGCTCGGCGCGGTAGTAGTAGAGCGTGTTCTTGAACGTCACGCCGGGCGCCGCGCGCCATTCGGTCAGCGAGCGGGCCCACAGCACCGATTGCTCGTACAGGCCATCGTCGACGTTGTAGTTCTTGAACCGCGTGCCGCCGCGGATGTGGCCTTCGCCCGTGACCTTGCCGTCCGCGCCCACCGTCAGCGGCGTGCCCCAGTAGGGCCGCTCGACCCGCTCGCGCTGGTATTCGAAGGCCCAGGTCTGCGTGACGTCGTCGCCCAGGTCCGACAGCACCGAGGCCGCGACCTGCGTGGCGTTCGAGGGGTTGCTGTCGACCCAGCCGCGGCTGGCGGTGTGGTTGGCGTCGATGCGCAGGTAATGGCCGCGCCCGCCTGGCGAGCCGGCCAGTTGCTGGTTGATGCCGGCCGACACCTGGCGCGTGTCGTAGGAACCCCACCGCAGCTGGCCTTCGTAGAAGGTGTCGCGCTGGGCCAGCTTGGTGACGTAGTTGATGGCGCCGCCGACCGCGCCCGCGCCGAACAGAAAGGTCGACGGGCCGCCGATGGCCTCGACCCGGTCGTAGATCCAGCTGTCCACCGGCCGCGCCGCGGCCGAGTCGTATTGCACCGAGATGCCGTTGAACAGCTGCGACACCTGGCCGCCGCTGAAACCCCGGTAGCTGACCGAGCCGGCCGATCCCGGGGGCGAGGCGTTGTCCACGCCGGGGATGCCGCGGGCGATTTCCTGGGTGTTCTGCGAGCCGCGCGCCTCGATCTGGGCGCGGTTGATGACGGTGACGGATGCGGGCGTTTCGCGCAGGGTCAGGCCCAGGCGGCTGCCGGTGCCGTCGATGCGGTTCAGGTCCAGCGGGCCGTTGGGCTTGCCATCGGCATCGTCGCCTTCCACCACGGTGGCGGCCAGCGTTTCGATGGCGGGGTCGGTGGTCAGCGCCAGGGCGGGGTTGGCCGCGCAGGCGCCTGCCAGCAAAGAGGCTGCGTAGGTTTTTTTCATGGTCCAGGCCGGCACGGGCCGGCTTGCGCGCCCGCGGGCCGCGCCGTGCACGAAGGCGGCGTCGGGGGCGGGCGATGATGCCGGAATGCCGCCGGCGCGCGAAAACGGCCGGCGGGGGGCTCAAGCGCAATGCGGCGCGGCGGCTGCCCGAGAACCGGGCGGGCCGCCTGCGCGCGGACTCAAGCGGCGGGCGGGGCGCGCGGCTGGGCCGCGCTCCAGGCGTAGAGGGGATGCGAGGCGCGGTAGAACAGCGCCGGATAGCTGACCCGGCCGGGCGGGGCCCGCAGGACGAGCAGCGGCGCGGGCAGGATGCCGATGTCGGCCTGGGGGTTGCGGCAGAACGGGCAGTGGGTGCTGTCGCCGTGGTGCGCCGCGTGGTCGGCGGGGGTGTCGTCGCCCTGCACGTCGATGGTCAGCGACGACTTGCCTTCAGGGGCGCAGTAGTCGACGGTGACCTGGCGGCTGGCGCCGCCCGCGGCATGGCTGCCGTGCGCCAACGACGGAACCAGGGACGCCCACAGGATCGCGACAAGGGCGATCCAGGCGTAGCCGCGGTTCAGGAAGTGGGCAAGGTGCATAACGGCGCATTATATCCAGGCTCCGTTGGCACTAAAAGGCGCCTCAGACGGAAAGGTGGCGCCGCACGTCCTCGCCGTCGATGGCCGCCCGGTCGCCGCTGGCCACCACTTCGCCGCGCGACAGCACCACGAAGCGGTCGGCCAGCTCGCGGGCAAAATCGAAATACTGTTCGCACAGCAGGATGGCGATGTCGCCGCGCTGGCGCAGCATGTGGATCACCCGGGCGATGTCCTTGATGATCGACGGCTGGATGCCTTCGGTGGGTTCGTCCAGGATGATGAGCTTGGGTTCGGCCACCAGTGCGCGGGCGATCGCCAGCTGCTGCTGCTGCCCGCCCGACAGGTCGCCGCCGCGTCGCGCCAGCATGCTTTTCAGCACCGGAAACAGCTCGAATACTTCTTCCTTGATGCGCCGCGCGCGCGCGGCGGGCTTGGTGGCCATGCCCATCAGGATGTTCTCTTCGACGGTGAGCCGGGCGAAGATGTCGCGCCCTTGCGGCACGTAGGCCATGCCGCGGGCGGCGCGCTGGTGCGGCGCCAGCCGGGTGATGTCGGCGCCGTCGAAGGCGATGGCGCCACGGGCCACGGGCAGCACGCCCATCACGCACTTGAGCAGCGTGGTCTTGCCCACGCCGTTGCGCCCCAGCAGCGCCAGGCATTCACCCTGGTTCACCGCCAGCGAGACGCCGCGCAAGGTGTGGCTGCCGCCGTAGTACTGGTCGATGGTGGTTACGTTCAACATATCAGCGCCCCAGATAGACTTCGATCACGCGCGGGTCGGCCTGCACTTTCGCCATGGGCCCTTCGGCCAGCACCGAGCCTTCGTGCAGCACCGTCACCTTGCCGTCGCCGGCGATCTGGTTGACGAAGTCCATGTCGTGTTCGACCACCATCAGCGAATGGCGGCCGCGCAGCTCGTTGAGCAGTTCGCCGGTGCGTTCGGTTTCGGCATCGGTCATGCCGGCCACCGGTTCGTCCAGCAGCAGCAACTGCGGTTCCTGCATCAGCAACATGCCGATCTCCAGCCATTGCTTCTGGCCATGCGACAGCAGGCCGGCGGGCCGGAAGGCCTCGGGCCGCAGGCGGATCAGGTCCAGCGTCTCGCCGATCCTGTCGGCCTGCGCCCCGGTCAGGCGCGAGAACAGCGTGGGCCGCACGCGCTTGTCGGTCTTCATCGCCAGTTCCAGGTTCTCGAACACGCTGTGCTGTTCGAACACCGTGGGCCGCTGGAACTTGCGGCCGATGCCGGCGTGGGCGATCTGCGCTTCGGTCAGCTGGGTCAGGTCGATGCTCTGGCCGAAAAAGGCGGTGCCGGCGGTGGGGCGGGTCTTGCCGGTGATGACGTCCATCATGGTGGTCTTGCCTGCGCCGTTGGGACCGATGATGCAGCGCAGCTCGCCCACGCCGATGTCCAGCGTCAGGTCATTGAGCGCCTTGAAGCCGTCGAAGCTGACGGTGATGCCTTCCAGGTACAGGATGGCGCCGTGGCTGGTGTCCAGGCCCTTGGGGCTGACGCGGCCGTAGCCGGCGTCGCCGCTGGGGCCGCCGTCCAGCATGGCGGTTTCGGAATGCGTGCTGGTCATGCGCGTCGCTCCTGGTAGCGGGTGGCCAGGCGGCGCGCCAGGCCGACGATGCCGGTGGGCAGGAACAGGGTCACCAGGACGAAGATCAGGCCCAGCGCGTACAGCCAGAATTCGGGCAGCACGCTGGTGAACCAGGTCTTCAGGCCGTTGACCACGCCCGCGCCGAGGATGGGGCCGATCAGCGTGCCGCGTCCGCCGGTGGCGACCCAGATCACCATTTCGATCGAGTTCTCGGTGGACATTTCGCTGGGGTTGATGATGCCGACCTGCGGCACGTACAAGGCGCCTGCGATGCCGCACAGCACGGCCGACAGCGTCCACACGAACAGCTTGAAGCCCAGCGGGTCGTAGCCGATGAAGCGCAGCCGGCTTTCGGCATCGCGCACCGCGGTCAGCACGCGGCCCAGCTTGGACTGCGTCACGGCGCGCGCCAGCACCAGGGCCGCGGCCAGCGCCGCCAGCGTGATCCAGTACAGCGCCGCGCGGGTGCCGGGCGCCGTGATGTCGAAACCCAGGATGCGCTTGAAGTCGGTAAAGCCGTTGTTGCCGCCAAAGCCCGTGTCGTTGCGAAAGAACAGCAGCATGGCCGCAAACGTCAGCGCCTGCGTGATGATCGAGAAGTACACGCCCTTGATGCGCGAGCGGAACGCGAAGTAGCCGAACACGAAGGCCAGCACGCCCGGCACCAGCACCACCAGCAGCATGGCGTAGCCGAAGTGATCGGTGAAGGCCCAGTACCAGGGGTAGTCCTTCCAGTCCAGGAACACCATGAAGTCCGGCAGGCGGCTCTGGTAGACGCCGTCGCTGCCGATGGCGCGCATCAGGTACATGCCGTGGGCATAGCCGCCCAGCGCGAAGAACAGGCCGTGGCCCAGCGACAGGATGCCGGCGTAGCCCCACACCAGGTCCAGCGCCAGGGCGGCCATGGCATAGCACATGAACTTGCCCAGGAGGGCCACGGCATAGGCCGAGACGTGCAGCGGATGGCCGGCGGGAAAGACCAGGTTCAAGAGCGGCAGCAGCGCCAGCACCAGCGTGGCGGCGGCCAGGGCGATCCAGGCGCGGCCGCTGTACAGCGGACGACGCGCCTGCAAGGTCAGGTCGGTCAGGGCGGTCTGTTTCATTCGACGCTCCGGCCGCGCGGGGCGAACAGGCCTTGCGGCCGCTTCTGTACGAAAAGCACGATGAGCACCAGGATGGTGATCTTGGCCATGACCGCTCCCGCGTAAGGCTCCAGGAATTTGTTCACGCCGCCCAGGCCCAGCGCCGCGATGACGGTGCCGGCCAGCTGGCCCACGCCGCCCAGCACCACCACCATGAAGGAATCGACGATGTAGCCGCGGCCCAGGTCCGGGCCCACGTTGCCCAGCTGCGACAGCGCCACGCCCGCCAGCCCGGCGATGCCGGACCCCAGGCCGAACGCCAGCATGTCGACGCGGCCGGTGGGCACGCCCACGCAATCGGCCATGCGACGGTTCTGCGTGATGGCGCGCACGAACAGGCCCAGCCGGGTGTGGTTCAAGAGCGCCCACACCAGGAACACCACGAACAGCGCAAAGCCGATGATGACCAGTCGGTTGTAGGTCAGCACCAGCCCGCCCAGCACGGTGATGCCGCCGGACATCCAGCTGGGGTTGCCCACTTCCACGTTCTGCGCGCCGAACAGCGTGCGCACGCCTTGCATCAGCATCAGGCTGATACCCCAGGTGGCCAGCAGGGTTTCCAGCGGCCGGCCATACAGCCAGCGGATCACGGTGCGTTCCAGCGCCATGCCCACCAGCGCGGTGATCAGGAAGGCCAGCGGCAGCGCCGCGGCCACGTACCAGTCCAGCCAGCCCGGCAGCCAGGCGCGAAACGCCGTCTGCACCAGGTAGGTGACGTAGGCGCCGATCATCAGCAGTTCGCCGTGCGCCATGTTGATGACGCCCATCAGCCCGAAGGTGATGGCCAGGCCCAGCGCCGCCAGCAGCAGCACGCTGCCCAGGCTGAGGCCGTAAAAGAGGTTGCCGGCCCATTCGATGGTGGCCAGGTGCCGGTCGATGCGCTTGATCGCATTGGCCGCGGCCTCGCGTACGCTGGCATCGGGTTCGGTGTAGACGCCGTCCTGCTGCTGTGTCAGCGCGGCCAGCGTGGGGCGAAAGGCCGCGCTGTCGGTGCGGCCCAGCAGGTCGACCGCGTGACGCCGCACAGCGGGGTCGGCGCTCTTGAGTTCAAGATTGGCTTGCGCGATTTCCAGTGCGCCGCGCACGGCTTCGTTCTTTTCGGCGGCCAGGGCCTTTTCCACCAGCGGCAGGCGGGCCGGGTCGCCGGTCTGTTGCAGGCGGCGGGCCGCGGCCAGCCGTTCCTGCGGGTTGTCGGAAAACAGTCGGGATCCGGCCAGCGCCGCCTCGATGGCGCGGCGCAGCCGGTTGTTGATGCCGATGGTGGCGGCGCCCGCAGGCAGCTCGGTCGTCGCTCCGGTCGCCGCATCGGTGGCCGGGCCTTTGCCGCCGCCGATCAGCACGCGGCCATCGGGCAGCGCATACAGCTGGTCGCTGCCCAGCGCTTGCAGCACGGCGGCCGCGCCCGGGTCGGGCAACTGCCCCAGGGCGGCAATCGCCTGCAACTTGGCGTCGGTGTCGTCGCCGGCCAGGGGGGCCAGCAGCGCCGGATCCACGCCGGGCGCCGCCGCGTGAGCGGACAGCGCCGGCGCGGCCAGCAGCCATGCAAGCAGGAAATGACGCAGGAATTTCGCGATAGCCGCATTCAGCATGGCTGCGTGTCCGGTTCCGGTTTAAAGGCCTTGCTTGCTTTCGTTGCCCGGGATGTACGGGCTCCAGGGTTGCGCGCGGATCGGGCCCTTGCTCTTCCACACCACGTTGAATTGACCGTCCGCCTTGATCTCGCCGATGTAGACCGGCTTGTGCAGGTGGTGGTTGGTCTTGTCCATTTCGATCTTGAAGCCGCTGGGCGAATTGAACGTCTGGCCGCCCATGGCCGCGATCACCTTGTCGACGTCGGTGGTCTTGGCCTGCTCGACGGCCTGCTTCCACATGTAGATGCCGATGTAGGTCGCTTCCATCGGGTCGTTGGTGACGACCGTGTTGGCGTTGGGCAGGTTCTTGGCCTTGGCGTAGGCCTGCCACTTCTTGATGAAGGCTTCGTTGACCGGGTTCTTGATCGATTCGAAGTAGTTCCAGGCGGCCAGGTGGCCCACCAGGGGCTTGGTGTCCACGCCACGCAGTTCTTCCTCACCCACCGAGAACGCCACCACCGGCACGTCGGTGGCCTTCAGGCCGGCGTTGCCCAGTTCCTTGTAGAACGGCACGTTCGAATCGCCGTTGATGGTGGAGATGACGGCGGTCTTGCCGCCCGCGGCGAACTTCTTGATGTTGGCCACGATGGTCTGGTAGTCGGAATGGCCGAACGGGGTGTAGACCTCGTCGATGTCGCTGTCTTTGATGCCCTTGGAATGCAGGAAGGCGCGCAGGATCTTGTTGGTGGTGCGCGGGTAGACGTAGTCGGTGCCCAGCAGCACGAAGCGCTTGGCGCCGCCGCCGTCTTCGCTCATCAGGTATTCCACCGCCGGGATGGCCTGCTGGTTGGGCGCGGCGCCGGTGTAGAACACGTTCTTTTCCAGCTCTTCGCCTTCGTATTGCACCGGATAGAACAACAGGCCGTTCAGTTCCTTGAACACCGGCAGCACCGATTTACGCGACACCGAGGTCCAGCAGCCGAACACCGCCGCCACCTTGTCCTGCGCCAGCAGCTGGCGCGACTTCTCGGCGAACAGCGGCCAGTTCGACGCGGGGTCGACCACCACGGCTTCCAGCTTCTTGCCCATCACGCCGCCATTGGCGTTGATTTCATCGATGGTCATCAGGGCCACGTCCTTGAGCGACGTTTCCGAGATGGCCATGGTGCCCGACAGCGAATGCAGGATGCCGACCTTGATGGTGTCTTCGGCGGCGTACAGCTGCGGCATCCAACCGGACAGGGCCAACAGGCTCATGGCGGTCAGTTGCTTAAGGACTAGTCTGCGTTTCATGGTGACTCCTGAGGAGGAAGAAGCCGGCGGCGCCGGCGGCATGGGCGTGACCAGGACTTCAAAGCAAAAGCCGTGCCAACCGATCTGCCAGGCGGCGGTGCTGTAGTAAGGGGAAGGGTTTTCGATGACGCCGTGGCGGTCGACGGCGGCTGCGCGTGCGGACCAATCTGGTGCCGCATGCACAAGATCGGTGCGCGGCTTGCCCGTTGCGGGTGCGCACGCCAGGCGCCGCGTGGCGGGGGGTTCGAGGCATCCCGGTGGGCAATGCCGGGCGCCAGAGGGAAGTGCGCGGCGCGCGGCCAACATGGCACGCGTATTGCTTGGGTATCCGTACTTGTATACAAGAAAGGATTCCAGCATGAATGCCGTAGCAACGCCGCAGGGCCCCACGACCGGTTGGACGATCGCGCAATGGCTGTCTGCCTATCGCGAGGGCGGGGCCACCCCGGACGCGCTGTTGACGCCGCTGGCCGAGACGCCGGCCACGCCCGCCGACAACACCTGGATCACGCGGGTCAGCCCCGCCGTGTTGGCGCGCCAGCTTGACGACCTGCGCCTGCTGCTTGCGGCGGCGGGCGGCGACGTGACGCGGCTGCCGCTGTATGGCGTGCCGTTCGCCATCAAGGACAACATCGATGCGGCCGGCTGGCCCACCACGGCGGCCTGCCCCGAATTCGCCTACACGCCTGACGAAGACGCGACGGTGGTGCGGCGCCTGCGCGCGGCCGGCGCGATTCTGGTGGGCAAGACCAACCTGGACCAGTTCGCCACGGGCCTGGTCGGCACCCGCTCGCCGCACGGCGCGGTGGCCAACGCTTTCAATCCTGACTACATCAGCGGCGGCTCCAGCTCGGGCTCGGCCTCGGTGGTGGCGCGCGGCCTGGTGGCGTTTTCGCTGGGCACCGACACGGCCGGGTCCGGGCGCGTGCCCGCGGGTTTCAACAATATCGTCGGTCTCAAGCCCACCAAGGGCTGGCTGAGCACGGCGGGCGTGGTGCCCGCCTGCCGCACGCAGGATTGCGTGTCGATCTTCGCGCTGACGGTGGACGACGCCGAACAGGTGGCCGGCATCGCGGGCGGCTACGACGAACATGATGCCTATTCGCGGGCGCAGCCGGCGGGCGCCGCCGCGCCGTGGCCGAAGGTGCCGCGCCTGGCCATTCCCGACCGCCTGGAGTTCTTCGGCGATGCGCAAGCGGCCGAGGCCTTCGAGGCTGCGCTGCAAGCCTTGAAGGCAAGCGGCGCGCAGGTCGAGACCATCGACTTCGCGCCCTACGCCGAACTGGCCGCGCTGCTGTACCAGGGCCCGTGGGTGGCCGAACGCTTCGCCGCGGTCGAGTCCCTGTGGCAAGAGCACCCCGCCGCGATCCACCCGGTGGTGCGCGGCATCGTCGAAGGCGCGGCGAACTACAGCGCGCTGGATGCCTTCAAGGCCGAATACCGCCGCGCCGAACTGACGCGCCAGATCCAGCTGTCGCTGCAGGGCTTCGACGCATTGGTGGTGCCGACGTCGCCGTCCATCTACACCATTGCGCAGTTGCAGGCCGACCCGGTCCGCCTCAATTCGCAGCTGGGCGTGTACACCAACTTTGCCAACCTGGCCGACCTGTCGGCGCTGGCGCTGCCGGCGGGCATGCGCGCCGATGGCCTGCCGGCGGGCATCACCGTGATTGGCCTGGCCTGGCAGGACCGCGCGCTGGCGCAGTTCGGCCGCCAATGGCAGGCCCAGCGCGGGCTGCCGCTGGGCGCCACGGGCCGGCCCTTGCCGACGCTGGCGCCCCAGCCGGCGGACCCGAACACCTTGCGCGTGGCCGTGGTGGGCGCCCACCTCACGGGCATGCCGCTGAACCATCAATTGACGTCCCGCCGCGCCGTGCTGGTGGAAAAGACCCGCACCGCCGCCGATTACCGGCTGTATGCGCTGGCCAACACCACGCCACCCAAGCCCGGATTGGTGAAGTCCGACAGCGGCGCGCCGATCGAGGTCGAGCTGTGGGACATCCCCGTGGCCGCCTTTGGCGCCTTCGTGGCCGAGATTCCCGCGCCGCTGGGCATCGGCACGCTGGAGCTGCATGACGGCCGCCTGGTCAAGGGCTTCATCTGCGAGCCGCGCGGCCTGGCCGGCGCTCGCGACATCACCGACTTCGGCGGCTGGCGCGCGTATCTCGCCAGCCTGAACGCCACCCCCCGTTAATCCAAGACCGCCCCTGGGAGCCGCCCCGTGTTCGATACCGTCCTGATCGCCAACCGCGGAGAAATCGCCGTCCGCGCCATTCGTACCCTGAAACGCCTGGGCATCCGCAGCGTTGCCGTGTATTCCGATCCCGACCGCAACGCGGCGCACGTCAAGGAAGCCGACGTGGCCGTGGCGCTGGGCGGCGAGAAAGCCGCCGACAGCTACCTGCGCATGGACCTGCTGCTGGACGCGGCCCTTGCGCACGGCGCGCAGGCCATCTACCCCGGCTACGGTTTCCTGTCGGAAAGCGCCGAATTCGCCGAGGCCTGCGAAGCGGCAGGCATTGCATTCGTGGGCCCCACGCCGCTGCAGATCCGCGAGTTCGGCCTGAAGCACCGCTCGCGCGAACTGGCGGCCGAAGCCGGCGTGCCGATGACGCCGGGCACGGGCCTGCTGGCCAGCCTGGGCGAAGCGCTGTCGCAGGCCGAGCGCATCGGCTACCCGGTGATGCTCAAGAGCACCGCGGGCGGCGGCGGCATCGGGCTGTCGCGCTGCGAGAACGAGGCTGAACTGACGGTGGCGTTCGACAGCGTGCAGCGCATGGGCGAACACTTCTTTCGCGACGGCGGGGCGTTCATCGAGCGCTATGTGGACAATGCGCGCCACGTTGAAGTGCAGATCTTCGGCGACGGCGCGGGCCGCGTCGTGGCGCTGGGCGAACGCGACTGCTCGGTGCAGCGGCGCAACCAGAAAGTGATCGAGGAAACCCCCGCGCCGCTGTTGCCGGCCGCGACCCGTGCGGCGCTGCTGGATGCGGCGGTGAAACTGGGCGAGTCGGTGGCGTACCGGTCTGCCGGCACGGTGGAATTCATCTACGACCCGGCGCGCGACAGCTTCTATTTCCTGGAGGTCAATACGCGCCTGCAGGTCGAGCACCCGGTGACCGAGGCGGTGACCGGGCTGGACCTGGTGGAATGCATGCTGCGCGTGGCGGCGGGCGAGCCGCTGGATTTCGACGCCATGACGCGGGCCCCGCAGGGGGCGGCCATCGAGGTGCGCCTGTACGCCGAAGACCCGCTGCGCGGGTTCCAGCCGTCGCCCGGCGTGTTGACGGACGTGTATTTCCCGGACGGCGTGCGGCTGGACGGCTGGGTGGCCACCGGCACCGAGGTGCCGGCGTTCTACGACCCGATGCTGGCCAAGCTGATCGTGCATGCCGATACGCGCGAAGCGGCGCTGGACAAGCTGGCCGACGCGCTGGCCCATACGCGCCTGCATGGCATCGCGACCAATCTGGATTACCTGCGCCAGATCGTGGCGGATGCGCGTTTCCGCGCGGCGCAATTGTCGACCCGTTTCCTGGACAGCTTTGCCTACCGGCCGGCCGCCATCGAAGTGCTGGAAGCCGGCACCTACACCAGCGTGCAGGACTATCCGGGCCGTACCGGCTACTGGAACATCGGCGTGCCGCCGTCGGGCCCGATGGACGACTACGCGTTCCGCCTGGCCAACCGCATCGTGGGCAATGCGCCGGATGCGGCCGGCATCGAGGCCACGCTGGTCGGCCCGACGCTGCGCTTCCATGGCGACGCCCTGATCGCGTTGACCGGCGCCGAGTGCGCCGCCACGCTGGACGGCGAGCCGGTGCCGATGTGGCAGCCGGTGACGGTGCGCTCGGGCCAGGTGCTGGCGACGGGGCGGGCACTGTCCGGCTGCCGCAGCTATCTGGCGGTGCGCAACGGGCTGGACGTGCCGGTATACCTGGGCAGCCGCTCGACCTTTGCGCTGGGCCAGTTCGGCGGCCACGCCGGCCGCACGCTGCGGGTGGGCGACATGCTGCCGGTGGTACAACCCGGGCTGCCGGCGGCGAACGCCACGCCGCCCCTGGCCGCGCCGCAGGCGGCGGCGCCGGAGTTGATTCCGGTCTATGGCAACACTTGGGAAATCGGGGTGCTTTATGGTCCGCATGGCGCGCCGGATTTCTTCCGGCCCGAAGCCATCGAGGCCTTCTTCGCCGCCGATTGGGAAGTGCACTACAACTCGAACCGGCTGGGCGTGCGCCTGACGGGCCCCAGGCCGACCTGGGCGCGCGAGAACGGCGGCGAGGCCGGCCTGCATCCGTCCAACATCCACGATTGCGAATACGCCATCGGCAGCATCAACTTCACGGGCGACAGCCCCGTGATCCTGACGCGCGACGGCCCCAGCCTGGGCGGCTTCGTCTGCCCCGCCACGATCGCGCGCGCCGAACTGTGGAAGGTGGGGCAGGTCAAGCCGGGCGACCGCATCCGCTTCGTGCGCATCGATTACGCCGACGCGGTGGCGCGGGAAGCGGCGCAGGACCAGAGCGTAGAGACGCTGGGCGTGGTGACGCCGCAGGCCACGACGCCTGTTGCCGTGCCGCAGACGGCATCCGAGACCATCGTGGCGGCCTTGCCGGCCGAGGGGACGCGGCCATCGGTGTCGTACCGCCAGGCGGGGGATGGCTATCTGCTGCTGGAGTACGGCGACAACGTGCTGGACCTGGCGCTGCGCATGCGCATCCACCTGCTGATGGAAGCGCTGGCGGCCCGGCCGATCGATGGCGTGGAAGAACTGTCGCCGGGGGTGCGCTCGCTGCAGATCCGCTACGAGAGTCGGGTGATCCGGCAGGACGCGCTGATTGCGCGGCTGCTGGAGATCGAGGCCGGCCTGGCCGACGTGGCGACGCTGCAGGTGCCGACGCGGGTGGTGTACCTGCCGATGGCGTTCGAGGATTCGGCGACGCTGGGCGCGGTGCAGCGCTATCAGGAAACGGTGCGCGCCAGCGCGCCGTGGCTGCCGAACAATGTGGATTTCATCCAGCGGATCAACGGGCTGGCCAGCCGCGAGGACGTGCGGCGCATCGTGTTCGACGCGAGCTACCTGATCATGGGGCTGGGCGACGTGTACCTGGGCGCGCCGTGCGCGGTGCCGATCGATCCGCGCCACCGGCTGCTGACGTCGAAGTACAACCCGGCCCGCACGTTCACGGCGGAAGGCACGGTGGGCATCGGCGGGGTGTACATGTGCATCTACGGAATGGACTCGCCAGGGGGCTATCAGTTGGTAGGCCGCACGCTGCCGATCTGGAACAAGTTCCTGAAGAATCCGGTGTTCCAGGACGGCAAGCCGTGGCTGCTGCGCTTTTTCGATCAGGTGCGCTTCTATCCGGTGAGCGAGGCCGAGCTGGATACGCTGCGCGAGGATTTCCGCGAGGGGCGTGCGACGGTACGCATCGAGGAAGAGATGTTCGATTTCGCGGCGCACCAGCGCTTCCTGGCGGAACAGGCGGACAGCATCGCGGTGTTCCAGGCGCGCCAGAAGACGGCGTTCGATGCCGAGGTGGCGCTCTGGAAGACCGAGGACGTGGCGGCGGCGCCGGTCGAGGCCGAGCCTGAACCGGAGACGGCGCTGCGCGAGGGCGAGCGGCTGGTCAGTGCGGACATGTGCGGCAATATCTGGAAGATCCCGGTGCAGGTGGGCCAGAGCGTGTCGGCGGGCGATACGCTGGTGGTGGTCGAGGCGATGAAGATGGAACTGTCGGTGATTGCGCCGGCGTCGGGCACGGTGACGGCGATCCGTTGCGTGCCGGGCAAGCCGGTGAACGCGGGCGATCCGTTGATCGTGCTGGCGGAAGACGCCACGTGCCCCGTGACCTGACCATGGCGGGCGAATCGGTTCGGATCAGTCCGGCGCTGCGGCAGGCGCCGACGTTGGCGGGGTCGCTGGCGGACCAGGTGTACCAGCGCATCAAGGACGAGCTGTTCGATTTCCAGCTGCTGCCGGGGGACCGTTTCACCGAGGCGGAACTGGCGTTGCGGCTGGGGGTGAGCCGCACGCCGGTGCGGCTGGGGCTGGCGCGGCTGGAGCGGGAAGGCTTTGTGCTGCCCAGCCCGCGCAGCGGCTGGCAGGTGCGGCCGTTCGATTTCGAGCGGTTCGAGGCGCTGTACGACGTGCGGGTGGTGCTGGAGCTGGCGGCGGTGGAACGGCTGTGTGCGCGGGAGCACATGGACGAGAACGGGATGCTGGGGGCGCTGACGGATGTGTGGCTGGTGCCGCCGGCGCAGCGGATTCTGGATGGGCGGTTAGTGGCTGAGCTGGATGAGGCGTTTCATTGCTCTCTGGTCGCGGCGGCGGGGAATCCGGAGATGGCGTTGATCCATCGGGAGGTGACGGAGAAGATCCGGATCGTTCGGCGGCTGGATTTCACGAAGGACTTTCGAGTGGATGCGACGTATGAGGAGCATGGGGCGATTTTGCGGGCGGTGCTGGGGCGGCGGGGGGAGGCGGCGGGGAGGATGTTGCGGGGGCATATTGAGATGAGCAAGGCGGAGGTTCGGAAGATTACGTTGCATATGCTTTTTGAGGCTCGGGGGTGAGTCTTTTTGGTTTGGTGGGTGGGGTTCTTTAGGCGCGCCGGGTTGCGGCGGCCGGGTGGGCGCGGGGCTACGATTGCGGTCCGGAGCCTTCGCTCCGGACTCGCCTAGGCGGCCCCCCCCTTCGTCATCGTCGTCCGCCTTCGGCTCCCTTCCGATTCCCTCGGGCGCATCTACACGCCCCGCGCCCACCCGACCAGCGCAGCCCGGCGCTCTGCTTAGGGCCCGCGACGGGTTTTGGGGAGAGTGTTTGCTGGTGTTTTGCTCAGCGGTGGGGTGGGGCGGTGGGGTGCGGGGCCCGCCGCAATCGGCCGCGCGGGCGGCCTTCTGCGGCTTACGCGGTGGTGGGGCGTTGGGGCGGTGGACGCTGCGCGTGTTGGGGGTGTCTCGCGCTTTTGGTTGGAGCGTGTTATGAATTCGGCCGGGTGGCACTTCGTCGCATTTGCCATGCTCATGCTGTTCTTACGCCGAAACCACGACATGCTTGGTCTTGCCGATGTTCGGATTGACAGCAAATCGATTCTCGACAGGCAGTCCGAACCAATGAAAATTGTTGCAGCAGCGTTGCTAAGCCTTTCGTTCCTGGTGGTGGCTCCCTGCGTCGCGGATACCGACGCGGATCAAGCGGAGCTTCTGGGGACGCTGGCTGGCGGAAGTTGGCGGTCCGGCGATGGGCAGGGCTCGTATCGGGTGATCCTGGAGAACGTGGGCTTCGAGCATGTGAGCTGCCGTGTCTGGATCGAGTGGCTGGGCACTGCGACGTCTGGCAAGAAGTCGCCCGGGCAGCCGGCGCGCCTCGTTGCCAGGGCGCCGTACGACGAAATCTCCAGCGGCTTCTGGTCTTGCGATCCGAAGCAGGTCGGGTTGGCGGGTGCCACGCTGACCATTCACGCTACGCACACTTATTCCGGTGAAAGCCGCAAGTTTTGCGCCGTGCTGGGTGTGCCGGGCGAGTACCGCGATCAGGGCTTGTGTTGAGCCTGTGTTCTGACGCGCGCTAGCCTTGCAGCTGGTCGTAGACCTCTTGCGAGATTCTCTGTAGTTCGTCTCGGCTGACCGCGCCCGACAGGGCGTAGCCGAATGGGCCTTCGGCCCAGTAGAAGACGCGGACGGGGCCTTCCTGGGTGAATTGGAAGGCGGTTTGGCCACCGGTGGCTTCTCGGGTGACGTAGAGGGTCAGGCGTTGGCCGTCTTGGGCGCCGTACATGAAGAGGGCGACGGGGCCGGTGCCGCCGGGGAGCAGGCGGCCGCCGACGAGGTCGTAGCCGGCGTGGGACAGGTTGGGGGCGCGCACGGGGGCGCCCAGGCGCTTGGTGAGCCAGGTGACCAGGGCTTTTTCGTTGTCGCCGCTGACTTCCACGGGGCGGCCCATGTCGGGGGCGTAGACGGCGTGGGCGATGGCGGCGCGTTGGGCGTAGCCGCCGGCCGCGTGGTCGGGGCTGGCGGTGGCCAGGATGGATTGCAGGTGGCGGGCGTCGAGGGCGCCGCGGGTGAGCCAGGCGGCGCTGGCGCTGATGGCGGCGATGGCGATGCCGGCGGCGAGGGCGCGCCAGGGCAGGTGGCGGGCGGGGGGCGCGAGGGGCAGGCGCAGGGGCAGGGGCTCGTCCAGGACGGGGTCGAGCAGGGCGTGCAGGGCGCGGCGCTGGGCCTGCCAGGCGTGGACGCGGGCCAGGTCTTGCGGATGGGAGGCGAGGTAGGCGTCGACTTCGGCGTGGCGGCCGGGCGGCAGCTGGCCGTCGGCGTAGCCGTGCAG
Organism: Achromobacter sp. NCFB-sbj8-Ac1-l; assembly: GCF_052695805.1. Lineage (NCBI taxonomy): Bacteria > Pseudomonadati > Pseudomonadota > Betaproteobacteria > Burkholderiales > Alcaligenaceae > Achromobacter > Achromobacter sp. NCFB-sbj8-Ac1-l. The sequence goes on along the minus strand of NZ_CP199812.1, from coordinate 5,136,245 downwards.
GTCGGCCTCGGTGATGGGGTGGCCGGCGGCGGGAACGGGGTGGAGGCGTTTGTCGTTCATGTCATTTCACGCGATGGAGCCGGCCGGCGGGTTCCTGGCCTTGCATCAGGGCGCCGAGCCGTTCGCGGGCACGTGACAGGCGCGACATGACGGTGCCGATGGGCACGCCCAGGACCTGGGCGGTTTCCTGATAGGACAGGTCCTCGACGCAGACGAGCAGCAGCACTTGGCGCTGTTCGGCGGGCAGGCCTTGCAGGCAGCGATCCAGGTCGCGCACCTCCAGGTGATCGGTTTGGGTGGCGCGCACCGGCACGTCGGGCAGCTCGCTGGTGCTGGCGTCGCCGGCTTGCCGGTGGTGGGCGCGCACGCCGTCGATGAAATGGTTATGCATGATGCCGAACATCCAGGCCCGCAGTTCGCCGCGCCGTTGCCAGCGCGAGTAGCGGCTCCAGGCGCGCTCCAGGGTGTCCTGCACCAGGTCGTCGGCCCGGTGGGGGTCGCCCGTCAGCCCGCGGGCGTAACGCCGCAGGCTGGGGATGCAGGCCAGGATCGATGCTTCGTCTTCGGCGCGCATGGTCTGATGCGGAGGGGCGAGGCGATCCGGATCAGGGCTTGATGACGTGCCAGACGTCCTTGAAGTTGTCGCCGGTCTTGTCGCCCGGCTTGGCGTCCTTGGCATACAGATAGATGGGCTTGCCCTTGTAGGCCCATTGCTTGGAACCGTCGTCGCGGGTGATGACGGTGAGGTCGCCCGAGGGCTTGGCATCGGCGGCGGCGGTGACCGGGGGCCAGATCTTGGCGCACTGGTCGTTGCAGGCGCTCTTGCCGCCGGCGTCTTTGTCGAAGGTGTACAGGGTCATGCCGGCGCTGTTGACCAGGACGCCGTCCTGGGTCTTGACGGCCTGGGCGTGGGCGCCGGCCGAGAACAGGGCGGCAGAGGTGAGAACCAGGGCTGCGGCGATTTGATTGCGCATGTCGTGCCTCGCGTAGAAAGGAAAGTGGGGGACTGCCCTCTACAGACGCCGGCCGGGGCGGCGATATTCCACCCGGCGCAAAAAAAATCCTGCGAGGGCTCAGGGGGCCGCCGGGGGCGGACCGGGTTCGTAGCGCATTTCGGTTTCCACGCCGGCCTCCTCGACGGCGCGAAAGCCCAGCGACTCATAGAGCCGCCGGGCGGGGTTGCCCTGCAGGACGGACAGGGTGACGGCGGTGCCTTCCTGGTCGGCCTGGTGCAGCAGGCCGGTCAAGAGTTGCCGGCCCAGGCCCTGGCCTTGGTAGGCCGGGTCGATCTGGATCTGTACGACGCGCCAGCCGTCGGGCTCGCGCAGGGTCTTGAACAGGCCCGCGGGGCGGCCGTGCAGCCAGACGATCTGGGCGCCCTCGAAGCCGTAGCGGATGCGGGCCAGGTGGTGTTCGTCGTCCTGCGGGGCGCCGGCGCGGGCCAGGTGTTCGGTCATGGTGGCGCGGCGCAGCGACAGCAGGAAGGGCAGGTCGTCTTCGGTGGCGGGCTGCAAGGCGAGGGAGTGGGGGCTCATGGGATGGCTTTGGAGGGCTTGGCGGAACCGCGCTTGGCGCTTTTGCCGGTCTGGTGGATCAGGTTATAGAGCTGTTGGGCCGCCGGCGCCAGGGGGCGGCCGCGGCGCGAGATCAGGCCCAGGCTGCGGGTGACGCGCGGATGCTCGAGTTTGACGCCGGCCAGGGTGGCGTGGCCGGCGGGCGGCATGGCCAGCTGGGGCACGGCGGCCACGCCCAGGCCGGCCTCGACCAGGCCCAGGAGGGTCATCACGTGGCTGACCTCGAAGGCGCTGACGGTGCGTTTGCCGCTCTTGGCCAAGGCGTCGTCGATCAAGAGGCGGTTGCCGCTTTCCTTGGCCACGGTCATGAAGCGTTCGCCGGACAGTTCTTCCCAGGACACGCTGCGCCGCGTGGCCAGCGGGTGGTCGCGGCGCACGGCCAGCACGAAGTCTTCGCGCAGCACGGCCTTGAAGTCCACGTCGGGTTCCTGGGTGCCGAAGAAGCTGATGCCGAAGTCGGCGCGGCCGGTGACGACGCTGTTGAGCACGGTGTGGGCGGTTTCGTCGATGATGCGCACGCGGATGCGCGGAAAGCGCTCGGCGTAGTCGTGGATGATGGCGGGCAGGAAGTAGTAGGCCACTGACGGCACGCAGGCCACGGTGACCAGCCCGCCGCGCTGCGCGGCCAGGTCGCCGATGCTGAGCACGGCGCGTTCGAGTTCGTCGATGGCGCCGCGGGCGCGTTCCAGGAAGATGCGGCCTACGTGCGTGAGCGACACGCGGCGGGTGGTGCGTTCCAGCAGGCGGGCGCCGAGCAGGTCTTCCAGTTTTTCGATGCGGCGGCTCAGCGCGGGTTGCGACAGGTTCAGGTCTTCGGCGGCGGCGCGAAAACTGGCGCGTTCGGCCACGGCCACGAAGGCCTGCAATTCCTGTAAATCGAAATTGATGCGTGCCATGCATTAATCCATCCGTAAGTTGCAATTCAAATAATAGCCGCACCGTCGCAGAATGCACCGCATGGAAACGATCATCCCTTGCGTACTGATGCGCGGCGGCACGTCCCGCGGCCCTTTTTTCCTCGCCGACTGGCTGCCCGCCGACCCGGCCGAGCGCGACCGCCTGCTGCTGGCGGCCATGGGCTCGCCCCATGCCTTGCAGGTCGACGGGCTGGGTGGCGGCAACTCGCTGACCAGCAAGGTCGCGATCGTGTCGCGATCGCGTCGGCCGGACTGCGATATCGACTACCTGTTCGCCCAGGTGTCGGTGGACCGCGCCAGCGTCGATACCCGGCCCAACTGCGGCAACATGCTGTCCGGCGCCGCGCCGTTCGCCATCGACGAAGGCCTGATCGCGGCGGCCGATGGCGAGACGTCGGTGCGGGTGCACAACGTGAATACGGGCGCCGTCATCGAGGCGGTGGTGCAGACCCCGGGCGGGCGCCTGACCTACGAGGGCGACGCCCGCATCGACGGCGTGCCGGGTGCGGCCGCACCAGTGCGCCTGAACTTCCTGGATGCCTGGGGCGCGGTCACCGGCCGTCTGTTCCCCACCGGCCAGCGCCAGGAAGTGGTGGACGGCATCGCGGTCACGCTGATCGATGCCGCGATGCCCATGGTGCTGCTGCGCGCCGCTGACTTCGGCTTGCGCGGCGACGAGTCGCCGGCCGAACTGGACGGCAATGCCGCGTTGCTGGCGCGCCTGGAACGTATCCGCCGCGAGGCCGGCGCCCGCATGGGGCTGGGCGACGTGACGGACAGCGTCATCCCCAAGCCGGTGCTGCTGGCTCCGGGCGACGATGCATCGGGTTTGTCGCTGCGTTCGCGCTACTTCACGCCGCACGCCTGCCACCGGGCGCACGCCGCGACGGGTGCGGTGGGCGTGGCCGCCGCCTTCCTGATGCCGGGCACGGTGGCGCACGATTGCGGCGGCCCCGCGCCGCAGCCGGGCTATCGCAGCGTGCGCATCTCGCACCCGTCGGGCGGCATGGACATCGATGTGAAACTGGACGAACGCACGGGCGAGGTCGCGGCCGCCGGGCTGGTGCGCACGGCCCGCAAGATCATGAAGGGCGTGCTGTACCTGCCGCAATTCGTGTCGCAACCGGCCGCAGTGCCGCAGGCGCAGCCCGCGCAAGCGACGCCGCTTGCGGTGGCGGCCTAGCGCGCCAGGGCGATACCCGACATCAGGACCCGGCGTCGCCGCAAGCGGTGGCCGGTTGGCAGAAAAAACAGGGGCCGGCTTGTGCCGGTGCCCATTCAACACTCAGCGGTCCGCAGAGACCGTCCCGACAAATCATCAGGAGACTCGATATGGCATTTCCCACCCGCAGCAGCATGCTTGGCGCCGCCGCGCTGTGCCTGGCCCTGGCCGGCCAGGCTGCCCAGGCGCAATTTCCCGACCGCGCCATCACGATGGTGGTGCCCACCGCCGCCGGCGGCGGCAACGACACCCTGGCCCGCGTGATCGGCCAGAAGATGGGCGAACTGCTGGGCCAGACCGTCATCGTGGTCAACAAGCCCGGCGCGCAGGGCGCCATCGCCGCCGACTACGTGGCACGCCAGCCGGCCGACGGCTACACGCTGATGCTGGGCTACATCGGCACGCACGGCATCAACCCCGCGCTGCAAAAGCTCAACTACGATCCGGTGCGCGATTTCACCGCCATCGGCATGGTGGCCGATTCGCCGACATTGATGGTGGTGAACAGCGGCATCGGCGTGCACGACGTGGCCGGGCTGATCAAGTACGGCCAGGCGCATCCCGATGGCCTGAGCTACGCCTCGGCCGGCCCGGGCACCGCGCCGGCGGTGGCGGGCGAGCTGTTCAACCGCGCCACGGGCGCGGCCATGCTGGAGATTCCGTACAAGGGCTCGGCGCCCGCCATGACCGACACGCTGGCCGGCGTGACGCAGGTGATGTTTCCGAGCCTGTTCAGCGCCTATCCGCACCTGAAGTCCGGCAAGATCGTGGCGCTGGGCGTGGCTGGCGCGCGCCGTGCCAAGGTGCTGCCTGATATGCCGACGCTGGCCGAGCTGGGCGTGCAGGGCGTGGATGTGGCGCAGTGGTATGCCGTGTTCGCCCCGGCCAATGCCAAGCCCGAGGTGGTGGCCAAGCTCAACACGGCCTTGAATGGTGCGCTGCACGACCCGGCCGTGGTCCGCAAGATCGACGAGCAGGGCGCCGAGGTGCGCACCAGCACGCCGGACGAATTGGCGGCGTTCGTGCGTGACGAGGCGGTCAAATGGAAGCGCCTGGCCACGTCGATGCACGCGGCGCTGTAACGCCCGGTGTGCGTGACGGCGCGCCTGGCTGGCGCGCCGTTTGCAAGGGTCGCCATCGCAGCCAGCCCCGTCCTGCTACGTGGCACTGTCAAACAAGGCGGGCGGCGCGGCATCGAAATGTCGCAGGTTCGGAAATACCAGGTTCAGGTCATCCCGGCCCGCGCCGAACCAGCCGCCCAGCGCTGCGCCCAGCTGTTCCACCGCCAGGGTCGGCAGCAGCCGGCCGTTGTCCACGAAGCCGGGGCCGTCCGGTGCGATCTCGGGGTGCGATCCATAGTAGCGGCCGCCCCGCACCGCGCCGCCCAGCACCAGGTGATGCGCGCCCCAGCCGTGGTCCGAGCCATTGCCGTTGGACCCCAGCGTGCGGCCGAATTCCGAGGCGGTAAACGTGGTGACCTGCCGCGCCACGCCCAGCGTTGCCAGCGCGTCCTGGAACACCGCCAGCGCCTGGCCCAGTTCACGCAGCAGGGCCGGGTGGGTGTCGTTCAGCCCGGTGTGGTTGTCATAGCCGTTCTGTGACACGAAAAATACCTGGCGCCGCGCGCCCAGCGCCTGGCGCGCGGCGATGATGCGCGCCACGATCTTCAACTGCTGCGCCAGCGGCGAGCCGAAGTCGCCGGGCACTGCCACGCCGGACAGCGCGGCGCGCAGCCGCGTGTCCGCATCGATCGATTGCGCGGCGATGCGCGACATCTCGCGTTCCATCAGGTGGTCGCGCGGCTGGGTGATCAGCTGGCGCAGCAGCGTGGTACAGGCGCTGGAGCCGTACAGGTCGCGCGTCAGCAGGTCGATGCGCGTGGAGCCGTTCACGCCGACCCGATACCCGGCCACGTGCCGGCCCGCCAGCAGCACGGTGCTGCCGCCGGCCGTGATGCCGGTGAAGCTGCGTTGCGCGTTGAGGCTGGCGTACAGGTCCGTCAGGCGGCCGGCCCAACCCGACGACGCGCCTTCCGGCGCCAGCGCTTGCCAATACGATTGCTGGTCATTGTGCGAAAACAGCTTGGGCGGCAGCGGCACGCGCGCGCCGATGTAGTCGGCCTTGGTCGTGGGCACGACCAGCGGCCCCACGTTCAGCACCAGCGCCATCTCGCCGCGTTCGAACACGGGGGCCAGCGGCGCCAGCGACGGCGCCAGCGCGAACTGGGCGCCGTTGTCCAGCGCCGCCTTGCCGCGCAGCGCGGTGGCCTGCAGCGCGGCGCGGGGCAGGGCGATGTCGCTGCGCGCCGCGGCGTAGGCGCGATAGGCCGCGGCATCAAACGGCACCAGGGTGTTGAAGGGATCGTTGCCGCCATACAGGAACACGCACACCAGCGCCTTGTAGTCGGCGGGCGCGGCCTGCGCCGCGGCCGCGCCCAGCGCGGCCAGGTTCAGCGCCAGCGGCGCGGCGGCATGGCTGGCGCCCAGGGCGCAGGCGCGCAGCAGGAATTCGCGGCGGTCGGGCTTCATGGCTGCTCCAGCGGGTCGGGGCGATCGGACTTCATGGTGGTTCCCGGGATTCGCGGCGGTCGCGCCTCATTTCTGCACCAGGTATTCGGGGCTGGCCGCCACCAGCATGATCGCGGCGCGCACGCGGTCGCGCGGCCGCTCGGGCGGCAGGGTGGCGACCGCCTGGGCGATGGCGTCGGCGGTGGCGCCGCTGAACGCATCGCCGGCCAGCAGCAACGCCACGCGCGCCACCAGCGCAGCGGGGTCCCGGGCCAGCGCGATCTCGGCGGCGTAATCCGTTTGCAGGTCTTCCCAGCCGCGGTCGACGTAGATCGCCAGGAAATTCAGGTAGCCCGCGATGCTGGTTTCGTCGGTGATCTGCAGTTCCGGCGCCACCCGCCCGCGCCGCGCCAGTTCGGTCACCGGCGGGCTGTAGCGCGGCCGGAAGAAGTTGAACACGCTGGCCGAACGCATGGGGCTTTGCGCCAGGCGGATCGTGTTGTCGGTGGTGTCGGGCATGGCCCAGGCGCCGTTGTTGGACGTGGCGCCGAACGCCCGCGCCCAGCCCGAGAAGCGCAGGATCGGCTCGCGTACCTTGCCCCACTCGGGCGCGGCCAGGTCGGGGTGGCGGGCCTCGTCGTCCAGCAGGATCGCCCGCACCACCGCCCGCAGGTTGCCGCGCACGCCATGGCCGTCGTCATTGAACGCCGCGGCCACCCGGCCGACGTAGGCAGGGCTGGGGTTGCTGGTCACCAGCCGCTGGATCAGCTGCGTGCCGATGAACGGCCCCACGTTGGGATGGGCGCTGATCACTTCCATGGCCCGCTGTAGCGACAGATGGCCGTCGGTGCCGGGCGGAATCACCGCGCCCAGAAAACGCTTTTCCGCCAGCGAATGCAGGGCGTTGTTCAAGGCCATCGGCCGGCGATGGAACTGCACGTCGGTCTCGGGGCCGTCCAGGTCCCAGCCGGTGAAGACCTTGGCCAACCCCTGCACGTCGGCGTTGCCGTAGGTTTCCACGGGCGCGCCGTTCACCAACCTGACCGTGCCGTCCGGGTTCAGCTCGACCAGGCCGATGCTGAACAGCTGCATCACTTCGCGGGCGTAGTTTTCGTCGGGGTGGCGGCCAGTCTTGGGATCTTCCTTGCGGTTGCCGCGGTAGGTCAGCATGCAGCCCATCGACAGATTGCGCGTCACCGCGGTCAGCAGGGCCTGGTAGTTGCCCAGCGCGTGCTCGGCCAACAGGTCCATGAACCCGGCAGCGCCGAACAGCGGCCAGTTGGCGGTAATGGACGCCACGCCCACCACGAAAATCTCGGACAGCGCAAAGGCCACCCGCGTGCGCACCTGGTCCTCGGCGCTGATGAACTTGCGCCACAGGGTCGATTCCAGCGGCGCGTTGATGCCGTTGCCCTTGTACGCCTCGGTGTTCTTGCCTTGCTGCAGCAGCCAATCGAAGTGGCTTTGCGATGGCGGCAGGCTCAACTGGGCGTCCAGCCAGGCCGCATAGCCGTCCCGCACCACGACGTCGATCTGGGCGGGCGTCGGGCCGAAGGTCGCCTGCGCCAGGAAACGCGAAGCCTGGCCGGGCGTGGGCCGGGCGGATGAAGTCGGTACGGAGGCGGCGCCCAGCGCCGCTTCGGGCGGCGGCGCGGACATGCAAGAGGCCCCGGGTTCGAATGCGAGCACCTACGGTAACGAAGCGCCGGGGGCGCTTCAATACCACCATACGGACGAGGGGATTAATGCGTTTGCACGAGGCCCGCGCGCGTGTCGGCCGCGGCATCGGCACGGGCCGGGGTGCCGGCCCGGCGGACCTTGAACGGACCTGCCGGGTCGGGATGCCGGCCGGATCAGACCGAGCGGGTGATGCCGCCGTCGATGCGGATGTTCTGCCCGGTGATGTACGACGAGGCGTCGGACGCCAGGAAGGCGATCAGGTCGGCCACTTCCTCGGCGGTGCCGTAGCGGCCCATCGGGATGCGCACGCGGCGGTCTTCTTTCTCGGGCAGGCTGTCGATGAAGCCCGGCAGCACGTTGTTCATGCGCACGTTGTGCTCGGCGTATTCGTCCGAGAACACCTTGGTGAACGCGGCCAGGCCGGCGCGGAAGACGCCCGACGTCGGGAACAGGGCTTCGGGCTCGAAAGTGGCGTAGGTGGAAATGTTGACGATGGCGCCGGCCTTCTGGTTTTTCATGATGGGGGCCACCAGGCGGGAAATGCGCACCACGTTCAGCAGGTAGTACTCCATGCCCAGGTGCCAGTCGTCGTCGCTGATTTCAAGCAGCGGGCCCTTGGGGCCATGGCCGGCGCTGTTGACCACGGCGTCGACGCGGCCCCATTTCTGCACGGTGGTGTCGACCAGGCGGGCCAGGTCGTCGGGCGACCGGTTCGAACCGGTCACGCCCAGGCCGCCCAGCTCGGCCGCCAGGGCCTCGCCCTTGCCGGACGAAGACAGGATGGCCACGCGGTAGCCGTCGGCCGCCAGTTTGCGTGCCGCCGCCGCGCCCATGCCGCTGCCGCCGGCGGTGATGATTGCCACTTTATCCGTGCTCATGTGTTCGTCTCCAAGGGGTCCGGGAAACGGCCATTGTAGGGGTGGGCACGGCGGCCTTGCGGACAATCCCGCAAGGCCGGCAGGGGCGATCAGTCGACCAGTTTCAGCACGCCCTTCATCAGCGCGAAGTGGCCGGGGAACGAGCAGAAATAGGCATAGTCCTGGCCGGCGGCCAGCTTGCTGACGTCGAACGTGACCGAGTCCGTTTCGCCGCCGCCGATGACCTTGGTGTGGGCTATGACGCGGGCGTCGTCTTTCTTGACGTAGTTGTTGTCCAGGCCGGCGGCCATGCCGTCGTTCACGGCGCCTTGCATGTCGGCCTGCTTGGTCAGCACCCAGTTGTGGCCCATGGCGGTCTTGGGCAGCTTGCCGGGGTGGGTGAGCTTGACGGTGAATTCCTTGCAGCGCTTGCTGACCGTGATTTCCTTCTTGTCGAACTGCATCTGGTCGGTGCCGGCGATTTCGACCGAGCAGTCGGCGGCCAGCGCGGGGGCCGAAACCAGGGCCAGGACGGCCGCGGCGCACAGATTCTTCAACAGCATGTTTGATGCCTCCAGGTGGCGAGGGGAGAAACGCAGGCCCGCCGGACGAAGCCGGCCGGGCGTTGCGACCATTGTCACGCCACTCTACGCCATATCGCTGCCGGTGACCTACGCCGGGTTTGACGCAACGCAAGCAAGCCTCAGCGAATTGCCGTGAATCGGTCTGAAAGTTGCGGCAGCGCGGGGCCGACCTGCCGCAACCCCCGCGGCTAGGGCCGCGCGCTGATCCGCCAGATGACGTTGCCCACGTCGTCGGCCACCAGCAGCCCGCCCTGGCGATCCACCGCGACGCCCACCGGCCGTCCCTGGGCCTGGCCGGCGGCATCCAGAAAGCCCGTCAACACGTCCTGCGCCGCGCCGTCCGGGCGGTTGTCGGTGAAGGGCACGTAGATGACCTTGTAGCCGCTGCGCGGATCGCGGTTCCAGGAGCCGTGCTGGCCCACGAACATCCCATGCGTGAACGGGGCCAGCCTGGCGTCGCCCGACCACGCCAGGCCCAGCGATGCGGTGTGCGGCCCCAGCGCGTAGTCGGGCACGATGGCCTTGGCCACCAGGTCCGGGCGCGGCGGCTTGACCCGGGTGTCGACGTGCTGGCCGAAGTAGCTGTACGGCCAGCCATAGAAGCCGCCGTCCTGGACCGAGGTCCTGTAGTCGGGTACCAGGTCGCTGCCCAGTTCGTCGCGTTCGTTCACCGCCGTCCAGAGCGTCTTGCCGTCGGGCGCCCAGGCCATGCCCACCGGGTTGCGCAGGCCGCTCGCGTACAGGCGCCTGGCGCCGCTGGCCACGTCGATTTCCCAGATGGCGGCGCGGCCTTCTTCGATCTCCATGCCGTTCTCGGCCACATTGCTGTTCGACCCCACCGACACATACAGCTTCTTGCCGTCGGGGCTGGCGATCAGGTTCTTGGTCCAGTGGTGGTTGATGCCGGCCGGCAGGTCGGTCACCTTGACGCCGGGCGCGGTGATGCGCGTCTGGCCCGGCTGGTAGGGGAATCGCACCACGGCGTCGGCATTGGCCACATACAGCTGGTCGCCCACCAGCGCCATGCCGAACGGCGAGTTCAGGCCGTCGAGCAACACGCTGCGGCGTTGCGCCGTGCCGTCCGGCGCCATGCCCCGCAGCAGCGTGATGCGATTGGCGCTGGCCGTGCGCGCGCCGGCGCGCTTCATGACGAGGCCGGCGGCCCAGTCCTTGAATCCGCCGGAGGCCTCTTCGGGCTTGGGCGGCGCGTTGGTCTCGGCCACCAGCACGTCGCCGTTGGGCAGCACGTAGAGCCAGCGCGGGTGGTCAAGATCGCGGGCGTAGGCCGTCACGGCCAGGCCGCTGGCCGGCGTGGGGTGCGCGCCATCGGCCCAGCCGACCGCCTTGGCGGTATTGACAGTGGGAATCAGGGTGGTGTTGGGGGCGGGCAGCGCAGGGTGCGGCCCCATGCCCGCCTCGACCGGCAGCTTGGCGACTTCGCCGCAGGCGGCGAGCGTGCTGACGGCCGCCAGGGCCGCTGGCAACAGGGTTCGAATGCGCATGATGCGGCTCCAGGTGCGGCGCGATCACCGCGACGCCCCATCATACGACGCACGCCCTAGCGCATGTCGAAGGCTTCCTGGTGCCAGCGCACGCCACCGCGGCCCAGGCGCCGCAAGCCATCGCGCAGCGCGGCAGACAGGCCCGCCGGGCCGCAGAACCAGACGTCGGTGGCGCGGCCATCGGCCACTGCGCCTTGCGCCAGGTCGTCCGCGGTCAGGCGGTGGCCGGCGTCGTGGACCAGCAAGGTGACGTTGCCCAGCGTCGCGCAGCGCTGCTTCAGCGTATCCACAAAGGGATCCGTGGCGGCATCGCGCACGCAGTAGTGCAGCCAGACGGGCGCGCTGTCCGCGCCGGCGGCCTGCCGGTCTTCCAGCCAGGCCAGGAACGGCGTGATGCCGATGCCGCCGGCCACCCACACTTGCGGCTGGGCGTCGGCTGAGCCGGGGCGCTCGAAGCGGCCGTACGGGCCTTCCACGGCCACCGTCTGTCCGGCCGCCAGCGTGTCGGCCAGGCGGCCCGTGTAATCGCCCAGCGCCTTGATCTGGAAGGTCACCCGGCCGGGGGCGTCGCCAGGTGCGCTGGCGATGGTGAACGGGTGCGCGCCTTCGCTGCGGTCGAACGTGACGAAGGCGAACTGCCCCGCCCGATGGCCGGGCCATTGCCGGCCGAGTTCACAGGTGACCTCGACAATGCCGCCCGGGCGTCGCGTTACCGCGGCGATCCGGCCCGCGACGCGGCGCCCGCGGCCGACGCGGCCGGCCAGGGACCACAGCGCGGCCACGGCGCCGCCCGCAAGCAAGGGGATCAGCAGCAACCCCGTCGGCCCTGTCCAGTAATACGCGGGGGCCAGTGCCAGGGTGTGCAGGGCCAGCGCCAGGTACGCGACGGGCATGGCCCGATGGGCGATGCGCCAGGCGTGGTACGGAAAGCGGCGCCACAGCGTGATGGCCAGCATGATGAGCAGCGCGTAGATCGTCCATTCGCCCAGGTCCTTGGCCAATCCGCGCGAGCCTTCCAGCACGGCCAGCACCGCATCGCGTGCGGGCCGGCCGTCAGGGCCCGGAAGCGCCTTGAGCGGCGTACTGGACAGCTTGGCCAGCCAGTGCGCCGCGCTGGCGCCCACGGCAAGGATGCCGGCCCATTTATGCAGCCGATAGACCTTGTCCATTCCGCCCAGGGGGCCTTCCAGCCACGCCGGCCGCAGCGCCAGCAGCATGATCAGCGACATCAGTCCGATGGCCCAGACGCCGGTGAGGTACAGGGTCTGCTGGCGCAGCAGCCAGGGCCACGCGGCCGCCGACGGCGGCTGCAGCAGGAAGGTGTCGACGGCCCAGGCGCCGGTCAGCGCCAGCAGGAAGCCGCCAAGCGCGGCGCGGGTGTTCATGAGAGGCTCCAGCGTGTCATGCCGGGCCCGGCGGCGCCGGGCCCCATGTCCCTGTCAGTCCTTGATGCGGCTGCGCAGCACGGCGCCGGTCTGCGCATCCACGCGCAGCTTCACGCGCTGACCCTGCGGGTCGTCGGCCTTGACGTCGTAGCCGCGGTGATGCTCCAGCTCGATCTCGGTGATGTTGCGGTAGCCGGCGGCCGTCAGCGTGTCGTAGATCTGGCGCACAGTCAGGATCTGCGCGGGGGCTGCCTGGGTGGCGACCGGGGCGGCAGGCGCTGCGGCCGGTTGCGGGGCGGCCTGGGCGAAGGCCCCGGCGCTGGCCAGGGTGGCGGCGCCCACGGCGAAGGCGGCCAGGGTGTGGCGGATCGAAGGCTTGAAAGTTGTCGTCATGGTGGTAGCTCCTTGTCTGTTGGGATATGGCCAAAAGGCCGGCCATGCATGCATTATTCGGGTGGGCCCATGAACCGTTTCTGAAGCGCTCGTTCACCTGCCGTTCATCCACGGTTCGCTATAACCGAGGCGTCGTACCGATCTGTTTTTCCCGGGCGTCCCGCGTTATCCTGGACGCCATTCATCCTGGAAGCCCCCATGACCGCAGGCAAGCGCATCGCACTCTGGCTGTCCGGCGGCGCGCTGGCCGCGGCGCTGGCCATCGGCCCCGGCCCCGGACGCGCCGACGAAAGCGACCACGAACAGGCCCGCCAGGCCTTGCAGGCCGGCAAGGTGCTGCCGCTGCGCGCGGTGCTGGATATCGTCGAGCGCGACTACCCCGGCCAGGTCATGAAGGTCGAATTCGAAGAAGACGACGGCATCTACCTGTACGAGATCCGGCTGCTGCAACCCGGCGGCAACCTGGTCAAGCTGAAGATCGACGCACGCGACGGCTCCGTGCTGGGCATCAAGGGCCGCGACATCCAGTTCCGGAACAAACACTGATGCGCATCCTCGTGGTCGAAGACGAACCCACCCTGGCCACGCAGTTGGCCGAGGCCCTGCGCCAGGCCGGCTACACCGTCGACACCGCGGCCGACGGCGGCACTGCCCACTACATGGGCGAGGTCGAGACCTACGACGTGGTGGTGCTGGACCTGGGCCTGCCCGTGACGGACGGGCTGACGGTGCTCAAGCAATGGCGCGCCGCGGGGCTCGGCATGCCGGTGCTGATCCTGACCGCGCGCGCCAATTGGCACGAGAAGGTCGCCGGCATCGACGCCGGCGCCGACGACTACCTGACCAAGCCCTTTCACATGGAAGAACTGCTGGCCCGCGTGCGCGCGCTGCTGCGCCGCCACAGCGGCCACGCCAGTGCGCAGTGGCGCTGCGGCCCGCTGATGCTCGACACGCGCCAGGCCAAGGTCACGGTGAACGGCCAGGCGCTCAACCTGACCAGCCACGAATTCAAGGTGCTGGCGGTGCTGATGCAACGCGCCGGCGAAGTGATTTCACGCAGCGAACTCACCGAACACATCTACGCCCAGGACCACGACCGCGATTCCAACACCATCGAGGTCTTCATCGGCCGGCTGCGCAAGAAGCTGCCGCCAGACACCATCGAAACCGTGCGCGGCCTGGGTTACCGGCTGGCAGCCGGCGCATGACGGGGCCGCGCGCGCCCGGCTCGTTGCGCTGGCGGCTGCTGGCCGGCACGCTGGCCTGGATCGCGCTGACCATCGTGCTGGCCGGTTGGGGCCTGGGCAGCCTGTTTCGCCAGCACATCACCGAGCAATTGCGCGCCGAACTGGCGCTGCACCTGAACCAGCTGACCGCCGCGGTCAGCGTCGCCCCCGACGGGCGGCCCATCGTGGCCCCGCCGCTGAGCGACCCGCGGCTGGAGCAGCCGCTGTCGGGCCTGTACTGGCAGATCGATCGGCTCGATGAACAAGGCCGCCTGGCGGCCGCGGGCGTGGCGCGTTCGCGCTCGCTGTGGGACCAGGTGCTGGCCTTGCCCGCGACCGACAGCGCCGACGGCGCCTACGACATCACCGGGCCCGAAGGCCATGGCCTGACCGCGCTGACGCGCACGCTCAAACCGGAAGACGCCGACGCCGCCACGCTACGCCTCATCGTTGCCGCCGACCGCCAGGTGCTGGCCGAGCCGATCGAACGCTTCAACCACATGCTGCTGCTGTCGCTGGGCGCGCTGGCGATCGGGCTGATCGCGGCCGCGGTGGTGCAGGTGGCCGTGGGGCTGCGGCCGCTGGGGCGGCTGCGCCGCCAGCTGGCCGCGCAGCAGGGGGGCAACAGCGTGCGCATCGACGGCCGTTTTCCCAGCGAGATCCAGCCGCTGGTCGACGACTTCAACCGCGTGCTCGCCGTCAACGCCGACATCGTGCAGCGGGCCCGCACGCAGGCCGGCAACCTGGCTCACGCCGTGAAAACGCCATTGACGATCCTGGCCAATGCCGCGGCGCGCGAAGACAGTCCGTTCGCCCGCCTGGCGCGCGAGCAGGTGGCCTTGGCGCAGCGCCAGATCGACTACCACCTGGCCCGCGCCAGGGCCGCCGCCGCGTCGGGCACCGAAGGCGGGCGCACGCCGCTGCGCCCGGCGGTCGAGGCGTTGCTGCGGGTCATGCGCCGGCTGTACGCCGCGCGTGAACTGGCGCTGGACATGACGGATTTTGCCGACGGCCTGGTCTTTCGCGGCGAAGAGCAGGACCTGCAGGAAATGGTGGGCAACCTGCTGGACAACGCCTGCAAATGGGCGGCGGGGCGGGTGCGGATCAGCGCAAGCGCCGCGCCGCCAGACCGCCTGCGGATCCAGATCGACGATGACGGCCCCGGCATCGCCGAAGGCGAACGCGAACGTGTCTTCGAGCGCGGCGTGCGCATGGACGAACAGCGCCCCGGCTCGGGGCTGGGGCTGGACATCGTGCGCGATCTGGCCAGCACGTATGGCGGCGAGGTGCGCGCCGAACAGGCGCCGCTGGGCGGCCTGCGCGTGACGCTGACGTTGCCGGCGCTGGCCTTGTCCGCGTAGGGCTTGGCCGGCGGACAAGGCCAGCGCCGCCGCAGCGGCCTATTTCACCAGCGTCACCGGCACGTCGGCCAATTGCACCACCTGGTTGGCAACCGACCCGATGAGCAGGCCCGCAAAGGCGCCGCGTCCGCGCGTGCCCATGACGATGCGTTCGCACTGGTGCTGCTGCGCGTAGGCGTTGATCTCCACCGCCGGATTGCCGAATTCGACATGGCTGGTGTAGTCGGTGCCGGTCACGTCGAGCAGCTTGCGCGCCTCGTCGGCCGCTTCCTGGCCTTCGCGCACGTAGTATTCGTCGATCATGTCCTGCGTGACCAGGCGCGACAGGCCGGCGCGGCTTTGGGGCGGGGTCTGGATATTGAGCAGATGGATGCGCGCGTCCTTCGCGCCTTGGGCCAGCTGGCGCGCGTGCAGCACGGCGCGGTTGGCGTCGTCGGAACCATCGACCGGGACCAGGATGTTCAGCATGGCGGGCTCCTTTACTTGACCAGGGTGACGGGCAACGTCGTCAGGTGCAGCACACGGGTGGCGACAGACCCCATGAACAGCGCTGCAACGGAACCGAGCCCGCGCGTGCCCATGGTGATTTCATCGGCGTCGATCTCGTCGGCCACGCGCACGATGGTTTCGGCGGGGGCGCCGATCTCGACGCGCGTGCCGTATGGCACGCCTTCGGCGGCCAGCAGCGCGCTGGCCTCGCGCAGCGCGGCCTGGCCTTCTTCCTCGTGGTAGGCGTCGATGTCGGCCTGCGACAGGCCGCGGCCGATCTTGCCGGACTGCAACGGAATCTGCACGGTCAGGAGTTCGACGTGCTCGACGGGGTCGTATCGGCGGGCGTGCAACATCGCCCGCACGGCGTGTACGGCGTGCGTTGATCCGTCCACGGGAATGAGGATGCGTTTCATCGGCGTCTCCTTGGTAGATAGGTCTACTTTAAGGAAAAATTCAGCCACGCGGCGTGCGCCGGATCAAATGGCACCGGGGTTTACCGTCCGCGCCCGCCGCCGCGTCTGTTGCCAAGGCCGGTCGCCGACCGGCATCGCCCAGGCCCGTGGCCAGCGCCTAGCGCCATTGCGCAGGCGTCTGCGTCGCCTCGGCCGGCAAGCCCAGCAGCAGCGCGCCCAGTCGGGCCAGCGCCGCCGGGTCGCCGGTGGTTTCCAGCGCCAGCGTGCCCGCGCCGTCGGTCTTCAAGCCCCCGCGTTCCTGCAACTGGTGACGCAGCCGGCGCGCCACGGGGCCGCCGGTCTCCAGCAGGGGCACGGCAGGGCCCGCGACGGCGGCGATCGCCTCGCTCAGGAATGGAAAGTGGGTGCAGCCCAGCACCAGCGCGTCGGCGCCCTGGTCCAGCAGTTCCTGCACCGGGCCGGCCACGGCGCGCGCGGCGGCGGGTCCGGCAATCTCGCCTTGCTCGACCCGCAGCACCCATTCGGGGCAGGGACGCAGGAGAATGCGGATCTCGGGCGCCTCGCGCTGCACCAGCGCGGCGAACTTGGCGCTGGCCAGCGTGCCGGTGGTGGCGAACACGCCGATCACGCCGCTGCGCGTCAGGTGGGCGGCGGGTTTGATCGCCGGTTCCACGCCGATGATGATCAGCTCAGGATGGCGGGCGCGCAGCAGGGCGATGGCGGCGGTGGTGGCCGTATTGCACGCCACCACCATGGCCTTGGCATGGCGCGAGACGTAGTAGTCGGCGATGGCCAACGCCCGCTGCTGCACGTATTCCGGGGTCTTTTCGCCATACGGCACGTGGGCCGAGTCCGCCACGTACAGCAGGTCTTCGTGGGGCAGAGCATCGCGGATGGCGCGCAAGACGCTCAGTCCGCCGACGCCGGAGTCGTACACGCCGATGGGATGGGAGGCAGGCATTTCGATCGGGCAAAAACAAGGGTGCCGGCAAGTGTAGCGCCGCGTCAGGCCTCGGGCGCTTCGCGGTGCGCCCGCACCTCTTCGATGAGCCGGCGGATGGCGCCCGACAGGGGCGCATCGCGCCAGATCAGCGTCAGCGGGGCGCGCAGTTCCACCGGCCCCGTGACGTTCACGTACACCACGCCCTCGATGTTGACCCGCCGCAGCGAGGCCGGCACCAAGGACACGCCCAGGCCGGCGGCCACCAGGCTCAGGGTGGACAGCATGCGCGGCGCTTCCTGCGCCACGCGCGGGCTGAAACCGGCCGCCGCGCAGGCCGTGATGATGGCGTCGTACAGGCCCGGACCGCTGTGGCGCCGGTACAGGATCAGCGATTCCTCGGCCAGCTCGGACAGCGCGATGCGCTTGCGGGCGCGGCCCTTGACCATGGGATGGTCCGCCGGAAAGGCGGCCAGCATGCTTTCTTCCAGCACGGTTTCGAACGCGACGCCACGCTCGACCCCGTGCGAGCCGCGAATGAAGGCCACGTCCACGCGGCCGTCGCGCACGTCTTCCATCAGTTCGCCGGTGCTGCTTTCTTCCAGCACCAGCCGCACCTGCGGCGCGCTTTCGCGAAAGCGCCGGATCACCGACGGCACGAAGGGATGAAAGGCCGCCGACCCGGTAAAGCCGACGGTCAGGCGTCCGGCTTCGCCCAGCGACACGCGCCGAACGCCGTCCACTGCCTGGTCCACCAGCGCCAGGATGCTGCGCGCATCCGCCAGCAGCGCGCGGCCGCTCTCGGTCAGTTCCATGCCGCGCGGCAGGCGGTGGAACAGCGTCACGCCCAGCTCCTGTTCCAGCACGCGGATCTGCTGGCTCAGCGGCGGCTGACGGATGCCCAGGCGGGCGGCTGCACGGGTCAGGTGGCCTTCCTCGGCCACCGCCAGGAAGTAACGCAAAAGCCGCAGGTCGACGGATGCCATATGAAACCGATATGAATGTTTAGCCAGGCATATATTAGACATTATCTGGGGGCGGGAGTAGGCTGCGGTCTATTCACCCAGAAGATCATGAACGCAGCATCGACTCCCCCTGACGCCGCCCTGCGGCCCCCGCCCACCTGTGGGCAACTGTTCTACGGCTTTCTCATGCTGGGCCTGACGGCCTTTGGCGGCGCGCTGCCCCTGGCGCGCCGCATGGTGGTGGAAAAGCACCGCTGGCTGAGCGGCGCCGAATTCACCGACCTGCTGGGCCTGTGCCAGTTCCTGCCGGGCGGCAACATCATCAACCTGTCGGTCGCCCTGGGCATGAAGTTTCGCGGTCCGCGTGGCGCGTTCGCCGCGCTGATGGGCTTGATCCTGGCACCCTCGGCCATCGTGGTGCTGCTGGGCATGGTCTACGACCGCTTCCAGAACGATCCGCACATCCAGCACCTGTTCGCCGGCCTGGCCGCCGCCGCGGCGGGCCTGTTGATCTCCATGGCCGTCAAGATCGGCACGCCGGTGCTCAAGCGGCGCGACTGGCTGGCCGGCCTGGTGGCCACGGCCTGCTTCATCGCCATCGCGGTGCTGCGCATCCCGCTGCTGCCCACCATGGCGGTGCTGACGCCGCTGAGCATCCTGCTGGTCTGGAGGCAACGTCGATGATCCAGACCCTGATCGCCCTGGCCATCATCTTTTCCCAGCTGTCCGTGCTGGCGTTCGGCGGGGGCAACACCATCCTGCCGGAAATGCAGCGCCAGGTCGTGGAAGTGCATGGCTGGATGACGGCCGCCGACTTCTCGGCCCTGTTCGCCCTGGGCCAGGCCGCGCCCGGCCCCAACCTGATGGTCGTCACCCTGGTGGGCTGGCACGTGGCCGGCTGGATGGGCATGCTGGTGACCACCATTGCCAAGTTCGGGCCGTCGTCCATCATCACGGTCATCGCCCTGGGCCTGTGGGAACGCTTCAAGGACCGGCCCTGGCGCGGCGTGATCCAGGCCGGCATCTTCCCCATGACGGTGGGGCTGGTCGCCGCCAGCGCCGCGCTCATCACCGAGGCCTCGGTGCATTCCTGGCTGCTGGGCGCCATCACCGCGGTGGTGGCGGTGCTGGGCAGCGCCACGCGCATTCATCCGCTGTGGCTGCTGTTCGGCGGTGCGCTGGTGGGATTGCTGGCTATCGGTTAGCGTTGAGGCTCTTGCCACGCCAGGAGCCCGCCATGTCGCTGCCGGTCAAAGACCCGGAAACCGAATCGCCGCCCGCCCGTGTCGCGCGCCTGCCCTTTGTCCACGCGCACCGGCGCCTGGTGCTGTGCGGCCTGCTGTTCGTGGCGGTGGCCACGGGCCTGTACCTGACCGGCATGTCGCCCAGCCGCGCCTGCCTGCTGGGGTTCGACCTGGCCGCGCTGGTGTTCCTGCTGTTCACCGTGTCCGCCTTCGGCAGCGCCACCCCGGCGTCCATGCGGGTGCGGGCCCAGCAGGTCGACGTCGGCCGCACCGGCGTGCTCTGGAGCAGCGTGGCGCTGTCGTGCCTGGTGATGCTGGCGCTGTGGGTCGAATTGCGGGCCAGCGGCGGCACCGAAGGGGTGCTCGACCTGATCGCCGCGGCCGCCAGCATCGTGCTGTCGTGGCTGTACATGAACATGATCTTCGCGCTGCACTATGCGCACGGCTACTACAGCCATCGCAACGCGATGCACAAGGGCCTGGATTTTCCCGGCAAGGAAGACCCGGACTACTGGGATTTCGCCTACTTCTCGCTGGTGCTGGGCATGACCTTCCAGGTCTCCGACGTGCAGATCGTCAGCCGTCGGCTGCGGCGCACGGCGCTGATGCACAGCGTCATCGCATTCTTCTTCAACGTCTTCATCATCGCCATCAGCGTGAACGTGGCGGCCGGGCGCGCATGAAAAAGGCCGGGGAATCCTCCCCGGCCTGCTGGCCGCCATGCGGGTAGCGGCGCGTGCCGTCAGGCCGCGGCCTCGGCTGCCGCCAGCCGCCACAGCGACGTCACTTCCTTCGAACGCGCCGCATACAGCGGATCGTCCCGGTCTTTGGCGCGGGCATGCGTGGGCCGCGTGTCGATACGCTCGACCACCCGCAGGCCGGCCTGCTGGATCATGTCCAGCAATTGCTCGCGGGTGCGCAAACCCAGGTGTTCGGCCAGGTCCGACAGGATCAGCCAGCCTTCGCCGTTGGGCGTCAGGTGCGCCGCCAGGCCATTGAGAAAGCCGCGCAGCATGCGGCTGTCCGGGTCGTACACGGCCTGTTCGACCGGCGAGCTGGGCCGGGCCGGCAGCCACGGTGGATTGCAGACGATCAGCGAGACCCGGCCTTCGGGGAACAGGTCGGCCTGTTCCACGTCGACCTGCCTGGACAGGCCCAGGCGGTCCAGGTTTTCGCGGGCGCAGGCCAGCGCACGCGGGTCCATGTCGGTGGCGATGACTCGCTTGCCGCCGCGGCGCGCCAGCACCGCCGCCAGCACGCCGGTGCCGGTGCCGATATCGAAGGCCACGCTGCCGCGCGGCATCGGGGTATTGGCCACCAGGTCCACGTATTCGCCGCGCAGCGGCGAGAACACGCCGTAGTGCGGGTGGATGCGGTTGTTCAGCGCGGGAATCTCCACGCCCTTCTTGCGCCATTCGAAGGCGCCGATCAGGCCCAGCAGTTCGCGCAGCGACGCCACGTAGGGTTCGTCGGCCGGGCCGTGGGCTTCTTCGCAGGCCTGCCGTGCATCGGGTGCGCGGCGCAGCGAAATGCCGTGGCCGGCGTCGAACGGAATCAACAGCATGCCCAGGATGCGGGCGCGCTGCGACTGGATCTGGCGATGCTGGTTGAAGGCTTCCAGCAGGGTCTCGACCGGCTTGCGCGGGCGCTTGTCCACCCGCCGGGTCATGGCCTGCAGCAAGAGGCGCGCATTCTGGAAGTCGCCGCGCCAGAGCAGGCCCACGCCTTCGCAGGCCTGGCGGTAGGCCATGTCCGCGGTGGTGCGGTCGTCGGCCAGCACCACCCGCTTGGGGGGCGTGGCGCCGGATTCCGAGCGCCAGCGGGCGGTGTGCGTGGTCTGGTCGGGGGCGTCGCCTTCCGTCCAGCTCAGTTCAGGCAGGGTCAACGTGGCGCTCCAGCAATAAGGGGCTTCTTGGGCAGGCAGGTCATGGGGGAGGGGAATCGGGGGGAAAGGAGGAAAAAAGAAAGGGCGCGGCTGCCAATGTAGCAGCTTCGCGCCCTGGGGGCGGGCCGGCGCGCGGGGCGCCGGCCCGGCAAACGGGGTCAGTGGAACAGCACCACGGCCTTCTGCAACGTGATCCAGACGCCCCAGGCCAGCGGAATGCCCACGCAGGCCCAGGCAAACAGCACCAGCGCCAGCGGCGTGCGGAAGGTGGACGTACCGGATCCGTGGGTCTCGGCCGCTGCGGCGCGCTCGTGCGCCAGGGCCTTTTCGCGGGCCAGTTCCTCGTCGGTCATGAAGTACTTGGGGTTCACCGGGCGGATTGCCAGGTTGCACAGGAAGCCCAGCACCAGCATGCCGGCCAGGATGTACATGGTGATGTCGTACACCTGTGCCCGCGGCACGCCGATGGACAGCTGGTATTCGCGGATGTAGTTCACCAGGACCGGGCCGAAGATGCCCGCCGCCGACCAGGCCGTCAGCAGGCGGCCGTGGATGGCGCCCACCATCTGGGTGCCGAACAGGTCCGCCAGGTAGGCGGGCACCGTGGCGAAGCCGCCGCCGTACATCGACAGGATCACGCAGAAGGCGGCCACGAACAGCGCCAGCGCGCCCATGTGCGCCGTCCAGGGAATGGCGGCGTACAGCACGAAGCCCAGCACGAAGAAAATCAGGTAGGTCAGCTTGCGGCCCAGCTTGTCCGACAGGCTGGCCCAGAAGAAGCGGCCGCCGATGTTGAACAGGCTGAGCAGCCCGGTAAAGCCGGCGGCGATGGCGGCAATGGCGGCCAGCTGGCTCTTGTCGAGCTGGCCATAGCCCAATTCAGGCTTGTTGATCAGGCCGCCGCCGAACACTTCCTGCAGCAGGGGCGAGGCCATGCCCAGGATGCCGATGCCGGCGGTCACGTTCAGGCACAGCACCAGCCACACCAGCCAGAACTGCGGCACGCCCCAGACCCGCTTCACGTGGACGTGGCCCTTGGTGATCATGGCGTTGTTGGCCTGCTTGGCGGGCGCCGTCCAGCCCGCGGGCTTCCAGCCGGTGGGCGGCACGCGGTAGCCCATGGCGCCGGACATCATGAAGACGAAATACACCACCGCCATGGTCAGGAAGGTCTGCCAGACGCCTGGCGAGGTCGGCGTGGCGAAGTGGCGCATCAGCAGGTCGGCCAGCGGCGCGCCGATCATGGCGCCGCCGCCAAATCCCATGATGGCCATGCCGGTCGCCATGCCGCGGCGGTCGGGGAACCACTTGATCAGGGTGCTGACCGGCGAGATATAGCCCAGCCCCAGGCCGATGCCGCCGATGACGCCGGACCCCAGCCACAGCATCCACATCTGGTGCAGATAGACGCCGAAGGCCGAAATCACCAGGCCGCCGCACCAGCACACCGCCGACACCACCCCTGCCTTGCGCGGGCCGGCACGTTCGAGCCAGCCGCCCCACAGCGCCGCGGAACAGCCCAGCAGCACGAAGAACAGGGTGTACATCCAGCCCATGGTCGAGATCCGCCAGTCGCAGCTGGTGGTGAACAGCTCGGTGGCCAGGCTCATGTCGGCCGGGCAGGCCAGCGGCTGGGCGCCGCCGATCGCCTTGGACAAGGGCAGCCAGAACACCGAGAAGCCATAGGCCATCCCGATGCACAGGTGGATGGCCAGGGCGGCCGGGGGCACCAGCCAGCGGGAAAAGCCCGGTCCGGCGATGGTGCGTTCTTTGTCCAGGAAGCCGGGCTTGGCGCCAGGCAGGTCCAGTGTTGCAGTGCTTTCCATGAGGTCTCCTCGGGGTGCGGCTTTATAGCGCGCGTCAGACCGGAAAATCCAGTCCCGCGCTTGTTGTGAACCCTTTGCTGCGGTAAAGCGTGCTGCTGCGGCGGCGGCCTGCCCGGTCTACGACACGCGGGCAAGCGGCGTCAGGCGCTGGCGGTTCTGCGTGACCGCTTCCAGCACCAGGGGATGCAACTGGTGTTCGCCGGCATCGCCATCGGGCTGCCGGGCCAGGAAGTCCAGCAGCTCGTTGCGCATGCGGGGCTCCCAGAACTTGTGGATATGGTTGGCCACGCCTTCCACCGCTTCCGGGCGCAGCGGCATGGCTTCGAAGAATTGGCCGATGCGGTTGGCCATGCGGATCAGGTTGCCGATTTCCATGCGTGTGTCGCGTCCGGTCTAGGAGGTGATGCGTTCGGGGTGGGAATACAGGGTGGCGTCATGGCCGCGCAGAAAGCCCAGCAGCGCGATGCCGGCGCGGTCGGCCAGACGGACGGCCAGGCCCGTGGGGGCCGATACCGCCGCCAGCACGCCGACGCCGGCGGCCGCCGTCTTCTGCACCATTTCAAAGCTGGCGCGGCTGGACACCAGCACCATGCCGCCGCGGGCGTCGATGCCCTGGCGCGCCAGCGCCCCCACCAGCTTGTCCAGCGCGTTGTGGCGGCCCACGTCTTCGCGCACCAGCGCGACCGTGCCGTCGGCGCCTGCCCAGCCGGCGGCATGGGTGGCGCCGGTCAGGTCGTGCAGCGTCTGGCGTGCGCGCATGTCGCCCATGGCGCGCAGCACCGCGCCGATGGCCAGCGGCGCGCCCGCCGGCACCGGGTCCACCGGCCGCAGCACTTCCGGCAGCGTTTCCACGCCGCACAGGCCGCAGCCGGTGCGCCCGGCCATGGCGCGGCGGCGCGACTTCAGGCGCACTTCGCAGGCGCTGGAGATTTCCACCTGCACCACGATGCCGTCGCACTGCGGCAGTACGTCGATGCCGCGCACGTCGGCCACGCTATCGACGATGCCTTCGCACAAGGAAAAGCCCACCGCGAAGTCTTCCAGGTCGGCCGGCGTGGCCAGCATGGTGGCGTGGCTGATGCCGTTGAATTCCAGCGCCACCGGCGTTTCCTCGGCCAGGTGATCGGCCTGGGCGCCGGCCACGATGGCGCCGGCCCGCACGCGGGTCACCTGGGCCGTCACGCTGTCGGCGCGGTCGGAGGGGGAAGGGGGGCGTAGATCCATGGCGGTTCCGGGGCGGTCGGGGTTATTTCCCCGTCAGCGCGGCCTCGCTTTCGCGTGACCGTTCACGCAGCAGCTTTTGCTGGATATCCGCGAAACGCGACCATTGCCGCTGCCATTCCGAAGGCTGGGACACCCGCGTCAGCTGCACCGCGGTGACCTTGTATTCGGGGCAGTTGGTGGCCCAGTCGGAGTTGTCGGTCGTGACGACGTTGGCGCCGGACTCGGGGAAGTGGAACGTGGTGTATACCACGCCCGGCTGCACCCGGTCGGTCAGCGTCGCCCGCAGCACGGTCTCGCCGGCGCGGCTTTGCACGCCGACCCAGTCGCCGTCCTGCACGCCCCGGTCTTCCGCGTCCTGCGGGTGGATTTCCAGCACGTCTTCGCTGTGCCACATCACGTTGGGCGTGCGGCGGGTCTGCGCGCCCACGTTGTATTGCGACAGGATGCGGCCGGTGGTCAAGAGCAGCGGGAAGCGGCGCGTGCTGCGCTCGTCGGTGGGCACGTACTTGGTGATCATGAACTTGCCCTTGCCGCGCACGAAGGCGTCGATGTGCATGATGGGCGTGCCTTCCGGTGCGTCATCGTTGCACGGCCACTGCAGGCTGCCCAGCTTGTCCAGTTTTTCGTAGCTGACGCCGCTGAAGGTCGGCGTCAGGCGCGCGATCTCTTCCATGATCTCGCGCGGATGGCGGTAGTTCATGGGGTAGCCCAGCGCGTTGGACAGCGCCACCGTCACTTCCCAGTCCGACTTGCCGTTCTTGGGTTCCATCACCTTGCGCACCCGCGAAATGCGGCGCTCGGCATTGGTGAAGGTGCCGTCCTTTTCCAGGAACGACGAGCCGGGCAGGAACACGTGCGCGTATTTGGCGGTTTCGTTCAGGAACAGGTCCTGCACCACGATGCATTCCATTGCCGCCAGCGCCGCCGCCACGTGCTGCGTGTTGGGGTCGGACTGCACGATGTCTTCGCCCTGGCAGTACAGGCCCTTGAACGAGCCGCCCAGCGCGGCTTCGAACATGTTCGGAATGCGCAGGCCGGGTTCGGGCTGCAAGGTCACGCCCCAATCGGCCTCGAACTGCGCGCGCACCGCATTGTCGGAAATGTGACGGTAGCCGGGCAGTTCGTGCGGGAACGAACCCATGTCGCACGAACCCTGCACGTTGTTCTGCCCGCGCAGCGGATTCACGCCCACGCCCTCGCGGCCGACGTTGCCCGTGGCCATGGCCAGGTTGGCGATCGCCATGACGGTGGTCGAACCCTGGCTGTGCTCGGTCACGCCCAGGCCGTAATAGATCGAGCCGTTGCCGCCGGTGGCGAACAGCCGCGCAGCGCCGCGCACGGCCTGCGCCGGCACGCCGGTGATCTCGGCCATGGCTTCGGGCGAATTCTCGGGCAGCGAGACGAAATCGCGCCACTCATTGAATGCCTTGGTTTCGCAGCGCTCGGCCACGAAGGCCTCGTCGATCAGGCCTTCGGTGGCGATTACGTGGGCCAGCGACGACAGCAGGGCGGTATTGGTGCCGGGGCGCACCTGCAGGTGGAAGTCGGCCTTGATGTGCGGCGAACTTACCAGTTCGATGCGGCGCGGGTCGATCACGATCAGGCGCGCGCCCTGGCGCAGCCGGCGCTTCAGGCGCGAGGCAAACACCGGGTGGCCGCTGGACGGGTTGGCGCCCATCACGATCACCACGTCGGTATGCATGACCGAGTCGAACGTCTGCGTGCCGGCCGATTCGCCCAGCGTCTGCTTCAGGCCGTAGCCGGTGGGCGAATGGCAGACCCGCGCGCAGGTGTCGACGTTGTTGGTGCCGAAGGCGGCGCGCACCAGCTTCTGCACCAGCCAGGTTTCTTCGTTGGTGCAGCGCGACGACGTGATGCCGCCAACGGCGTCGCGACCGAATTCACCCTGGATGCGGCGGAACTCCGACGCGGCGTAGTTGATCGCCTCGTCCCAGGACACCTCCTTCCAGGAATCGGTGATGTGCTTGCGGATCATGGGCTTGAGCACGCGTTCCTTGTGCGTGGCGTAGCCCCAGGCAAAGCGGCCCTTCACGCAGGAATGGCCGCGGTTGGCCTGGCCGTCCTTCCAGGGCACCATGCGCACCACTTCCTGGCCCTTCATCTCGGCCTTGAAACCGCAGCCCACGCCGCAATAGGCACAGGTGGTCACGACCGAGTGTTCAGCCTGGCCCATCATGATGACGGTCTTTTCCTGCAGGGTGGACGTGGGACAGGCCTGCACGCAGGCGCCGCAGGACACGCATTCGCTTTCCAGGAAGGGCTGGTCCTGCCCCGGCGACACGCGCGATTCGAAGCCCTTGCCCGAAATCGTCAGCGCGAAGGTGCCCTGGGTTTCCTCGCAGGCGCGCACGCAGCGGTTGCAGACGATGCACTTGGATGCGTCGTAGGTGAAGTACGGGTTGGACTCGTCCTTCTCGCTCTTCAAGTGGTTGGCGCCGTCGTAGCCGTAGCGCACGTTGCGCAGGCCCACCACGCCGGCCATGTCCTGCAGTTCGCAGTCGCCGTTGGCCGGACAGGTCAGGCAGTCCAGCGGGTGGTCGGATATATACAGTTCCATCACGCCGCGCCGCAGGTCGTGCAGCTTGGGCGTTTCGGTGTAAACCACCATGCCGTTTTCGGCGGGCGTGGTGCACGACGCGGGATAGCCGCGGCGGCCCTCGATCTGCACCAGGCACAGGCGGCAGGAACCGAAGGGTTCCAGGCTGTCGGTGGCGCACAGCTTGGGGATGTTGATGCCGGCCTCGGCGGCCGCGCGCATCAGCGAGGTGCCTTCGGCCACGGTGATTTCCTGGCCATCGATGGTCAGGGTGACGGTCTGCTCGGACACCCGCGCCGGGGTGCCCAGATCGCGGTCGCGCTTGATGACGGTTTCTAGCATGGCGGTCTCGGGGTCAGGCCGGGTGAGCGGCGGGCTGAGGGGTATCGATGCCGAAGTCCTGCGGGAAGTGGTTCAGCGCCGACAGCACGGGGTAGGGCGCCATGCCTCCCAGCGCGCAGAGCGAACCGCCCAGCATCGTGTCGCACAGATCGCGCAGCAGGTGCACCTGCTGCGCGCGGTCGGGGCCGCCGGCCGAGATCTTGTCGATGGTTTCCACGCCGCGGGTCGAGCCGATGCGGCAGGGCGTGCACTTGCCACAGGACTCGATGGCGCAGAATTCCATCGCATAGCGCGCCATGCGCGCCATGTCGACCGTGTCGTCGAACGCCACCAGGCCGCCGTGGCCGATCATGGCCGAGATCTGCACGTAGGCCTCGTAGTCCAGCGGCACGTCCCATTGCGATTGCGGCAGGTAGGCGCCCAAGGGGCCGCCGACCTGCACCGCGCGCAAGGGGCGGCCGGACGCGCTGCCGCCGCCAAAGTCATACAGCAGGTCGCGCAGGCTCAGCCCGAAGGCCTTTTCCACCAGGCCGCCTTGCTTGAGGTTGCCGGCCAGCTGGAACGGCAGCGTGCCGTGCGAGCGGCCCACGCCATAGTCGCGGTAATAGGCCGCGCCCTTGGCCAGGATGATGGGCACCGTGGCCAGCGAAATCACGTTGTTGATGACGGTGGGCTTGCCGAACAGGCCCGAAATCGCCGGCAGCGGCGGCTTGGCGCGCACCACGCCGCGCTTGCCTTCCAGGCTTTCCAGCAATGACGTTTCTTCGCCGCAGATGTAGGCGCCCGCGCCCTTGCGCACTTCCAGGTCGAAGCGGCGGCCGCTGCCGTGCACGTCGTCGCCCAGCCAGCCCACATTGCGGGCCCGCTCGATGGCGGCTTCCAATGTGGCGATGGCATGCGGGTACTCGGACCGCACATAGATGTAGCCGCAGGTCGCGCCTACTGCCAGGCCGGCGATGGTCATGCCCTCGATCAGCACATAGGGGTCGCCTTCCATCAGCAGGCGGTCGGCAAAGGTGCCCGAGTCGCCTTCGTCGGCATTGCAGACGATGTATTTGCGGTCGGCGGGCGAGCCCAGCACCGTCTTCCATTTGATGCCCGTGGGAAACGCGGCGCCGCCGCGGCCGCGCAGGCCCGATGCCACCATCTCGTCGACGATGGCGGCCGGTTCCATGGCCAGCGCGCGTTTCAGGCCCTGCAGCCCGCCGTGCGCGGCATAGTCCTGCAGCGACAGCGGGTCGATCACGCCGACCCGGGCGAACGTCAGCCGCTCCTGCCGCTTCAGGTAGGGAATTTCTTCGGTCAGTCCCAGGCGCAGCGGATGTTCACCGCCCGTCAGCCAGCCGGCCTCGAACAGCGCGGGCACGTCTTCGGGCTGCACCGGGCCATACGCCAGGCGCCCTTCGGGCGTGGCGATTTCCACCAGCGGTTCCAGCCACAACAGGCCGCGCGAACCATTGCGCACCACCTGCACGGCCAGGCCGCGTTCGTCGGCGGCCTGCTCGATGGCCTGGGCCACGGCGTCTGCGTCCATGGCCAGGGCCGCGGCGTCGCGCGGCACGTAGATCGTGATGGGGGCGGTCATTGGCCGGCCTCCCGCGTGCGGCGCAGCAGCCGGTCCAGTTTGTCCGGGGTGACCCGGGCATGCGGCTGGCCGTCGATCATCACCGCCGGTGACTGGGCGCACAGGCCCAGGCAATACACCGGCTCCAGCGTGAAATCGCCGTCATGCGTGCTGGCATGGAAATCGCATCCCAGCGCCTGGCGCGCGTGGGCGGCCAGGTGCTCGCCGCCCATGGCCTGACAGGCCTCGGCGCGGCACACTTGCAGCGAGTGGCGTGCGGCCGGCTCGCTGCGAAAGTGCGGGTAGAAGGTAATGACGCCATGCACTTCGGCGCGGGACAGGTTCAGGGCCTCGGCGATGGTCTGCACCGCCTCGGCCGGGATACAGCCCAATTCGTGCTGCACGGCGTGCAGCACCGGCAGGAGCGGGCCGGGTTGGTCTTGCAGCTGGGCCAGGATGCGAGCCGTGGCGGCGATGGACGGGCTGGCCGATGCCTGGGCGGCATCAAGGGCCAACGGGCCGCCTCGGGCGCCCCCGCTGGACGCCAGATCGGATTTTGCCTCGCGCTGACGCATGGCGGTCTCCTCCAGTTGTGTGCTGGACCCCATTGCAGGGGCTTAGTCATGGTGGGGCGTCGGCGGCACTTAATATGTTTGAAAAAACATATTAAATGCCCATGCGCCGCGTTATTTGTGTACTCTAAACGGGTAATTGGACCCGTTCAATAAGAAATAAATGACATATAAGATCGGCCTGCGGCCCCAATGGACCCTGGGCGGAGACGACGCGGCGCCGGTGCCCTTGCAGGACATGCTGGCGCTCCTGGCCGCCATCGACGCCACCGGCAACATCGCCGGCGCCTGCCGCGCCTGCGGGTTGTCGTACCGCCACGCCTGGGGCGTGCTGCGCCGTTTCGAAGGCATCTTCGGCACCCAGCTTTTGATCACCAACCGGCGCCAGGGCACGCAGCTGTCGCCCTTCGCGCAGCGCCTGCTGTGGGCCAACCGCCGCATCGAGGCGCGCCTGATGCCCACGCTGGACAGCATGGCGTCCGAACTGCAGGAAGAGCTGGCGCGGCTCCTGCCCGAAAACGGCCCCCACCTGCGGCTGCACGCCAGCCATGGCTTTGCCGTGGAATCGCTGATGGAACACATGGGCACGCGCAAACCGGGGCTGGAACTGCGCTACCGCACGGCCATCGAGGCCCTGGCCTCGCTGGAACGCCACGAATGCGACCTGGCCGGCTTCCAGGTGCCGCTGGGCGACTTCGAAGCGCCCATCATGGAGCGCTACGCCCAGTGGCTGCACGCCGACGAATACCTGCTGATCCACCTGGCGGTGCGCAACACGGGCCTGTTCGTCATTGCCGGCAACCCCAAGCGCATCCGCGGCATGGCTGACCTGGCGCGCCAGGACGTGCGCTTCGTCAACCGCCAGATCGGCTCCAGCACGCGCTATCTGGTGGGCCTGATGCTGCAACGCGCCGGCGTGTCGATCAGCGAGGTGCAGGGCTACGAAACCAACGAATTCACCCACATGGCCATTGCCGCGCACATTGCCAGCGGCATGGCCGACACCGGCGTGGGCGTGGAAACGGCCGCCTGCCGCTTCGGCCTGGATTTCATCCCGCTGGTGCGCGAGCGCTATTTCTTCGCCATCCGCAAGACCTCGCTCGATACGCCCGCCATGCAGGACCTGCTGACCCTCATGCGCAGCCCCGACTACGTCGGCTATGTCGGCCAGCTGGTCGGCTACGACGCCAGCCACACCGGCCAACTGCAAACCCTGGACGAGGCCTTTGCCTGAGCGCACCGGGCTATGATGATTCCATGAGCAAAGTGATCCTTCTTGCTGACCGTCGCAACGACCTGCCGGCCCCAGTCGCGCCCCCCGCGCCGGGCCAGCCGGCGCTCGATCTGCGCGCGCGGCCGCTGCGCGACCTGCGCATCTCGGTCACCGACCGCTGCAACTTCCGCTGCACCTACTGCATGCCGCGCGAGGTCTTCGATGCCGACTACACCTTCATGCGGCATTCCGACCTGCTGTCGTTCGAGGAAATCGCGCGCCTGGCCGGCGTGTTCACTCGCCTGGGCGTCGAAAAGATCCGCCTGACCGGCGGCGAACCCCTGCTGCGCAAGCACCTGGAAAACCTGGTGGGCCTCTTGGCCGACGTGCGCACGCCCGCCGGCCAGCCGCTGGAACTGACCCTGACCACCAACGGCAGCGTGCTCGAACGCAAGGCCGCCGACCTGAAGGCCGCGGGCCTGACCCGTGTCACCGTCAGCCTGGACGCGCTGGACGCCGCCATGTTCCAGGACATGAGCGACAGCGGCTTCACCCCCGACGACGTGCTGCGCGGCATCGAGGCCGCCGCCCGCGCGGGCCTGGCCCCCGTGAAGGTCAACATGGTGGTCCGGCGCGGCCTGAACGACGCGCAGATCCTGCCCATGGCCGAACGCTTCCGCCACAGCGGCCACATCCTGCGCTTCATCGAATACATGGACGTCGGCAACACCAACGGCTGGAACCTCACCGAGGTTGTGCCCAGCCAGGAAGTGCTGGCACGCATCGGCGCGATCCATCCCCTGGCGCCCGTGGCCGCCGACGATATGGGCCGTGTGGCCGAACGGTGGCGTTACCTGGATGGCGGCGGCGAGATCGGCGTCATCTCCAGCGTTTCGCACGCCTTCTGTGGCGGCTGTACGCGCGCGCGCCTGTCGCCGGAAGGCAAGCTGTTCCTGTGCCTGTTCGCGCACCAGGGCTACGACCTGCGCGCGCCGCTGCGCGATGGCGCCAGCGACGACGAACTGGCCGCCATCCTCACGGGCATCTGGGCCGGCCGTGGCGACAACTATTCCGAACAGCGCGGCCGCCATATGGCCGACCCGGCCCGCAAAGTCGAAATGAGCTACATCGGTGGCTGATCCCGTTCCCCATGTCGATCCGCAACGCGTTGCCGGCCTGATCCTGGCCGGCGGGCAGGGCTCGCGCATGGATGGCCGCGACAAAGGCCTGGCGCTGCTGGGCGGCGAGCCGCTGGTGGCGCACGTGGCGCGGCGCCTGGCGCCGCAGGTCGGCACGTTGATCATCAGCGCCAACCGCAACGCCGACGTCTACGCCCGTTACGGACAGGTCGTTGCCGACGACACCGCCGCGCTGGGCGCCTGGCAAGGGCCCTTGGCGGGTCTTGCCGCCGGGCTGGATATCGCTGCGGCCTGCGATTGGCTGGTGGCCGTGCCGTGCGATACGCCTTTTCTGCCGGGCGATCTGGCCAGCCGCCTGATCGCCGCGGCGCACGCGGCCGGCGCGCCGCTGGCCTACGCGGTGGCTGGCGGCCGGCGCCATCCGGCCTGCATGGCCGTGCGCCCGGCGTTGTTGCCGGCGTTGCGCGATTACCTGGCCAGCGGTGAACGCAAGGTCGGCCTGTGGCAGTCGCAGGCGCGCGGCGTGGCCGCTGCCTTCGACGATGCCGACGGCGCGTTCACGAACCTGAATACGCCCGACGATCTGGCTTCGGCCGAACGTTACGCCAGCCAGTGACGCAGGTCGTAGTAGGGCACGCGGTCGCGGTCCTGCACCTTCACATCGGCCGGCAGGCGCGCCAGCCCCGTGGCCCAAGGCAATGAACTGATCACGCCGGACCCTTGATGGCCGTAAGGCACGAGTTCGGCATTGCCGTCGTCGGCCGTGCGGCGCTGCACCCGCAGGAATTCCTCGCGCGCATCCTGGCGCGGATGCTCGGTGCGCAGCGGCAGCCGGCTGACCGGCGGGAACAGTTCCTCGCGGCCCTGCATGCGCCGCACCAGCGGCGACACCAGCAGCGTGAAGACGGCGTAGGCCGACACCGGATTGCCCGGCAGGCTCACCACCGGCTTGCCGTCGATCTGCGCCAGCGCCACCGGCTTGCCCGGCTTCATGCGCACCTTCCACAGCGACAATTCACCGCCCAGCGCGGCCAGGGCCGGCTTGACCAGATCGCGCTCGCCCACCGACACGCCGCCCACGCTCAGCACCAGGTCGCACTCGGCCAGCAGGGTCTTGAAGGCGGCCAGCAGCTCGGCCTCGGTATCGCGAGCGTGCAGCACCCGCGCCGGATCCGCGCCCATGCCGCGCACCAGCGCGGCCAGCATCGGGCCGTTGGAGTTGTAGATCTGCGCCGGCTCGCGCGCGCCGCCCGGCGGCACGAGTTCGTCGCCGGTGGTCAGGATGCCGACCTTCAGGCGGCCCACCACCGGCACGCTGGCCAGGCCCTGCGAGGCCAGCAGGGCAATGTGGGCTGCCTGCAGTTGCGTGCCGGCGGGCAGCAGCGGGGCGCCGGCCAGCGTGTCTTCGCCGCGCAGGCGGATGTGCTGGCCCAGGCGCGGCTCGCGCGTGATCTCGACCTGGTCATCGGCTTCGTGCGTGTCTTCCTGCATCACCACCGTGTCGGCGCCTTGCGGCACCAGGCTGCCCGTGAACAGGCGGATGGCATGACCGGGCTTGAGCGGTTCGGGCGTATCGCCGGCATAGCAGCGCTGCTGGATGGGCAGGCGCGCGCCGGGCTGCCAGTCGGCCAGGCGCACCGCGTAGCCGTCCATGGCGCTGTTGTCGGCCGGGGGAATGTCCACCGTGGCGTCCAGGTCGGCGGCCAGCACGCGCCCGGGGGCGTCGGCCAGGCTGGCATGCTCGCGGCGGGCGAGCGGGGCGGCCGCATTGGCCAACAGGGTCTGGGCTTGATCGAAATCCAGCATGGGGTCAGTGGTCTTGTTCGCGGTGTTGAAGATGCGTGGCGAAATTGCAGGGGCGATGGCTGTTGTCCAGCTGTTCGCGGATGATCTTGGTCCAGGCCGTTTCGCAGGCGTTGTTGGATCCCGGCAGGCAGAACAGCAGCGTCTGGTTGGCCGACCCGGCAAAGGCGCGCGACTGGATGGTCGAGCTGCCGATCTCGGCGTAGGACAACTGGCGGAACAGTTCGCCAAAGCCCGGGATCTCGCGATCCAGCAGGGGCTGGACGGCCTGGGGGACATGATCGCCGTGCGAAAAGCCGGTACCGCCGGTGGTCAGGATCACCTGCACCTCGGGATCGGCAATCCAGTCGCTGATGACGCGGCGGATCTGATAGAGGTTGTCCTTGACGATGTCGCGCCGTACGCATTGATGCCCGGCCTGTGCCAGGCTGTGCGCCAGCAGGTTGCCGGACGTGTCGTCGCCGGCGCTGCGGGTGTCGCTGATCGTCAGCACGGCGCAAGCCAGCGAGACGGGGGTGACGTCGTTCATGCGGTCTCCTTGGGGGGCGGGGTGTCGGCGTCCCAGGACTGCGTGCGGTCCTGGTCGGATTGGCGCTGCTCGACCCAGAAGCTGTCGCCGCCTGCCAGCGTTTCGCGCTTCCAGAAGGGCGCGCGGGTCTTGAGCGCGTCGATGATGAACTCGCAGCCGCGGAAGGCGTCGCCGCGGTGGGCGCTGGCCGCGGCCACGAACACGATCTGCGCGTTGCGGGCCAAGGCGCCCACCCGGTGCACGATCGCGGTGCCGTCCAGGTTCCAGCGCGCGCGCGCCGTGGCGGCTATGTCTTCGAGCTCGCGCTCGCACATGCCGGGGTAGTGTTCCAGGTAGAGCGTGTCGGTGGGAGTGTCCGGTGCGTAGTCGCGCACATAGCCCACGAACGTGACGATGCCGCCCACGCCCGGGCCGGCGCTGGCGCGCAGGGCCGCCGTCAGTGCGGCGGCGTCGAAGTCGGCTTCCTGCACGATGACCATGGCGCTCAGCCTCCCGTGACCGGTTCGAACACCGCCACCTCGTCGCCTGCGCGGATCGGCGCCGACGGCTTGGCGTGGGTCTGGTTGATGGCCAGCTTCAGCCGCGAGGCCGGTTCCAGCTGCGGATAGCGCGCCTCCAGCGCGGCCAGCAACTGCGCGCCGGTGGATTCGCCATCCAGCGTCCAGGCTTCGGTCCGCTTGCCGACCAGTTCGGCCACGCGGGCAAAGTACAGCAGATCAATCGTTGCGCCATTCACCGCTTTTTCCTCCCGCCTTGTACTTCAGGCGTACCTGTTCGATCACGATGCCCTTGTCCGCCGCCTTGCACATATCGTAGATGGTCAGGGCGGCCACGCTGCACGCCGTCATGGCTTCCATTTCGACGCCGGTCTTGTAGCTGGTGCGGCAGGTCGCCTGGATGTCGATGCGATGCGCGGCGTCGTCCAGCGAGAATTCCACCCCCACGAACGACAGCGGCAGGCTGTGGCACAGGGGAATCAGTTCGGCGCAGCGCTTGGCGGCCAGGATGGCGGCCACGCGCGCGGTGTTCAGGACCTCGCCTTTGCCGCGGCCCGGCTGTGTCAACAGGCCATAGGCCACCTCGTTCATGCGGACGCTGGCGGCGGCAACCGCCACGCGTTCGGTGTCCGTCTTGGCGATCACATCGACCATACGGACCTGGCCGGCTTCATCCAGGTGGCTCAAGGTGGGGGTGGGCGTGGACATGGGAATCGGGAGCGAAAATTGTTAATGATTGAAAAGCCCGGCCCCGGCAGGCCGTGGCGGGGCCATCGATACGCCTATGATAACGAGGGTTTATCGGCCCGGCCTTGCTGAAGAATAAAAGAACCCTATGTTTTCATGCCCCTGCGGGGGCATTTTGCTTTTCGGGACGGGCCGCAAAAAGCACCCCACATTTGCTCGAAGGACGCGATAATGGCCTTCAATTCGTATCAGGAGACGCGTAATGCCCTTGCGGATGCCCAAGTTCCGGTTCACCCGCCGCTTAGGCAAGATTCTCTTGGGCGTCGTGGCCGTGGCGCTGATCCTGTGCGGCGTTGCAGCATGGCAAGTCCCCAAGGTCCTGCATGACGTCCTGACCCAGGACGTGGCCAAGATGATCGGCCGCGACGTCTCCGTCGGCAAGATCAGCTTCAATCCCTTCACCCTGACCGTGCGCGCGCGCGATCTCGCCGTGGCCCAGCCCGGCTCGCAGACCCCGCTGTTCACCGCCGCCGAACTGGACGTCAGCGCCGCCTGGTCGTCGCTGTTCTGGTTCGCCCCCGTGGTCGACCGCTTCACCCTGCGCGCGCCCACCGTCTCGATCGTGCGCGAAGACGTCACCCGCTTCAATTTCTCCGACATCCAGCAGCGCGTGGCCGAGATGACGGCCGCCAAGCCCGAAGAGCCGCCCAAGCCCGACGAAGGCCCGCCGCGCTTCTCCCTGAACAACATGGTGATCGAAGGCGGCGTCGTCACGCTGGACGACAAGGTCACCGGCCGCAAACAGGTCATCGACGAACTGGCCGTGGGCGTGCCGTTCATTTCCACCTTCGGCTATGCCACCGACATCGACGTGCAGCCCCGGCTGCACCTGCGCATCAACGGCAGCCCGTTCGACCTGACCGGCGTCGCGCGGCCCTTCGACAAGGTCCCCTCGTCAACCTTGCGGGTGGCCTTCACCGGCCTGCAACTCGAGAAATGGGCCGACGTCTGGCCCATGCCGCTGCCCTTCAAGCTGGAACGCGCGCTGCTCGATTCCAACCTGCAGGTCGTGTTCGAACAACCCAAGGACGCCCCACCCAAGATCCGCGTCGTCGGCGACCTGGGCCTGCGGCAGTTCGACCTGCGCGACACGGCCGGCGAAAGCCTGGCCGCCTGGAGCGCCCTGACCGTCAGCCGCCTCGAACTCGAACCCATCGCCCGCCAGGTCTACGTCGGCGACGTCGGCCTGTGGGCCCCGCAGGTCTATGCCCGCCGCTACAGCAACCAGCACCTGAACTGGCAGGACGTGGTCGACAAGCTCAAGGCGCTTGGCGGCCCGGCCCCGGCGGCCAAGCCCGCCGCCGCCAAGCCCGGCGCGGCGAAAGGTGGCTCGTCCAAAGCCGAACCCGCGAAGACCGACGCCGCCAAGCTCGATGCCGCCAAGCAAGCCCCCGCCAAGGTAGCCGCGGCACCCGCCGACGCGGCACCGGCCGCCACTGCCGCAGAAGCCGGGAAGGGCGCCGCCCCCGCAGCCGCTACGCCCGCCGCCAGCGCCTCCGCCGCGCCGACCACCGCGGCGCCCGGCCAGGCAACGCCTGCCGCTGGTACGCCTGCCGCCACCGCAGCCTCTGGCAAGCCAGCAGCTGCACCGGGCGGCGTCCCTGCCGCGGCCACGGCATCTGCCCCCGCCGCAGGCGCCGTCCCCGCTCCCGACGGCACCCCGGCCGCCCCCGCCGCGCCCGCCGAATGGAAGGTCACGCTCGACGCCTTCAACATCCACGAAGGCGAGCTCTACGTCACCGACGCCATCAGCAAACTCGACTACGCCATGACTGGCCTGGCCGTCACCGTCGAAGGCGTGGCGCTGCCGCAGGTCAAGGACCAGCCCATCAACCTGTGGCTCACCGTCGACAACAGCACCGACGGCGGCTGGATTCGCGCCAAGGGCCCGCTCGTGCTCCAGCCCCTGTCGCTCGAACTGTCGGTCCGGCTGGGCAACGTCGCCCTGGCCCCGTTCGCCCCGGCCGTGCGCAGTCTTTCGCCCCTGCAACTGCTGGACGGCCGCCTTGGCCTGACCGCCCAGGTGCACGTCCTGGACAAGAACGGCGCCATCGACGCGTCCGCCACCGGCGTGCGCGCCGAACTGGCCCAATTCAAGGCCCGCGACGAAACCCTGAGCCCCGCGCTGGACATCGCGCTGCAAAAGCTTGCCGTCACCGCCGACCGCCTGGCCATGGGCCCCGGCCAAAGCAACTTCACCCTGGCCGCCGCCGGCATCCAGGGCGATGGCAAGCTCGACCTTAAGGGCGTCTTCACCCCGCAGCCGCTCACCGTCAAGACCTCCGTCGACCTGGCCGGCCTGAACGTTGCGTCCTTCGCGCCCTACGCCGCATCCAGCCTCAATGCCACCGTCCGCGCCATCACCCTGGCCGCCAAGGGCGACGCCGAATTCGCAGCCGCCGCCGGCAACGCCCCCATGAAGGCCGGCTGGAAAGGCGGCATCGACATCACCGACGTCGACCTGCAGGACCGCGTCAACAAAGACGACTTCCTGAACTGGAAACGCCTGGCCTTCTCGGGCATGAACATCTCGGTGGCCGGCGACAAGATCGGCGCCGCCCTGGGCGACATCGCGCTCGACGATTTCTACGGTCGCATCCTGCTCAACGCCCAGGGCCGCCTGAACGTCATGGACCTCGTCGCCGCGCCCGGCCAGGCCGGCGGCTCCATCACCCAGGACACCCAGACCCCCGGCCGCAACGCCGCGCCGTCCGCCGCCGCGGCGGCCGCCGCACCCAGCGCCAAGGGCGGCGGCATGCCCGACATCTCGCTCAACAGCGTCACCCTGTCACGCGGCCGCATGACCTTCACGGACCGCTTCGTCAAACCCAACTACGTCGCCGAGCTCTCCAGCATCGACGGTTCCATCACCGCCGTCTCGTCCACCAACCCGCAGCCCGCCAAGGTCAAGGTCACTGGCCGCGTCTACACCACCGCGCCGCTTTCCATCAGCGGCATCGTGCAGCCCTTCGCCAAGTTCCTGACGCTGGACCTGAAGGCCACTGCCAAGGGCGTCGACCTGCCGCGCTTCAACACCTATTCGGCCAAATACGTCGGCTACCCCATCAAGCGCGGCAAGCTCTCCGTCGACCTGGAATACAAGATCAAGGACCGCGCGCTGCTCGCCACCAACCACGTCGTGCTGAACCAGCTCACCTTCGGCGACAAGACCAACAGCCCCGACGCCACCAAGCTGCCCGTGCTGCTGGCCGTGGCCCTGCTCAAGGACTCGCGCGGCAACATCGACATCAACCTGCCCATCTCCGGCTCGCTGGACGATCCCGAATTCTCCGTCGGCGGCATCGTCGTGCGCGTGCTGCTCAACCTCGTCGTCAAAGCCGTCACCTCGCCCTTCAGCCTGCTCGCATCCGCCTTTGGCGGCGGCGAAGAACTGTCCTACGTCGAATTCGCCCCGGGCAGCGCCGCGCTCACCGAAGACTCGCTCCAGCGCATCGAAACCCTCACCAAGGCCCTGGCCGACCGCCCCGCGCTCAAGATGGACCTGAGCGGCCGCGCCGATCCCAAGACCGACATGGACGGCCTGCGCCAAGCCTGGGTCGACGCCAAGATCCGCGCCGCCAAGGCCCGCGACGTCGCCCCCCGCGGCAAAAAGCCCGACCCCGCCGGCGTCGAGGTATCCGGCGCCGAACGCACCAAATACCTTGAAAAGGTCTACGACGACACCGACATCAAGGACAAGCCCCGCAATTTCATCGGCATGGCCAAGTCCGTGCCGCCGGCAGAAATGGAGGAGATGCTGCGCAGCGTCGCCCAGGTCGGCGACGAACAGTTGCGCCAACTGGCCGACGCCCGCGCGCAAGCGGTCTATGAAAAGCTGCAAGCCCAGGAAGGACTCGCGGATCGCGTGTTCATCGTTGCCCCGCAACTGAACGCCGATGGCATCAAAGACGAGGGCCAGCCCTCGCGCGTGGACTTCTCCCTGAAGTAAACCCGACGGTCCGCCGCGACGCCCAGCCAAGACAGCGGGCGTCCGGCAGCCCGCCCTTTGCCCGGAGATTCATGATGAAAGACCAGGACGCCCACTTCGACAGCCTGCTGCCGCCCCTGCGACTGAACCGGCGAGGCTTCATCGCCACCACCGTCGCCGCCGGTTTCTCCCTGGCCGCCGGCCCCGCCGTCGCCCAGACCGCCATCCACACCGACGCCAACGGCCTCACCGCCGGCAAGGTCGACATCCCCACCCCCGACGGCAAGATGCCGGCCTACCGCGCCGCCCCCGCCGGCAAGAAAAACCTGCCCACCGTCCTGGTCATCTCCGAAATCTTCGGCGTCCACGAATACATCCAGGACGTCTGCCGCCGCCTGGCCCACCTGGGCTACCTGGCCATCGCCCCCGAGCTCTTCGCCCGCCAGGGCGACCCCTCCAAATACACCGAAATCCCCAAGCTGCAAGCCGAGATCATCAGCAAGGTCCCCGACAAACAGGTCCAGGCCGACCTCGACGCCACCACCGCCTGGGCCGCCGCCAACGGCGGCAGCGCCGACAAGCTCGGCATCGTCGGCTTCTGCTGGGGCGGCCGCCAGGTCTGGCTCTACGCCGCCCACAACCCCAAGCTCAAAGCCGGCGCCGCCTTCTACGGCCAATTGGGCGGCGAGCCCAGCGACCTCAAGCCCAAGTCCGTCCTGAGCCAGGTCAACGACCTCAAGGCCCCCGTCCTGGGCGCCTACGGCGGCAAGGACGCCGGCATCCCCCTGACCGACGTCGACAAGATGCGCATCGAACTCGCCAAGGGCCCCGCCGCCGCCAAGGCCTCGCGCATCGACGTCTACCCCGAAGCCCCGCACGCCTTCCACGCCGACTACCGGCCGAGTTACCGAAAGGCGGAGGCCGAACAGGCGTGGCAAAGAATGCTCGATTGGTTCAAGCAGAACGGACTGGGCGTGTAGATTGGTTTAATGCTTGGAGGTGTGCTTCGTAGGTCGCCCCTGGCGGCGGGGTTGCTCGGGGGGCGCGCCCACGATTGCGGTCCGGAGCCTTCGCTCCGGACTGCCCCTGCGTCATCCTCGTACGCCTTCGGCTCCCTACGGATTCCCTCGGGCGCATCGAGGTTGCGCCCCCCGAGCAACCCCGCCGCCAGGGGCTGGCAGTAGCGGCTGATGTGAGGCCGCCAGGCCGGAGGGGAGGGGCGAGGTTTGCGTCGCCCGCCGAAACCGGCTGCGCGGGCAGCCGGCCCCGGCTTACGCATCGTGCTGCGTCGTGACGCTGGCGCTTCGCGATTGCGGGGAAGTGTGCGCGAAGGTACTGTGGCCGCTCTGCAAGGCCGCGGCGAAGATCCACTCAGTCGGAAAGAAAGCCGGCCTTCAATACCGCGCTGATCCCATTAGCCTGCATAAAGACTGCGATCCATGAAGCCTGCCTCGTGTTTGAGCAGCGCCCAAACCCGAGACAACGGAGCCCGGAGCGTCGGGGGCAGGCGGTGGGCGGGGCGTGTAGATGCGCCCGACGGAATCCGTAGATACCGTCTTGGCCGTCAAGTAGAAAAAGCGTAATCAGGCCTGTAAGGCTGCCGCGTCTTGAGCACGCCGAAGCACAGATGCACCACTTTTCGCATGCAGGCGCCCAGGGCCGACATCTTGCTCTTGCCCGCGGCCAGCAGTCGTTGATACAACGCCCGCACATGGGGGTTGTGCTTGGACGCAACCACGCCAGCCATGTATGCCAACGCCCGTACGTCCGCAGGACCGGCCTTGGACATGCGGCTACGGCCGCGCAGCGACGTGCCAGACTGTCTCTGCACCGGCACCAAGCCCAGATACGCCGCCAGATCCTCTGCACACTTGAAGTGGTGGGTATGCATCACCCGCAGCATGGTTCTGGTCATTTTCGGCCCCACCCCGGGTATGGTCGCCAACAACCTGGCGTCTTCCTTCAAGTCAGGATGCCGGTCGATATGGTCGTCGATGGCCTTCTCCAGGCGAGCGATCTCCTTGCCGTAAAAGCTCAGCGTGTCGCTGATCGAACGTTCCACCAGCTCCGAGGGCGAGCTGGCCTCGATCTTCTCCTGGCGGTTCATCGTGCGCAGCCGATCCTTGGACAACGCTTCCAGTTGGGTAATCAAGGCACGCAGCTCGCGCACATGGGCCGGCGGGGGCTGCCAGGCGGGCGGCTTCATCGCCACGCCATAACGGGCCAACACCACGCTATCGAGTGCGTCGGTCTTGGACCGCATCGCCAACGCCCGACTGAAGTCGTGCACGTTGGCCGGGTTGGCCACCGACACCGTCAGCCCGCCATCATGCAGCGTCGTCGCGGCTTGCTCGTGATAGGGCCCTGTGGCTTCCAACACGGCGTGAACCTGGTCAGCCGCGGCGCCATGCTTGGCGCACCACCGGACTAGGTCGTGCACCCCGTCCCGGCTATTAGGGACAACCTTGCTTTTGCGCTTGTCATTCTCTGGATCCAGCAGCAACGTGCAGTCCAGCTTCAGCTTGGAGACATCAATACCCAGATAGATCATCGTCATACCCTCCATACAAAGAAAGTATGCCAACTGCGCCCACTTACCTTGTGCATGCAGGGTCAAGCCCTAGGCTACCGTCCAGTGTCCGCGATGGCGTCAGAGGTGAGAGACAGGGGTTTAGTCTTCAGAACAGGGTCAGGCACCTAAGGGAGCCGCAGAAACTCACCTGTCTCTCGTGGAATGGTAGCTAACCATCCCAGGGCTCAAGATACAAGGGAGCCGAAGGCGTACGAGATTCTATGGTTTGGGTCAACCCATAACCGGCCGCAATTTCCCAGGATCGAAGGGCTGGCCGGTGCGCCAGACCCCGTAGGCGATGCGCAAGAGTTTGCGCGCGATCACCACCAGGGCTGCCGTTGAGGCCAGGCCGCGCGCCCGGAGCATGGCGTAGTAGTCTTTGAAGTAGATCGAACGCGCTGCCGAGCTGGCCGCGTTGTAGAGCAAGGTCCTAGCCGCCTTGTCACCCTGTTTGCTCAAGCGCCGCCGGCCGGTCTTTCTACCGGACTCGTTCGGCCTGGGGTCCAGCCCGCAGAAGGCCACCGCGGCATCGCTGCTGGCGAAGTGGATCCGGTTGAACAAGGTCGTCAGGGCAGCGCCATTGATCGGCCCGATGCCGCAAATGCCGGTCAGCAGGCTGTAGGTCTTGGCCCACTCACTGTCTGCCTTGATCGTGGCGATCAACTCCCGTTCAAGCTGTTCAGCCCACGAACTCAAGCTGGCCAGGGCCTTCTTCTGATGGCTGCTGGCGCAACCATGCCGCTGCGCGGACAGCCTCAACGAAGTGCCTACGCGCACCACCGTTGATCGAAGCGCCTGAAGCGACTTGGCCTGTTGCAGCTCTGGCGATATCGGCTCATAACGGTGCAATGTTGTACGCCGCTGCGCGATGTACTGCGCAATAACCTCGGCATCCAGGCGATCGGTCTTGCCCCGGTTGCCCAATGAGATGGCGTAATGATGCACATGGGTGGGGTTCAGAATGTAGACCTCAAACCCCCGTTCGTGCGCCGTACGGGCCAGCAGCTCCTGGTAGCCCCCGGTCGCCTCCATCGCGATCACGCTGCCGGCGGGCAAACGCTTGAGCCAACCGACGATGCTGGAACGATTGTTGGGCAGCACGCCCGCCACAATCTGCCCCTCATGCCCTGCAACTTGCAGCTCAAATTTACCGACATCGACCCCAATAAAGCAGACGGATGTTTGCATGATTGCTCTCCCTGCGATACGTTAAGTCCGCTGGGGTAGCCTCGCCTCGGGCGTTACCTTGCGATCAATCGGCGGTCCTGGCCGCTAGATTCCTTATCGACGCTGTGAGGCGGGGTGGGATGCTCTCGCTGTGGCAGTCCGGCTGCTACCGGCTGATGGATGAGGACGTCCCGTACCCCAGCGCCCTCCCCACTGCAGAGGGCGCACCTACACCATACAAGGATGAGGACGGGGCAGTCCGGAGCGAAGGCTCCGGACCGCAATCGTAGCCCCGCCCACCGCCTGCCCCCGGCGCTCCGGGCGGCATAAGAAATCAGCCCGAAGCCAGCAAAAACACCTCTACTTCTCAGCACTCTCCCCAGGCAACCCATCACTGACCTCAGCCAGAGCCGCCTTCATATCCTCATAGGAAATCACCCGCTCATTCTGAAAGCTGCCGAGCACCCCCCGGCAACCATCCACCCCCGAGCGTTTCATTTCTTCCATCATCGTCGTCCCATCAGAAAGCCCCTTCTGATAAAGCCCGTCGTACCCCGAAGCAGAAAACCCATATTCCTTGGCATAGCGTTCAAGGTTCTTGCGGGACGTTGCCTCGTGCTGCGCCAGGTCCGGTTCAGACGCCCCGCAAGCCCGGGCGGCGCCGTTGGACGCGCCCGCCGCCACCACGAACGATTCAAATTGCGCCTGCTCCGCCGCATCCGGAGCGGCCCAGGCCGAGGTGGCCGCGGCCATCATCCAGGCCAGGCCGATCAGCAACTTACGCATCGATATCCCTCCACAAA
The DNA here is from genome assembly GCF_052695805.1 of Achromobacter sp. NCFB-sbj8-Ac1-l. NCBI lineage: Bacteria > Pseudomonadati > Pseudomonadota > Betaproteobacteria > Burkholderiales > Alcaligenaceae > Achromobacter > Achromobacter sp. NCFB-sbj8-Ac1-l. The sequence goes on along the minus strand of NZ_CP199812.1, from coordinate 5,092,615 downwards.
GCGCCCCCGCGCGGCAGCGCGCCAGGGTCATTGATCACAGTCACATTATGGCAACGATGCACGTTGCATGCAGTTTCATCCAGCGTGTGGAGTCGTTTCAGACTGTGCTTCTTTTTTTCTCATTCAGCCCAACCCGCCTGCAGCCTCTGCGCGCAGGAACTATGATGGCGGGTGTGGGGCGCCTTGCCCCAATGCAACACCCCCATCACCTACTGGAGATCTCCCCATGACCATCAAAGTCGGCGACCGCGTGCCCGATGGCACCCTGACCGAATTCATCGAAACCGAAAGCGAAGGCTGCTCCCTCGGCCCCAACGCCTTCCAGGTCGCCGACCTGACCCGTGGCAAGACCATCGCCCTGTTCGCCTTGCCCGGCGCCTTCACCCCCACCTGCTCCGCCAAGCACCTGCCGGGCTACGTCGAGCAAGCCGCCGCCCTCAAGGCCAAAGGCGTCGACGAAATCTGGTGCGTGTCCGTCAACGACGCCTTCGTCATGGGCGCCTGGGGCCGTGAACAAAAGACCGAAGGCAAGGTTCGCATGCTCGCCGACGGTTCCGCCCTGTGGACCAAGGCCCTGGGCCTGGAACTCGACCTCATCCAGCGCGGCATGGGCGTGCGCTCGCAGCGCTACTCCGCCCTCATCGTCGACGGCGTGGTCAAGCAGCTGAACATCGAAGGCCCTGGCAAGTTCGAAGTCAGCGACGCCGCCACCCTGCTGTCGCAGGTCTGATGTTCCCCGCGTCGTCTCGTTTCACTGCTTAACGCGCGGGCCGCTCCGGCGGCTCGCCGCGCTACCGCCAGCAGCGGTTGCCCAACGCCATGCTCGCTACCCTCTCCTCGTTTTCCTCGCTGTATTTCGCGACCTTGCTGATGCTCATCGGCACTGGTCTCTTCAACACCTACATGGGGTTGAGGCTCACTGCGCAGTCCGTCAGCGAAATCTGGATCGGCACCCTCATCGCCGGCTACTACCTGGGACTGGTGTGCGGCGCCCGGCTGGGGCACAAACTCATCATCCGCGTCGGCCACATCCGCGCCTTCGTCGCCTGTGCGGCCATTGCCACCAGCATGATCCTGGCCCAGACGCTGGTCGACTCCATGCCGCTGTGGCTGGTGTTCCGCGTCATCTCGGGCATCGTCATGGTGACCGAATTCATGGTCATCGAAAGCTGGCTCAACGAACAGACCGAAAACCACCAGCGCGGACGCGTCTTCTCCGTCTACATGGTGGTGTCCGGCCTGGGCACCGTGCTGGGCCAGCTGGCCCTCACCGCCTATGCCACGCTCGACCTGCGGCCCCTCACCCTGGTGGCCATGTGCCTGGTGCTGTGCCTCGTGCCCATTGCCGTCACCGCGCGCTCGCACCCGCCCACGCCGCTGCCGGCCCCGCTCGACATCCGCTTCTTCCTGCGGCGCGTGCCGCTGTCCATGACCGTGCTGTTCGTGGCCGGCAACCTGTCCGGCGCCTTCTACGGCCTGGCCGCCGTGTACGGCGCCAAGCATGGCCTGTCCACCTCGCAAGCCGCCATCTTCGTCGCCGCCGCCGTCACGGCCGGTCTCTTGTCGCAGTGGCCCATGGGCTGGCTGTCCGACCGCATCAACCGCGCCGGCCTGATCCGCTTCAACGCCCTGTTGCTCGTCGTGCTGCCCACCGTCATGTGGGGCTGGCTGACCTTGCCGTATTGGGCCCTGGTAGCCATGTCCTGCATCTTCGGCATCCTGCAGTTCACCCTGTACCCCCTGGGCGCCGCCTTTGCCAACGACCACGTCGAATCCGAGCGCCGCGTCAGCCTGTCGGCCGTCCTGCTCATGACCTACGGCGTGGGCGCCTGCGTCGGCCCCATGATCGCGGGCCTGTTGATGTCGCTGGCCGGGCCCAGCATGTACTACGTCTTCATCTCCGCCTGCGCCCTGATCCTGGTGTGGCAGGTGCGGCCCACCCGCGTCACCGGCGCGCACCAGGTCGACGAGGCCCCGGTGCACTTCGTGCCTATGCCGGACACGCTGCAAAGCTCGCCCGCCGCCGCGGTGCTCGATCCGCGGGTCGACGTCGAAAACGACCTCAATATCGAAATGGTCCAGCCCGATCCGTCGGCGGCGGCCGCGCCGGTCGAAGGGGCAGGGGCGGTCGATCCCCCCATCACCGAGCCGGCGGCGCCGGCGGCCGACGCGGGGGCCGGCGAATCGGCAGCGCAACCTGCCGTGGAACTGGCTGCCGACCCCGCAGCCGACCCGGTCGAACCCGCTGCCGCATTGCCTCCGATTGCCGGCGTGGTCTCGAACCCCGCGCCGACGCCTGCGCAGGAGCCGGATGCCAGCGACGCCGAACGGGATCAGGCCGAGGCCGCGCGGGGCCAGCGCACTGGCACGTGAGCCAGGCGGGGCCGTGCCGGTATTCAGGACCCGGCGCGGGTCCAGCCAGGATCGCTACATACCAGCGCATCCTGACCGCCAGCACCGCACGTCACCAGGGGGCCATCAGCACGATGGCCGCCAATGCCAGCGCCAGCCCCAGGCCGTTCCAGCGGCTCAGCGGCTCGCGAAACACCAGGGCGCCGACCAGCGTGCCCAGCGTGATCACCCCCATGTTCATGGACGCGAACACCAGCGCAGGATGCTCGGGCAGCGCCTGGTGGGCGCGGATATAGGTCAGGATGTTGGCGAAGTTCAGCCCGCCCAGCGCCACGCCCGCCACCAGATGGCGCGGCGCCCAGGCCACGCGGCGCCACAGCAGGTAGGCCAGCGTCAGCACACCCGCCAGCGTGAAGGCCAACAGCAGGCCGCCCGCGAACGCCGTGCCGGCGCGCGCCATCTGCTTGAACAGGATGTCCACCAGGCCATAGGCCACCCACACCGCCAGCGGCCACAGCCACAGGGCGTGACGGTCGGCCATGCTCGATGCCGGTGCGTCGGCCCTGGCTGTCGTCCGGCGCAGCAGGAAGAACAACGCGCCGAACGCCAGTGCGATCGCGCCCAGCTTGCGGGCGGTGACGGGCTCGCCGAACAGCAGGAACGCCGCCAGCAGCGGAATGAACAGCGACAGCCGCTGTGCCGCGTCGCTGCGCACCACGCCGGCGTGGCGCACGGCCAGCGCCATCGCCATGAAGCCGCTGGGCAGCAGTATGCCCAGTGCCGCCAGCACCCGCCACGGCGTCTGCGGCGTCAGCAACGCGGCCGGGTCGGGCCGCAGCACCAGCCAGGAGAGCAGGGCGGCCACGGCGTAGTTCGCCAGGACGGCCTGGCGCACGTCCACCTGCCAGCGCCGCGCCAGCTTGAGCAGCGCGGCCACGCCGACGCTGCAGGCCACGCTGGCCAGCAGGTAGAACAGGCCCGGCGTCAGCGGCATGCCGGGGCGTCGTGCGCGCCGGGGTGGGCGCAGTCATGGGAATGCGTGTGGGCAGGGGCCGCGTGCAGGTCCTGGTGCGCGTGCGAGTGGTTATGCGTGCCCGCGTCGATGCGCATGCCCAGGCGTTGCAGCAGGCGCTGGTCGGCCTCCATGCGCGGGTTGCCCGTGGTCAGCAGCACGTCGCCGTAGAACATCGAATTGGCGCCCGCCATGAAGCACAGCGCCTGCATCGCGTCGTCCATGGCCTCGCGGCCGGCCGACAGGCGCACCATGGCGCGCGGCATCGTGATGCGCGCCACCGCGATGGTGCGCACGAACTCGAACGGGTCCAGCGCCTCGACGTCGGCCAGCGGCGTGCCTTCGACCCGCATCAGATTGTTGATCGGCACCGACTCGGGGTAGGGCTCCATGTTGGCCAACTGCGCGATCAGGCCGGCGCGCTCCTGGCGCGACTCGCCCATGCCGACGATGCCGCCGCAGCAGACGTTGATGCCTGCGCCGCGCACGCGTTCCAGCGTGTCCAGGCGGTCCTGGTAGGTGCGGGTGGTGACGATCTTGCCGTAGAACTCCGGCGACGTGTCCAGGTTGTGGTTGTAGTAGTCCAGCCCCGCGTCCTTGAGCTGTTCGGCCTGGCCTTCGCGCAGCATGCCCAGCGTGACGCAGGTTTCCAGGCCCAGCGCCTTGACCGCGCTGACCATCTCCGCCACGGTTTCCAGGTGGTGCGGCTTGGGGCTGCGCCAGGCGGCGCCCATGCAGAAGCGCTGTGCGCCGCCGGCTTGCGCGGCGCGAGCCGCGGCCAGCACCTCGTCAAGCGGCATCAGCTTTTCCGCTTCCAGGCCCGTGTCGTAGCGCGAGGACTGCGAGCAGTAGCCGCAATCTTCGGGACAGCCGCCGGTCTTGATCGACAGCAGGCTGGACAGCTGGATGCCGTTCGGGTCGAAGTGGGCGCGGTGCGTCTGTTGTGCGCGGTGCACCAGGTCCATGAACGGCAGCGCGTAGAGCGCCATCACGGCCTCGCGACTCCAGGCGGGCGGGGGCAGCGTCTTGGACGGCTTGGGAACGGGGACGTAGGCGGTCTGCATGAACGGACTCTCCAGAGGGGCTTGCGGGGATCGCGCCGCTCGCCGGGGGACGGCGGCTTGATCGGCGGATCGTAAGAAGCTGCGCAGGGTTTGCGCAATCTGGCGTCGGTTCTGTTTTTTAGCAGGGCGTTCGCCCCGTTTTTGAGGGGGATGGCGCTTTTTGCGGGGGTGCCGGCGCGAACGCGGCGGCATCTTCGCGCAGGCGCACCCCCCGATTATTTTGATTCAATTTGTAAGTTCTGGCTGAATGGGCTCAGGCCTTGCCCGCTTTGCCCCGCGGGCGGGGCTTTTCGTAGCCGGTAATGCCGCGGTCGCGCGCCCAGACGATGGCCGCGCTGCGCCGGTGCACGCCGATCTTGCTGTAGATGGTCGCCACGTGATTGCGCACCGTATTGCGTGACAGCCGCAGATGCTTGGCAATGCCGTCGTCATCGAGCCCCTGGCACAGCAGGCTGAGCACCTCGCGTTCGCGCGAGGTCAATTGCGCCAGTTCGGCCACGTCGCGGGCGGCGGGGGCAGGCGCTCGCAACTGCGCCAGCTTTTCGATGATGCCGCGGCTGAACCAAGAGGTGTCCTGCATCACCGCTTCGATCGCGGTCAGCAGCTCGGTCTCGTTGCGCTTGCGCTCGCTGATGTCCTGCATCACCAGCAGCACGCGGCGTTCGTCGCTGATCATGACTGGCTCGGCCGATACCAGGCAGTCCAGTTCGCTGCCATCGGCCGCGACCAGCTTGGCGTCGCGGTTGCGCACGCTTTCGCCGCGGGCCAGGCTCTCGGCCATGCCTTCGAAGGGGCGCAGCCCCAGCGCCGTCAGTTCCTGGCCGGCGGCGTCCGCGGAGGATGTGCCGGTGACCAGGGCAAAGGCGTCGTTGATGTCCAGTGCGCGCAGCGACTCGCCTTCGCACAGCGCCATGGGCACGGGCGCCAGGCGGAACGCCTTGGAAAAGCGCTCTTCGCTCTGTTGCAGCGCCTCTTCGGCGCGCTTGCGCTTTTCCAGGTCGATGAAGGTGAACAGCATGCAGGGCTCGTCATGCATGTCGATCGGCTGGCCAGCCACGATGACGAACTTGGCGCCGCCGTCGGTGAGCCTCAGCACGCCTTCGCGCTGGGTGATGGTCAGGCCCGCATTCAGCTTGGCCACCGCGTCGTCCTTGTTGTCGCCGCCGTCGAGCACGTCCAGTTCGTAGGCGGACTTGCCCAGCACCGCATCGCGGGTCAGGCCGGTCATGTCCAGGAAACCCTGGTTCACTTTCACGTAACGCAGGTCGGACAGCCGGCAGATCAGGGCCGGGGCCGGGTTGGCGCCGAAGGTGCGTTCGAAGCGCTGTTCGGCATTGAACTGCCCGGTCTGGTCGTCCAGGATCAGCACGCGATAGTCGCTGCCGTCGCCTTCGAGCAAGAGGCCGCGCGCCCGGATGTTGCGCAGGAAATCGGCGTCGTCCCTGCGCGTCAGGTCCAATTGCAGGTCGTCGAACGGGTCGGCTGCGGCCAGGCGGTCCAGCGGATAGTGCCGGGCGGGTACGCGGTGATGATTGCGGTAGGTCAGCGCGAAGCGTTTGCGGTAGCCGGCGGGCGTCTGGCCCAGGCCTTGCAGGGTGTCGACGCCGTGCAGCGTCAGGGCGCTGTCGTTGGCCCAGGCGATGGCGCCGTCGGGCTCGATCAGGATGATGCCTTCGTTCAGGCCTGCGATGATGCGTTGCAGGTGTTGGCGGTGCGCGTGAGGAGCGGCATTGCTTGCGGTCACGTAAGCCTCTTTGCTTGGCTGGCACAAGCGCACAGGATGCGTTGGCAAGGCCAGCCTGTCCAGAGGATAAACGGACGAGACACACAAGGGAAAGGGTGCAGGGCCATCGGCCGCAGCAAACAAAAAAGCTCCGGAATCCGGAGCTTTTGGCGGGCGCCTTCTGGCGCATTGCAGGGGTACCCCTGCGGAACAACTGGGTCTCGCGATGCGAGACAAGCACAAAGTGCTTGGCGGAGCGGACGGGGCTCGAACCCGCGACCCCCGGCGTGACAGGCCGGTATTCTAACCAACTGAACTACCGCTCCGCAGCGGCGTACTCGACTTGCGCAACACACTGCTTGTCAGGCAGCTTGGTCAAACATGCCAGAGCGAACTGGCGTCCCCTAGGGGATTCGAACCCCTGTACTCACCGTGAAAGGGTGATGTCCTAGGCCTCTAGACGAAGGGGACCTGAACGGAACTACTGTACTGCGAACTGCTTTACTGGTGGAGGTAAGCGGGATCGAACCGCTGACCTCTTGCATGCCATGCAAGCGCTCTCCCAGCTGAGCTATACCCCCCAGAAGTCCCTGCTGTTTCCACTTTCAAACAACAAGGCTTACACCTTATAAATGCAAAAAGCTCCCGGAACGGAGCTCTTGAACGGCACTGCGTAGAGCAAACTTGGCGGAGCGGACGGGACTCGAACCCGCGACCCCCGGCGTGACAGGCCGGTATTCTAACCAACTGAACTACCGCTCCGCAGCGGCATACTCAACTACTGTGACACTTCAACTGCATTCACATACTGCTGCCAGTAAGACTGGCGTCCCCTAGGGGATTCGAACCCCTGTACTCACCGTGAAAGGGTGATGTCCTAGGCCTCTAGACGAAGGGGACTTGGACCTGCACAAACTTCTTCGCTTTGGACTGGTGGAGGTAAGCGGGATCGAACCGCTGACCTCTTGCATGCCATGCAAGCGCTCTCCCAGCTGAGCTATACCCCCTGGTCACAACCGGCTCTAAAATCCTTCAACGTTTTCACGATTTCTGGCGCTTTTCAGTGCCGTTTTTCGTGGTTCGTTGCCGGTTTTGTTTAGTGCCGTTGGCGAAGAAACGAGATTATGCACGAACTAAATTGGGTGTGCAAGTCAGTGTGATGCAAAAAATGAAAAAGTTGAGGGGTTTTTTGATTCAAGGGGACGCATGAACGCCCGCGAGGCCCCGAACCATGCGCATCAGCGCTTGCCCGCCGCGTTCGGAAAAGCCGGCGCTCGCCGACAGGATCGCCGGAAAATCAAAGGCTTGGCTGAGTGCTATCGTGGATGCCAGGGGCCAGCGGTGTCCGGCCCGCCATGATGTCTTGCCGGCAGGAGATTTTTTTCGCATGAGCACAACGACTTCTTTTCCGACGCGTCCGTTGGGGCGCAGCGACATGTCCATCACCCGCATCGGGTTGGGCGCATGGGCCATGGGCGGCAATGATTGGGCGATCGGCTGGGGGCCGCAGGACGACACGGATTCGATCGCGGCCATCCGCCTGGCGGTCGACCGCGGCATCAACTGGATCGATACCGCCGCGGTCTACGGGCTGGGGCATTCCGAGGAAATCGTGGGGCGCGCGCTGGCGCAGATGAGCCCGGGCGAACGGCCCTATGTGTTCACCAAGTGCGGCCTGACGTGGTCCGCCGACCAGCGCCAGGCGACGCCGCGCCGCAACGGTGCGCCGGCCAGCATCCGTCGCGAAATCGAAGGCTCGCTGCGCCGCCTGGGCGTCGAGCGCATCGATCTCTACCAGATGCACTGGCCGGCCGGCGACGGCACGCCGCTCGAAGCCTATTGGCAGGAACTGCTCGACCTCAAGCAGGCGGGCAAGGTGCGCGCGGTGGGCTTGTCGAACCACAACCTGGCGCAATTGCAGGACGCAGAAGCGCTGGGCCACGTGGATTCGCTGCAACCGCCGTTTTCCGCCATCCAGCGCGGCGCCGCCGCCGACGTGATTCCCTGGTGCGCGCAGAACGGCACCGGCGTCATCGTCTACAGCCCGATGCAATCGGGATTGCTCAGCGGCGGCTTCACCGCCGAGCGCGCACAGGCCCTGCGCCAGGACGATTGGCGTTCGCGCAACGCCGAGTTCAAGGCGCCCAATCTGTCGCGCAACCTGGCCCTGGCCGAAGCCTTGAAGCCCATTGCCGAACGCCACGGCGCCACGCAGGCTGCCGTGGCCATCGCCTGGACGCTGGCGTGGCCGGGCGTCACGGGCGCCATCGTCGGGGCGCGCAGCGCGGCGCAGGTCGATGGCGTGGTGGGGGCCGCCGAACTGGAACTGGATACCGACGACATGGCGCGTATCGCCAATGCCATCGAACTGACCGGCGCGGGCTTCGGGCCGCTGCGTCCGGAAGACGACAGCGGCGCCTTGCCGGCCAATCTGTTTGCGTGAAGGGCGCGCTGGGCCCGGGCGGTGCCGGGCCTGTCAGCGAAGACGGACGAACGCCGCGGTGGCGTCAGGCGCGCCGCGTGCGGCGGCCGCTGCCGAAGGCGGCGATCAGCGCCAGGCCGATCAGCGCCAGCGCCGACTTGTCGCCAAAGCGCGCGTAAGGCGTCAGCCCCGCCATGCCCTGCACCACGACCGGCAGCACGCCCGGCTGCAACGGCGCCAACTGGGCCGCGACATGGCCCTTGGCGTCGATGGCCGCGGTAATGCCGGTGTTGGTGGCGGTCAGCATGGGGCGGGCGGTTTCGAGGGTGCGCAGGCGTCCGATCTGCAAGTGCTGGCGCAAGGCCCAGGAATCACCGAACCAGCCCAGGTTGCTGACGTTGACCAGGATGGTCGCGCCCGGTTCACCGTTGGGACCCGGCTGCAGCGCGGGCAGCAGGTCGGGGCCGAACAGGTCTTCGTAGCAGATGTTGAAGGCGATGTGCTGCCCCCCCACGGCGAATGGGGTCTGGCGCGCGGGGCCGCGGTCGAAGTCGCCCAGCGGGATGTTCAGCATGTCGACGAACCAGTGAAAGCCCGGCGGCACGTATTCGCCCCAGGGCACCAGATGGCGCTTGTCGTAGCGCATGGCGGTGGCGCCGCCCACTAGCTGCGTGGCCGGCGTCTGGCCGTCAAAGCCCAGCACGCTGTTGGTGTAGCGGTCACGGCCGGCTACCACGTCGTGCACCGGCACGCCCATCGCGATCACGGCGTTCTGCCGCGCCGCCACCTGGCGCCAGACGTCCCAGATGCGAGGATCGAGCTGGTCCTGGAAGACCGGCATCACCGTTTCCGGCAGGATGATCATCTGCGGCGCGGGCACGCCCGGCGCGGGCGGCAAGGCCGCCAGTTCCAGGTGGCGCCGGATGCTTTGATCCAGCAGCGCGGGGTCGAATTTCTGCGATTGCCCGATGTTGCCCTGGACCAGGCGCACGTTCAGCGGCTCGCCGCTGGGGGCGGACCAATCGATGCGCGACAGCGGCCAGCCCGCGGCCACCAGCGCCAGCGCCACGCCGGCGGCCAGCGCACGGCGGCCGTCGCGGGCCTGCTTGCGGTCGCTCGCCTGACGCCACAGGCTGGCGATGGCGGCGGCGGCGAACGCCGACACGAACGCCATGCCGTGCACGCCCAGCAGCGGCGCCCAGCCGGCGATGGGGCTGTCGACCTGGGCATAGCCGATATTCAGCCACGGAAAGCCGGTGAGCAGCACCGCGCGGACCCATTCGAAGCCGGCCCATAGCGCGCCCCAGGCCAGCGTGCCGGACAGCACACGCGCAGGCGTGGAATCGTGTGCCAGCGGCACATAGCGGCGCGCCAGCGCGCCGGCCGTGGCGGGAAACAGCGCCAGGAAGGCTGACAACGCCAGCACGGCGGCCACGGCCAACGGCGCGGCCAGGTCGCCGTAGCGGTGCAGGCTGATGAAGATCCAGTACAGGCCCAGCGCGTACGTCACGAAGCTGAACCACCAGCCGCGCGTCCAGGCCTGGCGGGCCGTGGGGGCGTACAGGGTGACGCGGGCGGCTATCGCCAGCGCCAGGATCTGCGTGATGGCCAATGCCCAATCGGGCAGCGGGCCGGGTGCGAAGGTCAGGGCATGGACGGCGCCCGCCAGCGTCAGGCCGGCGGCGCCGCGCAGGAGCCGGCTGCGAGTGCTGCGGGTCATGCGTTGTCGGCGGGGGAGGCGTTGTGCGCGGCGGCGTTGCGCTTGACGCGCAGCCAGATGGCGCGGCGCGCGTCGCCGCGGGCCACTTCCAGCTTCAGGCCGTCGAATTCGGCGGTGTCGCCACGGCGCGGGATGCGGCCCAGTTGGCCGCCCATCCAGCCGCCGACGCTGTCGTATTCATCGTCGGGCAGTTGGCAGCCGAACACCTCGTTGAAGTGCGAGATGTCGGTAGCGGCAAGCACGCGCCACTGGTTTTCGCCCTCGGGGAAGATCGAGTCTTCTTCGGTTTCGTCGAATTCGTCTTCGATGTCCCCGACGATCTGTTCGAGCACGTCTTCCATCGTGACCAGGCCGGAGATGCCGCCGTGCTCGTCGATGACGATGGCCTGGTGGTTGCGGCTGGCGCGAAACTCGTGCAGCAGCACGTTCAGGCGCTTGGATTCGGGAATGAACACGGCCGGGCGCACCAGCGTGCGCACTTCGATGCCGGGTTCCAGCATGCAGCGCAGCAGGTCTTTGGCCAGCAGGATGCCGATGATGTTGTCGCGGTCGCCTTCGTACACGGGGAACCGCGAATGCGCGGTTTCGATCACCGAGGCCACCAGGTAAGGGATGGGCTGCGTGACGTCGAGCAGGTCCATGCGCGAACGCGGAACCATGATGTCGCCGACGGTGCCCTCGGACACGGCCAGCGCGCCCTTGATCATCTTGTAGGACTCCGCGTCCAGCAGGTTGCGGTCGTGGGCGGCTTCCAGGATGGCCTTGATGCCTTCACGGTCCTCGGGCTCGCGGCGCACAAGGGAAAGCAGGCGGTCTAGAAGGGATTTGGTGGCGGGTTTGGCTGAGCGAACAGGCGTCGCTTCGGGAGCAGGGTAAGGGTCAGACATCGTCCGGGAGGACAAGTTATGGAGGGGCCAGCATAACCGAATCTGGTGTCCGATTTGTAACGCCAGCCTCGAAAATAGGGGTAACCGACGCGATCTGCGCCTTGTAGGACGCCATTTCGCGCCGATTTGTCAGGGTTGACCCCAGGCCGCGGAATCAGACGGGCAGATAGGGATCAGCGATGCCCATGCGGGCCAGCGTGGCGGTTTCCAGCGCTTCCATGCGGCGGGCATCGCGCGCCTTGATGTGGTCGTAGCCCAGCGAATGCAGCACGCCGTGCAGGGTCAGGTGGGCGGCGTGGTCCAGCAGCGCCTTGCGCTGTTCACGGGCCTCGCGCACCAGCACCGGCACGCACATCACGATATCGCCACGCGCCACGCCCAGCGGGTCCACGCCGTACTCGAACGTCAGCACGTTGGTGGCGTAGTCGCGCTGGCGGAAATCGCGATTCAGGCGGCGGCCCTCGGCGGCGCCCACCAGCCGCAGGCTGAGTTCGGCGGCCGAGAACTGGACCAGGCCGTCTTCGGCTGCGGCCGCCAGCGCCCGCTCGGCCCAGCGGCGCAGGCGCCAGCGGGGCAGGCGGGGTTCTTCGACCCCGTACTGGACGGAAAGGGACAGCTCAGGCGTCATTTTCGGAAGCGCGGTCGTAGGCGTCGACGATGCGGGCCACCAGGGGGTGGCGCACCACGTCCCGGCTGGTGAAACGGGTGGTGGCGATGCCCTGCACGTCATGCAGCACCTTGACCGCGTGCGCCAGGCCGCTGTCCTGCCCGCGTGGCAGGTCCACCTGCGAGGGGTCGCCGGTGATGACGGCCTTGCTGCCGAAGCCGATGCGGGTCAGGAACATTTTCATCTGTTCCGGCGTGGTGTTCTGCGCCTCGTCCAGGATGACGAAGGCGTGGTTCAGCGTGCGGCCGCGCATGTAGGCCAGCGGCGCGATCTCGATGGTCTGCTTCTCGAACAGGCGCTGCACCTTTTCAAAGCCCATCAGGTCGTACAGCGCGTCGTACAGCGGGCGCAGGTAGGGGTCGACCTTTTGCGCCAGGTCGCCGGGCAGGAAACCCAGGCGTTCGCCAGCCTCGACCGCCGGGCGCGTCAGCACCAGGCGCTGCACGGTGTCGCGTTCCATCGCGTCGATGGCGCAGGCCACCGCCAGCCAGGTCTTGCCGGTGCCGGCCGGCCCCACGCCGAAGGTGATGTCGTGCTTGAGGATGTTGTTCAGGTAGTCGCGCTGGCGCGGCGTGCGCGGGCGCAGGTCGCTGCGCTTGGTGCGCAGGGCGATGCCGTCGCTTTCGTCGTCCAGCGCGGGCAGCGGGTCGGCCTCGTGGGCCGGCGATTCCTGCAGCTTGTCTTCCTGGCGGCCCACGCCGATTTCGACCAGCCCCAGCTGGATGTCGTCGACCGACAGGGCGCGGTGCACGGCCTGCTCGTGAAAGCGCCGCAGGACGCGTCCGGCCAGCTCGGCGCGTTCGCCTTCGATGGTGACGCGGCTGCCGCGGCGCGACAGCTTCACGCCCATGCCGTCGGCCAGTTGGCGCAGGTTTTCGTCCAGCGGGCCGCACAGATTGGCCAGGTGGGTGTTGTCGCCGTCCAGGGTGACGATGGCGGGCATGCTGCGGCGGGCGCGGGGGCGGGAAGTGGTCATTCGGCCTCTTGGGGATCGCGGTCGACGTCAGCCACCCGGGCGCGCAGCGAATTGGTGTGCGCTTCGGTGATGATGACGTCGACCATTTGTCCGATGAGCCGCGCGGGCGCGGCGAAATTGACGATGCGGTTGTTCTCGGTGCGGCCCATCAGTTCGTTGGGATCGCGGCGCGAGGGGCCTTCGACCAGCAGGCGCTGGCGCGTGCCGACCATGTTGCGGGCGATGGTGGCCGCCTGCTCGTTGATCAGCGCCTGCAGGCGCTGCAGGCGGCGCAGCTTCACGTCTTGCGGCGTGTCGTCGTGCAGGTCGGCCGCCGGCGTGCCGGGACGGCGCGAGTAGACAAACGAGAACGAGGTATCAAAGCCCACGTCCTCGATCAGCTTCATGGTCTTTTCGAAGTCTTCCTCGGTTTCGCCCGGGAAGCCGACGATGAAGTCCGACGACAGCGTGAGGTCGGGGCGCGCCGCGCGCAGGCGCCGCACCACCGATTTGAATTCCAGCGTGGTGTAGCCGCGCTTCATGGCCGCCAGCACGCGGTCGCTGCCGGCCTGCACCGGCAGGTGCAGGAACGACACCAGCTTGGGCAGGCGGGCGTAGGCGTCCACCATGCGCTGGGTCATTTCCTTGGGGTGCGAGGTCGTGTAGCGGATGCGTTCGATGCCGGGGATCTCGTGCACGTATTCCAGCAGCATGGCGAAATCGGCGATCTCGTCGCTGTCGGCCATGCGGCCGCGGTAGGCGTTAACGTTCTGGCCCAGCAGCGTCACTTCCTTGACGCCCTGGTCGGCCAGGTCGGCCACTTCGATCAGCACGTCGTCGAACGGGCGCGAGACTTCTTCGCCGCGCGTGTAGGGCACGACGCAGAAGCTGCAGTACTTGCTACAGCCTTCCATGATGGACACGAAGGCGGTGGCGCCGTCGACGCGCGGGGGCGGCATGTTGTCGAACTTCTCGATTTCCGGGAAGCTGATGTCGACCTGCGAACGGCCTTGTTCGCGGCGGCGCTTGATCAGGTCGGGCAGGCGGTGCAGGGTCTGCGGGCCGAACACCACGTCCACATAGGGCGCGCGCTTGACGATGGCCTCGCCTTCCTGGCTGGCCACACAGCCGCCCACGCCGATCACCAGGTTCGGATTGGTCTTTTTCAGGTGCTGCACGCGGCCCAGATCGGAGAAGACCTTTTCCTGGGCCTTTTCGCGTACCGAACAGGTGTTGAACAGGATGACGTCGGCGTCTTCCGGGTTGTCGGTCAGTTCCAGCCCCTGGTCGCCGCGCAGCACGTCGGCCATCTTGTCCGAGTCGTACTCGTTCATCTGGCAGCCGAAGGTGCGGATGTACAGCTTGCGGGGCGCGCCGCTGGCGGCATCGGGGGACAGGGCGGCGGCGGGGGCGCCGTCGGGCGCGGCGTGCGCGCGCTTGAGGGAAGTTTCTTGCATGTTGGTCGCCGTGACGGGTGTAGATCCCGGGGGCTGAAGAAGGGAAAGGCGGAATTTTACCCCTTGCTGCAAATTTCCTTCTTGGATTGGTCACCCGGGGCCGTTACGATAGCTGGCCTTCGCCGATTCCCTTTCCGATAATAATTATCTTTACACCTCCGGTCCGATGACGCCGAACCCTCTCATGCCTCCCGTGGGTGCGCCTGCGGCCGCTGCCCCGGCTGCCGCGGCGGACGAATTCCGCAATCCGCTGTCTACCCGCGCGTGGTTGGCCGCGGGCCTGTTGCTGGCGCTGGCCGCCGGTGCCAGCGCCCTGTGGATCGACCTGCCGTTGGCGATCTGGATCCGGCAGTCGGTCAGCGATGGCGTCAACCAATCGTTCGAATGGATCGGCGAACTGGGCGAAAGCGGCCGCTACATCGGCGTGGCGCTGGCGTTCTATATCGTGGGCCTGGTCGGCCTGGCGCGCGGCTGGCGCAACCCGGTGCGCATGAGCTTTGCCAGCATGGCGCGCGGCAGCCTGCTGATGCTGTCCACCATGGCGGTGGGCGGGCTGATCGTGCTGATCCTCAAGCGCTCGGTGGCGCGGGCCCGGCCCGAGCTGTTCTTCGAAAAAGGCATCTACGGGCTGGGCGAGTCGTTCTCGCGCGCCCAGCAGTTCAATTCCTTTCCGTCCAGCCACACCTACGCGGCCTTTGCCGTGGCCGTGGTGCTGGGCATCCTGGCGCCGCGCTGGCGCTGGGCGTTCCTGTCGCTGGGAGCGCTGGTCGCCGTCAGCCGCCTGGTCAACCTGGACCACTACCTGTCCGACGTCATGACCGCCGCCGGCATCGCCATCGCCGTCGGGCACCTGCTGGCCCCGCGCATCCTGAGCAGCCGCTACCAGTGGCCGCTGCGCGCGCCGTGGCGCTGGTGGAAAAAAGCCTAGGCGAATGCCACGACCACGCGCCGGTTGGTGCGGCTTTTCTTTTCGATCTTGGTTACCGTGATGGGGCCGATTTCGCCCGTGTTGGCCACGTGCGTGCCGCCGCAAGGCTGGCGGTCCACGCCGGGGATCTCGATGATGCGGATGCGGGCGGTGCCGGCGGGCGGGGCGGCGCCCACCGTGCGCACCAGGTCGGGCTGGGCGGCCAGTTCCTCGGGCGTGATGGCGTTGACGGCCACGTCGGTGCGGGCGTTGATCAGCGCGTTCAGGCGTTCGGTCAGGTCGGTCTTGTCCAGCGTGGATTCGGGCAGGTCGAAGTCGATGCGTGCCGAGTCGGGCGAGATGCTGCAGCCGGTGACGGGCGCCGGCACCAGCGACCCCAGCAAGTGCAGACAGGTATGCAGGCGCATCAGCTTGTGGCGGCGCGCCCAGTCGATGGCGACGGTGACGCGGTCGCCCACTTGCGGCTGTGCGCCGCCTTCGACGGGCACGTGCAGGATGCGGCTGCGATCATCGGCGTAGACCGTGTCGGCCAGCGCCAGCACCTGGCCGTCCGGCAAGGTCAGCGTGCCGCTGTCGCCGGCCTGGCCGCCGCTGCGGGCGTAGCAGACGGTCTGGTCCAGTTCGATGCCTTCGGGGGTGACGGCGGTGACCGTGGCCTCGCAGTGCTGCAGGTAGGGTTCGTCGTCAAAGCGCTTGATGGGGGCGGTCATGGGGTGTCTCCGGGGGGGCTTCGTGTAATCGAGGCTGGCGGTCGGCCTCAAGCCCGTTCAATCGGGCCGTGGCGGCGTCAGGCCGTAGCTTCGGTCGTGTTCAGGTCAGGGTTTTCGTACCCAGGGCCGTGTCGATCGTGGCGGCAAGGCGCGGCGGACCGTCGGCCTGCTCGACCGTGATCAGATGATCCGCGCCCAGCCACGCCAGCCCTTGGCGCAGCAGCGCTGCGTGCGGATGAGTGCCGGTAAGCGATCGCAGCGTGAGCGGCTGGCGCGGCAGGCTGACGCCGGGATAGGCATTCACGTCCCATTGGATCAGGGTGGGCAGAAGGCCGTCGCCGGCGGCCAGGCCGTTTTCGCGCCAGGCCGGCAGGCTGCCGTCGTCAGGCACTGTGAGCCGCCAACGCAGGTCGCCGCGCGTCATGGCAATGGCGGGCGCGAGGCGGTCCGGATGACGAGCTTGCCAATCGGTCAGGTCATCGGGCGCCTGGATGCGCGCGGCCCAGTGCGCCAGGAAGGGGCCTTCGGCCAGGCGTGCGCGCATGGCAGGCTGGTCCAGCCCAAACCAGCGGGGCCGCTCGGGCGCGGGTGCGTCCGGATCAATGGCGATCACTTCCAGGTATACGCCGTCGGCCATGCCCAGCACCCGGTTATGGGTGCCCATGCGCGGATGCGCTCCGCCGCCCGTGGGCGTGATGCCCAGCAGGTCGGCCACGTAGCGCGTGCCGCTGGCCAGGTCGGCGGCAGCGACGACAAGATGATCAATGACGGGTTTCATGGACGCCTATGGTATCGAATCCCGGCGCATCCATACCTCTGCAGCGGGGCGGGGGAAGTCTGCCTTGGCGGTTAGCGCGGTCGCATCATTCAAGCCAAGATCGTACAAGACATTCAGCGTACCGACGTTCGGCATGACTTCTGTTCCGGTCAGGCCCCCTCATTCACCTACCCATGAAGTCCTGCGCCCAGGAACCCGGGACGCTGCGTCTGTCAGAGCAGCCAGGCGATTCCCAGTCCCACGGCCATCGCACCGACCCAGGCGGTATTGGCCAGGCCCGTCATTTCCAGACTGACGCCGCCCAGCAGCGAACCCAGCAGGCCCGTCATCAGCACCATCCACGGCAACGACGGCGCCGATGCCGCCCCGCCAGTTGGGTTGCCACGCTGGAGGCTACGGCGAGAAATACCCCATGGCCCAGGCCCGAGGCGAAACGTGCCATCAGCATGGGCGTCAGTGCGTCGGACAGGCTGACGACTGCGTTGCCCAGCGTGAACAGCCCCATTGCCACCAGCAGTAGCCGCTTGCGCGGCCAGCGGGTCGCCAGTGCGGTCAGACCCGGCGCACCAATCACTGCGCCCAGCGCACAGGCCGTGACCGCCGTGCCGACCTGGCTGACGCTGGCATGCAGATCCGCGGAAATGGTGGACACCAGGCCGATCGTGACGAACTCGGTAAAGCCGAGGGCGAACGCGCATAGCGTGAAGATGTAGATGACGAAAGGCATACTTTCTGTTTGATCGCTGGCAGCCAGCGCCGTGGGATCATTGATCTCATTTCCCACTGCTGGCTGGTCCAGAAGATCTCTACCGGCTGCTAAGCCTCATAGAAAATCTCGTAGCGCGTACCTTTGCGCTTGATGTGCCCGAATCCGAGTTCGCCAAGGTGCATGCCGGCGACGAGGATCTTGTCCGAGCTGACAAAATCCAACATCTTTGACCGTGTTTCGGCGGAAAGAAGCGGATCTTGGTCGAACGCGATGGAGACGTCGGGACGAGCAATCTGGATGTGGGGGAAATGAACGATATCCCCCCAGACCAGCAGGCTGCGACCATTGGAATCGAGGCGATACCCGGAGTGTCCTGCGGTGTGCCCCAGAAGGGGCACCGCACGAATGCCAGGGAGCACGTCGCTAGCGGTAAACGTGCGTGTCTTCTCCCGATACCGATCGAACACCTTCCGAGCAAACAGAAAGTTGCCACGCGCACGCTCACTCGCTCGACCGAGATTGCCATCGTCCTCCCAGAAAGAAACCTCACGCTGGTGGACGACCAACTCTGCATCGGGAAAGGCTGCTTGCCCTGACGAGTCAAGCAGCCCCCCAACATGGTCGGGATGTGCATGGGTCAGAAGAATGGTGTCAATGTCAGCGGGTTGCACGCCAGCAAGCGCGAGATTCGCCTTTAGCTTGCCGCCCCACTGCTTGAAACCGCCCGCCCCCGCATCGATGAGGATCGTGCGGCCCATTCCACGGACCAGGTAACAGTTGATGTGGATCGAGGAGGGGGCGCTCACGCCGGCGTCCTGCTGCAACCTGGACGCCTGCGCAGGATCGATGTTGGAGAGAAGATCCAGACTTGCGCAAAGGTATCCGTCACTGATGGCGGTAATCGAAAACTCGCCGATCTGCTGGCTTGGAAATTTCATGTCGTTCATTGCGGCACTCCTTGCGCGTCGTCAGTTCCGCGCATAGATGGCGGGGGGCGAATAGCCGAAGCAACGGATGCGCGCCGTGAGTCCGGTATGGCGCGTCACGGCCTCATCCAATCCCGCCGTGAAGGCGTTCATGACCGAGGGCGTTCTGAATGGCTCCAGGCGGTACCTGATTTCCACATAAGCAGGATGCCCGCGTCCTTGGCGAGCGCAGACATAGATGACATGCACGTTGTCCAACGCTGCCTGGAGGACGTCCGTGCAAAGCCGAGTGCATTCTTCAGTGAGCTCCGCCAGATTCGCTTCGCGCGGCATCATTTCCGCCTGGATGGAGATCGTCAGGTTAGGCATGTCGGATTTGCCCTTGCGTTTGCGGCACTGCGCCCCTGCCATTCGTCAACTGCGCGGTCATCGGGGCATAGCGGTGCACGCCCTTTGGAAGGGTATCTGCACCAAGACTGATGGAGCTATCCAGCTTCGCCAGCCACCTGTTTTCAGGACACTTCTCCAATGCGACGGCCCGGATCTGCGCAGGCGTGAGTCCCATTTCGATGAGTGGCTCGGGGCCGACTGCGCTCACCATGAGATGGTCGCCTTCGCCGATGGCAGGCGCACGTTCAAGGCCGCCGTAGAGATTTCGGTGCCAATCGGTAATGTTCTGCTGCCAGCGTGCGAAGTTGCCGCCGCCCCTCTGGCGGTACTCATCGCCCTGCAGGACAGCCAGGCCGTCGATCGAATGCATGGCAAGGTAGACGGGGCAACCAGCGTTCAACGCCTTGAATCGCTGCGAGGTATGGAACCCGCTTACTGAAATGAGCGCGGGCAGTTTGTCCTGGCTGTAGAAATCATTCCACGCTGCTTCGCTGGCTGGGTCGGCATAGCTGCACTCGACGGTATAGATCATGGGATCACTCATCACCGAAACGCTCGCGCGTTCGGTCCTATTGGTTGATGTTTGATCATGGTAGGGCTTGGTATTTAGTGGATAAAGCGATTTTTCGGTATTCTTCAGTGATAAAAAATCAAGCTAAACCGAACGCTCGCGTCCAACCAGGAATGTTCATGCGAAAGAAGATCCCCAGCAGCACGGCACTGACGGCATTCGAGGCAGCTGCGCGCCATGGCAGCTTCGCGCGCGCGGCAGAGGAACTGTCTCTGACTGAAGGAGCCATCAGTCGCCAGATCGGTCGGCTGGAAGCCTTCCTCGGCGTCACGCTGTTCGAGCGTGTCGGCAATCGTGTCCGACTCCTGCCCAACGGGGAGCGCTACGCGGCCCAAGTTCGCGAATCGCTTGACCGCCTGGATCGGGACAGTCAGTACCTGATGGGGCAGCCGAACGACGGCGCGAGCCTGGACATCGCCACCATCCCGACTTTCGCGATGCGATGGCTCATCCCTCGCTTGGCACGATTCCAGCAAAAGCACCCGAACATCACTGTGCATTTGGCCGAGCGCATGGACCCCTTCGTCCTGGCTGGGAGCGGATTCGATGCCGCAATCCATTTCGAGCATCCAGCTTGGGCGGGCATGCGAACTCACCCCCTTTTGCATGAAGTGCTGGTTCCGGTTTGCCATCCTGGACTGCTGGCAGGGCACGAACGATCCGTCGCACTGGACGAATTACCGCGCCTGCACCGACGACAGAATCCTGAAGCGTGGCAACACTACTCCCAGGAGACGGGAATCCCGTTGACCCATCCTGCAATGGGTGCACGCTACGATCTTCACGGAATGTTGATAGAAGCCGCATTGGCCGGCCTCGGTGTTGCGCTAGTGCCGCGCCTCTACGTTGAAACCGAACTGGCGCGGGGAAACCTGGTCGCCCCCTGGCCAGAGGGGAAAACCACTTCCAAGACCTTCTGCCTCATCCTCCCCGAGCCCATCGGATTGAGCAGAGCGCCAATACAAGCCTTTGGTCAATGGCTGCTCGACGAAGCGCAGAAGGGAACACCGGTGGGTGCGTAGGAATGTCCTTTCCCTCGTGTCATCAGGGGGCATTCTCTGCATCATCCCGGCTACGTCAGTCGTGGTGAAATAAAAAAACCCGCCGCAATGCGACGGGTTTTTCTGGCGAGGGCGAAAGATCAGGCGGTTTCGCCTTCTTCGCCTTCTTTCTTGACCGGCTTGACCAGGTCTTCGCGCTTGACGCCCATCCACATGGCCAGCGCGGCGGCGACGAACACCGACGAGTAGATGCCGAACCAGATGCCGATGGTCAGGGCCATGGCGAAGTAGTGCAGGGTGGGGCCGCCGAAGAACAGCATGGCCAGCACCATCATCTGGGTCGAGCCGTGGGTGATGATGGTGCGCGAGATGGTCTGCGTGATGGCGCTGTTGATGACCTCGTGCACGTCCGCCTTGCGGTACTTGCGGAAGTTCTCGCGGATCCGGTCCATGATGACCACGGATTCGTTCACCGAGTAGCCCAGCACCGCCAGCACGCCCGCCAGCACCGACAGCGAGAATTCCCACTGGAAAAAGGCGAAGAAGCCCAGGATGATCACCACGTCGTGCAGGTTGGCGATCACGCCGGCGACGGCGAACTTCCATTCGAAGCGAAAGCCCAGGTACACCATGATGCCGATGACCACGACCAGCAGCGCCATCAGGCCGTTGTGCAGCAGTTCCTGGCCCACCTGCGGGCCCACGAACTCGACCCGGCGCAATTCCACGCCCTGGTCCGCGGTCTTCAGGGCGGCCATGACGGTTTCGCTCTGGGTGGCGGACGTCTGGCCTTCCTGCAGGGGCAGGCGGATCATGACGTCGTGCGAGGTGCCGAAGTTCTGCACCTGGAAGTCGGTGTAGCCCAGCTTGGAGACCACGCCGCGTACGTTTTCAAGCTGCGCCGTCTGGGCGTAGTTGACTTCCATGACCGTGCCGCCGGTGAATTCGATCGACAGGTGAAAGCCGCGCGTGAGAATGAAGAAGACCGCCGCCACGAAGGTGACGAGGCTGATGATGTTCAGCACCAGCGCGTGGCGCATGAACGGGATGGTGCGGTGAATCCGGAAAAATTCCATTTTTTGCCCTGGCTTGTCGGTGGCGGGCGGCGTGGCCGCCCGCACTCATGTTCAGTTGGTCTTCGGCTTCCAGACTTCGCCGATGGAAATCGACGTGAGCTTCTTCTTGCGGCCATACCAGAGGTTGGCCAGCGCGCGCACGCCCACGACGGACGAGAACATCGAGGTCAGGATGCCCAGGCAATGCACCACCGCGAAGCCGCGGATGGGACCGGAACCGAATGCCAGCAGGGCCAGGCCGACAATCAGCGTGGTGAGGTTGGAGTCGAGAATGGTGCCCCACGCGCGTTCGAACCCTTGGTGGATCGCCTGTTGTGGCGACGCCCCGGCGCGCAGTTCTTCCCGTATCCGCTCGTTGATCAGCACGTTCGAGTCGATGGCCATGCCCAGTGTCAGCGCGATAGCCGCGATGCCCGGCAGCGTCAGCGTGGCCTGCAGCATCGAGAGCAGGGCCAGCAGCAGCAGCACGTTCAGGGTCAGGCCGACGGTGGAGAACACGCCGAACAGGTGGTAGTAGAGGATGATGAAGACGGCGATGGCCAGGAAGCCGTACAGCGTCGAATGGAAGCCCTTCGAGATGTTGTCGGCGCCCAGGCTCGGGCCGATGGTGCGTTCTTCGATGATCGACATCGGTGCGGCCAGCGCGCCGGCGCGCAGCAGCAGGGCGGTGTCGGCGGCTTCTTCCGAGCTCATGCTGCCCGAGATCTGCACCTGGCCGCCGGCGATTTCGCTGCGGATGACCGGGGCCGTCACGACTTCGCCCTTGCCGTTCTCGAACAGCAGGATGGCCATGCGCTTGTTGATGTTGTCGCGGGTGACGTCGCGGAAGATGCGGGCGCCCTTGGAATCGAGCGTCAGGTGCACGGCGGCCTGCTGGGTCTGCGAGTCGCGGCCGGGCTGGGCATCCTGCAGGTTTTCACCGGTCAGGATGACCTGGCGGCGTACCAGGATGGGGCGACCGTCACGGTCGGAATAGCGTTCCAGGCCGAAGGGCACCGAGCCGCCCAGCAGCGCGGCTTGCGCGGCGGGGGAGTCGTCGACCATGCGGATTTCCAGCGTGGCGGTGCGGCCCAGCAGTTCCTTGGCCTTGGCCACGTCCTGCACGCCGGGCAGCTGCACCACGATGCGGTCCGAACCCTGTTGCTGGATGACCGGTTCGGCCACGCCCAGTTCGTTGATCCGGTTGTGCAGCGTGTTGATGTTCTGCTTCAGGGCCGAGTCCTGCACGCGGGTGACCGCGGCCGGGTTCAGCGCGCCGAGCAGCAGCAGCTTGCCGTTTTCTTCGCTTTCGGTGAATTCCAGGTCAGGCAGGCGGGTGCGCAGCGTCGAGATGGCGCGGTCGCGGTCCTGCGAGTTGGCGAAGGTGGCGGCCACGCCCATGCCCGAGCGTTCGACGCCGGCCACGTTGACCTTCTGGTCGCGCAGCACCGAGCGCACGTCGGCGGCCAGGGAATCGTAGCGGGCGGTCAGGGCGCCCTGCATGTCCACTTGCAGCAGGAAGTGCACGCCGCCGCGCAGGTCCAGGCCCAGGTACATGGGCTTGGGGGCGAACCAGCCCATCGCGCGCATCCAGGTGGGCGACGCGGGCAACAGGTTCAGCGCCACGGTGTAGTGGGGGTCGCCCGGGATGGTATTGAGGGACTTGTCGATCAGGTCGCGCGCCTGCAGTTGCAGGTCGGTCGACGTGAAGCGGGCGCGCACGGTGCCGAGCGTGCCGTTCTGTTCGTAGTACACCCCTTCGTTGGGGATCTTGGCATCGGCCAGTACCTGCTCGACCCGGCTCAGCATGGCCGTATCCACCTTGATGGTGGCCTTGGCGCTGGAAACCTGGACGGCGGGGGACTCGCCGTAGAAATTGGGAAGCGTATAGAGCAGGCCAATAAAGACCGCAATCAGGACCGTAATGTACTTCCAGAGGGGATAGCGGTTCATTGCCGGCTACTTCATGTAAGAGTGATGAAAGGGCCGCCCGGGCGACGGGCGCGGCGGGCGGCGGAGCGGCGCCGCCGAACCCTGGGGCCCGGCGGCGCTCCTATGGGACGCTTACAGGGCCTTGATGGTTCCCTTGGGCAGAACGGTCGAGACCGACGACTTCTGCATGATGATCTCGACCGGCTTGTCGGCCAGTTCGGACACTTCGACGGTGACGTAGCTGTCGTTCACCTTGGTGACCTTGCCCAGCATGCCGCCGGCGGTGACGACTTCGTCGCCCTTGGCGAGGGCGGCGATCAGATTGCGGTGTTCCTTCTGGCGCTTCATCTGGGGACGGATCATCAGGAAGTAGAGGATCACGAACATCAGGATGATGGGCAGCATGCCCATCAGCGCGTTGCCTTCGGGGGCTGCCTGGGCCACGACGAGGCTGGCGGTATCGATAGCGGACATGTAATTCTCCTGCGTATAGTCTGTTTGGGTTTGTTTGTATCGAGCTGTCGTCGATCTTGTTCTGCGCCCATCCCCGCGCGAGCCATGGATAGGGCAAGCCGACTATTGTAGCGAGGTTATTCCCGGCTACCTGTCACGGCCTGTGCGCAGTGATGGGGGCGGATCGCCAAATAAAAAGCCCCCATGGCCTCGTGGTTTTCACTAGGGTCGCCGACCTGCGCCGGCGGCCCTATTCCACCCCGCGCGCCCGATCGGCGGCAAATTGGGCGCGCCAGGCGTCGAAGCGGCCTTCGGCGATGGCTTCCCGCATTTCCTTCATGATGGTCAGGTAGAAGTGCAGGTTGTGCAGGGTGTTCAGGCGCGCGCCGGTGATTTCGTTGGCACGTTGCAGGTGGTGCAGGTAGGCGCGCGAAAAGTGCGCGCAGGTGTGGCATTCGCAGCTGGGGTCAAGCGGGCGGGTGTCGTCGCGGTACTTGGCGTTGCGGATCTTGACGTCGCCAAAGCGGGTGAACAGCCAGCCGTTGCGCGCGTTGCGGGTCGGCATGACGCAGTCGAACATGTCCACGCCGCGGCTCACGCCCTCGACCAGGTCTTCCGGCGTGCCCACGCCCATCAGGTAGCGCGGCGCCTGGGCCGGCAGCTTGGGCGTGACATGCGCCAGGATGCGCATCATGTCTTCCTTGGGCTCGCCCACCGACAGGCCGCCGATGGCGTAGCCATGAAAGCCGATGTCCTGCAGGCCGGCCAGGGACTCGTCGCGCAGCGCCTCGTACATGCCGCCCTGGACGATGCCGAACAGCGCGTTCGGGTTTTCCAGGCGGTCGAATTCCTCGCGCGAACGGCGCGCCCAGCGCAGCGACATGCGCATGGACCGGGCGGCCTCTTCGACGGTGGCGGGCCGGCCGTCGATTTCATACGGCGTGCACTCGTCGAACACCATGACGATGTCCGAATTGAGCGAACGCTGGATGCGCATGGATTCTTCGGGCGTCAGGAACAGGCGCGCGCCATCGATGGGCGAGGCGAACTTGACGCCTTCCTCGGTGATCTTGCGCATGCCTTGCAGGCTGAACACCTGAAAGCCGCCCGAATCCGTCAGGATGGGCTTGTCCCACTGCATGAAGCCATGCAGGCCGCCGTGCTTTTCCATGATTTCCGTGCCCGGGCGCAGCCACAGGTGGAAGGTGTTGCCCAGCACGATCTGCGAGCCGATTTCCTTGAGCTCGTGCGGCATCATGGCCTTGACGCTGCCATAGGTGCCCACGGGCATGAAGATGGGCGTTTCCACCACGCCGTGGTTCAGCGTGATGCGGCCGCGGCGGGCGCCGCCATCGGTGGCGAGCAGTTCGAAATTCAGTCCGGTCATGGGGCAGGGGATTCGATGAACATGGCGTCGCCATAGCTGAAGAAGCGGTAGCGCTGGGCCACGGCGTGGGCATAGGCGCGGCGGATCGGCTCGACGCCGGCCAGCGCCGACACCAGCATCAGCAAGGTCGACTGGGGCAGGTGGAAGTTGGTGACCAGGGCGTCGACGACGCGGTACTGGTAGCCGGGGGTGATGAACAGGCGGGTGTCGCCCTGGGCCGCGGCCAGTGGCAGCCCGGGGGCGGTGCGGCCTTCGGTCTGCGCGGCGGCGGATTCCAGGGCGCGCACGCTGGTGGTGCCCACCGCGATGACGCGGCCGCCCTTGGCGCGGGCCGCGGCGATGGCGTCCACCGCGGCTTGCGGCACGGTGAACCACTCGGCGTGCATGATGTGGTCGGCCAGGTTGTCCACGCGCACGGGCTGGAAGGTGCCGGCGCCCACGTGCAGGGTGACGAAGGCGCGGTCCACGCCCAGCGCGGCCAGGCGGTCGAGCGTGGGCTGGTCAAAGTGCAGGCCGGCGGTGGGGGCGGCGACGGCGCCGGGTTCGCGGGCGTAGACGGTCTGGTAGCGGTCGTCGTCGCCGGCGTCGGCCTCGTGCGTGATGTAGGGCGGCAGCGGCGTGGCGCCGTGGGCGTCCAGCAGGTCCAGCACGGGGCCGGGAAAGCGGATGTCGAACAGCTCGCCTTCGCGGCCCAGCACGGTGGCGTCGAAGGCGTCGGCCAGGCGCAGCACCATGCCGGGGCCGGGCGATTTGCTGGCCCGCACGTGCGCCAGGGCGCGGTCGGTGTCGGTGATGCGTTCGACCAGGACTTCGATCTTGCCGCCGGTGGCCTTGTGGCCGGCCAGGCGCGCCTTGATCACGCGCGTGTCGTTGAACACGAGCAGGTCGCCGGGGCGCAGCAGCCCTTCCAGGTCGGCGAAGCGGCGGTCATGCAGCTGGCTGGCGCCGTCCAGGTGCAGCAGCCGGCTGCCCGTGCGCTGGGCGGCGGGCGTCTGCGCGATGAGCTCGGGGGGCAGCTCGTAGTCGAAGTCGGAAACGGTAAGGGCGTGCACGGGATATCGGTATCAGGGGGCGGGCGTGGCGAGGGTCGCAGCAAGGGCGCCGGGCCGCCGGCAATGGGGCGGCAAAAATACGAGCCCGGCCCGGGGGCCGGCTCGGGGGCAACTCGGTATTGTAAAGGGGCTGGGAAAAAGGGCGGCTGGCCGGGCCGGGGCACGGCCGATTCAGCGTCCGCCGCGCCAGCCCAACCGGCGCGAGCAGTCGGCCGCTGCCGCCGCCAGCGCGCGCAGCGGCGCGCCGTCTGGCGACAGGTCGAAGCCGCCGTGCAGGCCCAGGCCTGTGATGGCCCCGGCCAGTTGGCCCTGGGCGTCCAGCACCGGCAGCGCGGCCGAGTCGATGCCGTGCAGCAGATGGCCGCTGACACTGGCATAGCCGCGTTCGCGGGTGGCGAGCCAGCGTCGCCGCAGGACCCCGGCAGGGTCCGCCACGGTGGCAGCCGGCAGGTCCGGGCCGGCGGGATCGCCCAGCAGGCTCGCCGGGTCGGCGCCCTGGCGTTGCGCCGCCTCCCATTCCGCCAGGGCGCGTGACAGCGCCAGCGCTTCGGGCAGCCAGGCCGCGAACACGCGCCCGGTGGCGCTGTTGAGCAGCGGCAGCACCGAGCCGACCCGCACGTTCACCGTGACGGGCAGGCGGGCGTCGCGCCACTGCACGATGGTGGGGCCGTGCTGGCCCCAGACGGAGATGAAGACGGTCTGGCCGATGGCGGCGCTCAGGTCTTCCAGGCAACCGGCCGCCAGCTTCACGAAATCCACCTCGGCCAGCGCCGCCAGGCCCGTGTGCAGGGCCTGGGGCCCCAGCCGGTAGCGGGCGCTGGCAGGGTCCTGCTCGACGTAGCCGCGCCGTTCCAGCGACACCAGGTAGCGGTGCGCCTTGGCGCGCGGCATGTCCAGGCTTCGGCCCAGTTCCGACACTGACACGGCGCCGCCCAGTTCGGCCAGCCGGGTCAGGACGTCCAGGGCGATTTCGGCGGACTGGATTCCGGTGCTGCTCTCTGTTGACATCAGTTCGTCTCTTATTAGAATACGTGTATCACTAAAAAATACATCAGCGCACCGCCGCGGACAAATACGGAGACAACCCATGAAGCTGTCCATCTTCTCGGTACAGGACCATTACCCCGACCAGCCCCGCAGCCTGGGCCAGTTGTACAGCCAGGTGCTGGAGCAGGCCCGCCAGGCCGAACAGTGGGGGTACGACACCTTCTGGGTGGCCGAGCATCACTTTCATGAATACGGCGCGGTACCCAATCCGGCGGTGTTCCTGGCGGCCCTGTCGCAGCAGACGACGCGCCTGAGGCTGGGGACCGCGATTTCGATCCTGACCTTCCACAACCCCCTGACGGTGGCGGAAAACTATGCCTTGGTGGACCAGCTTTCGCAAGGCAGGCTGTCGCTGGGCGTGGGGTCGGGCTATCTGAAGCACGAGTTCGAGGGCTACAACGTCGACCCGGCCATCAAGCGCGAGCGCTTCGATGAAAACCTGATGCTGGTCGAGCGCCTGCTGTCCGGCGAACGGGTCAGCCACGAAGGCAAGTTCAACACCATCCGCGAGGTCCGGCTGAACGTGCAGCCGGTGCAGCAGCCGGTGCCCGTCTATGTGGCCATCCTGCGCCGCGAGGCGGCCTACCACGTGGGCCGCCAGGGGCGCCGCATGCTGTTCGTGCCTTACGCGGCGGTGGACAACTTCGAAGAGATCGGCCTGATGATGCAGGACTACCGCCGCGGCCTGGCCGAAGCCGGCATCGAGGACGCGTCCGGCATGGCGGCCGTGGCGCTGCATACCCACGTGGCAGCCACCGACGACGAGGCCCGCGAACGCGCCGCCCGCGCCTTCGACCTGTATGTGGAAACGCGCCTGTATGCCCGCAGGCAGGTCTACGACGACATCATCGCCAGCGGCCTGTCGCTGTTCGGTTCGCCCCGCACCGTGGCCGACAAGCTGGCGCGGTTGGCGGACATGGGCCTGGACCATGTGATGAGCCTGCACAATTTCGGCCTGATGCCGCAGGACCGGGTGCTGGATTCGATGCAGCGCCTGATGGACGAGGCCGTGCCGCTGTCGGGCGTGCGCCCCTCCGCGGCCGTGCCGGCCTGACGGCAATACGCGTGCCTGCCTGCCGGCACGCGCCGTCCTGTCCTGCCCGCCCTGCATCGTCGACCCGCCGGAGCCTTCCATGACCTGCGCCAGCCTTGATCTCAGCCCGATGCGCCTGCGGCAGGCGCTGGGGCGCTATGCCACCGGCGTCACGGTCGTGACCGCCGCGGGCGCCCAGGGGCCCATCGGCCTGACGGTCAATTCCTTCGCCCCGGTGTCGCTGGACCCGCCGCTGGTGCTCTGGAGCCTGCGCCGCGCCAGCATGCACTACGCCGATTTCATGGCACAGGGCGGCTTTGCCATCCATGTGCTGGGGGCGCCGCAACGCGACCTGGCGCGCGTATTTTCGCAGCCGGTGGCCGATCGTTACGCCGGGCTGGACTGGTACGTGGGGCAGGACGGCATTCCCGTGTTCGACGCCTGCGCGGCGCGCTTCGAGTGCGCCACCCGCCAGGTGCTGGAAGTGGGCGACCACGCCGTGCTGATCGGCGAAGTGCTGCGCCTGCACGCCCCGGACGATGACGGCGGAGCACTGGTTTTCCATAAGGGCGCTTTCCTGCCGCAGGCTGAGGTTCCCGTCGTATAACGCTTTTGACGCCGTAGCGGATCGGCAAGACGCATAACGATATCCGCACCCCAAAGGAGACGACGCATGCCCCCCCGTTGCACATTGAAGGCCGCGTTGGCGGCCCTGCTGGTCGCGGCCGCCGCACCCGCGCTGGCGCAGGTGAAGATCGGCGCCACCCTGTCCACCACCGGCCCCCAGGCCTCGCTGGGCATTCCCGAACGCAACACCATCAGCCTGCTGCCCACCGAGATCGGCGGCGTGAAAGTGGAATACATGGTGCTGGACGACGCGTCCGACACCACCCGGGCGGTCAGCAATTCGCACAAGCTGATTTCCGAGAACAAGGTCGACCTGATCGTCGGCTCGACCACCACCCCCAACACCATGGCCATGCTGGATACCGTGGCCAGCGGCGCCACGCCGGTGATCACGCTGGCGTCGTCGGCCCGTCTGATCGACCCGGTGGACGACAAGCGCCGCTGGGTCTTCAAGACGCCGCATTCCGATTCCCTGATGGCTGAGGGCATTGCCCGCCATGCCGCCGCCAACGGCGTCAAGAAGCTGGCCTTCATCGGCTTCAACAACGCCCTGGGCGAGACCTTCTGGGTGGAAGTGGAAAAGGCGGCCAGGCAGCACGGCATCGAGATCGTGGGCCGCGAGAGTTTCGCGCCCACCGACACCTCGGCCGTGGCGCAGACCCTGAAGCTGGTGGGCGCCGCCCCGGATGCGGTGGTGGTGGGCGCGTCCGGCACGCCGGCCGCGATGCCGGCCCGGGCGCTGCGCGAGCGTGGCTACCCGGGCAAGATCTATTTCAACCACGGCGTGGCCAACAATGATTTCCTGCGGGTGTGCGGGGCGGCCTGCGATGGCGCCTGGGTGCCGGTGGGGCCGGTGATGGTGGCCGACCTGCTGCCCGAGAGCCATCCGGTCAAGGCCACGGCGCAGGCCTTCGCCAAGAAGTACGAGGCGGCCAACGGCCCGGGCAGCGTGTCCCTGTTCGCCGCCTATACCTGGGACGTGGGCTTGTTGTTGCAGCAGGCGATCCCCGTGGCGCTCAAGTCGGCCAAGCCGGGCACGCCGGAATTCCGGGCGGCGCTGCGTGAGGCGCTGGAAAACGTGAAGAACCTGCCGACGGCCACTGGCGTGGTCAACATGAGCGCCACCGACCACAACGGCCTGGACGAGCGCGCACTGGTCATGGCGACCGTGGCGGGCGGCAAATGGAAACTGCAGTAGCCGCCTGCCGTTGACCGGCCGGCACGGTGACCGGCCGGTCGGCGACCCGGGCCGCCCGGATGCCGCGGAATCGTCCCGAACGGGGCGGCTTGGCGCGGGGCATCGACCCACCGCCACCCGTAACCGTCGCAGGTTTTGTATGCTCTCGGTTTCGCGGGACAGGCAACCAGGTGGACAGGGCATGACAGGATCAGGGAAAAAGCGGTGGAGCGGGCCGGCGCGGTGGCTGGCTGGCGGGTTGCTGGCCCTGGCTGCGGGCAATGCCTGCGCGCAGGTGCCCGGCCTGCCGCCCAGCGTGGTCAACGCCTGGAAGGCCACCAAGCTGCCCGACAGCGCCCTGTCCCTGGTGGTGCAAGAGGTCGGCGGCCCGCGGCTGGCGACCCTGAACGCCAAGGAAGCCCGCAACCCGGCATCGGTGATGAAACTGGTCACCACCTGGGCCGCGCTGTCCGAGCTGGGGCCCAATTACGTCTGGCGCACCGATTTCATGACCGAGCCGGGCGCGCGGCCGGACGCCCGCGGCGTGTTGCCCGGTCCGCTGTACCTGCGCGCCGGCGGCGACCCGCAATTCCTGATGCAGGACCTGTGGGCGCTGCTGCGCGAATTGCGCCTGCGCGGGGTCAAGCAGATCAATGACCTGGTGATCGACCGCAGCATCTTCGGCCAGGTGGCGACCGACCCCGGCGCCTTCGACGGCGCGCCCGACCGCGCCTATAACGCCAGCCCCGACGCGCTGATGGTGGGTTTTGGCGCCGTGCGCATCCTGTTCAGCCCCGATCCGGCCGCCAATAAATGGGTGCCCCTGATCGACCCGCCGCTGCCCGGCCTGAAGATCGAAGGCAAGGTCGACTGGAGCGACGTGCGATGCCCCGGCGCGCCGGTGGTCCAGACCGACCCCGTCATCACCCAGCAGGGCGTGACCCTGCGCGTCAGCGGCAAGGTGGCCGGATCCTGCGGTGAATTCAGCCTGTACCGCCTGGCGCTGTCGCAGAACGACTACGCCACCGAAGTCTTCCGCATGCTCTGGAAGGAGCTGGGAGGCACCTTCAAGGGCCAGGTCCGCACGGGCGTGGTGCCCGGCGATGCCGTGGTGCTGGCTTCGCATGATTCGCCGACCCTGGCCGAAGTGATCCGCCAGATCAACAAGCGCAGCAACAACGTCATGGCGCGCACCTTGCTGTTGACCCTGGGCGCCGAGCGGGGCCGCCGGCCGGCTACGGTGGCCAGCAGCGAGACCGTGGCCAAGGGCCTCTTGGCCAGGCAGGGCCTGGACATGCCGGAACTGGTGATCGACAACGGCGCCGGCCTGTCGCGCGAGGCCCGGGTGTCGGCCGACAGTCTGGCGTCGATGCTGACCGTGGCCTGGAATTCGCCGGTCATGCCCGAGTACATTTCGTCCTTGGCAATCGCCGGCGTCGATGGCACGGTGCGTCGCCGCCTGAAGGGCGACGGCACCGCCGGCATGGCCCACCTGAAAACCGGATCGCTGCGCGACGTGCGCTCGATCGCCGGTTACGTGCTGGGCGCCAGCGGCAAGCGCTTTGTCGTGGTCAGCATCGTCAACCACGAACAGGCGGGCGCCGTGCGGGCGTTCGACGACGCGCTGATCGCCTGGCTGGCCGAACAATAAGGCGGGCAGGATGGGCGCGTCGCGGCGCGCCCATCCGCCGCTTTTCCCTTAAACCGATTACGATTCTCTGGCGTGCACCGCGTGGCGGTGGCGCCTGAGGCGAAATACCCTGTCTATCAATAATTCTGGAGATTTACGCACATGCCCGTGCACGAAATCCGCCATCCGCTGATCCGCCACAAGCTCGGGATCATGCGTCGCGCCGACCTCAGTACCAAGAGCTTCCGTGAACTGTCGCAGGAAGTGGGCGCGCTGCTCACTTATGAGGCGTCCAAGGACCTGCCGCTGGCGCCCGCCACCGTCGAAGGCTGGTGTGGCTCGGTGCAGGTCGAGAAGATCGCCGGCAAGAAAGTCACCGTGGTGCCCATCCTGCGCGCCGGCATCGGCATGCTGGACGGCGTGCTCAGCCTGATCCCCGGCGCCAAGGTCAGCGTGGTGGGCGTGGCCCGCAACGAAGAAACCCTGGAAGCGCACACCTACCTGGAACGCCTGGTGGGTGAACTGGACCAGCGCCTGGCCCTGATCGTCGACCCGATGCTGGCGACCGGCGGCTCGATGGTCGCCGCGATCGACCTGCTCAAGCGCGCCGGCTGCAAGGAAATCCGTGCGCTGGTGCTGGTGGCCGCGCCGGTCGGCATCGACGCGGTGCTGTCCAAGCACCCGGATGTGCATATCTACACGGCGTCCATCGACGACGGCCTGAACGAGCACGGCTACATCATGCCGGGCCTGGGCGACGCGGGCGACCGCATTTTCGGCACCACGCAAAAGACGGACTGATGCCGTCTGTCCGGGGCCCGTTCGCCGTGGCCCCGGCCCGCTTTCATGGACGGGGCCCTAGGCCGCCAGCCGCTGCGGCGCCCCTTCCAGGTGCTCGCCAAACCAATGCAATGACTGAGCCAGTCCGGCCACTTCGCCCACGATCAAGAGGGCGGGGGACCGGATGGCATGGGCGCGCGCCAGTTGCGGCAAGTCCTGCAACGAACCCGACAGCACCCGCTGTTCGGGGCGGCTGCCGTTTTCGATCAGTGCGAACGGCGTCTGCGGCGCACGGCCGTGGCGTATCAGGCGCTGCGTCAGCAATTCGAGCTGACCCACTCCCATATAGAAGGCCAGGGTCTGTTTTTCGCGGGCCAGTGCCGGCCAATCCAGGTTGTCTTCGTCTTCGCGGCAGTGCGCCGTCACCAGTCGAACCGACTGGGCATGTTCGCGGTGCGTCAGCGGAATGCCGGCGTAGGCCGCACAGGCCAGCGCGGCGGTGATGCCGGGCACGACCTCGTAGCGCACGCCGTGGGCGCGCAGGTGTTCCAGTTCTTCGCCGCCCCGGCCGAAAATGAACGCGTCGCCGCCTTTCAGGCGCACCACCCTGCGGCCGGCGCGGGCGTGTTCGACCAGCAGCGCGTGAATGCGCGCCTGGGTGGCGTGGTGGTCTTCACCGGGCAGCTTGCCCACCGAAACGCGTTCGGCGTCGCGGCGCGCCAGCGACATGATGTCATCGCTGACCAGGCGGTCGTACAGAATCACGTCGGCTTCGTTCAGCGCGCGCAGCGCCTTCAGTGTCAACAGGCCGGGGTCGCCGGGGCCGGCGCCCACCAGGACCACGCTGCCTTCGGCGGGCGCCAGCGGCTGGGCCAGCGCCGCCGCCAGGGCGGCCTCGGCCGCGTCGGGCTGCTGCTGGCGCAGCAGGCCGGCTACGGGGCCGTCCAGCAGCCAGTCATAGAAGCGGCGGCGCGCGCCCAGGTCGGGGTGGCCGGCGCGGATGCGTTGGCGGTAGCGTTCGGCCAGCCCGGCCAGGTGGCCCAGGGTGTGGTCGAACAGGGATTCGATGCGTTCGCGCAGGCGCCGCGCCAGCACCGGGGCCACGCCGGACGACGAGATGGCGACGATGACCGGCGAGCGGTCGACGATGGACGGGACCTGGAACGACGACAGTTCGGGGTCGTCCACCACGTTGCTGAAAATCCGGCGGGCCTGGGCGGCGTCGGACACGGCGGCATTGACGCTGCGGTCGTCGGTGGCCGCAACCACCAGCCACACCCCGTCGAGCCACGCCGGGTCGAACGGGCCGGGCAGGTGGCGGATGCGGCCCTGGGCCAGCAGATCCGCCAGGGCGGGGGTCAGGTCCGGCGCGCCGACGGCCACGTCGGCGTGGGCTTGCAGCAAGGCGAGCGTCTTGCGCTCGGCCACGGCGCCGCCGCCCACGACCAGCACGGGCCGGTCTTTCAGATCGGCAAAAATCGGGAAAAGCTTCATCACGCAGCCTCGGGCGCACCCGGCAGAAGGTCAGTCGATCATAGGGATGGGGTTTCATCCCCACAACTTCTGATTTCTTGAATCCATATATCCATAACTTATTTGGCAGGCCCGTCGGGCGCGCCTGCCTGGCTAGTGATGCAAGTTCCATGCCGGCCGCCGGGCGCGAGCTCGGCTCGGGCAACGGCAGGTCGCGGCGCGAAAAACCGCACGTCGATGGTGCGCCGCCGCAGGGTGTGTTGCACCAAAATGGACCATCGGAGGCGGCCGGGCCCGTTGCGTGGCGGCCGCGGATTTGCCGCCTGCCGCCCGCAAAACCAGTATCGGCGCGGGCTGGCGGTGGGCCAGGCAGCGGCGCAATCAGGCTGGCACAGCGATTGCTTAAGGGTTCATGGGGGCGCCGCGTGCGGCCCGCCCACGCCAAGCGCCGCGATTCGCGGCAGGGAACAACGACGTTCCGCAGCGCCGACGGGTTGTTCCCGCAGGGCGCGCGGGACGTTTTTTTTTGCCAGGAGCCCCGTATGACGCAACCGAAGACGCCTGTGAAACCCCTTCTGTCCGACGCCGCTTCCGCTTCGGCCAGTCCCGCCAGCAGCGGCCGCCGCCAATGGCTGGCGGGCACCGCGCGCGCGGTGGCGGGCGCCAGCCTTTTGTCGTTGGTCGATCCCCTGGTGCGGGCCGGCGCCTGGGCGGCGGGCAGCGATGCGCCCGAGAAGCCCGAGGTCAAGATCGGCTTCATTCCGCTGACCGATTGCGCCTCGGTCGTCATGGCCTCGGTGCTGGGCATCGACAAGAAGCATGGCGTCACCATCACGCCGTCCAAGGAAGCGTCGTGGGCGGCGGTGCGCGACAAGCTGCTCAATGGCGAACTGGACATGGCCCACGTGCTGTACGGCCTGATCTATGGCGTGCAGATGGGCGTGGGCGGGGCGAAGAAGGACATGGCCGTGCTGATGAACCTGAACCAGAACGGCCAGGCCATCACGCTGTCGAACAAGCTGCTGCAGGCCGGCGCGCGCGATGGCGAATCGCTGGCCAAGGTCATGGCGTCCGACAAGCGCGAATACACCTTCGCCCAGACGTTTCCGACCGGCACGCATGCGATGTGGCTGTATTACTGGCTGGCCGCGTACGGCATCGACCCGATGAAGGACGCCAAGGTCATCACCGTGCCGCCGCCGCAGATGGTGGCCAACATGCGCGTGGGCAATATGGATGGCTATTGCGTGGGCGAGCCGTGGGGCGCCCGCGCCATCCTCGACAAGATCGGCTTCACGGCCGTGACCACCCAGGCCATCTGGACCGATCACCCCGAAAAGGTGCTGGGCACCAGCGCCGACTTCGTGGCGCGCAACCCCAACACGGCGCGCGCCGTGACCGCCGCCATCCTGGAAGCCGGCAAGTGGATCGATGCCTCGCCCGCCAACCGCCAGAAGACCGCCGAGACCATCGCCGCCAAGTCCTACGTCAACACCGACGCCAGCGCCATCGTGGGCCGCATGCTGGGCCAGTATGAAGACGGCCTGGGCAAGCAGTGGAACGACGAGCATGCGATGCGCTTCTCGGGCGATGGCGCGGCCAACTTCCCGTACCTGAGCGACGGCATGTGGTTCCTGACCCAGCACAAGCGCTGGGGCCTTCTCAAGGACCATCCCGACTACCTGGCCACGGCGCGCCAGGTCAACCGCATCGATATCTACAAGCAGGCCGCCCAGGCCGCGGGCATTGCGCTGCCCGCCAGCGAGACGCGCAGTTCGAAGCTGATCGACGGCGTGGTGTGGGACGGCAGCAATCCGGCGGCCTACGCCGACGGTTTCAAGGTCAAGGCCTGAGCGCCGGTTTGCGATAAGGAGCAACACCATGTCTAGCGTGACGAATAGGGAAGGGGGCGCCTTGGCGGGCGGCACAGCGGGGGCGGCCATGGCCGGCAGCGCCTTGGCCGGGGCCGCCCCGACGGCAGGCGCAGGCGCCCGCGCCAGGCTCTGGGCAGACGCCGGGCGCGACTACCTGGAAGCCGCGCTGCGCGCCGTGGTCGGCCCGGTGGCCGGCTTCGCGCTTTTCGTGCTGGTGTGGCAGGTGGTGGCCATGCGCATTCCCGAGATTCCCACGCCGGGGGTGACCTGGCAGGCGGCGGTCGCCTTGTTTGCCGACCCGTTCTACGACAATGGCCCGAACGACAAGGGCATCGGCTGGAACTTGCTGGCGTCCTTGCAGCGGGTGGGCATCGGCTTCGGGCTGGCCGCGCTGATCGGCATTCCCGTGGGCTTCGCCATCGGCCGCTATGCGCCGGTGCGGGCCATGTTTTCGCCCATCGTGAGCCTGCTGCGACCCGTGTCGCCGCTGGCGTGGCTGCCGCTGGGCCTGTTGCTGTTCAAGGCCGCGAACCCGGCGGCCATCTGGGCGATTTTCATCTGTTCGATCTGGCCCATGATCATCAACACCGCCGTCGGCGTGTCGCGCGTGCCGCAGGACTACCTGAATGTGGCGCGGGTGCTGAACCTGTCGGAATGGAAGGTCACCACCAAGGTGCTGCTGCCGGCGGTGCTGCCCTACATGCTGACCGGCGTGCGGTTGTCGATCGGCACCGCGTGGCTGGTGATCGTGGCCGCCGAGATGCTGACGGGCGGCACCGGCATCGGCTTCTGGCTGTGGGACGAATGGAACAACCTGAAGGTCGAACACATCGTCATCGCCATTTTCGTGATCGGCATCGTCGGCCTGATCCTGGAAACGCTGCTGGTCGCGCTGGCCCGCCGCTTCACCTATACCGAGGAATAGCGCCATGAAGAAATTCGTACGCATCGAACGCGTGGGCCAGACCTTCACCACCCGCAAGGGTGCCTTCGTGGCCCTGCGCGATATCGACCTGACCGTGGAGCAGGGCGAATTCATCACGCTGATCGGCCACTCGGGCTGCGGCAAGTCCACCCTGCTGAACCTGATCGCCGGCCTGACCCGCCCCACCAGCGGTGTGCTGCTGTGCGCCGAGCGCGAGATCACCGGACCGGGCCCGGACCGTGCGGTAGTGTTCCAGAACCATTCGCTGTTGCCCTGGCTGACGTGCTTCCAGAACGTGCACCTGGCGGTGGAGCGGGTCTTCGGCGCCACCGAAAAACGCGCCCAGCTGGCTGACCGCACCCGCGCGGCGCTCGACCTGGTGGGGCTGCTGCCCGCCCAGAACAAGCTGCCGCGCGAGATATCCGGCGGCATGAAGCAACGCGTGGGCATCGCCCGCGCCCTGGCGATCGAGCCCGGCGTGCTGCTGATGGACGAGCCGTTCGGCGCCCTGGATGCGCTGACCCGCGCGCATCTGCAGGACGAGCTGCTCAAGATCGTGGCAAAGACGCGCACCACCACCATCATGGTCACGCACGACGTGGACGAGGCCGTGCTGCTGTCGGACCGCATCGTCATGCTGACCAACGGGCCGGCAGCGACCATCGGGGAAATCCTGCCCGTGCCCTTGCCGCGGCCGCGTGACCGGGTGCGGCTGGCCAATGACCCGGTCTACCTGGCGTGCCGTGCCGGGGTGGTGGATTTCCTGCACCGCCGCCACGGCAATCCGGAACGGGCCCAGCCCGCGGCCCTGGCCAGCGTGCCGGCGCCCCAGGCGCAGGGGCCGGCCGTGGCCGAGGCGTCGCGCGTTGCCGCCTGACCGGCTGGGAAAAGCGTGACCTGCCTGACACGTTCGGTCATGCGGCGCTTTTGCCAACCGGTGTAGTATCAAGCCAGCCATCCGCGCAAAGCGGGGGGCGTTTTCTGATTTCTGGAGTGGCTTGTGGCTTTGCGAAAATTGGCATCCCTGATAGTGATGGTTGGCGGGCTGGGCACGGCCGGCGCGGCGCAGGCGGGCGTGTGCGACGCGAAGTTCATGCATGACGGCGGCGCGGTCCAGCTCACCGGCTCGGGCAACATCGCGCTGGGCGCCGACCTGGCCTTCACCGAGGTTACAAAAAGCAATGGCGATAACTGCCGCGCCCGCGTGCAGGGAGTCGCCCGTTTCAGCTACGCGGGCCTGCCGCCGGGCAAGTCCAACCTCGACTACCTCATGACGGTCAAAGGCGGGCAGGCCACTTTCCTCAAGTACGCCACCGCCGGCGAAGCGCCCAAGCCCTCCGAAGGGCAGTTCGACCTGCGCATGCTGGGCCTGTTCGCGTATGACGGCAAACTGAACCCCGGCCAGAAGCTGCCCGGTTCGTCGTTTCGTCTGAAAATCGGCAAGGAAGCGCCGGTGGGCGGCCAGCCCAGCACCACGGTGCGCATCGGCGAGAAGAGCGTGGGGCGTGCCACCGCCATCAGCACCGCGCTGGGCCAGCAGTCCTGCCATCCCATTTCGTACTCGCGCAATTCCGAGCCCACGATGGCCACCTTCCAGGGCCTGACCATTCCTATCCCGGGCATGAACACCACCGTCACCGATTGGTATTGCCCGGCGGTCAACCTGGTCATGAAACAGGACATCGACCAGGGCGGCGTCAAGTCCGCCGTTGAGATTACGCAAATCAAGTAGCACACGGTAGCAAGCCGGCCATGCTCCTCGCGGGGCGGCTGGTATGATGGTTTCGTCATAGACACACAACAGGAGCTCAAACATGGCCACGAGAAAATCCGAAGAAGTCGCAAAAGAAAAACTCATCGACAGTGTCAAGACCAGCCTGAACGACGCTGAAAGCCTGCTGCGCGAAGCCGCCAGCAGCACGGGCGACAAAGCCACCGAACTGCGCGAACGCGCCATGACCTCGCTCAAGCGCACCCGCGAAGCCCTCTACGAAGCCCAGGACGCGGTGCTCGAGCGCGGCCGCAAGGCCGCCCGCGCCACCGACGACTACGTGCATGACAATCCCTGGCAAGCCATCGGCATCGCAGGCGTGACCGGCCTGCTGCTCGGCTTGCTGATCAGCCGCCGCTGATAAGGCAGGGACGTCCCGGGCGGGCGGCGCAGGCGTTTTTGCCGCGTCGCCCGCCCGGTGTCCTTTCAGCCATGGGTCTACGCAAATCTGTGTTTGGCGTGGCGTCCAGCCTGGTCGGGCTGATGCGTACGCGCCTGGAATTGCTGGCGCTGGAAGCGTCCGGCGAAAAAGCGCGCCTGCTCAAAGTGTTGGGCCTGGCATTTGCCGCGTTGCTGTTCCTGACGCTGGCGGTGCTGGTGTTCACCATCACCATCGCGGTGGCGTTCTGGCCCACCGAAGACCGCTATCTGGCCTTGGGCCTGTTGGCGGCGTTTTATCTGCTGGTTGGCGTCGTGCTGCTGCTGGTGGTGCGCCATGGGTTGCTGTATGGCCCGCCGCCGTTCGCAGCCACGCTGGAAGAGCTGGGCCGCGACGCGGAACTGCTCGAACGCGTGCGCGACGCCCAGGACGACGATGACCGGGCGCGTCGGCGCGAGGAGGGCTGAACCATGACGAAAAGGTCTCCCGCTGTCGACCGCGCGGTGCGCATCGAGCTGCTGCGGGCCCGCGCCGCGATCGAGCGCGAGTCGCTGGCCCAGGACATCGTCTCGGCCGGCCGCAAGCTTGAACCTTCGGCACTGTTCAAGAGCCTGCTGCCGGGCCTGGCGTCCGGGGGCGCGTCGCGCTGGGCCATGCAGGCCATTGGCCTGGCCCGGCGCTATCCGCTGATCAGCTCATCGGTATCGGCCATGTTCATGCGCGGCGGCAGGAAGTCCAAGCTGCTCAAGCTGGCCGGCGGCGCGCTG
This sequence comes from Achromobacter sp. NCFB-sbj8-Ac1-l, assembly GCF_052695805.1. Lineage (NCBI taxonomy): Bacteria > Pseudomonadati > Pseudomonadota > Betaproteobacteria > Burkholderiales > Alcaligenaceae > Achromobacter > Achromobacter sp. NCFB-sbj8-Ac1-l. The sequence continues at coordinate 5,052,981 of NZ_CP199812.1, read as the reverse complement.
GTGGGCTGGCAGTTGTTCAAGCTCTGGCAGGATTCCCGCCAGGATGGCGACAATCCCTGAATGGGTTGCGCCCGCATCCTCGAACCCCGCCCTGGCCGGCGGGGTTTCTTTTGGCCCGCGGAATCTTTCTGTCCCCGAATTTGAAATAAAATGCGTCCAATTCTCAAATAGGTCAGGACATGTCCCGAGCTCCTCGCTTGCAGCCCCCCGTTCGTCCCAGGCGCCGGCCGTTGCGCCCGACTCCCGTTGGCGATGAAAGCGGCAGCTGGCGGCCCCTGGTCCGCCATCTCGGACGGTTCCGCGAGGCGCTGGACGTCATGTGGAAGCTGTTGCCGCTGTGGCTGGTGTTGCCCGCCGGGGGCGTCTGGCTGCATCTCCATGGTGCGGGCTGGGAAAGCCTGTTCCTGGATGCGGTGGTGTCCTGGAGCGGGCTGGGCGTGCTGCTGGCCGCCGGCTTGCTGGGTTGCCTGGCGACCACCGTGCTGATTGTTTCACCGGCGTTGATGTTCTTCGGCGGCATGCGGGCGCACCTGGTTGCTCGCGTGGCCCGCGGAGCGAGCTTCACGATATCGGCCCGGCTTGCGTGGTTGACCACGGGGTGCTGGCTGGCGACATTGGCGGGGGCGCGCTACCTGGCCGATACCGCCGAGCGTTGGGCGCCCGGGGCCGGCGTGGCGGCCTGCATGGCGGCGGGCAGTGCGCTTGCCCTGGCGGCGTTGGCGCTGGCCGCGGTGTGGACGCGCAAGCGCTTGACGCGGGAGTGGCGCGATGACGACACGGGTTTCTGGCGGGTGCTTGCCGCGACGCTGGGCCTGGCGGGGGCGATGATGGTGATGAGCCTGGTGCCGTTTCTGACCCTGCTGGCGCTGGTCAAGCCGCTGGCGGGCGAGGCGGGATCCGGCTTTGCCTTGTTGTTCGTGCTGGCCCTGACGTTCGGACTGAGTTTCCTGCCCGTGCTGGCCTTGCTTGCCTCGCCGGCCCATGCCGGCAAGAGCGGCAAGATGAAGGCGTGGACTGCGGTGGTGTTCGCGACAGTGCTGCTGCTCGCGGGCAACTATGGCAGCCTGGCGCAATGGGCGCTCAAGCCGCTGGGCGTGTATCGGACGGCGCCGCAACACTACCTGTTGGTCAAGCCGGAAGCGGCCGCGGCGGTCAGCGCGGCGGGTCTGACGCTGGCGCCGGTGTGGGGCGGGCAGGCGGTGCGCGCCTATCAGCGTTTCGCGTTGGGTGGCGTGTTGCTGCTGTGCCAGCGGGCCGGCCCGTTGCCGGGCCAGGCGCGCGGCGCCGGCTGCGCCGCGCTGCGGCGCGACGATGTGATTCCGTATCAGCCGGCGGCGCCGACGGTCACGCCGGGCGTCGACCGCCCCAGGGCGAAACGGCCGCGCCGGACAGATACCCTGCTGCCGGGCTGACGCCCGGCCACGTCGGGCTTACAGCCCCAGTTGGCCCCACATATCGTCCACGCGTTTCTTGACGGCGGCGTCCATGGCGATGGGGGTGCCCCATTCGCGCTGGGTTTCGCCTGGCCATTTGTGGGTGGCGTCCAGGCCCATCTTGCCGCCCAGGCCCGAGACCGGCGAGGCGAAGTCCAGGTAGTCGATGGGGGTGTTTTCCACCAGCAGCGTGTCGCGCACCGGGTCCATGCGGGTGGTCATCGCCCACACCACTTCTTTCCAGTCGCGCGGGTTGATGTCTTCGTCGACCACCACGATGAACTTGGTGTACATGAACTGGCGCAGGATGCTCCACAGGCCGAACATCACGCGCTTGGCATGGCCGGCGTACTGCTTGCGGATCGACACCACGGCCAGGCGATAGCTGCAGCCTTCGGGCGGCAGGTAGAAGTCGACGATCTCGGGCAGTTGGCGGCGCAGCAGCGGCACGAATACTTCGTTGAGCGCCACGCCCAGCACGGCGGGTTCGTCGGGCGGCTTGCCGGTATAGGTGGAGTGGTAGATCGGGTTGCGGCGCATGGTGATGCGCTCGACCGTGAACACCGGGAACCAGTCCTGTTCGTTGTAGTAGCCGGTGTGGTCGCCATAGGGACCTTCCAGCGCCATTTCGTAGCCGGTGTCGGGTGGCGGGTTGACGCCGTCGGGCACGGTGGGGGCGATTGCGCGCGGGTCGGACGACGGCAGCAGGTGGCCTTCGAGCACGATTTCGGCCCAGGCCGGCACCGACAGGTTGCTGCCCAGCGCCTGGGCGACTTCCGTGCGCGACCCGCGTAGCAGGCCGGCGAACTGGTATTCGGACAGGCTGTCCGGCACCGGGGTGACGGCGCCCAGGGTGGTGGCGGGGTCGGCGCCCAGCGCCACGGCGATGGGGAAGGGCGTGCCGGGGTGCGCCAGCGCGTGGTCGCGAAAGTCGAGCGCGCCGCCGCGGTGCGACAGCCAGCGCATGATCAGCTTGTTGGGGCCCAGCAGTTGTTGGCGGTAGATGCCCAGGTTCTGGCGCTTGGCGTTGGGGCCGCGGGTGATGACCAGGCCCCACGTCAGCAGCGGCGCCACGTCGCCGGGCCAGCAGGTCTGGATGGGCAGGCGGTTCAGGTCCACGTCCTTGCCTTCCCAGACGATTTCCTGGCAGGCGGGGCTCTTGACGTTCTTGGGGCTCATGTCCCACAAGGCCGATTTCAGCATCGAGACCTTGGCCAGCGCATCGCGCAGGCCCTTGGGGGCCTCGGGCTCGCGCAGGGACGCCAGCAGTTCGCCGATGTCGCGCAGGGCGCTGACGTCGTCGGCGCCCATGCCGCGGGCCACGCGGGAGGGCGTGCCGAACAGGTTGGCAAGCACCGGCATCTCGGCGGGCTCGCCGTCGTGCACGGCTTTTTCGAACATCAGGGCGGGGCCCTCGGCGCGCAACACGCGGTCGGAAATTTCGGTCATTTCCAGGCGCGTCGAGACGGGCGCGGCGATGCGTTTGAGCTCGCCCATGCGTTCGAGTTGAGCGAGGAAGTCTCTAAGGTCGCGGTATTTCACTACAGATCCCGGCGATTTGGTTACATTTTGGGGAGAAAGAGAGGTTAACATTGACTCCCTCTTTTTTAACGCAGGAGGTTTTATGCCCGATGCGTCAGTGGCCAGCCTGTTCAGGAACATGGCCCAAGGAGTGCACCAATATCTTGCCGAGTCCCTGCGCATCTGCTCCGTCTACCTGGGCATTGCAGTGATCGTAACGGTAAGCATGGGATTCGCCCTGCCTGGTTTGCGCGACCAGGCATTGCAAGTGCACAAAGCCTTGTTGACCGCCCTAGCGCCTTCATCCATGCAGACCGGCGTCGAATCCGACACCGGGTCCGAGTTCGGCGATTCCTCGTCGGCGATTGCCATGGCCGTTCCTACCGCGCCTTCCAGCAATGCCACCGGCATGCTGGGGCCTGCCCGCACGGCGCCTGCCGCGCCGAAAAAGCCTGCCATGGTTGCGACCGGGCCGCAGGCGGAAGCGCTGCGCAACTATATTTCGCGCAAGTACAAGGTCGCGTATGACGCGACGGGTCCGCTTCTGAATACCGTCTACAAGGTCGGCCGCGAGAAGCAGCTGGATCCGCTGCTGTTGCTGGCCGTGATCGCGATCGAGTCCCGCTACAACCCGCTGGCTGAAAGCCACGTGGGCGCGCAGGGGCTGATGCAGGTGATGACCAGCGTGCACCAGGACAAGTTCGATGCAGTGGGCAAGAATCCGCTGGATCCTGGGGCCAATATTGCCGTGGGCGCGACGATTCTGCGCGACTGCATCAACCGGCGTGGGTCGGTGGATGGCGGGTTGGCATGCTATGTCGGGTCGACGGGGCCGGATGACAACGGCTATGGGGCTAAGGTGCAGGCGGAGCGGCGGCGGTTGGCGTTGGCTTCCGGGATTGCTTTGGCTCGGGATTGATTGAGTTTTTTTGTTGCGTTGTTGCTTCGTAGGCCGCTCGGCACGGGTGGCGCCCATGCGAAGCGCGCCAACGATTGCGGTCCGGCGCGCGGGCGCCGGACTTCCTAGGCGGCCCCCCCCTTCGTCATTCTCGTCCGCCTGCGGCTCCCTTCGAATTCCCTCGGGCGCATCGACGGCGCGCTTCGCATGGGCGCCACCCGTGCCGAGCTACCGGTTTCGAGAATTGTGATGCCGCTAGGCTGGGGTGGGGGGGCGAGGTTTGCGTTGCCCGCCAGAAACCGGCTGCGCGGGCAGCCGGTTTTGGCTTACGCGGTGTCTTGCGTCGGGGCGGGGGCGCTGCGCGCTGGTGGGGATTGTTGTCCGGTTTGAGTGCGGGTCGAGGGACGATTGCTTCTCTGTTTTCCGGCTTCTGTGACGGATTGGTGGGGCTGGTTTTTTGCTTGGGTGCTTGTTTTGTCGTGTGAGCTTGTGGAGGCGGCCTGTTGGCCGCCTTTTTTGTTTTAGCGGGCCAGTAGCTTGGTCATGCGTGCGACGGCTTCTTCCAGGCGGTCCAGGCCGGTGGCGTAGGAGAAGCGCATCGTGTGGTGGCCGTGGGTGGGGCCGAAGTCCAGGCCGGGGACGGCGGCGATGCCGGCTTCCAGCAGGAGGCGTTGGGAGAAGGTGGCACTGTCGGTGCCGAAGTCGGTGATGTCGGCGTAGATGTAGAAGGCGCCGTCGGGTTTGACGGGGACTTTGAGGCCCAGGCGCTCGAATTCGGGCAGCAGGTAGTCGCGGCGTTGCTTGAAGGCTTCGCGGCGGTGTTCGAAGGTGCGCAGGGCGTCGGGGGTGAAGCAGGCCAGGGCGGCGTGCTGGGCCAGGGTGGGGGCGCAGATGGCGAGGCTGGCGGCGATTTTTTCGACGGGCGCGACCATGTCTTCGGGCACGATCATCCAGCCCAGGCGCCAGCCGGTCATGTGGAAGTACTTCGAGAAGCTGTTGATGACGATGATGTCGTCGTCCAGCGTCAGGGCCGACCGCGGCTGGCCCTCGTAGGACAGGCCCAGGTAGATTTCATCGACGATGGCAAAGCCGTTGCGGGCGCGGACCTGGGCCAGCAGGTCGGCCAGTTCGCGCGGGTCGATGGAGGTGCCGGTGGGGTTGCTGGGCGAGGCGACCATGACGCCCTGGGTGGCGTCGGTCCAGTGCTGGGCGACGTCCTGGGCGGACAGCTGGAAGCGCTTGTCAGCCGAGCTGGGGATCAGGCGCGGCACGCCGCCCGCGGCCAGCACGAAATTGCTGTTGGCGGGGTAGGACGGGTCGGGCATGAGGACTTCGCCGCCCGCGTTGACCAGCGCGGCGCAGGCCAGGGTCAGGGCGCCGGATGCGCCGGCGGTGACGATGACGCGCCGGGGGTTGATCGTGGCGCCGAACTGGTCGTGGTAGAACTGGGCAATGGCCTCGCGCAGCGGCATGATGCCGGCGGGGGGGCTGTAGCCGCTCTGGCCCGCCTGGGCGGCGCGCTGCAGCGCTTCCACGACCTGGGGCGGCGCGGTAAAGTCCGGTTCGCCGATACCGAGGCTGATGATGTCCTTGCCGGCCGCTTGCAGGGCTTGCGCCTGCTTGAACAGCTCGACGACCTGGAAGGTCAGGAAATCGTGGGTACGGGCGGCAAGGCGGGGCATCGGATTCTCGAAGGCGTTTTGAAGCGGAAAAAGGAATTGTATTCATGCAGCCATCCCGGCGCGCTTTCCTGATGGGCCGGCGGCCCGTCCTGACCCCTTGGGCTACCTTCCTGCAGCGCCTGGGATTGTCATGCCAGGGGGCGGTAAAGGACCTGGGCGAGGCGGGCAGCGAGGGGCCGCGCGCCTTGTTGACGCCGGTGCGCGAGGCCGACGTGGCCCATGCCCGCACGCTGTGCGCGGAATACGGCGTGGTGATGGCGCTGGACGACGCCCAGGGGCCGTTCGAATCCGCTTATGGGCCGTTGCTGTGGCTGGACCCCAGCCGCCTGGCGGGGTTGGCGCGGCTGACCGGGCCAACCCCGCGTTGGCGAGCCCAGCCGGGCGTGCCGCTGGCCGCGCTGGCGCAGGCCGGGCTGACGCAGTTCGACGGGCTGCCGGGCGCGATGACGTTGGCGCAGTGGCTGGCGGCCCCGGCATTGTGGCCGACGGGACAATGCGCGGCGTCGGGCGTGCTGGCGGTGGACCTGGTGCTGGCGGACGGCGTGGAGGAAACCTTGGGGCCGTTCGGCGCCGCCGACGTGCAGCCGCTGCGGTCGGCGACCGTGCAGCGATTGGTGCCGTCCTTGTTCCAGCTGTCGGGCGGGGCATTCGCCACCGACTACCGGCCGGGGCTGCGCTGGCCGGCCCGCTATCGCCTGGACGCGCTGGCGCCCGAGGCGCCGGCCACCGTCAACCTGGCGCACCTGGTGCTGGGGCATGGCGGTACGCTGGCCTGGGTGCAGGGCGTGACGCTGGAGGCCCGGCCGGCCTTGGTGACGGACGCCCTGCCGGTCGACCCGGGCGCGTCGTCGCAGACGGTGTCACAGCGGCGCATCAAGGCGCTGTTCGATCCTTATGGGCGTTTTCCCGAATTCCAGGACTCAGTGAATAGCGACAATTTGTAAGCCAAGGGTAAGATGGGCAGCGCTTGCGGCAAAGGGGCAAGCGCACGCCGAACGGCATGCAGGGAACGTTTCGCGCCGTCCGTCATCGGAATAGAATTGCCCCCTTTCGTGTTCCTCACTCTAGCCAGTAGCCGCCCCTATGGATGCCAACCTTCGCAAAGCCGCCCTTGAATATCACGAGCACGGCCGCCCCGGCAAAATCTCGGTCACGCCGACCAAGCAGCTCACCAACCAGCGCGACCTGGCCTTGGCGTATTCGCCCGGCGTAGCGGCGGCCTGTGAGGAAATCGTGGCGGATCCGGCCAACGTGTTCCGCTACACGGCCCGCGGCAACCTGGTGGGCGTGATCACCAACGGCACCGCGGTGCTGGGCCTGGGCAACATCGGCGCGCTGGCTTCCAAGCCGGTCATGGAAGGCAAGGCGGTGCTGTTCAAGAAGTTCGCCGGCCTGGACGTGTTCGACATCGAAATCAACGAAACCGACCCGGACAAGCTGGTCGAGATCATTGCCGGGCTGGAAGCCACCTTCGGCGGCATCAACCTCGAAGACATCAAGGCGCCGGAGTGCTTCACGGTCGAGCGCAAGCTGCGCGAACGCATGAAGATTCCCGTTTTCCACGATGACCAGCACGGCACCGCGATCTGCGTGTCCGCCGCGTTCATCAACGGCCTGAAGGTCGTGGGCAAGGAAATCGACAAGGTCAAGGTCGTGACGTCCGGCGCGGGGGCTGCCGCCCTGGCGTGCCTGGACCTGATGGTGGACCTGGGCCTGCCGCTGGAAAACATCTGGGTGACCGACATCGAGGGCGTGGTCTTTGAGGGCCGCACCACGCTGATGGACCCGGACAAGGCGCGCTTCGCACAAAAGACGGACGCCCGCAAGCTGGCCGACGTGATCGAGGGCGCGGACGTGTTCCTGGGCCTGTCGGCCGGCGGCGTGCTCAAGCCGGAAATGGTCGCGGCCATGGGCTCGCGCCCGCTGATCCTGGCGCTGGCCAACCCCACGCCGGAAATCCTGCCCGAGCTTGCCCATTCGGTGCGCGACGACGTGGTGATGGCCACCGGCCGTTCGGACTACCCGAACCAGGTCAACAACGTGCTGTGCTTTCCGTACATCTTCCGCGGTGCGCTGGACGTGGGCGCCACCACCATCACGCGCGAGATGGAAAAGGCGGCGGTGTATGCCATCGCCCAGCTGGCGCAGGAAGAACAGAACGAAGTCGTCGCCGCGGCCTACGGCACGTTCGATATTTCGTTCGGCCCCGAATACCTGATTCCCAAGCCCTTCGATCCGCGCCTGATCGTGCGCATTGCCCCGGCGGTGGCCAAGGCCGCCATGGACGGCGGCGTGGCCACGCGCCCGTTGGCCGACCTGGAAGCCTACGAAGAGCAGCTGCAGCAGTTCGTGTACCACTCGGGCGCCTTCATGAAACCGCTGTTCTCGGCGGCCAAGCGCATCGTGCGCGAAGGCGGCCCGGCGCGCATCGTGTTCGCCGAGGGCGAAGACGAACGCGTGCTGCGCGCGGTGCAGGTGGTGGTGGACGAAGGCCTGGCCCGTCCGATCCTGGTGGGCCGCCCGTCGGTGCTGCTGACCCGCATCGAAAAACTGGGCCTGCGCCTGCGCCTGGGCGAAGACGTCGAAGTCACCAACCCCGAATACGACGAACGCTTCCATCAGTACTGGACCACGTACTGGGAACTGATGTGCCGTCGCGGCATCACCAAGGAAATGGCGCGCGTGGAAATGCGCCGCCGCATGACGCTGATCGGCGCGATGATGGTGCGCCTGGGCGATGCCGACGGCATGGTCTGCGGTTCGGTGGGCGCGTACCACGACCACCTGCGTTTCGTGGACGAAGTGATCGGCCGCCGCGCCGGGCGCAACGTGTACGCCGCCATGAACATCCTGCTGCTCAACGAGCGCACGGTGGTGCTGGTGGACACGCACGTCAACGACGAACCCACGGCCGAGCAGATCGCCGAATTCACCATCGCCGCGGCCAACGAAATGCAGCGCATGTTCCTGGCCCCCAAGGTGGCGCTCTTGTCGCGGTCGAACTTCGGCTCGGGCAGCTCGGCCTCAGGCGCCAAGATGCGCCGCGCGCTGGAACTGGTGCGCCAAGCCGCGCCCGAACTGGAAATCGATGGCGAAATGCATGGCGACTGCGCGCTGGACGAAGCGCTGCGCATGCGCATCCTGCCCTCGTCCACGCTCAAGGGCGAAGCCAACCTGCTGGTGTGCCCCAACGTGGATTCCGGCAACATCGCCTACAACCTGCTCAAGACGGCGGCCGGCGGCAACGTGGCGGTGGGGCCGTTCCTGCTGGGCGCCAATGCCCCGGTGCACATCCTGACCTCCAGCTCCACCGTGCGCCGCATCGTCAACATGACCGCGATGACTGTGGTCGATGCCAACACGCCACGTTGAAGTCGCTCCGGCCGGCCCGGCGTGCCCGCGCACGCCGACCGGCCTGGTCCTGACCGGCGGCGGCGCGCGCGCCGCCTACCAGGTGGGCGTACTCAGCGCCATCATGGAGCTGCTGGACCCGGACTGGCATTCGCGTTTCAAGAATCCCTTCGACATCATCTGCGGCACCTCGGCCGGTGCCATCAATGCGGCGGCGTTGGCCTGCCGGGCCGAGCGCCCGCACCTGGGCGTGCGCCGCATCCGGCGCCTGTGGTCGTCGCTGAACACCGACATGATCTATCGGGCCGACGCGCCGGGTCTTATCCGCACGGGCGTGCGGTGGCTGGGCCTCTTGTCGCTGGGCTGGATGTATTCCGGGCTGACGCGCAAGCGGCCGCAGTCGCTGCTGGACAACAGCCCCATGCAGGCGTTGCTGGGCCGGGTACTGAACTTCGACAGCCTGCAGTCCAATCTGGAAAGCGGCGCATTGTCGGCGTTGGCCATCACGGCGTCGGGCTACACCAGCGGCGAGCACCTGACGTTCTACCAGGCCCACACGCCGATCGAGCCGTGGCATCGTTATCTGCGGCTGGCCATCCCCACGCCGATCACGGTCGATCACCTGATGGCTTCGTCCGCGATCCCTTTCGTTTTTCCCGCCCGGCAGATTCCGGTGCACGGCAAGGGCGAATGGTGCGGCGACGGATCCATGCGCCAGCTGGCGCCGATCAGCCCGGCCATACACCTGGGCGCGCATCGGGTGCTGGTGATCGGCACCGGGTTCCGGGACGACACCCACCCCGAGCATCGCGAGGACGCGCCGCCGTACCCCTCGCTGGCCCAGGTGGGCGGCCATGCCTTGTCCAGCATCTTCCTGGACGGCCTGTCGATGGACGTCGAGCGCCTTGAACGGTTGAATTACCTGGTGGACCACGCCGTGCCCCGCGAAGGTGACACGGTCAACGTACGCCGCATCCAGGTGCTGACGATCACCCCCAGCCGGTCGCTGGATTCGCTGGCGCTGGAACACCTGGGCGACATGCCGGCCCAGGCCCGTGCTCTTTTTCGCGTACTCGGTGTATCGTCCGACCCAGGCCGCCCCGGCGGCGGCGCGCTGATGTCCTACCTGTTGTTCGAATCCAGCTACACCAAGCGATTGATCGAACTGGGTTATGCCGATACGATGCAGCGTACTGACGAAGTGATCGCCTTTTTCAAGGAGGCACAGGCATGACGCGCAATGCCCAATCTACCCTGCAGCGGCAGTTGAAGCGAGGTGGAGCGCTGGCTCACGACGGGCTGGACAAAAAGGCCGTGGTCGAGGCCGCGCATGAACTCGGCCTGCCTCTGTTCGTGGCCAATTGCGACCCTGCCCGCAGCCGTTCGGCGGTGTTGCGCGCCATCGCCAAGGCGGTGGATTTCCCCGAGTATTTCGGGGGCAATCTCGACGCGCTCTACGACTGTCTGTGCGACACCGTGCTGGATCACAAGATCGGCGTGGTGCTGTGGCTGTACAAGCTGCATTCGGGCGACCCCGCCCTGGAAGAAGACGCCGCCCGCATTGAATCGGTGTGTGCGGACGCCGCCGAATTCGCCCACGAAAACGGCCGCATCTTTGCGTATGTCGTGGAACATGCGGGCAAGCACCCGGACCCGGAACCCGGTGTGGCTGCCGCGCCTTACGGCGAAAACGACTGATTTCAATCGCGGCAGGCCGACGGGCCTGCCGGATGCCCCCACCGGCGTCAGGGACGTCGGGTGTGTCTTTCTATTCCGTTACCAGCCCAGCAGGGCGCCCGCCGCAGCGATCAAGGCGAGACCAGCGGTTTCGGTGCGCAGCACGCGCGGCCCGAACCTGACGGTTTGCACGCCGGCCTCGCGGGCCTGGGCCAATTCCTTGTCAGACCAGCCCCCTTCGGGGCCGACCAGCAGCGTCAGCGATGCGAGGCCGGGCGTGGTCTGCAACAGGCCGGCCAGGTCGGTGTCGGCATCGGGGTGGCACAACAGACGCAGGCCATCGGCCGGCAACGCCAGCCAGTCGGCCAGGGCCAGGGGAGCGTCGACCGTCATCAGGCGGTTGCGGCCGCACTGCTCGGCGGCCGACTGCGCGATGCGCTGCCAGTGGGCTACCCGCTTGTCCAGCCGCGGGCCCGACAACTGCAGCACGCTGCGCTGCGCGGCGATGGGGCAGACCCGGGCGGCGCCCAGTTCCACGGCTTTTTCCACCACCCAGTCCATTTTGTCGCCGGACGGCAGGCCCTGCACCAGGGTGATGCGGCCAGCCAGCTCGGCTTCGCGCGGGTCGAAGGCGCCCAACTGGGCAAAGCCGGCCTTGCCGTCGACGTCCAGCGTGGCGGGGTATTCGCCGCCCTGGCCGTTGAACAGCACGACGCTTTCACCGGCGCGCAGCCGCAGCACTCTCAGGGCGTGGTGCGCCAGGGCATCCGGCAGGGCGATGCGGGCGCCGGCGGACAGGGGAGCGTCGCAGAAAAAGCGGGGAACGGACATGGGCGTTGCAGCAACGGAAACGGGCGAAGCTCAGGGGCGGCGACCTGGCGTATTTCAGGTGACGGTATCCCCGGGCTACTTGAGCGCGTAGCCTACCACTTTGGTCCCCCATTCGATGAAGAGTGGGGTGTTGGAAGTGAGATTGAGCGCCAGCAGGACCAGAAAGCCCACGGTCATCTTTTTGTCCAGGCGCAGGAATTGGCTGCGCAGTTCTGACAGGTCTTCGTGAGTGGCGAAGCGCTTGAGTTCTTCGCGGTTGGGCAGCTTGGCGATTTCGCGGCGCAGTTCCTGTATTTCCTCGCGCCGGGCGAGGGGGGCGACGGCGTTTGCCAGTTCTTTTTGCCACTCTTGCCGCAATGCGGCCGCCAGTTCGGCCTCGCCCCGGATCTGGGCGAGTTCCAGGGAATGGGCAATGGCAATGGCCTGCTCTTCGCCCAGCGCATTGCGTAGTGCCATGATGCCTTCGACGGGCAGGGTGACGTTCAACATGCGGTTCATCTTAGATGGCTTCCGGTGCAGATACAGGCAGCCATCATGAATCTCGGACCGCCTCGCCGCAATTGTGGCTTCTACCCCATCATTTTCGGGCTTGCGCCCGCGCATTTCCCCGAGAATGCGCCCATTTGGCTCGTGCCGGCGCCCGATGGCAGGGGGGTAGGCCCCGGATGCTAAAATCTTTTGCTTCGCAACCTACTCAACTGGCCCCCATTTCCTGCGTGGGCGCGCCAGCTTCAAAGAGCCTTCCGAATGAGCAATCCGACCGCCCCTAAACTTGCCTTGGCGGATGCCATCCGCGCCCTCGCGATGGATGCCGTGCAACAAGCGAACTCCGGGCACCCGGGGGCACCCATGGGCATGGCGGAAATCGCCCAGGCCCTATGGATCGGCAACCTGCGCCACAATCCCAAGGATCCCGCCTGGGCCAACCGCGACCGCTTCGTGCTGTCCAACGGCCACGGCTCGATGCTGATCTACGCCCTGCTGCACCTGACGGGCTACGACCTGCCGATCGAAGAACTCAAGAATTTCCGCCAGTTGCATTCCAAGACGCCGGGCCACCCCGAAGTGGGCATCACCCCGGGCGTGGAAACCACCACCGGCCCGCTGGGCCAGGGCCTGGGCAATGCCGTGGGCATGGCGCTGGCCGAAGCGCTGCTGGCCGCCGAATTCAACAAGCCCGGCCACACCATCGTCGACCACCACACCTACGCCTTCACGGGCGACGGCTGCCTGATGGAAGGCATCTCGCATGAAGTGTGCTCGCTGGCCGGCACGCTCAAGCTGTCCAAGCTGGTCGTGCTGTACGACGACAACGGCATTTCCATCGACGGCCACGTCGAACACTGGTTCGCCGACGACACCGCCAAGCGCTTCGAAGGCTATGGCTGGAACGTCATCCGCGGCATCGACGGCCATGATGCCGCCGCCGTGGACGCCGCCATCAAGGCCGCCCGCGCGCAATCGGAAAAGCCCACGCTGATCGTCTGCCGCACCGTCATCGGCAAGGGGGCGCCCAACATGGCCGGCACCCACAACGTGCACGGCGCGCCGCTGGGCAAGGACGAAATCGCCGCCACCCGCGCCGCGCTGGGCTGGTCGGCCGAACCCTTCCAGATTCCGCAAGACGTCTACGACGGCTGGGACGGTCGCAAGGCCGGCGCCGCCGCGCAGGCCGAATGGCAGTCGGCGTTCGACGCCTACGCCGCCGCGTTCCCTGCTGAGGCCGCCGAGTTCACCCGCCGCATGAAGGGCGAGCTGCCCGCCGGCTACGCCGAGCAGTTCCAGGCGTTCCTGAACAGCACGCTGGAAAAGGCCGAAACCGTCGCCACCCGCAAGGCCTCGCAGTTCGCGATCACGGCCCTGGCCGCCGCGCTGCCGGAAATGCTGGGCGGCTCGGCCGACCTGACCGGCTCGAACTTCACCGACTGGAAGGGCGTGGCCGCCGTTCGCGCCGGCGACAAGGGCATCCAGTTCGGCCGTCACATCAACTACGGCGTGCGCGAATTCGGCATGGCCGCCATCATGAACGGCGTGGCCCTGCATGGCGGCTACCTGCCGTTCGGCGGCACGTTCCTGACGTTCTCGGACTATTCGCGCAACGCCATCCGCATGGCGGCGCTGATGAAGCAGCGCGTGGTGCACGTGTTCACGCACGATTCGATCGGCCTGGGCGAAGATGGCCCCACCCACCAATCGATCGAGCACGCGGCCAGCCTGCGCCTGATCCCCAACCTGTCGCTCTGGCGTCCTTGCGATACGGCCGAAACCGCCGTGGCCTGGAATGCCGCCGTGACGCGCCCGACCAGCATCGGCATGGATGTGCATGACGGCGGCCCGACGGCCCTGTTGCTGTCGCGCCAGAACCTGCCGTTCGTGCCGCGCGATGCCGCCACCGTGGGCGCCATTTCCCGCGGCGGCTACGTGCTGCGCGATGCCGAAGGCGCCCGCGCCGTCATCATCGCCACCGGCTCTGAAGTGGCCATCGCGCTGGACGCGCAGGCGCAACTGGCCAAGGACGGCATCGCGGTGCGCGTGGTGTCCATGCCCAGCACCGACGTGTTCGACCGCCAGGACGCCGCCTGGAAGCAATCGGTGCTGCCCAAGGGCCTGCCGCGCGTGGCTGTCGAAGCCGGCGTGACCGCCTTCTGGCACAAGTACGTAGGCCTGGAAGGCGCGGTGGTCGGCATCGACCGCTACGGCGAATCCGCCCCGGCCGGCGCGCTGTTCAAGTTCTTCGGGCTGACCGCCGACAAGGTGGCCGAGACCGTCCGCCAAGTTTTGTAAAAAAGGAGCTTAGTCATGACTATTCGCGTCGCCATCAACGGTTACGGTCGCATCGGCCGCAACATCCTGCGTGCCCACTACGAAGGTGGCAAGAAGCACGATATCGAAATCGTCGCCATCAACGACTTGGGTGATCCCAAGACGAACGCCCACCTGACCCGCTACGACACCGCCCACGGCAAGTTCCCGGGCACGGTCGAGGTCGACGGCGAATTCATGGTCGTCAACGGCGACAAGATCCGCGTGCTGGCCAACCGCAACCCGGCCGAGCTGCCCTGGGGCGAGCTGAAGGTCGACGTGGTGCTGGAGTGCACGGGCTTTTTCACCACCAAGGAAAAGGCCGGCGCCCACATCAAGGGCGGCGCCAAGAAAGTCATCATTTCGGCTCCGGGCGGCAAGGACGTTGACGCCACCGTCGTGTACGGCGTGAACCACGGCGTGCTCAAGGCCACCGACACCGTCATCTCGAACGCGTCGTGCACCACCAACTGCCTGGCCCCGCTGGTCAAGCCCCTGAACGACAAGCTGGGCCTGGAAAACGGCCTGATGACGACCGTTCACGCCTACACCAACGACCAGGTCCTGACCGACGTCTACCACGAAGACCTGCGCCGCGCGCGGTCGGCCACGATGAGCATGATCCCCACCAAGACCGGCGCTGCCGCCGCCGTGGGCCTGGTGCTGCCGGAACTGAACGGCAAGCTGGACGGCTACGCCATCCGCGTTCCGACCATCAACGTGTCGCTGGTCGACCTGTCGTTCGTGGCCAGCCGCGACACGACCGCCGACGAAGTGAACAAGATCCTGAAGGACGCTTCGGAAGGCGCGCTCAAGGGCATCCTGGACTACAACACCGAACCCCTGGTCTCGGTGGACTACAACCACAACCCGGCCTCCAGCACCGTTGACGCGTCGCTGACCAAGGTCTCGGGTCGCCTGGTCAAGGTGTCGTCCTGGTACGACAACGAATGGGGCTTCTCGAACCGCATGCTCGACACCACCGTCGCGCTGATGTCGGCCAAGTAAGCATCGCTGTCAGGCCGAAGGGGACGAACGGGTTTTCCGCCCAAGCGGAAAGCGGGTTCGTCCCCTTTGTTTGCCAACTGTAGGAAGCAAAGCATATGTCCAAGGTCAATACCCTGTCCGCGCTGGCCAAGGCCGGCGCCCTGTCCGGCAAGCGCGTGTTCATCCGCGCCGATCTGAACGTGCCGTTCGATGATGCCGGCCGCATTTCCGAAGATACCCGCATCCGCGCCTCGGTGCCCGGCATCCGCCTGGCGCTGGACGCCGGCGCCGCGGTGATGGTGACGTCCCACCTGGGCCGCCCGAAAGAAGGCGTGCTGACCGAAGCCGATTCGTTGGCGAAGGTGGGCCAGCGCCTGTCCGAGCTGCTGGGCATGCCGGTGCCGCTGGTGCAAAACTGGGTGGACGGCGTGAAGGTCGAGCCGGGCCTGGTGGTGCTGCTGGAAAACTGCCGCGTGAATGTGGGCGAGAAGAAGGACGACGAGGCGCTGTCGCGCAAGATGGCGGCGCTGTGCGATGTGTACGTGAACGATGCATTCGGCACGGCGCACCGCGCCGAGGCCACGACGCACGGCATCGCGCGTTTCGCGCCGGTGGCTTGCGCAGGTCCCCTGCTGGAAGCCGAGCTGGACGCGCTGGGCCGTGCGCTGCACGAGCCGAAGCGCCCGCTGGTGGCGATCGTGGGCGGCTCGAAGGTGTCGACGAAGCTGTCGATCCTGCAGTCGCTGGCGGACAAGGTGGACCAGCTGGTGGTGGGCGGTGGCATTGCGAATACGTTCATGCTGGCGGCCGGCCTGTCGATCGGCAAGTCGCTGGCGGAGCCGGACCAGGTGGACCAGGCGCGCGCGGTGATCGAGCTGATGAAGCAGCGCGGCGCGGATGTGCCGATTCCGGTGGACGTGGTGTGCGCGAAGTCGTTCGGGGCGGATGCCGAGGCGACGGTGAAGGCGGCCGACGCGGTGGCGGCGGACGACATGATCCTGGATATCGGGCCGCAGACGGCCGAGCAGCTGGCCGCGATCCTGAAGCAAGCCGGCACGATCGTGTGGAACGGGCCGGTGGGCGTGTTCGAGTTCGATCAGTTCGCCAATGGCACGAAGGTGGTGGCGCAGGCGATTGCCGACTCGGACGGATTCTCGATTGCGGGTGGCGGCGATACGCTGGCGGCGATTGCGAAGTACGGGATTTCGGAGCAGGTGGGCTACATCTCGACCGGGGGCGGGGCTTTCCTGGAGTTCCTGGAAGGCAAGACGTTGCCGGCAGTGGCTGTGCTGCAGGAGCGGGCCAAGTAAGCGTTTTGCTTGGTGTCTGCTGAGGAAGGCCGCTCCTTTGGGAGCGGCTTTTTTTTGGGCTTTGGCGTTCTTGGCTTTGAGCACGGGGGGGCTTCGTAGGTCGCCTGGGGCGCGGGCGGTCTTGCTGTCGAGCGCCCACGATTGCGGTCCCGAGCCTTCGCTCCGGACGTCCCCTGCGTCATCCTCGTCCGCCTTCGGCTCCCTACGGATTCCCTTGGGCGCATCGAGGTTGCTCGACAGCAAGACCGCCCGCGCCCCAGGCTACGGGTGTCTTGGTTTGTGGCGTTGCTTGCGCCTTTATTCCATCTTCGCGCCTGACAGCTTCACGATCGCGCCGTAGCGGTCGATTTCCGTGCGCATGAATTCGCCGATGGCGGCGGGGGGGGCGGCAGGGAGCGAGCCGCGCTGTTGTTCCGGGGCGGGGAGGCCCTGGGGGCGGCGCTGATGCCGCGTTTGTTGTGAGCACGACGCTACGCAATCGGGAAGTTGATAAAAAGGGATAAATAGTTAAGGAAATCGATTCCTTTTTGGAATGATGGCGGGGGAAGGCAAGACAGGACGCGTTTGATCTGGCGACAGGTATTGGGGACGCGTCTGGTGTAGCCTTGTCGCTCACCCGCGCGCCGCGGTTTTCTTTCGGTTTTCTGCCTGCCTTGCCGCTCCATGAATCTACGATTTCTTCCTGGCCTGAATAATTTCCGGGGTATCACCCGGGAGTCCGCGGGGCGCGACGTGGCGGCCGGGCTGAGCGTGGCGGCGGTGGCGTTGCCGGTAGGGCTGGCCTACGCGGCGATGATGGGGGTGCCGCCGGTGGCGGGGTTGTGGGCGGCGATCGCGGGGATGCTGGGTTACGCGCTGTTCGGGTCGTCGCGTACGTTGATCGTGGGGCCGGACACGGCGACTTGTACGCTGATCGCGGCGACGCTGACGGGGATGGCGCTGACAACGCCAGAGGACCGGCTGGTGGCGGCGACGGGCATCGCGTTGACGGTGGGGGTGGGCTGCCTGATCGCGCGCGTGCTGCGGCTGGGCGTGCTGGCCAATCTGCTGTCGCGGCCGGTGCTGATCGGCTACATGGCGGGGGTGGCGGTGACGCTGGCGCTGTCGCAACTGAGCGGGCTGACCGGGGTGGGGCTGCGCAACAGCGGGCTGATCCACCCGTTTCTGGAGTTGTCGCGGCGCGTGTCCGAGATTCGCATTCCGACCCTGTGCCTGGGGGTGGTGTCTTGCCTGTTGCTGGTGGCCATCAAGCGCTGGCGGCCGACGTGGCCGGGGTCGATCCTGTTGGTGGTGGGGGCCTGCTTCTTGTCCTGGCTGTTCGATTTTCCCGGTCTGGGCATCGCGGTGGTGGGTGAGGTGCCGGCGGGCCTGCCGGCGCTGAGCCTGCCGGTGCGCCTGGAAGGGGTGGACGACATCCTGTTGGGCGCGGCGGGGGTGCTGGTGGTGAGTTTTTCCAGCGGCATCGTGACGGCGCGCAGTTTTGCGGCGCGCACGGGCGAGCATGTGGATCCGAACCGGGAATTGGTGGGCTTTGGCGCGGCCAATGTGATGGCGGGACTGTTCCAGGGGTTTGTGGTCACGGGCGCGGATTCGCGCACGGCGGTGGGGCTGGCGGCGGGCGGTTCTTCGCCGCTGGTGGGGGTGAGCGCGGCGGCGGCGCTGGCGGTGGTGGTGGGCTTGCTGAGCGCGCCGCTGTATTGGCTGCCCCAGGCGGTGCTGTCGGCGATTCTGCTGCTGGCGGCGGCCAGCCTGTTCGATGGGCAGGCCTTCCTGCGGCTGGCCCGCATTTCACGCGTCGAGCTGGCCTTCGGCATCCTGGCGGCGGTGGGCGTGGTGGGCTTTGGCGTGCTGCAGGGCGTGGCGGTGTCGGTGGGCGCCACGTTGCTGTACGCGATGTACGTGTCCGGCAATCCGCGCGACGCCTTGCTGGGCCGTCTGCCGGGCGAATCGGTGCTGGGCAAGATGCACTTGAATCCGCAGGCGCAGCCGGTGCCGGGCACCGTGATCTGGCTGTTCGAGTCGTCGGTGTGGTTCTTCAATGCGGACGCGTTCCGGCGGCGCGCGCGCGAGGTGATCGAGCAAGCCGGCGACGTGACGTGGTTCGTGCTGGACGCCGAGGCGATGACGCAGGCGGACGCGGATGCGATCGAGGCGCTGTATGAATTGCGGCGCGAGCTGCGCGACCGCGGCATGGTGCTGCTGGTGGCGGGGGGGCATGGCCAGTTCCGCATGGCGCTGGATCGCAGCGGCCTGGCCGACCGGATCGGCCGCGACAAGATTTTTGCCAGCCCCGAGCAGGCGGTCGAAGCCATCGAGCGTTGGCGCCAGGGGCCGGCGCCGGCCACGCTGAGCTGAAGCGTGGCGCGGGCCCGGGTTGCCCATTGGGTGGCCGGGCCGCTGCGGTTCCTACCCGGCATGGGCATGCCGAATGCCTCAATCGATGATGTGATAGCCGCCGTCGATATACAAGGTCTGCCCCGTCATCAGGCGGGCGGCGTCGGTGGCGAGCCAGGCGGTGGCCTCGCCGACGTCATCGATGGACACCAAACTGCGCGCCGGGGCCTTGGCCTGGGCGCGGTCCAGCAAGGCGTCGAATTCATGGATGCCCGAGGCGGCCCGGGTTTTGAGCGGCCCGGGGGAAATCGCATGCACGCGGATGCCCTGGGGGCCGAGCTCGGCGGCCAGGTAGCGGGTGGCCGATTCCAGCGCGGCCTTGACCGGGCCCATCATGTTGTAGTGCTCGACCACCATCTGCGAGCCGTAGTAGCTCATGCAGAACAGCGCGCCGCCGCCCGGCATCAGCGGCTCGGCCAGCTTGGCCATGCGGATGAACGACCAGCAAGACACATCCATCGCCTGCAGGAAGCCGGCGCGCGAGCAGTCGGTGACGCGCCCGTGCAGGTCGTCGCGCGGCGCGTAGGCAATGGAGTGCAGCACGAAGTCCAGGCTGCCCCACTGTTCGGTGATGCGGTCGAAGACGGCTTCGAGCTGGCCGTCCTGCAACAGGTCCAGCGGCATCAGCAGGGACGCGTCCACTTGCCGCGCCAGCGGTTCGACGTGCGGTCGCGCCTTGTCGTTCAGGTAGGTCACCGCCAGTTCCGCGCCCAGGGCGCGAAAGGCCTTGGCGCAGCCCCAGGCGATGGAATCGGCGTTGGCAATGCCGGTGACCAGGCCGCGCTTGCCGGCCAGGGGAAGCGGGGCGTTCATCGTTGTTTCACCAGGTCCAGGGTGTGCTGTGCAATGACGAGTTCTTCGTTGGTGCGCACGACGTAGACGCCGATGCGGCTGTCGTCGCTGGAAATGCGCGGGCCGTGGCGGGCGTTGCGCTCGGGGTCGAGCTTGATGCCCAGCCAGCCCCAGTGTTCGCTGATGGCCTGGCGGATCTCGGCCGAGTTCTCGCCGACCCCGGCGGTGAAGACGATGCCGTCGATGCCGTTCATGGCGCAGCCCAGCCCGATCATGCCTTCGGCCACGCGCCAGGCGAAGTACGACAGCGCCAGCCTGGCCGACGGCGCCTCGCTGGCCAGCAGCTCGCGCATGTCGTTGCTGATGCCGGACAGGCCCTTCATGCCGCAGTCGTGGTAGAGCGTGTGCTCGATCTCGTCGTGGGTCATGCCCTGTTCCATCATCCACAGCACCACGCCGGCATCCAGCCGGCCGGGGCGCGTGCCCATGGGCAGGCCTTCCAGGGCGGTGAAGCCCATGGTGCTGTCCACGCTCTTGCCCTGGTGCATGGCGCAGGCGGACACGCCCGAACCCAGGTGCGCGGCAATGATCTTGCCCATGGCGATTTCGGGCAGCGCCTGGCGCAGGCGCTGGGCAATGTATTCGTACGACAGGCCATGAAAGCCATAGCGGCGCACGCCTTGCTGGTAGAGCTTGTCGGGCAGGGCGTAGCGATCGGCGACGTCGGAATGGCTGCGGTGGAAGGCGGTGTCAAAGCACGCCACCTGAGGAATCCAGGGGCGCCGCTCGCGGATCACGCGGATGGGGGCCAGGTTGTTGGGCTGGTGCAGCGGCGCCAGGGGCGTGTAGGCGTCGAGCTGCGCCAGGATGGCATCGTCGACCAGCACCGGTTGGGACAGGTCGGGGCCGCCGTGCACCACGCGGTGGCCCACGGCCAGCGGCGCGCCGCCCAGGTGACCGCTGAGCCAGGTGCCGACCACTTCCTGGCCGTTGGGCACGTCGGGCGCATGGCTGGGCGCGATGTCGCGTTCCACCAGCGTCTGGCCGGCGGCGTCGCGCACGCGCAGGCGCGGGTGGCGGGTGCCGATGCCTTCGAGCTGGCCGCCCAGCCGCGGCGCCAGGGCCGCTTTGTCGTCGATGTCGTACAGGTAGAACTTGATGCTGGAACTGCCGGCGTTGATGACCAGGATGGTGTCGGACATGGGCAATGGCCTTTAGATGCAACGGACAAGAGGCGATGGAATCGCCGCGACGGGCAAGGTGCGACAAACGCTGCGGCAGACTTGCCGCGGCGGGCGGGGCCGCAGCCCCGCCTCGCTACGCCAGCGGACGGGCCTGCTGCTGGGCCAGATGGTGCGCGTAGATCGCGGCCACCGCGCAGGACGCCAGGCGCGAGCGCGGGCTGTCCGCGCGGCTGGTCAGGATGATGGGCACGCGCGCGCCCAGCACGATGCCGGCGGCCTCGGCGTTGGCCAGGAAGGTCAGGTTCTTGGCCAGCATGTTGCCGGCTTCCAGGTCGGGCACCACCAGTACCTGGGCCACGCCGGCCACGGGTGAGCGTATGCCCTTGATGCGGGCGGCGTCGGGGCTGATGGCGTTGTCCAGCGCCAGCGGGCCGTCCAGCACGCCGCCTGCGATCTGGCCGCGGTCGGCCATTTTGCACAGCGCGGCGGCCTCGATGGTGCTGGGAATGCTGGGGGTGACCTGTTCCACCGCCGACAGGATCGCCACGCGCGGCTCGCCCAGCCCCAGCCCATGGTGCAGGTCGATCACGTTGCGGATGATGTCGGCCTTGGTTTCCAGGTCGGGGAAGATGTTGATGGCGGCATCCGTGATGAACAGCGGCTCGGCATAGGTGGGCACTTCCATGATGAACACATGGCTGATGCGCCGTCCGCTGCGCAGGCCCGTGGTGCGCGCCACCACTTCGTGCATCAGCTCATCGGTGTGCAGGCTGCCCTTCATGAGCAGCGAGGCTTCGCCGCTGCGCACCAGGGCGACGGCGGTCTCGGCCGCGGCATGGCTGTGCGGCACGTCGACGATGCGGGCGTCGCCCAGGTTCAGCTTGAACTGCGCGGCGGTGTCGCGGATCTTGTGCTCCGGGCCCACCAGGATGGGCCGCAACAGGCCCAGGTCGCGCGCTTCCAGCGCGGCCGACAGCGACGGCTCGTCGCAGGGGTGGGCAATGGCGCACAGCGCGGGGTCCAGCGTTTGCGCGCGGGCGATGAGCTTGTCGTAATGCGTGGAGGTGGGCAGACTCATTCGGATTCGACGTGGGCGGGTTGACGGGCGCTCGCGGTCTTGGTCGCGGCGGCTTGCTTGGCAGCGGCTTTCTTCGCGGCGGGCTTGCGGGCCGCGGCTTTCCTGGGCGCGGCCTTGGCATCAGGGCGGGGGGCGGCGGCCTTGGCGGCAGGCTTGGCCGCGGGCGCCGCAGCCTTGGCGGCCTTGACCGGCGCGCGCCGGGTCTTGGCGGGCTGGGCGGCGGCCGGGGCCTCTTGCCGGGCGGCCGCGATGCGGGGGCGCTTGCGCGCCGCGGGCGGCGCCAGGCGCTGGGCCGCGCGTTCAGCCGTCAGGAAGATCTGTTCCATCTCGGCCAGGCTCTGGCGCGCGGCCGGGCTCATCGGCTCGGCGGCTTCCAGCACGTGCTTCATCGAATCCAGCGCCTCGCGAATGGCGTCGGGCGGCGAGCTTTCCAGCAGGTGCGGCATGGTCTGCAAGACCGCGGCGGAATCCAGCCGCATCATCATCGCCTGGTCGCGCACGATGTCCTTGAATTCCTGCAGCGTCATGCTGTTGCCGGCTTCGGCGCGCATCTTGCGGATCAGCGCGAAGCTGCGTTCGTCCAGCCCGCCTTCTGCCCCCGCCACGTACAGCAGCATGCGGATGGCGGCCACGCGCAGGCCGCCTTCCTGCAGCAGCGAACGCAGCTCGGCGGCGCGTTCTTCCATGAAGCGGCGGTGTTCCGGCGACACGCCGGGGTGGCGGCGCGGCAGGCCGTCCTTGCCGCCCAGGCCGGCCAGGTCTTGCACCAGCGGCGAACCATAGACGCTCATGAAGGTGCGCTCGTCGGCCGAATCGCGCAGTTCCTGGAAGATGTTCAGGCCGGTCTCGATCAGGTTCGAGAACATTTCCTGGGCGATCAGGAACGGATTGGCGGGCGAGGCCGGCTGGCGGTGTTCGCGTACCTGCTCGGCCACCTTTGCGATGGGGGCGATGAGCGGATTGCGGTCGGACACCAGTTCGTAGGGCAGGCGCAGCGGATGCAGGCGCTGGCTCCATTCGGCCGATTGCGGCGTGACCGCGGCGCGCACCCAGGGCTGCACGAAGCTGCGGTACATGCCCAGGTTGATGTCCGAGATGCGGGCAACGGCCTTGAAGCGGCGGTCGTCGTCTTCCTTGCGGTCGACGATGGCGCGCACGTCATCCATCTTGCGCTGCTCGAACGACAGCACGTAGTTGCCGTAGGCCAGGTCGGCGTTGGGCGTGTCCGGCGTCTTGTCGGTGATTTCCGCCTGGTAGATGCCGGGCGGCAGCACATCGATCATGTCGATGTTCGAGGTGAATTCCTGGTGTTCTTTGCGCGCCACGCTGCCCGACACGAAGATGCCCAGGTGGCCGATGCTTTCATGGACGGCGTAGACGATGGTCTGGTCGTGCGCCAGCACTTCGGCGTCGTCCTGGTACAGGTCGGGGATCCAGCCCAGGGCCTGCGGCGGCGGCGTGATGTTGTCGCCCTTGGAGCAGAACACCACGATGGGCGAACGGATGTTGCGCAGGTCGATGCGGATGCCGTCCGAGGTCACCAGGCCCGAGGACGACAGGCGGTTGCCGACGAACAGGTTGTCGACGATGTACTGGATTTCCGGCCCGTTCAAAAAGACGTGGCCGCCCCACCATTTTTCGAAGCTCAGGTAGCGCCCGGCCTCGGTGTCGACCTTGGAATACAGGTTGTACTGCTTGGACCACAGCGTGTTGGCGGGATTCAGGTTTTCGAAGTTCTGCACCAGCCAGGCGCCATCGAAGGTGCCGTTGCCCAGGTCGCTGGTCAGGGCGGTAAGCCAGCTGCCGCCCAGCAGGCCGCCGGCGTAGCGCATCGGGTTCATGCCGCGCCAGCCCGCCCAGTACGACAGCGGCGCCCCGGCGATGATGATGGGCCCGAACAGCTCCGGGCGCACCGCGGCGGTCATCATGATCTGCCAGCCGGCCTGGCAGTTGGCCACCACCACCGGCTTGCCTTCGGCGTCCGGATGCAGGGCGATGATCTTTTCCAGGAAGTGGGCTTCGGCCGCCATCACGTCTTCGACGGTCTGGGTAGGCATGGGCCGGGGCAGGAAGGTGGCGAAGTAGCAGGGGTGGCCGGCGCGTACCGCCACGCCGATCTCGCTTTCGGGCTTGAAGCCGCCGATGCCGGGGCCGTGCCCGGCGCGGGGGTCCACCACCAGGAAGGGGCGCTTGATGGGGTCGACCACCACGCCTTCGGGCGGCTTGATGCGCAGCAGGCCGTAATTGACTGGCCGGTCCAGTTCGCGGCCGTCCAGCACCAGTTCGTATTCCATGCTGAGCACGTTGGGGGCCCGCTTGGCCATGTGCTCGTGATATTGGTTGCCGCGCTGGCGCATCACGTCGGCATAGAGCACGGCGCGCTGCCAGGCGTCCACGGCGTATTCATAGGCGGCCGTCCAGGGATTGAAGGACGGGGCGGGGACGCGATCGTTGCCGGATTCGGCCATGGCGATCTCCTGTAGGGATGCTGCCGGCGGCAACGTTGCCGCCGGGCGGGTTCCCAGTGGAACCAGCTGACTTGACCCCCCCATTACACCTGATTGAATGTTGCATCGCAACATGGGTGGGATTGATGCAGGTCAAACACGGGCGGACTATCCGTCCCTCTGGGTGTTCCGCCCCCCGGGCGACGCGTCAGGGTGCGTCGTGGCAGACGGCCTCGATGCGGTTGCCCGACGGGTCCAGCAGAAACGCGGCGTAGTAATGCGGATGGTAGTGCGGCCGCAGGCCGGGCGCGCCGTCGTCGCGGCCGCCATGGGCCAGCCCGGCAGCGTGAAAGGCGTCCACCACCGCGCGGCTGGCGGCCTTGAAGCACCAATGGCGGCGGGTGCCGGCCAGCGGTTCGGCGGCATCGGCCAGGATGGAAATGTAAGTGTGCCCGGCATCGCCGGGCCGGCAGCGTTCGCCGTAGCCCAGGGCATCGGGGCGGTCGTAGACCTTGGCCGCGCCCAGCGCCTGCATGACGGCATCGTAGAAGGGCCGGGCGGCGTCCAGCCCGGCGACGGTCAGGGAGACGTGATCCAGCAATTGCATGGCGGCTGCGGCAGGTGGGCTAGCTGCGGGCTGCCGCGTTGTGCTCGAGCCATTTGCGCACCGACGGGCGCTGCCATTGCGCTTGGGCATAGTCGCGCAGCGGATCGGGCAGGCCGTCCAGCCACAGGCGCCGCAGCGCCACCGCCAGGTCGACGTCGGCAATGCACCATTCGTCGAACAGGGTCGACTGGCCGGCGCCGATCAGGGCGCTCGCGACGTGGATCAGCTTGGCCGCCGCCGCGTGGCCGGCGTCGGACAGGGGCTGGCCGGGCTGGTCGTAGAACACGGTTTCGGTGGGGCGTTCCTGGCGCAGGGCGGCCAGGTCGCTGCGCAGCCAGGCCTGCAACTGCCGGGCACGGGCACGGTCGCGCGCATCGGCCGGATACAGCGCCGTACAGGCCGGCGCCGGGTGCAGGTCTTCCAGGTATTCCGTGATGGCGGTGGATTCGGTCAGGTTGAAATCGCCATGCGTCAGCGCCGGCACGCGTGCGGTCAGGGCGCGGCACTGGTAGGGCTGCATGCGTTGCTCACCCGCGTCCAGGTCGATCAGGCGCACTTCGAAGGGCAGTTGTTTTTCAGTCAGCGCCACATAGGCCGACATGGCGTAGGGGCTGAGGAACTGGGAATCGACGAACAGCGTAAACGGGGCGCCCAAGTGCTTCTCCGGTGTGGCGGTGATGAGGGGTTACGTAGGAGGGGTCGTAGGATGAAGCGTAACGCAACTGAAATTCAGCGTGTCGCGCGGGCGCGTCAGTCGACGATGAAGAGCCTGGCGCCGGTCGCTGTGGACGAGCGGTGCGGCTCGGCCTGGTCGGCCACCTGGTAGCTCATGCCGGGCGTCAGCACGAAGCGGCGGCCGTCTTCCAGCTCGGTGTGCAGTTCGCCTTCCAGGCAGAACAGGATGTGGCCCTTGCTGCACCAGTGGTCGGCCAGGTAGCCGGCGGTGTATTCGACCATGCGCACGCGTATGTCGCCGAACTGGCGGGTGCGCCAGTAGGCCATGCCGGTATCGCCGGGGTGTTCGGTCGCCTCGACGGCGGACCAGTCGGTGGTGCCGAAGGGGATGTTGCTCATCTTCATGGGATGTCCTTTGCCAGGGGGGGCGCCGCGGCGGCGCCCGGTAGGGGAATCGTGGGCGGCTCAGGCGGCCAGCTTCTTTTGCCAGAACATGGCGCGGCCGGTGTCTTCGTCCAGCGAATAGCCTTCAAAGCCCAGCTTGCGGTACAGGCCCTGTGCGACGTCGTTGCCTTCCAGCACTTCCAGCGTGATCTTGCAGCAGCCCATCTGGCGGGCGCGGGTTTCCAGCGCGGCCAGCAGCTGCTTGCCCACGCCCAGGCCCTGGAAGCGCGGCGAAACGGCCAGATCATGCAGGTTCACCAGCGGACGGCAGGCGAACGTGGAAAAGCCCTCCAGGTAGATCGCCACGCCAGCCGCCTGGCCGTCGACCCGGGCCAGCAGTGCGTGCGCGGTGGGGCGGCGGGCCAGTTCGCCGATCAGGTTCTGACGAGCGTAGTCGGGCAAGGGCGAATTGCCGCCCATGGGGCCGCTGGCGTATTCGTTGAGCATGGCCAGCACTTGCTCGCCGTGTTCCGGGTGGTTGAAGTCGACGTCGATGATTTCCAGCACGATCGGTTCCTGTTCGTTGGCGGCGGCCTGGCGCAACGGGCGCGGGGCCGCCGGCCCGGTCTGCGCGACCGGACCGCAGCCTGCAATTATGCGCGAAGCGGCAAACTTGGTGAATCGCATTGAAAAATCGGCCGCCAGCCCCTATCTTCTTTGTATTCAGGGCCGAATCCGGCGCGAGCCGCCTTTGGCTGCAACCCCAACCATGGGCTGGAAAATGGAGTTCAAGGACTACTACAGCATTCTTGGTGTGGAGCGTGGCGCCTCCGAAGACGAGATCCGGCGCTCCTACCGCAAGCTCGCCCGCAAATACCACCCCGACGTCAGCAAGGAAAGCGACGCCGAGGCGCGCATGCGCGACGTCAACGAAGCCTACGACGTGCTGCGCGACAAGGAAAAGCGCGAAGCCTACGACAACCTCGCGGCCGGCGTATCGCCCGGCGGCGGCTTCCAGCCGCCTCCCGGCTGGGACGAAGGCTTCGAATTCCACCGCGGCGCGGCGCCTGGCGACGAAGCCCAGTTCAGCGAATTCTTCTCGTCGCTGTTCGGTGGCCGCGGCCGCCGCGCGGCGGGCCAGGGCGCGCAGCAGGAATTCCGCGCCCGCGGCGACGACCATCACGCGGCCATCGAGGTCGACCTCGAAGATGCGCTGAAGGGCGCCACGCGCGACATCAGCCTGCGGTCCATGCAGGTCGATGACCAGGGCCGCCCGCAAATGCAGACGCGCACGCTCAGCGTGCGCATTCCGCCCGGCGTGCGCGAAGGCCAGTTCATCCGCCTGGCGGGGCAGGGCATGCCCGGCTATGGCGGTGGCGAAAACGGCGACCTGTACCTGGAAGTGCGCTTCAAGCCGCACGCCCGCTACCGCGCCGAAGGGCGCGACCTCTACATGACGCTGCCGGTCGCCCCCTGGGAGGCGGCGCTGGGCGCCAAGGTCAATGCGCCCACGCCGGGCGGCACCGTCGAAGTCGCCATCCCGGCCGGCTCCGGCAACGGCCGCAAGCTGCGTCTGCGGGGGCGCGGCATTCCGGGTGATCCGCCCGGCGACCTGTACCTGGTGCTCGAGCTGGCCCTGCCGCCGGCCGACACCGAGGCCGCCAAGGAGGCCTACCGCAAGCTGCAGCAAGACCTGCCGTTCAACCCGCGGCGCCACCTGGGGGTCTGATCATGAAGAAACTCGTCATCACCAGCGCCACCGTGGTGGGCAAATCGCAACCGCTTACGGCCGACGACCTGGCCCGCGCCTGCGGCGCCGAAGTGGAATGGGTCGCGCAACTGGTCGAAGTCGGCATCGTCGAGGCCGCCGGGCAGCAACCCGCGCACTGGCGCTTCTACAGCATGGACCTGCAACGCGCGCTGGACGCACGCCGCCTGGAACGCGATTTCGGCGCGGGCCTGGATGCCGTGGCGCTGATCCTGGACCTCAGCCAGGAAGTGCGGCGCCTGAAGGCGCAACTGCGTGCGCTGGGCGGCAGCGACTAACCCAGGAGACCGACCATGCTGACCCTCTATCACGCGCCGCGCTCGCGGTCGTTCCGGATACTCTGGCTGCTGGAAGAACTGGGCGTACCGTACGACACCGACTCGGCCTATGCCGAACGGCTGGCGGCGCGCCCGGCGATGCATCGCGCCTTGCAGCGCGACGGAGACATCGGCGAGTCCTGATGCCCGGCCACGCAGGCCGCCTGGAGGGTTCTGGCCGAACCGGGTTGGCGCAACGGGCCTTGCCGGGCGGTGTTTACTTCAGCCGCTCGCGCAGGTCTGCCTGCCATTGCGACGGGCGGCCCAGGTAGCGGCCCGGTTCCAGCAGCGTATAGGCGCCGTTCATTTCCAGCGCCAGCGTCGGAAAGCCCGAGCCGCCCACCCGCGTCAGCAGCGCCCGGCTGTCGGCGATGTGGCGCGCGGTGGCCTCGCCGTCGGCTTGCGCATACGCGGCGCGGAAGGCCTCGGCATCCAGCCCGATGTCTTCGGCCAGCCCTTGCAGTTCAGCGGGGTCGGCGATGCGCAGGCCTTGCACGTAGTGCGCGCGCTGCAGCCGCTTGAGCAGGTCCAGGCCGCGGCCCGCCAGCGTCTGCGCGGCCAGGACCGCGGTGGTGGGCGGGGCCGAATCGAACACTGCACCGTGGTCGCGCAGCAGGCCGTCGCGATAGTCCACGCCGAATTCCTGGCCGGTGAGGCCGGCGATGCGCGCATCGTGCGGCATGACGTAGCGGCGCAGGGCGTCGGTGACCGGCTGGACGTTGCTGCCGGTCATCATGCCGCCGCCGTGGGGCGCGATCGTCAGGCCCGCGATGCCGCGGGCGGCCTCGATCAGCGGCGCGGCGCCATAGCACCAGCCGCAAAGCGGGTCATAGATGTAATGCAGGGTGGGGGAAGAGGTAGCCATGGCGCCATGGTAGTGGCGCGCCCGCGCCGGACATAGCCCGGCGCGGTTGCCAGAGTGTTGCGTCCGCCGCGCGGATCAGCCGGCGATCTGCACGCCGACCCAGAACAGGCCGGCCGCCAGCAGCATCGAGGCGGGCAGGGTCAGGATCCAGGCCAGCAGGATGTTGCGCACCGTGCCTCCCTGCAGGCCGCTCTTGTTGGCGATCATGGTGCCGGCCACGCCGGACGACAGCACGTGGGTGGTCGAGACGGGCAGGCTGAACACATTGGCCAGGCCGATGGCGCCCACCGCCGTCAGCTGGGCCGACATGCCCTGGGCGTAGGTCATGCCCTGCTTGCCGATCTTTTCGCCCACCGTCAGCACCACGCGGCGCCAGCCCACCATGGTGCCGGCGCCCAGCGCCAGCGCCACCGCCACGATCACCCAGAAGGGCGCGTACTCGGTGGTGGCGGTCAGGTCGGCGCGCAGGCGTTGCAGGTCGGTGCGTTCACGGGCCGGCAGGCCTTCGATGCGCGCCACCTTCTTGGCCGTGTCGTCCAGGCACAGCAGGTAGCGGCGCACGTCGATGCGCTTGGCCGCCGACAGGTCGGCATAGTTGCTGACGCCATGCAGGTCGGCCTGCAGCGCGTCGATGGTGGGCAGGGTCAGCTCGGGATCGCAGCGGAAATTGCGCGGCAGGTCCGAGGCCGAGCCGGCGCGCTTGAGCGCCAGGAAGTCGCCCAGCATGGCTTCGTTGCGCTGGTAGAAGGCGGACAGGTGGGTGGCCGCGTCGCGGGTGCGTTCGATCTGGTAGGTGGTGCTATTGGTGTCCAGCACGAAGTTGGCCGGCACGATGCCGATCAGCACCAGCATGATCAGGCCGATGCCCTTCTGGCCGTCGTTCGAGCCGTGCACGAAGCTCACGCCCATCGCCGACAGCACCAGCACCAGGCGGTTCCAGAACGGCGGGTGCTTTTTATTGTCGATGGCGCGGCGCTGCTCGGGCGTCTTGTGCATCTTGGATAGCGGCAGCCAGCGCTTGAGCGCCAGCAACAGCCCGCCGGCCACCAGGAAGCCCGCCACCGGCGACACCACCAGCGAGGCGCCGATGTCGATCGCCTTGCCCCAGTTGACGCCGTCCGCCAGGGGCAGGTCGGTCATCAGGGCATTGGCCAGGCCCACGCCCAGGATCGAGCCGATCAGCGTGTGCGAGCTGGACGCGGGAATGCCGAAATACCAGGTGCCCAGGTTCCAGGCGATGGCGGCGGCCAGCATGGCGAACACCATGGCCAGTCCGCGCCCCGTGTCCACGTTGATCAGCAGTTCCACCGGCAGCAGGTGGACGATGGCGTAGGCCACGCCCACGCCGCCCAGCAGCACGCCCAGGAAGTTGAAGATGCCGGAAAGCACCACCGCCAGGTGCGGCGGCATCGCCTTGGTGTAGATGACCGTCGCGACGGCATTTGCCGTGTCATGAAAGCCATTGATGAATTCGAAGGCCAGGACGAATGTCAGGGCCAGCGCAAGGCTGAGGCCGACCCAGAGGTCTAGGCCATGGAAGAGGGAGAACATGGAGGGCGGGGAGAGGTTCCGGCGAGGCCCAGATTATTACAGATTTGTGACCTGTCCCTGGTTGCTTGGCGCAACTTCGACGGCATGGTGGACACGCCTCGCGGCGGGGGCGAGCGGCCCTGCGACCGGCGGCCCTGGCGCCCAGGGCGCAGTCCCCTTGGCCCCCTGCGCGCGCGCCCCCGGGCAGGCCCCTAGAACTTCTGGTACTGGAACTCGATCTCGATCGGCTTGCCCAGGTTGGCCGAGGTGTCGGCCTGGATCATCATGACGGCCAGCAGCCCCAGGTACAGCAGGCACAGCCACAGGGTTTTCTTCATCGCGGGCCCTCCTTGGCGGGCTGGGGAGAAAAAAGGGGCATCATGGCCGGAACATCTCGGCGATGCGCTGGTTGACCCGCAGCCAGCCCAGTTCGCCCAGGTGCTGCACGTCGCGCAGGGTGCCGACCTCGTAGGGGGCACCGTACATGTCCATGCAGGTCATGGCGTAGCGGGCGCACAGGGCGTTGACCTCGTGCTGGATCGGGGTGAAGCGGTCCAGGTCCTTGAACACCAGCGGGTGCAGCGGCTGCATCACGAACAGCGCGTTCACGCCGTGGTTGCGCAGCAGCTGCATCAGCGCGGCCAGCTCGCGCAATTCGTCCTTGCCGGTCAGCGGCTGGGGCTGGAACGCGGTCTTGCCGCCCGCCGGCACGGCTTGCAGGTATTTGTCGAAGAAGTCGTCGCGCACCGCATAGCGGTTGCGGGCCATTTGCGCCTGCTCGGCGTCCTGCGCCTCGCGCGCCAACGCGTCCCAGTCCACCACGCGGGCGGCAGCGCCCGGGCCGGCCATTTCGTTTTCCGGAGCCGGGGCGGCATACGCGGGCGCCCACAGGTCCACCAGCCGCTGGCGGAACACGTACGCCTGCTCGGCGGCCATGGACCAGGCCACGCGGGCATCGCCCTTGTCGTGCAGCCAGCGCGCGACCTGTTCGCGCCCCTCGGGCTGGCGCAGCAGGCGGGGCAAGAGAGGATTGGCGTGTTCGCGGAATTCGTCCGGCCCCAGGCCGCCGTCGCCATCGAACCAGCCCGGCGACACCATCACCACCACCCGCGAGGCGGGCGACAGGTCGTCGGCCAGGGCGGCCAGCACCAGTTGCATGCCCAGCGATTGGAAGCCGGAATGGCCGTAGGCCATGACCGGCATCTGCAATTCGTCGGCCAGGAACCGGTACGGCACGAAACGCAGGTCGGTGCTGGTGAGTTCGGACGAGCCCAGCACCACCAGCCGGTCGCCGGTGCGCAGCGCCTGGCTCAGGCGCGACAGGTTGCGGGTCTGGTCCTGCAGGGTGTTGCCCAGGTTGTGGATGTAGACGCCCGCCGAGGCGGCGGGCGCCGGGCCGGTCCGCAGGGCCAGCGAGTGGCAGGCGCCCCAGCCCGCGGCCACGGCAACGGCCAGGGCCAGCGCTGCCGCCAGCGCATGCTGCCCAAGGGTGCGTTTGAACATGAGGAACCAGGAAGGCGCGGCGCGCGTCTCAAGTGAGGGATCGGATTGTGAGCGGATGTTATCCAGGCGCCATGACCGAGACAAGCGCGCAAACCCGAGGGTGCCCGCCGATTCCCCTTTTTGCGACAACCTCTGGCCGAGCCCGCCGCGTCCGCGTCCGGCTGGGCCGCCGAAGAATGCGATAGCATCCTGCCATGACTACCCCTACCCGAATCGCCCGCCGCCACCCCGACGAACTGATCATCGGCCTGGTGTCGATTTCCGACCGCGCCTCGACCGGCGCCTACCAGGACCAGGGCCTGCCCGCCCTGCGCGAATGGCTGGGCGGCGCCCTGGCCTCGCCCTGGCAGGCCGTGGACCGCCTGATCCCCGACGAGCCTGCGCGCATTTCCGAGACGCTGATCGAACTGGTCGATACCTGCGGCTGCGACCTGGTGCTGACCACCGGCGGCACCGGCCCGGCCCGGCGCGACGTCACGCCCGAGGCCACCCTGGCCGTCGGCACCAAGGAAATGCCCGGCTTTGGCGAACAGATGCGCCAGATCAGCCTGCGTTTCGTGCCCACCGCCATCCTGTCGCGGCAGGTGGCCGTCATCCGCGAGCGGCCTTCGCACGCCGCCCTGATCGTGAACCTGCCGGGCCAGCCCAAGGCCATTCGCGAAACGCTGGAAGGCCTGAAGGCCGACGACGGGTCGACCCTGGTGCCGGGCATCTTTGCCGCCATTCCCTATTGCATCGACCTGATCGGCGGCCCCTATGCCGAGACCCATCCCGAGGTCATCGCCGCCTTCCGCCCCAAATCGGCGCGCCGCCCGCAGCCTGCCCCCGGGGGCGCTGCGGTATAGTTGGCCGCCCCCTTTTTACACCTCAGCCAGAGAGCCGTCCCATGAAGGTCCGTACTGCCTTGTCCCTTACCGCCGTCCTGCTCGCCGTGTCGGCCTGCGCCAACGTCAAAGACGTGCGCGACCGCGATCCGGTGTTCTACGGGTCCACCCAGCGCTCGGCCGAGGACTACACCAATTGCGTCGCCTCGGCCTGGAAGGGCATTGGCGTGAATTTCGAGCGCAAGGCGGTGCGCAACGGTTTTGAACTGATCCAGCAGGACAGCCTGGGCGTCGAGGCCGTGCTGACCACCACCACCTGGAAGGGCAAGACCGAAGCCCGCCTGTCCACCCGCATCACGCGGCGCGACCAGAGCCTGATCGAACCGGCCAACCTGTGCCTGCAACAGTGATGCCGCAACGCCGAGACATGCTGCGGCTGGGGCTGGCCGCAGCCGCCGTCTGCCTGGGCCTGCCGGCCCGGGCCCAGCAGGCCGCCGGCCCGCAGGCCGGTTTCATCACCCGCAAGCTCAATGCGCCGGTGCCGGGCGGCGTGGCCGTACTGGCGCTGGGCGACGGCGCCCGCGCGCCCGAAGTCACCTACCGCGACCGCCGCGTGCTGGTGCTGCGCGAAGACGGCAAGCAGTGGATCGCCGTGGTCGGCATTCCGCTGGCGGTCAAGCCGGGCGCGCAGGAAATCTCGGTGCGCGACGGCAATGCCACGCGCCAGGTGCCCTTCACCGTGCGCGCCAAGGAATACGTGGCGCAGCACATCACGCTGAAGAACCCGCGCCAGGTCAATCCGGACCCGGACGACATGAAGCGCATCGAACGCGAGATGGCCGAGCAAAGCGCTGCCAACCGCGCGTATCGCGCGGGCGTCACGCCCAGCAACGTGCTGCTGGACCGCCCGGTCACCGGCGGCCGCCTGTCCAGCCCGTTCGGCCTGCGCCGTTTTTTCAACGGCGAAGAGCGCAATCCGCATTCCGGCCTGGATTTCGCCGTGCCGGCCGGTACGCCGATCAAGGCGCCGGCCGCGGGCGTGGTGTCGCTGGTGGGGGATTACTTCTTCAACGGCAAGACGGTGTTCCTGGACCATGGCCAGGGCTTCGTCAGCATGTTCTGCCACATGTCGGCCATCGACGTGAAGGTGGGCGATGAGGTGCCGCGCGGCGGCCTGGTGGGCAAGGTCGGGGCCACCGGTCGGGCGACCGGCCCGCACCTGCACTGGAATGTCAGCCTGAACGATGCGCGGGTGGACCCCGCGATCTTCATCGGCGCCTTCAAGCCCTGACGTTGCGCGGCGCGCACGGGCGCGCCGGGGCCACGGTCAGGCGGTGACGGCTTGCGCCTGCGGTTCGGGCGCGGCCGGCGCGGTGGCCGGCTGTTGCAGGGCGATGCGGTGCAGCACGAACTGGTGCATGCGCTCGGCATACATCATCTGGTCCAGCATGCCGTGCAGCTGCACTTCCTGCTCATCCAGGCAATTGTCGTACTTGGTCTTGGCTTCGGCGTAGGTCAGGCCGGTGTTGCGCAGGCTGTTGATGAACGCCTCGCGCGATTGATGAAGCAGGCGCAGGCCTTCTTCCCCCTTGGCGAATCGTCTTCGCGTCAGAGAGAGCTGGTCGGCGGCTTCTTTCAATTCCTGTGTCAGATCCATCTTGCTTCGTGCGTGTTCCGCCGGGCCTGGCGGCTGGGCGCCATTTTTTCATGAACCGGGGTCTTCTGCATTACTACGGCAGGGCGCGGGCAAGGTTAAGGGCAAGCCGCGCTGAAGCAAGCGGTGGGGGGCCGGCGCACAGGCCGGCCCGGAGCCGGGCGTTTTAGCGGCGGTATTGCTGGGGACGGTGCGGCGCGGGAGCGCGTTCGTCCTTGTGGCGGAAGTTGATGCGGCCCTTGGTCAGGTCGTACGGCGACATTTCCAGGGTGACGCGATCGCCCGCCAGGATGCGGATGCGGTGCTTGCGGATGCGGCCCGAGGCGTAGGCGCCCACTTCGATGCCGTTGTCCAGTTTGACGCGGTAGCGGCTATCGGGCAGCACTTCGTCAACGATGCCATCCAATTCGATGAGTTCTTCTTTAGCCATTTTCTACTCCTTGATCATTGCGCGCCGCCATGCCGTCGGCATGGCGCGCCGCAGGGGCGGCGGGCGCGTTGGACCTTGATATCCAGGTCCGGCGGTTTGAACGTAAAACGTTCGGGCAAGCGCGGGTAGGGGCCACGGCATCCCGGGTGGATGTCTGAAATGACGGATACTCGCGCCGCGAGGGCGGTGTGCGCGCGATGCGCGGCTTGGTCGCGGTTTGGCGCGGGTAGCGCGTAGCCGGAAGAAGCGGGTTGGAGCGTCTGCTGCAGTGCCGGGCGGCGCGGTTGCTGCAATGCGCTGCGGGACAGTCGTAGGTTTCGCCCAAGAAAACCGGTTGCCGTTCCGACCCGCCACCGCAAGGTTGGCGCGCAGAGTGAAATAAGCCCGGTTTTTGCGGAAAAATCACGGACTTATGTTACTTCAAAGCGCAATATTTAGCCAGTTTTTATCTGCCGCCAGGGCGTGATAGTTGCTATTGAACGACTTCCCCGCGCCAGGCAGGCCTGGCAGGTGCGGGGAGGCAAACCGTGATTAGCGCGCTGGAATGCGGGCCTGATAGTCGGCTTCCCGGCGTTGCAGCGCCGACCAGAACGGGCCCGGGCTGCGCCCGGCCAGGCGGGCGGACAGCACGCCCAGGTGGGTGTGCCAGCCGCCGGCCACGTCGACCATGTCCTCGCGGGTGGCGAGTTTGCGGTGGGTCAGCACCAGCAGGGTGTCATGGCCCTGCGGCGACAGTTCGAACGTCACTTCCGAAGGTTCGCCGCGCGAGCCGCCCCAGGTAAAGGCCAACAGCCGCGGCGGCTCGCAGCGGGTGATGACGCCATGCGTGGTGACCCCGTTTTCGTAGGGCTTGTAGGGGTCGGGCGTGGGTTCGGCGACGGACGACAGGTCGGCGTGCACGAAGCGCAGGGTGACGCCACCGCCTTCGCGCAGGTCCATGTCGCCGGTGGCCAGCCATTGGCCGCGCTTGTCGGATTCGGTCAGGAAGGCCCAGACGCGCTCGACGCTGCCGGGCAGGACGCGGGTGAAGGTCAGGGACTCGGGGCCGGTGACGACGCCGTATTCACTCATGTTGCTCTCCTTGGGGACTGGCCGGGGGCGTGTGGGCGGCGAGCGCGGCGGCCAGCGCGTCCAGCTTGCCGGACCAGAATCGTTCATAGAAGCGCAGCCATTGCATGGCCTCGGCCATGGGAGCCGGTTCCAGGCTGCAGACATGGTTGCGGCCCTTGACGGTGCGCCGCAGCAGGCCGGCCCGTTCCAGCGCCTGCACGTGCTTGGAGGCGCCCGCAAAGCTCATGCGCAAAGGCGCGGCCAGTTCACCGATGCTGCGGTCCCCCTCGGCCAGGCTGCGCAGCATGTCGCGCCGCGTGGGGTCGGCCAGCGCGCGAAAGACGGCATCCAGGGTGGGGGAGGGCATAAGTTCAACCATAGGGTTGAATATATCCCGCTTTTCGTCAGAAGTTCAACCCCTGGGTTGAATATTCAGGTGACCGCGTGCGGCAGCTCCGCGTCAGCGCGCTCGTAGGCCCCGGGGTGTTGGGGCAGGGTGTCGGTGATGTCGAACCACGGCGCCTTGCTGGCCACGTGGCAATGCGCGCCGGGCTTGACGCCCGGATCGTCGTCCAGCGCGCCCAGCGGCAGGCCGTAGATGTCCGGGGTCTGGTCGAAGCGGCTGAGCAGCGGCGTGCCGCAGGCTTCGCAGAAGCCGCGGTAGTTGCCCGGCGACGAGCAGTACCACGTGACGTGGTTTTCCCCCTTGGTCCAGGCGAAGTCCTTGGCCTGGACCGTGGCCCGGCTGCGGAACGCCGCGCCGTGCGATTTGCGACACATGGCGCAATGGCAATTGAGGGCGTCGGTGAGCGGGCCGCTGATTTCGTAGGCAACGCGGCCGCAGAGGCAGGAACCTTTGATCATGATGAGCGCCTGGCGAAGGGGGGATTCCTTGAATATACCCGCGGCCCGCGACCGTGGCGCGACCTTATATGACGGATGTCTTTCAGTCCGTTGCCATGCCCCCATTTTCCGCCAAATGATTCGATCGTCAGGTCATCGCGCTGTCATGCCGCGTAAACAGAATGCGCCCATGAACTACCCAAGGGGATTCGACGATGACAACCGCCATCGAAGTGCAAGGCCTGAGCAAATCCTTCCATCCCGGCGCGCTGGCGCTGGACAACGTCAGCCTGCGCGTGGCCGACGGTGAAATGGTGGCGCTGCTGGGCGCCTCGGGCTCGGGCAAGTCCACCCTGCTGCGCCATCTGGCCGGCTTCGTGGCGGGCGACGCCGGGCAGGGCAGCGTGACCGTCAATGGCCAGCTGATCCAGCGCAATGGCCGCCTGTCGCGCAACGTGCGCGCCGCCCGCGCCGGCATCGGCTTCGTGTTCCAGCAATTCAACCTGGTGGGCCGCCTGCCGGTGATCACCAACGTGCTGACCGGCCTGCTGCCGCGTGTGCCGATGTGGCGCAGCCTGATTCGCGTGTTCCTGCGCGCCGAAGTCCGCCAAGGCCTCGATGCGCTTGCCCAGGTTGGTATAGACGACTATGCATTTCAGCGCGCCTCGACGCTGTCCGGCGGCCAGCAGCAGCGTGCGGCCATCGCCCGCACGCTGGTGCAGAACGCCCGCGTGATCCTGGCCGACGAACCGATCGCCTCGCTCGACCCGGAATCGTCGCGCCGCGTGATGGACACGCTGGCGCAGATCAACCGCACCCGCAAGATGGCCGTGGTGGTGTCGCTGCACCAGGTCGACGTGGCTCTGCGCTACTGCCCGCGAGTGGTGGCGCTGCGCCACGGCAAGGTGGTCTACGACGGTCCGTCGGCCGACCTGACGCCCGCCATGCTGCGCGAGCTGTACGGCTCGGAACTGAGCGAGCTGCTGCCCGAATACACGCCGCCGGTCATGCCGCTGCCCGGCCTGGCGCCGCTTTCCCGACAGGCCTGCGCCGCCTGACCCACCGCCTTCCCACCCGGAGCTTTTCCCATGCTACGCAGAACCTTTTGCGCCCTGATCGCCGCCGCCGCCCTGTCCACGCAGGCCCACGCCCAGGACGCCAAGCCGCTGAACTTCGGCATCATCTCGACCGAATCGTCGACCAACCTGAAGTCGGTCTGGCAACCGGTCATCGACGACCTGAGCCGCGCCGTCGGCGTGCCGGTCAAGCCTTTCTTCGCGTCCGACTACGCGGGCATCATCGAAGGCATGCGTTTCAACAAGGTGCAGGTCGCCTGGTACGGCAACAAGGCCGCCATCGAGGCGGTGGACCGCGCCAACGGCGAAGTGTTCGCCTCGGTGATCGACAAGGACGGCAACCCGGGCTACTGGTCGCTGCTGATCGTCAACAAGGACAGTGACCTGAAGACGCTGGACGACGTGCTCAAGCGCCGCGGCCAGCTCAGCTACGGCGCGGGCGATCCCAATTCCACGTCCGGCACCGCCGTGCCTGGCTACTACCTGTGGGCCGCCAACAAGATCGAACCCAAGACCTTCTTCAAGACGGTGCGGTCGAGCAACCACGAAGCCAACCTGCTGTCGGTCATCAACAAGCAGGTGGACGTGGCCGTGAACAACACCGAGGCGCTGGAGCGCTATCGCCTGAGCACCGGCAAGGACGCCAACGACAGCGTGCGCATCCTGTGGAAGTCGCCGTTGATCCCGGCCGATCCCCTGGTCATGCGCACCGACCTGCCGGCCGACATGAAGACCAGGATCCGCGACTTCTTCGTGAACTACGGCAAGGGCAAGGATGCCGAGCGTGAACTGGCCAACCTGAAGGCGCTGACCTACCAGGGCTTCCGCGCGTCGGACAACCAGCAACTGGTGCCGATCCGCCAGATCGAACTGGCCCGCGAAAAGGCCAAGGTCGAAGGCGACGCCACCATCAGCCAGGCCGAAAAGCAGAAGCAGCTGGCCGAACTGGACCGCAAGCTGGCCAGCCTGGGCCAACCGGCCACGGCCAAGCAGTAACGATGCCGCGCGCGCGGGCGCCTGACCCCCGGGCGTCGGCGCGCGTTCATCGCCCTCTTTACCTGGAAAAGATATGACCCTGGCCGTGCCCTCTTCCCGTTCTTCCGCCGCGCCGCGCTCGTCGCTGCCGGTCCTGCTCGTCTGGGCCGTCGTGCTGGCGCTGCTGGTGATGTCCTGGCGCGGCGCCGACATGCGGCCGCTGGATCTGCTGCGGGACTCCGGCAACATGGCGCAGTTTGCCGCCGACTTCTTCCCGCCCAATTTCCGCGATTGGCGCATGTACCTGGACGAGATGGTCGTGACGGTGCAGATCGCCGTGTGGGGCACGTTCCTGGCGATCGTGCTGGCGGTGCCGCTGGGCCTGCTGTGCTCGTCGAACATGGTGCCGGCCTGGGTCTACCAGCCGATGCGGCGCCTGATGGATGCCTGCCGCGCCATCAATGAAATGGTGTTCGCCATGCTGTTCATCGTGGCGGTGGGCCTGGGCCCGTTCGCCGGGGTACTGGCGCTGTGGGTGCACACCACCGGCGTGCTGGCCAAGCTGTTTTCGGAAGCGGTCGAGGCCATCGACCCGCGACCGGTCGAAGGCGTGCGCGCCACCGGTGCCAACGCGCTCGAAGAAATCGTCTACGGCGTGATCCCGCAGGTACTGCCGCTGTGGATCTCGTATTCGCTGTACCGCTTCGAGTCGAACGTGCGCTCTGCCTCGGTGGTCGGCATCGTGGGCGCGGGCGGCATCGGCACCGTGCTCTGGGAAATCATCCGCAGCTTCCGCTACGCCGAGACCTGCGCGGTGATGATCATCATCGTCGCGTTCGTGGTGGTGATCGACATGGCGTCCTCGCGCATCCGCCGGGCGTTGATCTAGCGGCCGGCACGCCCAGGCGGCGGGCAAGGCGGGGCCGGGGCCATGGCCCCGGCATCTGCTCCGTCAGCCCTGCGGCCCCAGCATGAGAAAGGCGGGCAACGCCAGCAGCCCCGCCAGCCGGGCCGCAGCGATGTCATCGGCCGACAGGGCCTCGCGCGGCATCAGGAAGTTCACGGTGCCCAGGCAGGCCTGGCCATACACCACCGGTACGTTGATGACCGACCGCAGACCCAGTTCGCGGATGGCGTCATGGTCGTTGAAGAATTCGCGGATGGCATCGGTGCCTTCCCCGATGAACAGCTTGCGTTCAAGCAGCACGTGGCGGCCCCAGGCGGTGCCGCGCTTGTCCTTGCTGCCGCCCGGCGGGTAAACCTGCGGATTGGAACTGTACAGGCGCACCACGCGCATGCGCTCGGCATCGTGGCGGTTGATGGTGCACAGCGTGTGGCCCAGCGTGGCGTGGGCATGGGCATCGACCGCGGCGAAGGCGGCCGGCGCCGAGGCCTCGGCGTAGGCCTGCGCCAGGCGTTCCAGGGCCGTATCCACGGCGTCCAGAGGAGCGGTCATTCTGCCGTGATCCCCAGTTCCTTGATGAGCTTGCCGTACTTGTCGGCATCGCGCGCCAGCACCTTGGAAAACTGTTCCGGCGTGGTGTCCATCAGCAGCACGCCCATGTCGGCCATTTTCTTGATGACCTCGGGACGCTTCAGGATGCGGTTGATTTCCTGGTTGAGGCGGGCGGTCAGCTCCGGCGGCATGCCGGCCGGGCCGAAGGCGCCGTACCACACCGACAGCTCATAGCCGGGCAAGGTTTCGGCTACCGTGGGGACGTCGGGCAGCAGCGGCGAGCGCTGTTCTTCGGTGACGGCCAGCAGCTTGAGCTTGCCGGTCTGCACGTGCGGCAAGGTCTGCGTGCCGGCGCTGAACAGCACCTGCGTGCGCCCGGCCACCGTGTCCAGCACGGCGGGCGCGCCGCCGCGGTAGGGGATGTGCATCATCTTCACGCCGGCGGCCTTTTCGAACAGCGCGGCGCTGAGATGGTTGGTGGATCCCTGGCCGGCAGACGCGTAGGCGACGGTGCCGGGGTTGGCCTTGGCGTAGGCGATGAATTCCTTCAGGTTGGACGCCGGCACCGACGGATGCACCACCATGGTGTTGGTCACCAGCGCCAGTTCGGCGATGGGCGTGAAGTCCTTGACCCCGTCGAACGGCATGCTGGAGTACAGCGCCTGGTTCATCGTGTGCGTGCTCATCGAGCCCACCAGCAGCGTATAGCCGTCGGGTTTGGCGCGGGCCACGAAGGTGGTGCCGATGTTGCCCGACGCGCCCGAGCGGTTCTCGACAATGACCGGTTGGCCGAGCGATTGCGTCAGCCCTTCGGACAGCACGCGCGCCAGGATGTCGGTGGACCCGCCCGCGGCCCACGGCACGATCAGGGTGATGGGCTTTTCGGGCCAGGCGGCATGCGCCAGCGCGGGGCCGGCAAGCGCCACGCCCAGGGTGCAGGCGCGCAGCAGTCGTTGGATGAGCTTCATGGTGTTTACCCCTTGCAATGTGGCCGGTCTGGTCGCCGGCTGGATGGAAATGTGTTCAGTGCGGGCAGGATCTAACGGCCGACGGCGTAGCCCTGCATGCCGCGCGGATTGGCGCCGGCGCGCAGCAGCAGGCCGCCACCGGCCGCGGGCTCGCGGGTGCAGGCGCTGATGCGGCCTTCGGACCAGTCCGGCCCCACGCGCACCTCGTGGCCCGCGTCGCGCAAGGCCTGCACGGTGTGCTCCGGCAGACGCGCTTCGACGGTCAATCG
Source organism: Achromobacter sp. NCFB-sbj8-Ac1-l (assembly GCF_052695805.1). Classification (NCBI taxonomy): domain Bacteria; kingdom Pseudomonadati; phylum Pseudomonadota; class Betaproteobacteria; order Burkholderiales; family Alcaligenaceae; genus Achromobacter; species Achromobacter sp. NCFB-sbj8-Ac1-l. The sequence goes on along the minus strand of NZ_CP199812.1, from coordinate 5,011,400 downwards.
GTTCAGCGTCAGCGCGCGCGGCCAGAACGAGCCCGGAAAGTGGTCGATGTGCCAGGACGGCGCCTCGATGGCTTCCTGCAGATTCATGCCCAGGGCGTGGCGCAGGAAGAACGCCACGGTCCATTGGTCCTGCTGGTCGCCGCCCGGCGTGCCGAACGCCATGTAGGGCAGGCCGTCGCGCAGCACCAGGCCGGGCGACAGTGTCGTGTTGGGCCGCTTGCCGGGTTGCAACTGGCCGGGCACGCCTTCATCCAGCCAGGTCATCTGCAACCGCGTGGTCAGAGGAAAGCCCAGTCCCGGCACGACCGGGCTGGACGACAGCCAGCCGCCCGAAGGCGTCGCGGCCACCATGTTGCCGTCGCGGTCGATGACGTCGATCTGGCAGGTGTCGCCCACGAAGATCTCGCGCTCGGCCCATTCGGCCACGGGCGGCAGCGCGGCAAACGTCGGCTCGCCGACGCCGAAGCGCGTATCGGACGCGGCCAGCGTGCGCACGGCCGCGCCCAGATCGGGCAGGTGCGGCGCGCGGCCGCCAGGGCTGCCGGGGCGCAGCGTGTCCGAGGCACGCGCGCCGATCGTGGCGGCGCGTGTTCGGGCGTATTCGTCGCTGAGCAGGTCGGCCAGCGGCACGTCGACGAAGTCGGGGTCGCCATACCAGGCGGCGCGGTCGGCGAAGGCCAGCTTGGCGGCCTCGGCCACGCCGTGCACGAACTGCGGCGAACAGGGGTCGGTGCCCAGGTCCAGGTGGCGCAGCAGCGCCAGTTGCTGCAAATGCGCCGGGCCTTGCGACCAGATCCCGCACTTGGCCACGGTGTAGCGGCCATATCGGACCGTGGCCGGCTCGTCGTAGCGGGCGCGCCAGTCGGCCAGGTCGGCCTTGCGCAGCAGGCCGCGGTTGCGCTGGCCGGTAGTGTCGCGCACTGCCTCGTGGGTGTAGTAGTGGTCGATCTCGTCGGCCACGAAGCCGCGGTACCAGACGTCCAGCGCGGCATCGATGCGGCCGCGGCGGTCGGTCGAGGCGGCATGCGCCTCGTCCAGGATGCGGGTGTAGGTGGCGGCGATGGCCGGCGTGCGCATCAGCGCATCGGGCGCGGGCACGCGGCCGCCGGGCAACCACACGGCGGCCGAGCTGGTCCATTCGTCGCGGAACAGGGCCTGCACCGCCAGGATGGCCTGCGTGATGCGCGGCACCAGCGGAAAGCCGTTGCGGGCGTAGTCGATGGCCGGTCGCAGCACGTCGGCCAGTTCCCAGGTGCCATAGTCGCGCAGCAGGGTCAGCCAGGCGCCGAACGCACCGGGCACCGTGGCGGGCAGCAACCCGATGCCGGGTACCAGGTCCACGCCCAGGCCGCGAAAGTAGCCGGGCGTGGCCAATGCCGGCGCGGGGCCCTGGCCGCACAGCGCCCGCATGCGGCCTTCGGCTTCGCTCCAGAACAGGATAGGCACTTCACCGCCCGGGCCGTTCAGGTGGGGTTCCACGATCTGCAGCGTGAAGCCGCCCGCGATCGCGGCGTCGAACGCGTTGCCGCCACGTTCCAGCACGCTCATGGCCACCTGCGAGGCCAGCCAATGCGTGGACGAGACAACACCGAAGGTGCCGCGGATTTCAGGTCGGGTGGTGAACGTGGGGGTGGACATGGGCGGTCGAGGCGGCAGGGGCTGGGCGGCGGTGAACGGCCCCAGTATAGGGTCGTGAAATAACTGCAAAACCCTTTATTGGCATAATTGAATAACCATAAGGTTATAGGAATGCGCGTCGTGACCTGGGACCCCTCCCGTCTTGCCAGCCGCCTCAAGCAGCGCCACCTGGTGCTGCTGGCCAACATTGCCCGGCATGGCACGCTGACCCGCGTGGCGGCGGCTACGGGTATCAGCCAGCCGGCGGCGACCAAGGCGCTGGCCGAACTGGAAGATATTTTCGGCGCGCCGCTGTTCCTGCGCACGGGCCGCGGCCTGCAGGCCACGCCCCTGGGCGAGCTGGCGCTGGTGCGCGCCCGCCACCTGCAGAACGATCTGGACGTGTGGGCGCGCGAAGTCGCCGCGCTGCACGATGGCCGCGCCGCGCACCTGCACGTGGGGGTGGTGCCGTATGTGTCGAGCGCGCTGCTGACCGCGGCGATCAGCCGGCTGCACCAGCGCCATGGCGTGACGCTGACGTTGCACCGCGCCACCACCGACCACCTGGTGCCGATGCTGCGGCGGCACGAGCTGGACTGCATCATCAGCCGCGCCACCTCGACCGTGGCGTTGGACGACCTGAGCCACCGGGTGCTGTACCGCCAGCGGCCGCGCCTGATCGCGCACAGCCGGCTGGCGCAGCGCCTGGCCCGCCGCAAGCCGGACTGGGCGGGGCTGGCCGAGATGGATTGGGTGCTGCCGGCCGCCAACACGCCGACGCGCCAGCTGATCGTCGAGCATTTCATCCGCGCCGGCCTGCGTTCGCCGTCGCCGGTGCTGGAGGCCTATTCCACCGACGTCATCGAAGGCATGCTGAGCGCCAACGATGCGCTGATGTCGGTGGTGCCGGAAGACATTGCGCGCGAGATCTGCCAGCGCGGCAAGCTGGGCATGGTGCCCTGGGATTTCGGCTGGGAGTTGCCGCCGATCAACCTGATCCGGCGGCGGCGTGAACAGGCGCTGGCGGCGGAAGACCGGTTCTCGGAAATATTGCTGGAACTGTGCGCGCTCGCGTCAGACGGCCAGCCTGTCGCGGGCGATATCCAGTAGTTCTGCCGCCGCGGCTTCGGGGGCGCCGTTGTTGCCCACCCGCAGCAGGCGGCAGCCCTCGGGCACGCCGAAGTCCTGCGCCGCGCGCGCCAAGCGCGACGCAATCTGTTCAGGCGTTTCACGGCCGCGTTCGGCCAATCGCTGCGCGAGCTGGGCGGGGTCGACCGTGATCTCGACCGCCGTCAGGGCCGGATAGCGCTGGTACGCGTCGGCCAGATGCGCGCGCGAGCCGTTGATGATGACCGCCGCGCCGCAGTCCAGCCAGGTATCGACCTCGATGCCGATGCCGTAGAAGAGGCCATGGCTGGCCCAGCGCAGGGCGAAGCAGCCCAGCGCGGCGCGGCGCGCGAATTCCTCGACGGTCAGGCGCAGCGCGTCCTCGGTGGCGCCGCTGTCGCGGGTGATGTAGCGGTGCGCCACCAGCACGGGTTCGTCGCCGCGCAGGCGGGCGCGCATCAGTCGCAGCAAGGTGTCCTTGCCGCTGCCCGACGCACCCATCAGGTAGACCAGGCGCGCGCCGCTGGCGGGGGCGGGCGGGTTCATGCCGCGGCCGGCCCTTGCAGCCAGGCGGCGCCGGCGGCATCGGTGTGCGTACCGTCGAAACCGTAGTGGCGCGCGGCGATGAAATCCGCGCCCGCTTCCGGCTGTACGTAGACGCTGACGCCAGGCACCGGCATGGCCTGGCCCCGCAACGGGTCGGCGAAGGCGGCGATCGCGGCCTGCGCCTGGGCCAGTGCGGCGCCTTCCAGCTTGCCGGTCAGCGTGATGTGGAAGGTGAAGGTGTCGAACACATACGGGTAGCCCCAGCGCGCCAGCATGGCCTGCTGTTCGGGTGGCAGGGTGTGCGGCTGGCGGCGGGCCAGTTCGTCCGGTGTGGGCGGAGCGCGCAGTTCGTCCAGCCCGCGCACGGCGGCCGCGGCCAGCGCGTGGATGCGGGCGTGGCCGTCGCTGTCGTGCGCGGCGACGCGCCAGGCCAGGAAGCCGCGCAGCGGTTCGCATTCCAGCTGGAGGGCGAACGCGCTGTCGCCTTCGGCCAGCCGGCGCGCGGCGGCGTCGACGTCTTGCGGCGCGGTGCCGGTGCGCAGGCGGAAGGGCGGCTTGAGCGTGGCGTGCAGGCCGTAGTGACGCGGCGCGCGCGTCCAGTCGGAGGCGGCTTCGGGCTGATCGGGCAACGGCGGCAGGGCCGCGCCGGTGTCCGCGCAGCGGCCCAGCCAGCGGCTGCCCAGGTCGCGCCAGGGGCCGGTGGGGGCCAGGTACAGGGCGTAACGGTGAGCCAGCGGCATGATCAGGCCGCCATGCGCTGGCTGTGGTCGTCGCCGAAGGCGCGGGTGGCATAGCGCAATTGTCCGCCCACGATCGCGGCGCAGACGCGCGGCAGGCCGGGCACCTGGTCGTCCACCACGATGGCGTCGGCGATCAGGCCGGGGGCCAGCATGCCGCGGTCCTGCAGGCCGGCGGCGCGCGCCGGGTTCAGCGACACCAGGTTCCAGGCCTGCTCCAGCGGCAGCACGCCGTCGTGCGCCAGCCGCATGACGGCGGCCAGCGGCGCCGGGTAGTAGTAGTCGGACGTGAGAATGTCGCACAGGCCCGCGCGGATCATCTCGGTGGCGCTGGGGGCGTTGGTATGGCTGCCGCCGCGTACCACGTTGGGCGCGCCGAACACCACGGAATTGCCCAGGTCGCGCGCCACGCCGGCGGCTTCGCGCGTCAGCGGGAATTCGGCCACGCCGCAGCCCAGCTGGTGGTAGTAGCGCCGCGTGGCGGCGTCCGGGTCGTCGTGCGAGGCGACCTTCAGGCCGGCCGCTTGCGCGCAGGCGGTCAGCTCGCGCATGGCGTCGGCCACGGAGTCGGCCGCGCCCATCGCCTGGCGGATGCGTGCCTGGAAGGTGTCCAGGTCGCACTCGGCGCGATCGGCGTACTGCAGCAGCTTGCGATCGTCGCCCAGGCGGCGCGCCATGCTGGGCAGATGGTCGTTCAGCGCCACGAAGCGCACGCGGCCGTCGCGGATCCATTGCTGGGCGGTCTCGACGCCGCCCACGTGGTGGGTCTCGAAGCGCAGGTGCACGTAGTGGCGCGCGCCCATGACGTGGCGCAGGCGTTCCAGCGCGTCGAACATGCGTTCGGCGTAGACTTCGCCGCGCAGGCCGCCTTCCCACGACAGCGTCACGCCGTGGAATTCGGTGGTGATGCCGTTGGCCAGCAGTTGGCGGTCGACGTCGAACAAGGCGCCGTCGTAGGGGAAGGTGACGCCGGGCCGGGGCATGATGGCGCGTTCGAAGGCATCGCCGTGCAGGTCGACGATGCCGGGCAGCACCAGCAGGTTGCCGGCGTCGAACCAGGACGCGCCGCGCGCGGCCGAGCCGCCGCCGTCGTCGATCAGTCCTGCGTGAAAGCGCAGGCTGGCGTGCTCGATGCCGCGAGGGGTCAGGATACGTTGGCCTGTGACACCGGCCAGGGGCGAGGGGGCGTGTGTGGGGTTCATGACTGGGACGTTAGCGTTGTTGCATTACAACCAGATGTCTAGATGAGTTGGGCGGCACTGCCGCGACCAGGGCCGCGGGGAGTTCAGGTTTCGTCGGTCACCATCAATTGCACCAGGTCGCCGACGAAGCGGGTGATGCTGTATTGCAACGGCGCGCCCGCCTGGTCGATGTTCAGGGCTTCGACCTGCAGGATCGGGCGCGTCTTGGGTTGCCCCAGCAACCGCGCCACTTCCGGCGAGGGCAGGGCGGCGGTAATGCGCGACCACTTGCGGGTGTAGTCGCCGATGCCGTAGTGGGCATAGACTTTGGACACCGATTTCAAGGTGGTCAGGCGGTCGGCGAAATCGGGAAAGCGCTTTTCGTCGAAGTAGTGTTCGGACGCGCTGATGGGGCGGTTTTCGGCCTTGCCCACCAATTGCACGCGCAACAGCGGCGCGGTGCGCGCCAGGCCCAGGTGCTTGGCCACGTCGGCCGCGCGCAGGGTCTGGCTGCCCAGGGTTTCCAGGTGGCCCAGCACGCCCTGGCTGCGCAGGTTTTCCGAAAAGCGGGTGCGCTTGCCGATCGCGTAGTCGATGGCGTGTTCCTGCACGAAGGTGCCGCGGCCCTGTTCGATGCGCACCAGGCCGCTTTGTTCCAGTTCGCCCATGGCGCGCCGGATGGTGTGGCGGTTGACGGAAAACTTGGCGGCCAGTTCGGGCTCGGACGGCAGTTGTTCGCCCGCCGTATAGAGCTTGTTGCGGATGTCGTCCGCCAGTGACTCGCCAATCTGCCGCCACACGGCAATGCCGGAACCTCTTTCAACCATGGGATGTGCTCGCGCTGTCATATCAGCTTCATCAAGAATGGCTGTGATTGTGCACCAAGCGGCGGGCGCGGGATAGGCGATGCGTCCCCGCCGCAACTGTCATCAAAAATTCACGCCAGGCTGTTGAACTTCGTTCTGAACGCGATCATACTCCATCCGGTCGTCTAGACGTTTAGAGGAAATAATGGATCATCGACACACAGCGCAAGGCGAGACCAACGCGCAGCGGGCTGCCTGGATGCGGGTGCTGGCGTTGGCCGATCCGGCCATGCTGGACGGGGCCTTCGGTGCGCTGGGCGGGCTGCCGTCGCACCAGATGCTGCGCCCGGCGCAGACCGGCATGGCCATGGTGCGCGCCCGCAGCGGCGGCACCGGCGGGCGTTTCAACCTGGGCGAAATGACGGTCACGCGTTGCGCCGTCAGCCTGGACAACGGCGTGGTCGGCATTGCCTACGTGCAGGGCCGATCGCTGCGCCACGCCGAACAGGCCGCCGTGGCCGACGCCCTGCTGCAACTGCCCGACTGGCACGACACGGTGCAAGCCCAGCTGATCGGGCCGCTGGCGCGCGAACGCGCCGAACGCGTCGAGCGCCAGGCGCGCGTGGCCGCGCAGACCAAGGTCGAATTCTTCACGATGGTGCGAGGCGAGGACTGACATGCAGCAACACATCACGAACGCGTCGGCCGCCAGCCGCAAACTGCTGCCGGGTTTTGCGGACCCGGTGAATGACGCGCAGGCCACTTTCCGCACGGCGCTGGATGCCATGGCGCATCCCGGCCGCGTCGTCGAAACGGCTGCCACCAGCGGCGTGCCCGCCGGGTTGTCGCCCGCATTGGCCGCGCTGCTCCTGACGCTGGTCGACGTCGACACGCCGCTGTGGCTGCCCGACGGCATCGATAGCGGCGTGCTGGATTTCCTGCGCTTTCATTGCGCCTGCCCGCTCGTGCCGTCGCCGTCGCTGGCGCGCTTTGCCTGCGTGCCGGCGGGGTGTGCGGCGCCGGCCCTGTCGGCCTGCCATCCCGGCGACCCGGCGTATCCCGACCTGTCGACCACGCTGCTGATCGAAGTCGAATCGCTGGAATCGGGTGCCGAAGTCACGCTGACCGGCCCCGGCATCCAGACCCGCCAGGCGCTGCGCGCCGCCGGGCTGCCCGACGGTTTCTGGCGCGAATGGCGCCTGAACCATCAACGTTTTCCGCTGGGCGTCGACGTCTTCCTGACGCACGGGCGGCAACTGTGCGCGCTGCCTCGCAGCACGCGCGTGGAGAACTGACATGTACGTGGCCGTCAAAGGGGGCGAACGCGCCATCCTCAATTCCTATCGCATGCTGGACGACTACCGGCGCGGCGACCGCGCCGTGCCCGAGCTCAGCCTGGAGCAGATCCGCGAACAGATGCCGCTGGCGGTGTCGCGCGTGATGGCCGAGGGCTCGCTCTACGATCCGCAACTGGCGGCGCTGGCGCTCAAGCAGGCCGCGGGCGACGTGATCGAAGCCGTGTTCCTGTTGCGCGCCTACCGCACGACCCTGTCGCGCTATGGCTATACGCAGCCGATCGACACGGGCCGCATGCGCCTGCAACGCCGCATTTCTTCCACCTTCAAGGACGTGCCCGGCGGCCAGATCCTGGGCCCGACCTACGACTACACCCAGCGCCTGCTGGATTTTTCGTTGGAAGCCGAGCGCCACGCAGACGCCTTGCCGGCGGGCGACGAGCCGCTGGACAGCGCCATGCCGCGCGTGACCGACCTGCTGGCGCACGACGACCTGATCGATGCCGAAGCGGTTCCCGAAGGCGATCCCGAACCCTTCGACCTGACCCGCCAGCCGCTGGACTTTCCGGCCTCGCGCGCCGCGCGCCTGCAGAACCTGGCGCGCGCCGACGAAGGTTTCCTGCTGTCGATGGGCTATTCCACGCAGCGCGGCTACGGCAATACCCACCCCTTCGCCGCCGAAATCCGGTATGGCTTCCTGGAGGTCGAGATGCACATCGAGGAGCTGGGCTTTGCCGTCACCGTGGGCGAAATCGAGATCACCGAATGCCAGATGGTCAGCCAGTTCGCCGGCAACGGCGAAGAAGGCCCCAAGTTCACGCGCGGCTACGGCCTGACCTTTGGCTACGGCGAGCGCAAGGCCATGTCGATGGCGCTGGTGGACCGCGCCCTGAAGGCGCAGGAACTGGGCGAACGCGCCGATTCGCCGGCCAACGACCACGAGTTCGTGCTGTATCACAGCGACAACGTCGAGGCCTCCGGTTTCGTGCAGCACTTGAAGCTGCCGCACTACGTCGACTTCCAGGCCAACCTGGAGTTGTTGCGGCGCCTGCGCGCCGAGCGTGCCGCGCCCGGCTCCGGGCCTGGACCCGTCTCGAGCCTCGCGTCTACCCCTGACACCACCCGCCAGCTGGACGAGGCCGTCGCCCCATGAATGCTTCCCCCCTTTCCGCCGCCACCGTCGAACGCGACGACCACTACAACTTCGCCTACCTGGACGAATCCACCAAGCGCATGCTGCGCCGTGCGCTGCTCAAGGCCGTGGCCATTCCGGGCTACCAGGTGCCGTTCGGCAGCCGCGAGATGCCGCTGCCTTACGGCTGGGGCACGGGTGGCATCCAGGTCACCGCGGCCATCATCGGCCAGGGCGACGTGCTCAAGGTCATCGACCAGGGCTCGGACGACACCACCAATGCCATCAACATCCGCCGCTTCTTCGGCCGGGTGACCGGCGTGGCCACCACCGAATCCACCCGCGACGCCAGCATCGTGCAGACTCGCCACCGCATTCCCGAAACGCCGCTGGCGGCCGGGCAGATCATGGTGTTCCAGGTGCCGATTCCCGAGCCGCTGCGCTGGCTGGAGCCGAGCGAAACCGAAACCCGCACCATGCATGCGTTGGCCGAATACGGCGGCATGCACGTCAAGCTGTACGAAGACATCGCGCAGCACGGCCACATCGCCACCACCTACGACTACCCCGTCATCGTCAACGACCGCTACATGATGCGGCCGTCGCCGATCCCCAAGTTCGACAACCCCAAGCTGGACAACAGCCCCGCGCTGATGCTGTTCGGCGCCGGCCGCGAAAAGCGCGTGTACGCCGTGCCGCCGTACACGCGGGTCGAGAGCCTGGATTTCGAAGACCATCCCTTCACCGTCGAGAAGTGGTCGGAATGCTGCGACGTGTGCGGCTCGCGCGACAGCTTCCTGGACGAGATCATCCTGGACGATGCCGGCACGCGCCGCTTCGTCTGCTCCGATACCGAATACTGCAACGACCGCCAGGCGCAGCAACACCCGAAAGAGGCCACCGCATGAACGCCCAACCTTTGCTTTCCGTGCGCGACATGACGCGCACCTGGGATGGCGTGCACGGCTGCCGCAACGTCAGTTTCGACCTGTTTCCGGGCGAAGTGCTGTGCGTGGTGGGCGAGTCTGGCTCGGGCAAGAGCACCTTGCTGTCGGCCGTGTCGTACCAGACCTCGCCCGACTCGGGCAGCGTCTGGTACGACACCCGCGACCAGGGTTTTACGGACCTGGCCGGGTTGCAGGGGGCGCGCCTGCGCCTGTTGTCGCGCACCGACTGGGGTTTCGTGCGCCAGAACGCGCGTGACGGCCTGCGCATGCAGGTCAGCGCGGGCGCCAACATCGCCGAACGGCTGATGGCGGTGGGCGACCGCCACTACGGCGAATTGCGCCAGGCCGCGGGCAACTGGCTGGAAAAGATGGAAATCGACGCCGGCCGCCTGGACGATGCGCCGGCCGCGTTTTCGGGCGGCATGCAGCAGCGCCTGCAGATCGCCCGCAACCTGGTGACGCATCCGCGCCTGGTCTTCATGGACGAGCCGACCGCCTCGCTGGACGTCTCGGTGCAAGCGCGCTTGCTGGACCTGCTGCGCCAGCTGGTGACCGACCTGGGCCTGGCCGCGATCGTGGTGACCCACGACCTGGCGGTGGCGCGCCTCTTGGCGCACCGCACGCTGGTCATGCGCGGCGGCGAGGTGGTGGAAAGCGGCCTGACCGACCAGATTCTCGACGACCCGCAGCACCCCTACACCCAGTTGCTGGTGTCTTCCATTTTGCAGAGCTGACCATGACTGTAGCGACTCCCATGATCGAGGTGCGGGGCCTCGGAAAGATGTTCACCCTGCACAACCAGGGCGGCATTCGCCTGCCGGTGCTGGACGCGGTGGACTTCGACGCCGCCGCCGGCGACTGCCTGGTGCTGGCCGGCCCGTCGGGCACCGGCAAGAGCACCTTGCTGCGCTGCCTGTATGGCAACTACCTGGCCACCGAAGGCAGCATCCGCGTGCGCGCCGGCAACGACTGGGTGGAACTGGTCGGCGCGCCCGAACAGCGCATCCTGGCGCTGCGGCGCGATGTCATCGGCTACGTCAGCCAGTTCCTGCGGGTGATTCCGCGCGTGTCGGCGCTGGACGTGGTGGCCGAGCCGCTGCGCATGGCCGGCACCGATGCCGAAGAAGCCCGCGCCCGCGCCGGCACCATGCTGCGGCGCCTGAACGTGCCGTCCCGCCTGTGGGGCCTGGCGCCGGCCACGTTCTCGGGCGGCGAGCAGCAGCGGGTCAACATCGCCCGCGGCTTCATTGCGCGGCACCCCATCCTGCTGCTGGACGAGCCGACGGCCTCGCTGGATGCCGACAACCGCGCCGTGGTGGTCGAGCTGATCCGCGAAGCGCGCGCCGCCGGACGCTGCCTGCTCGGCATCTTCCACGACGCCGAAGTGCGCGATGCCGTGGCGACCCAGGTCCTGGCCCTGCGCCCCGCGCAGGCCGCCGTCGAAGTGGAGTGACCCCATGCAAAGCATCTACCTGACCCACGCCCGCGTCGTGCTGCCGGACCGCGTGCTGGAAGACAGCGCCGTGTTGATCGATGATGGGGTGATCGTGGCGATCGCCCCCGACGGCGCCCGCGCCGACCAGGAAATCGACCTGCGCGGCCAGACGCTGGTGCCAGGCCTGATCGACTTGCACTGCGACGCCATCGAAAAAGAGGCCGAGCCGCGCTCGAAAGTGCTTTTTCCGCTGGATTTCGCGGTGGCCCAGGTGGACCGCCGCAACGCCGCGGCGGGCATCACGACGCCCTTCCATGCACTGTCGTTCGCCAACAGCGAGTCGGGCGTGCGCAACAACGAAACCGCCGCCCAGGTGGTACGCAGTGTGCGTGCGTTCCGCTCGCACAGCCTGGTCGACAACCGCGTGCATTGCCGCTACGAAGTCACCGACGCGACCTCGTTGCCGGTGTTGCAGGCGCTGATGGACGAGGGCGCGGTGGACCTGCTGTCGGTGATGGACCATTCGCCGGGGCAGGGCCAGTTCAAGACGCTGGAGTCCTACCTGCAATACATGATCGGCAACCACGCCATGAGCCGCGAGCAGGCCGAAGAGGCCGCCCGCGCCAAGACGCGCTCGAAGGATGGCGCGGTGCAGCGGGTGGAAACGTTGCTGGCGCATGCGCACGGCCTGGGCATCCCCACGGCCAGCCACGACGACGATTCGATCCACCGCATCGCGACCATGCGCAACCTGGGCGTGGCGATGAGCGAATTCCCGATCACGCTGGACACGGCGCGCGCCGCGGTGTCTTGCGGCCTGCCCACCATCCTGGGCGCGCCCAACGTGCTGCGCGGCAAGAGCCAGAGCGGTTCGATGCGGGCCATCGATGCCATCCGCGCGGGCGTGGCCAGCTGCCTGTGCTCGGACTACCAGCCGTCCACGCTGATCGCCGCGGCCTTCGCGGTGGCTGCGCAGACCGATCTGACGCTGCCGCAGGCCATGGCCCTGGTGACGGCCAATCCGGCCGACGCCTGCGGGTTGTCCGACCGTGGCCGCATCGCGGTGGGGTTGCGCGCTGACCTGGTGGCCGTGGCGCAGGTGGGCACGCTGCCGCTCATCAGCCATGCCTGGAGCGCCGGCCGATTGGTGTTTTCGGCCCACTACCCCGCGACCAGGCCGGCGATGCCGGCCGTCGAACCGCGCGGGCTGGTGGCCGCCTGATCGTCCCGCCGCCCGGGCGCGCGCCTTTTTTTTGCGCCCGCGCAAGGCCCGGCGGGCAAAAACATCGCTACCGGGCAAGCGGGGGCCGCGCGCATCTGGTTAAATGGGTGGATGACGAGGCGGCCCCGGCTTGCGGGGTCCGTCTTCCCTTTTTTCCGGAGCGCGCGATGGCACGATTCAATTTCAACCAAGACCCCGAAGAACCCGATCTCTGGGCCGCGGAAAACGTGCCCGTGGGCGGCAGCCGCCCGCCCATCCACGTGATGATCCAGACCGACGGCGAAGAACCTGACAGCGGCGCCTCGAAAGTGGTCAAGGCCATCATCGACAACCTCGATGACCACGTCCTGGCCGCCGCCGAGTTCCTGCTCGACAACTACTCGTACGAACACTACAAGAAGCTGGGCATCGAAGACGACCAGCTGCTGGCCGAAGAAACCGCCGAAGCCATGGCCGAGAAGGCCGTGCTGCGCGCGCTGTGGCTGTTCGACGAAGACGGCGACGGTTATGAACTCTGGTTCACGCTGCCCTGGGACCCGGTCCACACCTACGATGTGGAATTCGAAGACGGTTCGCCCGTCTCGTGTTCGGTCAACGACTGATCCCACGCCAGAAGCGCCCCGCCCAGCGGGGCGCTTCTGCATCGGCGGTGTGTTCGCGCGCCGCCTGGGCGCTCAGGGCATGAGTTCGTAGCGGGTCGCGCGGGCCTCGCCCAGCGACTCGTCATAGCGGTAGAGCAGCTTGACGGGCTTGCCGCGGCGCACCGCCGACGCATCGACATTGTCCAGCGCCACGTCGACCTGTCGACCGACGAATTCCGTGCAGTCGGTATCGGCGCGCGCGCCGTCGGGAATGTCCGCCGCCTTGACCTTCAACTGGAACAGCACTTTCGATAGCTCGGTGCCATCGGTGCGGTACTGGCGCATGGTGACGGGCAGGTTGACGACGGTGCCGGACAGATCGCACGAGATGCGGGTCCAGGCATGCGCGCTGGGCAGCGCGGCCATCAGCGCCGCCGCGGCGAGCGCGGTGCGCAAGCGTGGGAGTTTCATGGCGTTTGCAATGGGCGCAGCGGCCAGGCGCGGCGCCCGTAAGGGGCCAGGGGGCTTTTATGTTGCGCCGGTCGCGCAACCAGGTCAAGGCGGGGCGGGCAGCAAAAAAAGGCCCCGCAACAGAATGCGGGGCCCGCTTTGGAATTCAGCAATGCGTCAGTGCGACGCCTCGCCATCAAGCGTCGCGCGTGGCGGCCCGGGCCGGTTGCGAGGCGTCCGTCAGCGGTTGACCGACATCGGCCTTGGGCGCCAGGTCTTCCTCGTTGCCTTCCATCTTGGCGATGACGGCGGTGGCCAGGCTGTTGCCGACCACGTTGGTGGCCGTGCGGCCCATGTCGAAGAACTGGTCGATGCCCATGATCAGCAGCAGGCCGGCCTCGGGCAGGTGGAACATCGGCAGCGTGGCTGCCACCACCACCAGCGAGGCACGCGCCACGCCGGCCATGCCCTTGCTGGTCACCATCAGCACCAGCAGCAGGGTGAGCTGCTGCGAGAAGGTCATTTCGATGTTGTAGGCCTGCGCGATGAACAGCACGGCGAACGACTGGTACATCATCGAGCCGTCCAGGTTGAACGAATAGCCCAGCGGCAGCACGAAGCCCGAAATGCGCTTGGACACGCCGAAACGCTCCAGCGCTTCGATCGTCTTGGGGTAGGCCGATTCGCTGCTGGCGGTGGAAAACGCGAGCAGGGTCGGTTCCTTGATCAGCCCGCCCAGGCGGAAGGTGGACTTGCCCAGGAAGAGGTAGCCCACGGCAAACAGGATGGCCCACAGCAGCGCCAGGCCCAGGTAGAACTCGCCGATCAGCTTGCCGTAGCTGACCAGCACGCCCAGGCCTTCGGTGGTGATGGCGGCGGCCATGGCGGCGAACACGCCCAGGGGCGCGAAGCGCATGACGTAGTCGGTCACGCGGAACATGATCTTGGCCAGCTCGTCGATCATGTTGTAGATCGTGTTGTGGCCCTTGCCGCGAACGAACGACAGCGCCGCGCCGAAGAACAGCGAGAACACCAGGATCTGCAGGATTTCGTTGTTCGCCATGGCTTCGGCGATGCTCTTGGGGAACACGTGGGCAATGAACGCCTTCAGCGTGAAGTCGCCCGTTTTCAGGCCGGCGGTGGCGGCCGCGTCCGGCAGCGCCAGGTTCATGTGCGCGCCGGGCTGGAAGATGTTGACCAGCGCCAGGCCCAGCAACAGCGAGATGGCCGAGGCGGCGATGAACCAGAACATGGCGCGCAGGCCGATGCGGCCCACGGCGCTGGCGTCGCTCATGCTGGCCAGGCCCGACACCAGGGTGGCGAAGACCAGGGGCGCGATGATCATCTTGATCATGCGCAGGAAGATGTCCGTGATCAGGCTGAAGTACGAGGCGATGTCCTTGGCCTCTTGCGCGTTCTGCGCGTACTTGTTGCAGAAATAACCCACCACGACGCCCAGCACCATGGCGATGCCGATGTAACGCGTCAGCTTCTTAGTATTCATCTTCAAAAAACGGAAAACAGGGACCCTATCGGTCGGCCGGGGGCCTTACCCGCCGGCACGGGGCGGGGCGAATCGGTCCAATGACGGATATGCCGGAGGGCGCCCGGAGCGGCACGGGTTAACCCTTTGGGCCGCGATGTTAACGCCGCGAACCTGACAGTTAGTTGTCAGGTTGGGGACGGATCGGCACAATCGAAGCGGGGCCGCCGGACATGCCAAAATGACCGCACCCCGAGGGCCGCCGCCAGCCGGCGGGCCGCTGACAAGAACATGGGCTGCCCGGGTCAAGGGTCGGCCCGGTGGGAGGTCATCCAGGCCCCCGCCTATATAGGAGACAGAGCTATGCCGAAACGCGAATTGTCCGTCCTGGCGTCCGGGTACACCTACCTGGAGGGCCTGCGCTGGCATGACGGGCGCTTGTGGGCGTCGGACTTCTACACCGGCCAGGTGATCGCCGTGGACCTGCAAGGGCGCGTCGAGGTCATCTGCCGGGTCCTGCAGCAGCCCTCCGGCCTGGGCTGGCTGCCCGACGGGCGCCTGCTGATCTCGTCCATGAAAGACCGCAAGCTCCTGCGCCGCGAAGCGGACGGCACGTTGTCGCAGCATGCCGACCTGTCCGCCCTGACGGGCGGCCCCATCAACGACCTGGTGGTGGACGACCAGGGCCGGGCCTACGTGGGCAACTTCGGCTTCGACCTGATGGCCGGCGAGCCTTTCGCCACCACCACGCTGGTGCGGGTGGACACGGACGGCGTTGCCCAGGTGGTGGCCGACGGGCTGTGGTTTCCCAATGGCTCGTTCATCACGCCCGACGGCAAGACCCTGATCGTCAACGAAACCTTCGGCAACCGCATCTCGGAATTCGACATCCTGCCCCATGGCGCCCTGGGGCCACGGCGCGACTGGGCCCATTTCGGCGCCTTGCCCGACTCCAATGACCTGTCGGTGCTGATCGAAGCCTCGGCCATCGGGCCGGACGGCGGCGCGCTGGATGCGGAGGGCGCCCTGTGGGTGGCCGACGCCATCGGCAAGCGCATCGTGCGGCTGGCGCGCGGCGGCAAGATCCTGGAACAGATCGATACCGGCGAGTTCGGCATCTTCGCCGCCGCGCTGGGCGGCCCGGACGGCAAGACGCTGTTCATGGCGGCCGCGCCCGACTTCATCGAGGCCAACCGCCGGGCCAAGCCCGAAGGGAGGATCCTGATGACCCAGGTGGACGTGCCGCACGCCGGCCGCCCCTAGGGCGGGTCGGCGGGCGGCCCAGTCAGACGGCCGGTTTAGTCCTGGTGGATAGGGATACCGGCCGTTTCAAGACCTTTCTTCGATTCCCCCGTAAAATCTCGCCATTCGGCTCGATTTCAACCATCTTTCAATCCACAGTACCTAAGGAGGACCACTCATGGCCCTAGTCTCCATGCGCCAGTTGCTCGACCACGCCGCCGAGCACGGCTACGGCATTCCGGCTTTCAACGTCAATAACCTGGAACAGGTCCAGGCCATCATGGAAGCCGCGGCGGAGACCGACAGCCCGGTGATCATGCAGGCTTCGGCCGGCGCCCGCAAATATGCCGGCGAAGGCTTCCTGAAGCACCTGATCCAGGCCGCCGTTGAGTCCTACCCGCACATCCCCGTGGTCATGCACCAGGATCACGGCCAGTCGCCCAAGGTCTGCCAAGGCGCCATCGACCTGGGCTTCTCCAGCGTCATGATGGACGGTTCCCTGAAAGAAGACGGCAAGACCATCGCCGACTACGACTACAACGTCGACGTCACCAAGAAGGTCGTCGACATCGCCCACAAGCTGGGCGTCACCGTCGAAGGCGAACTGGGCTGCCTGGGCTCGCTCGAAACCATGGAAGGCGACAAGGAAGACGGCCACGGCGCCGACGGCAAGCTGACCATGGACCAGCTGCTGACCGACCCGGAACAAGCCGCCGACTTCGTGCGCCGCACCCAGCTGGACGCCCTGGCGATCGCCATCGGCACCAGCCACGGCGCCTACAAGTTCACGCGCAAGCCCACCGGCGACATCCTGTCGATCGCCCGCATCAAGGAAATCCACGCCCGCCTGCCCAACACCCACCTGGTGATGCACGGCAGCTCCAGCGTGCCGCAGGAACTGCTGGCCGAGATCCGTGAATTCGGCGGCAACATGAAGGAAACCTACGGCGTGCCCGTCGAGGAAATCCAGGAAGCCATCAAGTACGGCGTGCGCAAGATCAATATCGACACCGATATCCGTCTGGCCATGACCGGCGCGATCCGCCGCTTCTTTGCCGAGAACCCCGAAAAGTTCGACCCGCGCGAATACCTGAAGCCGGCCCGCGCCGCCGCCAAGGCGATCTGTGTGGCTCGCTACACGGAATTCGGCACCGCCGGCAACGCCAGCAAGATCAAGGCGCTGCCGCTGACCGAGATCGCCGCCCAGTACGCCTCGGGCAAGCTCGCCCAAGTGGTGCAGTAAGCCGCTGGCCCGGTCCCGCCTCCTGGGGCGGCCGCCGGGCGGGCTGTCAGGCGAAAAAAGGCGGGCCCCGGGTGGGCCCGCCTTTTTCTTGCGCGTCGCCTCAGGCGGGCGGCCCGTTCTTGGGAAAGTGCGGCACCGACTTGTCCACGTGGTGCCAGGACGGGGCCGAATCGGTCCAGAGGCTGACGCGGGTGTGGAAGGCCTCGGGATCGTCCAGCGAACCGGCCCGCACCACTTCGTACGTCGTGCTGTCGGAGCCGCCGAACAGCGGCGTGCCACAGTCCGGACAGAAGCTGCGCATCACGATGTGGCCGGAATCGCTCTTGTAGCGGTGTTCGCGCGCCTGGCCGCGCAAGAGGGTGACGGAGCCGGCCGGGAAGATCAGCGCGTGGGCCGGCGCGCCGCCGCTGGAATACTGGCAATCGCGGCAATGACAGGTGGCGGCCATGATGGGCTCGTCGGTCACTGCGTAGCGTACGGCGCCGCACTGGCAGCCGCCGGTCAGGTGAACCTGCGCGTCGGCGTGGGACGCGCGTTTCAAGGATGCTTCCTGCATACGACTTTGTCTCCTCCAGGTGAAAAGGGAGCGTCGTGACGCGCGTTCGCGGCCGGCGCATTATTTGGAATGCAGCCAGACTAACCCGGGGTCCGCCACCCGGCAAGACGGACCTATTTGCAGTAACCTATGCGCTTTCTTGCGCCCTCATTTTTGCCATAGGCCATTTTTCCCGTGACTTCTGCTTTGCATCAATCCAGCATCACGTCCCTGCCGCTGCTGGGCCGCGGTAAGGTCCGCGACATGTACGCCGTGGGCGACGACAAGCTGCTGATCGTCGCCTCGGACCGCATCTCGGCGTTCGACGTCATCCTCGACGATCCCATCCCCGGCAAGGGGCAGGTGCTGACCGAGCTGACCGAGTTCTGGCTGCAGAAGCTGGCCCACATCCTGCCGAACCACTCCACCGGCGTGAAGCCCGAAGACGTGGTGGCGCCCGACGAAATCGACCAGGTGCGCGGCCGCGCCGTGGTGGTCAAGCGTCTGAAGCCCATCCTGGTCGAAGCGGTGGCCCGCGGCTACCTGATCGGTTCCGGCTGGAAGGACTACCAGGCCACCGGCGCCGTCTGCGGCATCAAGCTGCCCGCCGGCCTGCAACAGGCCAGCCAGCTGCCCGAGCCGATCTTCACGCCCGCGGCCAAGGCCGAATTCGGCATGCACGACGAAAACGTCGACTTCGCCCACGTGGTCAAGGAAGTCGGCGAGGAAATGGCCGAACGCATCCGCGACGTCACGCTCAAGCTGTATGCCGAGGCCGCCAGGTTCGCCGCCACCAAGGGCATCATCATCGCCGACACCAAGTTCGAATTCGGCCTGGACGACGATGGCACGCTCTACCTGATGGACGAAGTGCTGACCCCGGATTCCTCGCGCTTCTGGCCCGCCGACGGCTACCGCGTGGGCATCAGCCCGCCGTCGTTCGACAAGCAGTTCGTGCGCGACTGGCTTGAAACGCAACCCTGGGACAAGACGCCGCCTGCGCCGCGCCTGCCCCAGGACGTACTGGAAAAGACCGCCGCCAAGTACCGCGAAGCGCTGGATCGCCTGATCGCCTGATCTCGCGACCGCGCCGGTCACCCCGCAACCCGCCCGCGTTTTGGGCGGGTTTCTTTTTGTCCGGGATGGCTGGCGGCTCAGGGAAATCCCTGCTTTTCGCTAAGAATTATTGCTTATTGTTACGCTATACTCGCCGGCACATTGCACCCGGAGACCGTCGGCGAGGCCGCTCGGCTTCCCTCTGCCAACTTGCCGGGCGCGGCCCGCAGCCGCCGCAAGGGCGCATTGCCCCCCGGTCGTAGAAAGGAGCTGCGCATGATAATGATGTTGCCTTTCCTGACCGGATTGGTCGCGGTGTGGTTCGGCATGCTCGGCAAGCGCCGTCCTTGCGTGGCGTTCTGGCTGATCACCCTGCTGGTCTTCGCCGCCTGGTGCCAGTTCCACATGACCAGCCCGCTGGCGCTGTCGCTCTAGGGCCGCGCCATGATTTTCTCCCGCAATCCCGCGCGCGGTTCGCGCATCCTCAACGGCCTGGCCCTGCTGGGCGTGACCGCCATCCTGGGCCTGGCATTCGCCTGGCAGTTCGCCTACGACGAGCTGCCGTGCCCGCTGTGCCTGCTGCAACGGGTGGCCTTGATGCTGGCCGGGGTCGGCCTGCTGCTGAACCTGCGGCTGGGGCCATCGCCCATGCACTACGCCATGACGATCGCGGCCTCGCTGGGCGGCATGGTGGCCTCGGGGCGCCAGGTGCTGCTGCACATCGCGCCGGGCGACCCGGGCTACGGCACGACGCTGCTGGGCCTGCATTTCTACACGTGGGGCTTCATTGCCTTTGTCGCGCTGATCGTTTTCTGCGTGGTGATGCTGTCGGCCGACCGCAAGTGGGGCGACAACGTGATCAAGCGGCCGGTCTCGGCGCTGGGCGTGGTGGTCATGGCCCTGTTTTTCATCATGGTGCTGGGCAACCTGGGCAGCACCACGTTGCAATGCGGTTTCGGGCCCTGCCCGGACAACCCCACCGGCTATCTCTGGCTGGGTTCCGCCGACCCGTCGTAGGGGTGCCGCCGACGCCGGGTAAAATACCGGGTTTCGCGGTTTCGCCGCGGCCATCCAACTACTCGACATCGGTTATGACAGCCAAGACTTCCGCAGCGGCAGACGCCACCCCCGTGGTGGGCGTGATTATGGGTTCTTCCAGCGATTGGGAGGTCATGAAGCACGCCGTCACCATGCTGGAAGATTTCGGCGTGGCCTATGAAGCCCGCGTGATCTCCGCGCACCGCATGCCGCAGGACATGGCCGAATACGGCGCCGCGGCGTTCGAGCGCGGCCTGCGCGGCATCATCGCCGGCGCCGGCGGCGCGGCCCACCTGCCGGGCATGATGGCGGCGCTGACCGAAGTGCCGGTGTTCGGCGTGCCGGTGCCGTCCAAGTACCTGCGCGGCGAAGACTCGCTCTTGTCCATCGTGCAGATGCCCAAGGGCGTGCCGGTTGCCACCTTCGCCATCGGCGAGGCCGGCGCTGCCAATGCCGCGCTGCACCTGATCGCCACGCTGGCGGGCACGGACGCGGGCCTGCACAAGAAGCTGGTGGCGTTCCGCGCACGCCAGACGCAGGCCGCCCGTGACATGAAGGTTCCGCCCGAGGCTTGATCCGTATGACGCAATCGACTGCTTTCTCCATCGCGCCCGGCGGCTGGCTGGGCCTGCTCGGCGGCGGCCAGCTGGGCCGCATGTTCTGCCACGCGGCGCAAAGCCTGGGCTACAAGGTCGCGGTGCTGGACCCGGCCGCCGAATGCCCCGCGGGCATGGTGGCGGACCTGCACATCCAGGCCGCCTACGACGACGAGGCCGGCCTGGAGCGCCTGGCGAGCACCTGTCAGGCCGTCACCACCGAATTCGAGAACGTGCCGGCCGACAGCCTGCGCGCGCTGGCCACGCGTTGCCGCGTCAGCCCGGCCGCCGACGCGGTGGCGATCGTGCAGGACCGCATTTCCGAAAAAAGCTTCATCGCCGGCCAGGGCATTTCAGTCGCGCCGCACGCGGCCATCCGCAGCGAAGCCGATCTGCGCGCCGCGCCCGATGCGTTGTTCCCGGGCATCCTCAAGGTGGCCCGGCTGGGCTACGACGGCAAGGGCCAGGCCCGCATCGACACGCGCGAAGCCGCGCTGGCCGCCTTCGCCGAGTTCGGCGGCGTGGCCTGCGTGCTCGAAGCGCTGATGCCGCTGGACTACGAGATCTCGGTCGTCATCGCGCGCGGTTTCGATGGCGCGAGCGTGGTGTTCCCGGTGGCCCGCAACGTGCACCGCGACGGCATCCTGGCCGTGTCCACCGCGGCGCCGGTCAAGCAGGATGCCGCCCACGCCGAACGCCAGGCGCGTGCCACCGAGGCCGCGCAGGCCATCGCGCAGGGCCTGGGCTATCACGGCGTCCTGTGCGTGGAATTCTTCGTGTTGCAGGACGGCAGCCTGATCGTCAACGAGATCGCGCCGCGTCCGCACAACAGCGGCCACTACACCATGGACGCCTGCGTCACCAGCCAGTTCGAGCAGCAGGCGCGCGCCATGGCCGGCCTGCCGCTGGGCAGCACCGACCTGCTGGCGCCGGCCGTGATGCTGAACCTCCTGGGCGACATCTGGTATCCGTCGGCCACCGGCGAGGCGCAGCGCGAACCCGACTGGGCCGCCGCGCTGGCCGTGCCCTCCGCCAAGCTGCACCTGTACGGCAAGCGCGAAGCGCGCCGTGGCCGCAAGATGGGCCACGTCACCATCGTGGCGGCCAGCTTGCGCGAAGCGCAGGCCGACGCCGCGCGCGTGGCCGCCGCGCTGGGCATGCAAGCGCCCGAGTAACGCGATGCCTGCCCAGCCGTCCTCTTCCGCCAGCGCCCAGGACATCGCCGCCGCCGCCCAGCGCCTGCTGGACGGCGAGCTGGTGGCATTTCCCACCGAGACCGTCTACGGCCTGGGGGCGGACGCCGAGAACCCGCAGGCCGTGGGCAAGATCTACGCCGCCAAGGGCCGGCCGTCGAACCACCCGGTCATCGTGCATATCGCGCCGCAGGGCGACCTGTCGTACTGGGTGTCCGAGGTGCCACCCGAAGCCCGCCTGCTGATCGACGCTTTCTGGCCCGGTCCGCTGACGCTGATCCTCAAGCGCGCGCCGCACATCGCCGATACGGTCAGCGGCGGCCAGGACAGCATCGGCATCCGCTGCCCCTCGCATCCGGTGGCCCAGGCGCTGCTGGCGGCGTTCGCGGCCGGCAAGCCGAACGGGCAGGGCGGCGTGGCCGCGCCGTCGGCCAATAAGTTCGGCCAGGTCTCGCCGACCCGCGCCGACCACGTGACAAGCGAATTCCCCGACGAGGTCGCCGCCGGCATGCCGGTGCTGGAAGGCGGCGCGTCCGACGTCGGCATCGAATCCACCATCCTGGACCTGTCGCGGCTGGATCGTGGCGCGGGCCCGGTGCTGCTGCGCCCGGGGCACATCAGCGCCGCGCAGATCGAAGCGGTGCTGGGCGTGCAGGTATTCGCGCCGGACGCCGCGGCCCCACGCGCGTCGGGTACGCTGAAGGCGCATTACGCGCCGCGCACCGCGCTGGAACTGGCCTCCGATGCGCGCTTGCAGGCCGTGCTGCAAGGCCGTGGCCTGCCGGCGGGCAAGGTCGTGGTGGTGGCCTATGCGCCGCCGCCCGCGGGGCTGGATGCCCGAATGCAATGGCAGCAGGTGCCGGCGGACCCGACGCGCTACGCCCAGGCGCTGTATGCGCTGCTGCGCGACCTGGACGGCCAGGGCTTTGCCCGCATCATCGTGCAGGCCCCGCCTGCCAACGACGACTGGCACGCGGTCAACGACCGCATCGGCCGCGCGGCGGCGGCGTTCACGCTGGACACGACGGACCTGTAAGGTCTGTCTTTCCCCACGCGGACCTGTAAGGGCCGTCCTTCACGCCGTGGACCTGTAAGGTCCGTCCTTCACGCCGCCAGGAATTCCCCGATCCGTTCCACCGCCTGCCGCATCGGCGTCAGGAATTCGCCGGTCAGGCGTTCGAGCGGCACCCGTGCCGCCTTCACGCTGACGTTCACCGCGCCGCAGGCCTTGCCGCTGGCCGAGCGCACCGGCACCGAGATCGCGCGCACGTTCAGTTCGAGTTCCTGGTCGACCACGGCGTAGTCCTGCTCGCGGATGCGTTCCAGCTCGGCGCGCAGCCGCGCTTCGGTGACCAGCGTGAATTCCGTATAGGGTTGCAGGTCGACGGCAGCGAAGTAACGCGCCAGCGCCGGCTCGGACAATTGCGCCAGCAGCACCCGCCCGATGGACGTGCAATAGGCCGGCAGACGGCTGCCCAGCCCCATCGACGTGGCCAGCAGCCGGTTCACCTCGGACCGCGCCAGGTACAGCATTTCATGGCCTTCCATGATGGCCAGCGCGCAGGTCTCGTTGACGGTGGCGCTGAGTTCTTCCAGCACCGGCTGGGCCAGCGAAACGAACGGCGTCGACGAAAAATAGGCATAGCCCAGGCCGAGGATGCGCGGGGTCAGCACGTATTGGCGGCCATGTTGTTCGGCAATGCCCAGCAGCATCAGCGTGTGCAGGCAGCGCTGCACCACCGCGCGCGGCAGGTTGGCGCGGCGCGCCAGTTCGGCGGCGGTCTGCGGATGGCGCCGCGTGCCGAACGCGCGGATCACGTGCAGTCCGCGCGCCAGCGTCAGCATGTAGTCGGGATCGCCCCGCAACTGGTCGGGGTGGTCTTCGGGGGCCAGCGGCGCGGCGTAGCCGGGCGGGGGGAGGTTGGGCAGCATCAGCCTGCGCGCAGCGGCGCGCCGGTGCGCGCCTGCAGTTCCGTCAAGGTCATGCCATCGATCATATCCCGGACCCACAGGCCGTCCGGCGTGACGTCGATGACGGCCAGGTCGGTGTAGATGCGGTCCACCACGCCCGCGCCGGTCAGGGGATAGGTGCAGCGTTCGACGATCTTGGGCGCGCCGTTCTTGCTGTTGTGCTCCATCATGATGAACACGCTGCGCGCGCCCACGGCCAGGTCCATGGCGCCGCCCACGGCCGGCGCCTCGCCCGGTTTGTTGAGGGACCAATTGGCCAGGTCGCCGTTGGCCGCGACCTGCATGCCGCCCATGACGCAGAGGTCCAGGTGGCCGCCGCGCATCATGGCGAACGAGTCGGCGTGGTGAAAGTACGCGCCGCCGTCGAGCAGCGTGACCGGTTGCTTGCCGGCGTTGATCAGGTCCAGGTCGATGGCGTCGTCGGCGGGCGGCGGGCCCATGCCCAGGATGCCGTTTTCGCTGTGCAGCACGATCTCGCGGTCGGCGGGCAGATGGGCGGCCACCAGCACGGGCATGCCGATGCCCAGGTTGACGTAGCTGCCGTCGGGGATGTCACGGGCCAGGCGGCGCGCCATGGCCTCGCGGGTCAGGGGGGTAGGCATTGTGCGGGATCCTTGAGGGGGGCGGGGCCTAGCTGGAAAAGACGGCGTCGGGCACTTCGGTGACGCGCGTGACGAAGATGCCGGGCGTCACCACGGCTTCGGGCGACAGCTCGCCCAGCGCGGCCTTGGCGCGCACCTGGACGATGGTGGTCTTGGCGGCCATGCACATGATGGGGCCGAAGTTGCGCGCGCTTTTGCGGTAGGTGAGGTTGCCCCAGCGGTCGGCCTGGTCGGCCTTGACCAGCGCGAAGTCGCCGTGCAGCGGCGCCTCGAACACGTAGCCGCGGCCGTCGATGATGCGGGTTTCCTTGCCGGTGGCCAGTTCGGTGCCGTAGGCCGTGGGCGTGAAGAAGCCGCCCAGCCCCGCGCCCGCGGCGCGCAGCCGTTCGGCAATGGTGCCTTGCGGCACGCATTCGAGTTCGATCCTGCCCTGGCGGTACAGGTCGTCGAACACCCACGAATGCGAGGCCTTGGGAAACGAGCAGATCACCTTGCGCACGCGGCCGGCCTTGATCAGGGCGGCCAGGCCGGTTTCGCGGTTGCCGGCGTTGTTGCTCACCACGGTGAGGTCGCGCGCGCCCTGGTCGATCAGGGCGTGCAGCAGTTCGGTAGGCATGCCGGCGCCGCCGAAGCCGCTGACCAGCACGGTGGCGCCGTCATGGATGCCGGCCACCGCGGCGTGGGGAGTGTCGATGAACTTGTCGATCATGGTTGCCTTCGGGTCGGGCGGGGCGCGAGTTGCCGGCGCGCCCCGCGGATGCGTCGCCGCGGGGCGGCTCAGTCCAGCGTGATGTGCGCCTGCTTGATGATGTCGGCGTAGCGCGCGGAGTCCTGCTTCATCAACTGGGCGAACTGGTCGCTGGTGCCGCTGGCCGGCAAAAAGCCGGCGTCCAGGAATTTCTGCCGTACGTCGGGCTCTTGCACGATGTCGCTGATCTCGCGCGCCATGCGGTCGATGATCGGCTTGGGCGTGTTGGCCGGCGCCATCAGCCCGGCCCATGACCCGGTGACAAAGCCCGGCATGCCGGCTTCTTCCATGGTGGGGATGGCGGGCTCGGTGGGCCAGCGCGCCTTGCCGGTGAAGCCCAGCGCCTTCAACCGGTTCTGCTTCACGTACTGCATCGGCACCAGGATGGGATCGAACACCATCGACACCCGCCCGCCCAGCAGGTCGGTCAGGATCGGCGCGCTGCCCTTGTAGGCCACGTGCGTCATGGTGAGCTTGTTCTGCAGGGCGAAGTCGGCGCCGGTCAGGTGGGCGCTGGACCCGTTGCCGCTGGACGCGTAGGTGAGCTTGTCCGGGTGCTTGCGGGCATAGGCCACCAGTTCGGCCACGCTGTTCACGGGCAGGTCCTGCGAGACGAACAGGAACAGGGGCAGGTCGGCCATCTGCGCCACCGGCGTCAGGTCGTCGGGCTTGTAGGGCAGCTTGTACAGGTGGAAGTTGATGATGAACGCGGGCAGGATGGACAGGAAGGTGTAGCCGTCGGGGTCGGCCTTGGCGGCGATGCCCGCGCCCACGCTGCTGTTGGCGCCCGGCCGGTTCTCGACAATGATGGTCTGCTTCAGGCGCGGGCCGAGCTTTTCCATCACGATGCGCGTGACGATGTCGGTGGATCCGCCCGGCGTGTAGGGCACGATCACCTTGATGGGCTTGCTGGGCCAGTCGTCGGCGGCGTGGGCGCTGCCCGTGGCCAGGCCGCAGGCGGCCAGCGCGGCGCAGAACAGGGTTTTGAGGGCGTGGCGGCGATGTCCTGCCGCAAGGCATTGGGGCTGCGGTTTCCTTGCTTGTGCCATGGATTTGTCTCCTCCATGAGTCGGCCTTGGACCAGCGCGCGCCCGGGTTTTTGTTGTGGCGCGGCCGGTTTTTTGTGGGAATGTCGATCGCGCCGCCTTTCGGACAAGGCGCGAAAAAAGTATGGCACGCAGGGGGGAGGCCACTGGGGCATCGGGGTACGGATAAAGTTCGGTGACCGGACTTCACCCAGGTTTCCAGGACGGTTTCACCTGGGGTTTCCACTAGGCGTTTGCGCGTTGTTCACGCCATGGACATCGCGTAATCTGGCGGCCGGCCCGCAAAGCATGGGCTCGGTTTCAGCCGCAGCGGGCCTACAGGCCGGCGCGGGCATCCAGGGCCTGTGCGAGGTTCCTTTTTAGCGTTGACAGGCCCTAAATTCAGGAGAAGCAATAATGAAGCGGTTGATCTCGTTGGCTGCCGGCGCCCTGGCCCTGGCTTGTGCGTCCCAGGCAGCGGTGGCTGGCCCCACGCTGGATGCTGTGAAGAAAAAGGGCTACGTGCAATGCGGCCTGACCGACGGCGTGTCCGGGTTCTCGGCCACCAACAGCAAGGGCGAATGGGAAGGCATGGACGTGGACATCTGCCGCGCTGTTGCCGCCGCGGTGTTCGGTGATCCGACCAAATTCAAGGGCACGGCGCTGTCGACCCAGCAACGCTTCACCGCGCTGCAATCGGGCGAAGTCGACGTGCTGCTGCGCACCGTCACGCTGACCCAGACCCGCGACACCTCGCTGGGCCTGTCTGCCGTGGCTGCCAGTTTCTACGACGGCCAGGGCATCCTGGTGAACAAGAAGCTGGGCGTGAAAAGCGCCAAGGAACTGAACGGCGCCACCGTCTGCGTGCAGCCGGGCACCACCACCGAGCTCAACCTGGCCGACTGGTTCCGCGCCAACAACATCGAATTCAAGCCGGTCGTGATCGACAAGGTCACCGAGGTCGTGCGCGCGTTCGAATCGGGCCGCTGCGACGCCTTCACCGACGACGCCTCGCAACTGGCCGCCGTGCGCGCCACCCAGGTCGCCAAGCCGGACGACTACGAGATCCTGCCGGAACGCTTCTCGAAGGAACCGCTGGGCCCCATGGTGCGCCAGGGCGACGAGAACTGGCTGGGCATCGTGCGCTGGACCCTGTTCGCGTTGCTGGAAGCCGAGGAATACGGCATCACCCAGAAGAACGTGGACGAGATGCTCAAGAGCAACAACCCCAACGTCTCGCGCATCCTGGGCGTGACGCCGGGCGCCGGCAAGAACATGGGCCTGGATGAAAAGTGGGCCTACAACGCCATCAAGGCCGTGGGCAACTACAGCGAAGTGTTCGAGCGCAACGTCGGCAAGGACAGCAAGCTGGGCCTGCAACGCGGCACCAATGCGCTGTGGAGCAAGGGCGGCGCGATGTACCCGTGGCCGATCCGCTGAACGCGGCGGCATGAGGAACTACGGCCCGTTCGCGGGCCGTTTTCTTTTTTGCGGGTGCGCGCGGCGCCTGGGCCGCAGCTTGTGCGGTGGCCAGGATCGCCATGCGATATGGTCGAACCATTATGCGGTACGCTATGCGCTTTTCCACCGGACGCACCGCGCGCCATGACGCAACCCCGACCCGCCGAGGATTCTCCCCTGTTCATCGCCGCGCTGGCGCGTGGCGTTTCCGTGCTCAGGGCCTTCGGCGAAGGCCGGCCGGCGATGACGCTGCCCGAACTGGCCGAGGCCACGGGCCTGAGCAAAAGCTCGGTGCAGCGCTTTGCCCATACGTTATGGACGCTGGGTTACCTGCGCAAGGACCCGGCCAGCAAGAAGTTTTCGCTGGGGCCGTGGTCGCTGGAACTGGGCATGAAATATGTGCAGACCAGCCCGCTGGTGCTGGGCGGCAACCCGTTCCTGCACTCGCTGAACCGCAACTGCCAGGAAACCTGCAGCCTGGCCGAGCCCGACGGGTTGGACATGGTCTATGTGGCGCGGTTTGCCACCCACAAGGAAATGTTCGTCAACATGCCGGTCGGCATGCGGCTGCCGCTGTACAGCACGGCGTCGGGCCGCGCCGTGCTGGCGCGCCTGGACCCGGACGTGGCGCGCGGCCTGCTCGAGCGCTGCGACCGCAAGCCTTTCACTGCCTCCACCATCACGGACCTGGATGCGCTGATGGCCGAACTGGAATTCGCGCGCCAGCACGGCTATGCGAGGTCCAACAGCGAGTTCTATCCGGGCGACATGACCATCAGCGCGGCCGTGCTGGACGCGGGCGGCACGCCGCTGGGCGCGGTCAATGTGTCGGTGCCCTCCAGCCGCTGGTCGTTCGAACAGGCGCAGGCCGTGTTCGGTCCCCAGGTGGTGGAGACGGCCCACGCCATCAGCGCGTCCCGCACGCTGGGACGCTCGCATCCGTTCTATGAGTGGGAGCCGCCCGGTGGCTCGCTGCGTGGCGCGCTGCCGTTCTCGATCGACGAGGTCTGACGGCGCGAGCTTGCCCCCGGGCAGGCCGCAATCTGGTGCGCGCGCCGCGCACCATACGGGAGCCGGTCGCGGCCAATTCCCGATAAATTTGATCAAGTACTAAGTGCGCTGCTCAGGGAAATTCCCTAATTGGCGGCTGGTCTTCTTGCGCGTTACTCTGAATTTGACGTGATCGTATCGCACAGCGATTCGATTGAATCTAATTATGCAGCCGGACGCGGCATTGTCGCGGCTGGCTGACGCCAGGGAGCCGCGCTGTGCCGTCGTCCGCCGAAGTCTGTTTTCATCCCGTTTCGGGGTTCATGGGTCTGCCGTCGGCGCGTGCCGCCGGCACGGGGGCCGCGCTTGCCTGCGTCGTGGGCATCCCGTTCGATTGCGGCACGCATCCCTTCCGGGTCGGCTCGCGCCAGGGGCCGGATGCCATCCGCGAGCAGTCGCGGCTGCTGCGGCCGGTGGACATCTTCCGCCGCCACGGCATCGACAATCCGCCTGAATTCCTGCGTGCGGTCGACGTGGGCAACGTGGCCTGCCATCCGGGCGACCCGGACGCCTCGTATCCGCTGATCGAGGCCGGTATCGGCGCCATCCTGGATGCGGGCGCAATCCCTATTTCGATGGGCGGCGACGGCGCGGTCACGCTGCCGCAACTGCGCGCCGTGGCGCAACGCCACCCGGACTTCGTGGTGCTGCATTTCGATTCGCACACCGACACCTATCCGATCCCTGGCTACAACACCGCCACCACCTTCACCCGCGCCGCCGAAGAAGGCCTTTTGGACGTGCAGCGCAGCTTCCACGTGGGCACGCGCGGCAGTTCCTTCATGCCGGGCGTGCTGGAGTTCGGCCGCGAGGTCGGCTACACGATCGTGCCCTACGACGAATTCGACGCGGACCAGAAGGGCGCGCTGGACGACATCAAGCAGCGCATTGGCGAGCGGCCGGTCTATCTATGTTTCGACATGGACATCTTCGATCCGTCGTGCGCGCCCGGCGTCTGCACGCCGGAGTGGGGCGGCTTGTCGCCCAAGGAAGGGCTGGCGCTGCTGCGCCAGCTGGCCGGCCTGAACTTCGTGGCCTTCGACGTGAACACCGTGTCGCCGCCGCAGGACGTGCAGGGCGCCACGGCTTTCCTGGCCGCTACCGTCATGCAGGAATTCTGCGCGCTGGCGGCGGTGGCGGTACGGCAGTACCCAGAAGGGCGTCCGGCCTGACACGGCGCCCGCGGCATTCATTCATACAAGGGGAATTCCATGACACTCAAATCCATTCTGCTCGGCCTGGCTTCGGCCGCGCTGCTGGTCCAGGCCGGCGCGGGCGTCGCGCGCACGCTGGACGACGTGCGCGCCGACAAGACGCTCAACGTGGTCACCACCGCATCCGCGCCGCCGCACGGCTTCAAGAATCCGCAATCGAATCGCCTGGAAGGCATCATGGTGGACGTGGCGGCCGCGGTGGCCAAGCACCTGGGCGTGGCCGACAAGCTGGCCGACGTGCCGTTCTCGGGCCTGATCCCGACGTTGACCTCGGGCCGCGCCGACCTCATGTCGGCGCCGCTGTTCATCACCGAGGAACGGGCCCGCGCCATCGACTTCTCTGTGCCGGTGTACGAGTGGGGCGAAGGCATCGTGGTCAGCGACAAGACCGCCAAGCGCTACGGCAAGTTCGAAGACATGCAGGGCCAGAAGGTCGGCGTGCTGGTGGACTCGGTGCAGTTCAACATGATCAAGGACATGCCCGGCACCAAGGTGTCGACCTACCAGGACTATTCGACGCTGCTGGCCGACGTGCGCGCCGGCCGCATCGACCTGGGCATCGTCGATCCGCCCAGCATCATCTACCAGATCAAGACCAAGAACATTCCTGGCGTGAAGCTGGACACCGGCTACCAGCCGCAGCGCAAGTGGCAGGTCGGCATGGCCGTGCAGAAGGGCAATGCCGCACTGCTTGACGCCGTGAACGCCGCGCTGGCCGAGATGAAGCGCAACGGCGAACTGGCCGCCATCGGGCAGAAGTGGGGCGTGTCGGATCTGCTCAGCAAATAAGGCCCACGCGGCACGGATAAGGAGCACGACTTGGATCTCGCTACCCTGCGCATGTACCTGACCCCCCTGGCCGAGGGCACGGTCTGGACCCTGGCGCTGTTTTTCTGTTCGGCATTCCTGGCGGTGGCGCTGGGCCTGGTCGTCTGCCTGTGCCGCCTGTCGCGGCACCGGGCGCTGAGCCGCGCCGCGCGCCTCTACATCGACATCATCCGCGGCACGCCGTTGCTGCTGCAGCTGTTCTACATCTACTACGGCCTGCCCGAGATGGGCGTGGTGATCAACGGCTTCGTGGCCGGCGTGCTGGGCCTG
Source organism: Achromobacter sp. NCFB-sbj8-Ac1-l (assembly GCF_052695805.1). Lineage (NCBI taxonomy): Bacteria > Pseudomonadati > Pseudomonadota > Betaproteobacteria > Burkholderiales > Alcaligenaceae > Achromobacter > Achromobacter sp. NCFB-sbj8-Ac1-l. Next base: position 4,980,789 of record NZ_CP199812.1, on the reverse strand, counting down.
ACGCTGAATTTCGGCGCCTACCTGGCCGAGCTGTTCCGCAGCGGCATCCAGTCGGTGGATACCGGCCAGTACGAGGCGGCGCGCGCGCTGGGCCTGCGCCGCGGCCAGCGGCTGCAACGCATCGTGCTGCCGCAGGCGCTGCGCACGATCTTCCCGGCGCTGGGCAACTACGCGCTGGTGCTCATCAAGGAGACCTCGCTGGTGGCGGTGATCAGCGTGTATGAACTGATGCGCGCCGGTGAAATGCTGGCCGGCGCGACGTTCCAGGCGCTCACGGTCTACACGATGGTCGGCGTCATCTACTTCGCGCTGTGCAGCATCCTGGCCTATCTGTTCCGCCGCTCTGAAAAGCGCCTGACCGTGCCGGGTTACTGGAGCGGCGCCGGTGACAACCACGACATCTCGAAGGCCTGACGCCATGGACGGAATGAATCGCATCGCGCCCATCATCACGATGCAGGGCGTCTCGAAATGGTATGGCGACTTCCAGGTGCTGGACGGGCTGGACCTGCAAGTGAGCCCCGGCGAAAAGCTGATCCTGTGCGGCCCGTCGGGCTCGGGCAAGTCCACCACCATCCGGCTGCTCAACCGGCTGGAAGAGCACCAGAAGGGCCGCATCGTGGTCGACGGCATCGAGCTGGACGACGACGTCAAGAACATCGAGCGCATCCGCGCCGAAGTGGGCATGGTGTTCCAGCACTTCAACCTGTTCCCGCACCTGACCGTGCTGGAAAACTGCACGCTGGCGCCGATGCTGGTCAAGGGCGTGGCGCAGGCAGACGCCGAGCAGCGCGCCATGCAGTACCTGGAACGCGTCAAGATCCCGCAGCACGCGGCCAAGTATCCGGGCCAGTTGTCCGGCGGGCAGAAGCAGCGCGTGGCCATTGCGCGCGCGCTGTGCATGCAGCCCAAGATCATGCTGTTCGACGAGCCCACCTCGGCGCTGGACCCCGAGATGGTCAAGGAAGTGCTGGACACCATGGTGTCGCTGGCACGCGATGGCATGACGATGGTGTGCGTGACCCATGAAATGGGCTTCGCCCGCGAAGTCGGCGACCGCGTGGTGTTCATGGACCAGGGCGCGATCGTCGAGGTCGACACGCCGGCGCAGTTTTTTTCGGCGCCGCGTTCCGAACGGGCGCAGGCTTTCCTGGGGCAGATCCTGGCGTAGAGGCGCGCGGCATTCGGACCTGTGGACGGGAAAATTCCGGCAGCCGGAACCCCGAAAAATGGTTCCATGCCCGGCGCCGAAAATGGCTCTACCGGGTTTGCGCTACGCTACCTATCATGCCGATGGGCCGGCGCGCCGCCGCTGGCCCCAGCCAACAAAACTACCAGGGAAACACGATGAACGGCGCTGACAGTCTTTGCGATACCCTCCTTGCCAACGATGTGGACGTCTGCTTTGCCAACCCGGGCACGTCCGAGATGCACTTTGTGGCGGCGCTGGATCGCAAGCCGAAGATGCGCTGCGTGCTGGGCCTGTTCGAAGGCGTGGTGACCGGCGCCGCCGACGGCTACGCCCGCATGGCCGACAAGCCGGCCGCCACCTTGCTGCACCTGGGCCCCGGCCTGGGCAACGGCCTGGCCAACCTGCATAACGCCAAGCGCGCCCGCACCCCGATGGTCAACATCGTGGGCGATCACGCCACCTACCACGTGCAGTACGACGCGCCGCTGACCAGCGACGTCGAGGGCGTGGCGCGGCCGATGTCGCATTGGGTCAAGCGCAGCCTGACGGCCCAGGCCATGTCGGCCGACGCGGCCGAGGCCATTGCCGTGGCGCGCCGCGCACCGGGCAATATCGCCACGCTGATCCTGCCGGCCGACACCGCCTGGACCGAACTGCCCGCCGACACCCCCGCGCCGGTCAAGGTCACCGACGCCGCCCTGCCGCACACGTCGATCGAGGCCGTGCGCGCCGCCGCCCAGGCGATCCGCAGCGGCGAGGTCACCACGCTGATGCTGGGCGGCGCCGCACTGCGCGAGCGCGCCCTGAACGCCGCCGGCCGTATTGCGCGCGCCACCGGCGTGCGCCTGATGTCCGAAACCTCCAACCGCCGCATCGAACGCGGCGGCGCGCGCACGCCGGTCGACCGGCTGCCGTACCCCATCGATCTGGCCGTGGCCAAGCTGAAAGACGTGCGCCACCTGGTGCTGGCCGGCGCCAAGGCGCCGGTGGGCTTCTTTGCCTATCCCGGCAAGCCCAGCCTGCTGGCCCCGCCCGATTGCCAGCAAGTGGTGCTGGCCACCGGCGAGCAAGACCTGGCGCATGCGCTGGAATGGCTGGCCGACGAGCTGGGCATCGCCGCCGACGCGCCGCGCCTGGCCGCGCCGGCCGCCGCCTACGAGGTTCCGGCCACGGGCAAGCTGACGGGCGCCGCGGTCAATATCCTGGTCGCGCATCACCTGCCCGACAACGCGATCGTCTGCGATGAATCGATCACCCAGGGCCGCGAATTCCCGATCTACAGCGCCAGCAGCGCCCCGCACGACTGGCTGATGCTGACCGGGGGCGCCATCGGCATCGGCCTGCCGCTGGCCGCGGGCGCGGCGGTGGCCTGCCCGGATCGCAAGGTCATCACCCTGCAGGCCGACGGCAGCGGCATGTACACGCTGCAGGCGCTGTGGACGCAGGCGCGCGAAAACCTCGATTGCCTGACGGTGATTCTGGCCAACCGGTCCTACGCCACGCTGCACGGCGAAATGAAGAACGTGGGCGTGCAGGAGCCGGGCCGCAATGCGCGCCGCATGCTCGACCTGGAAGAACCCTACCTGGACTGGACCCACCTGGCGCGCGGCATGGGCGTCGAAGCGGTCAGCGTCGATACGGTCGAAGGCTTTGCCCGTGCGCTGCAAGACGGCCTGAAGCGCCGCGGCCCGTTCCTGATCGAAGCGCTGATCTGACCTGACGGGATAGAGACAAGCCCCGCCGCGCCGGCCATCGGCGCGGCGGGGCTTTTTCATGAGCGGGGCTAGACGCCCAGATAGCGCGTCAACTGTTCCGGTGTGGCCGCCAGCGCGGCGCTGTCGCCATCCTGCGCGATCAGGCCTTTCTCCATCACCAGGCAACGATCGGTATGGGCCAGCACCGCGCGATAGTTGCGGTCCACGATCAGGGTGGACATGCCCGTTTCGCGGATGCGCCGGATGATGCGCCAGATCTCGGCCACGATCAGCGGCGCCAGGCCTTCGGTGGCTTCGTCCAGGATCAGCAGGTCGGGATTGGTCATCAGCGCGCGGCCGATGGCCAGCATCTGCTGCTCGCCGCCCGACAATTGCTGGCCGCCGTGGCCCAGGCGTTCGGCCAGCCGGGGAAAGGTTTGCAGCACACGGTCGTAGTGCCAGTCCTGGCGCCCCTGGACGCCGGCGCGTGCGGCTACGAGCAGGTTCTCGCGCACGCTCAGGTTGGGGAAGATGCCGCGGCCTTCGGGCACGTAGGCGATGCCCAGCCGCGCGATGGCGTGGGGGCGAGCGCGGGTGCAGTCCCGCCCGCGCACCGCCACGTTGCCGCGCGCGCTGGGCACCTGGCCCACCAGGCTGCGGATCAGCGTGGTCTTGCCCATGCCGTTGCGGCCCACCAGGCCCACGGATTCGCCCGCCGCGATGCGCAGGTCGACGCCGCGCAGCACGTGGCTGGCACCGTAATACACATGCAGGCCGCCGGCCTCGATCAATGCGGGCATGCGGCGTCTCCGAAGGCGTGGTCTGCCGCCAGGTCTTCGCCCAGGTAGGCGGTGCGCACCTCGGCGTTGGCGCGGATCGCCGCGGGGCTGCCGCTGGCGATGCTGCTGCCGTTGACCATGACGGTGATGGTGTCGGCGATACGAAAGACGGCGTCCATGTCGTGTTCGACCAGCAGGATGGCGTGGCCTTCCTTCAACGTCTGCAGCAGGGCCAGGATGCGGTCGGTTTCTTCCGGGCCCATGCCGGCCAGCGGCTCGTCCAGCAGCAGGACCTGTGGCTCGCCGGCCAGGCACATGGCGATTTCCAGCTGGCGCTTGCGGCCGTGCGGCAGCAGGCCGGCCGGTTGCGCGGCATCGTCTGCCAGCCCGGTGCGCGCCAGCGCCTGCTTGGCCAGCGCCACGCTGGTCCGGCAGGCGGACGCCGGGTGCCACCAATGCCAGAAGCGCTGGCGCCGCGCCTGCGCGGCCAGGCGGCAATTCTCGAACACGCTCAGTTCAGGAAACAGCGTGGACCGCTGGTAGCTGCGGCCCAGCCCGGCCTGGGCGCGTTCGGGCTGGCTCCAGCCCGTGATGTCGCGGCCGCCCAGCGAGACCGCCCCGCTGGTGGGCGCCAGTTCGCCGGACAGCAGGTTGATCAGCGTCGACTTGCCCGCGCCGTTGGTGCCGATGACGGCGTGGACTTCGCCGCGTTGCAGCGCGAGCGACACGCCATTGACGGCGGTCAGGCCGCCAAAGCGGCGCGTGACGTCGCGCGCGGCCAGCAGGGAATCAGGCATGGGGCTCTCCCGGTAGGGGCAGGCGCAGCGGCGCCGGGGTGGAGGCGGTGGGCGTCAAGGGGGCGGTCTTGCCGTCGGGTATGCCATCGGGCTGGCCGCGCAACGCGGCGGTGTCCGCGGGCGTATCGCGGCGCGCACGGCGGCGGCGCCACTGCGCGGGCAGGCCCGCCAGGCCGTCAGGCAGCAGCGCGACCAGCGCGATGATGGCCAGGCCCAGCGGCAGGTGCCAGTGGCGTGCGTAGTCGCCAAACAGCGCCTGCGACTGGAACAGTTCCTGCAACAGCACCAGCGCCGCCGTGCCGAGCACCGCGCCGCCCAGGCTGCCCATGCCGCCCAGGATCACCATCAGCAGCACCAGGCCCGATTGTTCCCAGGCCAGCAGTTCGGGCGTGACGAAGCCGTCTTTCAAGGCGAACAGGAAACCGGCCAATCCCGCCAACGCGGCGCCGATGACATACGCAGCCAGCTTGTATGGATAGGTCGAATACCCGGCCGCGCGCATGCGCTGTTCGTTGATGCGGATGCCGGCCAGCGCCGCCCCGAAGGGCGAACGCCGCAGCAGCGCCAGAAAGCCCCAGGTCAACGCCAGGCAGGCCAGCACGAAGAAGTAATACGTGACGCCCTGGTCCAGGTCGAACGGGCGCCAGCCGCCGATGTCGGCCTGCGGCCGGAAGTACAGGTAGATGCCGTCGCTGCCGCCGCCCGCCTTGGTGTCGTGGAACACGTAGTACGCCATCTGCGCGAAGGCCAGCGTCACCATGATGAAGTACACGCCGCGGGTGCGCAGCGCCAGCGCGCCGGTGATGAGGGCGTAGGCGGCCGCGGCCAGCAGCGCCGCGGGCAGCAGCCACCACAGGCTGCCTGCTTCCGACGCCGGCGACAGCAGCGCGGCGGCGTAGGCGCCGATGCCGAAGAAGGCGGCATGCCCCAGGCTGACCAGCCCCGCGCCGCCCACCAGCAGTTGCAGGCTCAGCGCGAACACCGCGTAGATCATGATCTTCACGGCCAGCCCGGTGTAGTAGTCGCTGCCGCTCCAGGCGAAGGCCGCCAGCGCCAGCAGGGTCAGGCAAGGAAGGAGTCGATTCAGCGTCATGGTCAGCCCTGTTTGAACAGCCCTTCGGGCTTGCACAGAAGAATGGCGGCCATCAGCACGTACACCAGCACGCCGGCGGCGGCCGGAAACAGCACCTGGCCGAAGGTCTCGACCACGCCCACCAGCATCGCCGCCACGAACGCGCCGCGGATCGAGCCGATGCCGCCGATCACCACCACCACGAAGCACACGATCAACACGCCGTTGCCCATGCCGGGGTACACCGACGACACGGGCGCGGCGATGCTGCCGGCCAGCGCCGCCAGCGCCACGCCCGCGGCGAACACCAGCCGGTAGAGCCTGTTGACGTCGATGCCCAGCGCGCCGGTCATCTCGCGGTTGCTGGCGCCGGCGCGCAGCATCATGCCCAGCCGCGTGCGCGCGATGACCCAGTACAGGAGCAGCGCCACGCCGATGCCGACGCCCGAGATGAACAGCCGATACACCGGATAGGTCATCACGTCGCCCAGCGCGATGCTGCCTTGCAGCCAGGCGGGCAGCGGCACGCCGTGCACGTCGTTGCCCACCAGGATGCTGCGCAGTTCCTCGAACACGAGGATCAGGCCGTAGGTCATCAGCACTTGCTGCAGGTGATTGCGGCGATACAGGTAGCTGAAGAACGCGGCTTCGAGCAGGTAGCCCAGCGCGGCGGCGGCCAGCACGCAGACCGCCAGTGTGGCCAGGAAGCCGCCGCCCAGCCAGCGATCGACCGCCGGCCCCAGCGCGAACGCCATGTAGGCGCCGATCATGTAGAAGCTGCCATGGGCGAGGTTGATGATGCCCATGATGCCGAAGATCAGCGTCAGCCCGCTCGCCACCAGGAACAGCAGCAGGCCGTACTGGAAGGCGTTCAGGCTCTGGATGAGCAGGATGCCGGCGTCCATGGGCCTGTCCTAGAGCTTGCAGCCGCGGGCGGGATCGGCCAGCTTGCGCACGGCCACGTCCACCACCTTGTTTTCCAGGCCGTCGACGCGGCGCAGGTAGATGTCCTGCACCGGGTTGCCGGCCGCCGACAGCGTGAACGGACCGCGCGGGCTGTCGACCGTGGCACCGCGCATGGCCTGGCGGAAGTCCGCCTTCCTGGCGAAGTCGCCTTGCACCGCGCTCAGGCCCGACTGCATCAGCTGCGCCGCGTCATAGCCCTGCACCGCGTAGACGTCGGGCTGCGCGTTGTAGGCCTTGGCGTAGTCGGCGCGAAAGGCGTTGTCGCGCGGCGTGTTCAGCCCGTCGGCGTAGTGCAGCGTGGTCAAGAGGCCCTGCGCCGATGCGCCCTGGGCGGGCAGCGTGCCATCGGTGAGAAAGCCCGAGCCATACAGCGGAATGGTCTTGTCCAGGCCCGCCGCATGGTAGTCCTGCACGAACTTCACCGCGCCGCCGCCGGCAAAGAAGGTGAACACCATGTCGGGTTTGAGCGCGGCGATCTCGGTCAGGAGCGATTGGAATTCGACGTTGGGGAAGGGCAGGCTCAGTTCCTTGACCACCTTGCCGCCGGCCTGCTCGAAGCCTTCCTTGAAGCCGCCGATGGCCTCGTCGCCGGCCGCGTATTTCCAGGTGATGGTGACCGCCGTCTTGTGGCCGCGCGCCTTGGCCACCGGCCCCATGGCGTAGGCCGGCTGCCAGTTGGTGAACGACGTGCGGAAGATGCCCGGGCCGCATAGCGGGCCGGTGATGGCGTTGGCGCCGGCATTGGTCACGATCAGCGTGGTGTCCGAATCCTTGGCGGCCTTTGCCAGGGCCATCGCCACGCCGGAATGCACGGTGCCGATCAGCACGTCCACCTGGTCGCGCTTGATCAGGCGGTTGGCGTTCTCGGCTGCCTTGGACGGGTTGGATTCGTCGTCCACCTTGAAGTACTCGATTTCGCGCCCGCCCAGCTTGCCGCCTTGTTCGGCCACATACAGCTTGAAGCCGTTCTCGATGGCGTTGCCGAGCGCGGCGAAGGTGCCGCTGTAGGGCAGCATGAAACCGACTTTGAGCTTGTCGGCGGCCAGGGCGCCGCTGGTGGCCAGCATCAGGGCGGCGCCTAGCGCGGCCCGGGACAGGGCATGGGTCATGGTGGGTCTCCGTACGTTGTTATGGGCTGCCTTAATGGCGGCCGGGGGGGGCCAGCGCGCCGATGAAGCCGGCGATGGCCTGGATGACGGTGGCGGGCTGGTCCTTGTGCGGCGAATGGCGGCAGTCGGGAATTTCCAGCAGTTGCGTCTGCGGGGCGGCCTCGTGGATGCCGCGGATCTGCGCCAGCGTGCCGTATTCATCGTCGAGGCCCTGCATCGCCAGGACGGGGCAGGTGATGGCGGGCAGGCGGCCCCGCAGGTCCCATTGGGCAAAGCCCGGGTCCAGCCAGATGTCGTTCCAGCCCCAAAAGGCGGAATCCACGTCATCGTGGTGGCGCGCCAGGCGCTCGCGCAGGCCGCCTTCCAGATAGGCCTGGCGGGCCAGGCGGATATGGTCCACGGCGCGCGTTTCGACGAAGATGTGTGGCGCGGCCACCACCACGCCGGCCACGGCCGCCGGATGGCGGGCCGCATAGAGCAGGGCGATCGAGCCGCCGTCGCTGTGGCCGAACAGCACGGGGCGATCGCGCCCGGCGTCCACGTCCAGCGCGGCCAACAGCGCGGGCAGCACGTCTTCGGCTTCGCGATGCATGAAATCGACGGCGCGCTGTTCGCCCGCGGCCAGGGGCGTGGACCGGCCGTAGCCATGGCGCGAATACACCAGCCCGCGGCAACCGGCGGCATCGCATACCTGTTGCGGCCAGTCTTTCCACATCGACACCGAACCCAGGCCTTCGTGCAGGAACACCAGCAGCGGGGCATTGCGCCGCGCTGGAGAGAGCCAGCGGTATTCCAGGCGCTGGGGGCGGCCCGGCCCGTGCAGGTCGACCCAGCCGGCGTCCATGCCGGCCCGGGGGGCGGGGGCGGCCGTCATGGCGTGACCTGTTCCAGCTGGCGCAGGCGGAAGCGCTGGATCTTGCCGGTGGCGGTCTTGGGCAGTTCTTCGGTGAAGTCGATCTGGCGCGGGTACTTGAAGGGCGCCAGGTGCTGCTTCACGTAGCGCTGCAGGTCGGCGCCGGTCTGCGCATCGGGAGCGAAACCTGGGCGCAGCACCACGTAGGCCTTGGTCTTGACCAGCCCGTCGTGGTCGGGCACGCCGATCACGGCGGCTTCGAGCACGGCCTCGTGCTGCACCAGGATGTTCTCGACCTCGACCGGCGACACATACTGGCCGCTGACCTTGATCATGTCGTCGCTGCGGCCGGCATAGGTGTAGTAGCCGTCGGCGTCACACACGTACTTGTCGCCGCTTTTCAGCCAGTCGCCCAGGAAGCACTGGCGCGTCTTGTCGCGGTTGTTCCAGTACATCAGCGCGGCGCTGGGCCCCTTGATGTAGAGGTCGCCGATGGCGCCGGCAGCCACCGGGGCGCCGTTGTCGTCGCGCAGCTGTACCTCGTAGCCCGGCACCGGCTTGCCGGTGGTGCCGTAGCGCAGCTGGCCGGCCTGGTTCGAGATGAAGATGTGCAGCATTTCCGTCGAGCCGATGCCGTCCAGGATCTCGCAGCCGAAATGGCGCGTGAAGCGTTCGCCGATATCGCGCGGCAGCGCCTCGCCGGCCGACGTGCAGACGCGCATCGCCACGCGTTCGCGCGGCGGCAGGTCGGGGGCCGCCAGCATGCTGGCATACAGCGTGGGCACGCCGTAGAACACCGTCGGCCGGTGTTGCGTCAGGCGCTGGAACACGGCCTGCGGCGTCGGCCGTTCGGCCATCAGTACCACCGTGGCGCCCACCGACAGCGGAAAGGTCAGGCCGTTGCCCAGGCCATACGCGAAGAACAGCTTGGCCGCGGAAAACGCCACGTCGTCTTCGCGAATGCCCAGCACCGGCTTGGCGTACAACTCGGCCGTGTGCCACAGATTGCCGTGGGTGTGCACCACGCCCTTGGGCTTGCCGGTCGAGCCCGACGAATACAGCCAGAACGCGATCTCGTCGGACAGCGTGCGCACCGCCGGCGCCAGCGGCGCCACGGCCAGCAGCGCGTCCAGGTCATGCGCGCCGGCCGGCAGCGGCGCGGCGGGCTGCGAGACCACCAGGTGTTCGACCTCGCCGGGCGCCTGCGCCAGCGCCGCCTGCAAAGTCGGCAACAGGGCGCCGGACACGAAGGCGGCTCGCACCCGGCTGTGGCTCAGGATGTAGGCATAGTCGTCGGCCGTCAGCAGCGTGTTCACGGCCACCGGCACCACGCCCGCGTGCAGCGCGCCCAGGAACGCCACCGGCCAATCCACCGTGTCCTGCATCAGCAGCAGCACGCGCTCTTCGCGCCGCAGGCCCAGTTGGCGCAGCGCGCCCGCCATGCGCGCCACGCGCTCGGCCAGTTCGCCGTAGGTCAGCTGGCGGGTGTCGTCGATATAGGCCGTCTTGGCGGCGCGCGGCGCGTTCAAGGCCGCCAGGTGGCTGGCGAAATTCAGTTCGGCGGGGCAGGCATTCACGGTGGTCTCCTGGTGTTCTGGCGGGCGTCGGGCCCGGGCCTGTGATCGGCCCTTGTCGGCATTGCAGGCCATGCCGGCGCGCAAGGCCGCATGGCGGGGTGGGGTCAGGGGCGCGCGAAGTCGATGGCGCCGCCGGGTAGCAGGTACAGCACCAGCGCGCGGCCTTGCGTCACCGTCGGCGCATGCGCGCTGCCGGGGCCATAGACCAGCCAGCCGGCGCCGTGGCCATCGAAGCGGGCGTCGGCGGTCAGCGGCATGATCATGTCGATTTCGCCGTTGGGGTGGGCGTGGTGGGGGCCCGCCAGGTCGTCCATGTCGACCACGTCGACCGAACAGCCGGCCAGGTCGTCGGCCGGCTTGATGACGCGGCCATAGCGGATGCCGCCGCCTTCGCGGTTGCACATCCAGCCCTCGGCCACGCCTTGCCTACAGGCGCTGAAGATGTCGCTGTACAGGGGGCTGCCCGGGCCGGCATCGCGGTTCAGGCGGTCTTGCAGGGCGCCGTCCAGCGGCTGCCCGGCCATCAGGTCGGTGACCTGGCGCATCAGGGCGTGGAATCGTTCAGGCGTGCTCACCGTATCTCCTCCTTTACACTGTCGGCGCTTCAGCGGGGATGCAATCCAGTGCTGTTTTGTCGCACCTGACACGCTGTTGAAGCTGTTGGAGGAAAAATAGTGCTTCCATTGACCTGGGTCAAGCACTATAGTGCATAAATCGAGTGTTATCAGGGTATTTGCGGAGTCAGCTACACCATGAATCAAGCGCTAGACGCAGCGCCATCCGAAGAACCTCACCGCGAAGCCTTCCTGGTGGCCCTGGGCGAGCGGGTGCGCCGCCTGCGGGCCATCCGCGGCATGACGCGCAAGGGCCTGTCGCAGGTGACCGGCGTGTCCGAGCGCCACCTGGCCAACCTCGAGCACGGGGTCGGCAATGCCTCGATCCTGGTGCTGCTGCAGATCGCCAAGGCCTTCAACTGCGCCCTGGCCGAGCTGGTCGGCGACGTCACCACCGAATCGCCCGATTGGCTGTTGATCCGCGAACTGCTCAGCGGCCGCACCGAATCCGACCTGCAACGCGCGCGCGAAGCGCTGACCCAGCTATTTGGCGTGGGCGCCGGCGCGCAGCGGCCCAACCGCACCCAGCGCGTGGCGCTGATCGGCCTGCGCGGCGCCGGCAAATCGACGCTGGGCCAGATGCTGGCCGACGACCTGGGCTACCCCTTCGTCGAGCTGAACCGCGAAATCGAACGCGTGGCCGGCTGCAGCATCCTGGAAATCCACAATCTGTACGGCCCCAACGCTTACCGCCGCTATGAGCGCCGCGCCCTCGAAGAGGCCATCCAGATCTACCCTGAAATGGTGCTGGCTACCCCGGGCGGCCTGGTGTCCGAACCCGCCACGCTCAACCTGCTGCTGGCCCATTGCTACACGGTGTGGCTGCGCGCCACCCCCGAAGAGCATATGGGCCGCGTCATGGCGCAGGGCGATTTCCGCCCCATGTCGGGCAACAACGAAGCCATGGCCGACCTCAAGCGCATCCTGGCCGGGCGCGAAGCCTTCTATGCCAAGGCCGACCTGACCTGGGGCACCAGCCATCTCGAGGTGCAGGAGAGCTTCGCCGGCCTGCGGACCCAGGTGCGCAAGGCCTGCGGCCTGCCGTTGTAGCGGTCGGTTCACCGGTAGGTTTGTGCCAGGGCCGCCCAAAAGGGCGGCCCTGTTCATTGTGGCGGCCGCGCGCCTCCAAGAAACTGCACTTTTGTGCATCTTTTGCTTGACGCTGATTTTCACCTGCACTAATCTGCATAATAATTCATGTGATGCAGTATTTTTCCTGTCATCAGGATGCACGAGGAGACAAGCGATGAGCAGCCCAGCCAATCCGGTCGATTTTCGGACCGATCCCGCCCAGTACCGCCATTGGCGCCTGACGTTCGACGGCCCGGTCGCCACCTTGGCGATGGACGTCGCCGAAGACGGCGGCCTGCGCCCCGGCTACAAGCTCAAGCTCAATTCCTACGACCTGGGCGTGGACATCGAACTGCACGATGCCCTGCAACGCATCCGCTTCGAGCATCCGGAAGTGCGCAGCGTGGTCGTCACCAGCATGAAAGACCGCATCTTCTGTTCGGGCGCCAACATCTTCATGCTGGGCCTGTCGTCGCATGCCTGGAAGGTGAACTTCTGCAAGTTCACCAACGAAACGCGCAACGGCATCGAAGACTCCAGCCGCCATGGCGGCTTGAAGTTCATCGCCGCGCTCAATGGCGCCTGCGCGGGCGGCGGCTACGAGCTGGCGCTGGCCTGCGACGAGATCCTGCTGATCGACGACCGCTCGTCGTCGGTGGCCCTGCCCGAAGTGCCGCTGCTGGGCGTGCTGCCTGGCACCGGGGGCCTGACCCGCGTGACCGACAAGCGCCGCGTGCGCCACGATCACGCCGACGTCTTCTGCACCCTGGTCGAAGGCGTGCGCGGCCAGCGCGCCAAGGACTGGCGGCTGGTCGACGACGTGGTCAAGCCCGCCCAGTTCGAGGCCGCGGTGCGCGCCCGCGCGCTGGCGCTGGCCGAAGGCAGCCACCGCCCGCAGGGCGAAGCCGGCGTGGCGTTGACGCCGTTGGTGCGCGAGGAAAGCGCCGACGCCTTGTCGTACCGCTATGTCGACGTGCAACTCGACCGGGCTCGCCGCCAGGCCACCTGGACCGTGCGCGCCCCGCTTGCACCCGTCGAGTCGGACCTGCCGGACATCCTGGCCGCGGGCGCCGCCTGGTGGCCCTTGCAGATGGCCCGCGAGCTGGACGACGCCATCCTGTCCCTGCGCACCAACGAGCTGGACATCGGCACCTGGATCCTCAAGACCGAAGGCGACGCGCAGGCGGTGCTGGCGGCCGACGCCGCCCTGCAACGCCATGCCGACCATTGGTTCGTGCGCGAAACCGCCGGCCTGCTGCGCCGCACGCTGGCGCGGCTGGACGTCACCTCGCGCAGCCTGTTCGCCCTGATCGAGCCCGGTTCGTGCTTTGCCGGCACCTTGCTTGAATTGGCGCTGGCCGCCGACCGCAGCTACATGCTGGACAGCGAAGCGGGCGAGGCCGCCGCCAGCCTGGTCGTGGGCGACGCCAACTTTGGCGCCTACCCGATGGTCAATGGCCAGAGCCGCCTGCAACGGCGCTTCTACGAAGAAGCGCCGGCGCTGGATGCGGTGCGCGCCCGCGCCGGCCAGCCGCTGGATGCGCAGGACGCCCTGTCGCTGGGCCTGGTGACCTTTGCGCCCGACAGCATCGACTGGGACGACGAAGTCCGCATGGTGCTGGAAGAACGTCGCGCGCTGTCGCCTGATGCGCTCACCGGCCTGGAAGCCAACCTGCGCTTTGGGGGCCGCGAAACCATGGAAACACGCATCTTCGGCCGGCTGACCGCCTGGCAGAACTGGATTTTCAACCGCCCCAACGCCGCCGGCGAAAAGGGCGCGCTGAAGCTGTATGGCAAGGGCGAGCAGGCGACCTTCGACTGGAACCGCGTCTGAGCGGCCCACGAACAAAAAGAACCAGGAGCGAGACAATGTCAGGCATCAACTACACCGACAAGATCCCCAATAACGTCAACCTGTCCGGCGACCGCACGCTGCAGCGCGCGCTGGAACACTGGCAGCCCAACTACCTGCAATGGTGGCAGGACATGGGTCCGGACGGCTCGCATGGCTTCGACGTGTACCTGCGCACCGCGGTCAGCGTCGAACCCGACGGCTGGGCGCATTTCAACCACGTGCGCATGCCGGACTACCGCTGGGGCATCTTCCTGGCGCCGCAAGACGGCCAGCGCAAAATCCACTTCGGCGAAAACATCGGCCGCGACGTCTGGCAGGACGTGCCGGGCGAACACCGCGCCAACCTGCGCCGCATCATCGTCACGCAGGGCGACACCGAGCCGGCGTCGATCGAGCAGCAGCGCCACCTGGGCCTGACCGCGCCGTCGCAGTATGACCTGCGCAACCTGTTCCAGATCAACGTCGAAGAAGGCCGCCACCTGTGGGCCATGGTGTACCTGCTGCACCGCTATTTCGGCCGCGATGGCCGCGAAGAAGCCGATGCGCTGTTGCAGCGCACGTCGGGGGATTCGGACAACCCGCGCATCCTGGGCGCCTTCAATGAAAAGACGCCCGACTGGCTGGCGTTCTACATGTTTACCTACTTCACCGACCGCGACGGCAAGTTCCAGCTGTGCGCGCTGGCCGAATCCAGCTTCGATCCGCTGGCCCGCACCACCAAGTTCATGCTCACCGAAGAGGCCCACCACATGTTCGTGGGCGAATCCGGCATCTCGCGCGTCATCCAGCGCACCTGCGAAGTGATGAACCAGCTGAAGACCGACGACCCGGCCAGCGTACGCGCGGCCGGCGTGATCGACCTGCCCACCATCCAGCGCTACCTGAATTTCCACTATAGCGTCACCATCGACCTGTTTGGTGCCGACCAGTCGTCCAACGCCGCCATCTTCTACGGGTCGGGCCTGAAGGGCCGCTACGAAGAAAGCAAGCGCACCGATGACCACCAGCTCAAGAACGACACCTACCGCGTGCTGACGGTCAACAACGGCAAGCTCGGCGAAGCCGAGGTGCCGATGCTCAATGCCCTGAACGAAGTGCTGCGCGACGACTTCATCCGGGATTCCGTGGCCGGCATCGGCCGCTGGAACAAGGTCATTGAAAAGAGCGGCATTGCCTTTCGCCTGCATGTGCCGCACAAGGCTTTCAACCGCCAGATCGGCACGCTGGCCGGCATTCGCATGTCGCCCGAAGGCGAGGTGCTGTCCGAAGCGCAGTGGCAGGCTCACCGGCACCAGTGGCTGCCCACGCCCGAAGACCGCGAATTCGTGGCCTCGTTGATGGGCCGCGTCACCGAGCCGGGCAAGTTCGCCAACTGGATCGCGCCGCCGGTCATGGGTGTCAACCGCCAGCCGGTGAATTTCGAGTACGTCCGTTTCAACTGAGGCCCGGCGGCGGCGCGCGGCGCCGCCGCGGTGCGTATTGGGATGACCGCGATGAACGCAGCCCTGCCCGTAGACGTCCTGAAGCAGCATCTCATCGACCCCGAGATCTGCATCCGCTGCAATACCTGCGAAGAAACCTGTCCGGTCGACGCGATCACGCACGACAGCAACAACTACGTGGTCGACCCCGACATCTGCAACGGCTGCATGGCCTGCGTGCCGCCGTGTCCGACCGGGTCCATCGACAACTGGCGCCTGGTCGTGCGCGCCCAGGCCTATACGCTGGCGGACCAGCTGGGCTGGGATGAGTTGCCGCGCGAAGAAGCGTTGCCCGAAACGGCCGCGGCGGCCGTGCCGCTGGCCGATGCCACCGCATCGGAACCCCCCGCGAACGTCGCCTGGACCGCCGCTGGCGCCAGCGTGCCGCCCTGGTCGGCCGCGCACCCCTATGTGAACCTCTACACCCACAAGGCCCCCGTCACCGCCACCGTGGTGGGCAACTACCGCGTCACCGGCGCGGACACCGACAGCGACATCCACCACATCGTGCTGGACTTCGGCGAACTGCCGTTTCCCGTGCTGGAAGGCCAGTCCATCGGCATCCTGCCGCCGGGCACCGATGCGCAGGGCCGGCCGCACCACGCGCGTCAATACTCGCTGGCCAGCCCGCGCGACGGCGAGCGCGCCGGTTACAACAACCTGTCGCTGACCGTGAAGCGCGTCACCGAAGACCACCAGGGCAACACCGCCCACGGCGTATGTTCGAACTACCTGTGCGACCTGGCCAAGCACGATACGGTGCAGGTCATCGGCCCCTTCGGCCAGACTTTCCTGATGCCCAACCACCCGCGGGCCAACCTCATCATGATCTGCACGGGCACCGGGTCGGCGCCCATGCGCGCCATGACCGAACGCTATCGCCGCCGCATCGACACCGGCGAGAACGGCCGGCTGATGCTGTTCTTCGGCGCCCGCACCGAGCGCGAACTGCCGTACTTCGGCCCGCTGATGAAACTGCCGCGCGACTTCATCGACATCAATCTGGCGCTCTCGCGCGAGGCGGGGCAGCCCAAGCGCTACGTGCAGGACCTGATCCGCGAGCGGGCCGCCGATGTGCGCACGCTGCTGGCCGACCGCAATACCTGCATCTACGTGTGCGGATTGAAGGGCATGGAAGTCGGCGTGCTGGACGCGCTGCGCGAGGTGACGATGCAATCGGGGCAGGATTGGACTATCCTGCATGACGTGCTGCGCCGCGAGGGGCGGCTGCACTTCGAAACCTACTGACGTCGAGATCCATCGACTCGGAACCGGCATGGCAACGCGCGGCCATCCCCGCGCGCTGCCGTGCCGATTGCATCGCGAGGGGAAGTCCACCCATGAAGTTCGCCGATTTCAAGGACGGCATGCTGATCAAGGCCGGTCCTGTCACCATCACCGAAGCCGAGATTCTCGAGTTCGCCCGCAAGTACGATCCCCAGTGGTTCCACACCGACGTCCAGCGCGCCGCCGAGGGCCGCTGGGGCGGCCTCATCGCCAGCGGCTGGCACACCTGCGCGCTGGCCATGCGCATGGCGGTGGACTCGGCGCTGCACGATTCCGAATCCTTCGGCTCGCCCGGCCTGGGCGAAGTGCGCTGGCGCACGCCAGTGCGCCCCGGCGACCAGCTGCGGCTGGAAGCCCGTGTGCAGGGCGCGCGCACGTCGTCCTCGCGCCCCGACCTGGGCATCATCACCTGGGCCTGGACGGTGCTGAACCAGCACGACGAAGGCGTGCTGGAACTGGACGCCACCAGCCTGTTCGACTTGTCCGGCGACTGATCCGGCCTGAGCCGTCCGCCCGTGTCGCGCATGGCGCCGGTCAGCCGCCGACGTCGTGTCGCAGATTGCTTGCCGGGCTGGGTGATAGCCCCCTAACATGACTGCGTCGTGGGCGAATTGCGTCCATTGATCCCGCAAGCCCGCCCAGGACACTGAGCGGGCTTTTTGCATGGGGCCAATGAATCCGCCGTAGCCCGAACCTGTATTGCCCACCCGCATTGCGCCGGTGGGCTTTTTTCATTCGGCGGCACTGCCGCGTCATGTCCTGAAAGGCGTTTCATGCAAATCCTCAAACCCATCAACGTCGGCCAGGCGCCGAACGACCAGACCGGCGATACGCTGCGCAACGCGATGGTCCTGGTGAACGAGAACTTCACCAAGACCCGCAGCGGCGTGGATGCCGTGGAAATCGCGGCGGCCGCCGCCCAGCGCAAGGCGGACGCCGCCATTCCCGCCGCGGAAAAAGGCGCGGCCGGCGGCGTGACGCCGCTGGATGCGGCAGGCAAGGTGCCGGCCGCGCATCTGCCGGAACCCGCCATTCCGCTGGCACAGAAGGCGGCGCCGGGCGGTGTCGCGCCGCTGGACGAAGGCAGCCGGGTCCCGGTCGATTTCATGCCGATCACGGAACCGGCCGTTCCATTGGCCCAGAAGGGCCAGCCCTACGGCGTGGCCACGCTCGCCGTCGACGGCAAGATCGACCCGTCGCAGTTGCCCGCCCTGATTCCGGTGGCGGAGAAAGGCCGCGCCAACGGCGTAGCGATGCTGGGCGCTGACGGCCGCGTGCCCGCCGTGCAACTGCCTGCGGTGCAGGATGCGGTGCCGCTGGCGGAAAAAGGCCTGCCGGGCGGCGTGGCCACGTTGGGGGGCGACGGCCGCGTACCGGTCGAGCAGATGCCGCCGATTCCCATGGGCCTGCCGGTTGCCACGATGGCATGGTGGCCGTTGCGCGCCTCCATCCCGGCCGGGCAGATTCCCGCGGACGGCCAGACCCTTTCGCGCGCCACCTTTCCCGACCTGGCCGCCATGGTGACGGGGGGCAGGGTGCCCGTCGTGCCGGAAGCGGATTGGCTGGCCGACCCGCTCAAGCGCGGCAGCTACACGCTCGGCGACGGGGTCTCCACGATACGCGTGCCGGACATGAATGGTGTCGCCAGCGGTTCGCTGGCGGCGATGGTGTTGCGGGGCGACGGCGCGAGATCTGCAGGCACTCCTGGCAGGCTGCAGGCCGATCAACTGGGTCCGATGGACTACCGCGTGGTCAGCGGATTCAACCAGGCGACCAACCTGTTGGCCGATGGGGCGTTGAACGCCGTGATGCCTTCGGGGAATTTCGTCGGCTACACATTCACGACGACTCGGCAAACCACGTCCGGCAATCGGTGGATTGCCAACACCGGCGACGAAACGCGGATGGCGAACGCCACGGGGGTCTGGACGATCCATGCTTTTGCAGCGGTGACCAATCCAGGGGCTGTGGACACGGCGCAACTCGCCAGCGATTTCGCGGCCCTGAACGCCGCCTTTCAATCCTTGAAAGGACAGACCTTGGGATTTGGTCAAGCGCTGCAGGATATGCAGGGCCAGCGTGCGTTTGGCCCAACCTATGTCAATGCCGCCGGGCGCCCCATTTGCGTTTATGTATTGGGCAGCACGGCATCGTCCGCCGGCGGAAACATGTATCTGACGATCAATTCGGTTCCGGCCACGCGTGTAATCGCGACGGGCAACGGCGTTACGTTAGCGATGAATTCGGTGGTGCCGTCGGGTGCGAGCTACGCCGTTGTATCCGACAACATGAATTTTGGTAGCTGGCGTGAGTACAGGTAGCCGCCTCGGGGTCGCTTGAAGACCTCTCGATCAGCCAGTTCTTTTCGATGCCCGCCAGCGAGTCCGCTTGCGGCTTTTTTTTGCGGTCCCGATGCAGTGGCCGCTTCCGAGAGCTTTCCCATGCAAATCCTCAAACCCATCAACGTCGGCCAGGCGCCGAACGACCAGACTGGCGACACGCTGCGTGACGCCATGGTCGTCGTCAACGAGAACTTCACCAAGACTCGCAGCGGCGTCGACGCCGTGGAAGTCGCGGCGGCCGCCGCGCAGCGCAAGGCCGATGCCGCCATTCCCGCCACGGACAAAGGCGCCGCGGGTGGCGTGACGCCACTGGACGCCGTCGGCAAGGTGCCCGCCGCGCATCTGCCGGAACCGGCCATCCCGCTCGCACAGAAAGCGGCGCCCGGCGGTGTTGCCCCGCTGGACGAAGGCAGCCGCGTGCCGGTGGATTTCCTGCCGGTCACGGAACCGGCCGTGCCGCTGGCACAGAAGGGCCAGCCTGGCGGCGTCGCCACCCTGGCCGCGGACGGCAAGATCGCGCCGGTGCAATTGCCCGACCTGATTCCCGCCGCTGAAAAGGCACAGCCGAACGGCGTTGCCACGTTGGCCGCGGACGGCAGAATCGTGGCGGGCCAGTTGCCCGCGTTGATACCCGCCGCCGACAAGGGCCGGCCGGGCGGCGTGCCGACGCTGGACGCCGAAGGCCGTGTGCCCGCTGCGCAACTGCCAGCCGTGCAGGATGCCGTGCCGCTTGCTGAAAAAGGGCAGCCCGGCGGCGTGGCGACGTTGGCCGCCGATGGCCGCGTGCCCGTCACGCAATTGCCGCCCATCGACAGCATTCCGCTGGGATTCGTGACGTGGTGGCCGAGCCGTGCGGCGATCCCCGCCGGTTGGGCGCCGCTGGACGGGCAGGTGATCAACCGGGCGACGTATCCGGATATGTGGGCGAGCGTGCAGGCGGGTAAATTTCCGGTGGTGCCGGAGGCGACTTGGCAGAGCGATGCCTCGGTTCGAGGCAGCTACACGACGGGAGACGGCACGACTACGCTGCGTCTGCCGGATCTGAACGGCAAGTCGCCGGGGGCGCATGGGGCGGTCTTGTTGCGGGGGGATGGTGCGCTGTCTGCAGGCATCGATGGGGTGATCCAGCGCGACGCCACGCAACGGGTGGCCGGGGCCATTGCCTTGGCCTACGGCGTGACCCAGATTGATGCGTCCGGCGCATTTTTTTCACAGGAAGGCGTTGGGGGAGGATCGACCTCCTACTCATACACCAATCCATATCGATGGCTGAAGTTCGACAATGCGCTCCAGGCTCGCACCGCCACCGAGAATCGCCCGCTGAATGCCACTGGTTGCTGGGTGGTGAAACTGTTCGGCGTGGTCACCAACCCGGGCGCTGTAGATGCTGCACAACTGGCCTCCGACCTTGCCCAGGCCCAGTCCGCGCTTCAACAATTGAAGAGCCAGGTATTCGGCATCGGGCAAAAGCTGCGTCAGCGCACCACGGTATTGCGTACGTGGTATCAGAACACGACGGGTCGTCCCATCATGGTGGGATCGCGCTTCATCGGGACCGTTGCCGGAACTCTCGTTGTTGCCGGGTATCTCAACAATGCCCCCAATTCCACGGGGGTGGTTACCTCTCACTATGAAACCATCCCAGGTGGATACGTAGACATGCGATGTGGATTCACCATGCAGGTTCCCCCCGGTCTATGGTGGACGGTCGATGCGCTGAACATGGATATCGAGGCGGGCTTCAGCTGGGAATACGCCTGACGCTTATCGCCGACGGCCGCCTTGTCGTCTACGGCCGCCGCATCGCCTTCAGGATATTCACCCCATCCGGCCCTGCCGCAGCCTCCCACTGCTTCACCGAATCCGCCGCCGCGTCCTTCAGCGCCTTGCGCACCGGCATCGGCACCGCCGTATCGATCGTCACGCCGTTCTTGCGCATGTTGGCGTAGTTCTGCTGCAGCCGGCCTTCGATGCGCTTCCATTGCTCGGCCTCGGTCTGGGCGGCGGCCTGGTCGATGGCGCGGCGCGACTTCGCATCCAGCGCCTGGTAGGCCTGCAGGTTCATCGTCGCCACCGACACCGGCATGGCGTAGTTGATCTCGGCAAAGCGCGGCAGGTGTTCCCACAGCTTGCGACCTGCGCCGCCGTCGCCCGACGACAGCACCGCGTTGACCTCGCCCGAGGCGATGCGTGGCATGGCGTCGGCGAACGAAATGTTCTGCGCGCGGGCGCCGGCTTTCTGCATCACGTCCTGCGACGTGGTGTCGTACGTACGGATGCTCAGCGCCTTCAGCGCCGCCACGCTGTCCACTTTCTCTTTGGACCAGATGCCCGAGGCCGGCCAGGGCGTGGTGTAGAGCAGCTTCTGGCCGTGCGCGGCCAGCAGCTTTTCATAGGCAGGGCGGGCGGACTTGTTCAAGGCGCGCGCCTTGCTCAGCGAGTCGGCCAGGAAGGGCAGCGACGACACGCCGAACAGCGGGTACTTCGCCGCCAGGGCGCCGGCAAACGCGTCGCCGGCATCGACCTTGCGCGCTTGCACGGCATCGATCATGTCGCCGGACTTGATGCCGCGCGCGGCATCGAAGCTTGCGTCGATGAGCACCTGGCCGCCGCTCTTGCTGCGCACCAGGTCGGCGAAGGTGGACACGCCTTGTCCCGGCATCGACGTGGCCGGGTATTCGGTGGTCATGGTGAGGGTGGTGGCGGCCAAGGCGCCGTGGCCCGCGAAGGCAATGACAACGCCCGCCAACAGGCGGAGAGAGGGACTGCGAAGCATGCGCGACTCCTGGTCGTGACGGAAAATCCGGGGTCGGGCAGGCGATGCAGCGGGCCGGCGCCAGGCCAATGCCGCAAAGCGTACGGCAAGGCCCGTTGCGCGGCTAGTTCTTGATTACCCTGAAGGCGTGTCGCGCCGCATGAAAAAAAGCCGCCCCGGGGTGAACTGACCCCCGGGCGGCTTGTCGGTGCAGGCAAGCGGGGCGGCTATCGATGGCCCCGTTGCCTGCCTGGCGTTAAGCAGGCGATCAATAGAACGCCTGGATGCCGGTCTGCGCGCGGCCCAGGATCAGGGCGTGCACGTCGTGGGTGCCTTCGTAGGTGTTGACCACTTCCAGGTTCACCAGGTGACGGGCGACGCCGAATTCGTCGGAGATGCCGTTGCCACCCAGCATGTCGCGGGCCAGGCGGGCGATGTCCAGCGCCTTGCCGCAGGAATTGCGCTTCATGATGGAGGTGATTTCGACGGCGGCGGTGCCTTCGTCCTTCATGCGGCCCAGACGCAGGCAGCCTTGCAGGGCCAGCGTGATTTCGGTCTGCATGTCGGCCAGCTTCTTCTGGATCAGCTGGTTGGCGGCCAGGGGGCGGCCAAACTGCTTGCGGTCCAGGGTGTATTGGCGGGCGGTGTGCCAGCAGGCTTCGGCGGCGCCGATGGCGCCCCAGGCGATGCCGTAGCGAGCGGAGTTCAGGCAGGTGAACGGACCCTTCAGGCCGGACACGCCGGGCATCATCTGGTCGGCGGACACTTCCACTTCGTCCATGACGATTTCGCCGGTGATCGAGGCGCGCAGGCCGACCTTGCCGTGAATGGCGGGGGCCGACAGGCCCTTGGTGCCCTTGTCCAGGATGAAGCCGCGGATCTTGCCGTCGAATTCACCGCCCACGCACTTGGCCCACACCACGAACACGTCGGCGATGGGCGAGTTGGTGATCCACATCTTGTTGCCGGACAGCTTGTAGCCGTCGGCCGTCTTGACCGCGCGCGTTTCCATGCCGCCGGGGTCGGAGCCGTGGTTGGGTTCGGTCAGGCCGAAGCAGCCGATCCATTCGCCGCGGGCCAGCTTGGGCAGGTACTTCTGCTTTTGCGCTTCGCTGCCGAATTCGTTGATGGGCACCATCACCAGCGACGACTGCACGCTCATCATCGAGCGGTAGCCGGAGTCGATGCGTTCGACTTCACGGGCGATCAGGCCGTAGCTGACGTAGTTCAGGCCGGCGCCGCCGTATTCGGCGGGGATGGTGGCGCCCAGGAGGCCCAGCTCACCCATTTCGGAGAAGATTTCCGGGTCGGTCTTTTCGTTGCGGAAGGCGTTCAGCACGCGCGGGGCCAGCTTGTCCTGCGAATAGGCGTGGGCGGCATCGCGCACCATGCGTTCTTCTTCGGTGAGCTGCTGGTCCAGCAACAGGGGGTCTTGCCAATGGAAGGAAGGATTCGAGGACATGCTGGGTCTCCGCTATGGATTTCCGTTTTCGGAATCTGGAAAGTTTAAACCTAAAATAATTCGGGCGGCAAGCCGGGGTTTGCGCGACGCGCGCCTGCGCGCCGCTCGTGGCCTGGCTGCCGGTCGGGGATCAGTGCTGGGCCTTGAGCGCGGCGTCGCGGATCTTGTCCAGCGTGGTGGACGGCGTGATGGCCTGCGGGTCGATGAAGCAGTGCAGGATCGCCGGCTTGCCGCTGGCCAGGGCGCGTTCGAACGCCGGGCCGAACTGCTCGTTGGTCTCGACGCGTTCGCCGTGGCCGCCAAAGGCGCGGGCGTAGTCGGCGAAGTCCGGGTTCTTCAGCTCGGTCGCGGAAATGCGGCCGGGGTAGTGCTTTTCCTGGTGCATGCGGATGGTGCCGTACATGCCGTTATCGACCAGCACCACGATGATGGGCAGGTCGTACTGCACCGCCGTGGCGAATTCCTGGCCGTGCATCAAAAAGCAGCCGTCGCCGGCAAAGCAGACCACGGTCTTGTCGGGCCAGACGCGCTTGGCGCCCACGGCCGCAGGCAGGCCGTAGCCCATCGAGCCCGAAGTGGGGGCCAACTGCGTGCCGTAGCGCGTGAAGCGGTGAAAGCGATGCAGCCAGGTGGCGTAGTTGCCGGCGCCGTTGGTCATGATGGCGTCGGCCGGAAGCGTTTTTTCCAGGTAGGCCATGACCTGGCCCATCTGCAGCACGCCCGGCGTGGTGACGGCGGCCGGGTCGCTCCATTTCAGGTACGACTCGCGCATGGCCTGCGTGCCTTCGGCCCAGACGGGCAGGGCGGGGGCCTTCAGGCCGGCCAGCGCGTCGGCGAAGGCCGCGGGCGAGGTGTTGATGGCCAGCGTGGGGCGATAGACGCGCGCCAGCTCGCCGGCATCCGGATGCACGTGCACGAGCTTCTGCTTGGGCACGGGGATGTCGAACAGCGTGTAGGCCTGGCTGGGGTTTTCCGACATGCGCCCGCCCACCAGCAGCACCAGGTCGGCGTCGGCCACGCGTTTGAGCAGCGTCGGGTTGATGCCCAGGCCGACGTCGCCGATGAAGCAGGGGTGGTCGGCCGGGAACAGCATCTGGCGTCGGAACGAGACTGCCGTGGGCAGCGCATGGCGCTGCGCGAAATCGGCGAACTGTTGCACCGCGCGGGCATCCCAGCGGGTGCCGCCCAGGATGGCGACCGGGTTGCGAGCCCCAGCCAGCAATTGTTCCAGGTCGGCCAGTTGGCCGGCCGTGGGGGCCGCATCGATGACTTCGTAGCGCGGCGCGTCGGCCACCTGGGCGGCTTCGACCAGCATGTCTTCGGGCAGGGCGATCACGACCGGGCCGGGGCGGCCCGAGGTGGCAATGTGAAAGGCGCGCGAGATCAGTTCGGGAATGCGTTCGACCTGGTCGATTTCAGTGACCCACTTGGCCTGCGTGCCGAAGACGGCGCGGTAGTCCATTTCCTGGAAGGCTTCGCGCTCGCGCATGCCGCGTTCGATCTGGCCCACGAACAGGATCATGGGGGTGGAGTCCTGCTTGGCGATGTGCACGCCAGCCAGCGCGTTGGACGCGCCCGGGCCGCGGGTGACCATGCAGATGCCCGGTTCGCCGGTCAGCTTGCCGTGGGCGTCGGCCATCATGGCCGCGCCGCCTTCCTGGCGGCATACGGTGACCTTGATGTCCACATCGTGCAGGCCGTCCAGCACCGCCAGGTAGCTCTCGCCGGGAACGCAGAAAACGTGTTTGACGCCCTGGGCGACCAGTTGGTCTACCAGGATGTGGCCGCCAAGGCGGGAAGCTTGCTGGGACATGGTGGGGACGTGGTAAGCCGAGGTTGGGACCCCCGAGCATAATGTTCCTTGATCGCACAACGCAATTGATAAAATTGCACAATCTAGTGACCCCCCGGCACGACCCCCGATGCTGCGCCGCGATAAGCGGGCTGCGGGTTTTCCCGGGTTTCTCGTCTTTTTTCCAGGCGGTCCCGCTCCATGAGAAACGGCATTCCCAACCTGAGCGCGCTGCAGGCGTTCGAGGCATCGGCCCGCCTGGGCAGCTTTTCGCGGGCGGCCGAAGAATTGTCGCTGACCCACAGCGCCATCCATCGCCAGGTCGCCAGCCTGGAAGCCCGCCTGGGGGTGCAATTGTTCACCCGGGTGCGGCGGCGCATCGCGCTGACCGACCACGGCGCGGAATATGCCGGCCGCATCCGACATCACCTGGACCAGATCGAGAAAGACACCTTCGGCCTGGTCAGCCGCACGGGCATGGGCCGCAGCATCCACATCGCCGTCGTGCCCACCCTGGCCACCACCTGGCTGATCCCGCGGCTGGCCGACTTCCAGCGCGAGCAGCCGGACATCACCGTCAGCCTGTCGGTGCGCACCTTGCCCTTCCAGTTCAAGGACCAGCCGTTCGACGGCGCGCTCTACCACGGCGATACGCTGTGGCCGGGCACCCAGGGCGTACTGCTGTTTCCCGAGCGCGAACTGGTGCCGGTATGCGCCCCGGCGCTGGCGGCCCGGGTCACCGAGGCCGGCGCCGGCGCGCTGGCCGGCATGACCCACCTGCACCTGAGCTCGCGGCCCGACGCCTGGCGTCAGTGGTACGGTGCCCACAACTACCTGTATGGCCCCCAGGCCGCCGGCGGCCCGCGCTACGAGCTGTTCACCATGGTGATGGCCGCGGTGCAGGCCGGCCTGGGCGTGGGCCTGATGCCGCGTTTCCTGGCGCAGCCGGCGCTGGACCAGGGCACGCTGGCCATGCCGGTGCCGCAGGCGCTGACGGTCAGCCAGGGCTATTACTTCGGCTATCCGCTGCGCAGCGAACGATCCGACGCGCTCAAATTGTTCGAAACCTGGCTCAAGTCGGCAGCGGCGGCGGTGGCCGGCCGCTGATGCCGCCGTAGAATGGGGCCAATTTTCCTATCCTTGCCATGCCAGAACCCCGCCCATCGCTAGCTTCCCAGCCCGACATCGACGCCTTCATCGACGCCGTCTGGCTGGAAGACGGCCTGTCCGCCAATACCCTGGCCGCCTACCGCCGCGACCTGACGGGTTTCGCACGCTGGCTGGAAGACCCCGAGGCCTATGCCCGCGAGATGGCCGATCGCTACGGCGACGCGGTAGCCCCCCACGTCTTGCCGGCCGGTCCCGCCAAACCCCTGGTCGAGGCGGACAAGGGCGACATCGAAGCCTGGTTCGCCTTCCGCCACGAAGAAACCCGCGCCACCACCGCCAACCGGCGCCTGGCGGCCCTGCGGCGCTTCTATGCCTGGGCCCTGCGCGAGCATCGCGCACCGCGCGATCCCTGCCTGACCCTGGTGGCTGCCAAGCAGCCCCCACGTCTGCCCAAGACGCTGTCCGAGCAGCAGGTCGATGCGCTGCTGCGCGCGCCCGACCTGGGTCAGCCGCGCGGCCTGCGCGATCGCGCCATGCTCGAAACGTTGTACGCCACCGGCCTGCGCGTGTCCGAGCTGGTGGGCGTGCGGGCGCTGGATGTCAGCCTGAACGAAGGCGTGGTGCGCGTCGTGCTGGGCAAGGGCGGCAAGGACCGCCTGGTACCGCTGGGCGCCGAGGCCGCCCACTGGATCGATCAATACCTGAAGACCGCACGGCCCGAACTGGCCGCCGGCCGCGTCAGCGATGCGCTCTTCATCACCGGCCGCGCCGAAGCGATGTCGCGCCAGGCATTCTGGCAACTGGTGAAGAAATACGCGCTGCTGGCCGGGGTGAACGCGCCGCTGTCGCCCCACGTGCTGCGCCACGCCTTTGCCACGCACCTGCTGAACCACGGCGCCGACCTGCGAGTGGTGCAGATGCTGCTGGGCCACGCGGACATTTCCACCACGCAGATCTACACCCACGTGGCGCGCGAACGCCTGAAGGCGCTGCACGCCGCGCACCATCCGCGCGGCTGACACCCGGTTGCCATGGGCTCGCCGCGTGATTGCCCCGCGCGAGCCACGCGGTTGCCGCGCGCGCCCGGGATGCCTACACTTTTGGCCATCCACGCCTTTTCCAAAGCAATCTCCATGAGTAAAGCCCGCCACGTTTCCGAAACGCCTGCCACCCAATTCCTCAAGCAGCACAAGGTGGCCTACACCGAACACACCTACGATTACGTCGATCATGGCGGCGCCGGCGAGGCCGCGCGTCAGTTGGGGCTGGACCCGCACGCGGTGGTCAAGACGCTGGTGATGGAAGACGAATCGGCCAAGCCCCTGATCGTGGTCATGCACGGCGACCGCGAGGTCTCCACCAAGAACCTGGCGCGCCAGGCCGGCCTGAAAAAGGTCGAGCCCTGCAAGCCCGAGGTCGCGCAGCGACACTCGGGTTACCAGGTGGGCGGCACGTCCCCTTTTGGCACGCGCAAGAAAATGCCGGTATGGGTCGAGGCCGAGGTGCTGCAATATCCGGTCGTCTACATCAATGGCGGCCGCCGCGGCTATCTGGTGGGCATCGACCCCAACGTGCTGGTCAGCCTGCTGGACGCCAGGCCGGTGACGGTGGCGCTGGAATAGGGGCGCTTCGTCGGCCGACCGGCAGCGCGCCGGTTCGGTCCGCGCGTGGTATCCCGTTACCACCCTTGCGCATGATGGTGGGGGCACAATGGCCGAAGAACATCAAGAACCGGCCGCCCGGCCTCGGGCCCCTGAACCGGCTCCGCCCCTCATCCCCAGGAGACAAGCATGAGCAAGAGACTATTGATGCTGGTCGGCGACTACGCCGAAGACTACGAAACCATGGTGCCGTTCCAGACGCTGCTGGCCGTGGGGCACACGGTGCACGCGGTCTGCCCGGGCAAGAAGTCCGGCGAAAGCATTGCCACCGCCATTCATGATTTCGAAGGCGCGCAGACCTACAGCGAAAAGCGCGGCCACAATTTCGCGCTGAACTACGACTTCGATCGCGTCGAGGCAGGTTCGTACGACGGCCTGGTGATTCCCGGCGGCCGTGCGCCGGAATACCTGCGCTTGAACGAAAAGGTGCTGGACATCGTGCGCGCCTTCGACCAGGCCAAAAAGCCCATCGCTGCCGTGTGCCACGGCGCCCAGCTGCTGGCCGCGGCGGGTATCCTGAAGGGCCGCACCTGCTCGGCGTATCCGGCGTGCGCGCCCGAAGTGCGCCTGGCCGGCGGCACCTACGCCGAAATCGGCATTGACCAGGCCTACACCGACGGCCACCTGGTCACCGCGCCAGCGTGGCCCGCGCATCCGGCGTGGCTGTCGCAATTCCTGGCCGTGCTGGGCACGAAGATCACGCACTGATCGCGCTGCCCATGAACAAGCGCCTGCCGCGAGGCAGGCGCTATTTTTTGCTACGCGAAGTCCAGCACGATGCGGCCTTCGATCTGGCCGCGGCGCATGCGGTCGAACACGCTGTTGATGTTCTCCAGCTTTTCGGTGGCCACGGTGGCATGCACCTTGCCTTCCTCGGCAAATTGCAACGATTCCTGCAGATCCAGGCGCGAACCCACGATCGAGCCGCGCACCGTCACGCCATTGAGCACCATGTCGAAGATCGACAGCGGGAAGTCGCCGGGCGGCAAGCCGTTCAGGGCGACCGTGCCGCCGCGGCGCACCATGCCCAGCGCCTGCTCGAAGGCCTTGGGCGATACCGCGGTGATCAGCGCACCGTGGGCGCCGCCGATTTCCTTCTTCAGGTACGCCGCCGGGTCGGTGGTCTTGGCATTGACGGTGACTTCGGCACCCAGCCGCTTGGCAAAGGCCAGCTTATCGTCGTCGATGTCCACCGCCGCCACGTTCAGGCCCATGGCGCGTGCATATTGCACCGCCATATGGCCCAGGCCACCAATGCCGGAAATGACCACCCAATTGCCCGGGCGGGTGTCCGTCATCTTCAGGCCCTTGTAAACGGTGACGCCGGCACACAGCACCGGGGCGATATCCACGAAACCCACGTTCTTGGGCAGCAACCCCACATAATCGGCTGCCGCCAGCGCATATTCGGCAAAGCCGCCGTTGACGGAGTAGCCTGCGTTCTGCTGCTGCTCGCACAGGGTTTCCCAGCCGCCCAGGCAGTGCTCGCAATGGCCGCAGGCGGAATACAGCCAGGGGATGCCGACGCGATCACCTTCCTTCACATGCGTCACGCCTTCGCCCACGGCCACCACGTGGCCGACACCCTCGTGGCCGGGGATGAATGGCGGATTGGGTTTGACGGGCCAGTCGCCCTCGACCGCGTGCAGGTCCGTATGGCACACGCCGCAGGCTTCAATCTTTACCAGGAGTTCGCCGGCCCCGGGGCGCGGCACTGCGACTTCTTCGATTTCCAGGGGTTTGCCGAATGCTCGTGCAACTGCGGCCTTCATCGTCTTGTCCATCACTACCTCCGAAGTCAGATCAGTTTCACCATGCTCGGATGGGCACGCGTCCGAGACCTTGATTTATATCAATCGTGTCCGAATGCGAGGCCCCCGCGAAACGTGTCGTTTCAGAATGGCGGCCAGCCACCCGGGAATGGCCGCAACTTGCCGCGCCCGCGCCTGTCGTCGTACAGTGGACCGCAGCCCCGTCCCCGCACCAGGAGCGCCCATGTGTGAAATCTTCATCCGCGCGAGCGAACAATCCTACGCGCCCGAAACCCGTTCCCTGCGCCTGCATGGCGTGGCGACCAGCCTGCGGCTCGAACAGCTGTTCTGGCAGGTGCTGGAAGAAATCGCAGCGCGCGACGGCATGCGGGTGACCCAACTGATCGAACGCCTCTACGACGAACTGGTCGAGTACCGCGGCGAGGCCGCCAACTTCACCTCGTTCCTGCGCGTCTGCTGCCTGCGTTATCAATTGCTGCAGGCCGAAGGCCGCATTCCCGCCGATGCCGGCGTGCCGATTCGGTCGCTCAATGCCCAGGCCGTGCTCGAAGGCCTGCCGGCGTCGCTGTACGATCCGCAGCCCCTGCGCCAGAAACGACCGGTCGCCGCCTAGCTCGTCGTGCCGCGGCGGGCTGCCCCGACGTCCGGGTGTGGCGCCAGGGTTGCCGTCAGGGCTGGGGGCAGGCAGGGGACGCAGGAAAAAAAAAGCCCGATCATGATCGGGCTTTTTTGTGGACGTTTGCGGGCGAACTCAGCCGCCCGGCTGCGCCGAGGCCATGGCCACTTCGCTTTGCACGATGCGGCGGATGCGCACGGCGTCGCCGATACGCGAGAGCTTGCCTTGCGAATCCAGCAACACGATCGCCAGGTCGCGGCCGTTGATGCGCGCCAGCATCACCAGGCATTCGCCGGCTTCGTTGATGTAGCCGGTCTTGGATACCTTGATGTCCCAGTCGGGCTTGCGCACCAGCAGATTGGTGTTGCGGAACGTCTGGGTGCGGTTATTGATCTCGACGTCGTACTCGGTATCGGTGGAGTAGCGGTGGATCAGCGGGCGCTGCGAGGCGGCGCGCAGCAGGCGTGCCAGATCGTGCGGCGACGACACGTTGTTGCTGGACAGGCCGGTGGGCTCGATGAAGTGCGTGCTGGTCATGCCCAGCGACTGCGCCTTGGCGTTCATGGCGGCCACGAAGGCCGGCAGGCCGCCCGGGTAGTGACGGCCCAGCGCGTTGGCGGCGCGGTTTTCGGAAGACATCAGCGCCAGGTGCAGCATGTCGCCGCGCGACAGCTTGGTGCCTACGCGCAGGCGCGAGGTCGTGTGCTTCAGGCCATCGACGTCTTCGTCGGTGATCTCGAGCATTTCGTCCATGGGCTGGTTGGCATCCACCACCACCACGGCCGTCATCAGCTTGGAAATGGAAGCGATGGGGCGCACCACGTTTTCATTCTTGGCGAAGATCACGGTGGACGTGGCCAGGTCTTGTACGTAGGCGGTGCTGGAACGCAGCGCGGCAGCTTCGGCGCGCACCGACACGGCGGGCGGCGGCATGGCGGCCGATGCCGCGGCGGCCGTGCGCTGGCCGCGGGCGGGCTTGTTGGGCTTGCCGTTCTTGCCGGCGGCGCCTTTCTTGGCCGGCGTTTGCGCTGCGACGGCCTGCTTGCCGCCCTTGGGCGGGGCGGCCTTCTTGCCGGCGGCCGGCTTGGGGGCGGCCTGCTTGGCCGATGCCTGCTTGCCGGGGGCTTGCTTGCCCGCGGCAGCCTTCGGAGTGCCTTTGCCGGCAGCCGATTTCGGGGCGGCCGCCTTGGGCGCGGCCTTGCCTGCGCTTTGCTTGCCGGCGCCGGCCTTGGCCGGGGCGGGGGCTTTCTTGGCTTGTTGCGCCTTGCAAGCCGCCGATTTGGCGTTGGTCTTGCAAGGGTCGGTGTTTTTCGCGGCGAACGCGGCGGAGGGCAGGAGCGCGCACATCGCCAGCGCCGCCGGCGCTATCGCGTTCGCAATCGCACGTTTCCAGTTAAATGCCATGGTTTGAGCAGGCTTGTCAGTCTGTGAAGAATTATTTCCCGGTCCGGGCTTGCGGTGCTTCAGGAAAAGTCCAGATGAATTAGAGGCTTACGCGTCGAATTTAAACAGAAATTTCAAGTTGCGCGCAAGACGATTCGCTATCATCGCCTAAAAAAATACCGGGGACATATTGACGGATGATCAATTTGTCACCAACGGCGTCCCGAGACGCTACCGTCGCGCGGCGCGTGAGCGTAGCCCGGATTAACCCTCATCTTGCTGAAAGGGCTGAATTTTCTTGGGGTTGGCGATGCAGGGGGCGGGATAACGCCAGGGGCGGGGCTGCGGGGGGCGCAGTCAAGGCCGGGGAAGGGTGGCCTCGCCGGGTGGAATCGAACCACCAATTGACCCTTAGGAGGGGCCGGTTATATCCATTTAACTACGGCGAGACGGGCAAGGCATTGAAAATAAAGAATTTATTCTTTATGCCTGAAATGCTGAGAGGCGCATTCTATCATTCGGCATCAGACCTTACGTCTGGCGCGAGCCATCTGCCTGTCCCATTCGTCGCACAGCTTGCGGAAGGATCTGCATCGTTCCAAGGCTTGCGGCAAATTCATCTTGGCGGAGAACGCAGGCTGATCTGTCGTCTCGCCATAGACCTGATTGCCCATTCGTTCCCGCAACCATCCTTTGGCATTTCTCGGCGCTTCCGCGTCAGTGTGCAGATCGGCGGCTGTGATCTTCAATGAACGTTCCCCATTCAGTGAAGCGGCTGCGCCGATGAACCACGCCTCGTATTCCCGATTTGCCAGTATGACGGAGACGGGGCGGTGAGGCAGTACCGCACGGGCACGGGCGAGGACGCTGGCACCCAGTTCGGCGGGGCAATCGTCATCGGCGTCCAGCAAGACCATGACCCAACCATCGTCGCCACATTTGGCCGCGGCGAATAGCAGGTGCCGCTGGAATTCTTCTTCACGGCGCAAAAATCTGTCGCGATGGACTCGGATGGGGGGGCATACCTCGATGTAGGCGTCCGGGTTGCGCCAGTTTCCGATCCTTCGCAGCAGGATGGGTAGCGAGACGACTTCACCGTGGCCTTCGACGATGCACGCCACACGGGTCATGGATTGTCGCCGTCAAACAGCTGGGCTTGGTGGGCGGCTTGGTCACGCAGGGCGGCAGGATCAGGGGCCAATTGACCGAGCTTGAGAAGTTCTCCGGCTGAAAACAGATGCTGGCGTATGGCTTCGCGGGATGCCATATCGATCGGGGCAAGTTTGGTTTCGCCTTCGTCGGACACAATGGCCAGGATTTGATCGTCTCGGATGGAAGCGTCATCCAGCAGATCGGGACTATGGCTGGTAACGATGACCTGCGTGTTCTGCGTGGCGCGTTCGAGCGCCTCCCGGAGCGCCGCGCTGGCCGCGGGGTGCAGTGCGGTTTCCGGCTCTTCGATGCCGATCAGGGTCGGCGCGAAATCCTGGTTGGTTTGAAACAGGGCCGTTAGAACGCCCAACGCGCGAAGTGTGCCGTCTGACATGTTGTGGGCAGAGAAACGCCAAGGATCTTTGGCGCCTGGCACGTCTTGACGGAATTCCAAGGTTTCCATCGGACCGACTTGCACCCTGGTCACTTCATGGACGGTGGGCACGACGGTCTGAAGGTATTCGGAGATGGTGTCGATGGCGCCAGGGTTCACTTTTTCGAGGTGTCCGATGACGCTTGCGATGTTCTCGCCTTCGGGCTTGAGCAGACGGCCTTCTTGCGGCTTCTGCAAATCGCGCATCATTTTGGGATTCAAATTGTAGAAGCCCATGCTGGTGAGTGCGTCGTAAATGGGTCTGAAATCGCTCAATCCGGAAAGTGCCACCAACGCCAGGCGATCTTTCGTGAAAGCAGGCAACGTCGTTTCGCTGCTTTGCACGACTTCACCGCGCTCGATGCGGTAGAACGGGCCCTTGCCGACGCCGCCCAGGCTGCATTCTTCGGCTTGGACCTCGAACCCACGATTCTTCAACGCCCCCACATTGAAAGCATAGTGGCCGAGTTGATCTCCGATCCGGAATTCCAGGCGGATTCCAAAATGAGTGGGATGGCCGCTGGACCGCCTGCGAACTTCCGAGAGGCCGCCGCGTCGGCTCAGGGCTTGATCAAGCGAGCTGCTCAGCGCGTCGGTCACCAGATGCAGTGCGTCGACGAAATTGCTTTTTCCGGCGCCATTGGGTCCGACCAGATAGGTCAGCGGGCCTAATGCGACGTCACACTGACCGATGCTTCGGTAGTTGCGAAGAACGACTCGGGTGATGAAGGGAGCGGCTTTCATGGGTGATATCCCTGGGAGAGTCCGGGAATGGTAACAGTGCAGACCAAGGGCGAAAGGAGTATCGGGCGGGTTGCGTCAAAAGTAGTGGATTTAATCAACTATATGCCCTATATTGACTGCCACGGCCGGACCCCGCGGCAGGCGATGCCCAGCGTTCGGCCCCATACCTAGAACATCCAGGAGTGAGGCATGACCCCGACTTTCCACACGATCTTGCTGGGCGTGCAGGACCGTGTCGCCACGGTGACGCTGAACCGGCCCGACAGCCGCAATGCGCTGAATTCCCTCATGTGCGCCGAATTGGTGCAGGCCATGCAGTGGCTGGCGGCCGAGCCGAGCGCGCACGTGGTGCTGATCAACGCGGCGGGCTCCGCCTTTTGCGCCGGTGCCGACCTGAAAGAGCGCAAGACCATGTCGAACGCCGAGATGACGGCGCGGCGCGTGCAGGGCTTTGCCGCCTATGGCGCGATCGAGCGCATGCCGCAGCCGGTGATCGCCGTGGTGCAGGGCGCCGCGTTCGGCTCGGGCTGCGAGATCGCCGGTGCGTGCGACTTCGTGCTGGCCTCGTCCGAGGC
Organism: Achromobacter sp. NCFB-sbj8-Ac1-l; assembly: GCF_052695805.1. Classification (NCBI taxonomy): domain Bacteria; kingdom Pseudomonadati; phylum Pseudomonadota; class Betaproteobacteria; order Burkholderiales; family Alcaligenaceae; genus Achromobacter; species Achromobacter sp. NCFB-sbj8-Ac1-l. The sequence continues at coordinate 4,946,645 of NZ_CP199812.1, read as the reverse complement.
GGTGTTCTGCTATCCCGAAGTGGGTTGGGGCACGGTGGGCGCCACGCAGCGGCTGCCGCGCATTGCGGGGGCGCGCCTGGCCAAGGAACTGCTGTTCACCGGCCGCCGCTTCGATGCGGCCGAGGCGCGCGAGATCGGCCTGGTCAATCATGTCTACGCCCCCGAGGCGCTGGCAAACGAGGCGGCCGCGATGGCCGCGGCCATCGCGCGCGCCGCGCCGCTGACGGTCCGGCTGACCAAGCGCAGCATCGACCAGGGCCTGGCGACGACGCGCGAAGGCGCCATGGCCATCGAACTGCTGGCCATCGAAGAAAACCTGCGCGGCACCGATTGGAAGCAGGCGATCGCCGGCTTTGGCGGCGCAGGAGACCAAGCATGATCGCCCCGATGACGCTATCGCAGGCGCTGGCGCGCCAGGTGGCCGAACGCGCCAACGCCGAAGCGTTCGTGGCGCCGGGTGAACGCCTGACCTGGGCCCAGTTGCATGACGGCGCGCAACGCATCGCCCACGCGCTGCACGCGGCCGGCGTGCGCCGTGGCGATCATGTGGGCGTGCTGCTGGGCAACGGCGGCACGTGGGTGCAGAGCTTCTACGCCTGCGCCATGCTTGGCGCCGTGACCGTGCCGGTCAACACGCGCTTCAAGACCGATGAATTGGAGTTCTGCCTGAAGCAGGCCGACGTAACGCTGCTGCTGACGGCGGACACGTTCCTGGGCATCGACTTCCTGGATTTGCTCACGCAGGTCGAGCCGGCGCTGAACAGCGCGTTGCCCGGGACGCGGCTGCCGCGGCTGCGGCGCGTGGTGGTGCTGGGCGAGCGTCGCCTTCCCGGCGCTCAATCCTGGGAAGAGTTCATTGGGGCAGGCGATCCCACCTCGCCCGTCGACGACATCGAACTCGACGCCTTGCAACGCGACGTCACGCCCGACGATGTATTGCTGATCCAGTACACCTCCGGCACGACCTCATTCCCCAAAGGCGTGATGCTGACGCATGCCAACATGCTGACCAACGCCTGGGCCGCGGCGCAGCGCATCGGCGTGCGGCCCGACGACCGCTACTTCAGCATCCGGCCGTACTTCCACGTGGCCGGCACCACGCTGTCGATCCTGGTCAGCCTGATGACCGGCTGCTGCCTGCTGACACTGCCCAAGTTCGACGTGGCCGAGGCGCTGCGCATGCTGGATGAAGAACGCTGCACGCTGACGTCCGGCAACGACACCATCTTCCTGATGTTGATGGGCCACCCGGACTTCGATCGCCGCCGCATCCACCTGCGCGGCGGCTGGGCGGCGGCGGGGCCGCAAGTCATGCAGAAGATCCGCGATGTCATGGGCGTGCCGGGCATCTGCAACGCCTATGGTCAGTCCGAGGCCTCACCCAACATCACGCTGTCGTCGTTCGACGATCCGTTCGAGTTGCGCGCCATGGGGTGGGCGCTGCCGCATCCCGGCATGCAGGTGCGGGTGGTGGACCCTGGCACCGGCCAGCCGCTGCCGGCGGGCGAACCCGGCGAGATCCAGGCGCGCGGCTGGAGCGTGATGAAGGGCTACTACAACATGCCCGAGGCCACCGCGCGCGCGCTGGGCCCGGATGGCTGGCTCAGCACCGGTGACCTGGGCGAGATGGACGCTTCGGGTCGCCTGCGCATGGTGGGCCGCCTGAAGGACATGTTCCGCGTGGGCGGTGAAAACGTCGCGCCGGCCGAAGTGGAAGAAACCCTGCACGGCCATCCCGCCGTGCGCATGGCGCAGGTGGTGGGCGTGCCCGACGCGCGCCTGGGCGAAGTGCCCGCCGCGTTCGTGCTGCTCAAAGACGGGCAGGACTGCACCGCGGCCGAGCTGACCGCCTGGTGCAAGGCGCGCTGCGCCAACTTCAAGGTGCCGCGCTATGTCGAAATCGTGGACAGCTTCGAGCACATCGGCATGACGGGCAGTTCCAAGGTGCAGAAGAACAAGCTGCGCGCGCACGCGGTGGCGCTGTTCGGGCTGGAGCCGCAATCGTGAGCGCGCGCGACGTGGTGCTGTGCGAATGCTTTGCGCGTGACGGCCTGCAGCACGAGCCCGACTTCATCCCCACGGACGTGAAGGCTGAACTGATCGATCGCTTCGCCGCAGTGGGGTTCGAGCGGATCGAAGCCACCTCGTACTCCAATCCCAAGGTGGTACCGCAATTCGCGGATGCCACCGAGCTGCTGGCCGCGCTGCCGCGACGGGGCGGCGTCTGGTACAAGGCCACCTGCGCCAACGCCCGCGCGGTGCAGCGCGCGTTGATCGATCTGGACAGCGGCATCGGCGCCAACGAAATCAGCCTGCTGGTCTCGGCCAGCGAGTCGCACTCGGCGCGCAATCTCAAGCGCGACCGGGCCGCGCAATGGGACAACATTGCCGAGATGGCACGGCTGGCCGATGGCCGCTTTCGCCTGATCGGCACCATCTCGGTGGCCTTCGGTTGCCCCTTCGAGGGGGCGGTGGACCCCGATGCGGTGATGGCGGATGTGCGCCGTTTCGCGGCCCTGGGCGTGGGCATCGTGACCTTGGGCGACACTACTGGCATGGCCACACCGGCCTCGGTGCGGGCGCTGTATGGCCGCATGGCGCGCGAGACGCCCGAGGTGACGCCGGTGGCGCACTTTCACGACACGCGCGGCACCGGCCTGGTCAATTACGTGGCCGCGCTGGACGCGGGCGTCAGGTATTTCGACTGCGCCTTCGGCGGCGTCGGCGGCCACCCGGCCAAGGTGCGCTACGGGGGCGGGCATACCGGCAACGTTGCCACCGAAGACCTGGTCAACCTGTTCGAATCCATGGGCGTGCGCACGGGGCTGGACCTGCAGGCGTTGCCCGCCGTGTCGCAGCGCTGCCAGGACGTGCTGGGGCGTGCGCTGCACAGCCGGGTGGCGCAAAGCGGGTTCAATCCGCTGATCGCCGCCGCGGGGGGCGTTTGATGACCGCGCGCCGTGTTTGTATATCATGCGGGCAGCAATGCGCGACCTGCGCGCGCCCCGTATTCCGACGCATTTGACGAGTCCCGCCATGGCCACCCGACCCGCATCCAAGCCAGCCCCTTCCACGCGCCCCGCTCCGCAGGCGCTCAAGGAACTGTTCTCGTATCGCCTGAACCGCCTGGCCTACGTGTCCAGCCGCATCGCTGCTGGCCTGAACGAAAGCCGCTACGGCGTGGGGCCGCGCGAATGGCGCATCATCGCGCTGCTGGGGGCGGCGCCGGACATGTCGTTGAACACGGTGGCGCGCGAGGCAAATATCGACAAGAGCCAGGCCAGCCGCACCGTGTCCGAATTGATCGAACGCGGCCTGATCCAGCGCAGTGCCGACAGCCAGGATGGCCGCGGCGTCAGCCTGGACCTGACGCGCGCGGGCCGCGCACTGTACGACGAGATGTTCCCGGCGGCGGTCGAACGCAACGAGGCCATGCTGTCGGTGCTGACGCAGGCCGAACGCGACGCCATGGAACGCATGCTGGACAAGCTGACGGGTCACGCGCTGGACATGCTGAACGAGTGCAAGGCGGAAGTGCCCGCACGTCGCGGCCGGGGCGTGCAGCCACGCTGAGCGCGGGGCGCGCGCTTTTTTTACCCTTATTGTTGATTTAATCAATTAATTTGCACGTTGCCATTGGCAAAGGATATCCGTGATGTCGGAACTGATCATCGAAGACCTGGGCGCCGTCCGGGTGCTGCGGTTGAACCGCCCGGAAAAGCACAACGCACTGAATACCGCGCTGACCACCGCGCTGCTGGACGCGCTGCGGCAGGCGGACCAGGACGCGGCCGTGCGCGCGGTGGTGCTGACGGGCAACGGCAAGTCGTTCTGCGCCGGCGCCGACACCACGGAATTCTCGGCCCTGACGCCGGAGCAACCCGATGCGGTGCTGCGACGCGCCGACCTGACCACCGACCTGCACCTGGTGTTCTCGCGCATGGCCACGCCGGTGGTGGGCGCCGTGCACGGCAACGCGCTGGGCGGGGGCGCCGGCCTGGCGCTGGCCTGCGACCTGACGGTGATGGCCGAGGACGTGCGCTTTGGTTATCCCGAGCTGCGCCATGGGATCGTGGCCGCCGTGGTGATGGCCAACCTGGTGCGCCAGGTGGGTCGCAAGCATGCCTTTGAACTGGTGGCGATGGCCGAACCGATCGACGGCGCCCGGGCCCTGGCGCTGGGCATCGCCAACCGTGTCGCGCCCGCCGCGCAGGTGCTGGACCAGGCACTGGCCATGGCGCAGCGCCTGGCGGGCTGGGAGCCAGCGGCCATGGGGCTGACCAAGCGGGCGTTCCATCGCACGGCCGACCTGGGCCTGGCCGAGGCGCTGGGCGTGGGGCGCGACGCCAACGTCATCATGCGGGGCTTTCGCCAGGGAGCGGTGCGATGAGGCCGCTGGAAGGGGTCACCATCCTGGACCTGTCGCGCGTGCTGGCCTGCCCGTTCGCCTCGATGATCCTGGCCGAGCTGGGCGCGGACGTCATCAAGGTCGAGCAGCCCGGCGGCGGCGACGAAACGCGGGGCTTCGAACCCAAGGTGCAGGGCGAAGGCGGGACGGAATCCGCCTACTACCTGGCCTTCAATCGCAGCAAGCAATCGGTCACGGTGAACTTTCGCCACCCCGAAGGCCAGGCCGTGATCCGGCGCCTGGCGCAGACCTGCGACGTGGTGGTCGAGAATTTTCCCGTGGGCACGCTGGCGAAATACGGCCTGGACCGCGACCACATCGCGCCGGATAACCCCGGCCTGATCTATTTTTCGTGTACCGGGTTCGGCATGACCGGGCCGTATGCGCCGCGCAAGGGTTACGACACCGTATTCCAGGCGATGGGCGGCATCATGAGTCTGACCGGCGAGCGCGGCGGCGGTCCGGTCAAGCCCGGCCTGCCGGTCAGCGACCTGACCTCGGGCCTGTGGGCCGCCATCGGCATCCTGTCGGCGCTGGTCGGGCGGGCCCGTTCGGGCCAGGGCTGCCATATCGATTTTTCGATGCTCGACGGCCAGGTAGGGCTGCTGTCGCTGGCGGCCGCGCGCTATTTCGCGCTGGGCGAAGTGCCGCCGCGGCTGGGCACCGAGCACCCGGGGCGGGTGCCGTCCGCCGCGTTCGAATGCGGCGATGGCCGCTGGGTCCAGATCACCGGCAGCGACCAGCACTGGAAGCCGCTGTGCGAAGCGCTGGAATTGCCGCAGTGGGCCGATGACCCGGACCTGGCCAGGAACGCCGTGCGCGTGGCGCGCCGCGAAGAAGTCATGGCCGGCCTGTCGGCAGCCGCAGCCCGGCTGACCCGCGACGAACTGTGCCGCCGTTGCGATGCACGCGGCGTGCCGGCGGGGCCGATCCTGGACGTGGAAGAGATCCTGCACAACGAGCACGTGCTGGCGCGCGGCATGGTAGCCAGTTACGACCACCCGTCCATCGGCCGTTTCGGCGCCGTGCCCGTGCCATTCAAGTTCGACGGTTTCGACGATCCGCGGCTGGAGCGTCCACCCTTGCTGGGCGAGCACACCGACAGCGTCCTGGGCGGGCGGCTGGGCCTGTCGCCCGCGCAGATCGAAGCCTTGCGCGCCCAGGGCGCGATCTAGGACTGCCGTGACGAGCGCGTATTCCGTTTCAACAGGCATCAAGGCCTTGGGGCATGACGCCTCGGGCCTCATCTGATTCACCCCAAAAAAACACAATATTCCAGGAGACAACCCATGAAGATTCTGCAGCGCCTGTTATGCGTCGCGGCGGCGGGCGCGTTAAGCGCCTCGGCCGTCGCGGCCGATTCGTATCCCTCGCAACCGATCACGCTGGTGAACCCCTATGCCGCCGGCGGTCCTGCAGACGTGCTGGGCCGGGCCCTGGCGCGCGAGCTCGAAAAGCAGCTGGGCAAGACCGTCATCGTCGAGAACAAGGCCGGCGGCGGCGCCGCCATCGGCGCCAGCTTCGTCGCCCGCGCCAAGCCCGACGGCTACACGCTGCTGCTGGGCACGTCCGCCGCCCACGTGGTCACGCCGCTCATGCAGCAGACGCCGTACGACGGCATCAAGGATTTCGCCTTCGTGTCCATCGTCGCCAACCAGCCCAACATGCTGGTGGTGCGGCCCACGCTGAAGGCCGAAAACATCGAGCAACTGATCGCGATGGCGCGCAAGGAGCCTGGCCGCATCAACTACGCCTCGGCCGGCCCCGGCAGTTCGCCGCACCTGGGCGCTGAACTGTTCCGCGAACGCGCGGGCGTGGACATCGTCCACATTCCCTATAGCGGCGCTGCGCCGGCCATCAATGACCTGGTGGGCGGGCAGGTGGACATGGCCGTGCTGAACCTGGCCGCCAGCCTGCCATTCATCCGCAGCGGCCGCCTGAAGGCGCTGGCCTACGCCAACGACAAGCGCTCGCCGCTGTTGCCCGACGTGCCGACCCTGGCCGAATCCGGCGTGAAGGGCGCCGAGTCCGCGTCCTGGTACAGCCTGGCCGCGCCCAAGGGCACGCCGCCGGAGGTGCTGCAACGCCTGAACGACGCGGTGGCGAAGGTGAATGCCAATCCCGAATACGCCAAGCTGATGCAGGCGCAGGGTGTGGACCTGTGGAACATGACGCCGCAGGAAGCCACGGCATTCGTGGAAAAAGACCAGACCGCCATGCGCAAGCTGGTGCAGGCGGCGGGGTTGATGAAGAAGTAAGGGAAGCTGGCTGGGAAGGGGGGCCGCCTTGGGCGGCCCCTTCTCGTTCATCCCGCCAACGCCGCCACGCGCGTGAGCGCCTCGCGCGTTTCAGCCACCAGTTGTTCCACGACGGCGCCTGCCGGTTGCAGGCTGTCGATCAACCCGGCGCTTTGTCCGGCTTCGACCTTGCCGCCTTGCACGTCGCCGTCGAAGGCGGCCTGTTTCAGTGAGCTTGCCGCGAACATCGCGTCCAGCGCGGCGGCGTCGCCGCCGCGTTCGGCGGCCAGGTAGTCGTGCGCGAAGGCGTTGCGCAGCATGCGTACCGGCGAACGGCCGCGGCCCACCAGGGTCGTGTCGGCCACGCCGGCGGCCAGCACGGCGTCTTTGTAGGCGTCGCAGACGCCGGCTTCGGGCGTCAACAGGAAACGGGTGCCCAATTGCGCGCCCGCCGCGCCCAGGCACAGCGCGGCGGCGATGCCCGCGCCGTCGGCGATGCCGCCAGCCGCCACCACCGGCACCGTCACACGCCGCACCACTGCGCGCACCAGCACGTGCAGGCCGATCTCGTCCGGACCGGGGTGGCCGCCGGCTTCCAGGCCCACTGCGATCACGGCATCCACGCCCGCCGCTTGCGCCTTGGCGGCATGCTCGGGGCTGGCAATGACCTGCAACCACTTGATGCCCGCTTCGCGCGCGCGCCCGATGTGCTTTTGCGGGCCGCCCTGGGACGCAATGATGACCGGCACGCCCTTGCCGATGGCGATGTCCATGTGTTCCTGCGCGCGCTTGTTGTACAGCGGAATGTTGACGGCAAATGGCGCGTCGGTGCCGTCGCGTACGTCGCGGATGGCGGCGCGCAGCACGTCGGGGTACATCGGGCCGGCGGCGATCACGCCCAGCCCGCCGGCGCGCGATACCGCCAGCGCCAGCGCCGCATTGGACGAGGCCCAGCTCATGCCGCCCTGGATGATCGGATAGCGCGTGCCGAGCAAGCGGGTCAACGGGGTCTGCAGAGTCATGGTCGTCGTGCCTGGGGAAAATCCCATTCTGGAATATTTGGTTGATAAAATCAACCATATTCGATGCCGCACGGCATTCATGGCGACGCGGTTATTGCCGGGGCGGCGAGGCGATTTGATTATCATGTGAAGGTCCGGCCTGCGGCTGGACCGTCCCGAGGAGGGGGCGTTTCCCATCATCAATAAGAACAATCATGTCTGGCAATACCGATACGCTTTCCGTGCGCACCCTCGTTTTGGGCACCCTGGTCGTGCTTCTGGCCATGGGCGTGCGCGCCACCTTCGGCCTGTTCATGCAGCCGATGGGACTGGCCCATGGCTGGGGCCGCGACGTTTTCTCCATGGCCTTCGCGCTGCAGAACCTGGTCTGGGGCGTGGCCTGTATCTTCATGGGTATCCTGGCCGACCGCTATGGCTCCGGCCGCACCATTGCGCTGGGCGCGGTGCTGTACATGCTGGGCATGATCGGCACGCGTTTCGCCACCGACGAGGCCACGCTGTACCTGAGCGCCGGCGTGCTGGTCGGGCTGGGCCAGGCGGGCACCACGTTCCCGGTGATCCTGCCGGTGGTGGCCCGCGCCGTGCCGCCGGCCTACCGCAGCACGGCCATGGGCATCGCCAGTGCCGGCGGTTCGCTGGGCCAATTCGCGGTGGTGCCTACGGGCCAGGTCTTGATCTCCGGGCTGGATTGGCCGGGCGCACTGTGGGTGCTGTCGCTGTTCGTGGCCTGCGCCGCGCCGCTGGCGTATTTCCTGCGCGGTCGGCCGCAAGCCCAAGGCGGACCGCAGCAATCGCTGGCCGCCGCGGTGCGCCAGGCCGTGCGTCATCCGTCGTTCCATTTCCTGTTCTGGAGCTATTTCGTCTGCGGCTTCCACACGGCCTTCATCACGCTGCACCTGCCGGCCTACGTCACCGACGGCGGTCTGACGCCCGGGCAGGGCGCCACCGCCGTGGCGTTGATCGGCCTGTTCAATGTGCTGGGCTCGTTCTACGCCGGCAAGCTGGGCGGCAAATACAGCAAGAAGCGTCTTCTGGCGGTGGTCTACGGCATGCGCGCCTTCGGCATCCTGTTGCTGTTGTGGATGCCGCTGTCGTCCTGGGTGCTGTATGCCTTTGCCGCCTGGATGGGCCTGTTCTGGCTGGGCACCGTGCCGCTGACCCAGGGGCTGATCGGGCAGATCTACGGCCTGCGTTATGCGGCCACGTTGTCCGGCATCGTGTTCCTGGGCCACCAGTTGGGCAGTTTCATCGGCGTGTGGCTGGGGGGCTATGCCTATGCCACGACCGGCAACTACGACCTGGTCTGGTGGCTGGGCGTGGTGCTGGCGGTGGTGGCCGCGTTGCTGTGCCTGCCGGTGCGCGAGCAACCGGTGACGCAACCGGCTGCGGCGTCCGCGTAATCACCCCGAGTCCGCCATGAATCCCACGCCCGCCTCGCCGCCCGCTTCGCCCAGACGCCACACCGGCTGGCGCGTGGCCGGCTGGGCCGCGCTGGCGCTGGTGCTGGGCCTGGCCTTCTGGGGCTACACCACGCCCGAGATGCAGATCCACTGGGAAAACCTGGCCTCACTGTGCGGTTTTTAGCCACGTAGACGGGGTCGGCTCGCGGTATCCTACGGCGGTGAATTCTTCTTCGCCTTCCATGCAGGACACACCGCTTTCCTATCCCGACCTCAGCTTGCCCGACATCGGTGGCCTGCCTGCCGCCGACATGCTGGTGCTGACCGTCAACAACCGCCTGTCGCGCCGGCTCACGCTCGAGCTGGCCGGCTTGCTGCGCCAAGAGCGCCAGGTCAGTGAACTGCCCCGCATCCTGCCTTTGTCCGCCTGGTTGGCCGAATCCGCCAACGAACTGGCGTTCGAGGCCGACGAAGGCGTGCCCGCCTACCGTCTGGACAGCTTCGCCACCCAGCTGGTCTGGACCGAAGCGATCCGCGCCGAAGAAGCTGAACGCGTGCTGCTCGACGCCAGCCAGGCCGCACGCCTGTCGATGGACGCCGACCTGCTCATGGACGAATGGGCGCTGCATGTGCCGTCCGGCGCCGATACCGACGAATACCGGGGTTTTGCGCGCTGGCGCCAGCGCTATCGCAAGGCCTTGGCCGCCATCGATGCCGAAGACGCCAACCAGGGCTACGCCCGGGTCCTGGGTGCACTGGAAGACGGCCGCCTGGCGACGCCGGGGCACCTGGTGCTGGCGGGTTTCACTGACCTGTCGCCGCGGTTCCGGCGCCTGCTGCAGGCGTTCGAAGAACAGGGTTGCCTCATCGCCCAATGGCGCGACGCGCAGCGCGCGCCGGCTGCGCCGCGGCGCTTCGAGGCGCCCGACCAGGGCGCTGAATGGCGCGCCGCGGCCGAGTGGGCGGCCAGCCAGCTCAAGCAGCATCCCCATGGCCGCTACGCCATCGTGTCGCCGCAACTCGAAGCCGAATCCCCGTTCGCGCGCCGCATTCTCAGCCAGGCGCTGGCTGGCCATGGCGGCCAGCCCGCGTTTGCCTTCAACGTGGCGGTGGGCCGGCCGTTGAATGAATGGCCCCTGGCGCGCGCCGCGCTGGCCTGGTTGCGGGCGCTGGCCGAGTGCGCGGCGGGCAAGGGCTGTGGCGTCGAGATACTGGGCGCTGCCTTGCTGGCGGGCCATTGCGCGGGCGACGTCAGCGAACGCGCCCGGTTGGCGGCCCTGGACGCGCGCTGGCGCCGCCGCGGCCAGGTCCACGTTGCCGCGGCCGAGTGGCGCAAGCAGCTGGCCGTGGTACCGCCCTTGGCGCAGGCCTGGGGCCAGGCCATGGAAATCTGGACGCAGGGGGGCAACCGTGCGTCCTGCGATGTCTGGATGCTGCGCATGAAGGCCGCCCTGACGGCGCTGGGTTTTCCCGGCGAAGGCGTGCTGGACAGCGTCGGCTACCAGGTGCTTGGCGCCTTGGGCGACGCGCTGGCCAGCTTTTCGGCGTTGGCGCCGGCAGCGGGCAAGCTGGGCGGCGTGGCGGCGGTCAACCTGCTGCAAAGCGTGGCGCGGTCGGCCTCGTTCCAGCCGCAACGCGATCCGTTGGCGCGGCTGGACGTGCTGGGTCTGCTTGAAGCCGAAGGCGGCTTCTGGGATGGCGTCTGGATGCTGGGCCTGACCGACGACGTGCTGCCCGCGTCACCCAAGCCCAATCCATTGTTGCCGCTGGCGGTGCTGCGCCAGGCCAAGGCGCCGCGGGCCACCCCCGAACGCGAGCGGGAATGGGCCGAAGGCATGTATGCCGCGCTGTGCCGGTGTGCGCCTGAACTGATCGTCAGCCACGCCCGCATGGACGGCGAACGCGAATTGCGGCCATCGCCCCTGATCGCGGCGGCCCTGCCCGCCGACTGGGCGCCTGCGCCCGCACAAGGCGTTGCCGCGCTGCCGCAGGAATCGCTGGACGACTCGCAAGGCCCGCCGCTGGCGCCGGACGACCGCAGCGGCGGCGGCCTGGACGTGCTCGACACCCAGGCCCGCAATCCGCTCTGGGCCTTCGTGCGGCACCGGCTGGGCGGGCGCGAACTGGCACCATACGCCGACGCCGCCACGGTGAACGTGCGCGGCCAGTTCCTGCACAAGGCGCTGGAACGGGTGTGGGGCATGCTGCCCGATCAAGAGGCCCTGCACGAGACGCTGGCCACGGGCCGCCTGCCCGCGCTGCTGGAACAGGCGGTGGCGCAGGCGGCCGACGAAGAACTCAAGGAATACGCCCCGGCGCTCAAGGCGCTGGAATGCGCGCGGGCCCTGACCGTGCTGGCGTCGTGGCTTGACATGGAAGCCCAGCGCCTGCCATTTACCGTGGCCCAGGTCGAGAAAAACCACGAGTGGCACCGCGGCGCGCTGCACCTGAAACTGCGGCTGGACCGCATCGATGCCCTGGCCGACGGCCGCAACGTCATCGTCGACTACAAGACCGGGGTGGCCGCCGCCAAGCCCGAACCCGACTGGTCGCGCAGCCGCCCGGTGAACGTGCAGTTGCCGTTCTACGCCTCGGTGCTGGCCGACGCCGCGGGCGGCGAGGTCGCCGGCCTGGTGCTGGCCCAGATCCACGCGCGCCAGGTGGCGGCGCAGGGCCTGGCCGACGAAGACCTGGGCATGCCGGGCGTCACCCTGGCCGCGGACAGCAAATATTTCGACGGACTGTCGTGGCCAGAAATACGCCAGCGCTGGCGTAGCGCCATCGAATCGCTGGCCGACGAATACGTGGCCGGCTACGCCGCCAATGTGGCATATCGCCGCGACGATCTGAAATACTGCGACGCGCTGCCTTTCCTGCGCTTGCACCTGGATGACGAGGACGCCTGAGCCATGGCCGATACAGAACGCCAGCCCCAGGACCACGCCGCGCGCGCGGCCGCGCTGGACCCCGCGCGCTCGTTCCTGGTGCAGGCTCCCGCGGGGTCGGGCAAGACCGAGCTGCTTACCGACCGCATCCTGGCGCTGCTGGCCACGGTGAATCGCCCGGAAGAAATCGTCGCCATCACTTTCACGCGCAAGGCCGCGTCCGAAATGCATGCCCGCGTGCTCAGCAAGTTGCGCCGCGGCCTGGATGCTCCGCCCGATGCGGCGCACGAACGCCGCAGCTGGGACCTGGCCCGTGCCGCGCTGGCACGCAACGATGAACAGGGCTGGCACCTGCTGGACCACCCGGCGCGCCTGGCCATCCGCACCATCGACTCGTTCTGTGCGGGCCTGGTGCGCAGCATGCCGTGGCTGTCCGAATTGGGAGGCATGCCCGAGATCACCGACGATGCGCGCGGCCACTACGAGGCCGCGGCGCGCGCCACGCTCGACCTGGCCGACGACTACGACGCCGTGCGCATCCTGCTGCAGCACATGGACGTGGATGTGCAGGCCGCCAAGGAAGCCATCGCCGCCATGCTGGGTCAGCGCGACCAATGGCTGCCGCTGCTGCGCCATGGCTCTGACCGCGAGGCCTTGGAGGCCACGCTGGCCGAGGCCATCGGCGAAGACCTCGACGCCCTGTGCGAGGCCATGCCCTTGGGCTGGGCCGACGCCCTGTCGGGCCCCGCCCGACTGGCCGCCACGCAGTTGCAGGACGGCGACGATGACAACAAGCTTGCCGCATTGCTCGACTGGACCGATGAACTGCCCGCCGATGCCGAGGTGCTGGACGAGTGGCGCGCCGTGGCGCACCTGCTGCTCACCGGCACCGGCACGCTGCGCAAGACCGTCAACAAGAACCTGGGCTTTCCGGCCAAGTGCGCCCACAAGGAACCCTTCGTGGCCTGGCTGGAAAGCGCGGACCCCGACGCCCCCTGGGTGCGGCGCCTGGCCGCCGTGCGCGATATCCCCTCGCCGCACTTTTCGGACGCCCAATGGGAAGTGCTGGGCGCGCAGCTCATGACGCTGGCCCTGGCGGTCGCGCAATTGCGGTTGCGGTTCGCCGACACGGGCGAGGTCGATTTCATCGAAATCTCGCAGCGCGCTGCCGCGGCGCTGGGCAGCGCCGACGACCCCGGCGAACTGCTGCTGAAACTGGACGCCTCCATCCGGCACCTGCTGATCGACGAATTCCAGGACACCAGCCAGACGCAGCTGGACCTGCTGCGCACGCTGACGTCCGGCTGGCAACAGGGCGACGGCCGAAGTCTTTTCCTGGTGGGCGATCCGATGCAGTCCATCTACCGTTTCCGCAAGGCGGAAGTCGGGCTGTTCCTGGAAGTCGCCGAACAAGGCGTGGGCGAACTGCAACCGGGTTTTCTGAACCTGACCGACAATTTCCGCTCGCAGGCCGGCATCGTCGACTGGGTCAACCAGTCCTTTGCGCAACTGCTGCCCAAGCGCAGCGACGCGGCGGCGGGCGCCATCAAGTACAGCCCGTCCAGTGCATTTCACGAGGCCCTGCCGGACCCGGCCGTGCGCTTTCATCCCGCCTGGTCGCGCGCCGGTGCGGCCCCGGCGGAAGAACAGGCCGAAGACATCGCCGTGGGCCTGGTGCGCCAGGCGCTGGCGGAAAACGCCGGCAGCAAGCACCCCGTCGCAGTGCTGGTGCGGGCCCGCAGCCACCTGGGCAACCTGACGCGCCGGCTGGCGCAAGAGGGTATCCGCTGCCGCGCGGTCGATCTCGTGCCGCTGGCTTTGCGGCCGGTGGTGGCCGACCTGGTGCAACTGGTGCGCGCCTTGTCGCATCCGGGTGACCGGCTGGCCTGGCTGTCGGTGCTGCGTGCGCCGTATTGCGGCCTGACGCTGGAATCGCTGCAGCACCTGTTCGGTGCCGACCACGTCACGCCGGTGCCGGTGCTGCTGGAACGCGCGCTGCGCATCGTGCCGGCCCAGGCGGCCGCGGGGGGCTTCGAGGCCACATCCGGTTTGGCACCAGGGAAGCGGTCCGATCGCACCGCAGTCGCGCACCAGGGGGGGCAGTTCGGTCACGCTGATGCCGCGCCCCAAGGATCGCTGTTCGATCACACGGAAGCGCCGCCCCAAGGATCGCTGTTCGACGACGCCGAAGCCCCGCCGTATGGGGACCCATCCGCCGATACGCCCTCGACGCCCGTGGCGCAGACGCTATTGCACCCGGACGAATATGCCCGCCTGCGCCAGGTGGCGATGGTGCTGCTGGACACGCGCAACGCCTCGGGCGCCATACCCTTCGCAGCCTGGGTCGAAGCGCTCTGGCGTCGTCTGGGCGGCCCGGCGCTGTACAGCGGCCCATCGGTGGCCACCGACGCCGAAAGCCTGTTCCAGCTGGTCGAGCGCCTGGCACCCCATGGCGCCATCGACCCGGCCGCGCTGGACGCCGGCATCGCCCGCTTGTTCGCCGCGCCTGACGCGGCCGACGAAGAAGCCGCGGTCGAAATCATGACCATGCACAAATCCAAGGGCCTGCAGTTCGACACGGTCATCCTGTACGGTCTGCACCGCGCCCCGCGTGGCGACCAGCCGCCGCTGGTGCGCTTCGAGCAAAGCGGCGGCCGCGTGCTGTTCGGCCCGGTCAAGGCCCGCGCCGAAACCGAAGCCGACCCGGTGTCGCGCTACCTGGGGGCGCGCGAAGCGCGCCGCGCTTCCTACGAAATCGACCGCCTGCTGTACGTGGCCGCCACCCGCGCCCGCAAGCGCCTGCACCTGGTTGGCCATGTCTCGATCGACGAGGCCAGCGGCCAGCCCAAGACCCCGTCCTCGGCCAGCCTCCTGGGCCGCCTGTGGCCCTGCCTGACCCCGCCCGTGCCCCCGTCGTCCGGCGAAGACGCCGCCGCGCCGCCCGAAGACGGCCCCGAATGGCAAGGCGAACCCCTGCGCCGCATCGATACGACCGGCCTGGCACACCTGTCGCGCCAGGCCGACGTTGCCATCAGCCCCGGCTTCGCTGCCGCCGCGCGCGGCGCCTGGGGCGAGGGCGGCGAGCATCCCGCCTGGCAACTCGAGTCCGGCTACGACGCGGCCATCGGCACCCTGGCCCACGCATGGCTGGCCCGCATCGGCCAAGACGGCGTCGCCGCCTGGCCCGCCGAAGCACTGGCTGACCGACTGCCCGCCATGCGCCGCCAACTGACCCGCGCCGGCATCCCCGCCAGCCAGGCCGACGCCGCCTCCGAAGCCGTGCTGGACACCCTGCAAGCGACCCTGTCCGACGACCGCGGCCTGTGGCTCCTGTCCCAATCCGGCGCCCGCCGCGAATGGCCCCTGATCGACGCCGCCGGCAAGGTCTCGGTCATCGACCTGGCCCTGAGCACCGAAGATGGCTGGCTGATCGTCGACTACAAAACCGGCCGTCCCCAACCCAACGAGTCCCCCACCGCCTTCGCCCAACGCATGCGCCAACGCCACGGCGACCAACTCCTGCGCTACTGCGCCCAAGTCACCGCCCTTGACGGCCGCCCCGCCCGCGCCGCCCTCTACTTCCCCCGCGCCAAAGCCTGGATAGACCTGACTCCACCCCCCTAAGTCAGCCACTCCACACCCAATCAACGCGACACAACCAATCAACGCGACACAACCAAAAGAAGCCAAACCGAAGCCAGCACGCCACAAGACAAGCAAGCAAGCAACGCCCTCAACCAGGCAAATAAAGCCAGCCAGTAAACAAGGCAAGCAGACAACGCAAAGCAAGCAAAGCGAGCAAGCAAGGCAAAGCGAGTGAGCAAGCAAGCAAGGCAAAGCGAGCAAGGCAAAGCGAGCAAGGCAAAGCGAGCAAGGCAAAGCAAGCAAGGCAAAGCGAGCAAGCAAGCAAGGCAAAGCGAGCAAGCAAGCAAGGCAAAGCAAGCAAGCAAGGCAAAGCGAAGCGAGCCAAAAGGACAAGCGAAGCGACGTCCTCTCCCCCTCCCCCCCGGGGGGAGGGCCGGGGAGGGGGCCCCCCTACAGCCCCCTGGGGCCCGCCAATCAAGAGGCTAGCAAGCGAGCAACGCGAAGCTCTGCTAGAATCTTGATTGGCGGGCCCCTTCGCATGGTTCGACGGTGAACCTGGTCAGGTCGGGAACGAAGCAGCCATAGTCGTTTAGGGTCAGTGCCGGAGTAAGGCTCGCCAACCGGTTTCTCAAAGGGGACGGGGTTGTTTTCCAAGGGGGATTCCCCGGAAGATGATTCCGTCCCCTTTGCATTTCACGCCGGCCATCGCTTAGGCTCTTGCAAAGGCTCTACAATCCCGCCATGACTTATCTGGTACTGGCCCGCAAGTGGCGGCCGCGATCGTTCGATACCCTCGTGGGACAGGATCACGTGGTGCGCGCGCTGACGCATGCGCTCGACACCCAGCGCCTGCATCATGCCTGGCTGTTCACCGGCACCCGCGGCGTCGGCAAGACCACGCTGTCGCGCATCCTTGCAAAATCCCTGAACTGCGAAACCGGCATCACCTCGAAGCCCTGCGGCGTCTGTCGCGCGTGTACCGAGATCGATGCCGGCCGCTTCGTCGACTACCTCGAGCTGGACGCGGCGTCCAATCGCGGCGTCGAGGAAATGACCCAGCTGCTCGAGCAGGCCGTCTACGCGCCGGGTGCGGGCCGCTTCAAGGTCTACATGATCGACGAAGTGCACATGCTCACCGGGCACGCGTTCAACGCGATGCTCAAGACGCTGGAAGAGCCGCCGCCGCACGTCAAATTCATTCTTGCCACCACCGATCCGCAGAAGATCCCGGTCACGGTGCTGTCGCGCTGCCTGCAATTCAACCTGAAGCAGATGCCGGCCGACTCCATCGTGGGCCACTTGCAGGCGGTGCTGGGCGAAGAGCAGGTCGGCTTCGAAGTCCCTGCGCTGCGCCTCATCGGCCAGGCCGCGTCCGGCTCCATGCGCGACGCGCTCTCCCTGACCGACCAGGCCATCGCCTACAGCGCCGGCAACCTGACCGAAGACGCCGTGCGCGGCATGCTCGGCACGATCGATCAACGCCACCTGGTGCGCCTGCTCGACGCCCTGGCTGCCGGCGATGCCAAGAGCGTGCTCGCCGTGGCCGACGAGCTGGCAACCCGCGGCCTGTCGTATGCCGGCGCGCTGGCCGACCTGGCTGTGCTGCTGTCGCGCGTGGCCATCGAGCAGCGCGTGACTGGCGCGATGCCGGCCGAAGACCCGTTGGCGGCCGATATCGCCCGCCTGGCGCAGGTGCTGCATCCCGATGCCGTGCAACTGTTCTATTCCGTGGCGGTGCATAGCCGCGGCGAACTGACGCTGGCGCCGGACGAATACGCCGGCTTCATCATGGCCTGCCTGCGCATGTTGGCGCTCAATGGCGACGCCGGTCCGCAGACGGCCCTGGAAGCGCCCGCCACGCCGGCCCGCCAGACGGCAGAGCCGGCCACGGCAGCCGCGCAGCCGGCGCCGGCTGCGCCGGTCGCAGCCGCACCCGTTGCGTCGCCGGCGCCTGCCGTGCAAGCCTCGGCGCCCGCTGCGGTGACGCCGTCGCCTGTTGCGCAAGCCGCCGTTGTTCAGGCACCCGTCGATCAGGCACCCGCCGTCGCTCAAGCTCAGGCCGCACAAGCGTCCGCCGGGCAAGCGCCGGCCAGCCGGGCCGCCACGAATCAGCCCCCGGCGACGCAGCCCGACGCGGCGCAAGCGCCGGTTGCCCAGGCCGCTGCGGCGACGCCCGTGCCGGCCCCTGTCTCCGCCCCGGCTGCTCCGGCGCAGGTTGCCAGCGTGGCAGATGAACCTGCCGCAAGCCCCGCCGCCGCACCGGCCGTTGCGCCGGTTGCCGCAGCAGCCGCCGCTGCGAACTCGGCAGCCGCTGCGCAAGCGCCGTCGGCTGGCATTCCGCCCTGGGAAGAGATTCCCGCCGACGCGTCCGCGCAATCCGTCGCGCCGGCCGCGGCTGCGCAACCGTCTGCTCCCGCGAATGCGGCAACGGACGCGCCGGCATCGCCGCCTGCTGCGGGAACGCCCGCCGCCGGATTGCCCGTCGCCGGATCGCCCGCCGCCGGATTGCCCGTCGCCGGATCGCCCGTCGCCGGATTGCCCGTCGCCCCCAAATCCGCACCGCTCGCTGTGACGCCGGCCGCTGCCGCTGTCGCGCCCGCCGCGGACGACAACGATGGTCCGCCGTCCTGGGTCGACGAGGAAATTCCCTTCGAAGCCGAAGGCGGTTTCGTACCGGACGGCGGCTTCACGTCGGATCCCGACGACGACTTCGAAACCCTGGCCAGCGCGCCGTCGGCGGCCCCGGTGCCGTCGCCCGCGCCCGCCCGGCGTGACGGCGCCGCCCCGGCGCGCAAGCGCCAGACGCGCGCCCGCCTCGCCGACATGACCTCCACCGCCTGGCCCGAGCTGGCCGCGCGCCTGCCCGTAACCGGGCTGGCCGCCGAGTTGGCCCGCCAAAGCGAATGGGCCGGCGTGCAGGGCGATGCCGTCATCCTGCGGGTGGCGGTCCGGACGCTGGCCGAAAGCGAAAGCCGCGTGCGGCTGCAGACCGTGCTGTGCGAACACTTCGGCCAGGGCATCCGCCTGGATGTCGACGTCGGCGCCGTCGGCGAAGCCACGGCCCACGCCGTGGCCCAGGCCGAGCGTGCGGCGCGCCAGCAGGCCGCCGAAGACGCGGTCGCCGTCGACCCGTTCGTGCAGGCGTTGCTGTCCGATTTCGGCGGCCATGTCGTGGCCGGCTCGATCCGCCACGTCGATCCCCCTTCCGCCGCCGCCTGAGGCGCCGGCAAATCCCCTTATTCCCCTCGTTCAAGGAAACTCGATCATGATGAAAGGACAACTGGCCGGCCTGATGCGCCAGGCGCAGCAGATGCAGGAAAACATGAAGAAGGCGCAGGACGCCCTGGCCGAGATCCAGGTCGAAGGCGCCGCGGGCGGCGGCCTGGTCAAGGTCACCATGTCCTGCCGTCACGACGTCAAGCGCGTCGAGATCGATCCCTCGCTGCTGGCCGACGACAAGGACATGCTTGAAGACCTGGTTGCCGCCGCGTTCAACGACGCGCTGCGCAAGGCCGAGGCCACCTCCCAGGAAAAGATGGCGTCCGTTACCGCCGGCATGCCGTTGCCCCCGGGCATGAAGCTGCCGTTCTGATCGAACGCCCGGGCCGTCGCCGCATCCCGCGGCGCGGCTATTGCCGTCCGCAAGATTTCGCCGCGCCATGGATCCACTACTGCCCGAACCCGAACCGCTCGTCTCGTTGATCGAGGCCCTGCGGCGCCTGCCTGGCGTGGGCGTGCGCTCTGCCCGGCGCATGGCCTATCACCTGCTGCAGCACGACCCCCAGGGGGCCGACATGCTGGGGCGGGCGTTGGCGGGCGCGGTGCGTGACCTGCGTCATTGTTCGCGTTGCAACAGCTTCGCCGAAGAAGACGTGTGCGCCACCTGCGCCAACCCCAAGCGCGATCCTTCCCTGCTGTGCATCGTCGAAACGCCGGCCGACCAGAACATGATCGAGTCCAGCCACGGCTACCGCGGCCTGTACTACGTGTTGATGGGCCGGGTTGCGCCGCTGGAAGGCATCGGGCCGCGGGAACTGGATTTCGACCGTGTCATCCGCCGGGCGACCGACGGGGTGGTGCAAGAGGTCATCCTGGCCACCAACTTCACGGCCGAAGGCGAGACCACCGCGCATTTCCTGGGGGAAGCCCTGGGCGAACGCGGTCTGCGCGTGACGCGCCTGGCCCGCGGCGTGCCTGCGGGCAGCGAACTCGAATACGTGGACGCCGGCACCATCGCCTGGGCACTGATGGAACGCAAGACCACCTGACGTGCCCGCGTGGCGTTTGCCGGGCGAAGGTCGTGCCGTCCACGGGGCGCGCACAGGCCTTGGGGCGGCGGGGCGGGGCAGGGTATCCTGTACCGCTCGCAAATCGATCCGCGGCGCATGTACGGCGCGGACACCCACGAGGAAGACACCCATCATGTCAGCCCTGACCGGACTGAAAGTCCTGGAACTCGGCACGCTCATCGCCGGGCCGTTCGCCGCGCGCATCTTCGGCGAGTTCGGTGCCGACGTCATCAAGGTCGAAACCCCGCACGGCCCCGACGGTACGGGCGGCGGTGACCCTATCCGCAGTTGGCGCCACCTGCACGAAGGCAATTCGCTGTGGTGGACGGTACAGGCCCGCAACAAGCAATCCATCGCGCTCAACCTGAAGCACCCCGACGCCCGCGAGATCGCCCGCAAGCTGGCGCTGGACGCCGACGTGGTGGTCGAGAACTACCGCCCCGGCGTGCTGGAAAAATGGGGCTTGGGCTTTGAACAGCTGCGCGCCATCAACCCCGCCTTGATCATGGTGCGCCTGTCCGGCTACGGCCAGACGGGGCCGATGAAAGACCAGCCGGGCTTCGGCGCCATCGGCGAATCCATGGGCGGGCTGCGCTACGTGTCCGGCCATCCCGACCGGCCGCCGCTGCGCGTGGGCATCTCGATCGGCGACTCGATCGCGGCGCTGCACGGCGTGATCGGCGCGATGATGGCGCTGCGCCATCGCGATGCCACCGGCGGCCGCTGGAACGGCCAGAGCGGCGAGGCCTGCCGCGCCGGCCAGGGCCAGATGGTCGACGTGGCGCTCTACGAAGCGGTTTTCAACATGATGGAAAGCCTGGTGCCCGAATACGACGTGGCCGGCGTGGTGCGCGAGCGCACGGGCGGCGCGCTGCCCGGCATCGTGCCGTCCAACACCTACACCACCCGCGACGGCCAGAACGTCGTCATCGCCGGCAATGGCGATGCGATCTTCCACCGCCTGATGCGGGCCATCGGCCGCGATGACCTGGCCACGGACCCGGACCTGGTCCGCAACGGCGGGCGCGCCCGCCGCGTGGACGAGATCGACGGCGCGATCCAGGCGTGGTGCGGCGGCCGTGACATTGACGACGCGCTGAACACCCTGAAGGCGGCCGACGTGCCGGTCGGCAAGATCTACAGCGTGGCCGACATGTTCACCGATCCGCAGTTCCTGGCGCGGCGCATGATCGAGCAGCACCAGTTTGCCGATGGCCGTCCGGTCAAGCTGCCGGCGGTGGTGCCCAAGCTGTCCGAGACCCCCGGCGGCACCCGCTGGATCGGCCCCGCATTAGGGGAACATACCGAGGAAGTCCTGAAATCGCTGGGGTATGATTCAGCGGCTATCGACAAGCTGGCGCAGATCGGCGCTATCGGTAAGCCTGATCCCAAGGAGACAACACATGTCAGTCACACGCCGTGATTTGCTCAAGATGGCCGGCGCTGCCGGCGTCATGGGCATGGCCCCCGCCATCGTGCGCGCCCAGAAGCTGGAGAAGACCAAGGTCCAGATCGCCGTGGGCGGCAAACCCCTGATCTACTACCTCCCGCTGTCCATCGCCGAGGCCCGTGGCTACTTCAAGGACGAAGGCCTGGACGTGTCGATCGCCGACTTCGCCGGCGGTTCCAAGGCGCTGCAGGCGGTCGTGGGCGGCAGCGCCGACGTGGTCTCCGGGGCCTTCGAGCACACGCTGGCCATGCAGTCCAAGGGCCAGTTCTACCGCGCCTTTGCCTTGCAGGGCCGTGCACCGATGATCGGCGTGGGCGTGTCCAGGAAGAACATGCCCAACTACAAGGGCCCGGCCGACCTGAAAGGCAAGAAGATCGGCGTGACCGCGCCGGGTTCGTCCACCAACATGGTGGTCAGCTTCTTCCTGGCCAAGCACGGCCTGAAGGCCTCCGACGTGTCCATCATCGGCGTGGGCGCCGGCGCGGGTGCGGTCACCGCGCTGCGCAGCGGCCAGATCGACGCCATCTCCAACACCGACCCCGTGGTGTCGATGCTGGAAATGCCGGGCGACATCCAGATCATCGTCGACACGCGCACCCTCAAGGACACCCAGGACATCTTCGGCGGCAACATGCCGGCCGGCTGCCTGTATGCCCCGCAGGCGTTCATCGATGCCAATCCGAACACCACCCAGGCGCTGACCAACGCGCTGGTGCGCGCCGACAAATGGATCCAGAAGGCCGGCCCCGACGAGATCGCCAAGGTCGTGCCCGAAACCTACCTGCTGGGTGATCCGGCCGTCTACAAGGCCGCCATCGGCAAGAGCCTGGAAGGCCTGTCGCCCGACGGCCTGATCCCCGAAGACGGCGCCGCCACGGCGCTCAAGGCCCTGGCCGCTTATCAGGCGGACTTCGACGCCGCCAAGATCGACGCCTCCAAGGTCTGGACCAATGACTTCGCGCGCCGCGCCAACGAGAAATACCCCAATGGCTGAAGCCGCGCTTTCGCTGGAAAACATCAGCTGCACCTTTGTCTCCCGCGACGACCGCTCGCAGCGCTACACCGCCGTCAGCGACACGACCCTGGCCATCGCGCCCGGCGAGTTCGTGTCGGTGGTGGGCCCCACGGGCTGCGGCAAGTCCACCCTGCTCAACGTCAGCGCCGGCTTGCTGGCGCCGTCGTCCGGCCAGGTGAAGGTCTTTGGCCAGCCGCTGTCCGGCATCAATTCGCGGGCCGGCTACATGTTCCAGGGCGAGGCATTGCTGCCGTGGCGCAGCGCGCTGGATAACGTCGTGGCCGGGCTGGATTTCGCCGGTGTGCCGCGCGCCGAAGCCCTGGAACGCGGCCGCGAATGGATGCGCCGCGTCGGACTGGGCGGGTTCGAAGGCCGCTATCCGCACCAGATGTCCGGCGGCATGCGCAAGCGCGCCATGCTGGCCCAGACGCTGATCCGCGATCCCGACATCATCCTGATGGACGAACCGTTTTCCGCGTTGGACATCCAGACCCGCCAGCTGATGGAAAACGAGGTGCTCGACCTGTGGATGGCCAAGCGCAAGGCCGTGCTGTTCATCACGCACGACCTGGACGAGGCCATCGCCATGAGCGACCGCGTCGTGGTGCTGTCGGCCGGGCCGGGCACGCACCCCATCGGTGAATTCGCGATCGATCTGCCGCGCCCGCGCGACGTGGCCGAAGTGCGCAACAACCTGCGCTTCGTCGAACTGCATGCGGCCATCTGGGCCGTGCTGCGCGAGGAAGTGCTCAAGGGCTATGCCCAACAGAAGCGGGCCTGACCTATGTCCAAGTCGTTCAAACCCGGTTCCGCCAGCCTGCGCTTCTGGCAGTTGCTGCTGCTGGTCATCATCCTGGGCGTCTGGCATCTCGCCTCGCGCGATTCCAAGGTCGCCTTCTTCTTCGGCGAACCCCTGAAGGTCTGGGGCCGCATCTGGGCCTGGTTCGTCACCAACGCCGACATCTATACCCACTTGTGGGTCACGTTGACCGAAACGGTGCTGGCCTTCTTCATCGGCACCATCGCCGGCCTGGCTTTCGGCCTCTGGCTGGGCCTGTCGCCGCGCGCTAGCGCCATCCTGGACCCCTACATCAAGGCGGCCAACTCGATGCCGCGCGTGATCCTGGCGCCGATCTTCGGCATGTGGTTCGGGCTGGGCATCTGGTCCAAGGTCGCGCTGGCCGTGACGCTGGTGTTCTTCATCGTCTTCTTCAACGTCTACCAGGGCGTGCGTGAAGTCAGCCCGACCCTGCTGGACAACGCCCGCATGCTGGGCGCGCGCCAGCGGCAATTGCTGCGCCACGTCTACCTGCCGTCGGCCACCAGCTGGGTGTTCTCCAGCCTGCACACCTCGGTGGGCCTGGCCTTCGTGGGCGCGGTGGTGGGCGAATACCTGGGCTCGGCCAGCGGCGTGGGCTACCTGATCCTGCAGGCCGAAGGCACGTTCGACGTCAATACCGTGTTCGCCGGCATCGTGGTCCTGACGGCGTTCGCGCTGGTGCTGGACTACATCGTCGGCGTCGGCGAGAAACGGCTGATGAAGTGGCAGCCCAAGTCGGGCGAGACCGAAAAGCTCTGATCCGCTGCTTGTCGAGAAGCCCCATGAAAAAGCCCGGCCTGGCCGGGCTTTTTCATGGGCGTCGCGCACAGGGGGCGCGAGCCCGCGGGGTACTGATAATCGGCCTAGGCCTGCAGTGCGCGCTGGCTGCGCAGCCACGCGGTCAGGCTGTCGAACGCGTCCTGCGCGCCTTGCAGCGCACGCGCTTCGTGCCCCTGGGCGGCGCTGTCCAGATGCTGCAGGAAGCCCTTCCACAGCGCGCCGACCTCGTCGCCATAGCCGCGCAGGTAGCTCAGCGGCAGGGGCGGGGTCACGTCTTCCAGCCGCTTGGCCAGGAAGCGCCCGCCCAGTTGCGAGCCTTCCACTACATAGGCCACGCCCAGTGCATAGGCGTCGGCCTGGTCCGGCGCGGGGGCGTCGGCGCAGTGCGCAACCGGGGCCGCGTCGCCCGCCGCGTGCAGGTCGGCGCGGATCAGGGCGCTTTTGCCCGCGCGGGCCGGGGCGCGCAATTCGGCCGGCCATTCCAGCTGCCACAGGCGCTGTTCGACCGGTTCCAGCCAGCCCAGCAGGGCCCGCAGGTAGTTCAGGTAATGGGCGCGGCTGACGTCGCCGTCGGCCAACGCCAGGCCTTGGTCCAGGGTTTCGTGGCGTGCGCGGGTGCCGTCCCGCAAAACCTGGTGCACGGGGGAGATCATGCGAAGCTCCTTGAGGGTTTCAACAGGCCTGCGGCGCAACCGGCAGGTGCAGCGTCCAGCGCTGCGACTGCCGCTCCAGGCGCCAGCCCGATGCGGCGGCCAACAGCTCGATGTCGTGCGTATCGAACAGCTGCGGCGCGGTCGGTGCCTGGGGCATCGCTGAAAAATCCGCGTGCCAGGCCCGCGTGTCCGTAGCGTCCAGCGCCAGTTCGCCGCCTTCGGGCAGCCACGGCAGCATGCACAGCAGCCATGCCATCACCAGGTAGCGCGATGCGAACGCGGGCAGCTCGATCGCCCCGGCGTCCTCGGGCCAGCGCACCTGGCGCCTGGACCACATCAATTGCGAAAACAGCAGCTTGCGGCATTGGCGCAGCAGCGCATCGGCCGGCAGGCGGGCGCCATTGTCGATCAGCCACTGGTCCAGGTCGCGCACCACGTTGACGCTGTCTTCGAGCATGTGGTGCAGATCGCCCGCCAGGCGTTGGCAACGCTGCTGCAGGGCATCGGCGCTGGCGCCATCCGGCGCCTGGCGCAGCATGGCTACGGCCAGCGTGGCGTTGGACAGCGGCGCAAGGGTCTCGTGCCGCAGGACGGGAAAGATCTGCGCCAGGACCTTGAAGCGCACGCCGTCGGCGGCCAGGGCCGGCGCGGAAAGGGCCAGGGCGGAAGTATCGGCGTGCATGGGTGGCCTCAATCCGCCTGCCGCAGCACGTTCAGGAGTGCGTCGGGGTCGGCGGGTTTTTCGATCCAGCCGTTGAACAGGCGGGTGGCCTCTTCGTGGCGCTCGTGGCGGGCCAGGCCGCTCAGGGCATAGATGCGGGTCGACGTGCTGCGCTCGCGCAGCCGGCGGGCCAGTTCGTAGCCGTCCATGTCGGGCAGCAGGATATCGACCAGCACCGCTTGCGGGTCGAAGGCGGCGACCTGCGCCAGGGCGTCTTCGCCAGTGACGGCGCAGCGGGTTTCCAGGCCGGACAATGCCAGGAATTCGGCCAGCAGTTCAGAGCCCATTTCGTTGTCGTCGACCAGCAGGACGCGTAGCGAGCGCGCTTCGTTCAAATCATGTCTCCAGGATGCGGGTTGCGGGCGGCGCATCGGCGCCGCGCGGCAGAATAACAGTGAAAACCACCCGGCCGTCATGGCAGCCGACGGTGATCTCGCCATCGTGGTCGCGGACCACCTGTTCGGCAATATACAACCCCAGCCCCAGGCCATTGCGGTTGCGCGAATGGCCCATGGATTCCGGCTTGAAGGGCGAGAACAGATGCGCCATGACCTCGTCCGGTATCGGGGCGCCGTGGTTCACGACCGTCAGTTCGATGGCCTCGCCGTCCTGTCGCGCCGTCACGTGGATCGGCATGCGCGGTGCGCCGTGCTGGCGGGCGTTGCTCATCAGGTTGGTGACCACCTGGGCGATGCGGTCGGTGTCGGCCATCAGGGTCAGCCCGGGCTGTACGTCGGGTTCGATCAGCAGGCCGGGGTAGGCCTGGCGCTTTTCCTCGATCAGGCTGTTCAGCAGGTCGGACAGGCGGCATTCGCGCTTTTCGATGCCCAGCCCCATGCCGGCCTGCAGGCGCGACAGGTCCAGCACCTGCGAGATCAGGCGTTGCATCCGGCCGCTGGAATAGCGGATGCGCTCGCCCATGCGGGCGCCGGAATCCGTTTTCGACAGCAGCGTGGCCGCCATGGAAATGGATTGCAGCGGATCGCGCAGGTCGTGGCCCAGCATCGCCAGCAGCGCGGTGCGGGCGCGATCCACGTCGGCAGCGCGGCTGGTGGCGATGTGCGAGAGTTCGTCGCGCAGGTTGTCGGCCGCTTCCCGTTCGGCCGGCAGCCACGGTGCGCTGGTGTCGCGGGTGACTTCGCGCCACGCGTCGAACGAACCGCGCGGCGTCAGGCGCGGCCCCAGGTTGCCGACGGCGTATTGCTTTTCGGGCTTGCCGCCCCACACCACGGTTTCGATCTGCTCTTTGCGCAGCCAGATCAGCCAGCCGTTGTTCATGGGGTCGAACTTGCAGGCCAGGAGGCCCGCGTACGGCACCAGGTCGGTTTGCAGGTCGGGGTAGTCGCGCGCGATGTTGTGGGTGTGAACCAGCCGCTGGCCGCTCTGGTCCAGCGCGCACAGGATGCCGGCCAGTTCGCCGCGCGGCGCAATGCCGCCGAACACCGTCACGCTGTTGCCCCACAGGCACAGCGCGGCGTCGTTGGGGACGAGCGCGGCGGGCGTGTCCGGGCCGCCGGACAGCGCCAGGTGCACATTTTCCGAAGCCGACACGCGTTCTGCCAGGCGGCTGACCAGCGCGGCGCTGTGGCGCGCGTTTTCGGCGCGCTCGCTGCCTTCGATGTTGGCCAACGCCGCCGACAGCACCTGCGCCAGCGCCTCGCAGGCCAGCCGGGCGGGGTAGGGGATCTGGCGCGGGGAATGGTGATGGCAGGCGATCATGCCCCACAGCTTGCCGCCGATCACCAGCGACAGGCTCATGGAGGCGCGCACGCCCATGTTCGCCATGTATTCCAGATGAATCGGCGACACGCTGCGCAGCACCGAAAAGCTCATGTCCAGCGGCGGTTCGTCAGCGCTGTCCTGGCCCAGCACGCGCACGGGCTGGTATTGCGCGTCGGCAATCTGGCGCAGCGTATTCACCGTATACAGGCGTCGCGCCTGGGCGGGGATGTCGCCGGCCGGATAGCGCCGTCCGACCCAGTCTTCCAGCGTGGGGTCGCCCCGCCGCTCGGCCACGATTTCGCCGCTGTCGTCCGGATGAAAGCGGTAGGCCATGACGCGGTCAAAGCCGGTGGCGCGCTGTACTTCCTGCACCGTGCGATCCAGCAGGCTGGCGATGTCGCGTTGCACGCGGATGCGTTCGATGCCGCGGTAGATGCGCGCGGGGTCGGCGATGTCGGCAGCGTCACCGCGGCGTTCCAGTTCAAGCAGCGTCAGGCCGTCCCCGTTGCGGTGGGCAATGACGTCATAGGTATGTTCATTCAGCACCAGGGTCAGCGGATCGAACACCGGGTCGGCGCTGTCCAGCCAGACCGACAGGTAGTGCGACAAGCCCGGTGGCAGGGCGCCGGGTTCGCAGCGATAGCCCAGCGCAAGGGGTGTGCCCAGTACCTGCGGCGCGGTTTCGCTCGCGTAGCGCAGCACGCCCGCGGCGTCGAACGCGAGCAACGCGCCCAGGGGCTGGATGGCGCCCGGTACGTGGATCGGTTCGCTGTCGCAGTTTGCGAGCGTGACAGGCGGGTGGGACTGGGTAGGCGCATTCATTCTAGGCTTGTCCTGGGAGTGCGCAGTGTGCTGTCATTATGTCAAAGTTCTTGCGAATGTGTTCATTTGCTGCGCCTCGGACATTCGACGCTCAAAGGCGTTACGCGCTTGGGCGCCAACCGGTCTTAATCCCCTTACGGAGTTTTCATGGCGCGTCTTCCTTACGCCGATTTGTCTCATCCCGACGCGAAACCGCTGGTGGACCGCATCGTCGCCGAACGCGGCAGCGTGCTGCATCTGTACCAGATGCTGCTGCACAGCCCGGCCGTGGCCGGGGGCTGGCTCAATTACCTGACGTCCATCCGCCAATTGTCGTCGTTGCCGGGCGATATTCGCGAGCTTGTGATCATGCGGGTGGCGGTGATCAACGGCGCGCCCTACGAGGCCGACCAGCACGCGCCGATCGCCCTGAAAGAAGGCCTGACGCAAGCCCAGCTGGATGCCTTGCCCGATTGGCAGGCATCACAACGGTTCAGCGAGCGAGAACGCGCGGTCTTGGCCTATACCGACGCCATGACGCGCCAGGTGCAGGTGCCCGAAACCGTGTTCCAGGCCGCGCGCGCCGCGATGGGTTCGGACAAGCTGACGGTCGAACTGACCGCCACGGTGGCCGCCTACAACATGGTCTCGCGCTTCCTGGAAGCGCTGCAGGTGCATTCGCACGACCACCGCTGAAAACCGTCCGGGGGCGCCGCCCGCCGGACGGGGCGGGGCTCAGCCGCGCTGGGCCTCGATCAGCGCGTCCAGCTTGATGGCGTCAACCACGAACGCGCGAATGCCCTCGGACAGCTTGTCGCTGGCCATGGCGTCGTCGTTCAGCTGCGTGCGGAAGGCCACTTCGTCCGAGGCGATGCGGGCGATGTCACCGCTGACGGCATCGGCGCGCAACTGCGCCGGGGCGTCACCGTCGGTGGCCGCCAATTGGGTCAGCAGCTCGGGGCTGATGGTCAGGAGGTCGCAGCCCGACAGCGCCAGGATCTGGCCCACGTTGCGAAAGCTGGCGCCCATGATCTCGGTGGCGATGCCGAAGCGCTTGTAGTACTGGTAGATGCGGGTCACGGACTGCACGCCGGGATCGCGCGCGCCGGCATGGTCGGCTTCGACCCAGGCGGCGCCGGCGGCCTTCTTGTGCCAGTCGTAGATGCGGCCCACGAAGGGCGAAATCAGCTGCACCTGGGCGTCGGCGCAGGCCACGGCCTGCGGCAGCGAGAACAGCAGGGTCAGGTTGCAGCGCACGCCCTCGGCCTGCAGTGCGCGGGCGGCCTGGATGCCTTCCCAGGTGGAGGCGATCTTGATCAGGACGCGCTCGCGCGGCACGCCGGCCGCTTCGTACAGCGCGATCAGGCCGCGGGCGCGTTCGATCGTGGCGCGGGTGTCGAACGACAGGCGGGCGTCGACTTCGGTCGAGACCCGGCCGGGCACGATGTTCAGGATGGCGCGGCCGAATGCGACCAGCAGGCGGTCCATCAGTTCGGCGGTGGGGGCGCCGCGGTGGTCGCGGGCGGTCTTTTCCAGCAGCGGGCGATAGGCGTCCTGCTGCACGGCTTTCAAAATAAGGGACGGATTCGTGGTGGCGTCGGTGGGACGCAGCGCCTTCATCGCTTCGAAATCGCCGGTGTCGGCGACAACGGTGGTGTGATTGCGCAGGGCGTCAAGTTGGCTGGACATGGACAAAACGGGCTCACAACGTCAGGGTTGAAGGTGCCTTAGCGTATCACCGCCGACAGGCCAATTCTTCGATCCTGGCCTTATTTGGCGCGGTTTTCCGGGGAAAACGGCCGCTCAAGGTATAATTCGAAGGTTTGATTATCGATTCATAAAACCGGGGTTTACTGTGCTGCCGCAACTTTTTCCCGAGGGGATCAACCGCTTCCCTCCTGCAATTCTGGCTCTGGCGGACGGTACCATTTTTCGAGGCGTGTCGATCGGTGCGCCTGGGCATACCGTTGCCGAAGTGGTGTTCAACACCGCGATGACCGGGTACCAGGAAATTCTCACCGATCCCAGCTATAGCGGCCAGATCGTCACGCTGACCTATCCGCACATCGGCAATACCGGCATCAACGCCGAAGACGTCGAGGCGAACCGCGTCTACGCCGCCGGCCTGGTGGTCCGCGACTGTCCCGCCCGCGTGTCGAACTTCCGTTCCACGCAATCGCTGCCCGAGTACCTGTCTGCCCAGGGCATCGTTGCCATTTCCGGCATCGACACCCGCAAGCTGACCCGCATCCTGCGTGAAAAGGGCGCCCAGGGCGCCTGCATCTTTGTCGGCACCGACGCCGACCGCGCCGTCGAACTGGCCCGCGGCTTTGCCGGCATGGCCGGCCAGGACCTGGCCAAGGTCGTGTCCATCAAGTCCAACGCCACCTGGACCGAAGGCACCTGGCAACTGGGCGAAGGCTACACCCAGCCCGACCAGTCCAAGTTCCACGTCGTCGCCTACGACTTCGGCATCAAGTCCAACATCCTGCGCCTCCTGGCCGATCGCGGCTGCCGCCTGACGCTGGTGCCGGCCCAGACCAGCGCCGAAGAAGTGCTCAAGCTCAACCCCGACGGCGTGTTCCTGTCCAACGGCCCCGGCGACCCCGAGCCCTGCGACTACGCCATCGCCGCCACGCGCACGTTCCTGGACAAGAAGCTGCCCGTATTCGGCATCTGCCTGGGCCACCAGATCATGGGCCTGGCCGTGGGCGGCAAGACGCTCAAGATGAAGACCGGCCACCACGGGGCCAACCACCCGGTGCAGGACCTGGCTTCCAAGCGCGTCTTCATCACCAGCCAGAATCACGGTTTCGCGGTCGACGCGGCCAGCCTGCCGGCCAACGCGCGCGTCACGCACGTGTCGCTGTTCGACGGCACGCTGCAGGGCTTCGAGCTCACCGACCGTCCGGCCTTCTGCTTCCAGGGCCACCCCGAAGCCAGCCCCGGTCCGCACGACATCCTGGAGCTCTTCGACAAGTTCATCAGCCTGATGTCCGGCCAAAAGTAAAGATTGCATCATGCCCAAGCGTACAGACCTAAAAAGCATTCTCATCATCGGCGCCGGCCCCATCATCATCGGGCAGGCCTGCGAATTCGACTATTCCGGCGCGCAAGCGTGCAAGGCGCTCAAGGCCGAGGGTTACCGCACCATCCTGGTGAACAGCAACCCCGCCACGATCATGACCGACCCGGAAACGGCCGACGTCACCTACATCGAGCCCATCACCTGGCAAGCCGTCGAAAAGATCATCGAGCGTGAAAAGCCCGATGCGCTGCTGCCCACCATGGGCGGCCAGACCGCGCTGAACTGCGCGCTCGACCTGGCCCACCACGGCGTGCTGAAAAAGCACAATGTCGAACTGATCGGCGCCAACGAGCACGCCATCGAAAAGGCCGAAGACCGCCAGAAGTTCAAGCAGGCCATGACCGACATCGGCCTGGAATCGGCCAAATCGGGCGTCGCCCACAGCATGGACGAAGCCTGGGAAGTGCAGCGCCGCATCGCCGCGGAAGTCGGCACCTCGGGCTTCCCCGCCGTCATTCGCCCCAGCTTCACCATGGGTGGTTCGGGCGGCGGCATTGCCTACAACGCCGAAGAATTCGAAACCATCTGCCGCCGCGGCCTGGAAGCCTCGCCTACCAGCGAACTCCTGATCGAAGAGTCGTTGCTGGGCTGGAAGGAATTCGAGATGGAAGTCGTCCGCGACAAGGCGGACAACTGCATCATCGTCTGCTCCATCGAAAACCTGGACCCGATGGGTGTGCATACCGGTGACTCGATCACCGTGGCGCCGGCCCAGACGCTGACCGACAAGGAATACCAGATCATGCGTAACGCATCGATCGCGGTATTGCGCGAAATCGGCGTGGACACCGGCGGCTCGAACGTGCAGTTCGCGGTCAATCCGCAGAACGGCCGCATGATCGTCATCGAGATGAACCCGCGCGTGTCGCGTTCTTCGGCGCTGGCCTCCAAGGCCACGGGCTTTCCCATCGCCAAGGTCGCTGCGCGCCTGGCCGTGGGCTACACGCTGGACGAACTCAAGAACGAAATCACCGGCGGCGCCACGCCGGCCTCGTTCGAACCGTCGATCGACTACGTCGTCACCAAGGTGCCGCG
Source organism: Achromobacter sp. NCFB-sbj8-Ac1-l (assembly GCF_052695805.1). Lineage (NCBI taxonomy): Bacteria > Pseudomonadati > Pseudomonadota > Betaproteobacteria > Burkholderiales > Alcaligenaceae > Achromobacter > Achromobacter sp. NCFB-sbj8-Ac1-l. The sequence continues at coordinate 4,914,734 of NZ_CP199812.1, read as the reverse complement.
TTTCGCCTTCGAGAAATTTCCCACCGCCGACGCCCGCCTGACCACCCAGATGAAGTCCGTGGGTGAAGTCATGGCCATCGGCCGCACCTTCCAGGAATCGTTCCAGAAGGCGCTGCGCGGCCTGGAAGTCGGCGTCGACGGCCTGAACCAGAAAACCACCGACCGCGAAAAGCTGCAGGTCGAGCTGGGCGAACCCGGTCCGGAACGCATCTGGTACGTGGGCGACGCCTTTGCGCAAGGCTTCACGCTCGACGAAGTGCACGCCATCACGCACATCGACCCCTGGTTCCTGTCGCAGATCAAGGAAATCGTCGACATCGAGCTCGCGCTCGAGCAAAAGACGCTGGCCGACCTGGACTACGCCACCCTGTGGGAACTGAAGCGCCGCGGTTTCTCCGACCGCCGCCTGGCGTTCCTGCTGGATTCGGCCGAATCCGAAGTGCGCAAGCTGCGTCACCAGCTGAACGTGCGTCCGGTCTACAAGCGCGTGGACACCTGCGCCGCTGAATTCGCCACCCGCACGGCCTACATGTACTCCACCTACGAGGAAGAGTGCGAAGCCGCGCCCACCGACCGCAAGAAGATCGTGGTGCTGGGCGGTGGCCCGAACCGCATCGGCCAGGGCATCGAATTCGACTACTGCTGCGTGCACGCCGCGCTGGCGCTGCGCGACGACGGGTACGAGACCATCATGGTCAACTGCAACCCGGAAACCGTGTCCACCGACTACGACACGTCGGATCGCCTGTACTTCGAACCCCTGACGCTCGAAGACGTGCTGGAAATCGTCCACAAGGAAAACCCGGTCGGCATGATCGTCCAGTACGGCGGCCAGACCCCGCTGAAGCTGGCGCGCGCCCTGGAAGCCAACGGCGTGCCCATCATCGGCACCAGCCCCGAATCCATCGACGTGGCCGAAGACCGCGAGCGCTTCCAGAAGCTGCTCAACAAACTGGGCCTGCGTCAGCCGCCCAACCGCACGGCCCGCACCGAAGGCGAGGCCCTGGCCCACGCCACCGAAATCGGCTACCCGCTGGTGGTGCGTCCCAGCTACGTGCTGGGCGGCCGCGCGATGGAAATCGTGCACGAGCAGCAAGACCTCGAACGCTACATGCGCGAAGCCGTCAAGGTCAGCAATGACTCGCCGGTGCTGCTGGATCGCTTCCTGAACAACGCCACCGAAGTCGACGTCGACTGCCTGGCCGATGGCGAAACCGTCTTCATCGGCGGCGTCATGGAACACATCGAGCAAGCCGGCGTGCACTCGGGCGACTCCGCCTGCAGCCTGCCGCCTTACTCGCTGTCGGCCGACGTCATCGCCGAAATCAAGCGCCAGACCACCATGATGGCCAAGGCCCTGAACGTCAGCGGCCTGATGAACGTGCAGTTCGCCATCCAGGGCGGCGACGTCTACGTGCTGGAAGTGAACCCGCGCGCTTCGCGTACGGTGCCTTACGTGTCCAAGGCCACCGGCCTGCAACTGGCCAAGATCGCCGCGCGCGCCATGGCCGGCCAGACGCTGGCGGCCCAGGGCATCACCAAGGAAGTCGTGCCGCCTTACTTCTCGGTCAAGGAAGCCGTGTTCCCGTTCGTGAAGTTCCCGGGCGTGGACACCATCCTGGGTCCGGAAATGAAGTCGACCGGCGAAGTGATGGGCGTGGGCACCAGCTTCGGTGAAGCCTTCGTGAAGTCGCAGCTGGCCGCGGGCGTGCGCCTGCCGGAATCCGGCACGGTGTTCATCAGCGTGAAGAACCAGGACAAGCCCCGCGCCGTCGAAGTGGCGCGCGGCCTGCACGCCCTGGGCTTCAAGCTGGTCGCCACGCGCGGCACGGCGGCCGAGATCGAAGCGGCCGGCATTCCCGTGCAGCGCGTGAACAAGGTCACTGAGGGCCGTCCGCACATCGTCGACATGGTCAAGAACGGCGAGATCTCGCTGGTCATCAACACCGTCGAAGAACGTCGCAACGCCATCGTCGACTCGCGCACCATCCGCACCCAGGCGCTGGCCGCCCGCGTGACCTTCTTCACCACCATCGCCGGCGCCCGCGCCGCGGTCGAAGGCATGCAGTATCTGCGCCAGGGCTTGGGCCTGCAGGTCTATTCCCTGCAGGAACTCCACGCGTCTTTGACTGACAAATAGTGCTTGGGCGCGCAGAGGGCGCGCTGCAAGTGAAGTGAGGTGAGGGCAAAAGAATGAAATGGTTCATTCTTGCGTTATTCATTGTGTGCGCCACGGTAGTTCACTACCGTGGCCGTGTCAGGCACCGGTTCTCGCGGCAGGCGTTGGATCACTCCACGTTCACGGCGCCGCTGAACTGCTTCATGTACGCGTTCTCCAGCGTGCCCAACAAGCCCTATCTCGATCTGGATCAGTTTCCAGAGCTGAAGGTCTTGTTGGACCGCTGCGACGAAATCCGGGCAGAGGCCGTCAACCTGTATGGCGACGGCCACATCAAGGCCTCGGATAAATACAACGACGCGGGCTTCAATTCCTTCTTCAAGACCGGCTGGAAGCGTTTCTACCTGAAATGGTATGACGCCGACCATCCGTCGGCCGACGCCCTGTGTCCGGTCACGACCCAGTTGCTGGCAGGCATTCCCACCATCAAGGCGGCGATGTTTGCCTCGTTGCCTCCGGGCAGCCGCCTGCCGCGGCATCGCGACCCGTACGCCGGTTCGTTGCGCTTTCACATGGGCCTGATCACGCCGAACAGTCCCGACTGCTATATCGACGTCGACGGCCAGCAATACCACTGGCGCGACGGCGAAGCAGTGGTGTTCGACGAAACGTTCATCCATTACGCCGAAAACAAGACCGACCAGAACCGCATCATCCTGTTCGCGGACGTGGAACGCCCCATGCGTTACCGCTGGGCCCAGGCGTTCAACCGGGTGGTGGGCGGTTTCCTGCTGCGTGCGGCCGCAGCCCCCAACCAGGAAGGCGACGCCACCGGTGGCATCAACCGCATTTTCGGTGCGGTGTACGCGGTCAGGCGTTTCGGCAAGGCGCTCAAGAAAAAGAGCAAGCCGCTGTACTACCTGTCCAAATGGGCGCTGGTGGCGGCGATCTTCGCGCTGATCTTCCTGTAATCCGCGGCGCCGGCCTTCCTGTAGGATATCGGGCGGCCCTCCCTGGCGGGAGGCGCCGCCTTTTTTCATCCGACCCAGGCGAACTCATGGACAGAGTCTTCATTACCGGTGCCAGCAGCGGCTTGGGCCGAGCCCTGGCCCAGCAATACGCCGCGGCCGGCGCCACGCTGGGCCTGCTCGGGCGGCGCGAAGACGCGCTGCGCGAACTGGCCGCCAGCCTGCCGGGCCAGCACCGCTGGTATGCGGTGGACGTGCTTGATCGTCCGGCGCTGCATGCCGCCGCGCAGGATTTCATTGCGTTTTGCCAGGGGCGGGTAGACGTGGTCATCGCCAGCGCCGGTATCAGCGCAGGCACCCTGACCGGGCACACCGAAGACTTTGACGTTTTCAAAGCCATTGTCGACACCAACCTGTTGGCGACCGTGGCCACCTTCGAACCCTTCGTGGACGCCATGCGCGCCGCGGGCGGGGGGCGGCTGGTAGGTATTGCCAGCGTGGCCGGCGTGCGCGGCCTGCCCGGGGCAGGCGCCTACAGCGCGTCGAAATCGGCGGTCGTGACCTACTGCGAAAGCCTGCGGCTCGAGCTGGCGGGCGACGGCATCCGCGTCGTCACCATTGCGCCGGGCTACATCCGCACGGCGATGACCGCGCACAATCCGTATTCCATGCCGTTCCTGATGGACGCGGACGCCTTCGCTCGACGGGCGCACGCAGCCATCGCGCGAGGCACGTCGTACACGGTGATTCCCTGGCAGATGGGCGTGGTGGCCAAGCTGATGCGGCTGTTGCCCAATGCCGTCTACGACCGCCTGGCGCGCAATGCGCCGCGCAAACCGCGCAAGGCGGACAAGGCGGGGCAGTAGGAGATAACGCGGCAGGCCAGGCCGCACCAGGCGGCGTGGCCCAAGGCCGTTACGGCACCACGTCGTCGCCGACTTCGGCAGCCACGTGGCCCACGTCGCCCCAATCCAGCACCTGCCAGTGACGGCCCTTTACGCCCACCCGGTTGATGCTGACATTGAGCAGCGCGGCATCGCGCGGCGCGTTCAGCGGCACGCCGCTGGCATGGCGCCAGATGATGTCCAGCACGCCGCCGTGCGTGAACATCAGGATGCGTTCGCCCTCGTGGCGGCTGGCAATGTCGTCCACGGTGGAAATCACGCGCGACTGGAACTGGCCCAGCGTTTCGCCGCCATCCAGCGGGCGCAGCGGATCGCGGCTTTTCCAGGCGGCGGCGGCTTCCGGCGCCAGCACATCGATGCGGTCGTGGTCCAGGCCTTCAAGCACGCCAAAGCCGCGCTCGCGGATGCCCGGTTCGACGCGTACGCGCAGGTCCAGTTGCTCGGACACCGGTACGGCGGTGGCGTGGGCGCGCTGCAGGTCGCTGCTGTAGATGGCGTGGATCGGCGTGTGGTGGGCTTCCTCGCGCAGGCGCGCCGCCAGCAGGCTGGCCTGGTTGCGGCCGAATTCGTTCAGCGGGATGTCTTTCCAGCCTTGCAGGCGGCGTTCGCGGTTCCAGTCGGTTTCGCCGTGGCGGATGAACCAGATTTCAGTCATTGCAATATCGATACGGTGGGGAAGGGGCGCGGACGGACGGGTGGGCCCGGCTCAAAGCGGGTCGGGCGCGATTGGCGCACGCGGCTTCCAGATGGCTTGAATCACCGAGCTTAACGCGACCAGCGCGGGCTCGCTAGCGCGTTCGTAGGGCAGGATGAAGCCCAGCGTCGCGTCGGCGCGAGCCTGGCCCCAGACGATGAAGTCGTTCGAGGCCGCGCCGGCCAGCGCGGTTTCCTCGCGCAGCAGCGCGCAGCCGGCGCCGGCCCGCACCAGTGCTTCCAGGTTGGCCTGGTCGTCGTGCTGCATGGCCACGCGCGGCGACAGGCCGTGGCGTTCGAACATGTCGCGCAGCAGCAGGTGGGTGTGGCTGCCGGCCGGACCGTCCAGCCATGGCAGTTGCGCCACTTCGCGCCAGCCGCCGCGCTTGAGCACGGCGGCCTGTTCCTTGGGCAGCGCGATGCGGTAGCGCACACTGCGCAGCGGCTGCCACAGCACCCCGCGCGGCGGGTGGGCGGCAATCGTCAATGCCGCCGGCAGCCGGCCGGTGCTGACCTGTTCGGCAAGCGTGGCGGTGGGCAGCGTCTGCGTCTTCAGTTCGATCAGCGGCAGCCGCTGGGCAATGGCCGAGGCCAGCTCGCCCAGCCGCAGGAAATCCGGTTTTTCGCTGGGCACGCCCAGTTCGACCACGCCTTGCAGGCTGCCCTGCAACTGCTGCGCTTCGGACTTGAATTGCGCGCCCAGCACCAGCAGCGATTCGGCCGTGGGCAGCAGCATTTCGCCGGCCTTGGCCAGCGCCAGCCGGCCGCCGCTGCGATCAAACAAGGCCACGCCCAGGCTTTGTTCCAGGGCCTTGATCTGGCCGGTGACGGCGGGCTGGGTCAGCGACAGGGCTTCGGCGGCCTTGGTCAGGTTGCCCAGCCGGGCCACCGTGACGAAGGCGCGTATCTGATAGATTTCCATGGCGCCTTTGTAGGGGAACCGGGCTCAGGCGGCAAGCAGCCGCACCTGGGTCGGCTCCAGCCCGATCGACACCGGCGCCCCCACCGGAAACGGCGACAGTCCCGCCAGGTGAGACTGGTCTGCCGTCAGGCGCTGCTCGCCCACCTGCACCTGGTAGCGGGTGAACTCGCCCAGGAACTCACTGCTTTCCACCACGCCAGGCAGCCACACGTAGCGCGCATCGCCCAAGCCGTCGGCCATTTCGATCTGCACGGTATGCGGCCGGAAGCTCGCCGCCAGGCGCTGCGCCGTGGGCGCTTCGGCCGCCAGCGGCAGGTGCAGGTCGCCCACGCCTTCCACCGCCAGCACCACGCTGCCGCTGGTGCGCTCGCGCACATTGCCTTCCAGCACGTTCATGGTGCCCACGAAGTTGGCCACGAAGCGGTTCACCGGATAGTCGAACAGCGTGCTGGGTGCGCCGATCTGCTGCACCACGCCATGGTCCAGCACCGCCATGCGGTCGGCGGTGGTCATCGCCTCTTCCTGGTCGTGCGTCACGAAAATGGTGGTGATGCCCAGCCGGCGCTGCAGGCTGAGCAGATCCTGGCGCATCTGCACGCGCAGCTTCTTGTCCAGGTTCGACAGGGGTTCGTCCAGCAGCAGCACCTGCGGCTCGATCACGATGGTGCGCGCCAGCGCCACGCGCTGCTGCTGGCCGCCGGACAGCTGGTTGGGGCGGCGGCGCGCGTATTGCGACAGGCCCACCAGTTCCAGCGCGGCCTCGACCTTGCTGCGGATCTGGTCGCGCGGCAGCTTGCGTTCGACCAGGCCGAACGCCACGTTGTCCCACACCGTCATGTGCGGCCACAAGGCATAGTTCTGGAACACCATGCCGATGTTGCGGTTCCAGGGCGGGATGCCGCTGATGTCCTTGCCATCCACCAGCAGCTGGCCGGCGTTCTGGCGGTTGAAGCCCGCGATCAGGCGCAGCAAGGTGGATTTGCCCGAGCCGGATGGCCCCAGCAGGGCGAAGAACTCGCCGGGCTCGATGCTGATGTTGACGTCCTTGAGCACTTCCGTCTTGCCGTACGACAGGCGGATGTTGCGGCATTCAACGCTGACTTTCTTCATGTTGTTCCCCTTGGTTCAAGCCTCGTCGCCGCGCGCCGGGCGCTGGCGCGCCTGGGCGCGCTCCACCAGCAGGTGCGAGACATAGGTGCCGATGGCCACGGCCACCACCGCCAGCACGCCCAGCGCGGCGCCGGGCCCACGGCCCGCCGCGCTCTGCATGTACAGATAGATGCCGTAGCTCATCGGCGCCTGGCTGTCTTTGGTGACCAGCATGATGGTGGCCGACAGCTCGACCGCCGCCGTCACGAAGCTGGTGACAAATCCAGCCAGCATGCCACCGGCCATCAGCGGCACCACCACGCGGCGGATGGTGCGCAGGCGAGTCGCGCCCATCGATTGCGCGGCCTCTTCCAGCGATACGTTGATCTGCTGCAGCGAGGCCACGCAGGAGCGCAGCGCATACGGCAGGCGCCGCACCGAGTACGCGATCATGATGATGATCCACGACGAGGTCAGCAGCGTGCCGGTGCCGGGAATCTCCACGCCGCGGAACGTGCGCAGCAGGCCGATCGCCAGCACGATGCCGGGAATCGCCAGGGCGGCGGACGCCAGGAAATCCAGCCACTGGCGCGCCGGCAGGCGGGTGCGCAGCATCAGGTAGGCAATGGCCGTTCCCAGGATCACGTCCACGCCCGCGGCCAGGCCGCAATACAGCAGCGTGTTGGCGATCATGCCCTGCGACTCGCTGAACACCGCGGCGTAGTGCGCCAGCGTGTAGCCGTCGGGCAGCGGCGCAAAGCTCCAGACGCTGGCCAATGACAGCAGCAGCACGCCCATGTGCGGCGACAGCACAAGCAGCAGCACCAGGGCGATCCAGCCATAGGCCAGCGTGCTTTCCAGCGGATTCAGTTTGCGCTTCTGGATCGAGTTGCCGCCCTTTTGCAGCGTGGAATAGTCGCGCCCCTTGAGCACCCGCGCCGACAGCCACAGCGCCAGGATCGAAAACGCGATCATGATCACGCTGATCACATAACCCAGCGGATCTTCCAGGCCCACCTGGGTGATGCGCAGATAGGCCTGCGGCGCCAGCATGTTGGTGGTGCCCAGCACCAGCGGCGTGCCCAGGTCATCGAACACCTTCACGAACACCAGCGACGTGCCCGCCACGTAACCGGGCAGCGCCAACGGGAAGATCACCCGGCGGAACAGCCGGAACCCGCGCGAACCCAGGTTGAAGGCCGCCTCTTCCATGGCGCCGTCGATGTTGCGCAGCGCCACCACCAGGTTCATCAGGATGAACGGGAAGTAGTGCAGGGCCTCGACGAAGATCACGCCGTTCAGCCCGTCCATGAACGGGATGGTGAAGCCGAACCAGTCGTTCAGCAGCAGGTTCACGCTGCCCGAACGGCCGAAGATCAGCTGCATGGCCACGGCGCCCACGAAGGGCGGCATGATCAGTGGCAGCACGCCCAGCGTCTGGATGATGAGTGCGCCGCGGAAATCGAAGCGCACCGTGAAATACGCCAGCGGCACCGCGATCAGCGAGGCCAGCAGGGCGGACCAGCCCGCGACGTAGAGGCTGTTGAAGAAGGCCTCGCGCATCAACGGCTGGTTGAAGAAGGCGCCGAAGTGGCCCGTGGTGAAGCTGCCGTCCGCATTGACGAACGCCGTGTAGAACACGGTGCCCACCGGCACGGCCAGGAACAGCGCCAGGAAACCCAGCACCAGAAGCGCGGCCAGCACAGGGCCGGCGGGCAGGCGGGTATGGCCCGGAAGATTCATCGAGATTCCCGTTGTGGTTGAAGACAGGCGGTGGCCGCCGGTCCGTGCCAAGGGCCGGCCCGACGGTCATGCGGGCGGGGCGAGCCCCGGCCCCGCAGGTCCTGCGCTACAGCGCTGCCGCTTCCCGCGCCAGCTTCACGGCCTGCTCATAATTGCTTTTGGCCGTGCCGTTCCATTCGCCTTCCAGCTGCGTGATCTGCTGGTTGACCGCCGCGTCCTTCTTGTTGCCGCTGAAGATCTTCAGGAAGGCCGGGTCGGCGGCTTTCTTGCCGTCGACCAGCGGGGCCCACGCCAGCCTGCGCGCCTGTGCCAACAGTTCTGCCGGCTTGCCGCTCTTGGCCTTCTCGCCCAGCTTGGCCTCGGCGTCGTAGATCGCCTTGGTCGCCGCCTGCAATTCCTTCAGGCGGAACGTGACGGTCTGGTCATACAGCGACTGCACCACGTAGTAGCGCGTCTGCGACAGGTCGGCATTGAACTGGACCTTGCTGCGGCGTGCGATCTCGGCCGGGTCCGGATAGCCTTCGGGCACCTTGCCGGCCAGCGCCGAGTACGGCAGCACCGGCAGGCGCGAGATCTTCGGTTCCAGCAGCAGTTCCTGGCCTGCCTGGCTCAGGGTGAAGGCGATGAACTTCTTGCCTTCCTCGGTGTTCTTGGCGCCGTCGATCAGCGCGATGTTGGCCGGCACGATGGCCGTTTCCGACGGATAGACGAATTCCACGGGGAACTTCGAATACTTGCTCGACAGGCCGAAGAAGTCGATGACCGGACCCGCGCCGAACTGGCCGTTGTTCACGCCGTCCGGCACGCCGAACGAACGTTCGGTGACCGCGCTGCTGTTGCCCGACATGCGCAGCAGCGTATTCCAGCCGTCATCCCAGCCTTCGCCCTGCAGGATCGTTTCCACGGTCAGGTGCATGGTGCCCGAGCGCGATGGGGAGGTGATGCCGACATGGCCGAACCATTGCGGCGCCAGCAGGTCCTTCCATTCGACCGGCGCGGGGATGTTGTGGGCCTTGATGTAGCGCGTGTTGTAGACGATGCCGTAGCCGGCCAGCGCCTGTCCGAGGTACATGCCGCCAGGGTCGTTGATGGGGTAGTTGCCGATCTTGTCCGGCACATTCCTGTTGGCCACGTCCGACGAGTTGGCCAGCAGCTTGTCGCGGCCCAGCACCTCGAACGCGTCGGGGGCGCTGGCCCAGAACACCTCGGGGCGCTGGCCCGCCGGCGTTTCGCGCACGTAGGCGATGCCGGACACGGTGTTCTTGTTCAGGATTTCCAGCGTGATGCCCGGGTTGGCCTTTTCGAACGCGGTCTTGTAGGCCTGGGTCAGGTCTTTCGGGAACGACGTGATGACCGTGACGGTGCCCGCCAGGGCCGGCGCCGCGCAGGCGGCCAGCAACGCCCCTGCAAGGGCTGTGCGCATTGCATGCATGGTTTGTCTCCGTGGTTTTTTGATTTGTCCGGAGACCTTAATGGCTGCGCCCGCCGCACGTCCAATCAGAAATTTTGATGCGCGTCATCAGCCCGGGGGGGGGGCTGGCGCCGGTCCCGCCGAAGCACCGGCGCAGGGAAAACGCGCTTACGCCGTGGCTGCCACGCCGCCGTTCGCTTTGGCCATCGCCTTGGCTTTTTCGGCCATGACCTGCTGGATCTGGCTCATGATCTGCATCGCCTGGCCGTTCAGTGCTTGCATCTGCGTGGCTTTTTGCTCGGCCGACGCGTTGCTGTCGCGCACGCGTGCAATCTGCTCCATGACCCGCTTGAGCTGGCGCTGCAGTTCCTTGATCTGCCGGGTGTAGTGGTCGTCGTTCTCGGAAGATTCCGTTTCCTCCGTCTGGCCCACCTTCATGGCGCCGGCATTGGACACGCGGATCTTGCCGTCGGGCGTGACGGTGACGCCCTTGCTGTCGTCCTTGGCGTCCTTGGCTTCCTTGTTGGCCTGGATTTTCTGCGCCCACAGGTCGGCGATGCTGCCGATGCGCGAGGTGCCGCTGATGGAATCGATGGCCATGAGGGGTCTCCAGAAGGAAGAATGACTGGGGGTTTCCACTAATACGGCATTCCGACCGGGAACTTAAGTTGCCGCCCGTTCCCGGCCCCCTTTACACTGGCGCCCGCTCACACCAATCACCCCCGGGGAATCCATGTCCAATTCCTATTTTCCGCGCTGGCGCCTGGCCGACGACGCCGAGCCCGGCGTCATCATCGCGCCCGATGAACGGCTGTCCTGGCCCAAGAACGTGGCCATGGGGGCGCAGCACGTGGTGGCGATGTTCGGCTCCACCGTGCTGGCGCCGCTGCTCATGGGCTTCGATCCCAACGTCGCCATCCTGATGTCGGGCATCGGCACCCTGATCTTCTTCCTGTTCGTCGGCGGCCGCGTGCCCAGCTACCTGGGCTCCAGCTTCGCCTTCATCGGCGGCGTCATCGCGGTGACCGGCTATGCCGGCGGCGGCGCCAATGCCAACATCGGCGTGGCGCTGGGCGCCATCATCGCCTGCGGACTGGCCTACACGCTGATCGGCGTCATCGTCTGGATCGTCAACGCCCGCGCGGGCGGCGGCGCCAACTGGATCGATACGCTGATGCCGCCGGTCGTGACCGGCGCGGTCGTCGCGGTGATCGGCCTGAACCTGGCGCCCATCGCCGCCAAAGGCGCCATGGGCGCCTCGGGCTTTGATAGCGCCATGGCAATTGTCACCATCCTGTGCGTGGGCGGCATCGCCGTCTATACCAAGGGCATGGTGCAGCGGCTGTTGATCCTGGTCGGCCTGATCCTGGCCTGCGTGGTGTACGCCCTCTGCGCCAACGGCCTGAATCTGGGCAAGCCCATCGACTTTTCCGCCGTGTACGCCGCGGCCTGGTTCGGGCTGCCGCATTTCGCTGCACCGGTCTTCAAGGCCGAGGCAATGGGCCTGATCGTGCCGGTGGCCATCATCCTGGTCGCCGAGAACCTGGGCCACGTCAAGGCGGTCAGCGCCATGACCGGCCAGGACCTGGACCGCTACCTGGGCCGCGCCTTCGTCGGCGACGGCGTGGCCACCATGGTGTCGGGCGCAGTGGGCGGCACCGGTGTCACCACCTATGCCGAGAACATCGGCGTGATGGCGGTCACCCGCATCTATTCGACGCTGGTGTTCGTCATCGCGGCCCTGATCGCCATCGTGCTGGGTTTCTCGCCCAAGTTCGGCGCCTTGATCCAGACCATCCCGGCCCCCGTGCTGGGCGGCATGTCGGTCGTGGTGTTCGGCCTGATCGCCATCGCCGGGGCCCGGATCTGGGTCGTGAACCAGGTCGACTTCAGCGACAACCGCAACCTGATCGTGGCCGCCGTCACGCTGGTGCTGGGCGCGGGCGACTTCACGGTCAAGCTGGGCAACTTCACGCTCGGCGGCATCGGTACCGCCACCTTCGGCGCGATCATCCTGTACGCGTTGCTGCGTCGCAAGAAGCAGGGGTAGGGCGGCGGTTGCCGCTTGCGCCTTGCCGCTGGCCGGGCGCTCGGGCCCGGCCCCTGGCCGCCGGCCCGGGCTGGCGTGACGTCCGCCCAGGCCGGCCCCCTCTCAGGGCCGTGATAGCCGCGAAGCCGGTGCCCGGCCCGCCACCCGCACCGGCGCCGCCTCGATCACCTGGCCCGACTGGGTCTTGAAGACTGCGGTGGCCTCGGAAAGGCGCCGCGCCTGGTCCTCCATCGCCGATGCCGCGGCCGAGGCTTGTTCCACCAGCGCGGCGTTCTGCTGTGTCACCTCGTCCATCTGCGACACCGCCAGGGTGACCTGGTCGATGCCGCCGGCCTGCTCGGCCGACGCCGCCGAGATTTCGCCCATGATGTCGGCCACTCGCTGCACCGAGGTCACGATTTCCTCCATGGTCTGGCCGGCGGCCGATACGTGCGACGCCCCTGCCGCCACCGTCTCGACGGAGGTCTCGATCAGGGCCTTGATTTCCTTGGCCGCCTGCGCCGCGCGCTGGGCGAGGGTGCGCACTTCGCCCGCCACCACCGCAAAGCCCTTGCCCTGTTCGCCCGCTCGCGCCGCCTCCACGGCCGCATTGAGCGCCAGGATGTTGGTCTGGAAGGCAATGCCGTCGATCACCGAGACGATGTCGGCGATACGGCGCGAGCTGTCGGAGATGCCTTGCATCGTCGCCACCACCTGGCCGACCGTGTGGCCGCCGCGCTGGGCCACTTCCATGCTGACCGCGGCCAGTTGGTTGGCCTGGGCGGCGTTTTCGGCATTCTGCTTGACCGTGGCGGCCAACTGCTCCATCGTGGCCGCCGTTTCCTCCAGCGCCGCCGCCTGCTCTTCGGTGCGAGTCGACAGGTTGGCGTTGCCCGCGGCAATCTCGGCCGCCCCGACGTTGATTTCCTCCACCCCCTGGCGCACGGTCGTGACCGTACGCGTCAGCCCGTCCTGCATGCGCTTGACCGCCGAGAACAGCGTGCCGATCTCGTTGTTCGATCGGGCGTCCACCCGCTGGGTCAGGTCGCCGGCGGCGATGCGGTCGAAGTGCCGGCCCGCGTCCTGCAAGGGCAGCAAGACGCCACGCCGGATGAAGGCCCAGCACAGCGCCGCCAGCAGCACGGCTACCGACAGCAGCACGATGGACGACACCTTGGCTGTCGCGTAGGTGTTCTGCGAACGGCCCAGCACCCCGTCGCTGCGTTCCTGCACGCGCGCCAGGAAGACCTGCATGTCCTTGGCGAAATTCGTGTCAGCCTGCCGCACGGCGTCTTCGCCCTGCTGGTAGCGGGCCACCGAGCGTTCCTTCAGCGCCGAATCCAGTTCCTGCAGCGCCGCCGCGTAGCCGTTGAAGCGGCCTTGCAGCGCCAGGGCCAATTCCTGGCCGCGCTCGCTCTTGGGTACTTCCATGTAACGGGCAAAGCGCTCGCGCGCCAGTTGCAACTGTTCGGCGGCAGTCGCTTCGGCTGCCGCGGCCTGGTCGTTGGCGCCGGCCTGCAGGGCGGCAATGCCGGCGCCCAGCGCCAGGCGGGTCCGCAACAGGGCGCCATTGGTCTCGTACAGCGGATCGACCTGGTGCACGGCCACATTATTCAGGTCTTCGATTTCCCGCACGCTGTTTTCGGCATTCATCCAGCCTAGGCCGCAAGCCAGCGCCAAGGCCACCACGAAGCAGGCCAGCACCAGCATCATTCCCGTACGGACTTTCAATTTTTCCAGCATGAGAGCTCCCGTTCTTGAACGCGCTCCACCGCTGGCGCGGGCCCCAAGCCCATGGGCGCTGCGGTAGAGGGGCAAACGTCGAGCCGGATGACTGCGATGCGTCCGCCCAATCTGCAACACGCACAATCGATCGATTCCCGCGGCGGCCACATTATGTCGTTGGCCGTCGCGCCCCTCGGATTTGATTAAGGAAAACCGCCGGTTGATTCCGACTTGTATTTAATTGTTATTAATGGGCCGATTTGTCGGTTATACCTTTTTTATTCGATACCACCGCGCGTTTTTACAGAAACCCCGGGCCCTCCCGATATCCAGGCTATCGGTGAGTATCTTTTATGCAACGCGCGGCAGCGGCCCTTGCCGGGTCAGGGGCGGGCGGGGTTGGTGGGGGACGGATCTGGAAGCAGGCCGTTTTGGGAAACGACGGGTTTTAGCGGGTTACAGCGGCGAAATGCGCCGAAAACGACGGTTTCTCCGGTGGCTTGCAATTCCCGTGGACTTTGACCACAATATGGCCTTGATTGCCCCGGTTCCGACCCGAGCCGGGGTTTTGTTTTGGTCGAAGCTTGCCGCATCCGCCTGGCGAGCCGACCGGACGCCTACCGCGTCAGGTCCAAGACCTTCACACCGAGAACGCTCCGTCCGGGGCGTTTTCTACTTTTGTTTGGGAAACGACAATGTCTGCCATTCCTTTGACCGTGCGCGGGGCCGAGCGCTTGCAAGAAGAGCTCCAGCGGCTGAAAACCGTGGAACGTCCCGCCGTCATCAACGCTATCGCTGAAGCGCGCGCGCAGGGCGATCTGTCGGAAAATGCCGAGTACGATGCGGCTCGCGAGCGCCAAGGTTTTATCGAGGGCCGGATTGCCGAACTTGAAGGCACGCTTTCCAATGCCCACCTGATCGACCCGACCTCCCTCGAGGCCGAAGGGCGCGCCGTGTTTGGCGCTACCGTCGACATCGAAGACCTGGATTCGGGCGACCGTGTGACGTACCAGATCGTCGGCGACGTCGAAGCCGACATCAAGTCGAACCTGATCTCCGTGTCGAGCCCCGTGGCCCGCGCACTGATCGGCAAGAGCGAAGGCGATGTCGTCGAGGTCAAGGCCCCGGCTGGCGTTCGCGAATATGAAGTCCTGGGCGTGCGTTACATCTGACGCCTGCCAATAGCGGTAACATCAGCAAAACACCATAGCCAGAACGTAGCGTTCGTCAGGATTTCCGCGGCTAGCAGGCGGAACGCTATGGTGGACCGGGCGCGTAAAGCGCCCGTTTTTGTGCCCGGGTTCTATCTTTTGGGCGACGACTTGCGGCTGGTGCCGCTGCGTGCCCCGGCCCGCAGGCTGAGCGCGCTGCCGGCGCGACGCGGAATGCCGTGGGCGCTGGAAGACGTCTTCTTGTTGCTGGGACGCATCGGCTTGCCGTTCTTGTTCAGCTGGTCCTGGGGCACGAAGCGGGCCTTGGCCGGCTTGGGCTCTTCGGTTTCGGAACGGCGCGGACGCTTGGACAGGGTCTTGCCTTCGGCGGCCAGCTTCTTGGGCGTATGCGGCTCGGAGGCGCGGCGCTTGGTCGAGGCGGGGCGCTCCGGTTCCATCGCGGCCAGCGCGGCGGGCTTGATGTTGCCAGCCAGCGGGCGGAACAGAATCAGGGTCTTGCCCAGGTGGTGCACGGGGGCGCAGGACAGCGTGTCGCAGATGGTCGACAGCATGGCATCGCGGGCCTCGCGGTCGTCGCCGCCGGCGCGGACCTTGATCAGGCCGTGGGAAGCGAGTGCCAGATCGATTTCCTTGAGCACGGCTTCAGTCAGGCCATTGTCGCCAATCAGGACGACGGGGCGCAAAGGGTGAGCGGCGGACCGAAGGTCGCTGCGCTCACGAGAGGTAAGTTCTAATATAGGCATGCGTGGAATTGTACGGTAATGGCCAAGAATAAATTCTCCAAAGACTGGATTCACCAGCACATCAACGATCCCTATGTGAAGATGGCGCAACAGAAGGGCTACCGGGCCCGCGCCGCCTTCAAGCTGATCGAGATCCTCGACACCGAGAAACTGATGCGCCGGGGCGACCTGGTCATCGACCTGGGTTCGGCGCCCGGCAGTTGGTCCCAGGTGGCGCGCGAGCGCCTCGCCGGGCCCGGCGGCGTCGTGGACGGACGCATCATCGCGCTCGACATGCTGCCCATGGAGCCCGTGGCGGGCGTCGAATTCATCCAGGGCGACTTCCGCGAAGATGACATTTTGAAACAGTTGGAAGACATGGTCGGATCGCGCGCGGTAGACCTTGTAATTTCCGACATGGCCCCCAACTTGTCAGGCGTGGGTATCGCCGACGCCGCGCGCATCCAGCATGTGTGCGAGTTGGCGATGGAATTTTCGCTCGCCCATCTCAAGCCCAATGGGGCGCTGATCGTCAAGGCTTTCCACGGAACCGGCTTCTCGCAGATCGTGCAAAGCTTCAAGCAGCACTTCAAGCGGGTGGTCGAGCGCAAGCCGAAGGCATCGCGGGACAAATCCTCCGAAACCTTTCTGGTGGCCCGCGATCTGAAATAACCCATGCCGGGGCCTCGTGCCCCGGTCAGAAGAAACCCCCCGGTCGGCCACGGCCGGCCTGCCGAGACAACGACCAGCAAAATCACGAATCAGGCGTAATTTAGAGGCCCCGGCTGATCCCAGGACGCAACCCGGTCCAACAGGGTAGAATGGGCTATTGACATACTTGTGACTGTGCCATACGCGGGTGCGCAGTCGCCGGTCGGAATCGAAAGCAGGAGATCGACCTTGAATAATTCATTTTCGAAAGTCGCCGTCTGGATGGTGATAGCCCTGGTGCTATTCACGGTCTTCAAGCAGTTCGACGGACGCGCACAGACCCAGGACGGCGTGACCTACACGCAGTTCATGGACGACGCCAAGGCGGGACGTATCCGCAAGGTGGACGTGCAGGGCGGCGCCGGTGGCGACGTGCTCTACGTCACGCCGGACGCAGGCCGTGCCTACACCCTGACCTCGCCGGGCGACCTCTGGATGGTCTCCGACCTGCTCAAGTATGGCGTGCAGGTGTCGGGCAAGCCGCGCGAAGAGCAATCGCTGCTCATGAGCATCTTCGTGTCGTGGTTCCCCATGCTGCTGTTGATCGGCGTGTGGGTGTTCTTCATGCGCCAGATGCAGGGCGGCGGCAGGGGCGGTGCGTTCAGCTTCGGCAAGTCGCGCGCCCGCATGCTCGACGAAAACACCAACCAGATCACCTTCGCCGATGTGGCGGGCTGCGATGAAGCCAAGGAAGACGTCCAGGAACTGGTCGACTTCCTGCGCGACCCCAGCAAGTTCCAGAAGCTGGGCGGTCGCATTCCGCGCGGCGTGCTGATGGTCGGCTCGCCCGGTACCGGCAAGACGCTGCTGGCCAAGGCCATCGCGGGCGAAGCCAAGGTGCCGTTCTTCAGCATCTCGGGTTCGGACTTCGTTGAAATGTTCGTCGGCGTGGGCGCGGCCCGCGTGCGCGACATGTTCGAAAACGCCAAGAAGCACGCGCCCTGCATCATCTTCATCGACGAAATCGATGCGGTGGGTCGCCAGCGTGGCGCCGGCCTGGGCGGTGGCAACGACGAACGCGAACAGACCCTGAACCAGATGCTGGTGGAAATGGACGGCTTCGAATCCGGCCAGGGCGTCATCGTGATCGCCGCCACCAACCGTCCGGACGTGCTGGACCCGGCGCTGCTGCGCCCGGGCCGCTTCGACCGCCAGGTCGTGGTGCCGCTGCCCGATATCCGTGGCCGCGAGCAGATCCTGAAGGTCCACATGCGCAAGGTGCCGCTGTCGCCCAACGTCGACGCGACCATCCTGGCGCGCGGCTGCCCGGGCTTCTCGGGCGCCGACCTGGCCAACCTGGTCAACGAAGCCGCGCTGTTCGCCGCTCGCCGCAATGGCCGCACGGTGGATATGTCCGACTTCGAAAAGGCCAAGGACAAGATCATCATGGGCGCCGAGCGCCGCTCGATCGTCATGCCCGAAGAGGAACGCAAGAACACCGCGTACCACGAGTCCGGCCACGCGATCGTCGCGCGCATGCTGCCCAAGACCGACCCGGTCCACAAGGTCACCATCATCCCGCGCGGCCGTGCGCTGGGCGTGACCATGCAGTTGCCCGAAACCGACCGCTACAGCATGGACAAGGGCCGTCTGCTCTCGACCATCGCCGTGCTGTTCGGTGGCCGCATCGCCGAAGAACTCTTCATGGACCAGATGACCACCGGCGCCTCGAATGACTTCGAACGCGCCACGGCCATCGCCCGCGACATCGTCACGCGCTACGGCATGACCGACGAACTGGGTCCCATGGTCTACGCCGAGAACGAAGGCGAAGTGTTCCTGGGCCGCAGCGTCACCAAGACCACGCACATGTCCGAAGCCACCATGCAGAAGGTGGACTCCGAGATCCGCCGCATCATCGACGAGCAATACGGCGTGGCGCGCAAGATCCTGGAAGAAAACCGCGACAAGGTCGAAGTCATGACCGCCGCGCTGCTCGAATGGGAAACCATCGACGCCGACCAGATCAACGACATCATCGAGGGCCGCCCACCGCGTCCCCCGAAGACGCCGCAGGGTCCGTCGGATACGCCCGACACGCCCCCGACCGGCCTTGCCGCAGGCGGCAATACGGCGGCCGCAGTCTGAGGGCTTCCGTCCTGAGTTATGGCCAATAACTTTCTTTGCGGGCGCTTCGAGTTTGATCTCGAGCGCCCGCTTGTCATGGGCATCGTCAATGTCACGCCGGATTCCTTTTCCGACGGCGGCCAGCACGACGATACCGATTCCGCGGTGGCGCATGCGCGCCAATTGATCCAGGAAGGCGCGCAGATCCTCGATCTGGGCGGCGAGTCCACGCGCCCCGGCGCCGACCCGGTATCCGTGGCCGACGAACTCGATCGGCTGTTGCCGGTGATCGAGGCGTTGCGCGATTGCGGCGTGCCGTTGTCCATCGACACCTTCAAGCCCGAGGTCATGCGCGCCACGCTGGATGCCGGCGCCGACATGATCAACGACATCTATGGCTTCCGGCAGCCGGGCGCCATCGAGGCAGTGGCGCAATCGCGCTGCGGGCTGTGCGTCATGCACATGAAAGGCGAGCCGCGCACCATGCAGGCGACGCCCCCTGAATATTCAGACCTGATCGGCGAGATCGGGCTCTTCCTGGGATCGCGCGCCCAAAAGCTGCGGGCGGCCTGGGTGGACCCCCGGCGCATCGTGCTGGACCCGGGCTTCGGGTTCGGCAAGACCGCCGACCAGAACTTTCAACTGCTGCGCCGGCTGTCCAGCCTGCGCAGCGGCGGTTATCCATTGCTGATTGGCTTGTCGCGCAAGACCATGATCGGCCAGGCCACGGGCCGGCCGGTCGGCGACAGGCTGCCCGGCAGCATTGCCGCCGCCCTGGCCTGTGTGGCCCGTGGCGCGTCCATCGTGCGGGTGCACGACGTCGCGGCCACGGTCGACGCGCTCAAGGTGTGGCAGGCGGCTGAACAAGGAGCTATCACTTCATGATTCGACGCAAGTATTTTGGTACCGACGGTGTCCGTGGCGAAGTGGGCGGCCCGGTGATCAACGCAGAATTCGCGTTGCGCCTGGGTTATGCCGCCGGCCGCGTGCTGGCCCGCGAACATGCGGGGCGTGGCGGCAGCCGCCCGCAGGTCGTGATCGGCAAGGACACCCGCATTTCCGGCTACATGCTGGAATCGGCACTGGAGGCCGGCCTGTCGGCCGCCGGCATCGACGTGCTGCTTGCAGGCCCGATCCCGACGCCCGCCGTGGCCTACCTGACCCGCGCGTTGCGCCTGGTCGCCGGGATCGTGATCAGCGCCTCGCACAATCCCTACCAGGACAACGGCATCAAGTTCTTCTCGGCCCAGGGCATGAAGCTGCCCGACGAGATCGAAGCCGCGATCGAGGTTGCGCTGGACGAGCCGCTGGGTTGCGTCAGCTCGGAAGGGCTGGGACGCGCCCGCCGCATGTCGGATGCGCAGGGCCGTTACATCGAGTTCTGCAAGAGCACGTTCCCCAATGATCTCGACCTGAACGGCATGAAGATCGTGGTGGACGCCGCTCATGGCGCCGCATACAACATCGCGCCGCACGTCTTCCGCGAACTCGGGGCCGAGGTGCACGCCATCGGTGTGCACCCCGACGGCTTCAACATCAACAAGGGCGTCGGTGCGCTGCATCCCGAGTTGCTGGCCAAGGAAGTGAAGGCGCGCGACGCCCACATCGGCATCGCCCTGGACGGCGACGCCGACCGCCTGCAGATGGTGGACGGCGACGGCCGCATCTACAACGGCGACGAATTGCTCTACGCCATCCTGCGCGAGCGCATGCAGCGCGGCAAGGTCGATGGCGTCGTGGGCACGCTGATGACCAACTTCGGCTTCGAGCGCGAATTGAACCGCCTGGGCGTGGGCTTCGAGCGTGCCAATGTGGGCGACCGCTACGTGCTGGAACAGATGCAGGCACGTGGCTGGCTGTACGGCGGCGAAAGCTCCGGCCACTTGCTGTGCCTGGATTGCCACTCCACCGGCGACGGCATCGTGGCGGCCCTGCAGGTGCTGACCGCGCTGCGCCGCAACCAGGCGTCGATGGCCGACTGGGTGCAGGATCTGCGCATGTATCCCCAGAAGATGATCAACGTGCCGATCACTCCCGGCCAGGACTGGAAATCGCATCCCGGCCTGAGCGCGGCGCGCAAGGCCGTCGAGGCCGAACTGGCCGGCCGTGGCCGCATCCTGATCCGTGCTTCGGGTACCGAGCCCAAGCTGCGGCTGATGGTCGAAGCCGAGGACGAGGCCCTGGCCGTGACGTCTGCTGAAAAGCTGGCGGCCAGCCTGGCATAGGCTCTTTTTTGCGTGGATCGAACCTGGCCATTCATCGTTTTGCGATGAATGGCCATTGTTTGTGAACATTCAGCATTGTTTTGTAAAGAATTGTCGAGCTTTGCAGGAATTGGGCCTCATCGCTCCGATCTAAACTTCATAGTCACGTAACATATTGGTCAAGTCTTTGACATACAGGGCGTCCAAACTGACCGGACTCTCTAGGAGCTTCGCGCAATGCTGGAACTAGCACGCATCAACCCAAGCCGTAATGCCGCCGAACCGTGGACGGGACCTGCCGCCAGGGTGTTGGTGGTTGGCCTGGCGCGCACGGCCGAGGAAATCGAACAAATCCAGCGCCTGCGCTACGAGGTCTTCACCGAAGACATGGGCGTGGTGTTTCCTGATGCCCACGATGGGATCGAGCATGACCGCTTCGACCCCTTTTGCGAGCACCTGATGGTTCGCGAACTGGACACTGGCCGTGTCGTGGGTACCTACCGCATCCTGACGCCTGAAAAGGCGCGCGAGGCGGGGGGCTACTACTCGCAATCCGAATTCGACCTGTCCGGCCTGGGCGCGATCCGCGACGAACTCGTGGAAGTGGGCCGCTCGTGCACCCACGCCGACTACCGCAATGGCGCGGTCATCATGCTGCTGTGGTCCGGTCTGGCGGAATACCTGCGCCGCGGCGGCTATCAGTACGTGCTGGGCTGCGCCAGCGTCAGCCTGCGCGACGACGGCGTGACGGCTGCCGAAGTGTGGCGCACCATCTCCAAGCACCTGCCCAAGGAAGGCCAGCCGCAGGTCACGCCGCTGCACCGCTACCCGGTGGAAAAGCTCAACAGCACGCTGCCGGCCCGCGTGCCGCCGCTGATCAAGGGTTACCTGAAGCTGGGCGCCACGGTTTGCGGCGAGCCGGCCTGGGACCCCGACTTCAACGCCGCCGACTTTCCGGTGCTGCTGAAGATGGACGGCATGGACGAGCGCTACCGCCGCCATTTCGGCCTGGACCAACCCGTCGCCAACGGCCAGCGCTGATCATGCGCCGCCTGTTCCGCCGTATGAAGATCAAACTGATACGGCGGGCCACGCGGCCCTTCCGTCTGGAACTCAAACAACTGGAACGGCAGACCGATCTGTTGCCGTTCTAGCGCGCGTGAGTCGTGCGCAGCGTGACGCGGGGCCCGCCCCGCGTCGTTGCTTGCTTCAGAATTCCAGCAGTTCGAACGAAAATCCCACCTTCGACCATTCGGCTTCTTCCGCGCGCAGCGTGAAGTCGCTGAGCGGATGCTGCGCGAGCCAATCGCGGTTCACACGCACCACGATCGAATCGTTGCGCACGGAAGCCGTCAGGGGCAGGGGTTCGATTTCGCCGCGGCGGCGGAACAGCAGCACCGCCAGGCGCAGGCTCAGGATGGCCATCCACTGCGCGCGGGTGCGCACCAGGGGTTCCAGCTTGCCCAGCTTGCCCTGGTGGCCCAGGGCCAGCAATGCCAGCAATTGCTGGTCGGCGCGGGAAAAGCCGGGCATGTCGGCGTTTTCCAGCACGTAAGCGGTGTGCTTGTGATACGCGTTGTGGGCGATGGACAGGCCCACTTCGTGCAGGTCGGCCGCCCAGCCCAGCGCCACGCGCAGTTCGGTGCGTTCCGGGCCTTCAGGCATCATCGCGTCGAACAGGCTCAGCGCGGCATGGTGCACGCGGCGGGCCTGGTTGACGTCGACGTGGTAGCGCTTCATGAACTGGCGCACCGATTCGTCGCGCTTGTCGTGTTCGTCGTCGCGGCCCAGCAGGTCATACAGTACGCCCAGGCGCAGTGCGCCGTCGCCCGTGTGCATGACATCGATGCCCAGTTCGTCGAACAGGGCGCTCATGATGGCCAGGCCGCCGGGGAGCACGTCGGCGCGCTCGACCTTGATGCCGGGCAACTCGGACGGAATCACCCGGCCGGCGCGCACGATGCGGTCCTTGAGCTTGGTCAGGCCCGCGCGGGTGATGCCGCGGTCGGACATGCCGCCTTCGGTCAGGATGGCGAACAGCGCCTTGGCGGTGCCCGACGAGCCGTAGGCTTCTTTCCAGCCCGTCTTGCGGTACTGCTTGGCGATGACTTCGATTTCGCGGCGGGCGGCCAGTTCGGCCAGCTTCATCTGGTGGGCATCGACAACGCCGTCCGAGAAGAACTGGCGGCTGTAGCTGACGCAGCCCATGTACAGCGACGACATCAGGCCGGGTTCGTGGCCCTTGCCGATGATGACCTCGGTGGAACCGCCGCCGATGTCGATCACCAGGCGCTTGTTGGGGGAGGGGGGCAGGGTGTGGACCACGCCCGAGAAGATCAGGCGGGCCTCTTCGCGGCCGGCAATGACTTCGATGGGAAAGCCCAGGGCGGCTTCGGCACGCGGCAGGAAATCACGGGTGTTGCGCGCCACGCGGAACGTATTGGTTGCCACCGCCCGCACCCGGTTGGGGTGGAAGCTGCGCAGGCGGTCGCCGAAGCGTTCCAGCACGGCGATGGCCCGTTCGATGGCATCGTCGCCCAGTCGCTTGTCGGCGTCCAGGCCGGCGGCGAGCCGGACGGTTTCCTTGAGGCGGTCGATCTGATAAATCTGGGGCGTACCGTCCTGCTGAACGATGCGTCCGATGGAGAGGCGGAAGCTGTTGGACCCGAGGTCCACGGCGGCCAGAAGTTGATCCATGCGGCTCGTCAATATTGGCTTTGAGGTGGCCTGATTATAGATACCCCATGTGACAGCGCCTTCCGCTGCGGGTTTTCGCTTATGGAACATATGGTTGGCGTCGAAAGTCGGGTGCGCCATGTGTCCCGGATTTGTCGTACGCTACGCTTTTAGTGCTGTGTCATAGAACCGTCACCCTTTTGCAGTAAAACTCCACGCTCTCCCTACGTATGGAATCCGGTATGACCACACGCCCGCCCGCCGAGCCTTTGCTCCTGAATCGCGAGTTGTCGCTGCTCAAATTCAACGACCGTGTGCTGGCGATGGCGGAAAATCCTTCGACGCCCCTGTTGGAACGGCTGCGCTACGTCTGCATCGTCAGCTCCAACCTGGACGAATTCTTCGAAATCCGGATATCCAGCCTGAAAGAGCAGCAGCGCCAGTCGCCCAACCTGGTGGGCCCGGATGGCATGACGCCGGACCAGGCGTTCGAGAATGTCCAGCAGGCGGTCCACGAGCTGGTGGGGCGCCAGTACGCATTGCTCAACGACGCCATTCTGCCCGCGCTGCAGGCCGAGGGCATTGCCCTGCATCATGCGTCGGAATGGAACCCCCAGCAGCAGGAATGGGCGCGCGAGGTCTTCAACCGCGACGTGATGCCGCTGCTGACCCCCATCG
Organism: Achromobacter sp. NCFB-sbj8-Ac1-l; assembly: GCF_052695805.1. Lineage (NCBI taxonomy): Bacteria > Pseudomonadati > Pseudomonadota > Betaproteobacteria > Burkholderiales > Alcaligenaceae > Achromobacter > Achromobacter sp. NCFB-sbj8-Ac1-l. The sequence continues at coordinate 4,890,900 of NZ_CP199812.1, read as the reverse complement.
GGCTGGATCCGGCGCACCCGTTTCCGCGGGTCTACAACAAGAGCCTGAATTTCATCGTGTCGCTGTCGGGCGCGGATGCCTTTGGCCGCCAGGCGTCCATCGCCGTGGTGCAGGCGCCGCGCGCGCTGCCGCGCCTGATCAAGATGCCGCCCGAGCTGTCCGGGCATCCCGAGGGCTACATCCTCCTGACGTCGCTGCTGCGTGCCTTCGTCGGCGAGCTGTTCCCGGGCCTGGAAATGCTGGGTTGCTACCAGTGGCGGGTGACGCGCAACAGCGACCTGTTCGTCGACGAGGAAGAAGTCACCAACCTGCGCCACGCCTTGCAGGGTGAGTTGTCGCAGCGCAACTTCGGTGCCGCCGTGCGTCTGGAAATCGACAAGCTCACACCGGTGGAACTGGAAAACTTCCTGCAGCGCGAGTTCTCGCTCAAGCCGGAAGACACCTATCGCGTGCCGGGCCCGGTCAATCTGTCGCGCCTGATGCAACTGTGCAACTCGCCCGACCGCCCGGACCTGTTGTTCCCCGACTACCGTGCGCCGCTGCCGGCGCCGTTCGACCGGGTGGGCGACAAGCCGTCCGACCTGTTCGAGGCCGTGGCCGAACAAGACCGCCTGCTGCATCATCCGTACCAGTCCTTCCAGCCCGTCATCGATTTCCTGACCGCCGCCGCGCTGGATCCGGACGTGATGGCCATCAAGCAGACCATCTACCGCACCGGCGAGGATTCCGAGCTGATGAAGATCCTGCTGGCCGCCGCGCGCGCCGGCAAGGAAGTGACGGTGGTGGTGGAGCTGATGGCCCGTTTCGACGAGCAGACCAACATCAATTGGGCCTCCAAGCTCGAAGAGGTGGGCGCCCACGTGGTGTACGGCGTGGTGGCGCACAAGACGCATGCCAAGATGGCCGTGGTGCTGCGCCGCGAAAAGGGCCGCCTGCGCCGGTACGCCCACCTGGGCACGGGCAACTACCACCCGCGCACCGCGCGCCTGTACACCGATTTCGGCCTGCTGACCGCCGATCCCAAGCTGTGCGAGGACATGGACAAGGTCTTTGCGCAGTTGACGGGCCTGGGGGCGCGCCGCTCGCTCAAGGCGCTGATGCAGTCGCCGTTCACCATGCATGACGGCATGGTGGCGCTGATCCGCGCCGAGGCCCGCGCGGCCAAGGCCGGCAAGCGCTCGCGCATCATGGCCAAGATGAACTCGCTGCTCGAAGAGCAGATCATCGAAGAACTCTACAAGGCCAGCCAGGCCGGCGTGAAGATCGACCTGATCGTGCGCGGCGTCTGCGCCCTGCGCGCCGGCGTGCCGGGGCTGTCGGAAAACATCCGGGTGCGTTCGATCGTGGGCCGCTTCCTGGAGCACTCCCGGGTGTTCTATTTCTACGCCGAAGGCGCCGAGACCGTCTACTTGTCGTCGGCCGACTGGATGGACCGCAATTTCTTCCGCCGCGTCGAAATCGCCTTCCCGATCTACGACAAGTCGCTCAAGAAGCGCGTCATCGACGAAGCCTTCACCTTCGCCCTGCGCGACAACCAGCTGGCCTGGCAACAGCAGGCCGACGGCGACTACGTCCGCGTCAAGAGCCGCCGCGAGCCGTTCAACCTGCACCAGTACCTGATGCAGAAGCTGGGCGTTTAGCCCAGGCCTGAGCCGGGCAGGGGGACGGATATCCGTCCCCCAATCCTTGGGGCAGGGGGGGGGCTTCCGGCCCCGCCAATCTTCACCCCAATCAATCCGACCCCAATTTCTCCGCAAGCAAAAAAACCGCTTTCGAGGCAGGCGCTCCGAGAGCGCAGCCGCGCGGATCCGGCTACGCCGGTCCGCCACCGGCGCCCCCCTGGGGGGGAAGCGCGCAGCGCTCCGGGGGGGGGAATGTGACTGTCACTATCCTGTCACGTTGGACTTCTAAGATGCGAGGGTCGCTGAAAGACAGGCAGTAGAAAGCCTGCCAAGACTCCTCTAACGAGCACAGAAGGAACCAAGATGTTCAAACGTGTCTTCAAACAAGTTTCCCTGGGCGTCGCGCTGAGCGCCGCCGTGTTTGCCGTCCAGGCCGCCGACGTGACCGGCGCCGGCGCATCGTTCCCGTACCCCGTCTACGCCAAGTGGGCGTCGGACTACAAGGCAGCCACCAACAACGCGGTCAACTACCAGTCGATCGGTTCGGGCGGCGGCCAGCAGCAGATCATCGCCAAGACCGTCGATTTCGGCGCCTCGGACGATCCCATGAAGGCAGCTGACCTGGAAAAGAACGGTCTGCTGCAGTTCCCGGCCGTCATCGGCGGCACCGTGGCCGTGGTGAACATCGACGGCATCGAACCGGGCAAGCTGAAGCTGTCGGGCAAGGTCCTGGCCGAAATCTTCCTGGGCAAGATCAAGAAGTGGGACGACGCCGCCATCAAGGCGCTGAACCCCGACCTGAAGCTGCCGTCGGCCGACATCATCGTCGTGCACCGTTCGGACGGCTCGGGCACCACCTTCGGCTGGACCAACTATCTGTCCAAGGTGTCGCCGGAGTGGAAGGAACAAGTCGGTGAAGGCAAGGCCGTCAAGTGGCCCGTGGGTCAAGGCGGCAAGGGCAACGAAGGCGTCGCCGCCTACGTCGGCCAGCTGAAGAACTCGATCGGCTACGTGGAATACGCCTACGCCAAGCAGAACAAGCTGGCCTGGACGCAGTTGCAGAACAAGGACGGCAAGTTCGTCCAGCCGGAACAGAAGGCCTTCGCCGCTGCCGCCGCCAACGCCGACTGGAAGAGCGCGCCTGGCATGGGCGTGGTGCTGACCGACGAACCGGGCGCCGATTCCTGGCCCGTGACCGCCGCGACGTTCATCCTGGTGCACAAGTCGCAAGACAAGCCGGCGCAAGGCAAGGCCGTGCTGGAATTCTTCGACTGGGCCTTCAAGAATGGCGCCAAGTCGGCTGAAGCCCTGGACTACGTGCCGCTGCCGGAAGCCGTGACCAAGGAAATCCGCGCTGCCTGGGGCGAAGTCAAGAGCGCCGACGGCAAGGCTGTCTGGAAGTAAGTGGATGATGGGCGCGGTGGCCTGGCCCCGCGCCCGCATCGGTCCGCTGCCCCGGTTTCCGGTTGGTTGGAAATCGGGGCGGATCTTCCGGACCGTCTCGTAGTTTCTCCCAAGGTTTCCTAAGGAAAGTCCATCCATGAGCGCGGTAATGGATAATAGTGTGCCGCTTTCGCCCAGCGTGGCGGACTCCGTGACTACCGGCACGCCTTCGCCTATGAAGCAAAATAAAAACGCGCTGATGGATGCGCTGTTCAAGAACCTGACCCGCCTGTTCGCCTTCCTGGTGTTCATCCTGCTGGCGGCGATTCTGATTTCCCTGATCTACGGCAGTCGCGAATCGCTGGCCAAGTACGGCCTGTCGTTCCTGTGGCTGAACGACTGGGACCCCGTCAAGCAGAACTACGGCGCCGTGGTGCCCATCATCGGCACGCTGCTGACCTCGGCCATCGCCCTGATCATTGCCGTGCCGGTGTCGTTCGGCATCGCCATCTTCCTGACCGAACTGTCGCCCACCTGGCTGCGCCGCCCGTTGGGCACCGCCGTCGAAATGCTGGCCGCCATCCCGTCGATCATCTACGGCATGTGGGGCCTGTTCGTCTTCGTGCCGGTGTTCCAGCAATACGTGCAGCCCTTCCTGATCGCCACGCTGGGCAGCGTGCCGATCATCGGCGGCATGTTCGCCGGACCGCCTTTCGGCATCGGCATCTTCACCGCCGGGCTGATCCTGTCGATCATGATCATCCCGTTCATCGCGGCGGTGATGCGCGACGTGTTCGAACTGGTGCCGGCCATGCTGAAGGAATCGGCCTACGGCCTGGGCAGCACGACCTGGGAAGTGATGTGGCGCGTGGTGCTGCCGTTCACCAAGTCGGGCGTCATCGGCGGCATCATGCTGGGCCTGGGGCGCGCCTTGGGTGAAACCATGGCGGTGACCTTCGTGATCGGCAACGCCTTCAAGTGGTCCGGCTCGCTGTTCTCGCCGGGCAACTCGATCGCCTCGGCCCTGGCCAACGAATTCAACGAAGCAGGCGGCATCCAGAAATCGGCGCTGCTGGAACTGGGCCTGATCCTGTTCCTGATCACGACCATCGTGCTGGCCCTGGCCAAGATGCTGCTGGTTCGCCTGTCCGCCGGCGAAGGCAAGAAAACCTGACCCGCCGCGAGCCCAAGGAAAAGAACATGGCTGTATCCGTACTCAATATGCAGAACGGCGTGTATCGCCGGCGCCGCGTGGTCAACCGCATCATGCTGACCATCTCGCTGGGCACGCTGGTGTTCGGGCTGTTCTGGCTGTTCTGGATCATCCTGACGCTGCTGACGAAGGGCGCGCCGGCGCTGTCGTACACGCTCTTCACCGAAATCACGCCGCCGCCGGGGCAAACCGGCGGCCTGATCAACGCCATCTTCGGCAGCGTGATGATGGCCGGCGTGGGCACGCTGATCGGCACACCGGTCGGCATCCTGGCCGGCACCTACCTGGCCGAATACGGCCAGCGCGGCTGGCTGGCGCCGGCCACGCGCTTCCTGAACGACGTGCTGCTGTCGGCGCCGTCGATCATCATCGGCCTGTTCATCTACGCCGTGTACGTGGCGCAGGTGGGGCACTACTCGGGTTGGGCCGGCGCCATCGCGCTGTCGATCCTGGTGATCCCGGTGGTGGTGCGCACGACCGACAACATGCTGCTGCTGGTGCCCAACAGCCTGCGCGAGGCCGCGGCCGCGCTGGGCTGCCCCAAGTGGCGCATGATCACGCTGGTCTGCTATCGCGCTGCCAAGACCGGCATCATCACCGGCGTGTTGCTCGCGATTGCCCGCATCTCGGGTGAAACCGCACCGCTCTTGTTCACGGCGCTGTCGAACCAGTTCATGTCGACCAACATGAACGGCCCGATGGCCAACCTGCCGGTCGTGATCTACCAATACGCCGCCAGCCCCTTCAAGGACTGGAACGACCTGGCCTGGGCCGGGGCCACCCTGATTACGCTGCTGGTGCTGGGCATCAACATCCTCGCCCGCAACATGTTCCGCAAGTAAAGATCGCTTTGCCGGCGCGCCAGGCGCGCCGGACCTAGGGAAACCAAATGGAAAACACCGCTACCGCCGTCAAGAACAAGATCGAGGTCAAGAACCTGAACTTCTACTACGGCAAGTTCCATGCGATCCGCAATGTGAACATGTCGATCCAGGAGAAGAAGGTCACCGCCTTCATCGGCCCGTCGGGCTGCGGCAAGTCCACGCTGCTGCGTACCTTCAACCGCATGTTCGAGCTGTATCCGGGCCAGCGCGCCGAGGGCGAGATCATCCTGGACGGCGAGAATCTGCTCACCGCCAAGACCGACATTTCGCTGATCCGCGCCAAGGTCGGCATGGTGTTCCAGAAGCCCACGCCGTTCCCCATGAGCATCTACGACAACATCGCCTTCGGCGTGCGTCTGTTCGAACGCCTGTCCAAGGGCGAGATGGACGAGCGCGTGGAGTGGGCGCTGAGCAAGGCCGCGCTCTGGAACGAAGTGAAGGACAAGCTGCACCAGAGCGGCAACAGCCTGTCGGGCGGCCAACAGCAGCGCCTGTGCATCGCCCGCGGCGTGGCCATCAAGCCGGAAGTGCTGCTGCTGGACGAACCCTGCTCGGCGCTGGATCCGATCTCGACCGCCAAGATCGAAGAACTGATCGCCGAACTCAAGAACGACTACACCGTCGTCATCGTGACCCACAACATGCAGCAGGCCGCGCGCTGCTCGGACTACACGGCCTACATGTACCTGGGCGAGCTGATGGAATTCGGCCAGACCGACCAGATCTTCGTGAAGCCGTCGCGCAAGGAAACCGAAGACTACATCACCGGCCGTTTCGGCTGATCGGGCACCGGCCTGCACGGCCGGGGCATGGACGGCGCGCCCGCAAGGCGCGCCGTTGTCGTTTTCAGGATCGCTGCTGTTGCAGGGTCTGCGGGCGGGTGGCGGGCTGGGCCTGGGAGCCGCCCGCATAGCGTCCGGGGATCAGGATCACGAACACGGCCGCCAGCACCGCTGCGCACGAGAAGGCGATGAAGTTCCACGCCAGCGGCAGTTGCAGGCTGGCGAGGTAGCCGCCGACGATGGGGCCGCTCATCGCGCCGATGCGGGCGAACGATAGCGCCCAGCCGGTGGCCGCGCCGCGCGCATGCGCCGGGTAGTAGCCCGCCAGGTAGCCCGTCAGGATCAGCGAAGATGAAATGCTGCCCACGCCGGCCAGCGCCACCCACAGGTAATTCACGACCAGCGGGTTGTTGTAGGTCAGGCAGTAGATGCCGACGGCGCCCACCAGGAAGAACAGCGCCACGATCTTGCGCGGTTCGGTCTTGTCGGCGAACTGGCCCAGTACCAGGCCGCCAATGGCGGACGCCAGGCTGAACACCAGCAGGAACGACAGGCTGGACCCCAGGTCATAGCCGTTCTTGCGCATGATCTGCGGCAGCCAGGTGTTCAGGCCATACACCAGCATCATGCCCAGGAACAACGCGCCCCAGAAGCACAGCGTGGCGCGCAGGTGGCGTGGCGAGAACACCGCCGCCATCACGTCGCGCCAGGTGGCTTTCTCGCCCGCCACTTCGCGCGGCCGGAACGGATCCAGCGACGCGATGCCAAGACGATCGGCCATGGCGCGCGCGCCGGCTTCGTCGCCCTTGGCCAGCAGGTATTCCAGCGACTCGGGCAGCCAGCGCGCCAGCAGCGGCACCAGCAGCAGCGGCGCCGCGCCCACCAGGATCACCGAGCGCCAGCCCCAGTGCTGCAGCAGCGCCATGGCCACCGCCGCCGAACACAGGATGCCCAGCGAATAGCCGGAATACATGACCCCATAGTTGAAGCCTCGCCTGGCCGGCGGGGAATATTCGATGGTCAGCGCCGCCGCCACCGGAATCACGCCGCCCAAGCCTAGTCCGCCGATGAAGCGGAACGTCGCAAACCAGGCCGGCGTGGGCGCCCAGGCCGCGCCGATCATGGTCAAGGAAAACAGCGTGACGCAGGCCAGCAGCATGCGCCGGCGCCCCAGCAGGTCAGACAGCGTCCCCACCGCGAACGAGCCCACGAACATGCCGGCCAGCGCGTAACTGCCCAGCATGCCCAGCTGGATCGGCGTCAGGTTCCAGCTCTTGTCGTCGGCCAGGGCGGGCAGCACCGCGCCCATCACCCCCACGTCGTAACCTTCGAACAGGATTGCCAGCCAGCAGACGAACAGCACGGTGTAGGTGGTCCGCGAGGGCGTGGCCCAGGCGGAAGATGAGGCGGCGGTAGCCATGTTTTTCCCGATGAATGTCGTTATAAGATCGAATTTAATTTATGCTTCAACTATATAGGTGTCAATCAGGGGATTGCCCGGCCCGGTCTGGCCAGGCCTCTTGCGGGCAGCGGCGTTTCTGGGGGGCGTCGGTATCTGGTATAGTTGCCACCCTCGGGGCGTAGCGCAGCCTGGTAGCGCATCTGCTTTGGGAGCAGAGGGTCGTGAGTTCGAATCCCACCGCCCCGACCACATACGGCAAGGCCGCTAGCGATAACAGTCGCTAGCGGCCTTTGTTCTTGTGGTGTTCGAAGAACGGCAGGAGATGCGCAGAGTCGGTCGGGTTGTGGTCGCCGCTGAAGATTTGCCTGACTTGGTTGCCGAAACCCATCCCCGGAACCAAACCACGGCCATTGTGGCGCAGGAAATGGTGTCTGGACGCAATCGTCAGTCTTCCGTCGGCCGCAACCGCGGCCATTGCCGCAGGCAAGCTGTGGGGGGATGCCAACCAATCAGTCGGGTTGCGCCAGGGTTTCCTTTTCATCGCAGTGAGGATGTTCCTGGGCTACCTCATCCTGGCTTTCAAGAGGCAGTGTTGGCCAGGCCGCCATACGTCCGCCGAAGCGATTCCCCCAGCGGTGTGATGAGGTCGTCCAATCGCCAGCACTGTAACGCTTCGCGCTTTAAGACCAAGTGAACGATCTGCGGTGTCTGCGGGCCGCCGGGCTCGAGCGCGAAGGGGTATCGCATTGCCACGATTGCCGTGTCGGGAGATTCGGTTTCGGTGTCGAAGACGGGCCTGGCCGCCATATCGCCGTCTTGGGCGCCAAGCCAGGGGTTGTAGTCCAGATGACCCACCTCGCCCTTGGCGTAGTCCCATTCCTTGCGCAGCGCCTGGTCGAACTCGGGAGTGAACAGCGACGGGTCATGGCTATCCGGCTTCCAGTAGAAATCGGCGTGCCTTTCATGAAAGGTGCGCGTCCACTGCGCCGGTGCCTGGCAGTCGGCATGTGCAGGCCAGGCCAAGATGGACAGCGCGAACAGTAAAAGAGCCTTCATGCGTGGGGTTCCTTGTGCGAGTTGCCAGGCGGGGGGAGTGTTGCCTGCCAGATTCCCGATTCGATCAGACTGCGGCATTCTTCGATGACCTCATCGGCGACCAGTTTGATAGGAGTCGAGGCTTTGCCCACCTTACGGTGGGCCAGGCATACGGTGCGGGCCAGCGGCGGTTCGATCGGTCGGGCCACCAACAGCCGCGCTTCGATTTCGTCCCTGACCGCGCAGGGGGCCAGCACGCTATGGTACCGGCCACTGGCGACGAGTTTGACCAGTTGGTGTCCGGCGTCGATTTCCAGCGCGACATCCAGGGCGGCGCCATACTTTTCGGCATGCGATTCCAATGCCGCGCGAAAGCCGTTGGCACGAGACGGCATGGCCAGGGGATAAGCGCCCAGCTCGGCCATTTTCACGGGCGCATGGCGGGCGCGGGTACCGCGGCGGCTGACCAGGTGCATGGTTTCCTGAGCCAACGGCAGGCAATGCAGGTCGACCGTGGCCGAGCGGTCGAACACCACGGCCATATCGATCTCGCTGTTCTGCAGCCATTTCCACAGGTACCCGGAAAAGGCTTCCACCACGCGCAGCTTGATTTTCGGGTAGCGGCTGGACAGCCGCTCGATGATGGGTAGCGCTGCCACCGCCGCCGTCGAGGACGGCAAGCCGATGGCCACGTCACCTTGCGGTTCCTGGCGTAGCCCGTCCAGCTCGCGCAGACTGGTCTGCGCCAATTCCAGGATGTCGTAGGCGCGCGCAAGCAGCAATTGGCCGGCCTGGGTGAGCTGGACGCCACGGGGTTCGCGATGCAGCAACGCCATGCCAAGCCTGGCTTCAAGTTTGGCGACGGCAATGCTCAGCGCGGGCTGGGCCATGCCCAGGCGCTGTGCAGCGGCGGTCATGCTGCCCGCCTCGCTGATGGCAATCAGCGAGGCCAGGTGCTGCATCGTCAGCGGAAGCTTGCCGATCTCATCCATTGATTATTTATATGGAAGAATAAATTTGGCATATTTTACATTTATGGGTTGCCTGGATACAGTCGCCGCTTCCTCGCATAACAATAAGGACGCGCAATGAGACAGGCTGAACAGGCGGCCGCGCCGCCGCTGGCGGTTGACGGCTCGCAAGACAGGGCGGGCAAGCCCTGGCTGCGCGGGTGGCTGAAGCTGATGAGCATCGAGATCGGGGTGGTGCCGCTGCCGATTTTCCTGGCGTTGCTGGGCGTGATCGGCATCATGACGCTGAAAGGCAAGGTGCCCTCCGACCTGTCGATGTCGATCGGCGTACTGGCAGTCGGCGGCTTCATCTTCATGGAGCTGGGCAAGCGGGTCCGCCTGATTTCGGTGACGGGTGTGGCGGCGATCATGGCGTTCGTCGTGCCTTCTGCGCTGACATTCCATGGCGTGATTCCGCCGCAAGTGGTGGAGTCGGTGCAGACCTTTACCAAGGTTTCCAATTTCCTGTACCTGTACATCGCCATCATCATTGTCGGCAGCATCATGAGCATGCCGCGCGATGTGCTGGTGGCTGGATTCCTGAAGATCTTCGTACCGCTGGCGGCCGGGTCGGTCGTGGCGGGTGGGGTCGGCACGGCGGTAGGCATGGCGATGGGCTTTGACTGGATACACAGCCTGTTCTTCATCGTCATTCCCATCATGGCGGGGGGATTGGGCGAGGGGGCGATTCCCTTGTCGCTGGGGTATTCGATACTGATGGCGCAGCCGCAGGAAGCGCTGTTCGCCCAGATCATCCCGGTGGTCATGCTGGGCAGTTTTACCGCGGTAATGCTGGCGGGGCTGTTGAATATGCTGGGCAAGCGATATCCGCACCTGACCGGCGAAGGGCAACTGCAGCCCGGGGCGGATCCCATGCAGGCCGCAGCGGACCGCAAGCCGGTGCCGTCGGTGTTCGACCCGATGGCGCTGGGCAGCGGCCTGGTGACGGTGGTGGGCCTGTATCTGCTGGGTACGTTGAGCCAGAAGCTGTTCGATTTCCCGGCCCCCATCGCCATGCTGATCCTGGTGGTGGCAATGAAGCTCCTGCGCATGATTCCTCCGAAGATCGAAAGCGCGGGCAAGGACCTGTATGCCTTTACGTCCAAGGTCGTGACCTATCCCTTGCTGTTCGCCATGGGCGTGGCGTTGACGCCGTGGGACAAATTTGTCAGTGCGTTCAATGTGCCTACGCTGGTGACGGTCTTTGCCACTGTTTTTTCGATGATCGCGACCGGCTTCCTGGTGGCGCGTCGGCTGCGCATGTACTCCATCGATGTCGCCGTGGTGAATGCTTGCCATAGCGGACAGGGCGGTACCGGCGACATCGCCATCCTGACGGCCGCCAACCGGATGTCGCTGATGCCGTTCGCGCAAATCTCCACGCGGATCGGCGGCGCCATTACGGTAACGCTCGCGCTGGTGGCGGTTCGCTATGTCGTGTGACCTGCTGACCGTGCCGCCCGCTGCACCTGATGAAGTGATTGCGCTGCGTCGCGTGCGTGGCTTTCACGTCGGCGGACGGGCGGTGGATCTGCACGGCCTGCCCAGAAAGACGATCGAGACCGTGCCCGGCGAGCCGCCACGCCGGTCGGATCCCAATGGCCGCTATCAGGTCGGCCAGCTGTACGCGCAGCATTTCGAACTGGCCAACGCAACCCGCCAGACGCCCGTGCTGTTCTGGCACGGCGGAGGCATGACGGGGGCGACCTGGGAAGAGACGCCGGACGGCCGGGCGGGCTGGCATGAGTGCTTCATGCGGCGCAGGTTTCACACCTGCGTCACCGACGCGGTGGAGCGCGGCAGGGCTTCCTGGGCGCCGTATCCCGACATTACTCCCGAGGCGCCGGAGCATCGGACGCTGGACCAGGCGTGGTCCATCTTCCGCTTCGGTCCACAGGGCGGGTACCGATCGGCGTTGGCCCATGCCGGGATGCGCTTTCCGATTCATCGCGCGGACCAGTTCGCCAAGCAGTTCGTGGCACGCTGGACCTGCAACACCGAGGCGACGCTGGCGGCCTATGGTGAGCTATTGCAGCATTTCGGGCGTAGCATCGTCGTGGCCCACAGCGAAGGGGCGCGCCACGCGGCGCAACTGGCGGCCCGAATGCCCGCGGCGATCGCCGCCGTGGTCCTGGTGGAACCTGCCGGTGCGCCGGCGTTGGACGCGGCTGCCGCCTGCGCTGCCGCAAGCGTGCCGCACCTGGTCATCTGGGGCGATCATTTTGCCCACAGCGAGTTGTGGCGTCGGTACCGAGCGGGGGCTGATGATTGGCTGGCGCGGATTCGGGCTGCGGGGGGACGTGCGGACGTGTTGGATCTGCCTGCTGCGGGTATCCACGGCAATTCCCATTTGCTCATGATGGACGATAACTCCGCGGACCTCGCGGCCCTGGCGGCCGATTGGGTTCTGGCCCGGGTGCCTCAAGGCTGACGGCAACCGGGGGCCACGTGTCGCCGGGGCGGCCAAGGCCCGGCGCATCATGGCCCAGCACGCAACCCGGTTCTTGGATCTATCGAAAAACGTCGTCGGGGCGCACCATGGAGGCTTCGATATCCCTCCATCAGGACCCATCATGAGCAATCGCATCGACTACGCCCAGGCCTCGCCCGAGGGCTACAAGGCCTACGGCGCCGTCTACACCTATCTGCGCCATTGCGGCCTGCCGGAAGTGCTGGTCAATCTCGTGTATTTGCGGGTGTCGCAGATCAATGGCTGCGCCTATTGCATCGACATGCACTCGCGCGACCTGCTCAAGCAGGACGTGGCCGTGGACAAGCTGGTGCTGGTGCCCGTGTGGCGCGAAGCCGGCGCGGTGTTCAGCGCGCGTGAACAGGCCGCGCTGGCCTGGGCCGAATGCGTGACGCGGGTGGCTGAAACCGGCGTGCCGGACGCCGACTACCAGGCGGCTGCCGCGCAGTTCAATGACAAGGAACTGGCGGACCTCACCTATGCGATCGGCCTGATGAATGCCTTCAATCGGCTGGGCGTGACGTTCCGCAATGTGCCGGCCGCCGCGAAGAAGGCGGCGCAGGCGCAGTAAGGGGCCGGCGGGCTCCGCGGGATCGGGTCCGTGCCCGCCTCAGGGCCAGATCAGCTTCAGCGCGATCGCCAGCATGGCGACGCCGACCAGCGCATCCAATACCCGCCAGGCGGTCTGGCTGGCAAACACGGGCCGCAGCAGTCGGGCGCCGAAGCCCAGCGTGAAGAAGAACAGGAACGACGCCGTCATGGCGCCCAGGGCGAAGGCGGTCTTTTGCCCTTCGTATTGGCTGGAAATCGATCCCAGCAGCACCACGGTGTCCAGATACACGTGCGGGTTCAGCCAGGTGAAGGCCAGGCAGGCGGCGAGCGTGGCGCCCAGCCCGGCGGCTTGCCGCGAGGACGGGGTGAGGCTGCCGTGGTTGCGCAGGGCCGACCGCAGGCTGCGAGCCGCATAGACGAACAGGAACAGCGCGCCGCCGTAGCGCAGCACCGGTTCCAGCCAGGGCAGGGCGTTGGACGCCAGGCCGAAGCCCGCAATGCCCGCCGCGATCAACAGGGCGTCCGAGACCGCGCACACCAGGCAGACGGCAAACACGTGTTCCTGGCGCAGGCCCTGGCGCAGCACGAAGGCGTTCTGTGCGCCGATGGCAAGGATCAGGCTGAGGCTGAGGAGAAAACCGGGCAGGAAAGCGTGAGTCATGTGGCACCTTGAAGCAAGGGCGACAGACTAGCGGTTGTGGCCTGGTTAGAGAATCTAAAGATACTAATCTATCTTTAGTACTGCTGAAGTCGGCGCTGGGCCGCGCAGCCGGGGCGCGGGCGCGGTCAGCCGAGCTAGTGGCGCGCGGCGGTGGGGCCGGGTTGCAACTTGTCGAGCTGGGCCTGCAGCGAATCCAGCAGCAATTGCAACTGCTCGGACGTCATGGCATAGACGCGGCCACGGGCGCTGCCCTCGGCGGCCGAAGGCGTCGGGGCGGGCAGAAAATCCAGCCGCAAGAGCAGGGAGTCGTGTTCCACGAGAGGCAGCATGGCCCAACCGGTTACAGGCGACACGGCCTCGCCTGGCTTGAAATCTCTGTCATGCACCTTGCACCACCTTGCGTATGCCTCCGGCAACGGGCCGGACACGGGAATTCTATTCGTTCAGCTAAACGTCAGCAAGCGAGGGGCGGCACGAGGTGCAGATGCAAAAAGGGCGCCGAGATCGGCGCCCTGGCGGGGGATGCGCAAGCAGGCGCGTACGCTAGCCTGCTTTCTGGTCCGCGGCGAGCAACAGGCTGTACAGCTTGTCCTTGAGCAGCAGTTTCTCTTTTTTGAGCACTTCGACGGCGCCATCGGACGCCGGGATAATGCCGGCCTCCATGTTCTTGATTTCCTGGTCCAGGTCATTGTGCCGCTGGAACAGGGCCGAGAAGTGGCCGTTTTCGGCTTTCAGTTGGGTAATCAGTTGGCGGTACTCAGGAAACATGGCGGCCTCGTGCTGTGATCCGGTTGAAAAACGACTGCGCTGCGGCCGGCAGGCCGGCCCGCAATGAACGGTCGATTCCATGACATCGCACCGGCCAGTCAAAGTCAACCGACCTTCCTTCGCCATCGGGGCCACTATTTGGGGGGATTTGACGCAACACAAGGATTGGCGCGGTTTTGGGACGAATAGGGATGGTCTTATCCACTCACGTTTAATTACATGCTCTGCGAGGGCGGGGGGGATACACTCGCTTCCCCGTGGTCTGCCATAAGAGTGCAATGAATCAGCGCGCGCCCCTTCACCGTCAGGTTGTGAATTTGTTCAAGCAGGACGGTCGCATCCACCCGGGTACCGGCATGATCACCGGCGTGATTGCGCTGTTCCTGGCGATCCTGTCCGTGCTGGGCGTGCTGGCGTTTCACTTTCCGGCGTATCTGACAACACCCGAGCTGCGCAGCTTCTATACGGTCGAAGCGATGCGCGCGCTGTTGTTCGGCGCCTTGCTGGTGTCGGGCACGATTGCGTTGACGAATATTGTCTTCGGCCGCCAGCGCTGGCTCAATATCGCTGCATTCGTCCTGGTGTGCGGCGCAGTGGCGGCCGGCGGCAGCCAGGTCGTGGTGACCAGTACCAATACCGGCCACACCCCCTACCTCGGGCTGGACTGGTTCATCCTGGACCTGCTGGCGTCCAGCACCGTGTTCATCATCTTCGAGAAGCTGTTTCCGCTGTACCCCGGCCAACCGGTGTTCCGCGGTGAATGGCAAGTGGACATGAAGCATTTCCTGTTCAACCACCTCTCGGTGGGGGCGGTGCTGCTGTGCATCAACTTCTTCGTGCACAGGCTGTTCTCGTGGGCGGCGTATGAACCGCTGCAGCAGGCCATCCAGTCGTTGCCCTACCTGGCCGAGTTGTTCCTGGCCGTGCTGGTGGCCGATCTGGTGCAGTACGCCGCGCATCGGGCGTATCACGAGGTACCGTTCCTGTGGCGCATCCATGCGGTGCACCACAGCACCCGCACGCTGGACTGGCTGGCCGGCTCACGCTTGCACATCGTCGAGCTGCTGATCACGCGTGTGGCGGTGCTGGGCGTCCTGTTCGCGCTGGGGTTTTCCAAGCCGGTGCTGGACGCCTACATCATCATCGTCGGGTTCCAGGCGGTGCTGATTCACTCCAACGTCAAGCTGCCCTGGGGCTGGCTGCGCTACGTGATCGTGACTCCGGATTTCCATCATTGGCACCATTCGTCCGACACGGAAGCCATCGACAAGAACTACGCGGCCCATCTGTCGTTCATCGATTACCTGTTCGGCACCGCCGTGCGCGGCGCCGGCAACCGTCTGCCGCAGAACTACGGCATCCTGGACAACGACATGCCCGGCACATTCCTGGCGCAGCAGGCCTACCCATTCCGCAAGAAGTAGGCCGATCGACTCGGCTCGCCGAGCGCCGCCTCACTGGGGGCGCATGGATCGGCCGCGTGGATACTGGAAATTTCCAGGGTTCAGAAAAACCGCAGCTCGCGCAGCGCGTTATATAGCTCTGAATCGTTTCTGGCGCCGATTTTCCGCATCGCGGATACCTTGTGCGCGCTGGCGGTCTTGACGGTGCGGTTGATCTTGACCGCCACCTCGGTCATGGACATGCCCGCCGCGAACAGGCGCAGTACTTCCAGTTCCTTGTCGCTCAACGCGGTACCGCGGACCGTATGCCAGCTTTCATTCAGCAGGGTCAATATGGTGGGAGACTGGTAGGCCAGGCCACCGTCGACCCGCTCCAGCGCAATGGCAATATGGGTCAGCGGGTCGCGCTTGCTGACCACCGCCGCCACACCGTTTTCGATAATGACGCGAATAATGGCCGCGTTGTCCTGCATGGTGAAGACGACGATCTTCATGTGGGGATACTGCCGCTGGATCCATTTCACGAGGGTAAGGCCGTCCGCCGCATCTTCCCGAGGCAGCGAGTAATCGGCGATCAAGACATCGGCGGCATGGCGGGCCAGCAGGTCACGCAGCCCGATGATGGTGGATGCGCAGCCGACCAGCTGAACAGCGGGCAGGTCGCCCAGGATTTGTCCAAGTGCGGTAAGAACCAAGGGGTGGTCGTCAATGGCGATGACTCGCATGATGTCTATGCTCCTGATGGTTGGGACAAGGGAGGGCACGCGGTGGCGCGCTGCGTGTGCGGTCGAATGCGCGAGGCAATGGCAGGAAGCGGAGCGCGGGCAGGCCGCACGGGTGAGGCAGGATCGGCCAGGCGCATGGGGCCGCAGAGGAACGGATGCCAGGCATGGACCGACCGCAGCAGGACGCAAAGCGGAGGCGGCAGCGCAGCCCTTGGGGAAGAAGGAATGCGGGTCCCCGGGCCAACTGCGGGCAACGCATCGCGGGGCGATCCGATCGATCGCCGTGTGGCTAGGTAGCGCGAACCGGGCTCGGATGAGGGCGCGTCTGCTCGCGCGATTTTCTGATCGTCAATCTGGCTTGAAATGCACCAGAAATACGCTTGCGATTTCCGGTGGTGCAACCTTATGTGGCAGTAGAAATATCGGCCGCTTGCAGCATCAAGGCAAAGGGCAGTGGATTTTTAAAATAAATGAATTCTTGCGCATGCCGAGCGGTTTGGCGCGTGTGGAAGATTCTAATTTTCTAATATCCAGGCGCTGCGTCGATCGCCGCGCCGCGCGATCCTGTCACTGTCCGGGGAATATCCAATACTCGGAATCGACCGCCCCGGCATTATGGTTTGGCCTGTCATATCGTCTTGCCACAGAGGCAGGGGCCACGGCGCAAAAGGCATTTTGGCGAGCCTTGCGTTCGCCGATCGTCAACCGTTGTCCGCCTTCAGGCGCAGTGCGGTTGACGAGGCATATGTCGTGCCGCCGATAAAATGATGCGGGGCGGGGAACCGGTCGAAGTTGCGGCCGGCATTTTCCAGAAAAATGCCACGCGCTCGACGCTACATTACTTTGACGGCCCGGCCGATGAATTGAATCGGACCGGTCGGCTTGCCGATGGGCGAGCCGGTGGCCGGTTCCAGCGTCAATTCGAACAACTGGTTGGGTTCCAGCGGGGGCAGTTTGTCCAGCGGAATACGCACCGGTTCGCCCGGTTTGACCAGGCCCAGCGACACCGGACCGGCCCAGCCGTCGGCCTTGGTCCAGAATTCCAGCGCGCGATCGGCCGGCACCTGCATGGCCGCGATCGGCACCAGTTGCACCTCGCGCTCGCCCGCCTGCGCCTGCACCACCCAGCCCGGCGTCTGCGACTGAGGGGCGACCAGCACCACCATGTATTGCATCGGGCCGGGCGTTTGCGCGGGCCGTAGCGCCAACGTGCCGGCCAGGACCAGGGCGGCGGCCAGGCCGCTGGCGGCGACCCCGCGCCAGAAGAACAGGCTGTCCCACCACCCCGGGCGCGACGATGCGCCGGCCCGGGCGGCGGCTGACTGGCCGTTCAGTGTCTTCTCGATACGCGGCCACAGGCCGGGCGACGGCTCGACCGGCGCGGCCAGGTTGGCCAGCGGCAGCAGGCGCGCTTCCCAGCGGTCGACGGCGGCACGCAGCGCGGCATCGTGCGGCAGGCGGGCATCGACGTCGCGACGGCGCGCGCCGGACAGGGTGCCCAGCACGTACTCGCCGGCCAGTTCGTCCAGGCCTTCGGGGGGTTCAGGCAGGGCGCTCATGCCAGGCATTCCTTCAGCGCTTTCAGGCTGCGCTTGATCCAGGCTTTGACGGTGCCCAGCGGGGCGCCCAGGCGTTGCGCGATTTCACCGTGCGACAGGCCTTCGACGTAGGCATGCAGCACGCAGTTGCGGCGCACGGGTTCCAGTTGTTCCAGGCAGGGGCCGATGCGGCCGGCGCTGTCGCGCCAGTCGAAGGCTTCACGCGTGTCGTGCCAGGCCTCGATCGCATCGCGGGCGTCCAGCGCGGCGGCGGTGTCGTCGTCGACGGCGGTCTCGTGGCGGCCGTCACGCACGGCGTTCAGCGCCAGGTTGCGGGCAATGCTGTAGATCCAGCCGCGGGCCGAGCCGCGCGCGCTGTCGAAGCTGCCCGCACGGTTCCAGATATTGACGAAGGCGTCGTGCACGATGTCTTCGGCCCGGGCGCGGTCGCGCAGGATGCGCTGGGCCACACCCAGCAGCCGTGGGCCTTCTTGGCGGTACAGGGCTTCCAGCGCCGAGCGACGCCCCGCGGCGCACTGGTCAAGGGCCGCTTCGTAATCGAAATCCGGAACAGGTCGGTTCGGCATGCGCGCGGGGGCAGGGGCGGTGGGCGGGGACCCGGGCAAGGCCCGGGCGGCGGCGGATGCAGGCATGTTACCGGACTCCCGCCGCCGTGGCCCGTGTCGTTGCACGTCGCCGTTGCACGTCGCGTCAGTTCGCTTTCCAGAAGATGTAGTCGGCCTGGTACGAGACCTGGCTGCGCTGGCCGGCCGTGGTGCAGGGCGTTTGCGGGGCGACGCCGCCCTTGAGCGCGGTGCGCTGGATGTAGGCGACGCCATTGAGCGCGCCGGCGCCCATGGCGGGATTGGCCTTGACCAATTGGTACGGCAGGTTGCCGGCGCCGGCGGGCGCCACGGCGACCTGGGTACCGGTCAGCTTGGAGCCGTCGGCGGCCTCCCAGGTGGCGGGCGGGCCGTAGTAGGTGCCGACCTGTTTGCCCTGGCGATCCTTCAGCACGGCTTTCGGGCCGGCGAAGACCCATTCCAGCTGGTCCTTGGCGTCTGCCTTGGCGCGGCATTCATAGGTGATTTCGCCCGCGCCGACGGTTTCCCAGGCGACCTTGTGGCCGGCGGGGACCTGGACGGGTGCGGGCAGGGCGTCCTGCGAATACGCCATGGCCGGGGCGGCGGGCATCAGGCCGCAGGCGGCCAGCAGGGCGGCGGCCAGCAGGCCGGCGGCGGGGGTGGGGCGAGTGGTCATGAGCGGTCTCCTGGGGATGTCCCTGGCGGATACGGCGGGCAGGATGCGCGCCGTTGCAGGTACTACCCGCCGGAGCCGCATTTGGATGCAGGCCAATTGGAATTATTTTTTCGGCCAGCGGGCGTCTCCGAAGGAACCTCCTGTTTGCCGGAGAATCAGGCAGCCGCCAGCGCCTCGTCCTTCCAACGCTGCTTGTCGCGCAAGGGCGGGGTGCCGAACAGGCGGCTGTATTCGCGACTGAACTGCGACGAGCTTTCGTAGCCCACGGCGTGCGCGGCCAGGGCAACGCCGGCGTCGTCGGTCAGCATGAGGCGGCGCGCCTCTTGCAGCCGCAGGTGCTTCTGGTATTGCAGCGGGCTCATGGCGGTGGCCTGCTTGAAATGGTGGTGCAGCGAGGACACGCTCATGTGGACGTCGCGGGCGATTTCCTCGACCCGCAAGGGCTGGGCATAGTTGTCGCGCAGGATGCGAATGGCCTTGGCCACGCGGTTCAATTGGCTGTCCTGCATCACGCTCTGGCGCAGCACCACGCCCTGGCCGTTCATCAGCAGGCGGTACAGCAGTTCGCGCTTGACCATCGGCGCCAGGATCGGGATGTCGCGCGGCGTGTCCAACAGGCGCAGCAGTCGCAGCACCACGTCCAGCAACGTGCCACCCAGCGGATTGACGCACAGCGCGCGGGACGCCTCGGCCGGCACCAGCGGCGGCAGGTTTTCGTCGCTGATCAGCTCGGAAATCTCTTCCGGGTTCAGATCCAGGCGCAGTCCCAGGTAGGGCAGGGTCGGACTGGCCACCGATACCTTGGCCACCACGGGCAGGTCGACCGACGAAATCAAGTAGTGGAAGGGGTCGTACTCGTAGGTTTCGTCACCGATCCACAGGCGCTTGGATCCTTGCGCAATGACCGCCAGCGCGGCTTTCTGCAGGCCGGGCTTGGCGCCGGTGGGCTGCGAGATACGGTGCAGGTAGAGGCCTTCGATGGGGGTATCGAGCGATCCCTCCATGGTGCCGGTCATGCGTTCCAGCAGGCCCAGCAGTTCGCGCCGGGCGGGCTCGAAGGCGGCATCCAGGAGGTCGGCAGAGTCGGGAATGGGCAGGTCGGAAGTAGGAGGCATGGGGGCTCCGGGTGGGCGGCCTCGCGCACGCGCGTGCTGCGTGGCCGCCAGAGGATCAGGCGGTATTGAGTGTAGACCCGGGCTGGGCCTCATGGTGCACCCGGATGCGCGGCGCGGAGAATCAGGCAAAGAATGCGGAGGATCGGGCGGATGCCCGGCGTGCGGGTCGAGGGCCAGAGAATCAGGCAAAAAAAGGGCAGGATCGAGCATCCATCCGAAGGGCCCGGCGACGCATACTGTTTCCACCCCGGCCACGCGCCTGCTGCCTTCCCATCCCGGGATTGGAGACGCGCCGCGCCCACGAAGGAGTGCAATGATGCGGTACAAGAAATTCGGCAGCACCGGCCTGTTCGTCTCGGAACTTTGCCTGGGCACCATGACCTTCGGCGGCGAAGGCGAATTGTGGAGCAAGATCGGCGACCTGCAGCAGGAAGACGCCAACCGCCTGGTGGGGCGCGCACTGGAAGCGGGCGTCAACTTCATCGACACGGCGGATGTCTATTCCGAGGGCCGCTCTGAAATCATCACCGGCCAGGCGCTGCGCGACCTGAAGGTGGCGCGCGACGAGGTGGTCATCGCCACCAAGGTGTTCGGCCAGACGGGCGCCGGCGTCAATGCCCGTGGCAATTCGCGCTTTCACATCATGGACAGCGTCAAGAAAAGCCTGTCGCGGCTGCAACTGGATCATATCGACCTGTACCAGATCCACGGCTTCGACCCGGCCACGCCGGTCGAGGAAACCGTGCGGGCGCTGGACAACCTGGTGCAGCACGGCCACGTGCGCTACGTGGGGGTGTCCAACTGGGCGGCCTGGCAGATCATGAAGGCCCTGGGCATTGCCGAGCGCCTGGGCCTGGCGCGCTTCGAATCGCTGCAGGCGTACTACACCATCGCAGGCCGCGACCTGGAACGCGAGATCGTGCCGCTGCTGCAGAGCGAAGGCGTGGGCCTGATGGTCTGGAGCCCCCTGGCGGGCGGCCTGCTCAGCGGCAAGTACCGCCGCGACGGCCAGGCCGAGGCCGGCAGCCGCCGCGCCCAGTTCGACTTCCCGCCGGTTGACCGCGATCGTGCCTTCGACAGCATCGACGTCTTGCGCCAGGTGGCGGATGCGCGCGGCGTGTCGGTGGCGCAGGTGGCATTGGCCTGGCTGCTGCACCAGCGTTCGGTGACCAGCGTCATCATCGGCGCCAAGCGGGTCGATCAGCTGGACGACAACTTGGCGGCCACCGCCATCAAGCTGACGCCGGACGAGCTGGACCAGTTGGACAAGGTCAGCGCGTTGCCGCCGGAATACCCGGGCTGGATGCACGTGCGCCAGGGCGAATTCCGCCGCCGGCAACTGGCCGAGTCGGACGCGGGCTGACCCGCCAGCCCGATGGGAAAGCGCGGCGGCTGACACCGCCGCCGCTTGGGAAGGCAGCTGTAGAATCCTGGGGATCGGAGGCGGTCGCTGGCGTTGACCGCCCACTCATTGTCCAGGGAGCTTTTTCTATGAAGCGCTATGCGCGTGCCGCCGGTTTCGCGGCGGTCATGGCGGTTGCCGTGCAGGGGGGCGCCAGGGCGGCGTCCACCCCGAGCTTTGATTGCGCCCGCGCCACAAGCAGCGCTGAAAAGGCGATCTGCGCCGATGCCAGGCTTGGGGCATTGGACGTCAGTATTGCCAACCAATTTGGCAAGGCGCGCAAGGCCTTTGACGCCGAAACGGCCCGGGCCCTGTCGTCCGAGCAGCGGCAGTTCGTCCGTTTACGCGATGAGTCCTACGAACACCCGACAGATAGCGCGACGGGCGCCGAGGAAATCGCCGAGCGCTTGCGGGATCGCGAAGCATTCCTGACGGCGCTTGAACTGGCGCCACGCAAGGGTTTCGAAGGAAATTGGGGCAACTTCAGCGGCGAGCTCAAAGTGACTCGGCTTGCCGATGGCCGTCTGGCTGCCAAGGTTTCCGCAGCGGCGCCTTACAACGCCAGCTGGGTTTGCGAAGCCTCGGGGGTGGGCGCACTGAGCGGCGATACGCTGGTGCTCCAGGAGCAGGACGGCGACGGGTGGACGCTGGTGTTGCGCCGCGTGGGCTCGGGCCTGGGGCTCGAAGAAGTGCCGCCTCCCGGTGACAAGAGCGAAGCCAGTTCGCCCAGTTGCGGCTTCAATGGGTCGTTGGCCGGTATCTACTTCCCGTTGCGCTGAGGCGCTGCGCCATCGTGCCCATTCCCTTCCTGCGCCAGCTCACCGCCGTCAGCCGTACGCCGCAGGCCAATCGGCGGCTGGCCTATATCCTGACCTTCACCGCGGGTGCGGTCAACGCGGGCGGCTTCCTGGCCGTGCAGCAGTACACCTCGCACATGTCGGGCATCGTCTCGATGATGGCCGACCACATGGCGCTGGGCGGCCTGGCGGTGGTGCTGCAGGGGCTGGCTGCTCTGCTGTCGTTCCTGGCGGGGGCGGCCACGTCGGCCTCGCTGATCCACTTCGGGCGCCGTTCGCACCTGGCCAGCGAGTTCGCGCTGCCGCTGCTGGTCGAGGCCGTGCTGCTGCTGGTGTTCGGTCTCTTGGGTGCCAACCTGGAAACGTTACGCTGGTTCTACGTACCGGGCACCGTGATGCTGCTGTGCTACATCATGGGCCTGCAGAATGCGATGATCACGAAGGTGTCGAAGTCCGAAATCCGCACCACCCACGTGACCGGCATGGTCACCGATATCGGCATCGAGCTGGGCAAGCTGTTCTACTGGAACCTGGCGCGATCCGACGCCGCGAATTCGCCACCCGTGCGGGCCGATCGCGGCAAGCTGGTCGTCTTGGGCGCGATGGTCACGTTGTTTTTCACCGGCGGCGTGGTGGGCGCGTATTCGTTCTTCCATTACGGCTTCGGGTCCACGTTGCCGCTGGCGCTGTGCCTGATGGTGCTGGCGGCAGTGCCGGTGGCCGACGATATCCGCGGGTTCTTCTCTCGGCCGTGATGCCCCGCGGCGTCCGGCATGCGGCCATTGTGTGAACCGTCGTTGCCGCGATGCCGGCCTAGGCTTTCGCGTAGGCCAGGAAGACCTGCAGCGCGGCGGCCGTCTGCCCGTGCAGGCTGGCCAGGCGCGCGTCCTTGGCCGGCTCGGTGATGGCACGGCCCTGGGCGTCGAGCGCATAGGGCTGGCCCAGCACGCGTGCCATATCGATCTGGAAGAAGCTGCTGTCGCCATACGGGCGCTTGCCGTCGATGTACGGCATGGGCCAGTAGGCGTCGCCTTCGCGCAGCACGGCTTCCAGCGCACCTTTGCCCGCTTCACGCCAGTTGGCCGCACGCAGCAGGGCAAGGTGCTCGCGATGCAGCCGGAAAAAGCCCTTGGCGTCCACGCCACTATCCGGAAAGTCGAAGGCCTCGCGCCGTTGCGGCGGCAGGGCATAGCGGCCGGGCGGCAACTGACCGATACCGCGCACATAGGCGGGCACCAGCCGGCAGACCTCGGCCATGCGCTGCGTCGCCAGGCGGCTGTCGGCCGTACCCAGCAACGCCATCGCCGCGGCCACCGTGTCCTTGCCGCCCAGCGGATATTCGAATTCGATGCCGGGCGCGCCGGATTCCACAGGAATCCAGATCACGCCCAGGTGGCGCATCAGCTTGGCGTGGTCTGCGCCGTAGCGGATGCCTGCCAGGTCCGCCTGGAACACGCGGCGGATGATGGCCTCGCGGTCGTTCGGCGCTGCGCTACCCGCGGCAGTTGCCATGCGCAAGGGGGCGCAGGCCAGCGCCGCCATCGCCAGTGCCAGGGCGCGGCGGGGCGGGCAAGCGAGCGGTTCAGGGGGCGGCATGGACGTGTCGGACTGCATAAGGGGCATGAGGGCGATTCCTGGGGCTGCGGGCGGCTGTTGCGCCGGGGGGACCATGGCCTTGAATGAAGCGGCTAGCGCGGCAACGACGCCCGTTCGGCCTCGGCTCGCGCATAGCCGGGCTGCACCCGTAGCGCGGCCTCGAAACTGGCGCGGGCGTCGGCCTGGCGGCCCAGCCGCCGCAGCAGCAAGCCCTGGTTGGTCAGGATCTGGGCGCTGGGCGGCGTGGCCGCCACCGCTTGTTCGTACGCTTTCAGTGCCTCCGGAATGCGGTCCAGGCCGTCCAGCAGCGCGGCTTCCAGGTTCAGCCCGATGCTCCATTGCGGATAGCGCGCGGTCAGGGCGCGCGCCGTGGCCAGTGCGTTGGGCAGGTCCCGCAACTCGGCCTGCGCACCGGCCTTGTTCACGTAGAACCAGCGGTTGTCCGGGGCCAGCGTGATCGCCTCGTCGAACAGCTTCACCGCGGCGGCCTGCTGGCCGTTGATGGATTGCAGCTTGCCCAGGAAGTTCTTGACGTCGGCATTGGCCGGCTCGCGCTGCGACAGGGCTTCGGCAATGCGCTGCGCCTGCGCCGGATCGTTGGCGCGCAGCGCGGCGGAGATCTGCTGGTTCATGTCCTGCAGCGGCGCGGGCCATTGCTGGATGCGGGCGCGCAAGGCGGCGCTCTCCGAAGCCAGTTCGGCCTTGTAGGCATTATCGAATTCCAGGGGCTGCGCTTGCGCGGGGGGGCCGACAAGCAGCAAGACGGCCAGCAGGCCGGATACGGCGGCGAGAGGTAAACCGGACAACGATCGAACCGTACGAAGCAGCGTTGCGGTCATGAGCGGGCGGGTAGGGGTCACAGGGACCCCTACGATATCCCGGATGCGACTACTTGGGCATCAACACGCTGTCGATCACGTGGATCACGCCGTTGGATTGGTACACGTCATAGGTGCTGATGTTGGCCACACCGCCCTTTTCGTCCTTGACGGTCAGGTTGTGCTTGCCGTTCATCATGACCCAGAGCTTGCCGCCGCTGGCCGTGGTCAGTTCGGTGACGCCACCCTTCCTGGCCTTGGCGGCCAGGGCGTCGAAGTCCAGTTTGCCCGGCACCACGTGGTAGGTCAGGATCTTGCTCAGGGTGGCCTTGTTTTCCGGCTTGACCAGCGTGTCGACCGTGCCGGCGGGCAGCTTGTTGAAGGCGGCATTGGTGGGCGCGAAGACCGTGAACGGGCCCTTGCCCTGCAGCGTATCCACCAGGCCGGCGGCTTTCACGGCCGCGACCAGGGTGGTGTGGTCGGCGGAATTGACCGCGTTGGCAACGATGGTCTTGCTGGGCATCATCGCTTGTCCACCCACCATGACGTCGGCCGCGTAGGTCGGCGACAGGGTCAGGGCGGAGCTGGCGATGGCAATCGAGGCTAGCAATTTCATGACGATCTCCTTTGTGTTGGCCGTCACGAACACATACGGGGCTGGCGTTGGCCTGGATGCAAAACAAGAGTTGGGATAAACCCTAGGAGCGTGCCCCGACGCCTGTGTCGCCAAGCCTTTGCCTTGACGCCACGCGAGTATGAGCATTATTCGGGTGCTTGTTCCCGATGCTGCCCTGACGCCAGACAGGTAGTATCAAGGGGTCTTGCCAAGCCGCGCACCGGCGCGCGGCACCGCCCGCGAATGGAGTAATTCGCTATTTTCAGGAGGATAAATACAAAGCATGGACGCGGAATTCTGGTTGGAACGCTGGCGCGACGGTCGCACGCATTTTCATCAAACGCGCGTGACGCCTCTGTTGCAGAAATACTGGCCGACGCTGTCGGTGCCCCCCGGGGGCAAGGTGCTGGTGCCGCTATGCGGCAAGTCGCTGGATATGGTGTGGCTGGCGGCCCAGGGCTTTCAGGTATTGGGCGTGGAACTGTCCCAATTGGCGGTCGAGCAATTCTTCACCGAAAACGAGCTCAAGCCCGTCATCCACGACACCGCCTACGGCAAGCATTATGTCGCGGGCAATATCGAGATCATCTGCGGCGATATCTTCAAACTGGATGCGCAACTGCTGTCGCACTGCGTGGGCGCCTATGACCGGGCGGCCCTGATCGCCCTGCCGGCGGACATGCGCGGCGCCTACGTGCGCCACGTCTACGGGCAGTTGGCGCCGGGCTATCGCGGCTTGCTGATCACCCTGGACTATCCCCAGGAAGAGATGGAAGGCCCGCCGTTCGCGCTGGTCGATACCGAAGTGCGGGCCTTGTTCACCGGTGTGTCGCCGGCCGTCATCATCGACCGCCGCGACATCCTGGCCAAGGAACCCAAGTTCGCCGAACGCGGGGTCAGCCGGCTCGATACCGTGGTGTATCGGCTGGGCGTGCAGGCCTGAGCGCGCCCCAGGGGGCGGCGCGAGCCGCTTCCCTTGGCAAAAGCCGCTTAGAAAAACCAGCCGCCGCGCGTCAGGTCCTTTTCGCAGCTTTTGTACTGGCTGGCGAATTTGTCGGCGCGCGCCTGCACCTTCTTCGATACCGTCTTGAGCCAGGCCTTGCGGTCGTAGCTGCGGTTGCGGTAGCCGGTCCAGCCTTCGTGGTAGTTCAGGTACTGACCGTAGGCATCCGACTTGGACACGCCGTTCAGGCGCTGGGTCTTGTTCATGTACCAACCCATGAAATCCAGCGCGTCGGCGAAATTGTCGCGGCTTGAACCCCAGCCGCCGGCGTCTTTCTTGTAGTCGCCCCAGGTCTCGTCCTTGGCCTGCGCGTAACCGTAGGCGGAACTGACCCGACCCCAGGGGATGATGCCCAGGAAGTAATAGCGCGGCGGCACGGCGTCCTGCTTGAACGAGGATTCCTGGTACATCATGGCCATCGGCACCTGCACCGGCGCGCCCCATTTTTTCTGCACCTTCAACGCGGCATCGTGCCAATCGGGCTTTTCGCGGAAGATGGCGCAGATGTTCTCGGGGTTCGAGGGCGGCGCCGTGGCGCAGCCGGCCAGCGCCGTCAACAGCGGCAGCGGCAACAAGAGCCGTGTCATTGGCAGTCTTCTCCTGGGGCCGGCGGGCGGCAGTGAGGGGTTTGTGTCATTGGTTACGGTGATTGTATGAAAACGTATCGCCAAATAAGTTCCGTCCCCGACTAATTTCCTGCCTGGCCGGGCGATGCCCCTTGCTTGCCTTGCGCAGTGCCAAATAAAAACGGCCCCGGATCGCTCCGGGGCCGTCTGCAGGCAGGCCTGGCTGGCGGTTGAGGCTTACACCTCGATCACGTCGGCCACGTCCTTGTAGTCAGCGATCTTGTCGAAGTTCAGGTACTGATAGATCTGGTCGCCGCTCTTGTTGATGACGCCCATGTCGGCCATGTACTCGTCCTTGGTCGGAATCCGGCCCAGCTTCGAGCAGATGGCGGCCAGCTCGGCCGAACCCAGGTACACGTTGGTGTTCTTGCCCAGGCGGTTCGGGAAGTTGCGGGTGCTGGTCGACATGACCGTCGCGCCTTCACGCACCTGGGCCTGGTTGCCCATGCACAGCGAGCAGCCCGGCATTTCGGTACGTGCGCCCGCCGTGCCGAACACGCCGTAATGGCCTTCTTCGGTCAATTGCGTGGCATCCATCTTGGTGGGCGGGGCCACCCACAGCTTGACGGGGATGTCGCGCTTGCCTTCCAGCAGCTTGGACGCCGCGCGGAAGTGGCCGATGTTGGTCATGCAGCTGCCGATGAACACTTCGTCGATCTTGGCGCCGGCCACTTCCGACAGCGTCTTGACGTCGTCCGGGTCGTTCGGGCAGGCCACGATGGGCTCGTGCACGTCGGCCAGGTCGATCTCGATGACGGCGGCGTATTCGGCGTCGGCGTCCGGCTCCAGCAGCTTGGGGTCGGCCAGCCAGGCTTCCATTGCCTTGATGCGGCGGCCCAGCGTGCGTTCGTCTTCGTAGCCGTTGGCGATCATCCACTTCAGCATCACGATGTTGCTGTTGATGTACTCGATGATCGGTTCCTTGTTCAGGCGCACCGAGCAGCCGGCGGCCGAACGTTCGGCCGAGGCGTCCGACAGTTCAAAGGCTTGTTCGACCTTCAGGTCGGGCAGGCCTTCGATTTCCAGGATGCGGCCGGAGAAGATGTTCTTCTTGCCTTGCTTGGCCACCGTCAGCAGGCCTTGCTTGATGGCGTACAGCGGAATGGCATTGACCAGGTCGCGCAGGGTCACGCCAGGCTGCAGCTTGCCCTTGAAGCGGACCAGCACCGATTCCGGCATGTCCAGCGGCATCACGCCGGTGGCGGCGGCAAAGGCGACCAGGCCCGAACCGGCCGGGAACGAGATGCCGATGGGGAAGCGGGTGTGCGAGTCGCCGCCGGTGCCGACGGTGTCGGGCAACAGCATGCGGTTCAGCCACGAGTGGATCACGCCATCACCCGGGCGCAGCGACACGCCGCCACGGGTGCTGATGAATTCCGGCAGCGTGTGGTGCGTCTTCACGTCCACGGGCTTGGGGTAGGCGGCGGTGTGGCAGAACGACTGCATCACCAGGTCGGCCGAGAAGCCCAGGCAGGCCAGGTCCTTCAGCTCGTCGCGGGTCATCGGGCCGGTGGTGTCCTGGCTGCCGACCGAGGTCATCTTCGGTTCGCAGTAGGTGCCCGGGCGAATGCCGCGGCCTTCCGGCAGGCCGCAGGCGCGGCCGACCATCTTCTGGGCCAGCGTGAAACCCTTGCCGGTGTCGACCGGGTCCTTGGGCAGGCGGAACAGCGTCGACGGCGGCAGGCCCAGCGCTTCGCGCGCCTTGCCCGTCAGGCCACGGCCGATGATCAGCGGAATGCGGCCGCCGGCGCGCACTTCGTCGAACAGCACGTCGGACTTCACTTCGAATTCGGCGATGACTTCGCCGTTCTTGAGGGCGCGGCCTTCGTAGGGACGCAGTTCAACCACGTCGCCCATTTCCATCTTGGACACGTCCAGCTCGATCGGCAGGGCGCCGGCATCTTCCATCGTGTTGTAGAAGATCGGGGCGATCTTGTTGCCCAGGCAGACGCCGCCAAAGCGCTTGTTCGGCACGAAGGGGATGTCTTCGCCCGTGAACCACAGCACCGAGTTGGTGGCCGACTTGCGCGAGGAACCGGTACCGACCACGTCGCCCACGTAGGCGACCAGATGGCCCTTTTCCTTCAGCGATTCGATGAACTTGACCGGGCCGCGCTTGCCGTCTTCTTCCGGCTGGAAGGCCGCGCCGTCGCGCTTGTTCTTCAGCATCGCCAGGGCGTGCATCGGAATGTCGGGGCGGGTCGTGGCGTCGGGAGCGGGCGACAGGTCGTCGGTGTTGGTTTCGCCAGGCACCTTGAAGACCGTGATGGTCAGGCTTTCGGGCAGTTCCGGGCGGCTGGTGAACCACTCGGCATCGGCCCAGCTCTGCATCACGGACTTGGCGTTGGCGTTGCCCTTGTCGGCCTTTTCCTTCACGTCGTGGAAGGCGTCGAACATCAACAGCGTCTTTTTCAGCGCATCGGCGGCGATGGTGCCGATTTCCGCATCGTCAAGCAGTTGGACCAGCGGGCCAATGTTGTAGCCGCCCAGCATCGTGCCGAGCAGTTCGGTCGCCTTGGCGCGGCTGATCAGGGCACAAGCTTCCGAGCCCAGGGCCACGGCGGCCAGGTACGACGCCTTGACCTTGGCGGCGTCGTCCACGCCAGCCGGCACACGGTGGGTCAGCAGCTCGACCAGGTTCTGCTCTTCGCCGGCAGGCGGATTCTTCAGCAGTTCGATCAGTTCAGCGGTTTGTTTGGCCGTCAGGGGCAGCGGGGGAATCCCCAGAGCCGCGCGTTCGGCAACGTGTTGGCGGTAAGTATCCAGCATGTGAGGCCTGCTTAAAGTCGGGTTGGAAGAAGGGTTGTCGGCAGGAATTGTAGAAGGAAGAGGGGGCGCAAGCAAATGTCTTATATCTTATATAAGACTTGAGTCGATAGCCGTTGCGGGAAGGCCACGGCGTCTGCGGATGACGCATGCCAGACGGGGTTGGCCGGGGCGTCTTGCAGGGAGTTGTCCGGTGGAGACAGCGCCCTGAAGGGAATAAATGGGGACGGAAAAAGGGGGCTGGCTGCCCCCTGATGTACCGGTATCGGCGAGCGCGGATGCGGGGCGCGCCCGGTCCGCGCCTAGTTCGCCTTGGCGTCGTAGACCACGGCCACCCGGGCGAAGTTGCCGCCGTATTGCTTGACGTCCACCTTGAACGGCGCGCTTTCGCCGGGCTGGAGCTTGGGCAGTTTCAGTTCCGAATACTGGGCGCCCGACAGCTTGTCCTGCGCGTCGTACAGGCTGACCCACACCTTGACGCTCTCGACTTCGGCCTTGTCGTCGTTGCGCACCCGACCGTGCACCACCACATACTTGTAGCGGAAGCGGTAGGTGAAATTCAGCGTGCCGGTACCGACGGCCGCCTCGGTGTTGTCGACGGTGATGTCCAGCTTGGGACGCGTGCCGGGCAGCGCGGCGCGCTTGGCGGGCTGCCAAGCGGTCTTGATCTCGCTGTAGCGCTCGAAAGCCTCGCCTTGCAGCCGCACGGGAATGCGCTCGCCGGGATACAGCATGGACGGCAGCGGCCATTCCTGGCGCAGCTTCAGCGGGCGCGAGCCGTCGAACACCGACAGCGTCAAGCCGGGCGACAGGGCAATGTAGCCATCGCTGCGGTTGACGACTTCGGCCAGCAGCAGCGGACGCTCGATCTCGTCCAGCAGGCGGCGTGGCGGCGACAGCGTCAGCGCCGCCGGGTCGAACAGCGCGAAGCCCGGGTCCAGCAGCTCAGCCGTGGTCAGGCGCACGTGGTCGATGACGCGCGTATCGGCGGGGCTGACCCGCACGACGCGGCTGGCGGGAGGCGCGGGCTTGGCAGCCGGCGTCTCGGTGGCCATTGCGGCCTGCGTCGTGGTCGTGGCCTTGGCCTGTTCCCAGGGCAGCAGGCCGTTGTACTTGGCCAGCGCGTAACCGCTGGCGGCCAGGATGACCAGCACCAGTCCGGCCTTGGCGGGCAGGGACAGGCGCTTGGGTTCGGAACGGCTAGCTTTCACTTTGCACCATGTAATCGTAGGACCCGACCTTGCCCTCGGACAGCATGTCGCAGTTCACGTCGAACGTGGTCACCGCGCCGGGGGCGAGCGAGTTGGCCGAGCCATACCCGGTGCCGGTGCCGATCAGCTTGCCGTCTTCGCCATACAGCATCACCGTCACCTGCGTGCTGTTGGATGCGGTCGTGCCCTGGTTGCGCAACAGGCCGACCAGGCGATAGTCGCCGGCGTTGCGCACCAGTTGCACCTTGTCGGCGGCAATCTCCAGCGCGGTGCTGCGGGCGCGGGACGGCACGCTGGGCTCCAGGGTGTAGCGGGTGTAGGACGTGTCGGGCAGCGAGATCACCACCGGCGTGTATTCGCCGGGCTGCAGCGTGCGTGCCAGTGGCGACCCCGTCGCCGACGACAGCGTCAAATCGCCCTGGTAGAAGGTGGCGGTGACGCGAGGGCTGTCGATCTTTTCCCCCGTCTCGTTGCGCATCACCATGACCAACTGGTTGCGGTTGCGCACACGCCTTTCCTGTACGTCGGTCAGCTTGACCAGCGAGGCGTCCAGCGGGGGGATGACCGGCGACGGACGGTAGGGGGCCCGGGTTGACGAGCCAAGATTCAACGTCAGCGGCACCAGGATCGCCGCCAGCACCACCAGCACCATCGCCACGATGGCGGCCGGTTGCAGCTTGGCCGCCGGCGCGGGTTGTTGCATGCCGCGCAGGATCTTCTCCAGCCGCTGGGCGACATTGTCCTCGACCAGGGTCACGGCCTGGCAGTGGCTGCACTGGTACTCGTTGGTGTCCAGCTTGATGAACTGCGCGCTGCCGCAAGTGGAGCAGGTCAGTGTCACCGTATTGATCGTGGTCTGTTTGGGCGTCATGCTGGGCGGAAAACGCGCCGGGCTCGGCGCGGCGCCGGGATGGCGCGGCAAGACCCGGCAGAGCGTGGCTTACAGGGCGGGAAGGATAGCGGGGGGAGACGGGGGGCTGGGTGCATGAACGCATCCAGTTATGACAAGATGTGTGGATGGGCCCCGGACGCCGGCTTTCCGGTCGCAGCCCTGGCGGCGGCCGCAGCCAGGGGGCCGGCAAGGGAGCCAGGCCCTTGCCCCCCGGTGCTATCATCGCCCGCGTCCAATCGCCTTATTGAATACGCCGTTCCCAGTCGTTCCGCCCTGGGCCGCCTTCTGCCGCGGTCGGGCCGAGCCGAGGCAGGTCAGGCTCCGCCCGAAGCATGAGCATCTTCCAACACGTCTTGTTCCTCGCCTGCGTGGCGCTGGCTACCTATGCCCAGACCATGACGGGTTTCGCCTTCGGCCTGGTGCTGCTGGGCCTGTCCGGCGTGTTCCAGCTGGCGTCCGTGTCCGACGTGGCCAACGTGGTCAGCGTGCTGTCGCTGGTCAACGCGGTCGTCACGCTGGCCCGCGCCAAGCCGCAGGTCAACTGGCGGCTGATGGCGCCGGCCCTGGCCAGCAGCCTGGTCGGCGTGGGGGCGGGGGTGGCCGCGCTGGCGTGGATCAGCGGGTCCATGGCGGTGCTGCTGCAATTGCTGCTGGGCGTCACCATCATGGCCTGTGCCGTGCTGCTGGTGGCGCGCACCCAGCCGCTGGCGCGCGTGTCATCGCGCGCCTCGTTCCTGTTCTTCGGCGGCGTGTCGGGCGTCTTGGGCGGCCTGTTTTCCAGCGCCGGCCCGCCCATGGTGTATCACCTGTACCGCCAGCCCCTGCCGCTGGCGTCCATCCGCAACAGCCTGCTGGTGCTGTTTTCCTTGAATGCGGTGGTGCGCCTGGCGCTGGTGACCGGGCAGGGCGCGTTCAAGGCAAATTCGGTCTGGCTCAGCCTGCAGGCCCTGCCTGTGGTGATTGGCGTGACCTGGGCGGCGCGCCGCTATGGCACCGCCGGGTCCATGAAGACCATCAAGCGGATGGTCTTCGTGCTGCTGGTGGCGGCCGGGCTGGGCTTGGTGGTGCCCGCGACCCGAACCCTGGCGGGCGGATAGCCGCCAGGGCGTTGCGGCATGGCGGTCGGCCGCCGCGTGGCAAGGTCAGTGCGGCTGGCCGGAAATATAGCGTTCGAGTTCGGTGATGATGAACTTCTGTTCGCTCATGACATCCTTGACCAGATCGCCGATGGACACCAGGCCGACCAGCTTTTGCTCATCGATGACCGGCAGATGGCGGAAATGCCGTTCGGTCATCAGTGCCATGCAGTGTTCGCGGGTGTCTTCGGGACGCACGTAGAAGACCGAATCGGTCATGATGTCGCGCACTTTGGTCGTGCGCGACGAGCGGTCCTGCAGCACGATCTTGCGGGCGTAGTCAC
Organism: Achromobacter sp. NCFB-sbj8-Ac1-l; assembly: GCF_052695805.1. Lineage (NCBI taxonomy): Bacteria > Pseudomonadati > Pseudomonadota > Betaproteobacteria > Burkholderiales > Alcaligenaceae > Achromobacter > Achromobacter sp. NCFB-sbj8-Ac1-l. The sequence continues at coordinate 4,857,930 of NZ_CP199812.1, read as the reverse complement.
GTTCGGTCAGCATGCCCAGCACCTCGGTGCCATCCACCACCACCACGGCGCCGATGCCGCGCTCGGCCATGGTCTTGATGGCGTCGTACACCGAGGAATCCGGCGAGACCGTCACGACGGCGGGGTTGGCCTTTTCCCTGAGAATCTCAGCAACTTTCTTCACGATGTGCTCCCGAATCGCTGGCAAGGTTCAAACGCCGGCCCCTGCCGTGCGCCTGCGCGCGGCGAGCGGTGTGGCCGTGGCTCCATCCTAAGCCCGGGGCAGGGATTGCTGCAAGCGTCCGATAAATGGCGAGCCGGTATTGGGGCAGGGGCTCCCGGAGCAGATGGCTGTGGTCACGTCCGCCGTAGAAAATGCCAATGATGGTCACAGATGCATGGTCGCCCACTTTATAGGCAATCGTGCAGCGTCGTTGGTGGTGCAGAAATCGCACATCGGGAGTGACGGTATCGCGCTGCGCACCCCTGTTGGGAAAACCCACCAAGTCCAGACAGGCCCGTACAACATCATCGATGTATCGATCCGCCGCACGGGCTGATCCCGCAGCGCTGAAGTACCGCTGCATTTCAATGATGTCGCGCAAGGCATCGGGGGCAAACACGACGTGTGTCATGTCAGCGCGATGGGCGAGATGATGCGCGCTCGGCGGCGAGCGCGGCCCGAACGTCGTTGATGGTCAGCAGTCTAGAGGGATCTGCCTGGCAAGCCGCACTGATCGCCTCGATTTGTCTGATCCAATCTTGTTCAGTGAGATGTTTTTCCCTGTGAACATATCGGGGCGGGAGTGGCACGGATTTGCGGTTGGCCGTCAACGCAGTGGAATAGGGGGGGATTGGGCAGCGCAGCATGGAAGGCTCCTTGTCGTTTTGGACAAGGACAGGCTACGTGTTGCTCTATGCCGCTACAAGCGTTTCGACCCCGTCAATACGTCCGATCTTTATTCCGATGATGTCGTGTGCCGAAAACAAGGGATCTATTTTCGGAGTCTGCGGCCATCCACAATAGCGAATACTGTCAACATCGCCGATTATGGGACATCACTTTCGTTCCAAGGAGTCCCCGGGCCATGGACTTGATCTCTTGCCCGCCATTGGCCGCTAGCATATGTCACGCGTGCGAAACGATGGCGGAATTACGTGCATACACCACGTTCGCAGACGAATACAGGAAAGCGGCGCTAACAGAGTTAAGCCATCCTGAATATCGTGAAGCGGGTTTGATGGCCCTGTATGAACTGGCGCAGGCTGAAGGTCAGATACCGTTTCACACTTGCGCCATAAGGTCATGCCAGCTCGGCGGCGGCACGCAAGCGCAGGCCGCCGCCCCACATCACCTCAACGAATCAGGAACCCCGCGCCCACCGGGTCATTCTTGTCGATGACCCAGCGTGCCGTACCCAGGATGCTGGCGGTGCCCTTGACCGTGGGGCGCACCGCGCGGGTGCCGTTCAGGTTCACCTCGCCCAGCAGGCAGCCTTCGAAGGTGCCGCTGCCCAGCAGGCCTTCCGACCTGATCGGCTGGTTCAGGCCCATCTTGCCGCGCGCCTCGAACATCGCCATCATCGCGCTGGTGCCGGTGCCGCCGGGCGAACGGTCCAGTTGCCCGGCGCTGAACACGTGCACGTTCTTGTAGAACGCGCCCTCGATCGTCGGCTGGTGCCAGAACGTAATGAAGTTCAGGTTGTTGATGTGCGCCTCGGTCGGATGCTGGATGTGGTGGCGTGCATTGAGCTGGTCGCGCACCAAGAGGCCCATGCGCGACAGTTCCGTGCCATTATCAGGCGAAATGCGCAGGTCGCAGTTCGACAGGTCGACGATGCCGAAGTAATTGCCGCCCCACACGATGTCGGCCGACAGCTTGCCGTAGCCCGGCAGTTCCACCGGGATGTCCTGCGCCGCCACGTAGGCCGGCACGTTCTCGAAGCGCGTCCACAGCACGTTGTCGCCTTCGGACGCCACTTCCGACACCACCAGCCCCGCGGTGGTCTCGAAGCGGATGCGGGTGATGCCGTCCTTGCCGCGCGGCACCAGGCCGTTGGCCACCATGGCCATGCTGACGGCGATGGTGCCGTGGCCGCACATATGCGAATACTCGGTGCCGTCGATGTAGATCAGGCCGGCGTCGTATTCGGGGCTGGACGGCGGCGTCAGGAACACGCCGAACATGTCCTTGTGGCCGCGCGGTTCGCGCATCAGCGCCTTGCGCAGCCAGTCGTAATGCTGTTCCAGGAACGCGCGCTTTTCCAGGATGGTCGAGCCGGCGGGGTACGGAATGCCGCTGTGCACGATGCACAGGGGCTCGCCTTCCGTGTGGGTATAGATGACATCGAACGCGTCTTGCTTGCGCATGACAGAAGCTCCAGGCGGTAGATAGAAGAGAAAAGTTATTTGCCGCGTTCGGACAGCATGTCCAGCCCGACGGTCAAATCCAGGATCACGATGGCGACGACCGCAGCCACGATCGTGGCGCCCGATACGGCTGCGATGGTCGGATCAATCGTGTATTGCACATAGTTGAAAAGCTTCACCGGAATCGTGTTCAGGTCCGCGGTGGTGTTGAAGATGGACAGCTCCACGTTGATCCACGACGAGATGAACGCGAAGATCGAGCCGGTCACGATGCCCGGCCGGATCTGCGGCAGCACCACCAGGAAAAACGTCGTCCAGGGGTTGGCGCCCAGGTCGGCGGAGGCTTCTTCCAGCGCCCGTTGTTCGGGCGTCAGCAACGTCAGCGTGGATCGCAGCACGAAGGGCGCGATGATCACGACGTGGCCGATCAGCAGCGACAGGAAGCTGCGCGTCAACCCGAAGTACGCGCCGAACTGCAGCAATGCCGCGCCCAGCACGATGTGCGGCAGCACCAGTGGCGACATCAGCACCGAGGTCAACGCGGCCTTGCCCGGGAAGTCATAGCGCGCCAGGGCCAGCGCGGCCGGCACCGTCAGCAGCACCGCCGCCACGGTCGCGGCCAGCGCCAGCACCGTGCTCGTGGTGAACGCGGCCACGTAGCCGGCTTCCACCAGCAGCGTGCGGTACCACTCCAGCGTCCAGCCCTGCGGCGGAAATGCCAGGTACGGCGTGGCGGTGAACGACGCGCCCAGGATCACCACGAGCGGCAGCGCCAGGTAGGCCAGCACGACCAGCGCGGTCAGGCGGATCAGGTGGCGGGCGATCATCGTGCAGCTCCCGGCAAGGCGGCGGCGCGGTTGGCCAGCGCCACCAGGATCAGGGTGAAGACCAGCAGCACCATGCTCAGCGCGCCGCCGTAATGAAAGTCGAACACCGTGCTGTATTGCTGAAATATCAGCATCGACAGCACCGTGACGCGGCCGCCCGACAGCAGCGCCGGCGTCACGTAGGCGCTGACCGCCAGCGTGAAGACGATGATGGCGCCCGAGACCACGCCGGGCAGCGTCAGTGGCCAGGTCACATGGAAAAAGGTCGCGGCGGGGCTGGCGCCCAGGTCGGCGGACGCCTGCTCGCAGGCCGGGTCCACCCGTGCCAGCGCATTGCCCACCGCCAGCACCACGAAGGGCAGCAGCACGTAGACCATGCCGATCAAAATGCCCAGTTCGGTGCCGATGAAGCGCATCGGCCGGTCCACCGCGCCGGTGGCCATCAAGCCCTGGTTGACCAGGCCGTTGCGGCCCAGCAGCACCATCCAGCCAAAGGCGCGCACGATGTTGCTGGTGAACAGCGGCACCACCAGCAGGATCACGCAAGCGCGGCGCCAGGCCTGCCAGCGCACCACGCGCACCAGGTACCAGGCCAGCGGATAGCCCAATACCAGGCACGCCAGCGTCGTGAACAAGGCCAGCCGGAACGTCACCAGGATCACGTCCCAGTGGTATTGATCGGCCAGCACGCGCAGGTACTGGGCGGCCGTGGGCGTCAGTCCGTCGGGCCCGCCCGTGGCGCTGGCCAGCGCCACCACGGCCAGCGGCGCCAGGAAGAACGCCGCGAAGAACAGGACGGGCGCCGCCAGCAGCAGGCCGGGGGAAAGCCAGGCGCGCCGCATCATGGCTGCCCGCCTATCAGGTGCAGGTGCTGCGGCGCGAACGCCAGCGTCACCTGGGCGCCGCCATGCAGCCCCGTGGGCGCGATGCCGCCATGCCGCGCCACCAGCGTCTGCGCGCCGATGTCGACGTGGATCATGCAGTGGCTGCCGACGTTGATCACGTCGGTCACCTTGCCGGTCAGCATGGCCTCGGCGGCCTCGCACAGCTTCAGGTCTTCAGGCCGCAATACCGCCAGGCCGCGCGCTGCCGCCGGTTGCGGAAAATGCGGCACGCGCAGGCCCTGCGCGTCCAGCACCAATGCGCCGTCGTCGGTGGCGGTGTAGGCCAGGAAATTGGCGTCGCCGATGAATTCGGCCACGAACTGCGTGGCCGGGCGCCGATAGATCTCGGTGCCCGCGCCCACCTGCTCGATGCGGCCCGCGTGCATCACCACGACACGGTCGGCCATGGTCATCGCTTCTTCCTGGTCATGGGTGACGAAGATGAACGCGATGCCCAGCCGCGCCTGCAGGTGCTTGAGTTCAAGCTGCATGCGCTTGCGCAGCTTCAGGTCCAGCGCCGACAGGGGCTCGTCCAGCAGCAGCAGCTTGGGCTGGTTGACGATGGCGCGCGCCAGCGCCACGCGCTGCTGTTGGCCGCCGGACATTTCCCGCGGGTAGCGGGCGCCGAAGTCGGCCAGCCCCACCATGTCCAGCGCGTCCCGGGCGCGGGCCGCCGCCAGGGCGCGTGACGCGCCCTGGCGCCGCGGGCCGTAGGCCACGTTTTCCAGCACCGTCATGTGCGGAAACAGCGCGTAGTTCTGGAACACCGTATTCAGCGGCCGGTGGTGCGCCGCCAGGCGGCTGATGTCCTGGCCGTCGATGAGGATGCGGCCGGACTCGGGCTTCAAGAACCCGGCGATCGACTTGAGCAAGGTGGTCTTGCCGCAGCCGCTGGGGCCCAGCAGCGCCACGAACTCTCCCTGCTGGATGGCCAGGTCGATATGGTCCAGCGCCTGGTAGGCGCCAAAGCGCATCGACACGCCTTCGATAGTGAGCAAAGCGGACATGGGAACAGGACCTTGCTCAGCGCTTGCGGGCAACCTGCCGGTTCCACGCATCGGTGACCTCGGCGCGGCGGGTGTTGATGATGTTCCAGTCGAACAGGCTCAGGTTCTTCACCGAGCCTTCCGCGCCCCACGGCAGCTTGCGGGCGACGTCCGTGGACACCTGCACGTCCTTGACCGCGGGGCCCAGGTACAGGCGGGTGGCCAGGCAGGCGGCCGCGTCCGGCGTCAGCGCGGTGTCGATGAACTTCTGGGCGGCGGCCTTGTTGGGCGCGCCCTTGACCAGGTGCAGGCGGGCGTCGGTGGCCCAGGCGCCTTCCTTGGGCACCGTGAAGCCAATGGGCAGGCCCTTGTCGATCAGGTCCCAGGCGCCCACGTTGAAGTGCGCACCGATCACGGCTTCGCCGCTCTGGTAGGCGTTGGTGGCGGCGCCCGAACTGTCAAAGAACAGGGCCGTGTCCAGCGAGGCCAGCTTGGCGTACAGCGGACCCAGGTTCGACGGATCGATGGCCCAGACCCGGGCCAGGAAGAAAATGAACGGCACGCCCGACGAATTGGCGGGCGAGGGCACCGCCACCGCGCCCGCATACTCGGGCTTCCACAGGTCTTTCCAGCTGGTCGGCGGCTGCTTCACTTCCTTGGTGCTGTAGGTGATGCCCAGCGAGTAGTAACCGGTGCTGACGGCGAACACGGAGGCACCCTCGCGATACACGCCCTGGTCGATCACGTTCTTCAGGTTGGGCAGGGCGGCCGGGTCCAGCGCGTCCAGCACGCCGGCCTGCTGCGCCAGCTCGCTGATGCCGCCGTCCATCCAGGCCACATCGATGGTCGGGGCGGCCTTCTGCTGCTGCAGCTTGGCCAGGGTGGTGGTGGACGTGCCGACTTCCGGGACCACCGTCACGCCGGTCGCCTTGGTGTAGGGATCGGCCACGCAGGTGCGGAACGCGTCGCCCCAATTGCCGCCGTACCAGGCGACGGTGATCTTCTGTTGCTGCGCCAGCGCTGCCTGCGACGCCAGGATCAGCCCCGCGCCCAGCGCAGCGGCGCCCAGCGCGCTGCGGGTGTTTGTTGCCATGTCGGATTCCCCTTGTAGATTTGTCGATCCGCGACTCATTGACTCAAGTACCACAGCCACATCTTGGGCGATGCTCGGGAAAACGAGCTTGAAGGCGCGGGACATAAACTTGAATAATTGCGTCATGACTGTCGCCGCGCCCCCTTCGTCCGCGCCGCTCTCCTATGAAGACGGCGACGACCTCCAGCCCCCGGGGAAACCCGCACTGACCGTCGGCCTCGTGTTGCTGGACCAATTCACGCTGGCCGCGTTTGCCGGTTTCGTGGACGTGCTGCGCCTGGCGGGCGACCACGGCGGGCGCAGCCGGCAGATCCACACCGCCTGGCGTGTGATGAGTTGGGACGGCAAACCACGCTGTTCCAGCGCCGGCCTGACCCTCGACGTCGCCGCGGGCCTGCCCGATGACCCGACGCAGTTCGACTACATCGCCGTCTGCGGCGGCAATGACTATTCCAGCGGTCGCATGCCCGAGCCGCTGCGCGACTGGCTGCGGCTGGCGGCAGCGCTGCGGGTACGCCTGCTGGGCATCTGCACCGGCACCTTCGCCCTGGCCCAGGCCGACGTGATCGGCCCGCGCACGGTCTGCGTGCACTGGAACGTGCTGGAAGCGTTTCGCGAGCGCTTTCCGCAGACCCGCGCCGTGGTCGACCGGCTGTTCGTCGACGAAGGCGACCTGATTTCCTGCGCAGGGTCCACCGCTGCGATCGACTTGGGGCTGTACCTGGTGGCGCGCCACTGCGGCCGTGACAAGGCCCAGCAGGCGATGCGCCACATGATGCTGCAGGGCGCGCGACCCGGCCGTGTGCCGCAGGCGCATTTCCGCACCGATCTGTCGGGTATCCAGGACCTGCGGGTGCGCCAGGCCGCGCATTTCATCGAACAGCGCATCGATAATCCGCCGCCGCTGGATGCCATCGCGCGTTATGTCGGCGTAGGCCGCCGGCAATTGGAAAGAGCGTTTCGCCTGGCCACCGGCATGTCGCCCATGGCCTTTCAACGGCAGCTGCGGCTGGAATACGGCAGCTGGTTGCTGTTGAATAATGCCTGCAGCATCACGCAGATTGCCCTGGACTGCGGCTTTGCCGACGGCGCGCATTTTTCTCGCGATTTTCGCGCCCATTTTGGGCAGTCGCCACGCCAGTATCAACAGATACATGGACGCCAGTCCGCTCAGGTCGACGGCGAAACCAGCGTCTTCCCGGCCTAGGCTGGTTACCTCCCGAAACTGCCTGGGCCGGTGCGGTCATCAGCCCTTGCAGGCCACTGCCTTAGCATGGGCGGGTATTGGCATTCCGTTTGGAAGGAGACCTGCATGACCTACGATCTTTGGTATTGGGACGGTATTCCCGGACGTGGTGAATTCGTGCGCCTGGCACTCGAGGCGGGCGGCATACCGTATCGCGAGCGAGCCCGGGAACCCGGCGGTGAAAACGCGTTGCTCAAAGACATGCTGTCCGAACGCAAACACCCGCCCTTCGCGCCGCCTTATCTGGTGGCCGGCAAAATGACGCTGGCGCAGACCGCCAATATATTGCTGTTCCTGGGCGAGAAACACGGCCTGGCGCCGGACACCATCGAAGGCCGCCTGTGGGTGAACCAGTTGCAGCTGACCATCGCCGACATGGTGGCCGAGGCGCACGATACCCATCATCCCATTTCGGCCAGCGATTATTACGAAGACCAGAAGGAAGAGGCCGCCCGGCGGGCACGCAGCTTCCGCGAAGAGCGCATACCGAAATTCCTGGGCTATTTCGAAGGCGTGCTGGGCGGACCGGACGCCTGGTTGGCAGGCGGCAAGCGCTGGACCTATGTGGACTTGTCCTTGTTTCACTTGGTCGACGGCCTGCTGTACGCATTTCCCAAGCGCATGGGCACCCAGGCGGCGAAATTTCCCAACATCATGGCGTTGCATCGGCGGGTGGCGGAGCTGCCCGCGTTGCAAGCCTATTTCGCCAGCGGCCGGCGCTTGCCCTTTGGTGAAGGCATATTCCGCCATTACCGCGAATTGGACGCGGAATGAAAAACCGCCCGGGCGGATATGCCGACTGATCGGGTGCAATTTTTATTTGCGCGCTAAATAAATGGGGCCGTCATCACGACGGCCTTTTCATTATGACGCAGGCATGCGAGAAAAATACGAGGCGGATTCGTATTAACCCCTATTAATTTCCCTGCCTTGGGTTATGCCGTCGCCATGCGGCTTACGTGGTGGTCGGCATAAAGAAGCGCCGTGAAACTTTTTTCTGCGGCGACCTTCTTAAAACATTGAGTGTGCGTGGTTTTTGGGATTAAATATTTTCGACTGGATACATTCTTCCGTTTTTCTGTAATTCACTGACCTGCCGTCGCTGCGATGGTGACGGATATGCAGGCAAGCGTGTGCATGCGGCGCGGCGTGCACTGCCTGATCGTTGGGACGCGCCAAGCAGTCTGCTTCAGATAAGCCGCCGTTTCTTTATCCGTTTCAGAACATTCGTCCCATCCCATGGCAGGAGACGTCAACATGCAATGGCTTACCCTAAACCGCCTGCTCCGTGGCGAGCGCGGCATGCAGAAAGCAGACCTGTATGGCCAGATCGCGGCCATCCACAAGGCTCAGGCGGTTATCGAATTCGATCTCGAAGGCCACGTGCTGATGGCGAACCAGAATTTCCTGGACACCATGGGCTACGAATTGGACGAGGTGCTGGGGCAGCATCACCGCATGTTCGTCGACCCTGGCGAGCGCGAGTCTGCGCAATACCTGGATTTCTGGCAGCGGCTGGGCCAGGGCGCCCACGACGCCGGCCGTTACCGGCGCATGCGCAAGGATGGCGCGGATGTCTGGCTGCAGGCCAGCTACAACCCCATCTTCGACAAGCGCAGCCGCCCGTTCAAGGTGGTCAAGTACGCCACCGATATCACCGCGCAACAGCAGCGCCAGGCCGATACCGAAGGCCAGCTCGAAGCCATTTCCAAAGTCCAGGCCATTATCGAATTCGAATTGGACGGCACCATCATCCGCGCCAACGATTTGTTCCTGAACGCGGTGGGTTATCGCGAAGACGAGGTCGTGGGCCGTCACCACAGCATGTTTGTCCTGCCCGAAGAGGCCCGCGGTCAGGCCTACAAGGATTTCTGGCGCAAACTGCGCAGTGGCCAGCACGATACCGGCCAATATCTGCGCATTGGCAAAAATGGCCGCCAGGTCTGGATCGAAGCCAGCTACAACCCGATTTTCGATGCCGAAGGCCGGCCCTTCAAAGTCGTGAAATTCGCCACCGACATCACCAAGCGATTTACCGCTGCCCAGACGCTGCGCGTGGCCGTGCAGGGGCTGACCGAAAATGCCGAGCGCGCCAGCCAGGCCAATACCCTGGCGCAGGACGCCTGCAAGGTTGCCGAAGAGGGGGGCAAGACCGTACAGGGGGTGGTGCGCACCATGAGTGCCATTACCGACAGCTCCAGGCGCATTTCGGAAATCATCGGGGTGATGGACGGCATCGCGTTCCAGACCAATATCCTCGCGCTCAATGCCGCGGTCGAGGCCGCACGTGCGGGCGCACACGGCAAGGGCTTCGCGGTGGTGGCGGCCGAAGTGCGCAGCCTGGCACAGAACAGCGCCGCCGCGGCCAAGGAAATCAAAGGGTTGATCACCACCTCCGTCGAACAGATCGAAAGCGGCGCCAGCCAGGTCCAATCGGCCGGCGCCACCATGGAAGACATCGTGGCGTCGTCGCGCCGGGTCACCGAGATCATGGGCGAAGTGGTGGAGGTATCCCTGGCCCAGTCGGGCAAGTTGGGCGAAGTCACTGAAGACATCACCCAGATGACCGCCGAAGCCGCGTCCGCCCTGCAGGCGGCCCACGAATTGCATGGCGGCCATGCCGTCTTGAAGCCGGCGGTCAAGCCGGTGGCGCCGTCCGTGCGGGCGCGCCCCGCCGCCAATACGCCGTTGCCGCCCAAGCCCGTATTGGAATACGTGCGGTACTGAACCCCGCGGCGGGCATGCCTGCCGCCCGAGTGCGCTATAAATACGGTCTTGTTTGAACCCGTCGGCCCAGGCAGGCCCCCTGCCCGGGCCGTGTCTTTTGCGGCAAAAATTCAATGACCGAATCCGAAGCCCTGGCGCTCGCCACCCATCGCCACTACAAGGGCGGCCTGTACCGCTATGTGGACACCGCCCGCCACTCCGAGACGGAAGAAACGATGGTGGTCTACGAGCATCTCTGGCCGCACGCGCGCGGCCTGTGGGTGCGGCCGGCCGACCTGTTTTTCGGCCAGTTGGCTGACGGCTCGCCGCGTTTCGCCCCGCTGCGCACGGCGGAGTAGGCCGTGGCCTTCTATTACCGCAGGACACGCCAGACGGGCGCCACTGCCCGACCCGCCGGCGCCGCCCGCCCGCCGTCAGCCGCGCTATCCGCGGCGCTGGACGCCTTGCGCGGCCCGTTCATCGTGGCCGACTTGGAAACCACGGGCTTGTCGACCTCGACCTGCGAGATCCTGGAATTCGCGGCAGTCCGGGTGGGGCCGGGCGGTGCGGCCGAACGGGAATATGCGCAGGTGGTGCGCACCCGCGGCGCGGTGCCGCCCTTCATTTCGCGGTTGACCGGCATTACGCAAGCAGAGGTCGACAGCCAGGGCCTGCCGGTGGCGCTGGCATTCGCGCGGTTCCTGGAGTTCGTCGAAGACCTGCCGGTGTTCTTCCACAACGCGTCGTTCGACCGGCGTTTCCTGGAAGCCGCCGCAGCGCAGACCGGCATGCCGTTCGCCAATGCCACCCATTGCACGCTGGCGCTGGCCCGGCGGGCCTGGCCTGAGCTGCCCTCGCACAAACTGGACGTGCTGGCGCGGCATGTCGGCGCGTCCGAACCCACCCACCGGGCGCTGGCCGATGTGCGCACCACGGTTGCCGTGGCGCTGGCGGCCAGTTCAAGGCTGGCGGCGGCCTGACGCCGCCGCTATGTCAGACGACTTTCTGTTCGTGATGCACCTGCGGCGGTTCGACGAAGAAGCCCGCCACCAGTTTGCGCCATTCTTGAAAATCGGGCGATTCCCGGAAATCCACCATATGGTTTTCGACGGTTTCCCAATCTACGACCAGCGTGTAGCGCTGCGGTTGCTCGATGCTGCGGTACAGCTCCATGCCGTGGCAGCCCCGGGCACGCAGAAAAAGCGGCTTGGCCTGTGCCACGCCGGCTTCGAACAGCGCTTCCTGGCCTTCGCGGACATGGATGCTGGCGATCTCCTGGATCATGATGGTGTCTCCGGATGAAAGGGGCCGGGCAGGCCCCGGCCGGGCGGAGTAGTATGGCTGAAAATTCCCCTCGCGTCGCCGGGCGGGCAGCAGGTTCGCCCTGCCGGCCTCCCGCCATTCCGATGAACCGACAAGCTGTCACCCTGCCGCGCCTGATCGTTGTCCGCCTGTTGTGGTACGCGGCAGTTGGCGCGCTCGCCGTCATGGCGCTGGCCTCGCAGACCCAGTTCAGTGTGGCCGCCGTGCTGTCGGCCATTGCCGTCTATGTGCCGCTGTCGATGCTTGGCCTGCCGTTGATGGCCTGGCTGGGATTGAGTCGCGCCAACGGCATGGCGACCAGGGGGCCGGCGCCTGTGTGGCCATGCTGGCTGACCGGCGGGGCAGGCATCGAGCTGCTGGCGGGCTACCACTTGTCGGCGCGGCTGGAGCTGGCCGAGTGCGGCGTGCTGTTATTGCTCGTCGCGGTGGACCTGGCGCTGGTGCGCCGAGAATCCCTCTGCCTGGCCGGGCGCTTGGGTGCGAACCCACGGGCCTGACCCCGCTGCAAGCGACGTCAGCAAGCATCGCTTGGTCGTGATACGGCTTTGCTCCTTCCATCCTGACAGTCAGCCTAAAGGCTGTCGCCGCTCGGCCTGCCGCCGTGCGCGCTAGGTTACTTGCGCGAGATCGCAGCTCGCCCCCCCATCCTAAAAGCTGAGAAGCGCCGCAGCAATGTCACGCGCGGCGCGTTCCGGCTCGTCCATCTGCATGGCCTGTAGCGGGGTGATCGCAGATTGCACGACATCTTTTACGTCTTCTTCCCCACTCTCTTGGGACCGGTCGCCCGTTTAACCGATATCGACATCCTTAGTGCGGCGCAATCATTCCGTACCAATACGAAAGTCCCAAGCGCCATGTTGCCGGAAGGGCGTACTGCGTCGGGGGGGTAAAGGTCCGCGCCGGTCGGCCACCGGCACCTGTGCATCCGCATGAAGCGGATCAGGAGGAGCTCAAATGAAACAGCTCGCAGCAGTCGCAACTCTGTCCCTCGTCGCGTTCTCCGCCTACGCGACCGGGCCGAGCCCGACCATTTCCGCATCGGGTCACGTCGGTACCATCACCGGCACGGTCTCGTCCGTATCCACCGGGACTTCGGTGGTGTCGACACAGATCAATGGCTACGGCTCTTCGAGCCAGACGTCGTTTGGCGAGACCGGCGGCGTCGCCACTGCCGGTGGCAGCTTCAACAGGGACGGCACCACTGTGGTGACCAGTACCCGCCAGTACGCCACCAGCGAAACCTACGGCCATATCACCGGCAACGCACCGATCATGGTGGGCGACAGCGTCGCCAATGGCGGCGCCACGTTCGGCAGCACCACCACGAACGCCTCGGCAACGGGCACGTTCAAGGCGGGCGCGATCGGCGCCACGGCGGCGATCCACGGTATCGGTCACGTGGGTGGGTTCGGTCACTGAGCAGCAGGCAACCCGGACGGCCTCGGCCGTCCGGCTGGAGGACATCATGAAAACCATTGCGCTTGCCTTATCCCTGTCGCTGGTCGCGTTCTCAGCCAACGCCCAGACCAGCTCTTCCGCTGCGACGACCTCCGCGTCGTCAGGCTCCACCAACGCGGGCAACAACCAGGGTATTACGCTTAATTCCAACAACAGCGGTTCGAGTACCTTGCGCACCGCACCGCCGATCGGCGCGCAGAGCTTCTACGGCTCGTTCTCGTCCGACAGCTGCATGGTGTCGGCCGGCGGCGGCGGTTCAGTCGTGGGGTTTGGCATGAACGTTGCGTTCCCGGTCGAGGACACGAAATGCAGCCTGCGCCGCAACTTCGAACGGACCATGCAGGCCGCCGCATCGACCAAGGACCCCGACCGTTCGCGCCGGCTGGAAACGGCTGCGGTCGACATCCTGTGCCAGACCGACGACCGCACCAAGGCGGCGCTGACCGCGCAGGGCCTGTGCACCAATCCGTCGCTGACGACGGCCGACCATCGTTTCGAAAATCCGACCGTGGCCCAGGCAGCCCCCGCGGCCTCGAATCAGGCAATGTACGCGCCCGCGCAGCCGCCGATGCAGACCGCGCAATATGCACCGCCCGTGTCCGCAACAGCCGCGCAGGCTTATCCGGTGCCGTCGGTACAGAACACCATGCCCAATTCGCCGGCGCTACGCAATCCGCGCATGGATCGCCAGGGGTTGGTGGACTTCTATTCGCCGGGCTGAGATCGTGGCCGGCGAACAGGCGTGCGAAGCGTCAGGGCGTGGCGGCAGGCGCGGCCGCGGCGCCCGGCCCTTCAGCCGTGGGCGGTTGCAGGGCGGTGGCTTGCGGGGCAGAGGCCAGCAGCATCGTGGGCGGCGACGACACCTCCAGCCCGGCCTCGTGCAACCGCTGCAGCAATGTGAACAACAAGGCGCTGCGCACACCGTACGACGAGCGTGGCGACGACACATAGCCCTTGGCGTTGAACACCAGGTTGCCGCCTTCGATGCCATCCAGGAACACGTTGGGCGCCGGCGTATCAAGGACGTCCTCGTGGTCGGCAAACGCCTGCAGGATCAGTTCACGCACACGCTGTGCATCCGTTGACAGCGGCAGGGGCAGCTTGATCTGCACCAGGCCCAGCGGATTCGAGCGCGTCACGTTTCGAACCGTCTTGGTCACGAATTCCGAGTTCGGCACGATGACCGTGGATCGGTCTCCCATCTGGATTTCCGTTGCCCGCACATTGATGCGCAGGATGTCGCCTTCGACGCCGCCCAGTGACACCCAGTCGCCCACCTTGACGGGGCGCTCGGCCAGCAGGATCAGGCCCGAGACGAAATTCTGCACCACCGCTTGCAGGCCAAAACCGATACCCACCGACAAGGCGCTGGCAATCCACGCCACCCGTTCCAGCCCGATGCCGGCGGCCGACAGCGACAAGGCCACGGCGAGCACGAAGCCGGCATAGCCGAACAAGGTGGCGGCCGACAGCTGCATGCCGGGGTCCAGCTCGGTGGTCGGCAGATAACGGTTGGACAGCCAGCGCTTGAGCATCTTCACGCTCAGGAGCGACACGCCCAACACCAGCAACGCTTGCAGCACCGCGCCCGGACGAATGTTGGCTTCGCCGATGGCCAGCCCCTTGCGCAGTTGGTCAAAGCGCTGCAGCAGGTCCATCGGTCCTTCGCCAAACGGGGCCAGCAGCAGGATCACTGCCAACAGGCCTACCGCCACCCGGCCCACGCCGGACAGCAGCACCGCCGCCTGGTCGCGCAGGCTGGGTCCTTCGTTGTCGTCGCGGTGCGAGGTGCCCAGCAGGGTACTGAAGCCGTCTTCGATCAAGGTCGACAGCAGGTAGGCCGATGCGAGAATGATCGCGACCCACAGCACCTGCTTGGTCAGGAAGCTGCCAAACGCCACATACCCCGCCAGCAGGCTGGCCAGGCTGATGATCAGTACCGTGCCCATCGCCGTGAGCAGCAGCGAGATCCAGAACGGCGTGGGGGCGTCGTCCGCCTGCTGCGCCTGGCGTCGCAGGCGGCGGCCGATGGACAGCGCCACCGCCATGGTCGCCATCACGAACACCGCCACGATGCCCGTCAGGGTGATCGTCGTGGTCAGGCTGGCGTTCAGCAGTACGGGCAAGCGTTCGGCCAGCCAGATCATCACCACCAGTACGCCCAGCACCCCGGGCAGCCAGCGCAGGCGCTGCGCCACCGCATCGGTAATGGGCGGCAGGCGCCAGGACGGCCGGTTGGTCGACATCAGTGCATAACCCAGGCCGGACACATAGCCGCCAAAGCACACGGTCGCCACCAGGTTGGCCAGCAGGGCACCGGTGCTATCGGACAACTGCGAATTCCAGTCCAGGCCGGCGTGGATCAGCACGGCGATGACGCCGGGCGTGGCGACCGCCAGCGCCAGCAGCGCCACCGCCAGGAACGACCGGCGCAAGCGGCCGGGCGGCACCCGGGTCGCGGTGATGCGCAACAGCACGCGGCCAATCCAGACGCGCAGGGCGATCGCCACCGCGGCTGCGGCGGCCAGCAACAGCCAGCCCCACTTGGGCGTCTGGCCAACCGCGGTGGTCAGGTCATCGCGCAGCGCCACCAGCCGCTCCAGGTCGCCGGGGAATTCTTCGCGGAATTCCGCCCAGAACTGACCGGACAGGAACGAATCGCGCCGCTCACCCAGCCGCGCCTGGAACTGCGTGCGGCGCAGGCCTGAGATCTGCTCGGCGGTCTGCGCGGCGTCTACCGATAGCAGCCGCGCCAGCTTGATCTGTGCATCCAGCGCCCGGCTGGTCTTTTCCAGCTGCATGCGCTGCGCCGCAACGTCCGGGGCCTCCTTGACGCCATCGGGCGGGGCGCCCAGCTCGCTCAGGCGGGCGGTCACGCTGGCCAGTTGCGGCGTCAGGGCGTCGGCAGTCGCGTCGGCCTTGGATTGGATGTCCTGCGCATCGCCGCGCTGTTTGAGCAAGGCGGCATCGTCCGTTTCGTCGGGCACGCGCTTGCGGATCTCGTCCAGCTGCTTGCGGGCATTGGTCAGCGTGGCCTCGGTATCGGTGGGCGCGGCGGGAGCTGCGGCATAGGCCGTTGACAGACTGAGCGCCAGCAGCAGAAGGGCGATCAGGGCGGCAAGGGAAAAACGGCGCGGCCGGGTGGTGCGCGAAGACAGGTGTTGCAGGTTCGGGGTCATTTTTCTTGGGGCGATTCGCTCGCATCGAGGCGGCAGCATAACAAGCCGTGGACGGGGCCGTTGCAACAAAAACTCAGCTGCGTCCCTGATAGATATCGGGGCCTGGACGCGCCGCCAGGCGACCGTCCGGGCTATAAAAAAGGGACACATTTCGGTCGAGCGGGGTCCGGCCGCCAGAAGCCGGCTGCGGCGGCAAACTACGGTCGCAAAATCGAGCGGGTATCGGGGCTTAGCGGGACGCCGCAGGCTTGCGTGCCGGCGCCGGCCGCGACTTGCCCAGCACCGCTTCGCATACGGCCAACCAGGCTCGCGCGGCGTGGGACAGGTAGCCGGACTGCTGCCAGATGTGGCCCACCTCCCATTGCAACCCGGACTTGGCCAGCTTGGCAGTGCTCAGGCCGCGAGTCTTCATCCTCTGCATCAGGGGTTCGGGCAACAACGCCGCGCCCAGGCCGGCGGACGCCATCGCCACCAGGAAATCCCAATGCGCGCTCTGGGCTGCAATGCCGGGCTGCAGGCCGGCGTCGGCGAAGGCCTGCCGCAGCCGCCGCGTCATGGCGAAATCGTCTGTAGGTATCAACAACCGGGTGTCGCGCAGCGCGCTCAGCGGCAGCGATGTCTTGCCGGCCCAGGCGGCGTCCGGCGGCCCGATCACCCAGATGGGATAGCTGCCGAAAGCCTGCACGGCAAGGCCGCTGTCGGGCGCGACCGGCAAGATGGTGGCGCCCACCTCCAGTTCGCCGCCGGCCACCTGGTCCTCGACCGCGCGCCCCGTGCCCTCACGCAGGGTCAGGTGGATGCCGGGGTGCAGCTCGCGAAAGCGCTTGACCACCGGCGTGAACAGCAGATTGATCATGGGCGGAATGCCGACCTCAAGCGCTCCGCGCTGCAGGTCGGCGGTCTGGCGCATTTCCTCGGTCAGCTGTCGCATGGTTTCCAGCACCTGCAGGCCGCGCTGGTACATCACGCGGCCGGTATCGGTGGGCCGCGCCGTATGACCGTCACGCACCAGCAGTGCGGTGCCGGCTTCTTCCTCCAGCTGGCGGATCATCTTGCTGACCGTGGACTGCGTCACGAACAAGGCCCTGGCTGCCTGCGTGAAGCTGGCGTGCCGCACCGTTTCCACGAAATACCGCAAGGCTCGCACGTCCAAGGCCTGTCTCCTGCGCAAGGTGCGCCACATTCAATCAATGAAAAAAACGACTGGATTGAATGATTTTAAGTCATTACGAGATTTGGCTCGACATTCCTATACTGCGAAAAAAATCTGGAGACACCATGCATCTCGACCGTATCCGCCATCCTGGGCTGCGCGCCAAGATCACGTCCGCCGAACAGGCGGCCCTGCTGGTCCAAGACGGCATGACCGTCGGAATGAGCGGCTTCACCCGCGCCGGAGACTGTAAATCCGTGCCGGCGGCGCTGGCCAGCCGGGCCGAGCGCGAACCCTTGTCCATCACGCTGATCACTGGCGCCTCGCTGGGTCACGACACCGACAAGATGCTGGCGCAGGCCAATGCGCTGGCGCGCCGCATGCCCTTCCAGGTCGACACCACGCTGCGCCGCAAGATCAACCAGGGCGCCATCGCTTTCATCGACCAGCATCTGTCGGAAACGGCAGAGCAATTGCGCGCTGGCCACATCGGCCCGATCGACGTGGCCATCATCGAGGCCGCCGCCATCACTGAAACCGGCGCGATCGTCCCGACCATGTCGGTGGGCAATTCCGCGTCGTTCGCCCAGCAGGCGCGCACCGTCATCATTGAATTGAACCTGGGCGTGCCCGCAGCCATCGAAGGCCTGCACGACATCTACGTGCCTGCCGACCGGCCGGGCCGCGAGCCCATCGGGCTGGTCTCTGCGGACCAGCGCATCGGCCTGCCGTTCATCCAGGTGGATCCCGATCGCATCGCCGCCATCGTCATCACGCAAGAGCCGGACAGCCCGTCCAACGCCTTGCCGCCGGATGCCGAGACCAATGCCATCGCCGCGCACATCAACGCCTTCCTGCGTCGCGAAGTCGACGCGGGTCGCCTGACCAATTCGCTGCTGCCGCTGCAGGCAGGCATCGGCACCATCGCCAATGCGGTGCTGCATGGTTTCGAGTCGTCGGAATTCGACGGCCTGACCATGTATTCCGAAGTGCTGCAGGACAGCGCCATCGAACTGCTGGACCAGGGCAAGCTGGCGTTCGCGTCGGCGTCGTCCATCACGGTGTCCAAGCCGGTGTACGAAAAGATCCTGGCCAATATCGAGCACTATCGCGAGCGCATCGTGCTGCGGCCGCAGGAAATCAGCAATGCGCCTGAAATCGTGCGCCGCCTGGGCATCATCGCTATCAACACGGCGCTGGAATTCGACCTGTACGGCAACGTCAATTCCACCCATGTCGGCGGCACCCACATGATGAACGGCATCGGCGGCTCGGGCGACTTCGCCCGCAATGCCCACCTGGCGATCTTCGTGTCCAAGTCCATGGCCAAGAACGGCGATATTTCCAGCGTCGTGCCCATGGTGTCTCACGTGGACCATACCGAGCACGATGTCGACGTGCTGGTCACCGAATGCGGTCTGGCCGATCTGCGCGGCCTGGCGCCGCGCGAGCGCGCCCGCGCGGTCATCCAGCACTGCGTGCATCCGTCGTATCGCGACGCCCTGCAAGACTACTTCGATCGTGCCTGCCAGCGCGGCGGCCAGACGCCGCACCTGCTCGAAGAAGCGTTTTCCTGGCACCAGCGCTTCAACGAAACGGACAGCATGCGCGCGGCGCCGTCCGCCGAACGCAAGGTCGCTTGACCCTGGCGCGGATCAACCGCTGCCGCTGTCGGGGGTAAAGCCGGGCCGCTTTACCCCTTTTTTTCCTGTGCAGTCTGGGCCGCCTCGTGGCGTGCTGGCGTCACCAGCGTCTTGCTCGACCGCTCCAGCTCGTCGCGCAGCCATTGCTTGAACGCGACCAGCGGCGCCCAATCGCGCAGGCTGGGTCGGTAGACCAGGTGATAGGTCTGCGCCTGCTCGTAATGCACGCTGATGGGGGAGACTTGCACCAGCCGGCCCGAGCAAATCGCGTCTGCGGCCAGCAATTCGCGCCCCAGCGTAATGCCCAGCCCCTGTTCCGCCGCTTGCAGCATCATGCCGGCATCGTTGAAGGTCGCCACCGGCGTAACCGGCACGCGCAGCCCCGCTGCGGCGAACCAGTGCTGCCACATGTCCCGTTCGCCCAGCAGTGGCTGGCGCGCCAGCGTTTCGGGCGTGTTGTCAGGCAGCGCGCGCGCCGTCTCGGGCGAGGTCAGGGCAATCAGCGGTAGCGGCATATCGAATAACGGTTCGGACTCCACGCCTGGCCAAGGCCCGCGGCCAAATCGCAAAGCGGCATGAAAGCCATCGCGCAGCAGATCCACGACCTGCTGCGATGTCTCGATTTCCAGCGACAGTCCGGGATGCTGGGCGTGCCAGCGTGCCATGCGAGGCAACAGCCAACGCTGCGCAAATGACGGCAGCACCGACACGCGCATCCGCTGCGCGCTACCGCTGGCCGCGGCGGACGCCGCCATCAGCCCCTCATCCAATAGCGCCATCGCGCTTTGCACGCTGCACAGCAGCGCCGCACCAGCCGAATTCAGCACAATGCCGCGCCCGCTGCGCTCGAACAGCGCAAAGCCCAGTTGTTCTTCCAACCCCTTGATCTGCTGGCTCACCGCGCTGTGCGTCAGGTGCAGTCGGTCCGCTGCGGCGCGCAGGTTCTGCAGTTCGGCGACGGCGCGAAAAGCCGGCAGGGTGTTCAGAGGCAGGCGCATAAGGTCGGCATGGCGAGAGAGTCGGTGGGATCAGGGCGGGCAAGGGCTCTTGATTGGTTAGCTTAACTGACCGTATCGGGTAAAACAATTCGATTTTCAGGCGGGGTTTGGGCGACTACGCTTACCAAAAGGATCGAAACAAGGAGATCACCCATGACCGCGCACTCTTGCCCCCCGATTGCTCCGCCCTTTGGCAACGTGCCCCCGGCAGCTCGCTCGGCGCGTCCGGCCGAAGATTCCCTCCATCCTGCAGCGAAAGTCACCGCCTCTCAAGCGACGATAGTCGAGACGGTTCCGGCGGTCACCGTGGCCGATCCACAGCCCAAGGAGGCGGGCAGCCTGATCGGACGGCTGTGGCGTGCCTATCGGCAGAAACGGGCCGAAGCCGTGCTGCGCAACCTGGCCCATGAATTGGATGCCCACATGCTCAAGGATGTGGGCGCCCCGCAATGGCTGGTGAACCAGACCACGCTCGAGCAGTCCCTCAAGCGGATCACTCGTATCGAAACCCTGCGTTGGTGACGGTCGGGCGAAGTGAGCCCGAGCCGGCCAGGCTTGTCTCTGTGGGCTGGGCGTCTCTCTATATAGAGAGACGCCCAGCCTTTGAGCGCTGACGGCGCCTCACCCTTGGACTCGGCGACGACGCCCCTTGCCCGGCGTCGGTCCAAGGTGTCTCCGCGAGGCGACTCTCTCTATATATAGAGGAGGGGCTTCAGCGGAGCCTCTTCGGCTCGTTTCCCCATAGAAGGCGTTCCTATATAGAGAGAGCTTCTATGTGGATAGCACCATGCAGGTCATCCCGTAGAGACGGAGCGTAGAGACGGACGTCACCCGCGAGGGGGGGAAGGGCACACGGCGCGGGGCCCGTTTGCGCGTTCTTCCCCAGGGGCGCGCAAACCGATGACGATTCCTACGCAGGTTTTTGCTTCGGGCGCGTGACAACGCAAAATTCTGTG
Organism: Achromobacter sp. NCFB-sbj8-Ac1-l; assembly: GCF_052695805.1. NCBI lineage: Bacteria > Pseudomonadati > Pseudomonadota > Betaproteobacteria > Burkholderiales > Alcaligenaceae > Achromobacter > Achromobacter sp. NCFB-sbj8-Ac1-l. Next base: position 4,837,129 of record NZ_CP199812.1, on the reverse strand, counting down.
CTATAGTCTCGCTCCTTCGCAGTTCAAGCAGTTTTCTGAACCGCGAAGCCAAGCAAGTGCAACGGATCTGGATGCCTCGGCAACACAGATCTGCCGCAGGGCTTCAAGGCGATGGGCCGGCAACGGTTCTCGAACCAGCAGTCAGCGGGTTTTGCAAAAGATGGTGCAAATCAGGCAGAAGCCAGTTGCACAATCTGCAAAAATTGTGCTATAGTCTTGGGCTTGGCTGGTGACAGCGAATCAGGGTTTACCCGGTAGGGTGGTCTGAATCAAGTTGCTAGCCGACTGAGCGGTAACCAACCTCTGGGGTTTCCCGGGGCTGCTGGAAAGTGAAGGAATTCACCGGATGGCGGGGTTGCAGGATAGGATGCAAATTAGGCAAAAGCCGGTTGCATAATCTGCAAAAGTTGTGTTATAGTTTCAGGCTTGGCAGTTGCCGAAAAGTTAGGGTTAACCCTGATGTTTCGATAGCTGCTAGGGCGAGACCTGGAGAGGTCGAGTGGCAAGGCGGTGAAGTTGAGTTGAAAACGAAAGTTTTAAAGCGAAACGAAGCTGACTTGACAAACGATAAAAACTTCTTCATAATCTCGTTTCTCTGCTGCAACGACAACGACAGCGACAGCGACAGCGACGACGCGAAAGCGAAGTTAGCCGAAGTTGACGGGCAGATAGCAGTAAGAAGTAAATGTAGTACAGAATTTAGCAGTACCGCTCTTTAACAATTAAACAACCGATAAGTGTGGGCGCTTGATGCGAGTGCAGAGTGACTTCGGTCACAAGCACAATGAAATTAAGTGCTCACTAGAAGTGAAGTACCTTAGACGTCAAGTTTAAGAACATACCTCACTTCCTTTGAGTAGCGACGTATGACTCGACCCTTTCGGGGGTTAAGAAATACGAACAAATACAGAGATTAAACTGAAGAGTTTGATCCTGGCTCAGATTGAACGCTAGCGGGATGCCTTACACATGCAAGTCGAACGGCAGCACGGACTTCGGTCTGGTGGCGAGTGGCGAACGGGTGAGTAATGTATCGGAACGTGCCCAGTAGCGGGGGATAACTACGCGAAAGCGTAGCTAATACCGCATACGCCCTACGGGGGAAAGCAGGGGATCGCAAGACCTTGCACTATTGGAGCGGCCGATATCGGATTAGCTAGTTGGTGGGGTAACGGCTCACCAAGGCGACGATCCGTAGCTGGTTTGAGAGGACGACCAGCCACACTGGGACTGAGACACGGCCCAGACTCCTACGGGAGGCAGCAGTGGGGAATTTTGGACAATGGGGGAAACCCTGATCCAGCCATCCCGCGTGTGCGATGAAGGCCTTCGGGTTGTAAAGCACTTTTGGCAGGAAAGAAACGTCATGGGCTAATACCCCGTGAAACTGACGGTACCTGCAGAATAAGCACCGGCTAACTACGTGCCAGCAGCCGCGGTAATACGTAGGGTGCAAGCGTTAATCGGAATTACTGGGCGTAAAGCGTGCGCAGGCGGTTCGGAAAGAAAGATGTGAAATCCCAGAGCTTAACTTTGGAACTGCATTTTTAACTACCGAGCTAGAGTGTGTCAGAGGGAGGTGGAATTCCGCGTGTAGCAGTGAAATGCGTAGATATGCGGAGGAACACCGATGGCGAAGGCAGCCTCCTGGGATAACACTGACGCTCATGCACGAAAGCGTGGGGAGCAAACAGGATTAGATACCCTGGTAGTCCACGCCCTAAACGATGTCAACTAGCTGTTGGGGCCTTCGGGCCTTGGTAGCGCAGCTAACGCGTGAAGTTGACCGCCTGGGGAGTACGGTCGCAAGATTAAAACTCAAAGGAATTGACGGGGACCCGCACAAGCGGTGGATGATGTGGATTAATTCGATGCAACGCGAAAAACCTTACCTACCCTTGACATGTCTGGAATTCCGAAGAGATTTGGAAGTGCTCGCAAGAGAACCGGAACACAGGTGCTGCATGGCTGTCGTCAGCTCGTGTCGTGAGATGTTGGGTTAAGTCCCGCAACGAGCGCAACCCTTGTCATTAGTTGCTACGAAAGGGCACTCTAATGAGACTGCCGGTGACAAACCGGAGGAAGGTGGGGATGACGTCAAGTCCTCATGGCCCTTATGGGTAGGGCTTCACACGTCATACAATGGTCGGGACAGAGGGTCGCCAACCCGCGAGGGGGAGCCAATCCCAGAAACCCGATCGTAGTCCGGATCGCAGTCTGCAACTCGACTGCGTGAAGTCGGAATCGCTAGTAATCGCGGATCAGCATGTCGCGGTGAATACGTTCCCGGGTCTTGTACACACCGCCCGTCACACCATGGGAGTGGGTTTTACCAGAAGTAGTTAGCCTAACCGTAAGGGGGGCGATTACCACGGTAGGATTCATGACTGGGGTGAAGTCGTAACAAGGTAGCCGTATCGGAAGGTGCGGCTGGATCACCTCCTTTCAGAGCTTAGTGCTCGTGTTAAGCGTCCACTCTTATCGGTTGTTTGATATATAGCTGGGATCGGTTGTGGGCTTGGGTAGAGGGATTCCTCCCTGTGTCCATGGCATCCTGACTACTGATCCGAGAAGGTTTTGGGTCTGTAGCTCAGTCGGTTAGAGCACCGTCTTGATAAGGCGGGGGTCGTTGGTTCGAATCCAACCAGACCCACCAAGTATTTGACGCCAGGCGTTGAATATGGGGGTGTAGCTCAGCTGGGAGAGCGCCTGCTTTGCAAGCAGGATGTCATCGGTTCGATCCCGTTCACCTCCACCATTGATTCTCAAGCAGTCACCTGGTGGTGACGTGTAGAGGCTAACTCATAGCATCGTGATTGAATAAGTCGACGGTCTTATGAGTTAGGTTTTACCTGACAGCTATATTCGTTCTTTAACAATCTGGAAGAAGCACAACGAAATGTACTTATCAAGTACTCGGCGCAAGTCGATGAAGATAAGTACGGGTTGTGATTGCATTATTTTGTTCCAAGTTCTCAAGACTGAAGTGAATAACTTCAGACTGCTTTGAAACTTATGAACGGCACAAACGCTAATACTCAGGTCCTATAGCCTACAGCGTTATAGGATCAAGCGACTAAGTGCATATGGTGGATGCCTTGGCGATCACAGGCGATGAAGGACGTAGTAGCCTGCGAAAAGCTACGGGGAGCTGGCAAACAAGCTTTGATCCGTAGATGTCCGAATGGGGAAACCCACCGCAGCAATGCGGTATCCCTAGCTGAATACATAGGCTAGTGGAAGCGAACCGGGTGAACTGAAACATCTCAGTAGCTCGAGGAAAAGAAATCAACCGAGATTCCGAAAGTAGTGGCGAGCGAAATCGGAAGAGCCTTTACGTTTTAGCATGCAAGATAATCGAAGGGGATGGAAAGCCCCGCCGTAGCAGGTGATAGCCCTGTAGATGAAATTTTGTGTGTGGAACTAAGCGTAAGAAAAGTAGGGCGGGACACGTGAAATCCTGTTTGAAGATGGGGGGACCATCCTCCAAGGCTAAATACTCGTGATCGACCGATAGTGAACCAGTACCGTGAGGGAAAGGCGAAAAGAACCCCGGAAGGGGAGTGAAATAGATCCTGAAACCGTATGCATACAAACAGTAGGAGCCTCCTTGTGGGGTGACTGCGTACCTTTTGTATAATGGGTCAGCGACTTACATTCAGTGGCAAGGTTAACCGAATAGGGAAGCCGTAGCGAAAGCGAGTCCGAATAGGGCGATTCAGTCGCTGGGTGTAGACCCGAAACCAGATGATCTATCCATGGCCAGGTTGAAGGCACGGTAACACGTGCTGGAGGACCGAACCCACTAATGTTGAAAAATTAGGGGATGAGCTGTGGATAGGGGTGAAAGGCTAAACAAATCTGGAAATAGCTGGTTCTCTCCGAAAACTATTTAGGTAGTGCCTCAAGTATTACTGCGGGGGGTAGAGCACTGTTATAGCTAGGGGGTCATGGCGACTTACCAAACTATGGCAAACTCCGAATACCCGCAAGTACAGCTTGGGAGACAGAGCACCGGGTGCTAACGTCCGGACTCAAGAGGGAAACAACCCAGACCGCCAGCTAAGGTCCCGAATTATCGCTAAGTGGGAAACGAAGTGGGAAGGCATAGACAGTCAGGAGGTTGGCTTAGAAGCAGCCATCCTTTAAAGAAAGCGTAATAGCTCACTGATCGAGTCGTCCTGCGCGGAAGATGTAACGGGGCTAAGCGATAAACCGAAGCTGCGGGTGTGCACTTTTAGTGCACGCGGTAGGAGAGCGTTCTGTAAGCCTGCGAAGGTGGCTTGTAAAGGCTGCTGGAGGTATCAGAAGTGCGAATGCTGACATGAGTAGCGATAAAGGGGGTGAAAAGCCCCCTCGCCGTAAGTCCAAGGTTTCCTGCGCAACGTTCATCGGCGCAGGGTGAGTCGGCCCCTAAGGCGAGGCAGAGATGCGTAGCTGATGGGAAACTGGTTAATATTCCAGTACCGTCGTACAGTGCGATGGGGGGACGGATCGCGGAAGATCATCAGGGTGTTGGATGTCCCTGTTGCTGTATCGAAGATGGCGCTTAGGCAAATCCGGGCGCGTAAATCAAGGGTATGGCACGAGCGAGCATTGCTTGCGAAGTGATTGGAAGTGGTTCCAAGAAAAGCCTCTAAGCTTCAGCTGTACGAGACCGTACCGCAAACCGACACAGGTGGACGGGATGAATATTCCAAGGCGCTTGAGAGAACTCAGGAGAAGGAACTCGGCAAATTGATACCGTAACTTCGGGAGAAGGTATACCCCGGTAGTGTGAAGCGCCTGCGCGCTTAGCATGATGGGGTCGCAGAGAATCGGTGGCTGCGACTGTTTATTAAAAACACAGCACTCTGCAAAGACGAAAGTCGACGTATAGGGTGTGACGCCTGCCCGGTGCCGGAAGGTTAAGTGATGGGGTGCAAGCTCTTGATCGAAGCCCCGGTAAACGGCGGCCGTAACTATAACGGTCCTAAGGTAGCGAAATTCCTTGTCGGGTAAGTTCCGACCTGCACGAATGGCGTAACGATGGCCACACTGTCTCCTCCTGAGACTCAGCGAAGTTGAAGTGTTTGTGATGATGCAATCTACCCGCGGCTAGACGGAAAGACCCCATGAACCTTTACTGTAGCTTTGCATTGGACTGTGAACCGGCCTGTGTAGGATAGGTGGGAGGCTTTGAAGCGTGGTCGCTAGATCACGTGGAGCCATCCTTGAAATACCACCCTGGTTTGTTTGCGGTTCTAACCTTGGTCCGTTATCCGGATCGGGGACAGTGCATGGTGGGCAGTTTGACTGGGGCGGTCTCCTCCCAAAGTGTAACGGAGGAGTTCGAAGGTACGCTAGGTACGGTCGGAAATCGTGCTGATAGTGCAATGGCATAAGCGTGCTTGACTGTGAGACTGACAAGTCGAACAGGTGCGAAAGCAGGACATAGTGATCCGGTGGTTCTGAATGGAAGGGCCATCGCTCAACGGATAAAAGGTACTCTGGGGATAACAGGCTGATACCGCCCAAGAGTTCATATCGACGGCGGTGTTTGGCACCTCGATGTCGGCTCATCTCATCCTGGGGCTGTAGCCGGTCCCAAGGGTATGGCTGTTCGCCATTTAAAGAGGTACGTGAGCTGGGTTTAAAACGTCGTGAGACAGTTTGGTCCCTATCTGCCGTGGGCGTTGGATACTTGACGGAGCCTGCTCCTAGTACGAGAGGACCGGAGTGGACGTACCTCTGGTGTACCGGTTGTCATGCCAATGGCATTGCCGGGTAGCTAAGTACGGAAGAGATAACCGCTGAAGGCATCTAAGCGGGAAACTCGTCTGAAGATTAGGTATCCCGGGGACTTGATCCCCCTAAAGAGTCGTTCGAGACCAGGACGTTGATAGGTCGGGTGTGGAAGCGCAGTAATGCGTTAAGCTAACCGATACTAATTGCTCGTGAGGCTTGATCCTATAACACTGATGGTTATGACCTGGTGATGTAGCGTTCCAAGTGTCGTTCAATACAAAATCTGGCTGCACCGTCAGCAGCCAGCCAACACCAATTACACCCCACTGTGCGTGATCATCGAGCGAGTCTCTGATCACCCACACGTTGCGCTTCTTCCAAGATTGGAGTTGTTGCCCTCAAAGCAACCACTCAACCAGTTACGCCTGACGACCATAGCAAGGTGGTACCACTCCTTCCCATCCCGAACAGGACAGTGAAACGCCTTTGCGCCGATGATAGTGGACGGACGTCTGTGAAAGTAGGTCATCGTCAGGCTTTTATTCCGCAAAACCCCATAGGCTCTCGCCTGTGGGGTTTTGTCTTTGTGTGAAAGCCCCGCCTGCGCGCGGTGCGATTATCGAGTCGATGCTCTGATCGCACTGTGCCTGGTGTCATGCAGTACCCAGGATTTGAGTGTCCGCCGTGGCGGCGCGATGCTCGGCAAGTCAAAGCCTGATACCCATAGCAAGGTGGTACCACTCCTTCCCATCCCGAACAGGACAGTGAAACGCCTTTGCGCCGATGATAGTGGACGGACGTCTGTGAAAGTAGGTCAGCGTCAGGCAGTTATTCAAAAGAAAACCCCACAGGCTCGCGCCTGTGGGGTTTTTGTTTTGGGCGGTAGTGGGCGCGTCAATGCGATCCTGCCTCTATTGGATTTTGTCGGATCGACTTGATGCGATTACGCACCGGGTGACGTCAACGCGACCTCGGAACTCGAATCAACGCGAGCCCGTATCCGGCAGTTGGCGTCGCAGGGCGATGAAGAACAGTTCGGATTGCAGGCGTTCGCTTTGGATCTGTGCGGCAACCTTGGCGGCGATGGCGGGATCTGCCGGGGCCAAGGGGCGACCTGTGGATTGGGCCAGGACCTGGGCGTTGCAGGCGCGTTCGAGGAAGAAGAGATCGTCGTAGGCGTAGTCGAGGCGTTCGCCGCAAACGACTACGCCGTGATTGCCCAGGAATGCGATGTCGGCGCCTTGCATGGCGTGGGCGATGCGTTCGCCTTCGCTGGCGTCCAGGGCCAGGCCGTTGTAGTCGGCGTCGACCGCAATGCGGCCATGGAAACGCATGGCGTTTTGAGACAGGGTGGTGTCGAGCGTGCGATCGGCCGTGAGCGTCAGGGCGGTGGCGTAGGGCATGTGGGTGTGCAGCACACAGGCCTTGCCGGCGATGCGGTGAATGGCGGCGTGGATGAACATGGCCGTGGGTTCGACCTCGTGGCGACCGGCGAGCTTCTGGCCGTAGGCGTCGACCAGCACGATGTCGTCGGCCTGGACTTCGTTCCACATCAGGCCGCGGGGATTCAACAGGAAATGATCGGGGTCGCCGGGCAACGCCACGCTGAAATGGTTGCAGACGCCTTCGCCGAGTCCGTGCGCCGCGGCGGCACGCAGGGCCAGCGCGAGGTCAGCGCGCAGGGCGGTGACGTGTTCGGCGTGGAAGAGCGCATCGGGAAAGTGAGGATCTTTATTCATGAGGCTACCCAGCGTGGAATTCCTGGTTGAGGGTGAAAACAGGGCGAAAGGGACGGCCCAGCCCGGCGCCGACAGAACAGTCTACATGCTGCCAGCAAGGCAGCCCTGCGGCCAGAGCCAAGCCGGTTGTCGCACACGTTTCAAAGCCAGCCCGCTTGCCGGAACAGGGCGGGGACCTGGTCCAGGGTGGATACGGTAGCGTCGGGGCGGTAGTCAGGCAAGGGCAGGCGGCCGGTGCCGCGGTCGATCCACACACAACGAAAGCCGATGTCGCGGGCGGCGGCGTGATCCAGGTGCGGGCTGGCGCAGATATGCACGATCTCGTGGGGGGTGGTGCCCAAGCAGTCGTGGGCGTGGGCGAAGATCTTGCGTGATGGTTTGTAGGCGCCGGCCTGTTCCGCCGTGATGACGCAGTCGATGTGGCCGCCGAGCTGCGCCACGTTGCCGGCGATGATGGCGTCGTCGGTGTTGGAAATGATGCAGAGCTTGAAGCCGGCTTGTTTCAATGTGGCCAGTGTCTCCACGACCTCGGGAAACGGCGGCATGGCGGAGATGCTGCCGGTCAGCAGGCTGGCGTCTTCCGGGCGGTAGGGCAGTTGCAGGTCGCGCATGGTCAGCCGCAACGATTCTCGGGTGACGTCGGCGAAGCTCATGTGGGGCGGCGTACGCTCGAGCCGGTGCTCATGTTCGTCGTAGACGCTGAGAAACTGGGCAGGCGTGGGCGTATGCGCTTGTTCGCCGGCGGCCAGGATACGGGCTACCGCAGCCTGCAGGCCTTCGTCCCATTGGATCAATGTGCCGTAGCAGTCGAAGGTGAGCCATTGCGGGCGGGGAAGGGGGGTCAGGGGCATGAGTCGTCCTTCGTCAAGAAGCGGTGGGAGAAGTGCCTCCAGCTTAGATTCGCCCACCGTAAGCTGTAAAATTAATAATAAAACTCTTGTCAGTGATTAAATAGATATGAAAAGGGGCCAAGCCGAATCGGGCCCTACGCCACCGGCCGAGGTCGATCGGCCGGCCACGCTCGCTTGCCGGACTGCAAACCCCTAGACGGATGACGGACCTTTCATGCTGGATCTCGAACTTCTCAAGACACTCGTATGTGTAGTGGATGAAGGCAGCTTTACGCGTGCGGCGGGCCGTGTGCACCGGACGCAGTCGACCGTCAGCCAGCAGGTACGCAAGCTGGAGCAGTCGGTGGGCAAGACGTTGTTGCTGCGGGACCGTACGGGCAATCAGGTGGCTGCGACCGAGGATGGCCAGTTGATGCTGGCCTATGCGCGCAAGCTGTTGGCGATGGCGGACGAGGCCGAGTTGGTGTTGACCGCGCCCCGCGGGGCGCAGGTGATCCGGCTGGGGGTGCCGGAAGATTTCGATGTGTCGCGGCTGACGACGCTGTTGGCGCGGTTTGCCGCCAGTCATCCGGAGATCCGCCTGGAGACCGGCAGCGGCATGAGCTCCGACCTGAAAGCCAGGTTGGCGGCGGGCGAGTTGGATCTGGCGCTGATCAAGCGCGAGCCAGGCGATGGCCCGAGCCTGGCGGCATGGCCGGAGCGGCTGGTGTGGGTGGGCGACAGGCGGCTGTTGCAAGAAGGGCAGGATGCCGTGCCCCTGGTGCTGTTTCCGCAGGGCTGCATCTATCGCAAGCGCATGATCTACGCCTTGGAAAGCGCGGGGCGGCCATGGCGGGCGGCTTATCACAGCCAAAGCCTGGCGGGAGTGCAGGCGGCGGTGGCGGCGGGGCTGGGGGTGTCGTTGTTGCCAGCGTTTGCTCGCTTGCCCGAGCACGGGGTGCTGGGTCCGGCGCAGGGCTTGGCCGAGGTGCCTCAGACAGAACTGGCGATCGTAGGTGAACTGCGCGAGGCCAGCGAGGCGCGAGGCCGGCTGGTGGCGGTGCTGAAGGAGGCGGTAGATGCGGATGTCGCGCCGCGGCCGCGGCGCGTGGCGTCAGCGTAGGCTGCCGTCGACGCAGTACCTGAGCCCCCAGGTCAGCTTAGATCGCCATCGACGTAATACCAGCGTCCGGATTCGCGCACGAAACGGCTGACTTCATGCTGGCGGCTGGCGCGTCCGGCCAGTCGGCTGCGGGCGACGAATTCGACGGTGGCGTGGTCGGCGTCCTGGGTGCGGGCTTGCTTGATCGCCAACCCCAGCCATTTCAATCCGGGCGGATTGGGGTCGAGCGAGGCCGGACGCGTGCTGGGGTGCCAGGTGTCGAGCAGATACGGCAGCTTGTCCAGCACGAAGGCGCTATAGCGCGAACGCATCAGGTCTTGCGCGGTGGGGGCCTGCAAGGCCTGCGGACCTTCGTGCCAGCGGCCACAGCAGGCAGCGTAGGATTTGGCGGAGCCGCAGGGGCAGGCGGCAGGATTGAGCATCGGGTGTCAGGCCAGCAGGTCGTTGTATTCAGGGTGACGGCGCATGTAGACGGCGGCGTAGGAGCAGCTGGGCCGGACTTTCAAGCCCTGGGCGCGGGCGCTGTCGAGTGCGACGCGGGTGAGTTCAGCGGCGATGCCGCGACCGCCGACTTCGCTGGGAACACCCGTGTGGGTGATGGTCATCACACCGTCTTGCAAGTGGTAATCCAGGACGCACAGCACGCCATCGACGGTGGCCGTGTAGCGGGAATGTGCGGTGTCGTGGGTCACGGAAATCATGGGAAAAATCCTGTGCTTGAGAGGCCAGCGTGGCCGGATGAGTCATAGGATACCAGCGGCGCCATGCGCTTCCGATGGGCGGTCTGCATGCCATGTCCGGCGCGCAAGCCCGAAGGATCTTCCACGGTTCGGTGGTGGATCGACATGGCAGGATGTCCAGCAGCTCAGCGCTGCAGGACCTTCAGCAGCGCAGTGAGTTGCGCATCGCGGGTCTGGACCAAGTCGGCAATGTTGCGGGATCCGGCTTCGGCGTTGACGCCGTCGATCAGGCGGCGTTGCAGGTCGGGGGTGACGTCGGGAGCGCCCAGGTCGTCCCACCAGGTCTGCACGGGGCCGAGCAGGTGATCCATGAAGTGCGCAAGTCCGCCGGCGCCGCCGCCCAGGTTGAAGGTCATGTGCGGCCCGAACAGGGCCCAACGCAATCCCGGGCCTTGCGAGACGGCGGCATCGATGTCGGCGACGCTGGCGACGTTTTCCGCAGCCAGGTGGATGGCTTCGCGCCAGAGGGCGGCTTGCAGGCGGTTGGCGATGTGGCCGGGCACTTCCTTGTTCAGGCGGATAGGGTGCTTGCCCAGTTCGCGGTAGAAGGCAATGCTGCGGTCGATGGTGTCGGCCGAGGTCTGCTCGCCGCCCACGACTTCGACGAGCGGGATCAGGTGGGGCGGGTTGAACGGGTGGCCGATGACGAAGCGCCCGGCGTGTTGGCAACGCGCTTGCAGGCGGGTCATGATGAGGCCCGATGAACTGGATGCCACGATGACGTGCGGCGGCAGGATGGCGTCGATGCGGGCGAAGAGGTCTGTCTTGAAGTCTTCGCGTTCAGGCGCGTTCTCCTGGACGAAGTCGACGCCTTGCAGGGCGGTGGCCAGGTCGGGTTCGAAGCGCAGCGCGTCGGGGTTGGCGCCGCGGCTGACGCGGCCCAGTTCGGTCAGTACGGGCCACGCGGCAGCGACGCGGGCGCGCGTCTGGGATTCGGCGTCGGCGGCGGGATCGCTGACCACGACGTCGAGACCGTGCGCCAGGAACAGCGCGGCCCAGCTGGCGCCGATGGTGCCCGCGCCGACGATGGCGACGCGGCGGATGGCGGGAGGAGTGGACGGGTCGGTCATGCGGCGCTCCGGAAGCGGGTCGGGGAACGGCCATTGTGAAGCAAAGACGGCGGTGTTGCCACGCGGCGCGGCGGACGGCAAGATGGGGCTTCTGATTTGGACTGGAGCGGTGGATGGACGATTCGCGATCGGGCGCGCAGCCGGCGGTGCCCTACTTCTGCCAATGGGAATCCGCGCACCTGGCGGGCGACATCATCCGCAAGGCGTTGCGCCTGGAGGATGATCCCGCGTGGCGCGATTCCGGGGCGAACAGCGTGGCGGAATACGCGCGCTGGGCCAGCCACGTCTGTGGCATGGCTTGCTTGAAGATGGTGCTGGCCGCGCGCACGGGCCAAGTCCATCCGACGCTGGAACTGGCCCGACGCAGCCTGCCGTATGGCGCGTATACGGACGTGGACGGCCACATCAAGGGGCTGATCTATGCGCCGTTCGTGCGCTTCGTGGCGGAAGACTTCGGCCTGCAGGCCGACGTGCGGGTGGGGGTACGCACCGCAGACCTGCCGGCGCTGATGGCGAAGGCCGAGTACTTCATGGCCTCGGTGCATCCGTGGATACGCTGGCCCGAGCGCGAACCGCCCGCCAAGGGCGGGCATCTGGTGCTGGTGACGCGCGCCACGGCTGACGGCGTGACGTTTCACAACCCTTCCGGCGAACCGGGCGTGCAAGCGGACGCCAGGGTTCCGCTGCACGTGTTCGATACGTTTTTCGCGGGCCGCGGGGTGGCGATCCTGCCGCAAGGCGGCCGGCCCGGTCTGGACGCGTAGCGGGCCGTCGCAGGCGAAACCCCCGCGTGCCGCAAGCCAGGCGTCGCGGGCGGGGGACGCATTCGTGCCGCCCGTCAGGCGTTGCGGGCGCGGCGCAGATGCTTCCAGACCAGCATCGCGGCGACCAGGTAGGCCACGGCGATGATGCTGTAGGCGACGGGCAGGCTGGCGTGCCAGTCGGGCAAGAGGTGCAGCACGGTGCCCATCAGCGCCACGCCGACCAGGGCCCCCGACTGGCGGTTCGCGTTCAAGGCGGCCGCGGCGCTGTTGGCGTGGTGCTTGCCGGACACTTGCATGACGACGCTGGTCATCGCCGGAACGGCGATACCGACGCCCAGATTGGCCAGGGCCACCACGATGGCAAAGGGCCAGTAGGCGATGTCCGGTGTAAACGCGGCCAGGCCGACTGCGCTCATGAGGGTGGCGAGCGAAATGCCGCCCAGCAGCGAGGCCGACACATTCCAGCGGGCAGACACGCGGCCAGAGATCAAGTTGCCGATCGAGAACACGGCCAGCATGGGCACGAGCTGGATGCCGGTCTGCAAGGCGTCGGCGCCGCGGGCGTGCTGCAGGAACAGGCTGAGCAGGAACAATTGGCCGTACGACGCGAGGTTGATGAGGAAACCGACGCCGTTGGCCGCGGCGAATTGCGAGGTCTGGAACAAGGTGCGCGGGATGATGGGTTCGGCGTGGCGCCGTTCGCGGCGCACGAGCAGGACGGCGGTGGCTGCGCACAGCGCGACGGCGGCCAGGATGGGCGCCGACGACCAGCCGTAGGCATTGCCCTGGATCAGCACAAAGCACAGCGAGGACAAGGCGATGACACCCAGCACATGGCTGAGCGGATTGAGCGCGCGCGGCCGGCGCGGGGCGGCCTGGATGCGGCGCCGTGCCAGCCACAGGCCGGCCAGGCCCAGCGGCAGGTTGATGAGGAAGATGCCGCGCCAGCCGAACTGGTGGATCAGCACGCCGCCGAGCAAGGGGCCGGCGGCGCCGGCCACGGCGACGATGGCCGACCAGGCGGCCAGCATGCGGTTGCGCACGTGTTCGTCTTCATAGGCGTGGGTCAGCAGGCTGAGCGAGCTGGGCATGAACAGCGCCGCGCCCAGGCCTTGCAGCATGCGGGCGGCGATCAGCATATCGCCGTTGGGGGCGATGCCGCAGAGCAGCGAAGCCAGGGTGAAGACACCCAGGCCGGCCAGGTAGATGGTCTTGGCGCCGTAGCGGTCGGCCAGGGCGCCGGCCACCAGCAACAGGGCAGCGAAGGTCAGGGTGTAGCCGTCGACGATCCAGACCAGGTCGGTGAGCGGCACGGTGAACTGCAGCGCGATGCTGGGCAGGGCGACGTTGACGACGGTGACGTCCAGCATGGCCATGACGAAGCCGATGGCCAGGGTGACCAGGGGCAACAGGCCCGTCGTGGCGGGCCGCTGGGCGGGAGCCGGGACGGCGGGTGTGACAGGGGCGGTGGGGCAGGCGGTGCGCATGGCAAGCATTCCGGGGGGACTTTCCGAGGTGCACAGCTTAGGAGCTTTCCGTGATGCAAAAAAGAGGAATAATTGCTTTATCGTGATGCAAAATTGCATCCTGTGAGGGGCTGGACGCCGTCACCGTGCCGCTATCCTCATGCCCGCCCGGCGGCCGCCGAACGGGCGCATGCACACAGACAGACGCCGCCACCGCGGCAAGGAGCCGGCTCCATGGATTGGGACAACGCGCGGATATTCCTGGCCATTTACCGCAATGGCACGCTGCGCGGTGCGGCCGCGTTGCTGCAAATCGACCAGGCCACCGCGGGGCGTCGGCTGGCGGCGTTGGAAACCTCGCTGGATGCCCGCCTGTTCCTGCGCACGCCGACCGGCTATGTGCCGACGGCGGCGGGTGAACAGGCGTTTGCAGCGGCCGAGCGCATGGAGCAGGCGGCCGACCAACTGCAACGCCAGATGCAGGGGCTGGATCATCGCCTGTCCGGTGTGGTGCGGGTGGCGACGTCCGAGACGGTTGCCCGTTACTTCATCATGCAAGCCATCGGCCGCCTGCACCAGCAGCATCCGGACATCCGCATCGCGCTGTCGACAGCGATTCAGCTGAGCAACCTGACGCGCCGCGAGGCCGATCTGGCGATCCGCAATATCAAGCCCGACAACCCCGACCTGATCCAGCGCCACCTGACGCGCAAGGAGGTCGGGCTGTATGCGTCCAAGTCCTACCTCGAGGCGCACGGCGAGCCCAAGCCCGGCACGGCATTCGCGGGTCATACGCTGGTGACCTATCAGCAGTCGGTGTTGCCGGGCTGGTCCGATACGTTCTGTGGCGAGCCGACGGGCAATGGGCGCATCGCCATGGAATTGAATTCGGGCCTGATGATCATCGAGGCCGTGGCGGCGGGGCTGGGAATCGGTGAACTGCCGGTGCACATGGCGCCGCAGTACCCGGACCTGGTGCGCATCTGGCCGAATCGCAGCGAGCCCTACGACCTGTGGTTGGTGATGCACGGGGACCTGAACCGCACGGCGCGGGTGCGGGCCGTGGCGGACGCGATCATCGAGGTGTTCGAGGACGACTGAGGTGTGGCGGCGCGTTCGGCGGGAAGGCCTGTGGGGCCGGGCCAGCCCGGGTTGTGGCGGCGCGTGGCAGGCGCTAAGGTTGACCGTTCGGCGGCCGCGCGTCGCCGTGATGTCTTCCCTGACCTGGAACAAGGAGTTGCGTGTGTCCGAGCTTTGGCGTTTGTCCGCAGTTGAATTGGCCGCGCGTATTCGCCGGCGCGAGGTGTCCGCGGTCGAGGCCGCGCAAAGCGCGCTGGCGCGGCTGCAGGCCGTGAACCCGTCCATCAACGCGGTGGTCGACTATCGCCCCGAAGACACGCTGGCGCAGGCCGCGCAGGTGGACGAGGCCCTGGCGCGCGGCGAGGCGCCTGGCCTGCTGGCGGGCGTGCCGGTGACGGTCAAGGTCAACGTGGACCAGGCAGGCTTCGCCACCACCAACGGCGTGACGCTGCAGAAGGACCTGATCGCTGCCGTCAACAACCCGGTCGTGGACAATCTGCGCCGCGCCGGCGCGGTGATCGTGGGGCGCACCAACACGCCGGCCTTTTCATTGCGCTGGTTCACCAGCAATCGGCTGCACGGCCACACCCTGAATCCGCGCAATCCGGCGTTGACGCCAGGCGGTTCTTCGGGCGGCGCGGCCGCGGCCGTGGCGGCGGGCATCGGCCACCTGGCGCATGGCACGGACATCGCGGGGTCGATCCGCTACCCGGCCTATGCCTGCGGCGTGCATGGCTTGCGGCCTTCGCTGGGACGGGTGCCCGCCTACAACGCCGCCTTGCCCGAACGCACTATCGGTGGACAGATCACTGCGGTGTCGGGGCCGATGGGGCGCAGCATTGCCGACGTGCGCCTGGGGCTGGCCGCGATGGCCGCGCCCGATCCGCGCGATCCCTGGTGGGTGCCTGCGCCCCTCACGGGGCCGGACGTGCCGCGACGCGCGGCGCTGTGCCTGAACCCGGATGGCATGCAGACCGAGCCGGCGGTGGTCAAGGCCCTGCAGGAGGCCGCCCGCCGCCTGAGCGAGGCGGGTTGGTCGGTGGACACGCTGGATGCCGTGCCGCCCTTGCAGGAAGCGGCGGATCTGCAGATCCGCATGTGGATGGCCGACGGCTACGAGGGCATGGTCGAGGCCGCCCGCAAGGAAGGCGATGCCGGGGCGATTGCGGCGTTGGCGGGCCAGCGCGAGCGTGCGGCCGGCATGGATCTGGCGCGGTTTTCGGCCATCCTGACGCGCCGCGCGACGTTGACGCGTCTTTGGGAACTGTTCCTGGCGGACTATCCGGTGCTGCTGTTGCCGGTGTCCGCCGAATTGCCGTTTGCCGACGATCTGGATCTGCAAGGCGACGCAGCCTACGACCGCGTGTGGCGCGCGCAGATGACGCAGATCGGGCTGCCGTTCATGGGCTTGCCCGGCCTGACCGTGGCCATGGGCAGCGCGGGCGACAGCCCGGTGGGCGTGCAGGTGGTGGCGGGACGCTACCGCGAGGACCTGTGCCTGGCGGCAGGCGAAGCGATTGAAACGGCGGGGCCGCCGGTCGACATCGCGCAGCCGCAGCCGCGCTGAACGTGTGATGGGTGGCGGGCATGACGCCCGCGGCGCTGTCTGGCAGGCCCCGGCATCCGGGGCCTTGCCGTTTCTGGCGTTGTCAGGCGGCCGCCGCTTGGCGCCATTCGGCGCGCAGCAGGCCCATCATGCCGGTGTCCCAGCGCACGTCGCCTGCCTGCGTGGACGAACGCCGCACGCCTTCGAACGTGAAACCCAGGGCCTGGTACAGGTGGATGGCGCGTTCGTTGAAGGTGTAGACGTTGAGTTCCAGGCGCTCGATGCCCGGCGTGCGGAAGGCTTCGTCGATCAGCAGCGTCACCATGGGGCGGCCCAGCCCCTGGCCACGCTGGTCGGGGGCGATGACGACGCGGCCCAGGCGGGCGTTGCCGTCGCGCCAATCGTAGGCCAGCTGCGCATGGCCCACGGGGGCGCCGTCGCGGCAGACCATCCAGCAGCGCCGCGAGGGC
The DNA here is from genome assembly GCF_052695805.1 of Achromobacter sp. NCFB-sbj8-Ac1-l. Taxonomy (NCBI): domain Bacteria; kingdom Pseudomonadati; phylum Pseudomonadota; class Betaproteobacteria; order Burkholderiales; family Alcaligenaceae; genus Achromobacter; species Achromobacter sp. NCFB-sbj8-Ac1-l. The sequence continues at coordinate 4,820,574 of NZ_CP199812.1, read as the reverse complement.
GGCTGCGTTTCACCTTCCCGCAGCATGATGTCCAGGTCGGCCGACGTGATCGGGTACGAGACGTGTGACCCGCCCCATTGCACGACGTCGGGCAGGCTCGTGAACCAGCTGGCCAGGAGGGTGTAGTCGGACGGGGTGAACGGGCGCAGGGTCAGCATGGAAGTCCTGAAGTCGGGATGCGAGTGAAACGCCGGGAAAATCAGGGGGCCGTGAAGCGCAGGCTCAAGACGCCAAGATCGCCATAGGCGATGTCGATGTCGCGGTTGGCGGGCACGTCCAGGAACCCTGCATACGAACCCGTGATGACGTGCTGGCCCGCTTGCAGGCCCAGCCCTTGCTCGCGCAGGAAGTTCGCCAGCCAGTACAGCCCGGCCTTGGGATGGTCGTTGGGGTGGATGCCGGCGTGCTGTTCGACTTCGGCGCCGTCCACCGACAGGGTGAGCGTCATGGTGGCCGGGGCGTCATCGGGCGATGCCAGGCGCGGGCCCAGCACCAGGCCGCCGTTGAACATGTGGTCGGCCAGCAGTTCGGGCAGGCTGGCGTGTTCGGGGGCGGCGTAGCGGCAGCCCAGCACTTCCAGCGCCAGCCGCGCATCGCCGATGGCGGCATCGATCTCGGCGTGGCTGTAGGGCTCGCTGCGGGCAGGCAGGTCGTGTGCGAGTTCGAACGCGATTTCGGGTTCGATGCGCACGATCGGCGTGCGGCTGGCGATGACGCCGGCCTGGGCCACCGTCGATGCGTAGATGGGGGCGACGACGGTTTTTTCGGGCGAGGGCAGCGCGCTTTTCCAGGCGGCGATGGCGTCCTGCCGGGTTTGCAGCAGCAACCGGGCCGTGCATTGCTGCACGGCAAGGGCCTGGCCCACGGTTTGCGGCCGGCAGGCCACGGGCAGGCGCGGGCCGGCCACGCCGGATTCGCGCGCGGCGATCAGGGCGCGCGCGGCGTCGGCGCAGCTGGGATAGTCTTCGATCTGGAGATGCATGCGGGTCAGGCTCCCAGGTAGAGCAGGGTCCACAGCACGATCATGGCGATCAGGCCCAGCCAGCACGAACCCCAGAAGCCGACGATGGGCCATTTCAGGGCCAGCGGCGTCTTCTTGGGATCCACATGGGGGAGCAGGTCGTTGGCGTTGCCGATGAGCCAGAAGCGGGTGCCCGGAAACATCAGGCGGAAAAAATAGTCCAGCATGATCGCGGCCTGGATGGCCAGCGGATAGGCCTTGAACGGGCGGTGCTGCAGGTAGGGGTGCTTGAGTACGGCGTTGATCTCTTTGCTTTTGACGAAGAACAACCAGATGCCGCAGAGCGAGCAGGTGATGAAGCACAGCACGAAAAGGCTGAAGGCCATGGCCATGGCGGGTGAATGCATGGAAATTCCGACAAGTGCGCGGCGCCGCCGCAAGGTCAAAGAGAAGGGTCAGCCGCGGGTCTGGCCTTCGCCGGTCAGTACCCACTTGAGGGTGGTCAGGCCTTCCAGGCCGACCGGGCCGCGGGCGTGCAGGCGGTTGGTCGAGATGCCGATTTCCGCGCCCAGGCCGTATTCGAAGCCGTCCGCAAAGCAGGTCGGCAGGTTGACGTAGACCGAGCTGGAATCGACTTCGCGCTGGAAGCGCTGGGCCGACGACAGGTCTTCGGTGACGATGGCGTCGGTGTGGCCGGAGCCCCAGCGCGCGATGTGTTCGATGGCGTCGTCCAGCGAGTCGACGATGCGAATCGCCAGGATCGGGCCCAGGTATTCGGTGGCCCAGTCTTCTTCGGTGGCCGGTGTGGCGTGGGGCAACAGCGCCAGCGTGCGCGGGCAGCCGCGCAATTCGACGCCGTGTTCGGTCAGGGCCGCCGCCAGGCGCGGCAGAATCGACACCGCGGCCACCGCGTCGACCAGCAGGGTTTCCATTGCGCCGCAGATGCCGTAGCGATAGGTCTTGGCGTTGAAGGCGATGGCGTGGGCCTTGTCGGGGTCGGCGGCGGCGTCGATGTAGATGTGGCAGTTGCCGTCCAGGTGCTTGATGAGCGGCACCCGGGCTTCTTGCGCCAGCCGGGCGATCAGGCCCTTGCCGCCGCGCGGCACGATGACGTCGATGTGTTCGGTCATGGTGATGAGCTTGCCCACCGCGGCGCGGTCGGCCGTGGCCACGACCTGCACCGCATCTTGCGGCAGGCCGGCGGCGGCCAGGCCCAGTTGCACGATGCGGCCCAGGGCCACGTTGGAGTGCAGGGCTTCGCTGCCGCCGCGCAGGATGGCGGCGTTGCCCGACTTCAGGCACAGCGCCGCCGCGTCGATGGTGACGTTGGGGCGGGACTCGTAGATGATGCCGATCACGCCCAGCGGGACGCGCATCTGGGCCACCCGCATGCCGTTGGGGCGCACGGTGGTGGCGGTGATGCTGCCGATGGGGTCGGGCAGGGCGGCGATCTGGCGCAGGCCCTCGGCCATGTGCGCCAGGGTCTTTTCCGACAGGGTCAGGCGGTCGAGCAGGGCGGCTTCCAGGCCGTTGGCGCGGGCGGCGGCGACATCCTTGGCGTTCGCGGCCAGCAGCTCGTCCTGGTTGGCGGCCAGCGCGTCGGCCATGGCCAGCAAGGCCTGGTTCTTGGCGGCGCTGTTGGCGCGCATCATGGCGCGGGAGGCCCGGCGTGCGTTCTCGCCCAGGGTCAGCATGGCTTGTTCGATGGAAGACGAGGACATGACGGCGTCGTTCATAGTGTTGGGGCGGTAGGGAGACCGCCAGCGGAATGGGGATAGTTTATCCGGCCGGGCGGCCGGAGGGGACGAGTGGGGCGGCTAGGCCGCCTTCACGGTCGGCCGCCGGCAGCGGCCACGCGCAGGGCCAGGCGGGTCATTTCTTCCCAGGGGTCGGATAGCCGCCCAGGGACGGACAGCCCCTTGATGAGACGGTCGACTTCATGGGCGTGCTGCACTGCGGCGGGCCAGACGGCGGGATGCACCCGCCCCAGCGCTTGCAGCGCCAGCCGTTCATGGGCGCCGAAGATACGCAGGCGGCGCATCAGGCCGTTGGCGTCCTGTCCCAGGCTGCGGGCTTCGGCCACGCGTGCCAGGAGGCGGATTTCTTCGCCCACCGCCCATAGCACCAGGGGCAGCGCTTCGCCTTCGGCGCGCAGGCCGTCGATCATGCGGATGGTGCGGGCGACGTCACCGGCCAGCATGGCGTCGCGCAGGCCGAACACGTCGTAGCGCGCCACGTTGAGCACGGCGCGTTCGACGTCTTCGGCGGCCAGTTGGCCTTCCGGGTAGAGCAGGCCGAGCTTCTGGATTTCCTGGTGGGCGGCCAGCAGGTTGCCTTCGACCTTGTCGGCCATCCATTGCAGGGTGGCGTTGTCGGCCCGCTGGTTCTGGCGGGCCAGGCGCATGCCGACCCAGGCGGGCAGGCGGGTGCGCTCGATGCTCGCGATATCGACCATCATGCCGCCGCGGCCGAGGGCCTGGACCCAGCGACTTTCGCGGGTGGCCTTGTCCAGGCGCGGCAGGGCGATGAGGACGAGCGTATCGGGGTTGTCCGCCTGCTTTTCGGCCTGCTCGGCCAGGCGTGCCAGGGTATCGGCGCCGGCCTTGCCGGGCTTGCCGGTGGGGATCTTGATTTCCAGGATGCGGCGGTCGCCGAACAGCGAGACGCTTTGCGTGGCGGCGGTGACCGAGCTCCAGTCGCTGCGCGCGTCCATCACCATCGACAGGCGATCGGTGTAGCCGGCGTTGCGGCCGGCGGCGCGCAGGGCGTCGACGGCCTCGGTGACCAGGAGCGGCTCGTCGCCCGATACCGTGTACAGCGGGGCCAGGCGGTTGCCGGCACGCTGCAGGTGGTCAGCCAGCCGATCCGCGTCCAGGGGTTGTGCCATCGGTCAGCGCAGGTTGGCCGGATCGGTGGTGGACGGCGTCTGCCACGGCGCCGGCGTGCTGCGTTGCTGCGGCGCGGTCGGGTCGTACAGCGGGATTTCGCCGTCTTCGCCACGCTGCTCGCGCGTCTCGAAGGCCTTGCGGACCTCAGGCGCGGTCATGCGGCGCAGCAGGCGGGCAACGAGATCGCGCTGCATGGAGTTGTACAGCGTTTCGATCTGGCCCTGCTTGGCCTGGACGATCTGGTCGTCGTAAGGCATTTCGCGGAAGATCGACAGCGTGGTGTCCGGGATCAGGGCGCGGCCCTTGTCGTCGATGAGACGGAAGGTGTAGTTGATGCCGAGTTCGTATTCCTCGACGCGGCCCTGGGCGTTCAGCGACACCTCGCGCAGCGAACGGTCGTTGGCGACCTGCTGCAGGATGGCCTGCGCTTCCTTGGGCGTGGCGACCAGCTTGGTGTTGGGCGAGGCCGCGCGCAGCGCGCGGCGCACGTCGGCGCCAAACAGGGTGTTGTCGGGGATGCCGATGTACAGCGTATCGAACGGCAGAGGCGTGACGCCCCGCAGCGTGAAGCCGCAGGCCGTCAGCAGCATGAACAGCGCCAGGCAGGCGCCGCGCAGCAGCCATGATTGGCGGGGGGAGTGCGTTTGTTGCCCGGCGAAGTACATGCTTGACCTCATCAGCCTACGACGTTGACCAGTTTGCCCGGGACCACGATAACCCGCTTGGGCGGGCGGCCTTCCAGGTAGCGGGCGACTTCTTCCTGGGCGGCGGCGAGCTGTTCGATCTCTTCCTTGGCGGCCTTGGCGGCCACGCGGATCGAACCGCGCAGCTTGCCGTTGACCTGCAGCATCAGTTCGATTTCGTCCGCCACCAGCGCGGCTTCGTCGACATGCGGCCACGGCGCGTCGAGCAGGTCGCCCAGCTCTTTGGCGTAGCCCAGATCTTGCCAGAGGTGCCAGGTGATGTGCGGCACCACCGGATACAGCACGCGCAGCAGCACGCCCAGCGTTTCCGTGTAGGCGGCGTCGGCATGGGCGCCTTCGGGCAGCTTGGCGTCGTCGATGGCGTTCAGCATCTTCATGCACGCCGACACGACGGTGTTGTACTGGATGCGCTGGTAGTCGTAGTCGGCCTGCTTGAGCAGGTTGTAGACCTCGCGGCGCAGATCCTTCACGGGGGCGGGGGCGTCGGCCCAGTTGGCGCCGGCGGCCAGGCCGCGCGCCACGGTGTCGCGCTGTGCGTAGCTGATGGACCACAGGCGGCGCAGGAAGCGGTTCGAGCCTTCGACGCCGGAATCGGACCATTCAAGGGTCTGCTCGGGCGGGCTGGCGAACATGACGAACAGTCGTGCGGTATCCGCGCCCAGCGTGTCGATCAGCGATTGCGGATCGACGCCGTTGTTCTTGGACTTGGACATGGTGCCCACGCCGCCATAGGTGATGTCGGAGCCGTCGGACTTGAGCTTGGCGCCGGTGATGGCGCCGCGGGCGTCATAGACGTTTTCGACCTCTTCGGGCCAGAAGTATTCGATGCCGCCCTGGGCGTTCTTGCGCGAGTAGATGTGGTTCAGCACCATGCCCTGGCACAGCAGCTTGGTGAAGGGCTCGTCGAAATTGAGCAGGCCCATGTCGCGCATGACCTTGGTCCAGAAACGGGCGTACAGCAGGTGCAGGACCGCGTGCTCGATGCCGCCGATGTATTGATCCATCGGCATCCAGTAGTCGTTGCGCGCGTCGACCATGGCGGTGTTGTTGCCCGGCGACGTGTAGCGCATGAAATACCAGGACGAATCCACGAAGGTGTCCATCGTGTCCGTTTCGCGGCGCGCGGGCTTGCCGCAGCTGGGGCAGGCGCAGGACAGGAAGGCTTCGTTCTTGGTCAGCGGGTTGCCGCTGCCGTCCGGGATCAGGTCGTCGGGCAGGACGACCGGCAGGTCTTTTTCGGGGACCGGCACGGGGCCGCAATCGGCGCAGTGGATGATGGGGATCGGGGTGCCCCAGTAGCGCTGGCGCGAGATGCCCCAGTCGCGCAGGCGCCAGGTGGTCTGTTTTTCGCCCAGGCCTTGCGCGCCCAGGTCGGCGGCGATGGCGTCCACGGCCTCTTTGTGCGACAGGCCGTCGTACTTGCCGGAATGGATGGTGCGGCCGGCCTGCTTGTCGCCGTACCATTCCTGCCAGGCGTCGGTGGAATAGGCCTTGCCGGCCACGTCCACGACCTGGCGGATCGGCAGGTTGTATTTCTTGGCGAAGGCGAAGTCGCGTTCGTCGTGGGCGGGCACGCCCATGACGGCGCCGTCGCCGTAGGTGATCAGCACGTAGTTGCCGACCCAGACTTCGACCTGGTCACCGGTGATCGGATGGGTGACGTAAAGGCCGGTGGGCATGCCTTCTTTTTCGCGCGTGGCCAGTTCGGCTTCGGTGGTGCCGCCCAGCTTGCATTGCTCGATGAAGGCGGCCAGCGCCGGGTTGGACTGCGCGGCGTGCGTGGCCAGGGGGTGCTCGGGGGCCACGGCGCAGAAGGTCACGCCCATGATGGTGTCGGCGCGGGTGGTGAAGACGTACAGCTTGCCGTCCTGGATCAGCTGGCCGTCCTGGCCGGCGATCTGGTGCGGGAAGGCAAAGCGCAGGCCTTCGGACTTGCCGATCCAGTTTTCCTGCATCAGGCGCACTCGCTCGGGCCAGCCGGGCAGGTCGTTCTGGACGGCGCCCAGCAGTTCGTCGGCGTAGTCCGTGATGCGCAGGTAGTAGCCGGGAATTTCGCGCTTTTCAACCGGCGCGCCCGAGCGCCAGCCGCGGCCGTCGATGACCTGTTCATTGGCCAGCACGGTCTGGTCGACCGGGTCCCAGTTGACGACCTGGGTCTTGCGGTAGGCGACGCCCTTTTCGAGCATCTTCAGGAACAGCCACTGGTTCCATTTGTAGTATTCGGGGTCGCAGGCGCACATTTCGCGCGACCAGTCGATTGCCAGGCCCATCGACTTCATCTGCTTCTTCATATAAGCGATGTTGTCGTAGGTCCATTTGGCCGGCGGCACCTTGGACTTGATGGCGGCGTTCTCGGCCGGCATGCCGAAGGCGTCCCAGCCCATCGGCATCAGGACGTTGTAGCCCCGCATGCGCAACTGGCGAGCCATCATGTCGTTGATGGTGTAGTTGCGCACGTGGCCCATGTGCAGCTTGCCGCTGGGATAGGGCAGCATCGAGCAGGCGTAGAACTTCGGCTTCTCGGAGCCGTCCGGGTTCTTTGCGTGTTCTTGGACCAGATAGGCGTCGCGGGCCTGCCAGTCTTGGTGGGCGGCCGCTTCGACGGTAGTGGGGAGGTAACGTTCCTGCATGGGCTCGTGCGCGATGGCGAAAAAAGGGGTGAGCCGCCCTCGCGCACGGGGCGCGGGGGCGGTCAAAACCCCTGATTATAGGAGGTGCTAGGCGCGGATAGGGGACGGGGCCGTTTCCGGGATGCGGGCACTGGCCGCCAGCATGCCATACGCCAGGGTTATGGCCCCGAGAACGGCGCCCGCGGTGACCACGCCGGGCCAGCCAAAATGGGAGTACAGCCAGGACGATACCAGCGATCCGGTGGCCCCGCCGATGAAATAGCTGGTCATGTAGCCGGCGGTCAGGCGGCTGCGGGCCTCGGGGCGCAGGCGGTAGAGCGAACTGGTATTGGTGACGTGGACGCCCTGGATGGCCAGGTCCTGGATCAGGATGCCGGCCAGCAGGGCGATCACCGAGGCCTGGCCGAAGGCCATCAGGCCCCAGGAGGCCACGAGGAGCAGCAGCCCGATCCGGGTGGCCTGGTTGCCCAGGCCGCGGTCGGCCAGCCGGCCAAAGCGGTTGGCGGCATAGGCCCCGGCCGCGCCGGCCAGTCCGAACAGCCCGATCGTCGTGTTGTTGAATTGGTAGGGCGGGCTGGACAACAGGAAGGTCAGGGGTGTCCAGAGCATGCTGAAGGCAGCAAACAGCAGGAAGCCCAGCAGCGAACGGCCGCGGAACAGGGGCTCTTCGGCGTACATGCGAAAGATCGATCCCAGTAGTTGCGGGTAGCTCATGCCGGCCTGGGGCGCGTGGCGCGGCAGTACCTTCCAGAGGGCGCACGACATGCCCAGCATCAGGATGGCGGCGACCCAGTAGACGGTGCGCCAGCTGCCCAGGTCGGCCAGTGCGCCGGCGACGGTTCGGGCCAGCAGAATGCCAAGCAGCAGGCCGCTCATGACCGTGCCCACGGCCTTGCCGCGTTCGTGCGGGGCGGCCAGCGTGGCCGCGAAGGGCACCAGGATCTGTGCCACTACCGACAGCGTGCCGGTGATGGCGGTGCCGAGCATCAGGGTGGTGATATCGGGGGCGAATGCGGAAACCAGCAGTCCGCCCGCGGACAGGAAGGTCATCAGCACGATCAGGCTGCGCCGCTCGAACAGGTCGCCCAGGGGCACCAGGAGGAGCAGGCCGATCGCATAGCTGAGCTGCGCGGTCATGACGATACTGCCGGCGGCGGCGGTGGACAGCGTGAACTGCTGGCTGATGGTGTGCAGCAGCGGTTGCGCGTAATAGTTGCTGGCGACGGCCAGGCCGGTGGCGACCGACATCAGCAGGATGACGGGCGCGGTGAGCGGGGCGGGCTGGGCGGTGCGGGAGGGGGAGTTCATGCGGAGCAATGCGTGGATGAAGAGCCGGGCAAGCGGGGCCCGGTACCGAGGCGACGGATCAGGCGTCGACGCCGCCAGGCGTTTCCTGGTCGTGCGGGATCAGCAGTTTTTTCAGCAGGCCGGCCATCTGGCGGCGTTCGGTGGCGGTCAGCGGGGCGAGCAGGGCGTCGAGCTCGCGCAGATAGTCCTTGAGTACCAGCTTGATGACGCGCAGGCCTTCGGCGGTGAGCGCGACGATGACGCCGCGGCGGTCTTCGGGGTTGGGCGTGCGCGCCAGCAGGCCAGCCTGTTCCAGGCGGTCCAGGCGGTTGGTCATGGCGCCGGAGGTCAGGAGCAGCGCGTCCACCAGTTTCTGTGGGTTCATCGCGTGGGGTGCGCCGGTGCGGTACAGCGTGGCCAGCACGTCGAATTCACCCTGATGCAGGTGATAGCGCTTGAACGCACGGTTCACGTCGCGCGCGGCGAAAGCGTTGAAACGAAACACGCGGCTGACGACGCTCATGGGCGAGATATCCAGGTTGGGGCACTCGCGGGCCCATTGCGACAGCACCTGATCGACCAGATCGTTCATGATGGCTTTATATGAAGTTTCTTTACGTAAAGATAAATTCTAGCAGCTTGGCCGCAGGTCATGCAAAGCGAGCATGCGGGACGACAGGTCTGCCGAACGCGCCGTGGCCTCAGGCGCGCGGTCAGGGAGGAACATCGGACCGCGAAAAAAAGAAAGGGCCCGCCCCTTGCGGGGCAGGCCCTTTCCGGCTTGACCGGATACTCGCGCGGAAATTACTGCGCGGCGTCCTTCAGCTTCTTGAGCGGGCGAACCTTCACCTTGACCGAAGCCGGCTTGGCGGGGAACCAGCGCTCTTCGCCGGTGAACGGATCCTTGCCGAAGCGCTTGGCCTTGGCGGGAACCTTCTGCACGGCAACCTTGAACAGGCCGGGCAGCGTGAATTCGCCAGCGCCCTTCTTGTCCACGGAGCTCAGCACCGAGGTTTCCAGGCTGGCCAGGACGGCCTTGACGGCCTTGGCTTCAACGCCGGACTGCTCGACGATGTAGGCGATCAGCTGGGTCTTGTTCAGAGCAGCCTTGATAGCCTTGGGGGCGGCAGCAACCTTCTTGGCGGCAACGACCTTCTTGGCAGCGGGCTTCACTGCGGGTTTGGCGGCGGTAGCCTTCTTTGCGGGCGCCTTGGCGGCGGGCTTGGTGACTTTCTTGGCAGGAGCTTTTGCTTTCGTGGCCATGGTCAAAATCCGTATGTTGAGGACATTGGGGCAGCGCGCGCCGAATATCGGCGTTTGACGCTACGCGCCCGATGATAGCGGAACCTCGGCGGTTTTTGCGCCTTTCTACGGGCCTTTCGATCAATGTTTGTTGTTTTCCACGCAGAAAAACCCTTTCTGCAAGGGCTCGCGCAAAATGTCGTGACAATCGCAGCGATTTTTTCAGTGCGCCGCGCAGCGCGAAAAACGCTTGATTGAAGGGGTTTTGAACCATCCGCGCGCAACGTGTTCCAATGCATCGCGGCGCGCATCGGCCGGGTGGGACGGCGGCTTCGCGGCCGTTTGCCTGTCGGCCGCCGGCGCGCCATTCCCACCCCGCATGGAAGTGAAGCAGTCATATGTTGATGAAGAAGTTGGCGGCGAGCGTGCTCGTTGCGACCGCGTGTATGTCCAGCGCCCTGGCGCAATCGATGCCGCAACCGGCGCTGTCGGCCAAAGCCTGGCTGTTGCTGGATGAGACCAGCGGGCAGGTGATTGCCTCGCAAGGCGCCAATGCCCGGATCGAGCCGGCGTCGCTGACCAAGATCATGACGGCGTACGTGGTGTTCGGCGCGCTGCACGACAAGGAAATTTCGCCCGACCAGAAAGTGACCATCTCGACGCGGGCCTGGAAGGTGCCGGCGGGCAGCTCGAAGATGTTCCTGGAGCCCGGTTCGAAGGTGTCGGTGGACCTGTTGCTGCGCGGCCTGATGATCCAGTCGGGCAACGATGCGGCCATTGCGCTGGCCGAGGCGGTGTCGGGCAGTGTCGAGGCCTTCGTGGCCCGCATGAACGATACGGCCGTGAAACTGGGCCTGCACGGCACGCATTTCGCCAGTCCGCATGGCCTGCCGGACGCGGGCACGTATTCCACGGTCAGTGACCTGTCGATCCTGGCCACGCGCTTCATCCGCGATTATCCCGAGCTGTACAAGTCCTATGACTCGGCCAAGACCTTTACCTATAACAATATTACCCAGCCCAATCGCAACCGCCTGTTGTGGCTGGATCCCAGCGTGGACGGCCTGAAAACCGGCCACACCGAGGCGGCGGGCTATTGCATCGTGGCGACTGCCCGGCGCCCGAACGGCACGGATCAGCGGCGCCTGGTGACGGTGGTGGTGGGCACGGCCTCGGACAAGCTGCGCACGCAGGAAAGCCGGGAGTTGCTGGAGTGGGGCTTCCAGGGCTTCAAGACCGTCAAGCTGTATGCCAAGGGCCAGCCGGTGGCAACGCCCGAGGTCTGGAAAGGCCAGGCCGACATGCTGAAGGCGGGTTTTGCGCGCGACGCCTATGTGACGGTGCCGGCGGGCGCGAAGGTGGAGTCGGTCTGGACGCCGCAGGACCCGCTGGTGGCGCCCATCGCGGCGCAGGCCACGGTGGGATCGCTGCGCGTGATGGTCGACGGCAAGCCGGCCATGCAGTTTCCGGTGGTGGCGCTGGAGCCCGTGGCCGAAGCCGGATTCGTCGGCCGCACCTGGGATTCCATCCGCCTGTGGTGGCGCGGCTAACGGCAATATCGAAGAGCGGGCAGGGCATTTAGTGTAAAAAATGCCTTGGCCGGGGCACTGTGCGCCGGATCTTCAGGTTGCCCCCCATGTCCCGCAACGCCCGTTTTCGCCAGCAACTGCAGCATGCCACCCTGATGCACGCCATGTCGGCGCACAATCCCTTGTCGGCCAGGCTGGCGGCCGACGCAGGATTCGACGCGATCTGGGGCAGCGGCTTCGAACTGTCGGCCAGCTATGCGGTGCCGGATGCCAACATCCTGTCGGCCGGCCAGCATCTGGACATGATGCGGGCCATCGCCGCCGTCGTCGATATCCCCGTCATTGCGGACATCGACACGGGTTTCGGCAACGCCATCAACGTGGCCTATGCCGTGCCGCAATACGAAGCGGCGGGCGTATCGGCCGTGGTGATGGAAGACAAGACCTTTCCCAAGGACACCAGCCTGCGCGCCGACGGCCGGCAGGAACTGGTGCGTACGGAAGAATTCCAGGGCAAGATCGAAGCGGCCTGCGCCGCACGCCGCGACCCGGATTTCTGCGTCATTGCGCGCACCGAGGCGCTGATCGCCGGCCTGGGCCAGGCCGAGGCCCTGGCACGCGCCTCGGCCTATGAAGCCGCCGGCGCCGACGCCATCCTGATCCATTCCAAGCAGACCACGCCCGACGAAGTGCTGGCCTTCATCGCAGTCTGGCAGGGTCGGGTGCCGCTGGTGCTGGTGCCCACGGCCTACCCGCAACTGCGCGAGGCCGACATCCAGGCGCTGGGCAAGGTGGGGCTGGTGATCTACGGCAACCATGCGATCCGCGCGGCCGTGGGGGCGATGCGCGACGTGTTCGCCCGCATCCGGCGCGATGGCGGCATCCATGCCGTGGATGCCGGGTTGCCGACGGTGCGCGATATCATCGACCTTCAAGGCGATGCGGGCATGCGCGAACTGGAACGCAAGTTCCTGCGGTGAACGCGTTGCCATTCGAAGAAAAACCAGGGGTGGGGCAATGGGGGCGGTAGGACGCAGGGCGTGGCTGACGCGCATGTTTGGCGATTGGGTGCCGGAAGTGGGCGCCGTGACGCTGCGCGCGGACCTGGCCGCCGGCCTGCTGGGCGCCTTGCTGGTGCTGCCGCAGGGCGTGGCGTTTGCCACGCTGGCGGGATTGCCGCCGCAATACGGCCTGTATTCGGCCATCGTGCCCTGTATTGTCGCGGCGCTGTTCGGCTCCAGCCGTCATGTCATGTCGGGCCCCACCAATGCGAATTCGCTGGCGCTGTTCGCGGTGCTGACGCCGCTGGCGGTGGCAGGCAGCCCCGGCTATATCGAGCTGGCGCTGGCCGTGACGGTGCTGGTCGGATTGATGCAGTGGCTGGTCGGCACGCTGCGGCTGGGCTCGCTGGCGCATTTCATTTCACCTTCGGCGCTGTTCGGCTTCACCAGCGGCGCGGCCGTGCTGATCGCCGTGCATGCCTTGAAAGACGCGCTGGGCCTGCCGGCGCCGGCCTCGCACGGGGCGGGCACGCTGTTGGCCAGCGTGGTGGCGAACGCTGGCCAGATCCAGGCGGGCGCGGTGCTGGTGACGGCCGTGACGCTGGTCTGCGCGCTGCTGGTCAAGCGCTGGGACAAGCGCAAACCCTACATGTTGGCGGGCTTGGCAGCGGGGGCGCTGGTCGCCGCGGCGTTCAATGCATTGACCGCGCAACATGGGGCTGCGCCCGTGCCGGTGCTGGGCGACCTGGCGCAACCCTGGCCGCCGTTCCACGTGCCCAGTGTCGACTGGCGGGCCCTGCCGGACCTGCTCAGCCTGGCGTTTGCGTTGACCATCGTGGCGCTGGCGCAGTCGATTTCCATCGCCAAGGCGGTGGCCGCGCGCTCGGGGCAGCGCATCGATGCCAATCGTGAATTCATCGGGCAGGGGCTGTCCAACGTGGTGGGTGGGTTCTTTTCCTGCTATTTGTCCTGCGGCTCGCTGAACCGGTCGATTCCCAATTTCGAGGCGGGCGCCCGCACGCCGCTGGCCTCGGTGTTTTCGGCGTTGCTGCTGATGGCGCTGGTCGCGTTGACCGGACCGCTGCTGTCGCAGATTCCGCATGCGGCCATTGCCGGCCTGTTGCTGCTGGTGGCGTGGACTTTGCTGGACGTGCCGCGATGGCGCCAGCTGATCCGCACGCAGCCGGGCGAATGCGCGATTGCCGCGGCCACGTTGGCGGCCACCATCACCATTCGCATGGAAGTGGCCATTCTGCTGGGCACCGTACTGTCGCTGATGGTCTATCTGCACCGCACGTCGCGACCGGCGATGCGCACCATGGGCTTTGATTCGCGCGGGCTGGACCGCCGCTTCGTGGTGCTCGAGGCGCAGCCGGAAGCACTGCCGGAATGCCCGCAGCTCAAGCTGCTGCGCATGGAAGGGTCGGTCTATTTCGGGGCCGCCGCGCACGTAGCGCAGCGCCTGCAGGAATTGCGCACCGCGCCTGATGCGCCGCGCCATCTGCTGGTCATGGCCAAGAGCATGAATTTCATCGACCTGGCCGGCGCCCAGGTCTGGGATGACGAGCTGGCGGCGCGACGTGCGATGGGGGGCGACCTGTACTTCCACCGGCCCCGGCCCGAAGTGCTGGCCATGTGGCGCCGCACGGGCTTTCTGGACAGGCTGGGCGCGGACCACGTGTTTCCCGACAAGGCCACGGCGCTGCACGCCATCTACGCCAAATTGGACCGCGGCATCTGTGCGGGCTGCCAGGCCAAGGTGTTCTGGGAATGCCAGCCGGACAGCCCGCAGTCCGGCGGTTGATCGCGCATGCCGTTCAGGCCCGCGGCGTTTCGGTGCCCAGGTAGGCGGCCTTGACCCGTTCGTCGGCGGCGATGGCGTCAGGGGGGCCGTCGGCCAGCAGGCTGCCGCGCACCAGCACTGCGATGCGGTCGGCATGCTTGAAGACGACGTCCAGGCTGTGCTCGGTGAACAGCACCGCCATGCGCTGCGTATCGGCCAGTTCACGCGTCAGGCGCATCAGCGCGTGGCGCTCGTTGGTGGCCATGCCGGCGGTGGGTTCGTCCATCAGCAGCAGGCGCGGGCGGTGTGCCAGCGCCATGGCCAGTTCCACCCGCTTGACCTCGCCATAAGCCAGTACGCCGCAGGGCGTGGCAGCCTGGTCGGCCATCTGCACCTGCGCCAGCAAGGCGCGGGCTTCGTCGACGGCGTGCGCGGCGGCGCGGCGCCAGGGCCGAAACAGCAGGCGGTCGCGCGACAGCAGCGCGGTCTGCACGTTTTCCAGCACCGTCATCGAGCGAAAGGTGGCGGCGGTCTGAAACGTGCGGCCCACGCCCAGCCGGCAGATCCGGCCGGCCGCCAGGCCCACCAGCTCCTGGCCATCCAGCCGCACGGACCCGGCATCGGGGCGCAGTTGGCCACCCAGCGCATTGAAGCAGGTGGACTTGCCGGCGCCGTTCGGGCCGATCAGCGCCAGCATCTGGCCGGCGTCGAGGTCGAACGAGACATCGGCCAGCGCGTCGATGCCGCCGAACGACTTGCGCAGCTTGCGTACTTGCAGCAAGGGACCGCTCATGCGTGCCTCCGGCGCAGGCGCCGGGCCGCGCCGGCCAGGCCCTCGGGAAAGAGCATGACCAGCGCCAGGATGGCCAGGCCCAGCACCGCGTGCCAGTATTCGGTGCTGCGGGCCGCGGTGTCCTGCAGCCAGGTGTAGGCCGCCGCGCCGACCAGCGGGCCGGCCAGCGTCTGCAAGCCGCCCAGCAGCACCATCACCAGGCCGTCGACCGAGCGGCTGACGCTGAGCGCATCGGGGGCGATGCTGCCTTTCGAGAACGCATACAGCGAGCCCGCCAGCCCCGCCGCCAGCGAGGCCGCGACAAAGCCTGCCCATTGGATGCGGCGCGTATCCATCCCCAGCGCCTCGGCCCGCAAGGCCGAATCACGGACACCGCGCAGGGCGTAGCCCAGCGGCGCAAACGCCAGCCGCCGCAGCCACCAGACGCCCAGCACGCACAGCGCCAGCGTCACGTAATAGAAGCCCGGCCCCTGCGTCAGCCAGCGTGAGGGCCACAGGCCGATCAGGCCGTTGCTGCCGCCCGTCACGTCGTCCCATTGGTAGGCCGTGGCCCAGAGAATCTGCGCCACCGCCAGGGTCAGCATGGCCAGGTACACGCCCGACAGGCGCACGCAGAACCAGCCGAACAGCAACGCGCCCAGCACGGCAGCAAAAGGGCCCAGCAGCAGCGCGGCCTCCATCGGCAGCGCCGCCATTTTCAGCAGCAATGCGGCGCCATAGGCGCCCAGGCCGAACCACGCGGCGTGGCCGAACGTGGTCATGCCGGCCAGTCCGGTCAGGAAATGCAGGCTGGCGGCAAACAGGGCGGCGATCAGCACTTCGGTCAGCAGGATGCCCAGGTACGGCCACTGCGCCGCCGCCAGCGGCGCCAGCACCAATAGCGCCAGCAGCGCGCCATAGGCCAGGCGCACGCGGCGGCCGGCGGGGACGATGGGCGGTTCGGCGGAGGGGGCCTGCGACGACGGTGCGGGCGGCTTGCCCAGCAGGCCCCAGGGCCGCGCCACCAGCACCACCGCCATGACGGCGAATTCGGCCAGCAGGGTCAGTTTGGACAGATTGAAGGCCCACGGTCCGAACTGCACCTGGCCGATGAAGACGAACACCGCCTTGACGCAGCAGATCAGCAGCGCTGCCAGGAAGGCGCCGGGAATCGAGCCCAGGCCGCCCACCACCACGACCACGAAGGCGCTGGCGATGATCTCCAGGTCCAGCCCCAGCGTGGCGGGCACGCGCGGCGCGGCCAGCGCGCCGCCCAGGCCGGCCAGGAAGGCGCCCAGCGTGAAGGCGGAGGTGAACAGCCAGGCCTGGTTGACGCCCAGCGCGGCCAGCATGTCGCGATTTTCCGAGGCGGCGCGCAGCAAACGGCCCCAGCGGGTGCGCATGAGCAGCAGCCACAGCAGGCCCAGCACCACGGGGCCGGCGGCGATCAGCAGCAAATCGTATTGGGGAAAGCGGCGGCCCAGGATGTCGACGGCGCCCGACAGGCCCGGCGCGCGCGCCGAGAACAGGTCTTCGGGGCCCCACAGCGCCAGCGCGGCGTCGCCGATGACCAGCACCAGGGCAAAGGTCGCGAGCAACTGGAACAGTTCGGGGGCGCGGTACAGGCGCTTGAGCACCAGCAGCTCGGCGGCCGCCCCGACCAGGCCGGTGGCCAGCGCTGCCAGCAGCAGCCCGGCCCAGTAGCCCGGGCCGTCGCCGAAATAGCGGGTGAAGGTCCACGCCAGGTACACGCCCAGCATGTAGAACGAGCCGTGCGCGAAGTTCACCACCCGCGTGACGCCGAAGATCAGCGACAGGCCGGCGGCCACCAGGAACAGCGCGCTGGCGTCGGCCAGGCCGTTGAGCAGCTGCGACAGCAGCCCGGACAGGCTCATCGGGGCCGGCGCGTCAGTGGGCCGGGCGCATCTTGCGCACCTGCTCGTCCTGCGGCTGCAGGCGGGCGCCGTCGATGTAGGCGAAGTCCTTCATGATGCCCTTGCCGTCTTCCACGGCGGTGACGCCGACGTACACGCCCATGGTCGACTGGTGGTCGATCTTGCGGTACTGGATGGGGCCGTAGGGGGTATCCACTTTCAGGCCGGCGAAGGCGTCGACCAGTTTTTCGGTGTCGACCTGGCCCGCGGCTTTCAAGCCCTGGGCGATCGACATGAGCGAGGCGTAGCCCACCACCGAACCGACCTTGGGCGTTTCGTTGTAGCGCTTGCGGTAGGCCTCGACGAAGGCATTGTTGGCGGGGGTGTCGATGGCGTACCAGGGGTAGCCGGTGACGATCCAGCCGGTGGGCGTGTCGGCGCCCAGCGGTTCCAGGTATTCCGGTTCGCCGGACAGCACCGACACCACGGCACGGTTCTCGAACAGGCCGCGGGTGTTGCCTTCGCGCACGAAGCGCGTCAGGTCGGCGGCGAACAGCACGTTGAAGATCGCGTCCGGCTTGGCGTCCGCCAGCGCCTGCACCACGGCGCCCGCGTCCACCTTGCCCAGCGGCACGGCCTGTTCGGCCACGAATTCGACGTCGGACTGGAACGACTTCATCATGGCCTTGAAGGTGGCCACGGCGGACTGCCCGTATTCGTAGTTGGGGTAGACGATGGCCCAGCGCTTCTTGCGCAGCGCCAGCGCCTTGGGCGCCAGGGCGGCCACGTGCATCCAGGTGGATGGCCGCAGGCGGTAGGTATAGCGGTTGCCTTCCTGCCAGGTGATCTTGTCCGTCAGCGGTTCGGCGGCCAGGAAGAACACCTGTTGCTGCTTGGCGAAGTCGGTCAGGGCCAGGCCGGTATTGGACAGGAAGCCGCCGAACAGCAGGTCCACCTTTTCGCGCGCCAGCAGTTCCTGGGCGGCGCGCACCGAGTCGCCGGGGTTGCCGTTGTCGTCGCGCGAGATCACTTCCAGCTTGCGGCCCAGCACGCCGCCCGCCGCGTTGACCTCTTCCAGCGCCAGTTGCCAGCCCTTTTTATAGGGGCCCAGGAAAGCGGGGATGGCCTTGTAGCTGTTGATCTCGCCGATGCGGATCGGCGGTTCCGAGTCTTTGGCGGACGCGACCGGAGTCAGCGCCAGGGCCAGGAGCGCGGGGGCGAGCGCGCGGCGCAGCAGGGTCAGGCAGGGACGGAGCATGGCGGGTATCGCAGGCTGGAGGGCTTGAATGAAGCCGCGCCGGGCAGGGTGACGATGGCCGGCGCGGGGTCGGTTTCGGCCCAATTGAAGCATGGGCGACGCCGCTCGCCAAGGAAAACGGGCCATCCTGGGAAAAACGCCTAGGGGACGCCGCGCCAGGTGCCAATGAAAAAGGCCCTGCGATGCAGGGCCTTTTCGACTCGCGGAATACCGGCTGAATTACTTCAGCTTGGTTTCCTTGTAGTCCACGTGCTTGCGAGCGACCGGATCAAATTTCTTGATCAGCATCTTCTCGGGCATGTTGCGCTTGTTCTTGGTGGTCGTGTAGAAATGACCCGTGCCGGCAGTCGACTCGAGCTTGATCTTTTCGCGGATACCTTTGGCCATGTCGTGCTCCTAGTATGTCAGATTGGCGGGGGGCCGATTAGGCCAGTTCGCCGCGGGCACGCATGTCGGCCAGCACGGCGTCGATGCCGTTCTTGTCGATCGTGCGAATGGCCTTGGCCGAGACGCGCAGGCGCACCCAGCGGTTTTCGCTTTCAACCCAGAACCGGCGCGATTGCAGGTTGGGCAGGAAGCGACGCTTGGTCTTGTTGTTCGCGTGCGAAACATTGTTGCCCACCATCGGGCCTTTGCCGGTCACTTGGCATACGCGTGCCATGGATGCACCTCTTTATGTCGTTCTTGCGCGCATCGCCGGGGGAGTAGACAGGGTTTCAGCCGCCGGGCTGTGGACGCTGCATGCTGCAGCATTCTGCCGGCCACCCAGTCTTAGTGGATGAGGGGGAATCTGGAACAACCGGGATTTCGCCCGCTGCCTGGGATTCCGCCCAGTGCTTATACCCGCTGCCTGCCATCCGCCTGCACAACATGCGCGGTTTGGGGGTCAGAGTGTTGAACTACAAAGCATAGTAGTCCAGCACGGGAAACTTCATGTGAAGACGTAGATTCTAATACGAAAAAGCCAGACAAATCAAGCGATAGGGCTAGGCGGTGTGCGATTGCGCCACGCGGCCCGAGATCCAGGACAGGCAGGCGCAGGTCGCCAGGGTGGTCGTCAGGGGCAGCGCGCTATCGGTCTGCCAGGCGCTGACGGCAAAACCGGCCAGGGCGCCGCAGGACAGTTGAAGCGTCCCCAATAGCGCCGACGCGGCGCCCAGGCGCTTGCCCTGGTCCGACAGCGCCAGCGCCGCCGAATTGGGATTGACGAAGCCCTGGCTGCCCATATAGCAGATCAGGCAGGCCATCAGCAGCGGCAGCGTCATCCAGCCGACCAGGGTCAGCCCGACCGCGGCCAGGCTGGCCGCGGCCAGCGTGGTCAGGGCGCGGCGTTGCAATTGGCGCGGCGTGTGGGTGCGCAACAGGCGCGCGCTGATCTGCGAGCAGATGATGAGCGACAGGGCATTGGTGCCGAACAGCAGGCCATAGTATTTGGGGTCGACGCCGTAGAGCTCGATGAACACCCGCGGCGAACCGATGATGTAGGCGAACATGCCGGCCTGGCCGAAGCCGCCGGCCAGGCTGTGCGACATGAAGCCGCGGTGGGCGAACAGCGCCCGGTAGTTCTGCAGGATGGTCTGCCAGCGCAGCGGCACCACGCGTTCGGGCGCCAGCGATTCTTTCATGATGAGGACGACGGCGGCCATCAGCATGGCGCCGCCGGCCAGCATCACCCAGAACAGGCTGCGCCAGCTGGTGATGGCCAGCAACTGCCCGCCGGCCAGCGGCGCCAGGATGGGGGCCAGGCCCATGATCAGCATCAGCAGCGACATCGCGCGCGCCGCCTCGTGGGTTTCGTAGTGGTCGCGGATGACCGCGCGCGGGATGACGATGCCGGCCGCACCGCCCATCGCCTGCACCACCCGCCAGCCGGTCAGCGCCTCGACCGAGCCCGCCAGCGCGCAGCCCAGCGACGCAATCATGAACAGCGCCAGCCCCACCATCAGCGGCGGCTTGCGGCCAAAGCGGTCAGCCATCGGGCCGTAGAAGACCTGTGCCATGGCCAGGCCGATCAGGTAGGCGGCCAGCGTGCGTTCGACGTCGCCGCGCGGCACGCCCAGGTTTGCCGCGATCGTGGGGAACGCGGGCAGGTACATGTCGATGGCGAAGGGGCCGATTGCCGTCAGGGCGCCCATGAGAATGAGCCAGCCCGGCAGGGAGCCGCGGGATGAGAGTGTTGGGGGCATGTGGATCGCGAAGGATCGCGCGGGGAACACGGCGCGAGGCACAGGGCGCGTCGCGCTTTATTGCGCGATTTGCACCGAGCCGATGACTGTATCACGGGGCACCTTACACGCAAATGGCAATAGATTTCCGATACAGTCTGGCGTGTCCGTACGTATTTCAGAGGAGATGCTGTGAGTCCTTTGTTGTCTGTTGTGGAACGCAAGCTCCAGGCCTTGCCCGTGACCGTCCAGCTCGTGCTGCCCGACGGCACCGTCGTGGGGCCGCCGGACCCGCGGGTTCGCTTCGTCACGCATGACAAGACGGCGCTGGCCCACCTGGCCGAAGGCGCGGTCGGCGTGCTGGGGCAGGATTACGTCGAGGGCCGCATCGATATCGAAGGCTCGATGCGCGACGTGATGGCGGCGGCGTCGGCGATGCTGCCGGGGTCGCCGGTGGATGCGGCACGCGGCGGCTGGCTG